>CAVQUN010000006.1:0-250774 GCA_963716935.1 uncultured Actinomycetes bacterium | reverse complement strand
ACGTCCAGAAGGGCGGCGAGTAGCCGCCGCCCCTCCGTCGTCGACGCTCGCCGTCGTCAGGCGAGGTCGTCGATCTCGAACACCACCGCGTAGGCCTTCTTCGGCGTCGACAACGCCTTCAGCCCCTTGACCACCCCGCTCGTCGTCGTCCCGTCTCGCATGATCGCCTGGCGTCCCGCCGAGACGGCGATGCTGGCGGCGAAGCCCGCCTCCGGATCGTTCACCACGATCATCCCCGACCATCGCCGGGTCGAGGAATCGAACAGCAGCGAGAACGAGACCGTCGCGCTCCCCGAACCGGCAGCGGACGCGAGCGTCCCCGTCCCGCTGATGGACGACGGCGATCCCGTCGCCGGGTCCACGTCGTAGTCGCCGAGGCTCAGCGCTCCGGCGAGCGAGTAGATCACCGACCGTCCGGCCTTGACCTGGAGCGACAGGTGATCGACGCCCTCGCTCACGGCCGCGTTGGTGAAGGTGCAGTGGACGATCTCGCCGGGATCGAGGTCCACCGTGACCCCCGGCAGGGTGCGATCGAACGGCGTGCCGTCGTCGCAGGTCACATCGCTGAGCGCGAAGTCGTCCGCGGCCGCCTCGGAGATCGAGCCCTCCCCGGCGAAGCGGCACTCGACGGTTCCCCCGTCGGAGATGGCCAGGTCCCCGCAGGGCGTGTGCAGGGTGAAGCTCTGGTCGGAGCCGGCGGGCATCGTGTGCTTCTCGACCACGATCGTGCCGCGTTGATCAGTCGTCTCGCCGAACGTGAAGTCGAGCCTCGCCACCTCGTTCGCGCGAACCTCAACGGACTTCGTCTGCTGCTCGAAGCCGTCGGGAAACGCCGTGACGTCCCACGTGAGCGGGCTGCCGTCGAGATCCAGCGGCACGTCGTCGAATCGGTAGTAGCCGTCCCCGTCCGTCGTGGTCGTCTGACCGAACGCGCCGCCGATCAGGACGCCGGGTATCGGGGTCCCGGGACTCTTCGAGATGTCAGTGACGAAGCCCTCGAGTGACGACGTGGGCGGCGGCGGGCCGAAGTTCAGCGAGATGACCCCGCCACAGAAGACCGTGACCTGGCGCGTCTGTGGGTGGAACCCCGGCGCGAACGCGGTCAGGGAGACGTCGAGCGGCTGATTGTTCGTGCCCACCTGCACGTCGTGGACGATGTACTGGCCATTGGCGTCCGTCTTCGTCCCGAAGCCGATGCCGAACACGTCCGCGCCCTCGATCGGCTCCAGCGTCACCGCGTTCACGACCCGGCCGGAGATCGTGGCGTTCTGACAGATCGGCAGGAGCTCGAAGTCGAACGGAGAGGTTCGGTCCGCCCGCACCTCCACGGGCACCTGCACGGGCCAGTACCCGGGCGCCGAGGCACGGACCTCCGGCGACCAGGACTGGTTCCGGTACTGCAGCTGGATGTGATCGACCTCGTACCGGCCGTCCGGGTCGCTGAGCACGCCCGAGCTCGCGCCGTCGAACGAGAGTACCGACGCATCGGGGATCGGTGCGTGCGTGATCGAGTCCCGGACCACGCCGGCGACGGCCCCGTACCGTCGGAGCAGGAGTAAGACGTCCGACGCGGTTCTCGTCTGGTTCGGAAGGACGTCCTCCACGATCGGGGGATGCTCCTGCTGCCAGTACGGGTCCTTGCCCGCAAGGATGCTGATGTCGTTCGGCTCGTCGCTGAACCCCAGGTTCACCTCAAGCTCGTAGTGGCCCGTCGCATCGGTGAGCACCGACGGACAGCTGAGGCACCAGGTGACCCACGCGCCCTCGATGGGGCTGAGGCTCTCCTCGTCGAGGACGAGCCCCTCGATCGTCGCGGATCGCTCGTGGTCGAGCTCGAGCGGGACCTCGGCGTGGTCGCCGCATTCGTCCAGCGCGGGAGTCGCGAACGGCCCCCCGCCCGCGGAGGCGGAGACGAGGTACGTGGCCGGCGCGTTGTTGTGATTCAGCAGCAGCTCGGGGAACTCGAAGACACCGTTCGCGTCGGTCTGGTCCCACGCGCTGTCGACATTGGACAGCCAAGCATTCACCCACACGTCGGCGACCGGCTCGTTCGTGGAGCCGTCGACGACGGTTCCAGAGATGCTGCCCGTGCACTTCTTCACGAGCGCGATGTCCTGGGCGACGTGCTCGTCGGGATCCACCTGGTCCAGCCACACGTACTCGTACCAGTAGCCCGTTCGCCAGGGAGTCGCGGACGACTCGTCTTGTTGAGAGGCGGTGAGATAGAGGAACAGCGGCTGATTGTTGTGCGCGAGCGGGAAGCTGAAGTCGAACGCGCCGTCGGGGCCGGTCGGCTCGTCCTGACATGTCCAGTTGTAGGCGCAGACCTGGGCTCCCTCGATCGGCGTCGACGTGGGGACCACGGTGTCGTAGTCCGGGGGAACGACGGTTCCAACGACAACGGTGCCCGACAAACGAGCCGGACGCACACGGACCATCGTGAAGTCGATCGTCGTGGTCTCATCGCAGAGCAGGACGCCCTCGCCCTGGCCGGACCAGTAGTTCGGCGTCTTCTGCCCGGAGACGACGACGTCCATCGGGCTGTTGTTCAGACCGAGTGCCTGGTGAGGAAGCTCGTAGTGACCTTCCGCATCGGTGCGGATGTCCGGGAAGATCGAGACGACGACGTCTTGGATCGGGTCACCCGTGTCCGCGTCGGTGATCGTTCCCTGGATGTTGCCGAAGCAGACCGGGATCAGCCCGAAGTCGACCGTTGCCTGGCCGTTCGCGACGTGGGTGATGGCCCCCGAGGTCGCCGTGATCGCGATCGGGAACGTGCCCTCGCCGGCGTTCGGGGCGGCGGTGAGTTGCAGGAACGACGTGCCGTCCGGCGTCACCGGGTTCGTCGTGAAGACCGACGACACCGTCGGGGGCAGTCCGTCCACCGAGAGCGTGACGAGGTCCGAGAAGCCGTCGATCGACCCGATCTCGATGAAGAAGCTCACCGAGGTGCCCGGGTTCAGCGACTGCGAGGACGGGCTCACCAGGATCTGGAAGTCCGGCGCCGCGACGGCGGGCGTGGCGACAGTGCCGGCGATCAGGACACCGGCCACGAGGGCGAACCAGAGGCGTGCTCGACCAGAGCTCTGCGAACGCATTCGGCCCTCCCTCTCTCCGAAGCGCGGGCGCGCCTTGATCGTCGCCGGACCCTACGTAGGGCGATCACCCCACGTCAAATCCAGGTTCCTGCTCGCTCGTGGGTTGTTGAACGATCGTCTCCGTGCCGCGGGCCGCCCAGCCGCACGGGCACGTCACATCCTTGGGCAGGCCTCCTCCGACGGATCGGTCTCGGGCGAGGGGAACCGCCCTGGAGCGGTCCCTCGGCACGCGGAAATACCCACTTCCGAGCATGGCAAGGGGCCCGCCGGCTACCGATTCATAGAGAGGAAGAAGGAGCGCGCGATGATGCGCCAACAGGTCGAGCGTCGGACGCACCACCACGACCGGGACGTCGACGAGGTCGCGGGAGAGACCGCCGAGCACGCCCCCGACGCCACCGACCTGAAGCACGATCTCGACGAGATCCTGGACGAGATCGACGAGCTCCTCGAGCAGAACGCCGAGGAGTTCGTCAAGGCCTACGTCCAAAAGGGCGGCGAGTAACCCCGCTCCGGCTTCAGCCTCGAACGACCACCACGACCCGATCGCTCCCGGCGGACGGGAGCGCCGCCCCGTAGCGGTGGCCCGGCATACTTGCCGCCATGGACCCGCTGCCCGCGCCGCCGACGTCGGGCCGGCGCACAGCGCTCCTCGTAGCGGTCGCCGTCGCCGTGGGCGTCGCGTTCGCCGACTCCTCCATCGTCGTGCTCGCGCTCCCCGAGCTCTACGCCCGCTTCGACACGACGATCGAGGGCGTCGCGTGGGTCATCACCTCCTACAACCTCGTCGTCGCGGTGGCGGCCCTCACGCTCGTGCTCGTCGTGCACCGGGCGCGGGCGACGCTGCTTCTCGGGCTCGGTGCCGCGGTCTTCCTCGCCGCTTCGATCGTCTGCGCGACGGCCGGCTCGCTCGCGGTGCTGGTCGCCGCGAGATCGGTCCAGGGCCTCGGCGCCGCGCTCCTGCTGGCGGGGTCGCTCCCCGTTCTCGGGGCGCTCGCCGGCTCGACGGCGCGCGGCGTTGCCGTCTGGACGATGGCCGGGACGTTCGGGGCGGCCGTCGGTCCCGCGCTCGGCGGCCTGCTCACGCAGGCCTTCGACTGGCGGGCGATCTTCGTGGCGCAGGCGCCGGTCGCGGGCGCCGCGCTGCTCGCCACGTTCGGCTCGCACGTCGCCGCGATCCTCGAGGAGGGGTGGAAGCCCCCGCTGTGGCGGACGATGCCGGCCAACGTCGGCCTCGCGCTCGTCTTCGGCGCGCTCGTCGGCGCGCTGTTCCTCGGCGTGCTCCTCGTCATCAACGTCTTCGGCTTCACGCCGATCGAGGGAGCGCTGATCGTGAGCGCGATCCCCGTCGCCGCACTGCTCGCGCGGCCGCTCGCCCCCGCGCTTCCGGTCGCGGTCGCCGTTGGCTCGGGAGCGCTCCTGCTCGCGGCCGGCCTCGTGGGCCTGGCGTTCCTGCCCTCGAGCGAGCTCGGGTACGCCGTCGCGTCGTTCGCCCTGTGCGGGGTCGGGCTCGGGCTCGCCGTCCCCGGCCTCACGCACTCGGCGCTCGAGGGCGAGGGCGGCGTGGGGCGCCGCGCCACGTTCACGGTCGGCATGCGCCACCTGGGCCTCGTCCTCTCACTCGCGGTCGTGGCGCCGATCCTGTCGAGCAACCTGCTCCAGGCCACCGAGGTCGCCACACTGAACGGGACGGCGGTCGTGATCGACGGGGAGATCCCGGCCACCACGAAGATCCCGCTCGCGCTCGACATCCGGGACGAGCTCGACCGGGCCAACAAGGGCGAGATCCCGGACTTCACCGCGGTCTTCGACGAGCACGGGGCCGCGACCGACTCGGCGGTCCGGGCCGTCCGCGACGATTTCGTCGAGACCATCGAGCGCACGGTCACGCGCGCGTTCCGATCGTCGTTCCTGTTCTGCGCGTTGCTCGCGGCGCTCGCCCTCGTGCCCGTGCTCGCGTTCCGCCGGAGGCTCGAGGCATGACGAGGCGCCAGATCGCGCTCGGTGCGCTCGTCGCGCTCTTCGTCGGCGCCGTCGCGCTCATCGCCCTCGAGCTCGCCAACGGGGCCTCGGACGCCGGCAAGCTCGCCGTGCAGGACCCGTGCGAGCCCCGCGAGGCCTATCCGGGCCAGGGCCTCGACGCCGTGATCCAGCGGATCGTGCTCGACGGTCTCGACGGCGCGGCCTGCGATCTCGGGACGACGCGCGAGCAGCTCGTGCTCTCGCTCTCGCCGCGCTCGGGTCAGCAGATCGAGTGGGACGACGCGACGATCGAGCAGGCACTTCGCGCGGGGATGCTCGAGGCGATCGACGACGCCGAGCAACGCGGATCGCTGAACGGGATCGTCGCGGCGGTGCTGCGCCAGGTCGTCGAGCGCGCGCCCGTGCAGTGGCTCATCGACGGCGGCCAGGGGCTTGCCGGATTGCTGGGATGAACGACTAGAAGTCCTCGTAGCCGAACGGCCGATCGCTCGACTCGCGTCTCGAGAACCTGCTGATGATCCACTCCAAGGCCGAGTAGATCCCGTAGCCGACCATCCCCAGGAGGGTCGGGGGGAGCACCCAGACGGCGTTGATGGAGGCGACGAGGCCCGCTCCGTACTGCCTTCCCCACAAGCATGCGAAGACGAACGGCGCGATGGAGGCGACGACCACGAGCGCGAGGTTGGTCGTGAGGATCCCGACCGCGAACGCGCCCAGGCCTACGAGCGCCGCGACGATCCACGCGATGAGCATGATTCGATGTCGAGCGCCGGTCTCCCACCGGGTCCGCATCGCGACCGCCGCCCACATCATCCATCGGCGGAGCCAGCGAACCCCGACGTCCTTCAACATGTAGCGGAAGTAGCGATCGGCGTACTGTGGCGTCAACCCCTCCATGACCGGCGGTCCGCTGGTGATCATCCAGTCGTGAATCAAGGCCGCCGGCGTATGGACGCCGTAGTTGGAAGCCAACCACCTGAGCGGCAACGGAACCGACGCCAGATCCGTTTCGGGAAGCCGCTCCGGCGATACCGATCGCAGCGCGTCGATGGTGGCCTCATCGAGACTGCCCTCGAGCCCCGTCTCGCCAAGGTAGATGATCGACGAACAGAGCTCGAACGACTTCCCGTCGAGCTGCTTGAGCTCGATGTGACTCTGCGGATCGCCCTCGACCTCGAAGCTGCTTGCCCAGGGTGCCGGGCGTGTTCGTGCCATGTCGCCTCCCTCTGCCAGGATGCGGAATGTCCGCCGGCCCCGCGAAGTTCCTCCTCGAACGTTGCGAGGAGCGTGTGACCGTTCGGATCGGCAGGATCTTGGGTACCGATGAAGCCGGGGCGCAATCCCCCAACGGAAGGAGTGCAGGTTGAGGACCCTCTCGATTCCCGCGCTGCGCGAGGCGCTGAGCGGCCGCGTGATCGCGCCCGAGGACCCCGAATACGACGATGCCCGAACGGTTTTCTACGGCGGCATCGATCGCCGCCCGGCGGCCATCGCCCGCGCCGCGAGCGCGGCCAACGTCTCCCTCGTGGTGCGGCTCGCCCGCGAGTCCGGGCTCGAGCTCGCCGTGCGAAGCGGCGGCCACAGCGTGGCCGGGCACGGAGTCTCCGAGGGTGGGATCGTGCTCGACCTCGCCGAGATGAAGGGCATCGATGTCGACGTCGAGGACCGCACGGCGTGGGCGGAGACCGGTCTCACCGCCCTCGAGTACTCGAGCGCGACCGCCGCCCACGGCCTCGCGACCGGGTTCGGCGACACGGGCTCGGTCGGAATCGGCGGGATCACCCTCGCCGGCGGCGTCGGCTATCTCGCCCGCAAGCACGGGCTCACGATCGACGACCTGCTCGCCGCCGACGTCGTCACCGCGGACGGGGAGCTGGTGCGCGCCGACGCGGACTCCCATCCCGACCTCTTCTGGGCGATCCGGGGCGGCGGGGGCAACGTCGGCGTCGCCACCCGCTTCCGCTATCGGCTGCACGAGCTCGAGTCGGTGGTCGGCGGCATGCTGATCCTGCCGGCGACCGCGGAGACGATCGGCGGGTTCCTCGCCGAGTCCGCGGCGGCGCCCGAGGAGCTCGGGACCATCGCGAACGTCATGTCCGCGCCGCCGATGCCGTTCCTTCCCGAGGAGCTCCACGGCCGGATCGTCCTCATGGCCCTCGTGTGCTACGCGGGCGAGGCCGAAGCCGGACAGAAGGCGCTCGCGCCCTTCCGCGCACTCGCCGAGCCGATCGCCGACATGGTGCGCCCGATCCCCTACCCCGAGGTGTATCCGCCCGAGGACCCGAGCTATCACCCGGTCGCCACCGCGCGCACGATGTTCGTCGATTCCGTCGACGAACGCGCCGTGGACACGATCCTGGAGCGATTGGAGTCCTCGAACGCGCCGCTGCGGGCGGTGCAGCTTCGCGTCCTCGGCGGGGCGATGGGCCGCGTCTCGAACGACGCCACCGCGTTCGCGCATCGCGATCGCGCCTTGATGGTGAACGTCGCCGCCTTCTACGAGTCCCCGGCCGAACGCGAAGAGCGCGCGGCTTGGGTCGACGCGCTCGCCGCGCAGATCCAGCGCGGTCCGGTCGGCGCCTACGTTGGCTTCCTCGGCGACGAGGGCGAGGCGCGAGTGCACGACGCCTACCCGAAGCCGACGTGGGATCGCCTCGCCGAGATCAAGGCTCGCTACGACCCGACGAACCTGTTCCACATGAACCAGAACGTCCCGCCGGCGTGACGAGCTCGATCGTGTGGTTTGCGGTCTCGCCGACGCGGTACAGAGGATGTGGTCGGAGCAAGGAAGGAGGAGCGCGGACATGAACCTCATGGGCATCTTGATCGGGTCCGAGGACCCTCAGCACCTGGCGAGCTTCTACAAGGGTCTCTTCGGCGAGCCCACCTGGGACATGGAGGGCTACACGGGCTGGCTGCTCGGCTCCGGCGCCCTGACCATCGGACCGCACGACCAGGTCAAGGGTAGGAACGAGAGCCCCGGCCGGGTGATCTGGAACCTGGAGAGCCCCGACGTGAAGGGTGACACGGAGCGGTTCCGGGCCGCCGGGGCGACCGTGATCGCGGAGCCGTACCGGCCCGGCGAGTCCTCGGACGACTGGATCGCGACGTTCGCCGATCCCGACGGCAACTACTTCCAGCTCATGAGCCCGATGCAGTCGTCGGGCTAGGGCACCTCGAACAGCACCACGTCCAGGGTTCGACTCTTGCGACCGTGCCCCAGGTCGCGGCCTGCAGGTGCGGCCGGATCTCTTCCGCCGTCGCGACGCGCGTCGTCAAGCGCCCGAGTCCGCGAGCCGCGTTCGGACCCTTGCGACTGCGGGCACCAATCCCTTGCGCTCATAAAGCTCGAGCGCGGTCACGAGCGCCTCCCGCGCGTCGGTGTCCCTTCCCATCGCGGCGAGCACGCCGACCCGGACCTCGTGGCACTCGGCCGTCATCGGCAGGTAGTCGGTCTCCTCGACGTTCGCCATCGCCTCATCCGCAAGCGCCAGCGCCGCCTCGTGCTCGCCTCGGTGCGAGAGGACCCGCGCCTGCGCCATGCGCCATTGACAGTGCGACGCGACGTCGTCCACGGCGGCGAGCTCCTCGGCCTGCTCGGCGTGGACCTCGGCCTCGTCGAATCGGCCGAGGTCGCAGAGCGCCGTCGCGAGCTCGGCGTGCGCCCCGGAGTTCCATGCAGTCTCCCCGACGGCGGTCAGGCGCTCGACGGCCACACGGAACGACCGCTCGGCGCGGTCGGCCCATCCGAGGAACCGGAACGCTGTGCCGTAGAACAGGAACCGCGTCACCGAGATCCCGGCGTCACCGATCTCTTCCCAGAGGCGCTCGACCCGCTCCATCTCGGTCTCCATCTCCTCCGTCCGTCCCTGCATCGAGAGCATCGCCGCGCGCACGCTGCCGGTGACCGCGTCGTTCACGAGGCTCTCCGGAAGGATGGAGCGTGCCTGGTCGAGCGCGCCGAAGGCGTCGGCGACCGGCAATGGGCCGTGGAGCGCCGTCAGCGCGAGGCTGATCGCGAGCTCGAGCCGGTCGTGGAAGGACATCTCCTGCACCCGCTCGACGACCGCGAGCGCCATCGCTCGACCGTCTTTGGATCGGCCCTCATAGAACGCGAGCCGGGCGGCCGCGAGGGTCGCCGCGACGACACCGTCCCCGTCGTCGATCCTGCGGAGCCCGTCGAGGATGGTTTCGATGTCCGCTCGTGAGCTCGCCTGCGTATAGCCGGGGTCGACCTGGGGACGAGCGGTCGCAACGACGAGCCGCGCCCGCAGCGCCACGGCCGGCAACTGCTGTGTCTCAGCGAGCGCGAGGGCCTCGTCCGCGATGCGCCACGCCTCCTGGAAGTGGGCCTGCTCGGCGTGGGCGCGGGCGAGGTCCAAGAGGGCCCGCGCCCTGACCGCACCCTGCGAGACCTCCACCGCCCGAAGCAGCATCCCGCGAGCGGCCGCGTAATCCGAGCGTTCGGCGGCGCGATCCGCCGAACGGATGAGACGCTCCGCGGCGGCGGCGCCGAGAGCCCTGCTGCGGTCGTCGGGCGGCCCCAGCTCGAGCCGGTACCGGTACGCCCGCTCGAGGTGGTAGGCCAGGATCTCCTCGTACTCGGGCAGGCGATCGCCGGCCGCCCGCTCCAGCCACGCCGCGAAGCGCTCGTGGAGATCGGCCCGCTGCTCCTTCGGCATTGCCTGGTACGCGGCGTCGCGGATCAGCAAATGCCGGAACCGGAACGCGTCCTCCCCCGCGAACTCGGCCCGGTCCGGGCGGATCAGCTCCTTGCGCGCGAGCGCGAGCAGGCGCGAGGGAACCTTCGGCCGGAGCGCGTCGGGGGCGAGCGTCGCGACGGCGCCGCTGTGGAACACCTTGCCCTCGACCGCCCCGCGCTCCATCACGGCGCGCTCCTCGGCGTCGAGCCGGTCGATCCTGGCGGCGAGCAGCAGTTGGATCGTCGGCGGCACGGTGAGGTCGGCGAGGTCGAGGGCGGCGCGCCACGTCCCGGCCTCGAAGCGCAGGAGCCCGTCGTCGATCAGCATCCCGAGCATCTCCTCGACGAACAGCGGGTTGCCCTCGGCCGCCTCGAGGATGCGTGCGCGTGCGGCGTCCGGGATTTCCGCGCTGCCGAGGAGGTTGTCCACGAGGCGCGAGGCATTCGAGCCGTCGAGCGGCTCGAGCAAGATCGAGGTCGCGTTCATCTTGCCGCCGCCCCAACCCGGACGGACGTCGAGCAGCTCGGGCCGGGCGACGCACACGAGCAGAACCGCGGCATCGCGCGTCCAGTCGGCGAGGTGCTCGACGAGGTCGAGGAAGGTCGGTTCGCCCCAGTGGATGTCGTCAAACACGACGACGAGCGGCTTGGACCTGGCGAGATGCTCGAAGAGCTTGCGCACCGCCCAGAAGGCGTCCTCGGTGGCGCCGGGCTCGTCCCAGGACAGGAGCCCGCCAACGAGCGCGCCGACGCGGTCGCCGTCCTCCGATCCCACCAGCAGCGCCGTGAGCTTGGCTCGCGCAGCCCCGACGTCGTCGGTCCGCTCGACGCCCGCCGCCTCCTGAATCGCCTCGGCGACCGGGAAGAAGGTGATCCCCTCGCCGTAGGAGAGGCATCGGCCCCGCAGGACGGTCGCCCCGGCCGCGGGACCGGCGAGCAGCTCGAGGACCAGCCGCGACTTTCCCACACCGGCGGGGCCGAGCAGCGTGAACAGGTTGGCGGTCCGCTCGGCCACTGCCCGCTCGAGCGCCCGCTGCATCAGGTCGAGCTCCTTCTCGCGTCCGACCATCGGCGAGTCGAGGCGCCGCGCGTGGCCCTCGCCGGACGCTCGAACGTTCGTGAGCCGAAAGGCGGGGACGGGCTCGGACTTCCCCTTCAGGTCGAGCGGCTCGACGGGCTCGACCTCGACCGCGTCCTTCACGAGCCGATAGGTGGACTCGCCGAGCAGGACCTCGCCGGGCGCGGCCGCCTGCTCGAGCCGGGCGGCGACGTTCACCGCATCGCCCGTCACGAGCCGCTGCTCGGCGGACGGGTCGCCCGCCACCACCTCGCCGGTGTTTACGCCGATCCGCGCAGATAGGCCGAGGCCGTGATCGCGCTCGAGCTCCGCGTTGAGCTCGGCGAGGGCGTCGTTCATGCCGGCGGCGGCCCGAACCGCCCGAAGCGCGTCGTCCTCGTGCAGCCGCGGGATGCCGAACACCGCCATGACCGCGTCGCCGATGAACTTCTCGACGGTCCCCTCGTGCGCCTCGATGACGGCGGCCATCCGGTCGAAGTAACGAGACATGACCCGGCGGAGGGCCTCGGGATCGAGGCGCTCGCCGAGCGCGGTCGAGCCGGTCACGTCGGCGAAGACGACGGTGACGACCTTGCGGGTCTCTCCGGCCGGTTGGCCGGCCTCGGGGAGCGGGGTCGCACAGTTCTGGCAGAACCGCGCTCGGTCCGCGTTCTCCTCACCGCACGAGGGACAGGGCTTCACAGTCGCATCCTAGTTGGGCGCCGGCGGCCGCCTGAAGGGATGTCGCGTCTCGCGCCACGATGCGCTCGCTGTTTGGCCGTGAAGTTCACCTGGCAACAGACGCTCGCGTTCCAGATGCGGCGGCACTCGTCGGCGATCAGCCTGGCGGAAAGCTACTCGAGATCCGTCAGAAGCTGGCGTCAGTCACGCCGATGTGCAGATGGTCATCGTGTCCGGTGACCGGGTGGTTGGGCGCCTCGCCGGGACTCCCCTGTTCCTTGATGTATCCGAAGCCATCGAAGAACATCTCGTCGAGCGGCCAGTCAAACCGCGCCGCCGCGTGGAGGAGCTTGAAGTACAGGAACGTCAGCGCATCGTTCTCGTCGCGGAAGTCTTGGCGAAACTTGTCATCGATCGGGTCGTTGTCGTTGATGTCGAGTGCCCGGCCCGCGAGACCACGACTCGCCATGTCGGCGACGTCATCCGCTCCTCCATAGTGCAACGATCCCTTGGTGTGGACGTCGTGAACACCACCGAACTCGGGGTGCTCGGAAGGGGTGAGGCCCATGTCCTGAAGCCACGCTCCAAGGTCGACGATCGACTTGACGTCTTGAAGCTTCATACGACCTCGCCCCCTGATAGATGCGGCGACGACATGACGATACGGCATCCTCAGATTCCGCCCGAATTCGATCGGGTACTCGACAGCGAACCGCCTGGCCGATGCTCGAGCAACGTAGCCAATGGGCCAGACCAATCCGGCACGGTTGGCCGGGACACAAGCTCATGACCCCGACCACACGCGTCGGCTATCCCGCCTCGGGGGAAACACGAGCACCTCGCTGACCCCTTGCTCCCTCCTCCGGCGCTGGCTACCGTCCGGTCCGATCCGCTGCGTGGACGTCGGTGCGGACAGCCGCGAGGCTTGGCCACCGACTCCCGGCGTCGATCGCGGCCCTCCTCATCGTGTCTTGCGCCTGCACCGGTGACCGCGGGCACCCGTTCGCCACCGTGTCCCCCAATCCGCCGGTGGAGAGCCCCGCGACGACCTCGCCCTCGATCGTCGCCGGGCTGTCCGGCGCGCCTGGTCGAATCGCCATGTTGGACGACTTCGGGACCCTCCTCACCTTCGACCCGACGGCTCGGATGTGATCGTCCTCGCCGAGTCGGTCCCGGGAGAGAGCTTCATTCGGCAGCCAACGAGGAACACTGGGATCACGCTCGGCTCCGGGGGGATCCGCGAGCTCCCTCGGCGCCGGTCACGGCAGCCGGCCGCCCGCGACCAGCGCCAGGACCGTCGCGACACCGAGCGCCGCGACGACCGGGATCACGCGCCGCGGTCGCGGTGGGTCCGTGCGCCGCTCCCCGAGGATCACTCCCGAGACAACGATCATCGAGACCACCGAGTGCGAGGTCGCGAGCGTCGCCCCCATCAGCGCCCAGCAGCTCGCGATGCAGCTCATCCCCACCTCGGCGCCGAGCCCGAGACACCCCAGGTCGCCGCCGCGAGCGCTCGAGGGAACGGGGCGGGCGATACTGCACGATGCGAGCGCCTGTTGCTTCCTCGGCGACCATTGCCACGCAATCGCGGCGGCGAACACCGCCGCCGCCGTGACGGGCGCACCGATGACCGGCTGGAGGACGTGGATCGCACCGATCAGCGCGACGCCGGCGAAGGTCCAGGCCGCGAGGTACCCGGTCGCGTACGCCGCGATGGCCCGCTGCCTGCGGTCCCAGTAGCTGACGAGGCCCACGTGGCGGGCCGTCGGCAGGATCGACGGCAGCATCATCGCGACGGTCATCAGCAGCCACAGGGTGATCTCCGTCGACGCGTGAAAGAGACCCGAGACGGGGGCGGCCGTCGTCCACCCGTCTCCCAACCCGCCGACGCGCCGGATCGCCGGGCCCGCCACGACCAGCACGAGCCACGCCCCGCAGGCCGCCACGGCCATCCACCATTCGGGATGGTTCCAGCGGACGAGCCGGAGGCGCGACGTGACCGGTCGTGCGAGGGCGACGTCTCGAGCGATCACTCGTAGTACACGCTGATCCGGCCGACCGAGAGGCTCCCCGCCTCGGCGTCCTCGGCGTCGTCGGCGTCCACGTCCGGCGTGAAGGTCACCTCGAGTCGCGTGGGGTCCCAGGCTCCCTGCCGCCGGAGGTTCCCCACGACGTCGGTGATGTCGAAGGTGAAGCTGAGCCCCCCCCTGCCGTGCTCGGACCTCTTCGCCGACGACTCCCGAACTCCGAACATCGGCATGGTCCCGGCCAAGAGATCGTCGCGCTCACCCGGATCGGCGCCGTCGGGAAGATTCACGTGGACCAGATACGAGGGGGCGAGGGGCCCTCTCCCCTTGACGTGCTCGATCCCGAGGTACACGCGTGGGGGCCGGGCCGCCTCCGCGATCCGCCCGGCCACGGGCCCGGTGGGCTCTCGCAGCGACACGACCGCGGTGCTGGGCGAATCGCCCAGCGCGTGGGTGGACTCCGTCGCTCCAACGAGCTCCGGGGGTGGGCCTTCATCCATCATCGCCTCCGCGGGGCGCTGTCCGGCCGCGCGTGCGGCGGCCACCTCCCGGGCAGGGGCCGCCGCGGGGACGCCCGCGTATCGATAGTGCAGCGGCGCGGCGGTAGTGTCGAGGGTCTGCTGAACCGTCATCGAGGTTGTCCACTGCCCCGATCCCATCGCGAATTGCTCGTTCAGCCAGCTCGGCTCGTCGGGATTGGACCGTTCGCCTCCGCTGCGGAGCCAGACCTCCCACAGCCGATCGACGTTCGCATGGTGGAGCCAGAAGACGGGGTCGAGCGGCGCCGTGTCGAACGCGGACATCCACCCGGCGCGCCCGCCGACCTGACCGTGCACGTCGTTGTGCGGATAGAGCTCGATCTCCCCCTGCGGGTGATCGACGTTGACCTCGTCGCCGTGGAACCAGCCCGTCCTCGGCCCGCCGAACGCCTTGGAACCCGGACGCGCTCGGATCACGAACTGCTTCATCGCAAACGTCTCGTCCCACTCGGGTTGATTCCACCGGAGGTCTCGGCCCAGCTTCATCCGTCGGGACCGCTCGGGCGTGAAGAGTGGGTTGGGATCGCCGTTGGGCCGGAGCTCGGACAGGAAGGCCGGGGGGAGCCTCCGCTTGCTCGCAACGCTGTAGTCCCAGAACGGAAGGGCCCAGTCGCCGGGCCCGCCGAGGGCGACGACCGCCGCGCGAACGATCGTCTCGAAGTGATGCAGATAGATCCGGTGCCAGGGCAGGAAGTACCACGTGTGGTGCTGGCACTGGTCCCACAACGCGCCTGCCGGCCAGCCCGCTTTCGGGTCGTCCGTCCCGTGGATCGCGGCGAGATGCCCCCAGCTCGTCGGGTCGGCGCGATCCGCCCCATCCCGGCTCCGAAGATCGGCGACGGCATCCGCAAACCATCGGATCGTCGGATGCCAGGGATCGGGAGACGAGAGCGACCAGATCTCGCGGCGTTCGACGACCATCCCCGGAGACATCGTGCCTGCCACCTCCGCCTGGTGAGCGCCCCGGACCACTGCTGAATGCCGGGTTGCTCGGATTGTAAACTCGCGTGCGTTCATGCGCGGCTCCGGGGTCGCAGGCGACGTCGGTGCCGTGGCCGAGCCCGCTCTGGACGAGCGCGACGCCGCCGTTGCGCTCCATGCGGCCCTCGAGCGACTCGGCGATCCCCGCCGGTCGGATGGCACGCTCGCGCGCGTGAAGCCCGTTCCCAGGTCGCGGACGAACGCGCTCACCTGGTCGTCCTCTACCTCGGCGTAGACGCTCACACCTCGCGCGCCGGAGTGCCTCGCCGCGTTCACGGGGTCAAGATCGTCGGCGGCCGCCCGGCCTTTCGGCGGCCCGACGGGACTCCGCCAAAGGACCCGCTCCTCCGTAGCGTGCGGGTTTGTCCCCCTGCTGGCACGGCGGATTCTCGACTTCCAGCCGATTGACCCTGCCAGGGCCGGCGTCTTGACTGGGACGGTCGCCTCGTGGAAGGGAAGGTCTCGCATGCGCAGGACGATTAGGACGGCCGGGTTCGCGCTCGTCGTGCTGATCTCGATGCTCCTGCCACCCGTCGCCTCGTCGGCAGCGACAGGCGGCGGCGCCGGTCTCGGCGTTCTGGCGGCGCTCGCCGACCGCGATCGCGACGGCCTTTCCGACTCGCTCGAGGTCCGCCTCCGCGGCCTCGACGACGCCGATCCGGTCTCGGTCGTGGTTACCTTCGACGGTCCCGGCGGCATCTCCTCCGCGCGGCGTGCCGTGGGGGCGTTCGACGTGACGCGCACCTTCTCGCTCGTCGACGGGTTCGCCGCGACGATGACCAAGGCACAGGCGACCGCACTCGCGCAGGTTCCCGGCGTGTTCCGCGTCGAGCAGAACGCGCAGGTCCACGCCTTCCTGAACGCCGCCGACGCCGACTTCGGCACCGAGCGCGCCCGCACCGACTTCGGCGTGACGGGTGCCGGCGTCGAGGTCTGCATCGTCGACACCGGCGCGAGCCCGACCCACGAGCAACTCGACAGCAAGGCCCCGATCCCGTTCTTCGACGCCGTGAACGGGCAGGCCGTGGCCTACGACGACCACGGGCACGGGACCCACGTCGCCGGGATCGCCGTCGGCGACGGCGTCGGCGGGCCGAACGCCGCGACGTTCGGCGGCGTCGCGCCGGGTGCCTCGCTCTCCGTGGCGAAGGTGCTGAACTCGGCGGGCTCGGGGACCGAGGCGCAGGTCATGGCCGGCATCGACTGGTGCGCCGCGCGCCCGAGCGTCCGCGTGATCTCGATGAGCCTCGGCACGTCGCTTCCGTCGGACGGGCAGGACGCCATCAGCCAGTCGGTGAACAACGCGGTCGCGGCCGGCAAGGTCGTGGTCGTCGCGGCCGGCAACGCCGGCGACGAGCCGATGACGGTCGGCTCGCCCGGCGCCGCGAGCGGCGCGATCACCGTCGGCGCAGTCGCCGAGTGGTCGGCGCCGGTCGGCGCTCCCAACCACTCCGACGGCGTCTACCTCGCCCCGTTCTCGAGCCGCGGCCCAACCATCGACGGCCGCATCAAGCCGGACGTCGCCTCGCCGGGCGTCACGATCACGTCCGCGCAGGCCGGCACGACCTCCGGCTACGTGACGTTCAGCGGGACGTCGATGGCGACGCCGTTCGTGTCCGGGACGGTCGCGCTCGCGCTCCAGGCCTCACCGGCGTGGGGACCGGCCGAGGTCCGCGCCGCGCTCGAGGGCACGGCCGACGACCGAGGCCTGCCCGGCAAGGACGACGACTACGGCGCCGGCCTGCTCGACGGCTACGGCTTCGTCGCCGCCGCCGAGGGCACGACCGGCCAGACGGCGTTCCCCGCTTGGACGAGCATCTCGGGCAGCGTCGCCGACCACGGGCTGTGGAGCCAATCGTTCACCGTCGGTGCGGCCGACCTCGGGGTGCCGATCGCGGCGACGGTGCTCACCGACGGCGGGCTGATCTGCGTGTTCGGTATTCCGGGCTTCTGCTTCGACTACGACTGGGACCCCGACCTCGAGGCCCGGCTCGTCGATCCCAACGGGGCCGTGCTCGACACGAGCACGTGCCCGGTCGGCGACGAGTGCGGCAACGGCCGGCAGGAGACCGTGCACGCGATGCCGACGATCGCCGGGACCTATCGGCTCGACGTGTGGCCGAGCGAGGACGCGCCGCACAACGGCCGGGGCGGAACCTTCCACGTCGACCTGTCCACTGGCCCGGTCGGTGGCTCGCCGCCGCCTCCGCCCGCGACGATGCACGTCGGCGACCTCGACGGCGCGAGGGCGACCTTCCGCAACCGTTGGACGGCCACCGTCACCCTAACCGCGCACGACGGGTCACACGCGCCACTCGTCGGCGTGACCATCACCGGAACCTGGGGAGGTCGCAACGGCTCGGCGTCCTGCGTGACGGGCGTCGCCGGCACCTGCTCGGTGACCCGAACCTTGCCGAACCGTCAGGCGAGCGCGACGTTCTCGGTGACGGGGCTCTCCCTGTCCGGCTTCACGTACGCGGCCGGCTCGAACCACGACCCGGAAGGGGACAGCAACGGCACGGCGATCACCGTGCTCCATCCGTAGCGCGCGTCGGGGTGGCCCGCTCGAACGCGTCGCGAGCGCGGCGGAGACGCCGGCCTGGGGGCCTCCGGCCCGGTCTCGACGAATCAGTCCTGCGATACGGGCTGACGCTCCGCCCACCAGATCACGAGGGCGACCGACAGCACCACCACGTCGATCATCACCCCCATCGGACCGTTCGACGCCATCAGGGCGACCGGAGGCAGCGAGACGAGCGACGCGGCCACGGCGATCGGCGCCCACGAGCGCCGTTGCGCGAGCCGGATCCCCGCCACCATGAACAGCCCTCCACCGATGACCCACGCGAGCCCGGCGACGAACCCCGCCACGGTCCCCGCCTCGGGTGTCGCGTCGGCGTAGGTGAGCGATCCCGGCTCGCCGAGCTGCCACAGCAGGAGCGCGCCCATCGCGTGCACCGCGCCGTGCGCGACGAGGAGGAGGGCGCCGATCCAGCGCACGAACGAGTGCGATCTCGAGGCCGCCGGAGCGATCGATGTAGACATACGGCACCTCCACCGATGTTGTAGCGAACTCCGAGCGCGCGACGCTCGGGGCGAACGGCCCCTCGGATTCGGTCAGGCGGTCCTGCTCCGCAGTCGCTCCCGGGCGCGCCGCAGGGCGAGGACCGAGACGAACTCGCGCACGCGCGCCCCCCGGAGCTCGGCGAGCGCCTCCGCGGCAGCGCGGTCGATAACCTCGTGCGAAACCGCCGACCCGAACTCGCTGCCGAGCTGCCGGCGCAGCGTCGAGAGCGGGTCCGGCCTCGCCTGCGGGAGTTGACGGATGGCGGCCATCGCGCGCCATGGTGCCGCCGAGCAGCCGGTCGGCGCCGGGCCGTCCGTCCCCCCGCGACCGGGACCGCCTAACCCGCGCCTCCGCCGGTGCCGCCTCCGCCGCCGCCGCCGCCGCCGCTGAACCCGCCCCCGCTGAACCCGCTCGACGAGCTGGACGAGCCGAACCCCCCGCTCGTGGAGCCGCTGCTCGCGCTCGCGCTCGCCATCGAATGGAGCACGATCGTGGGGGCGGCGACCTGCACGGCCTGCCAGGCCTGCAATCCCGCGAGCCCGGTCGGGCCACCGGGAATCGGCGACCGCAGGCTTTCGACCGGGACGAGCGCGACCACCTGCTTCTCGACCTCTTTCGCGACGTCGAGCGCGACCGCCCACTCGAGGTACTGCTCCCAGATGACCACGGCCAACGCCGGCGCGTTCGGCAGATCGGAGAAGTCCCGAAGGTATCCCCGGAATGCGGCGAGCCGCAGGACGCGCGTGCGGTCCTCGACGCCGAGTCGAGCCGGGATGATCCGCAGCGCCACGACGAGCGAGACGATCGAGACCGGGACGAGCCACCACCCGATCGGCCCGCCGAGCCCCCACACCGCCGTCCAGATGCCATAGCCCGCCGCGCCGATCGCGATGACGGCCGAGCCCGTCGACTCGATGCGCGCGTCCCCCTTGCGGATTCGCACCAGGAGATCCTTCGATTTCTCCTTGGCGGCCTGGAACCACTTCGTGTACAGGTCGGCGCTCCCTCCGACCTCGCGCGGCCGCGGGTGACGGATCGAGACCTCTTCCACCGGGTCGGTTCGTCCGAACAGCAGCCACAGGAAGTCCTGGTCGGTCGCCGTCGGAAGGTCGAGGGCGTCCACCTTCCGAACGATCGTGAGGTCCTTCGGGTCGGTGACCATGCCCTCGGCACGGAGCTCGATCGCCCCCAGGCGTGCGAGCCGCAGCACCTGCGCCCGGTACGCGTTCTGCGGCGACAGATGCCCCCGCCACGCCGACCACAGCAGGGCGGCCGCGACGGAGTCCTCCTCGGGCGGCTGCTCCAGGATCGACGGCACGTCGGCGACGCGATCGCGCATCTTCGCCACCAAGACGAGCGCCGCGCACGCGAGCGGTACCCCGATCAGGAGATAGATGACCCATTGCCGCTCGGTCTCGTGACGCGATCGGAGCGCGTTCGCCTCGGCGACCCAGACCCGCTCCTGCGCGAGGATGTCCTCGAGCCGATCGCCCGAGTGCATCGGCGACAAGGGGACGGCCGCGCTGGGGAGCAGGATCGAGCCCTCGACGTAGGAAAGCGGCGGGATGTCTCGGACGTCGTAGCGGATCGTCTGCGGGTCCAGGAAGGTGATCGTGCCGTTCAGCGGCCCGTGGCCGAACGCCCGCACGTCACCCTGCTCGAGCGGTTCCGTGGGCAGGTCTGCGTAGTGCGCGTCGGGCTCGCATTCCTCCGGCCGTTGTGGACCGGTGATATCTCGCCCCGGCAAGTGCACGGTGATGACCGCGTGATCGGTCGGCTTGTCCCACCCGGTCCCGATGAACTGCCAGTACAGGTGGGCGGTGTCGGGGTAGACGTCGACGGCGCACGCGACGCGGTAGCGGAACACCCACGTGCGGTTCTCGTCCTCGGCCGAGTACGACCATTGCGCCTGGAAGCCGTCGTACGCGACCGAGTGGATCGCGTAGTCGGGCTCGACGGGGACCTCGGTGCCGTCGGGCATCACCTCGGCCATCGAGAAGTCCCGGACGCGGTCGAGCGGGTCGGCCACGTTGAAGTACGCGTAGGTGAACGGCCCGTTGCGGAAGTCGAAGGTGCGGGTCTCCTCGAGCGCCAGGTCGCCGTTCGGCAGCACGGTGGCGTCGATCGCGACCTCGGGGAAGTGGTACTCCTTCACCGTCGCGTGCGTGATGATCGGCGGCAGCCAGATGCCGGCCGTGGTGAGCGCGAAGAACGCGATCACGACCAGCCACAGGAAGACCCGCTTCAGGAGCTCACCTCGCGCGGAGTCTATGCGGCCGACCCGCGACCACGGTGGAGGCGCGCGAGCTCAGCCGTCGGACGTTGCGGTACGGCGCTCGGCCTCGGCCTTCAACGCCGCGAGGATGCCGTCGATCCCGCGTCGAAGGACCTTCCGGCTGTAGCCCCTGAGGAGGCTGGGGAGGATGCCCCGAAACGACTCGGCGGAGCGCGCGCGCGTGCCGCCGTCGCGTGACTCGAAGCGGAAGACGTGGACGGCGTGGATCCCCATCGTCGTCCCCGTCCATCCGATCTCTCGAGGTTCGTCGACGACCTGCAGGGTCGAGCGCAGGGACGTCGACCCCGCCTTCCAGCGGAAGGTGGAACCCGGCTCGAGAGGACCGTCGAAGGCCATCGATTTCACGTCGGGATTCCAGGTCGGCCAGCCCGACAGGTCGGCGAGCACGCCCCACACGATCTCGATCGGCGCCTCGATAAGGATCTCGCCGTCGGCGGTCGCGGGCGCTGCTCGATCGATCTCCACGAGAGGGACACTAGCCGGATCGCATATGGGACGAGCGCACGTCGAAGGACTCGACATCCGCCGGGCGCAACCATCTGCTCGCCGCCGCGGTCCTGTGGATCCGCCGCCGGCTGACCTAGCCGTCGAGCAGGAACACGTCCGCGGGGATCTCGTCGGACTCGATGTCCGAGTTCGCGGCGATGATCTGCGCGAGCGTGTGGTTCGCGCTGATGCCGAACGTCTGCCGGATGATCTTCAGGCTCGGGTCGTTCAGGTAGAAGAACCGGTCGCCGTCGCGCAGCGCGGTGAACTGCGCCGTCCAGATCGCCCGCTGGAGCTGCCCGAACTCCGAGCCCGCGACGTGCCGCTCGGCGCTCATGCCGACGAACGCGTCGACCTTGTTCACGTTGCCGTAGATGGCCTTCAGGCGCGCGGCGACCGTCGTCCGCCGATACACGGTGACGACCTCCTCCTCGGCGTCGTCGCTGCCGGGCTTCACGCGCTCACCGTCGGCGTCGAGCAGCCGGGTGAAGTCCAAGATGTTGGGGTCGTCGATCGGGTCGTTCGTCCTGATCTTGGAATCGCGCGGGAACTCCGCGGTCGGCTCGCCCGTGATCGCCGTGAACGACCGCTTGCGCCCGAGCCCATACGCCTCGCGCAGGTCGTTGTAGGTCGGCATCCCGTGGTCGCGGCCGCGCTCGATGTCGATCGCCGCGAGATCGAGCACGCCCTGGAAGCACTCGGGCAGCGGCGGGCCGTCGAGGCACTCGGCCGGGTCCTCGACGTCGGGCCCGGGGATCTGGAACAGCACGCTTCGAAGCTGGTTGTCGATCATCTCGTCGTTGCGGTACTCGCGCTCCCCGCCGAGACCCAGCATGATGGAGTCGAGTCCGACGACCTCGAGCAGGTCGGGGTTGCCGAACGTGAGGTTGAGCGGCATCTCCATCTGGATCTCGTTGCCGTCGACCGTGACCTCGACGCCGTGCTCCTCGAGCGACTGCAGGGTCGACTTGGAGTACTCGCCCACTTCGCCCTCGGCCTCGAGCGACCCGTGGATCATGCTGTGCGCGCGGTAGCCGACCGTCGCGAACTCGTTGGTGAGCGTGGCGTTGACGTGCCGGTCGTACCCTCGATAGGGGGGCAGGTCGATGCCGAGCGCGGGGAGGAACTCCTCATAGGTGACGCGCTGGATCTCGGCCGTGACGACGCGCCGCGCGATCTGGAACTTCACCTGCTCGGGGAGGACGGCGGGCAGCGCGTCCACGATGCGGTTGTGCTCGCGGACGAAGAGCGTGTGGAGCGCGGTAAGCGCGATGTTCTCGTTCGCGCGGACGTCGCCTGCCACCACGGCGCGAAGCGGCGATCCCTGGAGCTGTCCCATGAGCTGCATCTCCGGCGCGGCGTCGGGATGCCCGCGGGCCTCGACCCTGGGCAGGTAGCCGTCGCTCGACTCGAGCAGGTGCGCCCCGTTGTTCGACAGGTCGCCGTCGACCGACCCCTCGCGGAGCCACTCCAGACGCGCCGCCGTCCCGCCGTAGATCGCCCAGCCGTCGATGTACGAGCTCACCGTGTTGATCTGCTCGCGAGGATCGGTCCGTCCGGTACCGGGGGCGGCCGGTGTGCGAGTGAAGTCGATCCCGCCGAGGTCGTTCGTGAAGTCCTCGAGCCGATCGTTCGCATCGAACGCGATCGGTGCGGGCTCGCCACCGTCGCTCTGTCGCAGGCCGAACGTGTGGTCGAGGAACTGGCCCCACGTGAACGCCCACTGCGTCACGCCGTTCTCCGAGAACACGTTCTGATTCTCGTCGTTGAAGATGCGGTTGCTCACGTAGCGAACGGGCGGTCCCGCCGCCATCTCACCGATGCCGTCCGCGTAGTTCGGCGCCGCGACCCGCCGATACGGACGGCCGACCATCCCCCATGCCGGGTGGCTCAGGTTGTTGTTGCTGCCGTTCAGGGTCTCGAAGCCCTTGGGGAAGACGTCCTCGATCGTCACGGACGCGGGATCCTTCGTCAGGGCACGACCCTGGCTCGCCGCGCTGAGCTCGGCGTTCGTGCAGGCGGCGCCCGCCACCAACACGAACGAGATCGCGAGCCCTACGGATGCGCGGCGGCGGGCCATGTGCTCCACTCCTCCATCGCTGGGGGAACTCGGAGACGAACGGCCGCGAATGCTACCGGAAATGGCCGTCCGCCCAACTCCATCGGCTGGGGGAAGCCGGCTCCGGTCGGGGGTCTACGTCGTCCTCCCCAACGTGGGCTAGGAATCGGCGACTACCTGGCCGGGGCCGAACGGACGACGGAAGAAAGGCGCAGCAAGGCCTCGACGACCCGATCGACATCGTCGGGCGTCGAGAGGTAGTTGACGAGCCCCGCACGGAGATAGGTCTTTCCCCGAAGACGCGTCGTCGAAACCCATCCGGTCCCGTCGACCTCGAGCGCGCGCTGAAGCCGGTCCTGGTAGGCGTCCAGGTCGTCCACGCCCTCGGGCACGTGACGGAAGCAGACGACCGAGAGCTCGGGATGAGCCGGGACGATCTCGAAGTCTCCCGCCTCCTCGAGGCGGCGAACCAGGTGTGCCGCGAGATCGATCGTGCGCTCGATCAGGCGGCCGAACCCCTCGGTCCCGAGGTGCTTCCACGAGAGCCAGAGCTTCAACGCCCGGAATCTCCGCGTGCCCTCGAGCGAGTACTGGTACCAGTTGAGGGGCGCCTCCTCGGGCGCGGGGTAGCGGTAGTACTCGGGCTCGCGGTGGAACGTCCGCAGGAGGTCGTCGCGGCGCTTCACCACCAGGCAGCCGACGTCGTAGGCCTGGAAGAACCACTTGTGCGGGTCGATCGTGACGCTGTCGGCGCGCTCGAGGTCCGGAACGCGGGCGGCGTCGCGCGCCGACAGTCGCGCGGCGCCGCCGTACGCCGCGTCCACGTGCAACCAGAGCCCGTGTCGTTCGGCGACGTCCGCGAGCTCGCCCACCAGGTCGACCGATCCGGTGTTCGTCGAGCCCGACACGGCCGAGATCGCGAACGGGACGAGGCCGGCCGCGAGATCCTCCTCGATCGCGGACTCCACCGGCGCGCCGTGCAGCCGGAACGCCTCATCCGACTCGATGACGCGCAGCGTCCCCTCGGGAAACCCCAGCACGTCGATCGCCCGCGCGATCGAGAAGTGCGTCTGGTCGCTCGCGTACACGCGCACCTTCTCGAGCGCGCGCCCGCGCGGCGCGGCGGTCTCGCCGATGAGCGTGGCGAGGTGGACGTCGCGCGCCACGGTCATCGCCATCACGTTGGCCATCACGCCGCCCGAGGTGAGCACGCCCCAGCTCCCGTCCCCGACGCCGACGAGCGCGCGGAGCCAGGCGGTCACCTCCTCCTCCACGAACGCCGACACGGGACCGGCGGCCCAGATGTCCACGCCCTGCTGCATCCATTGCGAAAGGAGCTCGCCGCCGATCGAGACCGGCAGCGGCGGCGGCGTGAAGTAGCTGAACGCGCCGGGATGCTGCGAGTTGAAGACGGCGGGCGCGATGCGCTCGCGGAACTCCTCGAGCAGCGCGGCCGAGGCGGACGGACCCTCCGGCGCCGGCGACGGGGCGTTCGCGGGGCCGAAGAACCGGCGCCGCATCTCGGGATAGGTCGTGGGCGCCACCGGCCGGCGCATCGCCTCGTCGTAGAGGTAGTCCAGGCTCGCGTCCCAGAGCGCGCGCCCGAACGCCTCGAGCGCCGCGCGCGCCCGGGCGGGGTCGCGATAGCCGATCAGCTCGGGCTCGGGATGCCAGGCGAAGGGGTCGGTTTCGGGCACGGCGGGAGGATACGCGGACGCTCTACGAGCGCGCGGCGCGGGCGTCCCGGCCCTCGATCGCCCGGAGCTCCTCGAGCATCGGCAGGGCTCCGAGGGGCTCGAGCAGCTCGCGCGCCCGGGCGATCTCGGGTGCCGCCTCGTCGGCCCGGCCGAGGCGGACCAGACATCGCGCGAGCCCGGTTCTCGTTCGCGCCTCCTCGAGGCGGAACCCGTAGTCGGCCCAGCCGTCGGCCAGCTCCCGGAAGTCCCGCTCGGCGGCCTCGAGCTCGCCGCGTGCCTCGGCCACGATCGCCCGCGCCGTTCCCATCGACAGGCGGAGCCGGCGCGAGTTCGGATCGAACCCGGCCGCCAGGATCCTCGAGGCCTCCTCCACCGCGCCGCCGGCGACGAGCACGCGCACCGCGACCGGCAGGAAGATCCGCCAGTACTCCGGGTTGCTCGCGGTCGCCTCCTCGAACTCGCGCACGAACGACCGCGAGAGCTGCCGGTCCCCCGTGGCGAGCGCGACCTCGGCCGCGATCACCAGAGCCGGCGCGAGGAACTCCCCGTACCCGACCTCGCGCGCAGGGGGGAGCAGCTCCTCGACCTCGCGTCCCGCGGCGTGGAACTCGCCGCGGCGAAGGAGCACCCATCCGCGATACACGGTGGCGATCATGTGCACGCGGCGAAAGCCGTGCTCGAGGCCCCAGTCGCGCAGCTCCGTCGCGAGCGCGAACGCCTCGTCCCACCGGCCGAGGTCGAACAGGCACTCGAGCGTGCCCGAACGCGACCACATCTCGCCGGCCGCGAAACCCCGCACGCGGCAGAAGGCGCCCGCCTCCTCCCACAGCTCGAGCGCGGCCTGCGGTCCCTTCCAGAACCAGAGCTCGTACGCGAGGTTGTTGTACGTCGTCGCCACCTCGTCGCCGAGGCCGAGCTCCTGCCCGCGCTGAAGCGCCTCTCGCAGGTCGGCGATGCCGCCCTCGTCGCCGGACTGCCCTCGCGCCGCGCCCCGGTACTGGAGCGCGAGGACCGCCTCGTTCTCGACCCCGAGCTCGTCGGCGAGCGCGAGCCCTCGATCCGCCCACGCGATGGCCTCCTGGTTCGCGCCCGCGACGTACAGATGCCCGGCCATCCGCGTGGTGGCGCGCACGAGCTCGGGCCCCGGCGGCTGCGTCTCGAGCAGCGCGATGGCCTCCTCGAGCAGGGCCCGCGCGCCGCCGCTGTACTCCTGCGTCGACCTCGCCCGCCGCGCGAGCGCCTCGCCGAGCCCCAAGGGGTCCTCGGCGGCGCGATACTCGGCGATCGCCTCGTCGAACTCGGCGTCGGCCTCCGCGAGGCGTCCCGCCTCCTCCGCCGCCTCCGCCGACTCGAGCAGCGCGCGCGTGCGCTCGGGGTCGTCGCCGGGCAGGGCCGCCCGCGCCCGCCGGAAGAGCTCCACGGCGCGACCGGGGTCGAGGCGCTTCGCGCGGTCCCCCGCCATCATCAGCGCCGAACCGGCCGCCTCCTGCAGACCGTGCGTGTCCGCCGCCGGGTCGGTGACCCGCGTGTAGGCGAGCGCCTCGCCGTAGTGGTGGGCGAGGAGCTCGGCGACCTCGAAGACGCGGTCGGCGGCGACCGCACGCAACCACCGGGCGACCGCGACGTGCCGGCCGATGCGGCCGGCGCGCGGGATCTGCCCGTACGCGACCTCGCGCACCAGCATGTGATCGAACGCGAACTCGGCCTGGCCGCCGAGCGTGCTGACGCGCAACGGGCGGACGAACTCGCGCTTGACGGACTCGTGGAGCGCGCGGATGACGACGTCCTCGGGCAGGCCGCTCACCGCCTCCACGGCGCCCGCCCAGAACACCTTGCCGACGACCGCCGCGTCCTGCAGGACGCCCTTTTCCGCGGGGGGCAGCGTGTCGATGCGCGCGCCGATCAGCTGTTGCACGGACGAGGGCATCGCGACGCCGGCCACGTCGACCGCCTCGTCGCCGATGGCGCCCCGGTCGCGGAGCATCCGGACGAACTCCTCCGCGTACAGCGGGTTGCCCCCGCAGCGCTCGAGCAGGTCCCGCTGCGTCTCGGCGGGGAGCACGACGCCCTCGAGCAGCGCGCCGATCAGCATCGCGGTCTCGCGGGTCGTGAGCGGCGGCAGCGCGATCGACGTCGAGTTCCGCCGGCCGCCGCCCCAGGCCTCGTGCCGCTCGTAGAGCTCGGGCCGCGCGGCGCAGACCACCAGGAGCGGGAGTCCCACGGCCCAGTCGACCAGGTGCTCGACGAACTCGAGCATGACGTCGTCGGCCCACTGCAGGTCCTCGAAGACGGCCACGAACGGGGACTTCGACGCGAGCGCCTCGAACCAGTGGCGCCAGCCCTCGAACAGGTCGTCTCGCGGCGCGTCGAAGGGCGTGCCCTCGGCGCCGACCAGCGGCGCGAGGCGCAGGCGGAGCCGTTCGAGCTCCTCCGGGTCGCGGACGTGCGGCTCGAGCGAGCGCCGAAGCTTCGCCTCGGCCTCCCCGGGCGAGTCCGAGTCGAGGATCCCGGCGTCGGCCTTGACCATCTCGCCGAGCGCCCAGAACGAGAGCCCCTCGCCGTAGGGCAGCGAGCGTCCCTGCCGCCACCGGATCAGCCCCGGCCACTCGTCGGCAACGGTCCCGAGCTCCTGGATCAGCCGGCTCTTGCCGACGCCGGCCTCGCCCGTGATCGTGACGAGCTGGACGGTCGACTCGCCGACGGCGCGACGGAAGGCCGACTCGAGCAGGGCGAGCTGGTCGCGCCGGCCGATGAACGGCGAGGTCGAGGGCGGCCGCAGGTCGATCCCGTAGCCGCCGCGCGATGCGATCGCGAGCCAGGCCGCCTGCGGCTCCGCCTTGCCCTTCGCGAGCACCGGCTCGTGCTCCGCCCATTCGAAGACCAGCCGCGTGGCCTCGTACGTCGCCTCGGCGACGAGGATCTCGCCGGAGGCCGCGGCGGTCTGCAGGCGCGAGGCCGTGTTCACCACGTCCCCCGTGACGGCCTCGCCGATCTGCGGGCCGACGCCCGGGTGCGTCACGACGGCCTCGCCCGTGTTCACGCCGATCCGGACGCCGAGCTCGTGTCCGGCCTCGGCCGCGTCGAGCTCGGCCACCGCCTCGCGGATCCGGAGCGCGGCACGCACGGCGCGCTCGGGGTCGTCCTCGTGCGCGACCGGGGCGCCGAAGACGCAGAGCGCCGTCGTGCCGAGGAACTTGTCGACGGTGCCCCCGAAGTTCCCGACGGCCCGGCGAACGCGGGCGCGATACGGCTCGAGGATGCGCCGACGATCCTCCGGGTCGAGCTCGCCGAGCCCGACGAGCTCCGCGAACGCGATCGTGACGAGCTTTCGCTCCTCGCTCTCGCCGCTCGACAGGCGCGTCCCGCAGGCGACGCAGAACGCCGCGTGGTCCGGGTTCTCCTCGCCGCACGCCCCACAGACGATCACGCGCGCAGTGTAGGCGGGCGCCTCCGGCGCTCGTGATGCCGTGCGACCCGGACGCGGTTCCCGCACGCGGGCGAGCACCACGTGCGGCCGGGCCGCGTCGTGAGGAAGAACCGGCCGCATCCCGGCGCCGGGCATTCGCGCAGGCGCTCGCGGTCCGGTCCCCCGAGGATCTCGATCGCCGAACTCGCGATCGCGGCGAAGGCGCGGGCCGCCGACGGGGCGTCCTCGACGGACTCGACGCCGACGGGGTCGACCAGAAGCCGACGATGGGTCGGCGAGGCGGCGCTCGCCTGGTTCACGACCTCGACGGCGTCCGGCGGCAGCGGACGCTGCGCGACGACCGCCTCAAGGGCCGCGAGGATCGACGTCCGAAGCCGCCGGAAGTCGGCGAGACGAAGGACGAGCTCAGGCTCGTCGATCCCACGGTCGGCGAGCCACGCTTCGAGCTCACGCGGTCCCCCCAGCAGGTCGCGGCCGCCGAGACGCGTGGAGGCGAGCTCGAGCGCGAGATGCCCTCTCATGGCATGTGTAACGCTCTCAGGGTATTGCGACCATTACAAGACTATCAAGATGGAAATGGTTTCATGAGTTTCTGACCATTAGCGCCTTGTAAGGCGGCGGGATGCTCGGTGGCATATTCGCGGAACGAGGGGACGAACGCGGCATGCGCGAGGACGCCCACGAGGCAGAGCAGACCGCCGGCGACGATGGAGAATGGGACCGACGTGACCGAGGCGACCACCCCCGACTCCAGGTCCACGAGCGAGGGCCCGGTGGCCCAGACCGTGAGGCCCATCCCCTCGAGACGCCCTCGCATCTCGTCGGAGACGACGGTCTGACCGATCGTCGTACGGAAGACGCCGCTCACCATGTCCCCGGGGCGGGCTCGGCGTTGAGCCAGGCGTCGACCGCAGCCTCGAGCTCGGCCTTCACCGCATCCGGCGCGAACGACGCGTGGATCCCGTTGCGGGCTAGGTCGGCGAGCGCGGCGTCGTCGAGGTCGAACGCACTCCGGCAGCGTTCGTACTCGTCCGCGACGAAGGCGTGGAACATCGAGGGGTCGTCGCTCGCGAGCGTGCACCGGAGGCCGGCCGCGAGCATCACCGGCAGCGGGTGCTCCTCGATGCTCGGTGTCGACCGCGTCATCACGTTCGACGTGGGACAGACGTCGAGGCCGATGCCGCGCTCGCGCACCTCGTCGACGAGCGCGGGATCCTGCAGGATCCCGATCCCGTGCCCGATGCGCTCGGCCCCGAGAGCCTCGATCGCCCCGCGTATCGATGCCGGCCCGTGGGTCTCGCCGGCGTGCGGGATCGAGTGGAGTCCTCGCTCGCGACCCTCCCGAAAGATCTCCGCGTACGGCTCTGGCGGGAAGCGCTCTTCGCCGCCGAGCCCGACCCCGATCACGCCCCCCGTCGACGTGGGCCGCGGCCACCTCCATCGCGCGGCGAGACAGGTCGAGGCCGATGCCCCGCACCACGTCGACGTAGACGCGGCAGACGATCCCGAAGCGCTCGCCCTCCGCTAGGCCCTCGAGCACCGCCGCCATCGGGACGTCCCAGTCGGGCATTCGCTCTCGATGATCCGGGAAGCGAGAACGAGACCTCCGCGTAGCGAACGCCCTGGGCCGCCTCGTCCTCGCAGAACTCGAGCGCGATGCGCTTGAAGTCCTCGGCCCGGCTGCAGGCATGCGAGGCCGGCGAGCCACTCGTCGATGAAGTGGCGGAAGTCGCGGAACTCGTAGCGGCCGTCGCGCAGACCTTCGGGGAGGTCGACGCCCCCGCGGGCCGCGAGCTCCACCACCGTTCCGGGCCGCATCGAGCCCTCAAGGTGCACGTGCAGGTCCACCTTGGGCAGCTCGAGCAGATCCCCGGCATGGTCACGGGAGGCTACTCCTCCCGTGACCATGCGGGGACATGGCTTCGGCGGTCTACAGCGATGGTTCGAACGCTTGTTCTCGCTGTGTTCGGCTCATCCCCTTCCGCCGACAGTGCTGCACGTCGTGGTGTTCCCCGCCACGTCGGTCACCAGCAGGGTCGCCCCCCAATGCCTTCCCGCCCTCGTCACGGTGACCTGAACCGGATCGGTCGTACCGACCGCGAATGCCGGGATGGTCACTATGGCGTTGTTCGAGCTCAGCACTTGGATGGAGGCCAGACCGCTCTCAGCGTCCACGGCGGTGAGGACGCGTCGCGGCGGATGGTTCGCAGTTGTCTTCGTGCAGGTTGGCGCCGTGGTGTCGTCACCCCCACCACCGCCTTCACATTGCACGCTCACCGGGATCGAACCCAGGATCGCGCCGCTGGCCGTGTCGACGAAACTGAATGTCGAACGTGCCGGTGATCGCCGATCCATCGCCCGTCAGCGTCACGGTAAAGCTGGCCGTTTCACCCGGCCCCACGTCGCTCACCACCGACGGAGAGCTCCCGAACGTCAGACCGGCTGGAAGCGTCGTCGTCGTCAAACCCACATCGACGGGTTCCGTCACGGACGTGGCGATCGCGTTCGCGATGGCCGTCGCGAGATCCGATGAGGACACCGACGTGCTGAAGACGAGCGGTGTGTCGGTGGAATCGACTGCGCCGGTGAGCCTGGCCAGCGAGGACAACAAGACGCTGGGATCGAACGTCGGTCCCGTGGCCGTCGTCGGAGCCGCTGCAGGTCCCATGCCGAGGACGCGGATCCCAAGCCCGTTCAGCGCGCTGATGGTTGCCTGGACGGGCGCCGAACCCGACGGCGCGACGGCTCCCAGGACCGTGTTGCTCGGCCGCGGACTTCGCATCGCCCACGAACCCGAAGCGATCGAAGCCAGGCGTCGTGGAGCTCGACGCGAAGTTCTCGACCGGCTCCGTGCCACCGGTTCCGGTGATCGTCGCCGGGATCGCCTGCCCTGCCGGGAACGGCGAGACGGGCGAGATGTCCGTCGCGAGCAGAACCAGGTGGAGAGCATCGCTCCTCCATCCTGCACCTCCGAGAGTGCCGGAGGTCGTGGCCACGTTGGACGAGAACGCCGGGACGTCCCCCGACGTGCCGGGATCCGTCTGGGTGGTCGGATCGCCGGCGGGTCCGCTTCCCGAAGTGGATGCGTCGCCGTCCCCATCGAACCCGGCCCCCGTCGCCACCTGATAGAGCGCCTCGATGTCGGACTCAGGGCCGTCCCCACCAAAACCGGGAGCCTCCCGGGACAGCGCGTCGGAGATCAACGTGTCGCGCGCGGAGGCGCCACCCGCCGTCGCTGCGGTGACGATCGGCTGGTTCAACGTGAACGGCCTGGCCTCTTCGACGTCGAAGGAGAAGTCCGGAGCCTTGTCCTCCGTAGTCCTCGAAGCGACCGACCCCGAACCCGAACTCGACGCCTGGGCACGTTGCCCTCGAGTTCTGTGACGAGCCCACTGAAGATGTCGGCAACCGTGGGGACGAAGCCCGCGAAGCTGCCCGTGTCGTCGAACAGGAGAAACACATCTGCCTTATCGACGACACCTCCCGGAGGCAAGGTGATACTGATCGGGAAGTCTTCGCTTCCACCACTGCAGATCGATGATCCGGCCCCGACGTCGATGCTCGGCGGACTGATTGTCTGTGCGAGCGCCGCCGGCCCGAGGATCATCAACGCCGCAAGCACCGCGGCGCCCATCGCTACCCGTCGTCGACTCATCTTCTCCCCTCTCCCACTATCGTGCGGATTCGCCATCGTTGCGATGCGGCCGCTGCCCGCCCTCCCTACGGGATCACCGAGATGGCCCCACACCCCTCAAACGGCACGCCCCCGTTCATCCCCGTGAGGCAAGCCTGTGTATCCCCGAGATCGATTCCGGTCTCGCTGGTCTGGAACTTCAGAACGAGGTCCAGTCGCCCATCGCCGTTCACATCCACCTTCTTCCCGCGCCTGCCGGTCGGCGAACAGTCGCGTTGCGTCGGCGTCGTCGGCGTCGCCGAAGCACACGCTGTGGAAGTCGACGCCGGTCGCGTCGAATGTCTCGTTCGACAGAATTGCGACGCCGGTCGCTCCTGTCGACAGCCTCACCCGGTCTCCCGGACCCGGTTTGACGTCGATCTCAACGGGCGTCGGGCCGCCGCCCGAATCACAGGCATCCCCCACGCCGTCGCCGTCGTGGTCCGCCTGGCCGGGGTTGGGAACCGCCGGGCAGTTGTCGAAGGCGTTGACCACGGCGTCGCCATCGAAGTCGAAGGACTCCGCCATGGCAACGACCTGCTCCTCGGTGAGGGAGGGCTCCGGGTGGGCAAGTGGGTGGACTCCCGTCGAGAAAACCGTCGGCTCTCCCGGAAGTCGAAGATCAGGTGACCCCAATCCTCGGCCCCCGCGAGCACGTCACCCGCCCCGTCGCACGTCCCGACGACGCGATTCACATCCGAAGCGACGCCGACGTCCGTGGCGACGCCGTTGCCGTTCCAGTCGATCGGACCGTCGGCAGGGGTCGTCCGCGTTGACGCCCGCGACGTCCGTACACGGCGTTGCGTCCCGCAGGCCCGCCGATTCCGACCGACTCGTTCAGCGAGCCCTCGACCAGGGTCGGAAGTGACTTGATCCGAGTAGTCCAGCGGGCGCGACGGATCCATGGACGGGAACTGCAGGCTGTAGGACATGATGCTGAGGTAGTTCGGCTTGCAGTTGACGGAGTCGACTCCGCCGTGCTGGAGCCCGAGCGTGTGACCGAGCTCGTGCATGAACGTGCCGGCCTGCGCGGCGCGCAGACCGCCGCTCTCAGTCGATGTCCTGGTCCGTCCACCCGCCGAGGGTGACCATGAAGTCGTCGCCGGGGATTCCCTCTGCGATGCCCGACGAACCGGGCTGTTGGAGGTGGTTGTACCCGTAGATCGCATAGCGGAACACCAGGCGTTTCGCCGCAAGAACGTTGCCGCAGTTGCCGCTGTCTCGATCCTCCACGCTCCCGAAGAAGCCGTCGCAATTGGCATCCGGCGAACCGAGCTTGATCTGGTCGAAGCTGTCGGGGCCGGACCCCCCGAAGTCGATCGGATCGATCACCGGCACGAGCTCTCCCGGCATCGCGTGCAACACAACGCCGTGCGCAGCAAAGGCACTCTCCACGTCGTCGATCGCCCCCGAATCGACGACGACGCCGGACATGCGATCGATCTCGACGAACAGGTCCGGACGGTCGGGATCTGCGTTGAAGGGAGCTTGATCGAGTGGCAGGTCGATCGTGCCGTCACAGTTCTCGTCGATGCCGTTCTCTTCCCAGTCGTTCGGCAGGCCGTCCCGGTCGTCATCGTCGCCCGTATCGTCCACGACCATGTAGCTCCGGGTCACGACTGTGTGGTTGCCGGCGTTGTCCACGGCGTCGACCGTGAACGAGTGTCCGCAGGTGGTCGATGTGTCCAGGAAACTGCCGGAGCTCAGCGTCCCGGTGCACGAGAGAAGACCGGACCCGTCCGACTCGTCCTCGCACCCGAAGTCGGCCTGGACGCTCGAATTCAAGGAGAAGACCGCGTTCGACGAGGGCGTGTTCACCGCGACCGTCGGTGGCGTGCTGTCTCCTTCGGACGAGGTCGAGCACGGCCAGTCGGCCGGCTCGCTGCTGGACGACGAATCGTCGAAGTCGAACAAGCTGGTCTGCACGACGTAGTCGTGTTCCCGGAGAAGGGATCCTCCGCCGAAGCCTCCATCACCGAACTCGGCACCGGCCTCCGGACGGAGCTGGCGGGTCTCGCCGACCGGAACGTTGACGGTCCCGTTTGCTCCGGACCCGAGGAGCCCCGTCCCGAGGCTGGCAAGCTGGGTGGCGCCATCGAACAGGCGCATCGCCACCGACACCCGGAAGTCGGGCTCAGTCGAGCCGTCCCTTCGAACGGTGGCGACGGGACGGAAAGTGTTCTCCGACGAGCTGTAGCCGCAGTCGAGCTGGATCACATGCGCGAGCGTTGCCGCTTGTGCAGGGGGTGCCGCGATGACTGTCAATGTCGCCGCTACCAAGGTGATCGTCAGGACCAGGCGGAATCTTCTTGGCAACGGAGGACTACCGCGTCCTCGCCTCCCACCCCCGGCCGGACGCAGCTCGAACCAAGACCCCGCCATGGTGCCCCCCTCCCGAGCGTGCGGCGTCGCCGACGAGCATCCGCGACACCTCTCTCTGCCGTTCTTCCTACTTCAAATGACGGAAGGAGTCAAACTGGATCAATGGCTGAAAAGCATTGCAGCGCAATCATCTTCTCGAACTCCGAGCGCGAGCCTTTGAGGGCTCGGGGAGGGGCGCACCCACATGCCATCGTCCGGTGACGCGAGCTCTTCCGGTCAGGCAAGCGGCGCGGATTTCACACGCAATTTCACGCCCAGGTTGTAGATCATTTGCGCAGACGACAGGGGGCACACCGTACCGAGTGTGGTGCTGAGCATCTCGATCAAACCCGCTGCCCGGGAGGACGGACCGGCCGAGGAAACCGACCGAGCGAGGAGTCCCCGGCCCTGTCCGAGCCGGGGACCCTCGACCCGGCGACTAGCTGCCCTTGATTCGGAGCAACAGCAGCTGGCCGCCCTCGCGCTTGATCGTGATGCCGGGGATCGTCGTCGTGTCCTGCGCGACGAAGACGTTGTGCGCCTGCACGTCGACGAGCCAGGTGCCGGCCCCGAACAGGCCGGACACGTCGAGGATGCCGCTCGACTCCCACGCGGGGTCGTTCACGGACGCGACGACGCTCCAGGTCTGCGTGCCGAAGTCGTATCGCCAGATCCGCGAGTTCGGCAGCTGCGCCGTGTCCTCCTGAACCATGAGGCTGTTCTTGCTCGTGTCGACGTTGTCGGGCTGATGCATCACGTCGAGGTTGTTGTAGCCGCCGAGGTCGTTGTCCAGCAGGATCGAGAAGCTGAGCACGTGGGACGGATCCGTCGGGTCGAGCACCATCCGGAAGATCCGTCCGTTCGGGTACGGACCGAAGGTGGTGCTGCTTCCGCGCATCAGCCGTCCCGTGGCCGGGTTCGCGATCGCCCGCCGCTCGCCGGTGTCGGCGAAGTAGACGACGTTCGGCTGGTTCTTGTCGTACGTGATGTCCTCGACGCGGATGAACTGGAACACGTTGTTGTCGTTCGACCACGCCTCGAGTCCGGCCTGCGGCACCGCGGACGTCGTACCGTCGGCGATGTCGTCCGGCACCGCGATGAACTCACCCTGCCAGTCGTCGCCCACGACGATGTCGCCGTAGTCGTTCGCCCCGTTGAACGGGTCCGTCGGGTCGACCGGCCCGTTCTGAGTCGCCGTCACGCGGAACGCGAACAGGTGGCCGTTGTCCGCCACCAAGTCGTCCGGCGTCGCGGCCGCGTACTGATACAGCTGCGATGACGGCGCGTTGAACGTGTCGTCGCCCGAGAGCGCGATCGTCGGGCCCCATCCGCCCGGCACCACCACGGTGTTCTCGTGGTTGTACCGGCCGAGCCCGGGGATCGTGGCGAACGTCCCCGTCGAGATGTCGAGGGCCACGGAATACCCCGCCTCACGATTCGGCGCGATCGCCGGATCGGGCCCGTACACGGCGCCGGCCGGGACGGCGAGGTCGTCGTCGGACTCCTCGTTCGTCAGGAGCACGTAACGGTCGAAGCCCTGATCCGGTCCCGCCATGAAGGACGAGCAGAACCGGATGAAGCCGGCCGACGGCGGCAGGGCGACCGACGCGGCCAGCACCTTGTGACCGGCCGACACGAGGGTGACACGTGAGACCGACGAGTCGACGAAGTCCTGCGTCCCCGCGAAGGGGACGCGCGACTGCTCGTGGTTCACGTACACGTCGACCTTCCCGCCGCCGAGCGGGACGACGCCGATCCCGTCGGGAAGCCCCTCGAACGTGAACGACCCGAGGACGTCGCCGCTGCTGATCAGCGGACTCACCTTCGAGCCCGGCGGGGCGCCGGGTCCGAGCGTGAGCATCGCCGGCACCCGGGTCTTGAACCCGGGGGCCGTCGCTCCCGGTACCGCGGTCGCCACCAGGACCGCCAGCGCGATCCCGAACAGGAACGTGGAGCGCCGCATGAGCACCACCCCCTCCCCCGGCCGCGGAGCGCGGCCAGCCACCATCCTGTACCCAGGAGCGCCTTCGCGCGAACTCGGCTATCGAAGCAGGCGTGAGAGACGGCGGTCGGCGAGGACCTTGCCGCCGGTCTGGCAGGTCGGGCAGTACGTGACCTCGTGCGACTCGTAGGAGACGCGGCGCAGGTCGTCGCCGCAGACGGGGCAGGCAGTCCCGTACCGGTTGTGGACGGTGAAATGGTCGCCGATCTTCGTCGGCAGGCCCCCCGTTCGGCGTCGCTCGGCCTCGAGCGCGTCGGCGAGGATCTCGCGGATCGCGTCGAGCAGCGCAGCGCGCTGGGCGTCGTCCAGCTGCGCGAGCGTCGCGTACGGGGAGAGCCGCGCGCGGTGCAGGGCGTCGTCGGTGTAGCCGCGGCCCAGACCGGCGACCGTCCGCTGGTCGCGAAGGATCGTATGGACGCGCCGCGTGTCGGAGCCCTCGAGCACGAACCGCTCGAACTCGGTCGAGTCCGGCTCGGGCCCGAGCTTCGCGAGCGGGCCGTCGTCGTCCGCCGCGAGCACCCACCAGCCCGCCTTGCGCTCCCGGCCGAACTCCTTCACCAGCACCGACGGACGGCTCGCGAACCGCAGGCGGACCACGGCGCCTCTCGGCTTCGTCGACTTCGGCGGGTCCTCGACGTCGACGCGCCCGCCCTGCGACAGGTGCACCAGCATCCGGGGGCCGTCGAGCTCGAACACCAGGTACTTCCCACGCCGCCCGACCCGCTCCACCGTTCGGCCGGCGAGCTCGGACGACCTCGGCGTGACCGTCTTCAGCGAGGAGAACTGCAGCACGTCGGCCGTCTCGAAGGCGGCGCCGGCGACGGCGTCGGTCAGCCGCTCGGCGAGCGCCTGGACCTCGGGAAGCTCGGGCACTAAGCCTCCATGGAGTAGAGCTCCGCGGTGGCGCCGTGGAAGGACACGTCCCGCTCGTAGGTCATCCCGAGCTTTCGCGCCACGCGCTTCGACGGGTCGTTGGCGGGCCGGACGAGCGAGACGAGCCTCCGGAGGCCGAGTCCCTGGATCGCGTGGTCGCGCATGGCCGTCGCCGCCTCCGTCGCGTAGCCACGACCCCAGTGCTCGCGCGCGAGGATGTAGCCGATCTCGCGTTCGGTCCGACCCTCGATCTCGTGCACGGCGATGCCGCACCGGCCGACGAACACGCCCGTGTCCTCGAGCTCCACGACCCGCATGTCCCATCCCTCGGCGTCGTTGCGCCGGATCGCCCGCTCCACCCATTCGGCCGTCTCCTCCGCAGAGGCGGTCGTGCCCTCGCCGATGTGGCGGACGACCTCGGGATCGGCGTAGAGCGCGGCGAACGCGTCGACGTCGCCGGGTTCGATCGGTCGCAGGACGAGTCGGGCGGTGCGGAGCGCGCGCGCGTCGGGGTCGGTCACCTCGCCGCGACCGCGGCGCCCCGGACGATCTCGATGCACTCGTCGATCCGGTCGCGATGCGTCCGGTGCGACAGGATGCAGGCCCGCAGCGTGAAGCGGTCGTCCAGAACGGTGCTCGACAGGAACACGCGCCGGGACGCGTTGATCGCCGCGAGCAGCCGGCGATTCGCCTCGTCGTCGCCGTCGCGCAGCCGGAACGGCACCACCGTGAGATCCGGCTGCCACGGGAGCTCGAGCTCGGGAACGGCCTTCAGCCCCTCGGCGAGGCGCTGGGCGAGGTCGAGCTTCTCGTCGAGCGCCTCGCGGAACGCGGCCACGCCGTGCAGCTTCAGCGGGAACCAGACGCGCAGGCCGCGGAAGTCGCGCGAGAGCTCGGCCGAGTACTCGGCGAAGTTCGGGATGTGCGCGTCGGCGGCGAGGTCCTGCAGGTACGCGCTCGTGCCGACGTGATGCGCGTCGCGGAGCTTCGCCCCGTCGCGAACGATGAGCGCCCCGGTCCCGTACGGCAGGAACATCCCTTTGTGGGGGTCGAGCGTGATCGAGTCGGCGCGCTCGATCCCGCGGAAGCGCTCGCGCCCCCGCTCGGTGAGCTGGAAGAAGCCGCCGTACGCGGCGTCGACGTGCAGCCAGAGGCCGTCCTCGGCAGCGAGGTCGGCGATGTCCGCGAGCGGGTCGATCGCGCCGGTGTTCGTCGTCCCCGCGCTCGCCACGACGGCGAACGGCGCGAAGCCCTCGTCGCGGTCCTCGGCGACCGTCCGGCGCAGCGCGTCCACCTCCATTCGCAGCGACGGGTCGGCGACGATCGGGCGGACGTTGCGGACGGGGAAGCCAGCCAGCATCGCCGCCTTCGTGACCGAGGCGTGGACGTGCTCGCTCACGTAGATCGTCCCCGACAGGAAGTTCTCGGGGAGCCGGTCCGTGCGCGCGGCGACGATCGCCGAGAAGTTCGCCATCGAGCCGCCCGACGTGAGGACCCCGCGCGACTCCGGGGGGAAGGCGAACAGGTCGCAGAGCCACCGGACCACGTTGTACTCGACCTGCGCGGCGACGGGCGCCTCGCCCCACAGGTTCACGTACCGGTCGATCGTGGTCGAGAGCAGATCCGCGAGCGAGGAGGCGAACAGCCCGCCGCCGGGGATGTACGCGAGGAACCCCGGCCCCGCGTTGTTGGCCGAGTGGCTCGCGATGGTCTCGACGAGGTCGACGAGCGGCGAGAACTCGCCGCCGATCTCGGGCGGGGGCTCGCGATGCGCCTCGGCCGCGGCCTCGGCTCCCTCGAACGACGACGCCGGCGCGTCCGGCACTCGCCGGAGGTAGTCGACGACGTAGTCGAGCGCGACCTGCGCCATCTCGCGCATCTGCTCGGGCGAGGGATCGAGCGGATACCCCATGGTCGCGACAGCCTAGCGGTCCGGCGCGCCGCGCTACCGGGCGGTAACCGACGCGATCAGCCGCCGGGAGGCGTCGGCGATCTCCTCGACGGCGGCGTCGAACGCCTCCTCGTTGCGGCGGGAGGGGGCCCGGAACCCGCTCACCTTCCGCACGTACTGCAGGGCCGCCTCGCGGATCTCCTCGTCGCTCGCGGGGACCTCGCCCTCGCGCAGCCGCTTGATGCTTCGGCACATGGCCCGATGGTAGCCGCCTTGCCTGCCCGCGAGCCGGCGGCGGATACTCCCGGGCATGAGCTCAGAATCGGCCAAGAAGGGCCATCGCGACGTCGAGGATCGCTCGAGCAAGGTCCCGAAGAAGGTCTACGAGAGGGAGCTCCGCCGCCTCCAGGAGGAGCTCGTGAAGATGGAGGACTGGGTGGCCGCGACCGGCGCCCGGATCGTCGTCGTGTTCGAGGGGCGCGACGCGGCCGGCAAGGGCGGCACGATCAAGCGGATCTCCCAGTACATGAACCCGCGCATCACGCGGATCGTCGCCCTCCCGAAGCCGACCGAGCGCCAGCGCTCGCAGTGGTACTTCCAGCGCTACATCGACGAGCTCCCCGCCGCCGGCGAGGTCGCCCTGTTCGACCGCAGCTGGTACAACCGCGCCGGCGTCGAGAAGGTCCTCGGCTTCTGCACGCCCGAGGAGCACCTGCGGTTCCTCCGGCAGTGCTCGATCGTCGAGCGGTTGCTCATCGAGGACGGCATCACGCTGATCAAGTACTGGTTCTCGGTCTCCGACGAGGAGCAGGAGCGCCGGTTCCGCAACCGGATCGACGACCCCATCCGTCGATGGAAGCTCTCCGAGACCGACCTGTTCTCGCGCACGCGGTACGTCGACTACTCCCGAGCGCGGGACGAGATGTTCGTCCACACCGACATCCCCGAGGCCCGCTGGTACATCGTCGAGGCCGACGACAAGCCGCGCGCGCGACTCAACTGCATCGCGCATCTCCTCTCGATGGTCCCGTACCAGCCCGTCGACCACCCGAAGATCGAGATTCCGAACCGCCAGTCCGACGAGGGCTACGTGCGACCGCCGCGCGAGGCGTTCCACGCGGTGCCCGACCACGCGGCAACGCTCAACGACTGAGCGTCTGCTACGGTGCGCGCGTGACCGATTCCATCCTGACCGACGCGTTCGACCACCACGTGTGGGCGACGGTGCGACTGCTCGACGCCTGCCTCGAGCTCACGCCGGAGCAACTCGAGACGTCGGTCCCCGGGACCTACGGCACGATCCTCGAGACGATGCGCCACCTGGTCGGTTCGGACGCGTGGTACCTGTTCCGCCTGTTCGACGACCGCGCGTACGTCATCGACGAGGACCACATGGACCTCGCGGGGCTCCGGGCGGCGACGGAGCACAACGGTGCGGCCTGGACGGCGCTGCTCGCCACCGACCCGGATCCGGACGCGATCCGTCTCGGGAAGAACGACGACGGCTCGGTGACCAAGACCACCGTGGGCATGCGGCTCGCGCAGGCGCTGCATCACGGAACCGACCACCGGAGCCAGATCTGCACGGCGATCACCACGCTCGGCATCGAGCCGCCCGGCATCGACGTGTGGGCCTTCGGCGAGCAGAACGGCCGCGTCGAGGAGATCCCGCCTCCGTCCTGACCGTTCGCATCGCTGCTTGAGCCCGTCGGCCCCATCCCCTAGGCTCTCGAACGCATGTTCGATGCGCTCGAACGCCTGAACCCGGAGCAGCGCCTCGCCGTCGAGCACCTCGGCGGGCCGCTGCTGGTCGTGGCGGGCGCCGGGTCGGGCAAGACGTGGACGCTCGCCTGCCGGGTCGCCCGGCTCGTCGACCGCGGCGTGGCGCCCGAGCGGATCCTGCTCCTCACGTTCACGCGCCGGGCAGCCCGCGAGATGCTCGGCCGGGCCGAGACGCTCACCGGCGACCGCGGCCTGGGCCGCGTGTGGGGCGGGACGTTCCACGCCACCGCGAACCGGCTGCTGCGAACCCACGGCGGCGCGCTCGGCCTGGCCCCCGGCTTCACGGTGCTCGACCGTTCCGACACGGCCGACCTCATGGACCTCATCCGGAGCGACCTCGGGCTCGGCGAGGACGAGCGCCGGTTCCCGCGCAAGGAGACGCTCGCCGACGTCTACTCGCGCACGGTGAACGCGCAACGCAAGCTCGCCGACGTCCTCGAGGCCGAGTACCCGTGGTGCGCCGAGGAGCTCGACGGCATCCGCGCGATCTTCGAGCGCTACGTCGAGCGCAAGCGCGCCCAGCTGACCCTGGACTACGACGACCTGCTCCTCTACTGGCACGCGCTCGGGCAGCACCCCGCTGCCGGGCGCGCCGTGTCCGGGCAGTTCGACCACGTGCTCGTCGACGAGTACCAGGACACCAACCCGCTCCAGGCGGACATCCTCCAGTCGCTGAAGCCCGACGGGCAAGGGCTGATGGTGGTGGGCGACGACGCCCAGGCGATCTACGCCTTCCGCTCGGCCACCGTGCGCAACATCCTCGAGTTCCCCGAGCGCTTCCCCGGCACCACGATCCTCAAGCTCGAGCGCAACTACCGCTCGACGCGGCCGATCCTGGACGCGACGAACGCCGTGATCGCGCTCAGCCCGCAGCGCCACGAGAAGACGCTGTGGACCGACCGGCCGGGCGGCGAGCGGCCCGAGCTCGTCACCTGCATCGACGAGCGCGACCAGGCGGACGCCGTGTGCACGTCGATCCTCGAGCATCGCGAGCGTGGCACGCCGCTGAAGGAGCAGGCCGTCCTGTTCCGGGCGGGGCACCACAGCGACGTACTCGAGGTCGAGCTCGCGCGCCGCAACGTCCCGTTCGTGAAGTACGGAGGGCTGAAGTTCCTCGAGTCCGCGCACGTGAAGGACGCGCTCGCGGTGCTGCGGATCGCCGACAACCCGCGCGACGAGGTCAGCTGGTTCCGGGTGCTCCAGCTGCTCGACCGCGTCGGCCCCGCCGGCGCGCGGCGCGTCATGCTGGCGATCGGCGTCCGCGCGCCCGGCGACCCGATGACGAGGTTCAGCGAGCAGGCGATCGCGGTGCCGGCGCCGGCGCGGGCGGAGCTCGACGCGCTCCGATCGGCGTTCGGCGACCTCGACGGCCGCCCGCCGGCCGAGCAGGTCGAGCGCGTCCGCCGGTTCCTCGAGCCGCTGCTCCGCCGCCGGTACGACCAGCCGGAGCCGCGACTGCGCGACCTCGAGCAGCTCGAGCAGCTCGCCGCGGGCTTCGAGACGCGCGAGCGCTTCGTCACCGACCTGACGCTCGACCCACCCATCTCGACCTCGGACCTGGCCGGCCCGCCGCACCTCGACGAGGACTACGTGGTCCTGTCGACGATCCACTCGGCGAAGGGCGGCGAGTGGGACGTCGTCCACGTGATCCACGCCGCCGACGGCATGATCCCGTCGGACCTCGCGACCGGCGACCCCGACGAGATCGAGGAGGAGCGCCGGCTCTTCTACGTCGCGCTCACCCGGGCTCGCGACACCCTGCGCGTGTCGTTCCCGCTCCGGTACCACCGGAGCAATCGCGGCCTCGAGGACCGGCACTGGTACGCGCAGCTCACGCGCTTCCTTCCCGAGGAGGTGCGCGACCGCTTCACGCTGTCGAGCACGACGATCGACGAGGAGGGATCCGGCCGCCCGCGCGTCCCCGCGACCGCTGGGACCGCGGCCGCCGTCGACGCGATGCTCAGCGGCCTGTGGGCCGAGTGACGCGAGCGGCTGCCGCGAGCGCACGATCCACGTCGTCCTGCTCGATCGGCGCACCGGAGAAGCGGTCGAGCTCGAACAGTCGCACCACGAGCTCCGCGTCGGCCCGCTCGTCGGGCCCCAGGAACGGCCGGAGGGACCGGACGAACTCGCGCGCGGTCTGGTGGTCGGCGCGCGGATGCCCTCGGGCGACCATCGCGCCCTCGAGCTCGGCGAACGCGCGCGCGGCGCCGACCGGGGCCGGACCGCGTCGGCGCCGCGACCCGCGGCGTCGAAGAAGGATCACGCCCGCGACGGCGATCGCGAGGAACGCGAGCACCAGCGGCCAGACCCGGGCCATCGCGGCGATCGCGTGGCCGAGCGCCGTCACGGCCCGGCGAACGGGCTCGGGGATCGACGCCGAGAAGAAGCGCCCGATCGAGCCGAGGACCTCCGGCGCGATGAACCGCCCCGACAGGCCGGGGTCCGCGGCCGGCACCCCGAACGTCGGGTCGTACGGGATCCAGCCGGCACCGGGATAGAAGACCTCCACCCACGCGTGCGCGTCGGAGGCGCGGACCTCCCAGTAGCCGGTGAACGGGTTTCGGTGGCCCGGCCCGAACCCGGTCACCAGGCGCGTGGGGACCCCCGACGCGCGGAGCAGGACGGCCATCGCGCTCGCGATGTGCTCGCAGAAGCCCTCGCGCGTCTCGAACAGGAAGTGGTCGACGGCGTCGACCCCCGGCGGATCGGGTGGGATGTCGAGGTTGTACCGCGTGTGCTGATGCAGCCAGGTCTGCACGGCCTGGACGGCGTCGAAGGTCGTCGGCGCGCCGGCGGTGATCTGCCTCGCGAGCGCGATCACCCGCGAGGGCATCGTCGACGGCAGCTCCAGATAGGGCGCCATCGTGTCCTCGAACCCGGGATCGGCGGGCAGGAGATCGGTCGCGCGCAGGAGGTCGGGCGTCGGCGCGGGCACGTCGGACAGCACCGAGTACACGACCCCGTTCTCGAGCAGGATCGGCGCGCGCACCGAGCCGTACGAGTCGGTCGACAGCTGCGAGGCCGGGAAGTAGGCCTGCTCGACCTGGTAGGCGCCGAACACGACGTTCGGCAGGTCGGTCTGCACGTAGAAGGTGGCGAGGACGTGCTGGATCGGGACCGCGCCGGTCGCCTCGACCGCCGGACGGAAGCTGCCGTCGAAGTCGTGGCCGACCGAGAACACCCGCTCGTCGGAGTCCGTCCAGCGGGTGCCGTCGTACGTGTCGTAGGCGAGCCCGCGCCACAGCGCGGCCTGGGCCGAGCGCACACGCAGCACGACCTCGTCCGAGAGCCGGCCCCGCGAGCGAAGGTCGACCGTCGCGCTGAACCCCGGGTAGGCGAGGTCGGCGAACTCGGGTACGCCCTCCGAGTCGACCGCGAGGCCCGGGTTGACCACCTGCCCTCGGTAGTTCTGCACGAGCGTCGCGTCGTCGGCGCGAAACGGCGGGAGCGCGAGGTTCACGCCGGGGAGCCGCGGCATCGCGAGGAACACGGCCGTGATCGCAGCGAGGGCGACGGCCGACCACGTGCCGACGGTTCGGGCCGCGGCGAACGGTCGGCGCCCGGCCGCCCCGCCGACCCGGCGGACCGCGGTCACCTGCGGGAGCTCCTGCGGACGAGGCTGCAGCGTGAGGAACAGGTACCAGCCCGCCGCGCCGAGCCACGGCACGAAGGAACACGACGAACGAGGTCCCGAACGAGAGCGCGCCGGCCTCGGCCATCAGCATCAGGCTCGAGGCCACCGAGAACCCGAGGTCGCGCCGGCGCGGGACGTCGAAGGAGTGCAGGACCTGCACCCACAGGAACAGCGAGGCGAGCGGCTGCCGCGCGTCGTCGAACGACCGCGCTCCCTCGACCGCCCGCAGGAAGGCGCCGAGCGCCACGAGCAGCGTCACCGCGAGCGCCACCTTCGTGATCGTCGACGGCCGTCGGCGGCGCGCGTACGAGAAGGCGTAGCCCGCCGGGACCAGGACCAGGGCGCCGATCGCCGTGACCGCGCCGACGGCGCCCTGCGCGACGACGGCGAGCACGGAGATCTCGACCATGAGCGCCACGGCGACGCGGATCCGTTTCGAGTCCTCCGGCGGGTGGTCGGCGCGGCGCAGCCGCTCCGCGATCGTCGAGTTCATGACCGGGCTCCGATCGCTGCCGGCCGGCCGAGCACCCCGGCGAGGTCGGTCACGGCGTCGATCCGGTAGACCGCCGCACCGCTCGCGCGGAAGAGGTCCTCGAGCACGTTCACCCGTCGCGGGTCCAGGTGCGGCACTCGGCCCGCCCCGTCGAACGCGTGGACCTCGACGAGCACGGCCACGACGCGCGGCACCCGGCCGGCGAGCTCGCCGACGGTCTCGGCGAGCGCCCCGGGATCGTTCGCGCGCCACGTGGGCATCGCGAGCAGGAGCGTCGCCGCGCCGAGCACCTCGTCGCCGAGCCGGTCGAGCAGGTCCGCCATCGACAGGCCGCCGCCCGGGCGGAGCTCGGCGAGCCAGCGCAGGGTCGCGGCCGGGTCGGTTCGGGAGACCGAGACGGCGCGGCCGCCGATCGCCGATACGAGCCGGACGCCCTGTCCCGCGCCGCGCGCCGCGAACGCGACCGAGGCGGCCACCGAGCAGCAGCGGTCGAGCGGCGTCGGCGCGCCGTCGACCGCGAGATCGGTGACCGAGTCGATGACGACGGCGAGGCGCCGGGTCTGCTCGCGCTCGAACTCGCGCACCATCAGCGCCCCGTGGTGCGCCGTCGAGGGCCAGTGCACGTGGCGCATCGAGTCGCCCACCCGGTACTCGCGGATCCCGAGGTACTCGTGCCCGGTGCCGCGTCGCGGCGTCGCGTGCATCGCGCGCTCCGGCGTGGGCGCCGACTCGAGGAAGGGGAGCTCGTCGAGCGGGACGAGCTGCGGGTAGACCACGGTGGGGCTCGAGACCGTGAGGCGGCGGCGGCGCTCCGCGACGCCGAACGGCGCCGCCGAACCCACCACCACGTCCGCGGCCGAGTGCACGCCGCGGCGCCACGCCGTCCTCGTCGTGTCGACGGCGACCTCCTCCCCCGGCCCGACCCGCGAAACGAAGGCGCGCACCGTCTGCAGGTGCTCGTCGCGGAGGTCGAGCGCGAGCCGAAGGCCCTTCGACCGATTCGCCACCACGAGCGAGACCCGAACGGTCTCGCCCTGGAACGCCTCGGCCGGCGCGCGACGTTCGAACGCGAGGCCGCGGATCATCCGCCGGGGAAGGAGCACCCCCGCGACCGTCGCGCCCAGCAGGCACGAGGCGAGGACCAGGAGCCACCCTGCCTGCACGCTCGTGCCGACGAGGAACAGGAGACCGGCACCGCCGACGAACGCGGCCGCGCGCCGGCGCGGGCGCGGCATCAGCGGGAGGCGCCGAGCGGCACGGGCACCCGCTCGAGCAGCTCCCGCACGACGTCGCGCGCGGTCCCGCTCGCCACGGTCCCGCGACTGCGCGGCACGAGCCGGTGCGCGAGCACCGCCGTCGCGATCGCCTTGACGTCGTCGGGAAGGACGAAGGGGCGCGCCTGCATGGCCGCGCGCGCCTGGGCCGCGCGCGTGAGCGAGACCATCGCTCGCGGCGACGCCCCGAGCAGCACGTCGCCGTGGTCGCGCGTCGCTCGGGCGAGCGAGACCACGTAGTCGATGACCGGCTCCTCCACGGTGACCGTCCGCACGGCCTGCTGGTGCGCGACGACCTCCGATGCCGAGACCACGACGCCGAGCTCCTCGATCGGATGCCGCAGGAGCTGCCGACGCACGATCGCGCCGGCGGACAGGTCGTCCGGATAGCCGATCGACACGGTCATCGTGAACCGGTCGAGCTGGCCCTCCGGGAGCGGGTAGGTGCCGTGCTGGTCGACCGGGTTCTCCGTCGCGACGACGAGGTACGGCCGCGGGAGCGCGTGGGTCACGTTCTCGACCGTCACCTGGCGTTCCTCCATCGGCTCGAGCAACGCCGACTGCGTGCGCGGCGTGGTGCGGTTGATCTCGTCGACGAGGACGACGTTCGCGAAGACGGGTCCCGGGACGAACCGGAACTCGCCCGTCGACTGGTCGTACACGGAGATCCCGGTCAGGTCCGACGGGAGCAGGTCGGGGGTCGCCTGGATGCGGTGGAAGGTCCCGTCGATCGAGGCGGCGAGCGAGCGCGCGAGCATCGTCTTGCCGACGCCCGGGGACGCCCTCGAGCAGGAGGTTGCCCTCGGCGAACAGGCACACCACGGCGGCCTCGACCTGGTCGCGGGCGCCGGCGATCACCCGCTCGACGTTGTCGGCCACGCGCCGCATGGCGGCCGCGGTCGTGCCGAGATCGACCTCCGGGGGCATCCCCATGGACATCGACCTCGCAGGCACGAGGCTTGAACGCCCGCGTGCCCGCGCGAGCTCAGCTCGGGCCGAGCGCGCCGGGCATCCCCGGGCAGCTGCATCAGCACGGTCGCGCCGAGCACGATCGAGCCACACCCCGACGGGGCGCACCGCCCTCGCCCCCCAGGACACGGTGCGCTCGAGCACCATGACCGTCGTGAGCAGCGCCATCCACAGCAGGCTCCCGACGCCGACGGCGAACGCGACGAGCATGAGCGCCCAGCAGCACCCGACGCAGTAGGCCCCGTGGGACAGCCCGAGCGCGAAGGCGGCGCGAGACCCCGGCCGGTAGCGCTCCATCAGGAACCCGACCGGCGTGCGGCACTCGGTCAGGCAGCGGTCCTTCAGCCCCGAGAACTGGAACGCCCCCGCGCCGATCAGGACGAGCCCGCCGATCCCCGATTGATACCGCTGCAGGAACGCCGACGCGTCGACCGCCGCGTGCAGCATCGCGTCGCCGCCGAACGCCAGGAGCCCGAACCCCGTCCACACCACCACGTACGCGCCGACGAACGCGACCCGCACGCGCGTCGGATGCGCCTCCGCGTCGGCCAGCCGCCCGAACGCGCGGAGCATCCCGAGGCTCGACGGCAGCATCATCGCCGCGAGCATCACCTGCCACGACACCAGGAACAGGCCGATCGCGGCGAGACGCGAGACGCCGCCCTCGATCAGGTGATCGTGTCCGAGCAGGCTCGCGCGTCCGGTCGCCGCCGCCCCGATCGAAAGCGCCCAGGCCGCCGCCGTCACGACGGCGGCGGCGGCCGGGACGCGCTCGCGCGCGAGCGCGGACGTCCGTCGCTGTGGCCACTACACCGCCTCGTATCGGAACTCGGTGATGAAGCTGTTGCGATCCGCGGTCTCGAACGCGAACGCGTCGTCGTAGCGCAGCGTCGCTCGAGCGGCCCTGACGGAGCGGCTGGGCGACGGCGCCGAGCTGCGGGTTGTCGATCACGATCGGTCGAGAGTCGTCCATCCCCCGCAGCTCCTCGACCTCGGCCTCGAGCACGTCGCCCACGCGAAGCGCCCGCACGCCGTCCCGACGCTCGAAGGAGATCGGCGCGCTCTGGATCCCGGCCACCGTCCCGATGAGCGGCGCGAGCCCGGCGAGGTGGCCGCCGGACTGCCCGGTGAAGATCGCCTGGAGCGCCGCGCTCTGCGCCTCGTCGGCGCGCTCGTCGAGGTACAGCGCCGCCGTCCAGTTCCCGTCCGTCATCTGCTTCGGCGAGCGGACCGCCATCACGACGTTCAGCCCGCCCAGCGCGACGCCCTCGTGGTGCCCGCGCTCGACGTGCCACGCGAGGACGAGGTCGCACGTGTCCTCCGTGGCGGGGCTCAGCATCACGCAGGGACAGCTCGCGCGGCAGGTGCAGGCCTCGAAGTAGTCCCCCTCCAGCTCGTACGCCATCGGATCCCACCTCCTCGGCGCTCCCTCGAGCGCCCGGACGATCGTGGCGCGGCGTGCGCCCTTCGCCATCGGGGACCGGTACGCAAACGGGTACGGAATCGCGTCGCCCGGCGCCCAAGCGAGTGGGCCGGCACCCTAGGATGCTCGGCGATGGACGTCCCCGCGCTCGTCGGGCGGCGCGCCGAGCTCGAGCTCCTCGCCGAGACGCTTCGGCGCGTCCGCGCGAACGGGTCGCGCATCGTCTTCGTGAGCGGCGATCCCGGCGTGGGCAAGACCCGGCTCCTCGCGGAGCACGCGACGGCGAGTCGCGGCCGCGCGACGATGCTGCTCGGCCGGGGCTCCCCCCTCGCGTCGTCGATCCCGTACGCGACGCTCGCCGAGGCCGTCGAGCGTCACCTGCGGACCTGCTCCGCCGCACGGGTGGCGACCATCGTGGGCGACGACGGCGAGGCGCTCGCCGCGGCGCTGCCCATCGCTCGTGCGGGCCCGGTCGGACCGGAGTTCCTCCCCGAACCGCCTCGCCGTGCTCGAGGCCCTTTGCGGCGCCCTCGCGCGGACGGCATCCGACGCCCCCGTGCTCCTGCTCCTCGACGACCTGCATCGATCCGACCCCTCGACGTGGGAGCTCGTCGACTACCTGGGTCGCAACCCGCTCTCGGAGCCGGTGGCGGTCGTGGCCGCCGTCCGGCCGCACGAGACGGCCTCCCAGCCCGAGCTCGGACGCGTCGTCTCTGCGCTCGTGCAGGACTCGCTCGCCGACCTCGTTCGCCTGGCGCCGCTCGGAGCCGACGACGTCGCGACCCTCGCCGAACGGGTGCTCGGCGTCGCGAGCGTGGACGCCGAGCTGGCGCCGTGGCTGTACGACCGGACTCGCGGCAACGCCCTCTACACGGTGGCCCTGCTCGAGCAGCTCCGCGAGGATCTGACGCGACGCGTCGTTCCGGTGAGCGTCAAGGAGCGCGTCCGCATGGAGGCGGCCGGGCTCTCGGACCGGGCCGGCGAGGCTCTCGAGCTCGCCGCGGCGCTCGGCCACTCGTTCCCGTTGCGCCAGCTCGCGCTCGCGATGCCCGAGGGCGCGGGCACCGCCCTCGACGAGCTCACGCGCCGGGCCCTCCTCGTCGAACGCGACGGGGACGCGACCGCGACCTACGACTTCGTGCACCCGCTCGTCCAGGAGGCGGCCTACGAGGCCATGGGTGCCGGGCGCCGTCGCGAGGTCCACGCCCGGCTCGCCCGAGCGCTCCTCGCGGAGCCGCTCGCGGTCCGTGCGTACCACGTCGCCCGCTCCGCGCTGCCCGGCGACGGCGACGCGATCGCGCTGCTCCGCGAGGCGGCGAGGGAAGCCGAACAGGTCCAGGCGCACCGGGAGGCGCTCGCGCACCTCCAGGCCGCGCTCGCGCTCATCCCGGCCGGCACGCCCGAGGGAACCGACGAGCGCTCGGGCGACCGGCCGGAACGGCACAGCCTGCTCGACGAGATCGCGTGGCAGGCGACGGAGGCCTCCGACCACACCGTCGCGCTGCCGGCTCTCCGCGAGCTCGCGAGCCTCATCGCCGACGACCCGGCCGAGCTCGGACGCACGCGCATGCGGCTCGCGTCGGTCCTGTCGACGAACATGGGCGATCTCGAGGGCGCCGAGACGGAGGCGCGCGGCGCGATCGCCGCGTTCGAGCGCGCGGCACCCGAGCGACTCGCGGCGGGGATCAACGAGCTCGGATGGATCCAGGCCTTCGGCGGTGACTTCGCCGCCCAGGAGGACGCCTGCCGTGAGGCGATCGCCATCGCCGAGCGAGACGGCGACGCGGTGACGCTGCTGCACGCGCTCGGCCCGCTCGGCCACGGGCTCGCGCTCCGCGGGCGCTTCGACGAGGCGCGCGCCGTCGGCGGGCGGGCGCTCGAGCTCGCGAGGGCGACGGGCGACGCGAACCAGATCGGCTGGCACGGCGGGGTGCTCGCGATGACGTTCGCGCTCGAGGGCCACCTCGCCGAAGCGGCGACGACGGTGGACTCCCTCCTTTCCGGAGGATCGAGCCCCAGCGACGTGGCCTATTTCAACCGCGCGTGGATCGACTGGTTCCTCGGCCGCTGGGCATCCGCGCTCGAGGATTGCGAAGCGGTGGACGCACTGCATCCGACCGCCCCCTCGGCGCACTCGGCCTGGGTCCTGTCGATGGGCGCGGCGCTCCACGCGGCCACGGGATCGACCCAACGCATCCGGCCGCTCGCCGGTCAGGCGGAGCGCGTGTACGGCGAGGGTGACTTCTACTGGTTCTCCGCGGCGCATCGATGGGGGGCCGCCCACCTCGCCCGGATCCAGGACGATGCCGACCGCGCCGCGGACCTGTTCCTGCGCGCCGCCGGGCGGCTCCGCCGGTGCGGCCTGTCGGCGCTCGAGTCGCAGATCCTCGCCGACGTCGTCGAGTCACTCGTCGACGCGTCCCGCCTCGACGAGGCGAATGCCTGGACCGAACGCGCGAGAGTGCTCGCCGACGAGCTCGGCACCGGGTTCGCGGCGGCCGTCGCCGACCACGCGGCGGGCGTCGTCGATCGCGACGCCGACGTCCTGCTGCGCGCCGCGGCCGCCTGGGAGGAGCTCGGCTCGCCGTTCCTGCGGGCTCGTGCGCTCGAGCGCACGGGCGACCTCGAGGCGCTCACAGACGCGGCGGCCCTCTACGCCGCCCTCCCCGCACCCGTGCTCGCCGAGCGAGCCCGCGCCGATCTTCGGGGTCGCGGCCCCGCCGGCCGACGGGCGGCGCAGCGGGTCGGCGAGCTCACCCCGCGCGAGCGTGAGGTGGCGGCGCTCGCGCGGCGTGGTCTGCCCACCCGGGCGATCGCCGAACGCCTGCATCTCAGCGAGCGGACGATCGAAAGCCACCTCGCGCGGATCTACGCGAAGCTCGGCGTGTCCGGCCGGGCGGAGCTCGCGCGCGCCGACGGTCCTACGAGGCCCGCGAGCGACCCTTGAGGTCGGCGAGGATCTCGCGGGCGGCGTTCGCGCCGGGCGCACCGGTGACGCCGCCGCCGGGGTGGGCCCCCGAGCCGCAGAGATACAGGCCCGGCAGCCCGAACCGGTACCGCGCGTGGCCGAGCAGCGGCCGCCAGACGAAGAACTGATCGAGCCCGGGCTCGGCGTGGTAGACGTGGCCGCCCGACAGCCCGTACTCCGTCTCGAGATCGACCGGCGTGAGGACCTGTCGCGCGGTCACGAGGTCGCCGAGCCCGGGCGCGAACCGCTCGAGCGCCTTCACGACGAGGTCGCCGAGTCGATCGCGCTCGGCCGCCCAGTCGCCGTCGGCGAGCGCGTAGGGGGTCCACTGCGCGACGACGCTCATCACGTGCCGCCCGTCGGGCGCGAGCGTGGGGTCGGCGATCGAGGGGATCGTCGCCTCGAGGTAGGGCGAGTCGGCGATGCGTCCGTACTTCGACGCGTCGAAGGCGTGCTCGAGCTCGTCGATCGAGGGCGCGATCACGATCCGCCCGGACAGGCGCTCGGCGTCGCCGCCGTCGAAGGCGGGAAGCCCGTCGAGCGCGAGGTTGACCTTCGACACCCTGCCGGGCGTGCGGATGTTCGCGGCCCGCCAGCGAAGGTGCGGCCCGAGCTCCACGGGGTCGACCAACGTCGTGAGCGTGCGCTTGGGGTCCGCCGCGGTGACGACGGCCCGGGCTCGGATCTCCTGGCCGTCGGCGAGCGCGACCCCGTACGCACGATGGTCCCTCGTCAGCACCCGAACGACCTCGGCCTCGGTCCTGACCTCGGCGCCGAACCCGCTCGCTGCGGCGGCCAGCGCGTCGGCGAGCGCTCCGGGTCCGCCCCGCGCGATCGTGGACTGGCCGGCCGCGCCGCCGTCGTTGCCGGCCGAGTCGGCGAGCAGGACGGCCGTCGTGCCGGCCGACCACGGACCCATCGCCGTGTACTGGACGGCCCGCGCCGCGATCGCGCCGCGCATCGCGTCGGTCTCGAACGCCTCCGCCACGTAGTCGGCGATCGCCATCGGGAGCGCCCGCGTGGCCTCGCGTCCGGGCTTCTTCCCGAGCCGGCGGAAGGCGTTGCCGAGCTTCAGCCCGTTCATCGCGTCGGCCATCGAGGGGTTCTTCACGTCCGGCGGCGTGATCGCGTGTAGGTACGAGAGGAAGCTCGCGAGCGCCCGGATCCGCCGGTCGAACGCGGGATAGGCGTCCGCGTCGGCGGGCGAGCGGTCGCGAAGCTCGGTCGCGGTCCGCGCGGCGTCGGCCCACAGCGTGAGCGCCGGGCCGTCGGGCTGCGGCGCGAACACGCGGACGGCCGGCTCGATCGTGACTAGGCCGTGCCGCACGAGCCCGAAGTCCTGGATCACCGAGCGGCGGAGCCGTCCCACCGTGTGGACGATGCCGGGAGCTCGGAATCCCTCGGCGATCTCGACGGTGTCGAGGATCCCGCCGACGCGCTCGCGGCGCTCGAGCACGAGCACGCGACGACCGGCCCTCGCGAGGTATGCGGCGGCGGCGAGGCCGTTGTGCCCGGCGCCGATCACGATCGCGTCGTAGGTCGTCACGACACCGCCTTCGTTCGCTGCGACTTCAGGAGCTCGAGCGCCGCGATCCTTCCCGGCGCGCCCATGATGCCGCCGCCGGGGTGCGTGGCCGACCCGCACATCCACAGGCGGTCGACCGGCGTCCGGTAGCGCGCCCACCCCGGGACCGGGCGGTTGAAGAACAGCTGCTCGAGCGAGAGCTCGCCCTGGAAGATGTTGCCCTCGGTGAGGCCGGTCATGTCCTCGATGTCCTTCGGCGTGAGCGTCTGCTGGTGCAGGATCAGCTTGCGAAGGTTCGGGAACCGCTCCTCGAGGGTGTCGACCACGGTGTCGCCGAACGCGGTGCGCTCCGCGTCGTCCCAGACGCGTCCGTCGGACAGGTGGTAGGGCGCGTACTGGACGAAGCACGACATGACGTGCTTGCCGGGCGGCGCCATTGACGGATCGACCAGCGTCGGGATGATGCAGTCGATGTACGGCCGCCGGGAGAAGCGCCCGTACTTCGCGTCGTCGTACGCGCGCTCCAGGTACTCGACCGACGGCGAGAAGCTGATCGCGCCGCGGAGCCATTCACCCTTACCCGGCTTGCACGCGAGCTCGGGGAGCGCGTCGAGCGCGAGGTTCACCTTCCCGCTCGAGCCCCGGTACTTGTAGCGCCGCACCTCGTCCAGGAACGACGGCTCGAGGTGCGAGGCCTCGACGAGCTTGAGGAACGTGACGTGCGAGTCGACGCTCGAGAGCACGGTGCCGGCCGAGATCTCCTCGCCCGACTCGAGCACCACGCCCATCGCCCTTCCGCCGTGAACGTCGATCCGCGCGACCGGCGCCTCCGTGCGGATCTCAGCGCCGAGCGCGCGGGCCGCCGAGGCGATCGCGTTCGAGATGCCGCCGGTGCCGCCCCGCGGGATGCCCCAGGCGCGGAACGCGCCGTCGATCTCGCCCATGTAGTGGTGCAGGAGCACATACGCGGTGCCGGGCGACCGCACGCCCTGGAACGTCCCGATGATGCCCGAGGCCGACATCGTCGCGATGAGCGGGTCGGTCTCGAACCACTGCTGCAGGAACTCGGTCGCGCTCATCGTCATGAGCTGGGCGAACGTCGACTGCAGGCGCTCCGGAAGCTGCTGGAACGTCTTTGCGAGCCCGACGATCGGCCCCCAGTCGAACGGGTTGAACTTGCCGGGGTCTGGGGGGACGACCGACAGGATCGGCTTGATGAACCGCGCCATGTCGGCCATCAGCTGGCCGTACTCCTCATACGCCTCCGCGTCGCTCTTGGACCAGCGGCGAAGCTCGCGGATCGTGGCGCCGTGGTCGTTCACGCGCCACAGGAAATCGTCGTCGAGCGGCGTGAGGGTGCCGTCCAGCGGCAGGATCTCGAGGCCGTGGCGCGGCAGCTCGAGCTCGCGAATGATCTCCGGGCGAAGCAGCGAGACCACGTACGAGAGCTCGCTGAAGCGGAAGCCGGGGTAGACCTCCTCGGTCACCGCGGCGCCGCCGAGCACGTGGCGCTTCTCCAGGACCAGGACCGAGCGGCCGGCACGCGCGAGGTACGCCGCAGCCGTCAGGCCGTTGTGCCCGCCACCGATGACGATCGCGTCGTAGCGCGTGCCCACGTCGCCATCGTAGGAGCGCGCCGGTTCCCCGGCCATGGGGCCCGTGACTACTGGTCAGGGCCTCCGATGCCCGCCCCCGAGGGCCGGGGCTACGCTTGCTCCGTGAGCATCGGGACCGCCTTTCACCCGCGCACGTCGGCCCTCAACGCCAAGATGGCCTGGGGCGAGTGGTCCGGCTATTTCGCGGCCGCCGTCTACGCCGACTTCCACGACATCGAGTACAACGCGATCCGCGAACAGGCCGCGCTGATCGACGTCTCGCCCCTCTACAAGTACCTCGTGACAGGCCCCGACGCCGCGCGTCTCGTCGACCGGGTGATCACGCGCGACGTCGGGCGGCTTCGCGTCGGTCGCGTGGCGTACACGCCGTGGTGCAACGAGGACGGCAAGGTCATCGACGACGGCACGGTCACGCGGCGGGCCGAGCAGGAGCTCTTCCTGACCGCGGCTGACCCGACCTACCGATGGCTCGCTCTGAACGCCGCCGAGCTCGACGTGACGATCGACGACGTCTCGGAGGAGGTCGCGGGCGTCGCGCTCCAGGGTCCGCGCTCGCGTGAGGTCCTCGAGGCCGTCACCCGCGCCGACTGGAGCGACGTTCGGTACTTCGGCCACCGGCGGTCCGAGATCGCGGGCGTCGACCTGCACGTGACCCGCACCGGGTACACGGGCGATCTCGGCTACGAGATCTGGGTGCCGGCCTCGGCCGCCGTCGAGATCTGGGACGCGCTCTGGGAGGCGGGAGAACCGCACGGGATCCGTCCGGCGGGGATCCGGGCGCTCGACGTCTCCCGGGTCGAGTCCGGCCTGATCCTGATCGAGGCCGACTACACGAGCGCGCGCCACGCGATCAGCCAGGAGCAGACCTACTCGCCGTTCGAGATCGGCCTCGGCCGCCTGGTCGATCTCGACAAGCCGAGCTTCGTCGGCCGGCACGCGCTCGAGATGGAGCGCAAGGGAGGCGGGCCCGCCCGGCGTCTCGTCGGGCTCGAGCTCGACTGGAACGGCATCGAGCAGCGCTACGCGGCGCACGACCTGCCGCCGGCGATCTCGCCGCTCGTGCACCGCGACGCGGTCCCGGTGTTCGCCGGCGGCCGCCAGGTCGGCCGGGCGACGAGCCTCGCCTGGGGTCCCACGATCAAGAAGATGGTCGGCTTCGGATCGGTGCCGCCCTCGCTCGCCCGGCGGGGTGCCCGCGTGGGCGTCGAGTGGAGCGTCGAGGGCGAGCGCGGCCAGGTGCCGGCGACGGTCGTCGACCTGCCCTTCCTCGACCTCGAGCGCAAGCGTTCGTAACGAGAACAGCACGGTCGCACCGGCCGGGTCCGGGATAATTGAAGGTCGTGCACCGAACCTCCCGAGCCGTCCTCGTCGTGCTCGCGCTCGCCGGCGGGACCGTCGCCTTCGTCGTCACGTTCACCGGCAGCCTCGTCGGCGGGGCGCTCGCCGGGCTGCTCACGCTCGCGGCGGCCCTGTTCGTCATCGCCCGCCGCACCGACGCCGACGCCGAGCCCGACCCGTCGCGGCGGCGCTTCCTGCGGATCACGCTCGGCGGCCTTGGGCTCGTGACGCTCTTCGGGGGCACCGCGCTCGGCGCCACGCTCCGGCGGCTCACCCGTCCGGATCCGCGACCAACCCTCGAGGCCGCCGCGAAGGACCTCGGGTCCGAGTACCTCGAGCTCGTCACGCGCGCCTACCACCCCGGGCGCTCGGGCGACCTCCAGCTCCTCGTCACACCCTTCTCGAGCTCGAACTACGAGCAGGAGTCGCTCTCGCTCGAGCCGAACGACCCGCGCTCGAGCCACGCCGTCGTGTGGATGTACGGGGAGCGGGTACCGATCGCCGTCTGGGCCCCCGGCCTCGTCGAGCCGCAGGATCACGACGAGCGCGTGACGCTCGCGGACCTGGCGCCGACCACCGCCGCGCTCATCGGCTTCGACGCCTTCCGCGCGGCGGACGGGGCAGTGCTCCCGGGCATCGTCGCCCCGGCGGCGCCTCCGCGAGTCGTCGTGACCTTCGTGATCGACGGCGGCGGGTGGAACGTGCTCCACCGCTGGCCGGACGCGTGGCCGAACCTCAAGCGCCTCCTTCGCGAGGGCGCCGCGTACCGCAACGCCATCTCGGGCTCGTTCCCGGCGGTCACGGCGGCGACGCACGCGACGATCGGTACCGGGGCGTTCCCCCGGACCCACGGGATCACGGGCCACAACGTCCGACGGGGTGACGGCCCCGTGAAGGCCTGGGGTGAGCCGGGCCACGTGGATCCGTCGTTCCTGCTCGAGCCGACGCTCGCCGACCGGTGGGCCGAAGCCACCGCGAACGGCGCCTGGGTCGGCGAGATCGGCTACCAGGTCTGGCACCTCGGGCTGCTGGGCCGCGGCGGCCAGCCGATCGGCGAGGTCCCGGTCGGCGTGTTCTGGGACGAGGACGGCGGCGGCGGGTGGAAGCCGCACCACCCCGACATGTACCGCTTGCCGCACTCGGCGCCCGGCCTCGACCGGCTCGACGAGCTCACCGCCGGCTACTCGCCGCCCGCGCCGTCGCCGTACGACCCCACGGGCAAGAAGGCGATGTGCTGCTTCCCGCCGGTCGTGCGGTATCAGGGCGAGCTCATCGAGGCCGCGTTCGACTCGGAGCCGATCGGCGCCGACGACGTCCCCGACCTCCTCTACCTGAACTTCAAGGCGCCGGACTACTCGGGCCACGTGTACAACATGGACGACCCGCGGCAGGCCGAGGTGCTCGGCGCCGTCGACGGCGAGATCGGCCGGGTCGCGGACGGCCTGCTCGACCGGTTCGGGCCCGGCGGGTTCGCGCTCGTCGTGACGGCCGACCACGGGCAGTGCCCCCAGATCGACGCGAGCGGCGGCGTGCGGATCGACCCCATCCAGCTCGAGCAGGACCTCGAGCGCGAGTTCGGCAAGAGCGTGTTCGACCTGGTGCAGCTCGTCGCGCCGTCCGAGGTGTATCTCAGCCCGAAGGCGCTCACCGACGCGGGCTACTCGGCCGAGGACGTCGCCGCGTTCCTCGCCGACTATCGCTATGGGGAGAACATCGGCCCGTACATCCGGCCGGCCGCGATCCGTCGCGACCGCCTCGGCGACCCGACGTTCGCGGCGGTCCTGCCGACGACCTTCATCGCGGACCTCGCCGGGCGCGACCTCTCCCGGTACGGCGCGACGAGCTACCCCGACGCCGATCCCGACGGCCTGCCCGCTGTCACCTGGTAGTGCGTCGAACCGTTCACGGCCCCCGTGGTAGGGTCGCCGCCGTGGCGACCCACAGCTTCTCGACGAGCATGCAGCGCATCCGCGAGATCGAGGAGCCGCTGATGCGGTTCTTCACCCGAGGTGGCTGGGCGACACGCGATCCCGCGGACCCGGAGAACTGCGACTTCGTCGCGGGGAACCCGCAGGAGATGGTGCTCCCCGCGTACGTGGAGTCCCTCCAGCGCTGGACCGTTCCAAAGGACAAGGACTGGTACGCCTACAAGTTCAACGAGCCGTATGCGCAGGAAGCCGTCGCCGCGGGCCTGCGCGAGCGCCGTGGCGTGCCCTTCGAGGCCGCGGACGTCCTGGTGACCGACGGCGCGTTCACCGGCCTCAACCTGTGCATCCGCACCGTCGCCTCCCCCGGCGACGAGGTGATCTTCCTCACCCCGCCGTGGTTCTTCTACGAGGCCATCATCCTGGGAGGCGACGTCGAGCCGGTCCGGGTGCCCGTGAGCTACGAGACGTGGGATCTGGACATCGGCGCGATCGAGGCGGCGATCACCGAGCGCACGTCGGCGATCATCGTGAACTCACCGAACAATCCGAGCGGGAAGATCTATCCACCCGAGACGCTCCGCGCGCTCGCCGATGTCCTGGCCGCCGCGTCGGAGCCGGCCGGGCGACCGATCTACCTGATCTCCGACGAGGCGTACTCGCGGATCGTGTTCGACGACCGCTCGTTCCCGAGCCCGACGGAGTTCTACCCCTTCTCGTTCCTCGTCTACACGTACGCGAAGCAACTGCTCACGCCGGGCCAGCGGTGCGGCTATGTCGCGCTCCCTCCCACCATGCCCGATCGCGAACCGATGCGCGAGGCACTCATGCTCGCCCAGCTCACGTACGGGGGACACGGAGCGCCCAGCAATGTCCTGCAACGAGCGATCGGGGACCTCGAGCATCTGAGCGTGGACGTCAAGGCGCTGCAACGCCGCCGCGACCGGATGGTGGACGAGCTCCGCTCCTACGGCTACGACCTGCACTCGCCCGAGGGAACGTTCTACCTGCTCCCGACCAGCCCGGATCCCGACGACGTCGCGTTCGTGGAGCGGCTGGCGCGAGACAAGGTGTTCGTCCTGCCCGGCGCGGTCGTGGAGATGCCGGGGCGCTTCCGGATCTCGGTCTCGGGCAACGACGAGATGGTCGAGCGAGCGCTCCCGATCTTCGAGACCGCCGCCCGCCGCTGACCGGCCGGTGCCCGTCCGGCTGACCGAGGACGATCGCGCGTTCCTCGATGGCGGCCGGGGCGAGGCGGCCGCGCTCGCGATGCGGATCGTCGTCGAGACCGCCGAGGTCATGGGCGCCGAGCGGCTCCTCGACGTCTCGTCGGCGCACGTCGACGGATGCCTCTACCACGGGATCGCCGGCCTCGAGTTCGCCGAGCGCCTGGTCGCCGGCGGCGCCGCGGTCCGGATCCCGACGACGCTGAACGTCGGCGCGCTCGATCTGCTGCACCCCGAGCACGCGGGCGTCGACGCCGAGACCGCCGCGCGCGCCCGGCGCCAGATGGACGCCTACGTCGCGATGGGGTGCCGCGCGACCTGGACCTGCGCTCCCTACCAACTGCCGGAGCGACCCGGGTTCGGCGAGCACGTCGCCTGGGCCGAGTCGAACGCGATCGCGTTCTGCAACTCCGTCCTCGGGGCGCGCACGAACCGGTACGGCGACTTCCTCGACGTGAGCGCCGCGATCACCGCGCGCGTCCCCGACGCGGGGCTCCACCGCGACGAGGAGCGCCACGCCCGCCTCGTGCTGCGTCTTGCCGACGTCCCGGAGCGCCTGCTGCGCTCCGATGCGCTGTTCCCGGTCCTCGGACACCTCGTGGGTCGCGAGGCCGGCACTGCGGTCCCGGCCATCGTCGGCCTGCCGGAGGACACGGACGAGGACCGGCTGAAGGCGCTCGGCGCGGCCGCCGCGTCCTCGGGCGCCGTCGCGATGTTCCACGTGGTCGGCGTGACGCCCGAGGCGCCGACGCTCGAGGCCGCGACCGGCGGCGACCTCGTCCCCGAGATCCCGGTGACGCTCGAGCGGCTGCGTGCCGCGCGCGCGGAGCTCGGCGTCGACGACGGCGCGGGACTGGGCGCGGTCTGCGTCGGCACGCCGCACGCCTCGCTCGCCGAGCTCGAGCGGCTGCGCGACCTGCTCGGCGGGCGAACGCCTGCGGTGCCGCTCTGGGTCAACGTCGGACGCGACGTCCTCGCCGAGGCCGGCCGTCGGGGCCTCTCGAGCGCGCTCGCGGCGAGCGGCGTGCGGATCGTGTCGGACACCTGCACCTACCTCTCGCCGATGCTCGGCGAGGTGGACGGGGCGGTCATGACCGACTCGGGCAAGTGGGCGTGGTACGCGCCGGCCAACATCGGCGTTCGCGTGGTGCTCGGCGGCCTACGGGAGTGCGTCGACTCCGCGATCGCCGGGCGCGTGGTGCTCGACCGAGGGCTGTGGGGCGATGGCTGAGGGGCGGACCCTCGTCGCGGGCTCGGCCGAGGGCGAGGTCCTCGTGCTCGACGAGCCGCTCAGCTTCTGGGGCGGCATCGACCCGGCAACGGGCCGCGTGATCGAGCTCCGCCACCCCCAGGCCGGCGCCGAGCTCGCCGGCCGGGTCCTCGTGATGCCTTCGGGCCGGGGCTCGAGCTCGAGCTCGAGCGTGCTGGCCGAGGCGATCCGCGCCGGGACGGCGCCGGCCGCGATCGTCCTGCTCGAGCCCGACGCGATCGTCGCCCTCGGGGCGATCGTGGCGCGCGAGCTCTACGGGACGGCCGTGCCGGTGGTGGTGGTCCCCGACATCCCGGCGCCGACGGGAACGCGACTCTTCGTCCAGGCGACCCGCGACGGCGCCCGGCTCGAGCCGAGCCCCTGAGCCGCGCTCAGCAGTCGAACGTCTTCGTGACCGAGCTGCCGAGCCGGCCCTCGCCCCCCGCGAACGTGACCACGAGCCGGCACTGCCCGCCGGGCTTGGTGAACGAGACGCCGAAGGTCCCGTGCGGGGCCAACGTCGGGCGCACGGTGTCGGCCTTGCGGAACCCGCCCGGTCCGACGTCGATGTACAGCGTGACGGTGACCTTCGCCGCGAGCACGGGGTCGGGGGTCACGCGCCCCGATGCGTGCACGGTCGTTCCCTTCGCCGAGATCGACAGCGTCGTCGAGGTCGGCAGGCTCGGATCGATCCGCGCGAACCGGATGTTCGGGTCGACGCCGCCGTTTGCGGCCGGGCCCGCGTCGTTGCCGTCGGCCCAGGCCGTGAACAGGCCGGATCCCGGCGCCGCGAACTGGTTGCCCTGCATGCCGAAGCACGCGCTGTAGCCGGTGTCGAACGGGGTCTGCGTGTTCCAGAGAGGGAAGGGTGCCGCGTTCAGCGGCAGCGAGGTCGTGAGGTTGAGCTGCGGGAGCCCGAAGATCGGGCCGACCGACGCGACGTAATCGATGGACGAGGGCGAGCTCGCCTCGTAATACGTGATCGCCATGCGTCCATCTGACGTGACGCGGACGTCAGGGAACATCTGGACGCCCGCCGACGTGGGCAAGCGCACCGGATCGGACCAGGTCTTCCCGGAGTCGGTCGAGGTCGTGTACAGGATGTCGCTCTCGTCCGTCTCGCCGTGGGCCGTGAAGGCCACGAGCAGGCGCCCTGGATCGGTCGGGTCGACCGCCAGCCGGGGCGCGTCCGCCGTGACGAGCCCGCCGAGGTAGGTGTCCCGCGTCGTCGAGCCGCAGCTGTCGACGGTCCCGCTCTTCAGGACGTTGTTGGCGATCGTGAGCGAGCTCGTGAACGTCAGCCCACCGTCGGTGGACTTCGACAGGCGCATGTCGTTCGTCGTCGCGCCCGAGCCACCGAAGTCCGTCCACGTGAGATAGAGCGTGCCGTTGCCCGCGACCTGCAGGCCGAGGAAGTCGTTCGTCCCCGGACCGGTGACCGAGACCGGCTTGCTCCACTTCTCCCCGCCGCTTCTCGATCGCGAGAGGAACCCCTCTGCCTGGCCGAATCCGTTCGACACGGTGAACGCGAGGAACAGCACGCCGCGCTTGCGATCGAACGCGAGCGCCGGATCATGCGCCGTGGACGTGCCGGGAACGATGCCCGGGAACGTGTCGACCGGGCCGCCGAAGGACCCGGCATCGGGGTCGAAGGTCGAGACGAGGATGGGGAACCGGAGCTCGTTGTTCTCGAGCAGCGCGCCCTGCATCGCAACCACGAAGCGGCCGTGCTGCGAGTCGTAGACGCTCGCCGGCTGCGCGAGGAGGTAGGTCGAGGCCGAGCCCGGCGGGACCTTGCCGAGATCCTCGAAGGACTTGCCGCGGTTGCTCGAGAACGCGAACCCGATGCCCGAGAAGTCGTTCTGCGCGAACCCGGCCGAGTCGTTGAACGCGATCCCGACCTGCTCACCGTCGTCCGAGACCGCCACGGCCGGCCCGAACTGGAAGATGTGGGTGCCGTCGCCGACGAGCTCGTCGCCCGTCGGGTCGTTCACGGAGGTGTTCGCCGGCTTCTTGTCGTTCACGACGACGACCTCGAAGACCTTCTTCTTGCCCTTCTTGACCTCGAGCGTGCTGTCGGGCGCCGGGGCGTAGCCGGCCGGCGGCCCGGTCTCGGAGACCCAGTAGTTGCCGGGCGGGACGTCGGTGATGTCGCACTGGCCGTTCGCGCCGGTGGTGCAGGTCCCCTGGACCGTGACGTCCTCCGCGCCCTTGGGCGGCCCGCCGCCCACCGGCGCCGCGTCGACGTAGAGCGTGAAGGTGGCGCCGGCGACGGCGTTGCCCGCCGAGTCGGACTTCGTGATGTGGACGGTCTTGCCGGCGGCGTGGGCAGGCACGGCGAGCAGTAGCACGATCGCGAGCGCAGCCGCGAGCGCCACGATCCGGAGCCGAGCGCGACGGGTCACCGGCGCGGACCGTACGCCAGGCGCCGAGGCGGCGCAAGCAACGCCCCGGTCTCGGGATCGGGAACACGTCACCCGCCATGGGTGTTGCCGGTCACCGCGCGATCTCGCCGGGCCTGCGAGAACACAACACGAGGAGGTGGCCTGATGCGACGAATGAGGATCGAGCGGCAAGTGGTCCCGCGCCTGCGCGACCCGCGCGACCCCGGCCTCATACTTCCTCTCGACCCGCGCGACCCCGACATCGTCCGCGCGAAGCAGCTCCTCCGTAACCGCGCCGAGACGGCGGGCCCCACCCGACGGGGCGAGTGACGCTCCTCCCCCATGCACGCCGCTAGGATGCGGCGACCCATGGAGGACCTCGACGTCGTCGTCATCGGGAGCGGTCAGGCCGGGCTGGCGACGAGCCACGAGATCGCGTCCGCGGGCGTCGAGCACGTCGTCCTCGAGCGCGGCCGGATCGGCGAGACGTGGCGCGGGCGATGGGACTCGTTCTGCCTCGTGACCCCGAACTGGAGCGTCCAGCTGCCGGACCTGCACTACGACGGCGACGACCCGGACGGGTACCTGCCGCGGGACGAGATCGTCGCCTTTCTCGAGCGCTACGCATCGTCGTTCGCGGCCCCCGTGCGAGAGGGGGTTGAGGTCTCCTCGCTCGATCCGTCCAACGGTGGCTTCCTGCTCCGAACGTCGGACGGCGACGTGCACGCCCGCCGAGTGGTCGTGGCCACCGGCGCGTACCAGCGTCCGCACCGGCTCCCCGGGGCGGAGACGCTTCCCGACGACCTCTTCCGGCTCGACGTCGAGGGCTATCGGAACCCGCAAGAGCTTCCCTCCGGCGCGGTGCTGATCGTGGGGAGCGGCCAGTCCGGCTGCCAGCTGGCCGAGGAGCTCCTGGAGGCGGGCCGCGAGGTGGTGCTCGCGTGCGGGCGCGCGCCCTGGGCCCCTCGGCGAATCGGCGAGCACGACATGGTGTGGTGGGCGGTCGAGACCGGGTTCCTCGACGAGTTGCTCACGGACCTGCCCTCACCGTCGGCGCGCCTGTGGGCGAACGTGCTCGGCACGGGGCACGGCGGCGGCCACGACCTCAACCTGCGCACGCTCCGGCGGGCGGGCGTCACGCTCGTCGGCCACTTTCTCGGGGCGAACGGCGGCCTCGCCCGGTTCGCTACCGACCTCTCCGAGACCGTCGCCTGGGGCGACGAGCGGTTCCACCACACCATGAACCTCATGCGCGGGCTCGTCGCCGAGCGCGGGCTCCCGATGCCCCAAGTCGCCGAGCCCGAGCCGTTCGACGGCTCCTCACCCGAGCAGGTCGACCTCGCGAGATTCGGCGTGGTGATCTTCGCCGGCGGGTTCCGCCCGCACTACGGGAGCTGGGTTCGGATCCCCGGCGCGTTCGACGAGCTCGGCTTCCCGCTCCACGTCGAGGGCGCGAGCACCGTGGCCCCCGGTCTGTACTTCGTCGGAGTGCACTTCCTCCGCAAGCGCAAGTCCTCGCTCTTGTATGGGGTTGGCGAGGATGCCGCGATCGTGGCTCGCCAGATCTCGGACACTTGACCAGGGATCTTGGCAATCTGCTCGCTCTACGCTAGCATTCTGCGACATGCGGACGCTCTATCTGCGGAACGTGCCCGAAGAGGTGGCGGACCGACTCGAGCGGCTTGCCGACGCGGAGGGGGTGTCGGTGAATGCCCTGGCGGTGCGCGAGCTGGCCCTGATCTCCCGACGCGCGGACAATCCGGCGCTGCTCGGGACGCTCGCCGACCTGCAGGTCGATGTCGGGGCGCTCGTTCGCGACCTCGACGCCGAACGCGTCGATCGGTGATCGTCGTCGACGCGTCGGCGGCCCTCTCCGGCCTCCTGAACTCAGGCCCGGCGCGAGAGGTCTTGGGAGCGGATCAGGTCCACGTCCCCCACCTGATCGACGTGGAGGTCGCGAGCGGCCTCCGACGGAGCGTGCGGGAACGTCAGATCGAGGTCACCGAGGGCTGGACAGCGCTCGATACGTGGCGGCGTCTCGGTCTGGTGCGCTACTCGATGGTCGGGCTTCTCGGTCGCGTGTGGGAACTTCGAGTGAACCTCTCCGCCTACGACGCCTCGTACGTGGCGTTGGCCGAGGAGCTCGAGTGCGGACTGCTCACGGCCGACAGGCGGTTGAGCCAGGCGCCGGGCACTCGCTGCCCCATCACGGTGGTCCCTTGTTAGGAACTTGATTGGCTGTTCGGTCGCGATCCCGGCACATCATCACACTGAGATGGGCACGAGGAATCGTGCCATTCGTGGAGGTGAGGGGATTCGAACCCCTGTCCTCGGGCGACCGTTCGGGTCTTCTCCGGGCGCAGCCGGCGGGGAGATCTCGTCGAGAGGCTCCCGCCGGCGGAGCACCTCTCGACCAGCCCCAGTTCGCTTTCCCGCGGCGGCCCTCGGGCCGAACCGCTGCGGTGAGCCTGCTCACGACGCCCGACCCCGAGTCGCAGGCGGACCCGGGCGGACGGCTACCTAGCTAACTAGGCAGCGAGCGCGTAGTTATCGGCGCTTGTGTTGATCCCGGCTTTTCACGAGGCATCCGGGGACCTCGGCCCGCTTCCCCCGAGCGGTTCAACGCTCGAGTCGAAGCCAGTACACCCCCATATGCGGTTGTCCAACCAGTATAGGGGTGACGTCTAGCGCCGCCGGCCGACCGCCCGCTGCATCTCGCGCTCGTGCTCGCGCTCGGCGATCGCCTGGCGCTTCTCGTACTGGCGCTTGCCCCGCCCGAGCCCGAGCTCGACCTTCGCGATCCCGTGCGTGAAGTAGACGCGCAGCGGCACGAGCGCGAGGCCTCGCTCGGCCGTCTTGCCGATCAGGCGCTCGATCTCCTTGCGATGCAGCAGCAGCTTGCGAGTCCGGATCGGGTCGTGCGTCCGCTTGTCGGCGGCCTGCTCGTAGGGCGGGATGTGCATCCCCTCGAGCCAGATCTCGCCGCCCTGGACCCGGCCGAACGCCTCGGCGAGCGACCCGTGGCCGCCGCGGAGCGACTTCACCTCGGCGCCCGTGAGCGCGATCCCGGCCTCGAAGGTCTCGAGGATCTCGTAGTCGCGGCGCGCCCGGCGGTTGGAGACGACGGTCTTCTGCTCGGGATCGGCCTTGGGGCTCACTACACGTCGAGGAAGCGGCGCATCCCGACCAGCCCGGCGAGCAGCGCGACGAACGCCCCGGCGATCAGGAGCCACGGGATCACGGCGATCACGTCGCTGTTCGTCACCCAGGGCACGAACTGCACCGTGCCGTAGAGCGGGTTGATGAACGCGACCTTGAGACCGAACAGGAACAGGATCGCGGCGCCGGCCCCGATGAGGCTCTCGAACACGCCCTCGATGAGGAACGGGATCCGGATGCGCCAGTTCGTCGCGCCGACGAGCTTCATGATGCCGATCTCCTTGCGGCGGGCGAACAGGCCCATCCGCACGGTGTTGGCGATCAGGATCGCGGCCGAGACCAGCATCACGAACGAGATCAGCAGGACGCCCGACGCGGAACACGCGCGTGATCGAGAACAGGCGGTCCAGGAACGCGCTCTGGTCGACGATGCGGTCGATCCCCGGCTGCCCCTGCAACACGGCCGCCACCTGCTCGTACTGCTCCGGGTCCGAGAGCTTGACTCGCAGCGACGCGGGCAGCGCGTCGCAGTCGACGTTGTTCACGAGCGCTTCCTGCTCCTTGAACAGCTCGACGAACCGCGCGCAGGCCTCCTCCTTGTCCTCGAAGTCGACGTTCTCGACGACCGGGAGCGCCGCAAGAGTGTCGGTGAGCGAGCGCACGGTGTCCGGGTTGACGGGATCCGTGAGGTAGACGGCGACCTCGACGTTGCCGGTCGTGGCCTCGATCATCAGGCTCACCTGGCGGCTGATGAGCAGCGCGAGCCCGAACAGCAGCAGCGCGATGAACGTCGTGCTGATCGCGGCGAACGCGACGAGCCCGTTTCGCCGAAGGCCCGAGGTGGTCTCGCGGAAGAAGTACTCGAACCGCGCCACTAGCTGTAGACCCCGCGCGCCTGGTCCCGGATGACCTTGCCCTTGTCGAGCTCGATCACGCGCCGGCGCATCGCGTCGACGATGGCCTGGTCGTGGGTGGCCATCACCACGGTGGTTCCGATCCGGTTCACCTTGTCGAGCAGCCGCATGATCTCGACCGACGTGCTCGGGTCGAGGTTGCCGGTCGGCTCGTCGGCCAGGAGCACGAGCGGGCGGTTCACGCACGCCCGGGCGATCGAGACCCGCTGCTGCTCGCCGCCCGACAGCTCGTCGGGGAAGTTGTTGAGCTTGTCGCCGAGCCCGACCAGCTCGAGGATCTCGGGGACCCGCTGGTCGATCACCTGCTTCGGCTTTCCGATGACCTCGAGCGCGAAGCCGACGTTCTCGAAGACCGTCTTGTCCTGCAGGAGCTTGAAGTCCTGGAAGACCGTCCCGATGTTGCGCCGAAGGTGCGGGATCTTCCAGGTCGTGAGCTTGGCGAGGTTCTTCCCCGCCACGTAGATGTCGCCCTTCGTCGCGGCCTCCTCCTTCAGGAGCAGCCGGATGAAGGTCGACTTGCCCGAGCCGGACGCACCGACGATGAAGACGAACTCGCCCTTTTCGACCTCGACGGAGACGTCCTCGAGCGCGGTCGTGCCGTTGCGATAGACCTTCGTGACGTGCTGAAGACTGATCATGGTTTGGTTTCGGGGAAGCTTGGGGGGATGACCGCGGCGGAGTCTAACAGACGACCTTCGTTCTCGGAACGAAGCACGAGCGGATAGCCTGGCTCGCCATGGCGACCGTGACCAGGGCGGTTCCGACACCCGAGGCGACCCCGCGACCGGAGCCGCTGTCGCGCGGGCGACAGCTCGCCGTGGCGGTCGCGGGCCCGGCGCTGATCGTCGTCTCGGTGCTGGTCGCGCTCCGCGGCTTCGCCTTCCTGCCGCGCCTGACGAGCCAGCACCCGGACATCCTCACGTTCTGGCTCCCGCGGTCGTGTCTGCTCGGCGACGCGCTCTCGGCGCACCACGTGCCGCTGTGGAACCCGTTCGAGATGGCCGGCACGCCCTTCGCGGCCGACGCCCAGTCGGGATGGCTCTCGCTGCCGACGATGGCGTTCTCGTGGCTCTTCGGCTGCGGCGACGGCCTTCGAGCCCTGATCGTCCTGTATCCGATCCTGGCCGGCCTCGGCGTCTGGTGGTTCCTTCGCAAGGAGGGACTCGGCCGCGTCGCGTCGACGGCCGGCGGGCTCTCGCTCGCCATGACGATGGCGGCCTCCGTCGTCGCGATCTCGATGCCGTTCGCCGGCACGCTCGCGTGGACGCCGCTCGTCCTCGTCGGGGCCTCGGGCTACTTCTCCGCGAGCGGATGGCGCCGCTTCCCGTGGCTCGGACTCGCCGCGATCGCCTGGGGACAGGTGGCGACGGCGCACCTGTCCCACGGACTCATGATCTGCACGGGGGTGACGTTCGCGTACGTGATCGCGCGATCGATCCGGGAGTCGCGCTCCGGATCGCTGCGGCCGCGGACGGCCGTGCTGCTCGGGATCGCGTTCCTGCTGTTCCTGCCGCTCGCGAACCTCGCGATCCTGATCCCCCGGTTCGTCCTGCTCGAGCGCTCCAGCCTGCGCGTCGGCTACGGCGGGTTCGAGGGCACGATCCCGCCGCCGCTCGGCGAGGATCGCCCGATCCCCGATCACGGCGTGTGGAGCGCGTGGCCCCTCGCGCTCGCCTCGACGCCTGGCGCGTACGCCGGCGCCGCGATCCTGCTCGCGATCCCGTTCGCGTTTCGCGACCGCGCCCGGCGCTTCCTCGTCCTCGCGCTCGCGGCGGTCGGGGTCGTCGGGTACCTGCTGACCCTGACGGCGTTCGTCGCCGCCGGCTGGTTCCGCACGATCGTGCTCGCCTTCCCGTTCGGCGACGTCTACCTCCACAACCCGGGGCGATTGCGATATCTCGCGTTCCTCCTCGTGCCGGTCCTCGGCGCCATCGGCATCCAGTCCCTGCTCGACCGGCGGCCGGCCTTCGCCGAGGCGGCGCGATGGCTCGCGATCGGCGTGGGCGTCTTCCTCCTGTTCCCGCTGCTCGCCGGCGCGAACGCGGGCCGGCTCGTGATCTTCTCCGCGGGCACGGCCGCGGTGCTGCTGGTGACGTGGCGGCTCGCGCGCGGGTGGCGATGGGCGGCGCTCGCGCTCGTCGGCCTGCTCGCGGTCGAGCTGCTGGCCGGCGCCCTGTGGTCGTCGGCGTACCAGGGCGGGACCGTGTACCTCGGCCTGGAGGGCCACGACCACCCCGCGCTCCTGCACGGCCCGCTCCGCTGGCCCGAGGTCGACCTCGACACGTACCTGACGCCCGGACCGATCGCGCGCTCGATCGCGTCGGCGGACGACGATCCCCGGTACCTCGCGTGGATCCCGCCGGCCGCCTACTTCAACAAGGGCTACCTCTTCTCGCAGAAGGAGTCCGACTGGCCGGCGCTCCTGCTCGGCCGGGCGGTCCTGTTCGGCCTGCACGACTCGCTCGGCTACTCGCCGATCCAGCTGCCCCGCTACTGGACGTACATCCGCGCGACCAACCGCCTGCCGGTCTTCTACAACGCGGCGGTGATCCAGGTCCCATCGCTCGAGGACGTGCGACTGCTCGGCGTCCGGTACCTGATCGTGCACGAGGGGCAGACGCTGCCCGACGACCTCACCGGCACGGTCGTCGCCTCGGAGGACGGCTACCGGCTGCTCGAGCTGGACGCGGCCGAGCCGCGCGTGTCCGTGGTCCCCGCGTGGACCGTCGCGGGCGACGGCGCGTTCGCGCTGCGGGCGGTGCTCGCGCGCGGGTTCGACCCGGCGGCGACGGCCGTCGTCGAGGGCGACCCGGGGATCGCGCCGCTGATCGACACGGCGCCGGGCGCCGCCACCTACGCGGAGGCGAGCCCCGAGGACGTGCGGATCGACGCCTTCGCGAACGGCCCCTCGCTCGTGGTCGTGCGCAACGCGTGGGCCCCGGGGTGGGAGGCGACCGTGGACGGGAACCCGGCTCCGGTCCTGCGCGCCGACTTCTTCCTCCAGGGCGTCCCCGTGCCGTCCGGGCAGCACGAGGTCCGGCTCGTGTACCGGGAGCCGTCGATCGGGATCGGCCTGCTCGCGTCCGCGGTCGCGTGGCTCGGGTTCGTGGGCGTCTGGGTCTGGGTGGCGCGGCGCGAGCGTCGGGCTAGGTCGCGCCTGTCCCCCGCCCGCCGTCTGAGCTCGGCCTCGATCAGCTCCTCGAGGTCGCCGTCGAGCACGCGGTCGACGTCGCCGATCTCGACGCCGGTCCGGTGGTCCTTCACCATCCGGTACGGCGCGAGCACGTAGGAACGGATCTGGGAGCCGAAGTCGATCCCCTTGCGCTCGCCGCGAAGGTTCTCCAGGCGCTCCTGCTGCTGCTCGCGCATCTTCTCGAACAGGCGCGCCTTCAAGATGCGCATCGCGACGGCGCGGTTCTGGAGCTGCGACCGTTCGTTCTGACAGACCGCGACGATGCCGGTCGGCAGGTGGGTGATCCGCACGGCCGAGTCGGTCGTGTTCACCGACTGCCCGCCGGGCCCGGTCGAGCGGAACACGTCGATCCGCAGGTCCTTCGGGTCGATCTCGAGATCCTCCTCTTCCGTCTCCTCGAGGAGCGGGATCACGTCGAGGTTGGCGAACGAGGTGTGCCGGCGTTTCTGCGCGTCGAACGGGCTGATCCGGACGAGGCGATGAACACCGCGCTCGGTCGAGAGCAGGCCGTACGCGTTCGTGCCGTGCATGATGAACGTGGCGCTCTTGATCCCGGCCTCGTCGCCGTAGAGCGCCTCGTCGACCTCGACGTCGAGGTCCTCGCGCTCGGCCCACCGCAGGTACATGCGAAGCAGCATCTCGGCCCAGTCCTGCGACTCGGTGCCGCCGGCGCCGGCGTGGAGCGTGGCGATCGCGTCGTTGTGGTCGTACTCGCCGCCCAGGAGCGTCGCGAGCTCCAGCTTCTCGAGGTCGCGGGCGAGGTCGACGACCGCCTTCGCGAGCTCGGACGCCATCTCGCGGTCGGCCTCCTGCCCAAGGAGCTCGTCCATCGCGCGCGCGTCGTCGATCCGGCGGACGAAGGAGTCGTAACGCTCGAGCTCCGCCTGCAGGCGGGCGAGGCGCGTCGTCAGCTGCCGGGCGTGGTCCGGGTCGTCCCAGAGCGAGGGGTCCGCGGCCTGCTGCTCGAGCTCGGCCACCTGCGCGCGCTTGCCGTCGACGTCAAAGGAACTCCTTCGCGGCGGCGATGCGCTCGGCGAGGTCCTCGAGTCGCTCCGTGTGCTCGCTCATGAATTCGCCATGGTAGCCGCCCGCGTCAACGGCGGAGCCGGATCTCGTCCCTCGACCTCACATGCCTGTGAGACTGTCCCGAACGAACGCTCCCCCCAGCCCTTCGAGGCGCCGGCCCCACCAAACGAGGCTGCCGGGCGGGGAGGCCAGCCCGCCGGCTAGCCCCGCACGCCCTGCTCTCCGCCGAGAGTGAGCCAGACCTGGCCGTCGCCCACCGCGATGTCACCGGGGGTCCCGCCCACCGGGATCTCGGTCGGCGTGCCGGTGAGCATGTCGATGCGAGTCACCGAGCCGGCGGCGTGGTTCGCCACCCAGACGGCTCCCTCACCGAACGCAATCGCGCGAGGCTCGTCGCCGACGACAATCGACGTTGGATTCTGCGTCAACGACGGGTCGAGCTTGAGGACGCGATCACCTTGCGAATCCGTCACCCACACGAACCCGTTGCCCACCGCGATGTCATAGGGATTGCCGTCGAGCAGCGTCAGCTCCCCGACGACCTCGTTGGTGGACGGGTCGATCCGGCGGAGGCCACCATGGAGCGTGTCGATCACCCAGAGGAAGCCCTCGCCGTAGGCGATCGGGCCGACCCCAGCCGGCGGCATCGGGATCTTGATGAGCTTGTCGCTCTTCGGGACATAGCGGTAGACGGCCGGACCGCCCGGCCCGTTGTCCGCCGCTACCCATACGGAGCCGGCGGCGAACTCGACATCGCGCACGTCGGCGTCCACTGCGAGGTTCCGATGGAAGTCGACTCGGTTCGTCGACGGGTCGATCCTGTAGAGCGCCGTCGGGCAGCCGACAACCAGGCAGGACCAACCGGGGCTCCAGGCGTATCCGTCGCCGGCCGCGACGCAGTCGGTGTTGAGTCCGGGGTTGACGAGGCAATTTCCGACGTCTTCGATCGGCCCTCCCACGAGCCCGTTCGTACTCGTGCGAAGCTTCCGGAGCTCCCTCGATCCTTGGTCGCTGGTCAGGGTGCGCACCCACACGAACTCCCCACCCACGGCAAGGCTGCTCGCGTAGCGGCGAGTCACGACCACCTCTCCAAGCTCATTCGTCTCCGCGTCGATGCTCCGCACACCGACCAGCGACGTAGGGACGGCCTCGGACGGCGACCCGGATGCGCTCGCCGAGTGTGTCGAGGAGGGAGATGATGTTCCGGAATCGCCCATCGCGAGACCGACGATCAGCGCGAGCGCGGCGACGAGGACTCCTGCGATGGCGAGGACCGCGCGCTTTCCCACGCGGGGCCCCCTCCGAGGCGGCGCGTCCGAGAGTGCGTGGCCGAGGGCCTCGGCGAAGGCCCCGCAGCTGGGGAATCGGTCCTCCTTGGCCTTGGCCATGCCCTTCGCGAGGACGTCGTCCACGGCAGCCGGAAGCTCGGGGACCAGGTCGTGGGCCTTGGGCGGCGGCTCGCGCAAGTGCGCGAACATCACCGCCGCCTCCTGGTCTCGGGGATAGGGCCGGCGGCCGGTCAGGCAGTGGAAGGCCACGCACGCAAGCGAGTACTGGTCGGTCCGGGCCTCGAGCGGTCTGCCCTCGAACTGCTCGGGGGCAGCGTAGGCGATCGTGCCCAGGAACCGGCCGGTGTCGGTGTTCACGGTGGCGGCGTCGAGGCGCTTGGTCAGCCCGAAGTCGCTGAGATAGGCCCGATCGCCCTGCAGGAGCACATTGGCCGGCTTGACGTCTCGGTGGATGAGCCTGGAGGCGTGCGCCGCGTCCAGCGCCTCGGCGACCTGGGCCATCACCCGGACCACCCGCTCGGGGTCAAGGGCTCCCTCGGTCTCAAGCAGGGTGCCGAGGTCCTGTCCCTCCACGTAGCGCATCGCGATCCAGGCCACCCCACCGGACTGCCCGGCGTCGTAGACGGGCACGATCGAGGGGTGCTCGAGGGAGGCGGCGAGCTCGGACTCGCGCTCGAACCGGTCCCGGAACTCGGGATCGGCCGCGAGCTCCGGATCCAGGATCTTCAGGGCCACCTTCCGGTGCAGGCGGACCTGCTCGGCCAGGTAGACCGTGCTCATGCCGCCGCGGCCGATCCGGGACTCGATGCGATAGCCGGCGATCTCGGTGCCAATCCCTGTGTCCTCAGACACGGCGGCTCCCTTCGGGACCGGGTTGTAGCATCGCGCATCCGGGATCGCCAGTCCGCCAGGTCGGCGACGGCAATCCGTCCATCAGCCGCCAAGGTCGCGCGCAGATCTGCTCGCGGAACACGTAGAACCACGCATCGATTTGCCACGTGCCTAGCTATGCTGCGCCGGTGGCGGAGGCCGGAGCACGCGCGCCGGCGCCGGGGGACCGAATCGGTCCCTACCGGCTGGAGGAGTTGCTCGGCGAGGGCGGGATGGGCGTCGTCTTCCGCGCCGTGCGTGAGCCAAACGGAGAGATCGTCGCCCTCAAGCTCATCCGTATCGAGCTCGCGGACGACGAGACGTCCCGGCGGCGGTTCGAGCACGAGGCGCGGGCCGCGCGTGAGGTGCACCACCGTCACCTCGTACCGATCGTCGACTCCGGTGTCATCGACGGCCGTCCCTACCTGGCCACCCTCTACGTCCGCGGCCGAACCCTCGAGGAGCGACTGGCCGATGGGCCGTTGCCGTTCGAGGAGCTGGTCCGCGTCGTAGCACACGTAGGCTCCGGGCTCGACGCGCTCCACGCCGCGGGAATCGTGCACCGAGACGTGAAGCCCTCGAACGTCCTGATCGACGAGGCGGGGTCGGCGTTGCTCACCGACTTCGGCGCGGTAAAGGGGTTGGCCTACACCGCGCTCACGCGGACCGGGACGGTCGTGGGAACGCTCGAGTACCTCGCCCCCGAGCTCCTGCGAGGTGACGAAGCATCACCGGCAAGCGATATCTACGCCCTCGGCTGCCTCGCCTACGAGTGCGTCGCGGGCGGCCCACCGTTCGGACACAGGTCCCTGATCGAGCTGGCAAACGCTCATCTCACCGAGGAGCCGCGAGATCCCGGCCAGGGCCGTGACGATCTGCCGCCGGGCGTCTCGTGGGCGATCCTGCACGCGCTTTCGAAGGAGCCCGAGAACAGGCCTCCGACCGGGACGGCCCTCGCGAACATGCTGGCATCCGGGCGGGGCCCTTCCACTGGCTAGCCCGACGTGAGACTGACCTCGTCGTGAGCCGGCACGCTGGTCGACTCGTCGAACGCGAACGACACGACGTCGGCTGACAGACGGGCGTCCTATTGCTCATGCACCGAGACCCAGACATCGCCGTTCTCGTCGGCCACGACCGCGTCGGAACTCCCGTCGACTCGCAGCGTGTCGACGACCTCGTGCGTGTCGGGGTCGATGAGCACGAGCGTGCTGCTCCCGGCGCAGCCCACCCACACCCCATCGCCGCCGATGGCAATACCCTTGGGGCCGTCGCAGCCCGACTCCCCCACGTTGATCGTGTCGCGCGTCTGACCGCTCGTCGTGTCGAGGAGCGCGACCTCGTCGTTCTGCCCGATCGAGATCCACACGGACGCGCCACTGATCGCGATGCCGGTCGGCGGCCCGCTCACGCTGAACGGCGAGGGGTCGAGCGAAGCCGGGTCGATCTTGTAGACGGTGGCCGCCACCGCGTCGCCCACCCACACCTGCAAGGGATCGCCGCCGGTGGCAATCACCTCGGGGTCGGCGCCCTGGCCGAGGGAGATCTTGTCGATTCCGACCCCGCACTGCGCCGGATCTACGCGCCACACCTCCCCCTGGTTCGCGACGGCCAGCCACAAGGACCCGGACCCCTCTGCGATCCCATAGGTGCTCGAGGGGACTTCGCACAAGGATTCGACCTGCAACGTATTGGGGTTGATGCGCAGGACCTGGGAAGGCCGGTCGAAGCCCGTCGTGATGAACACGCCGGCCGATCCTCCGGCGATCCCGGTCGGTGATCCCTGGGTCGACTCTGGCGTCTGGATCGTGTCGCCGGTTGTCGGGTCGATCCCCTGCACCGTCTTGTCACTAAGGTTGGTGACCCACAGAGTCCCGCCCGCGGGAGCGATTCCGTTCGGGTTCTCCCCCACATGCACCGGCTGATCGAATTCGTCCGAATCGGCGTCGATCCGCGTCACGGTGTTCAGACCGGGGACGTAGGTCGGGTCGCCGCCAAGCAAGAAGACGCCGCCGACGGCCGCGAGGACGAGCCCGGCCGCGATCCCGACGGCGAGGATGCGAGCCCGGCGCCGGCGGGGCGGACGGCGGACGGGGCGAGCGCGTCCGGGGCGAGGCTCGACGCCCACCGCGGCCGAGAGCGAGGACGCGAGCTCGCCGCAGCTGTCGAAACGATCGGCCGGCTCCTTCGCGAGCGCCTTGCCGATGACCGCGTCGACCTCCTCGTCGAATCCTGCCTCGACGAGCGACGGCGGCGGCTCCTGCACGTGCGCCCAGAGCGAGGCCACCTCGAGGTCCCTCGGGAACGGGACCTCGCCGGTCAGGCACTGGTAGATCACGCAGCCGAGCGAGTACTGGTCGACTCGCCCGTCCACCGGATCGCCCTTCACCTGCTCGGGAGCCACGTAGTCGATCGTGCCGACGATCTGCCCGGTCTGAGTCAGGCCGCTCACCGAGAGCGCGCGTTTGGTGAGCCCGAAGTCGCTCAGGTAAGCGTGGTCCCTGCCGCCCGCATCCCGTCGCGGAACGAGCAGGACGTTGGCCGGCTTGACGTCCCGGTGCACCAGGCCGCGGGCGTGCGCCACGTCGAGCGCGTCGGCGACCTGCTCGGTGATCGACGCGGTCCGTGCAGGGTCGAGCCGCCCCTCCTCGGCGATCAGGCCGCGGAGATCGGTGCCCTCCACGTAGCGCATCGCGATGAACAACACGCCGTCCGCCTCGTCCGCGTCGTAGATCGGCACGATGTTGGGATGGTCGATCGAGGCGGCGATCCGAGACTCGCGCAGGAACCGCTCCCGGAACTTCTCGTTGCCGGCCAACTCGGGCGCGAGGAGCTTGAGCGCCACCTTGCGGGCCAGCCGCAGGTGCTCAGCCAGGTACACGGCGCCCATCCCCCCTCGTCCGATGGCCGCCTCGATCCGGTAGCCCGCGACCTCGGTTCCAACCCGCGTGTCCTCGGCCATGCCACCGAGGTTGTAGCACCTGGCAGGGGCACCGGATAGCCGCGTGGCGGTCCGCCTATTCGGACCCTTCGATCGCCGCGGGCGTGAGCGCGATCTGGTCGAGCGCCGGTAGCCCCGTGAACTGGTCCATCGAGTAGTGCGCAACCCGGGCCGAGACGAGCCTGACCGCGGTCTGGAACAAGAATGGGGCCCACGGGACGACCTCCTCCATGAGGTATTGGTCGAGCCGCGCCCAGCACGCTTCCTGCATCTGGCCGGTCGCAACAACGCACTGGTGGATGCGGTCATCGACGCTCGTCACGTGCAACACGGAGTACCCCCAACCACGAAGCTCGCCCGGGGTGACACCGAGCAGCGAGAAGTTGAAGAAGCCCGGGTCGGTGGTCAGACCGGAGAACAGATAAGGGAAGTACGCGGCGCCGTTGGGATAGTCGTTGAGCCAGCCGTTCGCGGTCATCGCCGACCGCGCTGCGGGGCTCATGGGCCCATCCGGGTCGTAGAACGGACTCGGCGCACCATACCTCTTCACACGGACCCGCACCCCGATCTTGGCGAGATCCTGCTGCACGAGGGTGTCGAAGGGGCGGGGCCAGGCGCTGGTGAGGGCCAATTCGACGTGCTTGCAGGGGGGCGCGTCGCAGAGCCCGTCTCCGTCGTGGTCGTACGCGGACTGCCGCATCTCCGCCTGCGCCGCCGCGAGGTCACCACCGGTCGATGAATCCATCCAACTCGGCCGGTAGCCGAGCAGGAGGCCGCCTTCCAGGGCATCGGGGGCGATGTGGGTCGCGATCACACCGCCCCCCGTGGCCTCCGAGATTGCCTGGCCCGACACGGCGGCGAGCCATCGGCGCTGGAGGTCCTCCCTGTCGAGCACAAGATTGATGGCCTTCCTCACGTGGGTGTCGTCAAGGGGCGGAACGGCAAGGTTCATGAAGATCGTCTCGACGTAGGAGATCTGGTCCTCGTACAGGAGACCAGCAAGGTGAGGATCGGATCGGAACTTCCGCAACTGATCGACGGTAGGGCTGGCATCGAGCACCACGTCGAGCTGGCCGCGCACTACCTGGTCGAACAGCATCTCCAGGTTCGCGGTGTAATGAGGAGGGTGTGAGAAGTCGGTCCATTGTTCGATGTCGAAGCCCCCGAGCGAGATCTTGATGCGATCGACGTAGGCGGCTCGGAGCGGATCGGTTGAGCCATCCCATGATGGGTTGCGCACCAGCGTGATCGAACCAGGGGTCTGCGTCGATGAACTTGGCGTGAATTGGATCGGGACGAAGCCGGAGACCGGAGACTGGTCGGCGGGCGGTGCGGAGAAGTCGAGGTTCTGCGATCCCTCAAACATGTACGGTCCAGAGGCCACGAGGAAACGCCCGTAGTCCGGGTGCCCGTCGGCGGCCCCGGGCGGGATGGGGGCGGCCGCCGGGAGCGCCAAGCGATAGCCAAGGTCTCCGGCCGGCTCCGTCAAGCGGACCACCAACGTGTGGTCGTCGGGCGTCTCCAGTCCCGAGATCGAACCGACGTCGCCCGAGGAGTAACCGGCGAACCCCTGGATGATGTCGTAATAGTTGGCGTACCCCGCTTTGACATCGGGGCTCGCCTCGCGCTCGAGCGCCCGGACCACGTCGCCGGCCACGATCTCGGTGTCTTCGAACGGCGGCCCGTAGTGGAGACCCGACCTCAGGCGGAACGTCCAGGTGAGTCCGTCGGCGGAGACCTCCGGCATCGCGATGGCGAGGTCGGGACGGATCTCCGCCCCACCCTCGTCCGTGGAACGCCCGTTGTACGAGAGCAGGGTCCGGAGCAGGCAACAGCGGAGAACCTCCCACGAGTCGTACTTGTAGGCCCTCTGCGGATCGAAGGTACCGGGGTAATACCATTGAGGGTTCACGAACACGGCCCGGAGGGTTCCCCCGCGGGCGAACGATGGGGTGGGCGACGCGGACGGTTCGGGGCTGCCTCCACCCGTGCAGGCGGCGGCAATGATGACGAGCGCGAGGGCCGCCGAGAGTTGTTGCCACGCCCGCACGGATCTCCTCCAGGTAATCGCCGTTTCGAGGGAATACACCTGCATTCATGCGTCGTCAACGGCGCGTCCCGCGAATCGTTCGTGTATTGCGACCCGGGCTTGGCTCCAGCGCCCCCTCCGCCTACGCGCCATCGAGCGCCGAGAGCGCGGACCGGATGCCGTCGGCCGCCTCCGCGTCCCCGAGTCGATCCGCGAGCTTCCCGGCGCGCAACAGGAGCTCGCGAGCCCGCTCGTCGGCCTCGAGCTCCTTCGCCCGATCGGCGGCGCGCACGAGGTAGTCGAGGGCCTTTCCTTGATCGTTGCTCCGGTAGAAGTAGAACGCGAGCTGCTCCAGCTGATCGTCGACCTGCTCGCCGAGTCGGCGCTCCATGGCCTCGCCCACCAGCCCGTAGAGCTCGTGCAGGCTGTCGGACGTCAGGGTGGCGAGGGCGGCCTCCTGCAGCAGCCCGTGGCGGAACGTGCACTCGAGCTCCGGGAAGCGCCGGATCTCCTGGATGACGCCGGCGCGAAGCAGCGCCGCAACGTCGGCGTCCTCGCCGCCCGCGACCGAGATCGCGACCGAGGCGGGGAACTCGCGGCCGACGACCGCGGCGACCTGCGCCAGCCGGCGGGGTCCCGGATCGAGCCGGTCGATCCGGGCCACCAGGAGCGCCTCGAGCGCGGGAGGCAGGTCGGCCGCCGCCGACGGCGCGAGGCTCCACGTCCTGCGCCGGTCACCGCCGGACTCGAGCAGGACCCGAACCAGCTCCTCAGCGTAGAGCGGATTGCCCTCGGCCCGGGCGACGATCTCGCCGCGGATGGCGCTGGGCAGCAACCCGAACGGCGCGAGCACGTCGACGAGCTCGCGCGTCGCCTCCGCCGTGAGCGGTGCGAGCACGAGGTCCTGCGCCCGGTGGGCGTAGTCGCCGAGCGCGGCGACGCGAAGCGCCCATCCCTGCGAGCGCGGGTCGGGGCGCGTCGTGAGGGCCAGAAGGATCGCGGAGCGATCCGTCAGCGTCAGCAACCGCTCGGCGAGCTCGCCCGTCGTGCGGTTGGCCCACTGAAGGTCGTCGATCGCGAGCACGAGCGGCCGCGTCGCGGCGAGTGCCCCCGCCCAGGCGAGGAAGGCGTGGCGCTGGCGTTCGGCGAGCTCGTCGGCGGAGAGCGAGAGGAGATCATGCTCGCGATCGGGATCGAGCCGGACCGCCAGGAGCAGCCCCAGGTACGGCAGGACGTCGCTCGCGCCGTCGCCGAGAAGGGCCCCCACCCGAGCCCGGAGCTTGGTGCGGACGGCCAGCTCGGCGTCGCCCTCCTCGGCGCCGATCCACTCCCGCAGGACGTCGACGAATGGGCCGTACGGCGCCTCGGCCCCGTACGAGGCACACCGGCCCTCCAGCCACGCCGCCTCGTCGCCGGCGGCGGTCCGGAGCTCCTCGAGCATCCGGGTCTTGCCGAGCCCGGCCTCCCCGACGATCACCAGGATCTGGCCGCGGCCGGACCGAAGATCCGCCACCGACGCGTCGAGAACGGCGCGCTCCCGCTCGCGTCCGACCAGCGGTGCGGTCTGCCGCGGCCTGCCGACCGGTCGTGGCCCCACGAGCCTCGCCGCGGCGATCCCCTCCCGCCGCCCCTTCACCGCCACGTCGCCGAGCGGCTCGAGGACGAAGAGCTCGGACAGGCGGGCCGCCGTCTCGGGCCCGACCACGATCGTGCCGGGCTCGGCCGCCGACTGCAGGCGCGCCGCCACGTTCGTGGTGTCACCCAGGGCGACCGTCTGCGCGTCCTCGCCGCCGACGAGGCCCACGGCGGCGGGTCCGCTGTTCAGGCCGACGCGAACGCCGAACCCAGCGATCCCCCAGGCGGCCTCGACCTCCGTCGCGTACTCGCCGGCGATCCCGAGGATCCGAAGTCCGGCGCGGGCGGCGCGCTCCGGATCGTCCTCGTGGGCCGCTGGGACGCCGAAGTAGGCGCAGATGCCGTCGCCCATGTACGCCTGCACCATCCCGCCGAACTCCTCGACGGCACGGCTCATGCGTGTGACGAACTCGCCGACCAGGGCCTTGATCTCGTCGGGGCCGAGCCGCTCACCCAGGCCCGTCGAGCCGACGATGTCGGCGAACAGCGCCGTGATCGGTCGCATCTCGTCGCCGCCTCGTCCGCCGCCCGTCGCCGACACCTCCCACCGCAGGAGCCTAGCCCGCCCCGCAGGGAGTGATCGAGGTCACCCCGAAAGCGTGTGTGCGGGGCACGGAACCGGCATGGCCCTCGGCCGTAGCGTCGCCCTGTGCCGCCGGGACGAGCGGCCGGAGGGAAAGGGAGGCGGGGAGATGAGCACTCGGATCGGGACCCTCGAGCAGAAGAAGCGCTTCAAGATGTGGCCGATCGTGGCCGCGCTCCTCGCGGTGACCGCACTCGCCGTTTACCTGACGACGGCCGACCGCGGCACCGACCGGAAGGCCTCGACGGTCGACACCACCGCGATCGTGAGCGGGACCGCCGCGAACACGCCGTCCGAGCTGAGCGGCGGGGTCATCGGCGGCGTCTCGCAGCCGAACGGTCAGATCGGACGCCGGGGAGTGACACCCCGAGTGGGAGCTTCGGCGGCGACCGCGACCGCACCGGGCATCGTCGAGACCGTCCACGCCCAGCTGAACGCAGCGACGGGCGACGACCCGAACGGTACTCCCAAGCGCCCGGTTGGGCCGATCGGATTCCACCCGCTTCCCTGAGGCAACAAAGCACCACCTCCCACAAGACCGACGCGACGGCTCCCCCGCCGTCGCGTCGGCGTGTCCGGGGTGGGGTGAGGAGGGGCGCTACGCGGTGGCGCCGTGGCACTTCTTATACTTCTTGCCGCTCCCGCAAGGACACGGGGCGTTGCGCGGGACCTTGTCGGATCGCGCCTGCGACGACGCGCCGGCATTCGGCGCCGGATCGTCCCCGTGCGTCATCTGGACGCGCTGCGGCCTCGGGCGCGCAGGCTCGTCCTGCCGCACGAGCTCGACCCGGTAGATGTAGCGGACGAACCCGTCCGCGATCGAGTCGGTGAGCTCCTCGAACATCGTGAAGGCCTCGCGGCGGTACTCGGTCAGCGGGTCCTTCTGCCCGTAGGCGCGGAGGTGAATCCCCTCCTGGAGGTAGTCCATCTCGTACAGGTGCTCGCGCCAGCGCGTGTCCGTGAGGTTCAGGAGCACCATCCGCTCGAGCTGCCGCATGACCTGTGAGCCGAGGGTCTGCTCCTTCTCCTCGTAGCGCTCGAGCGCGTCCTCCACGGCGCGCTCCTCGAGCTCGTGCGACGTCACCATGTCCTCGAGCTCGTCGCGCGTGATCGTCGTGGGGAAGAGCTCGCCGAGACCCGCCTGGATCATGTCGAGGTCCCACTCCTCGTTGAAGACCTCCTCGGGCGCGAGCCGGCCCACCGTCGCGCGGACGACGTCCTCCACCATCCGCAGCGCGTCGTCCTTGAAGTCCTCGCCCTTCAGGATCTTCTGGCGCTCGGCGTAGATGACCTGCCGCTGCGTGTTCATCACGTCGTCGTACTTCAGGACGTTCTTGCGTCGCTCGAAGTTCAGCTCCTCGATCTGCCGCTGGGCGCTCTCGACGGCGCGCGTCACCATCTTCGCGGTGATGGGCTCGTCGTCGGGCCACTTCAGCCGCTCCATGATCGAGGCGATCCGGTCGCTCGCGAACATCCGCATGAGGTCGTCCTCGAGCGAGAGGTAGAAGCGGGACTCGCCGGGGTCGCCCTGGCGGCCGGATCGACCACGGAGCTGGTTGTCGATCCGCCGCGACTCGTGCCGCTCGGTGCCGAGCACGTAGAGCCCTCCGAGCTCGACGACCTCGTCGTGCTCGGCGTCGGTCTGCTGCTTCAGCTTGCGGTGGATCGGCTCGTACTCGGACTCGTACTCGGTGCGCTCCTCCTCCTCCATCTCGAACAGGAGGTAGCGGTCGTTGTCGAACTCGCGGGCCGCCATCTCCTGCCGCGCGAGGTACTCGGGGTTGCCGCCGAGCAGGATGTCGACGCCTCGACCGGCCATGTTCGTCGCGACGGTCACGGCCCCAACCCGCCCGGCCTGGGCGACGATCATCGCTTCTTTCTCGTGGTTCTTCGCGTTGAGGACGTGGTGCGGGACCCCGCGACGGCTCAGGTACCCCGACAGCTTCTCGGACTTCTCGATCGAGACGGTGCCGACGAGCACCGGCTGGCCCTTGTCGTGGCGCTCGACGAGGTCGTCGACCACCGCGTTCCACTTCGCGTCCTCGTTCTTGAACACGAGGTCCTGCTCGTCCGCGCGCACCATCTCCCGGTTGGTCGGGATGTCGACGACGTCGAGCTTGTAGACCGACTGGAACTCGGTGAGCTGGGTCTTCGCGGTTCCCGTCATGCCGGCGAGCTTCTCGTACATCTTGAAGTAGTTCTGGATCGTGATCGTGGCGAGGGTCTGGTTCTCCTCCTTGATCCGGACGCCCTCCTTGGCCTCGATCGCCTGGTGCAGCCCCTCCGAGTAGCGCCGCCCCTCGAGCACGCGGCCCGTGAACTCGTCGACGATCTTCACCTCGCCGTTCGTCACGATGTAGTCGACGTCGCGCTTGTACAGCTCCTTGGCGCGCAGCGCGTTCTGCAGGTGGTGGACGAGCGGCGTGTGGACGTGCTCGTAGAGGTTGTCCAGGCCGAGGGCCTCCTCGACCTTGGTGACGCCGGACTCGTTCACGGCGACCGTCCGCTTCGCCTCGTCGACCTCGTAGTCGTCGTCGCGGCGGAGTCGCGGCACCAGCCGGGCGAACGTCTGGTACCACTTCGCGGAGTCCGCCACCATGCCGCTGATGATCAGCGGGGTGCGCGCCTCGTCGATCAGGATCGAGTCGACCTCGTCCACGATCCCGTACGCGTGGCCGCGCTGCTGGACCATGTCCTCGGCGCGCATCGCCATGTTGTCGCGCAGGTAGTCGAACCCGAATTCGTTGTTCGTCCCGTACGTGATGTCGGCGTCGTAGGCCGGCCGGCGCTCCGTGGGGCTCATCTGCGCCTGGATCAGCCCGACCGAGACGCCGAGCGCCCGATAGATCCCGCCCATCCACTCGGAGTCGCGCTTGGCGAGGTAGTCGTTCACGGTCACGATGTGGACCCCTCGGCCCGAGAGGGCGTTCAGGTAGGCCGGCATCGTCGAGGTGAGCGTCTTGCCCTCGCCGGTCTTCATCTCGGCGATGGCGCCCTGGTGCAGGGCGATCCCGCCGACCGCCTGAACGTCGAAGTGGCGCTGGCCGATCGACCGGCGGGCGGCCTCGCGCACGCACGCAAACGCCTCGGGGAGCAGGTCGTCAAGGGCGGCGCCGTCGGCGAGGCGCGCGCGGAACTCGGCGCTCTTGCCGCGCAGCTCGGAATCGGACAGTTCCTCGACCTCCGGCTCGTACGTGTTCACGAGGCCGACGGTCCGCCACAGCTCCTTGAGCTTGCGTCCTTCGCCGAGCGAGCCGATCTTCTGGATGACCAACGGGCGTTCCTTCGGGGGAGGGTCCGGGGGTTCGGCCTCCTATCGTACCGAAGCCCCCTCGAAGTCTCGGAAGGCTCGGGTTCGGCCTCGGACCGGCCTCCTCCGATCCGTTCCCCTCAGGCCTCGAGGAGCTGTCTCGTGAGGAGCGCGTGCGCGACGTGCTCGCGCAGGTGGGTGAGGGCATGGATCAGCGCCCAGGCCGCGGTGACGGGCTCCTCGGCCTCTGGGCCCGAGAGCCACGGGGCGAGTCCGGTCCGCGCGGGCTCGAACGTCGCGCCGGACAGGAGCCCGCGGCAATCGTCCGCCATCGAATCCAGCTGGGACAGCAGCTGGCGATCCCCCGTCGCCACGGTGACGAACTCGGCCGGCCGGTCCCGGGCGGGCGGCTCGACGCCGACCGCGAGGCTGAGCCACGCCCGCGTGCTGTGCATCGCATGCGTCACGAGCACCGCGATGGTGTTGGTGTCCTCACCGGCGGGTCGCCGGTTCAACGCGTCGACGGGCATCCCCTCGACGGCTCCGCGGAGATCCGACAGCGACGCCTCGAGGATCTCCAGGGCGGCGCCGAGTGTCGGATCGGACACTCAGCTGATCTCGATCATCTTCTCGCGCACGGCGTAGACGACGGCCTCCATGCGCGAGTGCAGGTGGAGCTTCTCCAGGATGTTGCGGATGTGGTTCTTCACCGTGTTCTCGGAGATGAACAGCTGCCGCGCGATGTCGCGATTGTTGAGCCCCTGCGCCACGAGGCCGAGCACCTCCATCTCGCGATCCGTGAGCTTGGGCGCCGGCATCTGGGGCTTCTCGTCGGACGCCTTGCTGATCGCCGCGAACTCCGTCAAGAGCTTGCTCGCCATCGAGGGCGAGATGCGCGACTGCCCCGCCCAGACGGAGCGGATAGCGTCGGCAACCTCCTCGATCGGGATCTCCTTCAGCAGGTACCCCGAGGCGCCCGCCTTGATCGCCTCGTAGAGGTCGGCCTCCTCGTCGGAGATCGTGAGCATGAGGATCTTCACGTGCGGGAGCGTGTCCTTGATCTCGCTCGCGGCCTGGATGCCCGACTTCTTCGGCATCCGGACGTCCATCAGGATCACGTCCGGCATGAGCTCCTGGGCGCGCTCGACGACCTCGACGCCGTCGGACGCCTCGCCGACCAGCTCGAGATCGTCCTCCTGCTCGAGCACCATCTGCAGGCCGCGCCGGAACAGCGCGTGGTCGTCGCACACCAGGACACGAAGCCGCTCGGTGGTCTGCTCGTTCGCCTCGGTCACGTCTGCCCCGCTCCTGGGCCGGACCTCTCGTCCCCCTCGCTCGGGGGGGCTTGGGCGGATCTTACGCGACTTACCCGGGCCCGCAGCCGAGCCCGGCGCTTCTTGTGATGGTCGCGGATCTGGCGCTCCAGCTTCTCCGCGACCAGGTCGAGGGCGACCTCGACCTCCCGGGCGTCGGCGTGGGCACGATAGGTCTTCCGCGGGGTGTCCGCGACAGCCTCGACGCGGCGGACCCCCCCTTGTCTCGGGTTGCGCTCCGAAATGATCTCGAGCCCGAGCCGCGTGAGCTTGGGCTCCATCCGCTCGAGGCGCGCGAGCTTGTGCTCGGCCACCTCGCGCAGGCGATCCGTGACGGGCTCCCCGCGGCCCGTGAGGTGCAGCTCCATCCCGTCCTCCCCCGACGGTTCAGAGTTCGAGGCCCGCGTCCGGCTGACCTGGTCTTTGACCCCACACCCGCCTGCGGAGGTGATCGCCGGCCATCGGACGGCTTCGCACCCTCTCCCGGCGTGATCTCGCGACCCCGCCGAGGCAGGTCTTACATCTAAACCGCGCCATGCTCACCGACCAAGGGTCGGCTTACGTGGGTCGCTTCGCCCGCGGCTGGCTTCGACTACCGGGGAGACGTTCCCCGGGCAACCACAGACCCGGACGCGAGCCCGATTCCGAGTATAGGTCGGCCATCGCCCCCGACGCCGCCCGCGCCGCCGTGAGCACGAAGACCTCGCGCGCGCCCGCCGCGCGAAGGGCCTCCGCGCAGGCCCCCGCCGTCGCGCCGGTGGTGAGCACGTCGTCGACGAGCACCACGCTCGTGGGCGGCGACGACTCCGCCCGGAAGGCGCCGAGCATCGCCCGCCGTCGCTCGGCACCGCCCCGCCGCGCCTGGCTCCCGGCGTCCGCGACGCGATGCAGCGTGCCGACCAGCGGCAGGTCGAGGCGGTCGGCGACGACGCGCGCGAGGACGAGCGCCTGGTCGAACCCTCGGGCGGCGCGCCGGCGGCGCGACAGGGGGACCCACGTGACGGCGTCGACCGGACGGTCCCATACGGCGACCATCGCCTCGCCCAGCGCCGTCGCGACCGGGCGCCAGCCGGCGAACTTCAGCCGGTGGACGGCGGCGCGGGCCGGACCGTCGAACAGGAACGCCGCGCGGGCGGCCGCGATCGAGGGGGGCGGGCAGTGCCGGCATGCGGGGACCTCGCGCGCCGACGGGATGCCGCAGCGTGCGCAGCGCGGCGGCTCGAGCGGGACGAGCCGGGACCGGCAGCGATCGCAGAAGGGCCACGGGCCGTCGCCGCATCCGGCGCAGCGCTTCGGGAACAGCGCGTCGAGCAGCGCCGCGAGCACGCGCGGACCGTACCGCGCGCCACCGACAGCTACCCCAGCCGAACCTCGAGCGAGCCCTCCGCGCCGCGAGCCTTGCCGTGGAGCTCGATCCGGAGCACGCCGTGCTCGCGCATCACGGGGTAGGCGACCACCTTGCCGCGCCCGGTCGTCTCGTCCACGTCGGTCTCGAGCACCTCGAGCCGGCCCCCGTCGGCCGACAGCCGCGCCGAGACCGGGCCCGGCGGATCGACGCGCAGGTGCACCTTGACCGAGTCCCCCGCGCAGTCGAGCTGCTCGACGAGCACCTTCGTGTCGCCCACGGCGACCGCGCGGTTCACCTTGACCACCCCGCGCCGCACCGAGGCCCGCGGCCACGCGACCGCGAACCGCCGCCCCCCGTCGTACGTGCGCAGCGACCCGTCCACCTCGAGGTCGCAGGTCATCGTGTACCAGCCGGGGTCGAGCTCGGCGACCCCCATCTCGAACGGGACGAAGACGTCGCGGTGCGGGGCGACGTCGAGCGTCGCCGGCGGCATCGGCATCGGGTGGGTCGACCCGAGGCCGATGCCCAGCACGACGGCCCGGTGGAACACCACCTGATGCGGGTCGGCGTCCTCGCCACGCAGGATGAAGGCGCCCTTGACCGTCGCGGGAAACCGCTCGAACCGAGCCCGGACGGAGATCGGCTCCCGCTCGCCGGGGGTGCCGCCGCTCGCCGCCGCCGGCTCCATGGGCCCGTCTGCCCTCAGGTCCCCTGCTCCCACGACCGCAGGTAGATCTCCTGCTCCTCGGTGAGCGCGTCGATCTCGATGCCCATCGACCGCAGCTTCAGGCGCGCCACCTCGGCGTCGATCTCGGGCGGTACCGGGTAGACCCCGACCTCCAGCGCCCCGCGATTGGCGACGATCCACTCGACGGCGAGCGCCTGGTTCGCGAACGACATATCCATGACGGCGGCGGGATGGCCCTCGGCCACGGCGAGGTTCACCAGGCGGCCCTCGCCGAGCAGGTGCACCCGGCGGCCGTCGGCGAACGTGTACTCGTCGACGAAGTCCCGGATCCGGCGCACGCCGCCGGTGGCGAGCTCGGCGAGCGCCACCTTGTCGATCTCGACGTCGAAGTGACCCGAGTTCGCCAGGACCGCGCCGTCCCGCATGAGCTCGAGGTGCTCGCGGCGAATGACGCCCTTGTCCCCCGTCACCGTGACGAAGACCTCGCCGATGCGCGCGGCATCGCGCAGCGGCATCACGCGATAGCCCTCCATCGCGGCCTCGAGCGCCGGGAGCGGGTCGACCTCGGCGACGATCACCTGGGCGCCCATGCCTCGGGCCCGGGACGCGACGCCTCGGCCGCACATCCCGTACCCGCAGACGACGATCGTGCGGCCGGCGAGCAGGAGGTTCGTCGCGCGCATGATCGCGTCGATCGTCGACTGGCCCGTCCCGAACCGGTTGTCGAACAGGTGCTTGGTGTTGGCGTCGTTGACCGACACGATCGGATACCGAAGGGCGCCCTCGGCGTGCATCGCGCGCAGGCGGATCACGCCCGTCGTCGTCTCCTCCGTCCCGCCGATCACGTCGCCGAGCTGGGCCGGGCGCTCCTTGTGCAGGACGCTCACCATGTCGCACCCGTCGTCCATCGTGATCTGGGGGCGATGGTCGAGCACCGCGTTGATGTGCCGGAAGTACGTGTCGCCGTCCTCGCCCTTGATCGCCTGGGTTGGGATCCCGGACTCGGTGAGCGCCGCCGCGACGTCGTCCTGCGTCGAGAGCGGGTTCGAGGCGCAGAGCGCGACGTCGGCGCCGCCCGCGCGCAGCGCCTCCATGAGGTTCGCCGTCTCGGTCGTGACGTGCAGGCACGCCCCGATCCGGACGCCCTCGAGCGGCCGTTCCTTCTCGAAGCGCTCGCGGATGAGCGCCAGCACCCGCATCTCGCCGGCCGCCCACTCGATGCGCTCGCGCCCCTTGCCCGCGAGCTCGAGGTCCTTCACGTCGCCATCCATCTAGGCTCCTTCTCCGAGTCGAGGAAGCAGGTCCCGCAACAGTCGGCCGATCGCCTCGGCGGCGTGATCCGCCGTGACGAGGACCTCCTCGTGCGTCGCGGTCTCTCCCGCCAGGTTCGTGACGCTGAACAGCCCGAGCACGCGCATCCCGAGCGCTCGGGCCGCGATCGCCTCCGGCACGACCGACATCCCGACGACCGTCCCACCGGATCGTCGAAGCATCTCGATCTCCGCGGGCGTCTCGTAGCTCGGTCCGGGCATCGCGACGTACACGCCGCGCTCGAGCCCGAGTCCGATCGCGTCGGCGCGCTCGAACGCGAGCGCGACGAGAGCACGGTCGTAGACCTCCGATAGGTCGACGAAGGGGGGCGACCCGTTGGGGTTGCGCCAGCCCCGGAGGGGGTTCGCGCCCATCATGTTGATCTGGTCCACCCCGACGGCGATCGAGCCCGGAGCGAGCGACCGATCGATGCCGCCCGCCGCCGCCGTGATCACCATCGTGCGGGCGCCGAGTAGCCGGGCGAGTCGCACCGGCAGGGCGCACGCCGAGAGCTCGTTGCCCTCGTAGTAGTGGATCCGGCCCTGGAACGCGATCACCGGCACGTCCTCGATCGTTCCGAGCGCGACGCGTCCGGCATGACCGGGGACGCTCGGCGGCGGGAAGCCCGGGACCTCGGAGAACGCGAAGACCTCCGCGTCCGACAGAGCCGACACCGCGCCGCCGAGACCGGACCCCAGGATCACTCCCACCTCGGGGACGAGCGAGCTCCGCTCTCGGATCACGCCGGCGGCCTCCTCGGCGACCCGGTCGCCCGGCGAGGGCAGCGCCTCGACGACGAGATCCACGATCAGCCTCGCCCCGCCTCGGCCAGCGATCGCTTCAGCCGCGCGATCGCCTCGATCGGCGAGGGGTCGACGCCTCGGGCGATCGCGACGTAGATGGACAGGAGGTCGCCCCGGATCACGAGCAGGAGCAGCCGGGCGAGAGCCGACCGCTCGTGCGCCCAGACCTCCTCGACCTCCATGCCGGCGGAGCGCGCGACGTCGAGCGAGGGGGGGAACCTCGCCGCCACCTCCGGGTGCTCCCCGTCGTGCCGGAGCGCGATGAGGAAGAACGGCGCACCTCGCCCCTCGGACCAGCCCACGACCTCGTTGTGGTCCAGCTCCGGAAGGGCGGCCGCGAACGCCGGGAGCTTCGCGTTCTCGTTCCACTGCGTCTTCCACCGCGCCGCGGCGGCGGCGGCGATCCCCGCCGCCCCCCAGATCACCGGCATCCGCTCGCCCATTCGCAGCGCGAGCGTCTTGGCCGGATTGGCCGGGACGGGCACTCCCGGCGCGCAGGCGACCGTCGCCCCTTCCATCGCCCTCACCGCCTCGTCGAGCTCGGGGCCGAGGTCCGGAGCGATCCCCGCCGCGGCGAGCGCGCCGAGGGGGGCGAGGGCGAGGAGCCCGAACGCCGCCCGCGGCATCGCGACGCGCGAGGGCAGGCGAACGCACGCCACCCCCAGCTCGTCCGCACGGTGCCCGAGCTCGCCGCCCGTCGTGATCGCCAGCACGCGACAGCCTCGCCGCACGGCCTCCTCGAAGGCCGAGAGCGTCTCCGCCGTGTTCCCCGAGTAGGAGGACGCGAGGACCAGGGTGCCGGGTCCGCAGTACGCCGGCAGCGCCGGCGTGCGGATCACGTTCAAGGGGACCGTCATCCGGTCGGCGAGGAGCGCGTCGATCACGTCGCCGGCGATCCCCGAGCCTCCCATGCCGCAGAACGCCACCGACCGCAGGCCGTCGGCCCGAGGAAGACCCGGAGTCGCGAGCCCGAGCTCGTAGCCCTCGCGAACCTGGGCGGGAAGCGCGAGCACCGCGTCGAGCATTCCCCCGGGATCGGCGGCCGAGATCGCCGCCGGGTCGTCGAGCGCCGTCACGCGCGCTTGCGTCCGCTCTTGGGCTTCTCGGCCTCGTCGATCAGCATCACGGGGATGCCGTCGCGGATCGGATAGCGATACCCGCACGACCGGCAGGCCAGGATCTGGTCGGCCTCGAGGTACTCGAGCTCTCCGCGGTCGTTCGGGCAGACGAGGATCTCCAACAGCTCCGGGTCGATGCTCACGCTCGTTCTCCTTCGCGTTCGATCAGTCCCAGGAGCTCCTCGGTCTTGTCCCGAAGGAGCGCCTCGGTCCGAGCCTCGACGTTCAGTCGCAGGAGCGGCTCGGTGTTGCTCGGTCGTACGTTGAACCACCAGTCGTCGAACTCTACCGTCAGGCCGTCGACGCGGTCCTCGTCGGCCGTCCCGGTACGCGCTCGCGATCTCCTCGATCTTGCCCGCCTGGTCGTCCACGCGGCAGTTGATCTCGCCGGAGTCGAAGTAGCGTCGGAACGGGGACAGCACGCTCGACAGCGGGGCGTCCTCGATCGAGAGCTGCTCGAGGACCAGGACCGCCGCGATCAGGCCCGAGTCCGCTCGGTAGTTGTCCCGGAAGTAGTAGTGGCCCGAGTGCTCCCCCCCGAACGCCGCGTCGGTCTCGGCCATCACCTGCTTGATGAACGAGTGCCCGACCCGCGAGCGAACCGGGACCCCGCCTTGCTCGCGGATCACCTCGGGCACCGCCCACGAGCAGATGAGGTTGTAGACGATCGACGCGCCGGGCGAGCGCTCGAGCATCGCGCTCGCGACGAGCGCCGTGACCTCGGAGCCGCTCACGCCGTCGGCCTTCTCGTCGACCAGGAACACGCGGTCCGCGTCGCCGTCGAACGCGAGGCCGATGTCGGCCTGGCCCGCCAGCACCTCCCGCTTCAGGTCGGCCTGGTTCTCGGGATCGATCGGGTTCGCGGGGTGGTTCGGGAACGTGCCGTCGAGCTCGGGGAACAGGTGCAGCAACCGGAACGGCAGCCGCTCGAACACCGCCGGCACCACGAGCCCACCCATGCCGTTCGCGGTGTCGGCCACGACGCTCAGCTGTCGCATCTTCCCCACGTCGACGAACGACAGGACGTGATCGGCGTAGGCGTCCAGCAGGTCCCGTTCCTCGATGCGCCCGCGCGTCGCGGACGGCGGCGCGTCGTCGCGCTCGGCGCCCTCGCGGATGGCGGCGAGCCCCGAGTCCTCGCCCACGGGTCGCGCGCCCGGCAGGCAGAACTTCATGCCGTTGTACGCGGGCGGGTTGTGACTCGCGGTGAGCATCACGCCGCCGACGTCGAGCGAGCCGGACGCGAAGTACAGCAGGTCGGTCGAGGCGAGGCCGATATCGATGACGTCGACCCCGGCGGCGGAGATCCCCTCGCGCACCGCGGCGGAGAGCAGCGGAGAGGAGAGTCGACAGTCGTTGCCGACCGCGATCGTCGGGACACCGGCCCACTCGGCGAAGGAGCGACCGATCGCGCGCGCCGACGTCTCGTCGAGCTCGTCGGGGACGACGCCGCGGACGTCGTAGGCCTTGAAGATCGAATGCAGGTCGCGGTGCGATGGCACGGTCATCGCATCCTACTGAACGGGCTCCGTGCGAAGCCGCCGCCGAGGGGGAAGGGCTCGGCTACGGGCGCTGCGTCAGGACGTTGCCGATGACCGACTGGAGACGGACGGCCTCCCCGTCCCGGTACCACCACTTCGCCTCGCACATGTGGCAGGTGGTGAAGGACAGGTCGCTGCCGCTGACGGTCATCGTGATGCTGATGAGGTCGCCCTGGTTGCAGACGGGGCAGGAGCCCTCGAGGGTGCCTTCCATGGTCGTCATGGTGGGCGAGCCGCCGCCCGGCGCCCATAGCACGGCGATCTCATTTCCCCTGGTACCGAGGGGGTGGCTCGAAGTAGGCCGCGGCGGCCTCGGCCGCATCCCCCCGGTTTCCTGCGGCGGGCCGTCCCTGGGGAGGCCGAACGCCGGGGTCGGGCTCAGGCTCGCAGGGGCTCCCGGGCACGCAGGTCGACCATGCGCCAGCCGCGGGGCGGCGTGAGGCGCTCGGCGTGCTCCGCGCAGAGTTCGACGAGGCCCGGGTCCGGCTCGGCCGCGAGCTCCCCGACGAGCACCTCGCGATCGCCGTAGTTCAGGGCGACGGAGACGTCCGCCCGCGACCCGCACCGAGGCTTCGCGCACGTTCGCACGCGGCGATGCTAAATCACACGCTGGTGATTTCAAGCAGCGGGCGTGCCCTTACGGCTTGACGATGACGCGGGTGCCGAGCGGGACGAGCGGGTACAGCTCCTCGGAGTCCTGCACGTGCATCCGGATGCAGCCGTGCGAGGCGGCGGTGCCGATCGACGAGTCGTCCCACGTCCCGTGGATGCGGATCCCCGGCGCGTTCAGGTACATGGCCCGGGTGCCCAGAGGATTGCCCGGTCCCGGACCGATCGAGGCCGGGAGGCCCGCCCCCCACGTGTCGGGCGCGGGGTTGTACCAGGTCGGGTTCTCCTTCTTCTCCACGATCTCGAACGTCCCCACCGGGGTCGGGTACTGGGGAGTGCCCGTCGCGACGTTGAACGCCTTCACCACGTGCAGGCCGTCGTAGAACTGGAGCGTGTTGTCGGAGATGTCGACGACGATGGAGGTGCCGAGCGAGGCCGTCGTGACCTCGGGGGCGATCGCCCGCACGGGGATCTCCACGCTCTGGACCTGTGACCGGAGAGCCCGCAGGATCCGCTTGGCGGCGATCTCGCTCTTCAGCTCCCGGCCGTCGACGGACCGGCGCGTGACGAGGTCGCCGTCCACGAGCGCGAACCTGGCGTCGACCGCCGGAACCGCCACCTCGGCGAAGGCCTGCTGGACGAACGCGTCGACGGCCGAGCGGTCCTCCGCGTACGCGAGCTCGTAGCTTCGCGCGACCGGCTTCTCGGCGAGCCGGTGGTACAGGCGAGAGAAGAAGGAGAGCTGGTCCGCGAGCGCGAAGGCTCGGTCCACCGCGCCCTCGGCGTCGGCGGTCATGCCGAGCGCCGCGGGGGTGACCGTCCAGGTGGCCCCCGCCGCCTGCACGGTCAGAGAGGCCTGCAGGCGGGTGTCGGCATGGGCCTCGACCGCGCGGACGGCCTCGTCGCGGGTCATGCCTCCGACCTCGACCCCGGCGACCGAGACACCCGGCAGGATCTCGTCGGCGGACGATCGGTCGTACCGGTACGCCGCGTAGGCGGTGCCCCCACCCAGCAGGGCGAGCGCGCACAGGGCGACGAGGAGGACCTTCCACCACCGTCCCGTGGATCGTTTGTGCTTCGCCGCCACCTCGACCCCTCTCAAGATCCCGTCCGGCGAGCCCCCATGATAGGAAAGCTCGTCGGGTTGTCGACGCTTGGACCGCTCAGGCCGGGATCGGGATCCCCACCGCGACCGCGTAGGTCGCGAACCCCTCTCGGCCGAGCGAGTACGACGCCGCGCCCGCGACCACGGTGCCGGAGCTCGCCACCGCCACGACCGGGCTCTCGGGCGCGATCTGCAGGAAGTCCTCGGGCACGGCGAGCGTGCGGCCCGGCGGAACCGTCAGCGTGACCGTCTGCGTGGATTCCTCGCCCAGATAGGACAGGGTGACGACGGCCGGCTCCGAGCCGGGGTTCGCCAGGACGAGGCCCGGGTGCGACGGCGATCCCACGACCACGGGCAGGATCACCCACGAGGCGGAGGGGGCCGCGCCCTCGGTCGAGCCCTGGTCGGAGACCACGCCGAACGTACGGCGGGCGGCGGCGAGCGCCCCTCCCTGCGTCGCGAGGGCGATCGAGCTCGGCCCCGAGGTCGTCGCCGTGTACGTCCGTCCCGACTGCGGCGGGGGCGCCGAGTCCGCGAGGCCCGCCACCGGTTGCTCCGCGTCCTCCCCGAGGATCCGGCCATCGATCGCGGTCCGCTCGAGGCCGGCGTTCATCACCACGAGGTCCGTGCGGCCGGCGTCGGCGCCGCCGATGAACGTGAGGTCGGCCGGCGGCGCGCCCAGGTAACCGAGCGAGGAGCGGATGCCGCCGGAGGTGACGATGCCGAGCGTCCCGGCCACCACCCGGCCGACCGAGGCCTCGACGAGCGTCGACACCGTCCGCTCGCCCTTCACGACGTCGTTCAGGCGAATCGCCCGGCTGCGACGCGGCCCGAGCACCACGTCCGTGAGCTCGCCGAAGACCACCGGCTCCCGGTCGGACAGCAGGGTGATCGAGAAGACCGCGTCTCGCGAGAACGGGTTCATCACGATGACGACGTCGTCGTTCGCGTCGGTCTCGGTCGTCCCGTCCGGGAGCAGCCACCGCTCCCCCGCCGCCGGGGCGCAGGGCTCCGCGGCGACGCCCCCCTCGTCGCCGCCCGCGTGCGCGATCCAGCCGACCGCGACCCATTGATCGAACCACTCGACCATCGACGCGCGTTCCCGGCCCTGCGCCGGGACCGGCACCCGCACGAACGCGCCGGGGTCGACCACCATCGTCTGCGGGTCCGTGGGGCGGCCGTGGCCGAGGGTCCGGATCCGGATCGTCGCCGCCCGGTCTCCCGGGTTGGCGACCTGCAGGAACACCTCCCAGTTACGCTCGCCGCCGCCGTGCGGACAGAACCAGGCGCCCGATTCGGCGGAGGGCGCGGTGCCGGCCCCGGGGGCCTTCGGCTCGAGCTCGCGATCCGCGTACGCGGCGCCACCCACGAGCAGCACCGTGACGAGGACGGCCGCGACCGGCTGCGCACGCCTCATGCCGAGGCCGGCCTTCGCGTGATCCACATGGCCGCGAGCCAGAGCACGGCGAGCACGCTCATCTCGACCGTGCGCATCCACTGGTCGACGAAGAGGAAGGACGCGTCGCCCGGCTCCACCGGTCCGGAGATGGCCCACCCGAACGCGGGGCGCGCCGGCAACCGCTCGCCGGCGTTCACGATCCGCCAACCAGGATCGAACTGATCCGCGGCGACCATCTCTCCGGGGAGCTCGACGGGCGTCGGCACGTCCGTCTCCGGCGGCGGGATCCGCTCGACCCGGACGATCGGCCGGGCCGCGATCTCTGCCGGCGTGGAGACGTCGGCGGCGGACTCCCATTCGGGGTCGGTGGCGAGGAAGGCCGTCGGCAGCGCCGCGGCGTTCTTGTAGATGCGCAGCCCACCGGCCGGGACGCGATCGAGATCGGCCTGCGCATCGAGGCGGGCGAGCGTCTCCGCGGGGACGTCCCCCTCCTGCGCGACGAGATAGCGGACGCCGAGCGGCGCGAGCATCGCGCCGGCGTGCGAGGTCCCGCCGGCGAGCAGCTCGGACAGGGCCGTGCGCAGCGCCTCGTAGCCCGGCCCGTACGAGGACCGGCCGGTGTCGAGCGCGGTGATGCCGTTGCGATCCGTCACCCCGAACCGAACGCTCGCCGCGCCGGCGGGCACGACGCCGAGCGGATCGCCGCCGGGCGCCGGGAAGCCGTCGCCCCCCGGAGAGCCGAACCACAGGATGCGGAACTCGCCCGAATCGCTCGCTGCCACGACGGGCCACGCCGGCGGGAGCCCGTTCGTCCCGACGTCCCACTCGGCGAGCGTGACCTGGAGGGCCTGCGCCCCGAGCCCGACCGCGAGCACCACCGTCAGGAGCGCTGCCCCGATCTGCCGCAGGCCGAACGCCTGCCGCTCGAGGTCCGAGAGCAACCCCGAGGCGCCGTACGCGACGATGGCCGCCTCGGCGAAGGCGGCCGTCGCGAGGTAGGCCGTCGGGTTGGACAACCAGTCGGGGAGATACCCGGCGGCCGAGACCCAGGCGAGCACGGTGCCGGCGACGGCGACCGCCATCGCGCGCCACGCGCGGCCGCGCTGCGCCCCGTCGGCGGCCGCGAAGCACAGCACCGCCGCGATCGGAAGGAACGCCGCGAGCGCCCACGACCCCGGTCCGGTCCCGGGGACGAGCCGGAGCACCGACCACGGGTCGTCCGTCCCCACGAGGGAACCGAGCGAGACGCCGGGGGCCGAAACGACATCGCCGACGACGGGGAACGCGAGCAACGCCGCCGCGGCCGCGCCGAGGATGAGGAGCAGGAGCCCGCGACCTCGGCGCCGACCCCCGAGCAGGTACACGAGGGCGAACAGGCCGATCCCGAGCGCGAGCCCGGGCAGGAACACGAAGCCGACCGCCGTGGCGGCGGCGAGGCCGACGCAGTGGCGGAGGGGGCGATCCGAACGATCTCGCCCGAACGCGCCATCCAGTCGCTCCCAGATCACCGGCAACGCGGCGAAACCCACCAGTAGCGCGATCCGACCCTGCGAGAACGCCCACAGGGCGACGCCGGAAAGGACGTAGGCGGCGGCGGCCACGACCGCGCTTCCGGATCGTCCCGTCTGTCGCGCGAACGACCGGTACGCGAGGATCGCGGCGAGCGGCACGAGACCGGCGAGGATCACCTTCTGCGCCAGCCGCGTGCTGCCGAACGCGAGCCACGACGCGCCGCCGAGCCACGCGATCGACGGGCTCGCGGGCTGGGCGCCGCCGAGCACCGTGGTGCGAACGCCCGAGACCAGTTCGTAGAAGAACGCCCCCGCCGTCTGCGGGAAGGCGGCGAGCGCACCCCCCGTGAGGGTCTCGGGACCGAAGAAGCCCCGCACCGCGAACGCGCCGAGCACGAAGCCCACCGCCGAGGCGATGAGCACGGGGTGTCCGGACGCGATCGAGGCAACCTGTCGGCTCGCGGGACGCGTGTCCTCGTCCTCGTCGAGCTCCTCGAACCCCTCGTCCAGGAACTCCTCGGCGCGCTCGAACCACCGGGGGAGCCGGAACGTCGAGGCCATGAATCGATGCACGGTCCGGTCGCGCACCGAGCGGACCGACTGCGCTCGCACGCGGCGGCTGACGGTCCCGGGGAGATGGATCAGGTTCCAGCCCCACGCGGCGACGAGGTCGTACGCGTCCTCGAAGCGGCGGGCGAGGGCCAGGTACACGAGCCGGGCGAGCCCCAACACCACGTAGAGGGGCAGGAGCCAGACCAACGTGAGCAGGCCGTAGTCCTTCAGCATGGACGCGAGACCCGCGCGCTCCGCGTAGTACCGGGAGCTCCGACGCCGATGCTCCTGCGGGCGCTCGCCGCGACCGGACGCGTCGAGGTGTCGCGCGAGCGCGAGCGGTGTCATCAGGACGCGGAACCCTGCCAGGCGCGCGCGCCAGCAGAAGTCGAGATCGTCGTGGTGTCCCGCGTAGCGCTCGTCGAAGGCCCCGGTGCGCTGCCAGGCCTCGCGGCTGATCAGCATCGCGCAGCTCGAGACGAACAGGACCTCGAGGACCCGGTCGTACTGTCCCTGGTCCAGCTCGCCGTCCTGGAGCGGCGAGTACGGGTGCCCGAACCGGTCGGTGGACCGCCCGACCTCTCGCAGGAGCCGGGGGTCATCCCAGTCCACGACCTTCGGGCCCACGACGCCGACGCGCTCGACCCCGTGCAGGCCCTCGGCCGCCTCGACGAGGCGGGCGACCGCGTCGGGGGCGAGCGCCGTGTCGTCGTGCAGGACCAGGACGTAGTCGGCGGCCGCCGCGGCCGGCAGGTCGAACGCGGCCCGGAGGGCGCCGGCGAGCCCTCGATCGGATTCGAAGTGGAGGACCCGCTGTTCGCCGAGCGCCTGCTCCAACAGCGCGCGAGTGCCGTCCGTCGACGCATTGTCGACCGCGACGACACCGAGCCGCGCGTGCGACTGGTTCGCGAGGGATTGCAGACACCCGCGCAGCCAGCGAGCGGCGTCTCTCGCGACGAGGACGACGAGGACGCTCGGATCCCGGACGACGTCTCCGGGCGCGAGGAGTTCTCCGTGCGTGGTGGCCATGGGGGTGCGCAGGGAGCGCGGCGGGGAGCCTAGCACGCACCCCCGCGGAGAACGCGGAAGGGGGGCGCTCGCCCCCCTTCCGATTGGTGTGTGCGACCGAAGGCTAGCGCTTCCTCGCGGTGCGCCTTCTCGCCGGCTTGCGGGCCGCCGGCTTCTTCGCCGCGGTCCGCTTCTTCGCCGTCGACTTGCGGGCCGCCGGCTTGCGCGCGGCGGTCTTCCGCTTGGCCGTCGACTTCCTCGCCGCCGGCTTGCGCGCGGCGGTCTTCCGCTTGGCCGTCGACTTCCTCGCCGCCGGCTTGCGCGCGGCGGTCTTCCGCTTGGCCGTCGACTTCCTCGCCGCCGGCTTGCGGGCGGCGGTCTTCCGCTTGGCCGTCGACTTCCTCGCCGCCGGCTTGCGGGCGGCGGTCTTCCTCTTGGCGGTCGACTTCTTCCTCGCTGGGGACATCGGTCACCCCCTCTCCGAGCTCAGGACGCCATGCGTTTCAGGCGTCGTCGTTCCCGTTCGCTCATCCCACCCCACACCCCGTACCGTTCGTCACGTCGCAGGGCGTAGTTGAGACACTCGATGCGAACGGGGCAGTCAGCGCAGATCCGCTTGGCCTCCCTCGATGACCCTCCCTTCTCGGGGAAGAAGACCTCGGGGTCGTGCTCTCGGCACCGCGCCCGTTCCTGCCAAGGGATGTAGTGATGCACCGCTCTCTCCCCCCAGAATCACACGCGTGTGATTCTGCGGCATCCATTCCCCTCTTGACAAGAGGGAAATTCGAGATCCGGAGCAACTCGTCATGCGTCCCCACACGAATGGAATACAGCGGAAACGTGATGTGCAAGGGTTCTCCGCGAGAAATCTCGCGGTCAAGCAGATTGACGACTTTAGTCAAGGTGATTGACGGAAACGGTCGTTCCGTCCCCCACCGGCCGTCGTCAGCCGGGAAACGCGGCGACGAGATCGCTGCCGTCGTCTCCCTGAGGAGGCTGAGGAGGCTTGCGGCGCAAGAGTTCGTACGTGGTCGTCCGCTGCACGGGAACGCGATCGATCGCGACGATCGCCTCGTCGAGCTCGTGCGGCTCCATGCGGATACCCCACTCGGCGCCCGCCATTCGGCTGATCGTCTCTTCCATCAACGTCCCGCCGAAGTCGTTCGCGCCGCCCCGAAGGATCACCTGCGACGCCGCGATGCCCAACTTCACCCAGGACACCTGAACATTGTGGATAACTCCGTCGAGCAGCAGCCGCGCGACCGCGTGCATCCGACGGCTCTCCTCGAACGTCGCACCGGGTCGGGCCTTGCCGGCGAGGTAGATCGGCGCGTTCTGATGCACGAACGGCAGCGGGACGAACTCGGTGAACCCTCCCGTGTCGCCCTGGATCCGCGCGAGGCGACGAATGTGGAAAACCCAATGCGGGGGCGCGTCCACGTGCCCGTACATGATCGTCGAGGAGCTGCGAATCCCCAGGTCGTGCGCGGTGCGGACGATCTGCTCCCACGTGTCGGCGGGAAGCTTGCCCTTCGTGAGCACCCACCGGACCTCGTCGTCGAGGATCTCCGCCGCGGTGCCGGGGATGGTGCCGAGCCCGTGACGCCGGCACTCCTGCAAGAACTCGGCGAAGGAAACGCCGAGCTTGGTCGAGCCGTTCAGCACCTCCATCGGGCTGAAGGCGTGGATGTGGATATCCGGCGCCGCGGCCTTCACGGCGTCGAGGAGGTCGAAGTAGAAGGTCCCCGGCAGATCGGGGTGGATGCCGCCCTGCATGCAGATCTCCGTCGCACCCCAGCGAACGGCCTCGCGAACTCGGTCCGCCACCTCGCTCAAGGTCAGCGTGTACGACTCGGGATCCACCTCGCGCTGGGCGAACGCGCAGAACCGGCACCCGACGTAGCAGACGTTCGTGAAGTTGATGTTGCGATTGACGACATAGGTGATCGCGTCGCCGACGGCGTCGCGGCGACGGTCGTCGGCCACCCGACAGAGAGCCTCGAGGCTCGCGCCCTCGGCGCGAAACAGCGCGAGCGCCTCGTCGTCGGACAGCGGCTCGCGGCGTTCGGCCTTGCGGAGCGCCGCGCGGATCTCCCGGTCGAGGCGCTCGGGCCGGGCCGACGATTGCATCCATCGGCGGGTCGCCGGGATCTCGGCGAGATCGCCGTAGACGACCTCCGCGTCGGCGCGAAGCCCCGCTCCCCGCCCCTTCGCGAACGTGAGGGCGGTGGATCGAGGCTTCCACTGGACGTCCGGGTCCTGCCAGGGGATCGGCTCGGGGGCGGCGCCGGCCACCGCGAGGCCGTCCGGCCCCAGGAGCGCCGCCACCGGGGCCCGCATCTTCCCCGCCACGAACGGGTCGGGCCGCCGGGCGAACGCCGGGTGGATCGTGAGGCGCTCGCGGAGCTCCAGCCCGCGCTCTGCGGTCCGGGCGGCGAGGGCGTCGAGCGCGGGCCAGGGCCGCTCCGGGTTCACATGGTCGGGCGTGAGCGGGGACACGCCGCCCCAGTCGTCGATCCCGGCGTCGAGCAGCCGGAGCTGCCGATCGGGGTCGGACAGGTTCGGCGGCGCCTGGACGGTCATGCGGGGCCCGAGGACGACCCGGGCCGTGGCGATCGCCGCGAGGTACTCCTCCTCCTCCGGTTCGGGCACGCGGTGCATCGCCGTGCCCGGCTTCGGAAGGAAGTTCTGGACGATCACCTCCTGGACGTGGCCGTACCGGCGATGGACGTCCCGAATGGCGAGGAGCGACTCCGCCCGTTCGCGCGCGGTCTCCCCGATCCCGACGAGAATGCCCGTCGTGAACGGGATCGCGAGACGGCCGGCGTCCTCGATCGTGCGGAGCCGGACGGCCGGGACCTTGTCGGGCGAGCCGAAGTGCGGCTCGCCGCGCCGGCCGAGACGATCGGACGACGTCTCGAGCATCAGCCCCATCGAGGCGCTCACATGCTTCAGGCGGGCGAGCTCCTCGTAGGACATGACGCCCGGGTTCAGATGCGGGAGCAGACCGGTTTCCTCGATGACGCGGATCGCCATCGCCCGCACGTAGTCCAGGGTCGACGCGTAGCCGCGGTTCGCGAGCCACTCCCGGGCGACCTCGTACCGGTCCTCCGGACGGTCGCCGAGCGTGAACAGCGCCTCCTTGCAGCCGAGCGCGCGGCCGGCCTCGGCGATCGCCACGACCTCGTCGGGCGCGAGGAACGGCGCGTCGAGCCGCGCCGGCGGCTTCGCGAACGTGCAGTAGTGGCAGTGATCCCGGCACAGCATCGTCAGGGGAACGAACACCTTCCGCGAGTACGTGACGGCCGTGCCGTGCCCCAACCGTCGAAGCGAGGAGGCGATCCCCATGAGCTCCGCGAGCAACTCGCCCCGGGCTCGCAGCAGCGCCGCGGTCTCGTCGAGGGACAGGGACTTGCCGGCTCGGGCTCGGGCGACGGCGCGGGCGATCGCGTGCTCGGGCGACGGGGGCATGCCGGGGCTGAGCGTATCACCGGCCTCGTGGCGCCTCGGCTTGCCGACGGGCTCGCCGCGACCGCAGACTCCATCGATGACAAGACGGTGCGCGGCGGTGGTCCCGTGAGGGTGACGGCGCTCGCGGGCGGAGTGGGCGCGGGCAAGCTGCTTCGCGGGCTCGTCCGCGTGGTCGCCCCCAACGAGGTCGCCGTCGTCGTCAACACGGGCGACGACGTCGTGATGCACGGGCTCCGCGTCTGCCCGGACCTCGACTCCGTGACCTACTGGCTCGGCGACGCGTTCGACCGCGAGCGCGGGTGGGGGCGCCGGGACGAGAGCTTCCGCGCGACCGAGGAGCTGCGCGCCTTCGATCCCGAGCTCGCGTGGTTCGGCCTGGGGGACCTCGACCTCGCCACACATCTGTTCCGGACGAACCGGATGCTGGCGGGACGGTCGCTCACCGAGGTCACCGGCCTGATTGCGGCGAGGTTCGGCATCGGGGCACGGCTCCTGCCGATGACCGACGACCCCGTCACCACGCGGATCACCGTCGTCGCCGACGGCGAGGAGCTCGACCTGCACTTCCAGGAGTACTGGGTCGCGCGACGGGCACGCGACGAGGTCAAGGCCGTCCGCTACGAGGGCGCCGCCGCGGCCCGTCCCGGACCCCAAGTGCTCGAGGCGATCGCGGAGGCCGACGTCGTCGTCGTGTGCCCCTCGAACCCCGTGGCGTCGATCGGCCCCATCCTCGCGGTGCCCGGCGTTCGCGATGTCGTCGAGCGTCGGCGCCAGCGCGTCGTCGGCATCAGCGGGATCGTCGGGGGCGCACCGCTCGCCGGCATGGCGGACAAGCTCATGCCGGCCGCGGGCGTCGAGGTCACGGCGGCCGGGGCGGCCGATTGCTATCGCGGGCTCCTCGGCGCCTGGGTGGTCGACGAGGCCGACCGCGCGCTCGCCGGACGGATCGAGGCGACCGGCGTGCGCGTCGGGGTGACCGACACGATCATGGCCGACGACCACAAGGCCGAGGCGTTGACCCGGTTCGCCCTCGGCCTGGTCTCGTGACGATCGAGCTGCATCCGGTCCCGGGGTTGCCCGAGGTCCGTCCGGGCGACGACCTCGGCGCGCTGCTCGCGCCGCCGCTCGCCGAGCTCGGTGTGCGGGGCGGCGACGTCGTGATCGTGACGCAGAAGATCGTGTCGAAGGCCGAGGGTCGCGTCGTCCCCGAGGAGCCCGACGGACGGCGGGCGTGGGTGGAACGCGAGACCCGCCGGGTCGTCGCCCTCCGCGACGACCTCGTCGTCGCCGAGACCGAGCACGGCTTCGTGTGCGCGAACGCCGGCGTGGACGCCTCGAACGTCGACGCAGGCTTCCTGACGCTGCTGCCGAGGGATCCCGACGCGTCCGCGGTGCGGCTCCGATCGGCGCTCGCGGAGCGGCTCGAGGTCGACGTCGCCGTCGTGGTGACGGACACGTTCGGCCGGCCCTGGCGCCGAGGGCTCGTGAACGTCGCGATCGGCTGCGCGGGCCTTTCCTCGCTCGTCGACCTGCGCGGCACGAAGGATCACGCCGGCCGAGAGCTGGAGGCCACCGTGGTCGCGCTCGCCGACGAGATCGCGGCGGCGGGCGGGCTCGTGATGGGGAAGGCCGCGCGCGTGCCGGTCGCGCTTGCCCGCGGCGTCGAGCTCGGGGGCGCGGCCTCGCCCGCGCGCGACCTGGTTCGCCCGCCCGAGGAGGACCTGTTCCGCGAGTCCCCGCTGCTCGCGATCTCCTCCCACGGGACCGCCCGGTCGTTCGGCAAAGGCGACGTCCCTCGGGAGGCGATCGAGACGGCCGTCCGAGCGGCGCTCGCGGCGCCGTCGCCGACCGGCTCGCGGCCGTGGGCCTTCACCGCGCTCGTCTCGGCGAGCGCGAGGCGCCGGCTCGTCGCCGCGTTCGGCGCGCCGGCCGACGACCCCGACGCGGCGCTGCTCCGTTCGTCGGCCGTGATCGTCGTCCCCTGGCTTCATTTCGACGACGCGCCCGGCTCGGACGACCCCGGGCGGACACACGCGGCGCAGGAGCTGGTCCTGCTCTCCGCCGGCGCGGCGATCGAGAACCTCGCGTTCGCGCTGCACGCTCAGGGCTTCGGGACCGCGTGGACGCCCGAGGCCGTCTTCCTTCAGGAGGAGACGCGAGCGGCCGTCGGGATGGACGAGGGGTGGTTCGCGCTCGGAGCGATCGCCGTCGGCCGGATGCCGGCCGGCCGCGCGGCGCGATTTCCGAGCCGGGACGCGATCGATGCGTTCCTCTCGGAACGGTGACCGGTCCGGCCTCCTTCACTCGCGATGGAACGACGTCGCGAGCGCCGAGGGGGGGTTGGCCGCCAGATAGGGACGGAGCGCCGGGTGCCGGTCCGCGAACTCACGGAACGGCCGGAGGAACACGACCACGAGCGCGAAGATCATGAGCGGGAACGGCAGGAGCGGCAGGATCTGCGACAGCCCCGGGAACACGGGCTGCAGCTTGAGCGCGAGGATCTGCAGGGCGCCGAACAGGTAGGCACCCGCGGCGACGCGCACGGGATGCCATCCCCCGAAGATCACGATCGCGAGGGCGATCCAGCCGTAGTTGGAGGTGAGCCCCTCGCGCCACCCGAACTTGACGTCGAGGGAGAACGCCGCCCCGGCGATCCCGGCCATCGCGCCCCCCGCGATCGCGTACAGGTACCGCAAACGGTTCACGGGGATCCCTCGCGCGAACGCCGCCTCGGGGCGCTCGCCGACGCCCTGGAGCTCGAGGCCGCGGCGCGTCTTGAAGAGCAACAGGTATGCGCCGACGATCGCGACGTAACTGCCGTACACGGAGAGGTTGTGCCGGAACAGGACGCGGCCGACGAACGGGATCTGCGACAGGCCCGGGATCGCGAGCGAGGGCACGGCGGGGCCCGGCTGGCCGACGTAGGAGTCGCCGAGGAAGCTGCTCAACTCGATCGCGAGCAGGGTGAGGACGAAGCCGACCGCGATCTGGTTCAGGCGGAGCTCGATGCTCGCGAACACGACCACGGCGGCGATCACCATCCCAACGGCCGCGGCGGCCAAGAAGCCGAGCACCACCTGACCGGTGGTGAACGCCACGGCGAAGCCGGTCATCGCCGAGAGCATCACGGTGCCCTCGAGCGAGAGGTTCACGACCCCTGACTTCTCCGCGATCGTCTCGCCGATCGCGACGTACACGAGCGGGCTCGCGGCCGCCACGATGGATGCCAGGGTCGCGCCCACGCTAGGGCTCCTCCCCGGCCTGCGAGGCCACCTTTGCGCGTCGCGCCCGACGCGCCTGCCACCCGCCCGCGAGGATCACGAACAGCACCAGCACCCCCTGCAGGACGCCGCCGAGCGAGGAGTCCAGGTCGAGGCGGAGCGAGAGCTGGGTGCTGCCCACCGCGACCGCCGCGAAGAACAGGGCGATCGGCCCGATCCAGGCCGCCCGGAAGCCCGCGAGCAGCACGACCAGGATCCCGAGGAACCCGTACCCACCCGAGACGGCCGGGACGAGCTTGTGGAACGCACCGGCGACCTGGATCGCCCCGGCCAGACCCGCAAGCGCGCCACACATGGCGAACGCCCCCAGCGTGTGCCGTTCGGTTCGGATACCGAGCAGGCGCGCGCTCCTCGCGTTCTTCCCCACCGCCTTCAGCCGAAGCCCGAGCATCGTCGAGCGCATCAGCACGTACACGAGCACGACCGCGGCGAGCGCGAGCCCGACGGCCAGCAGGGGGATCTGCGCCGCGCCCACGGTCGGCAGCCACGCCTCCGGCCGGAACAGGTCCGTGCCGCTCGTGGAGGCGACGCCGGCCCGCTTCCAGGGTCCGATGATGAGGTAGATCGCCACGCCCGAGGCGACGAAGTCCAGGCCGAGCCCGCCGAAGATCTCGTTCACGCCGCCCCGGGTCTTCAACACGCCGGCGAGCAGCGCCCACAGCGCGCCGCCGATGATGCCGGCGACCAGGATGGCGGGGATCAAGACGGCGGAGGGACCGGGCATCTCGCGCGCGACCCACGTCGCCACGATGGCGCCCGAGACGATCTGGCCCTCGACCCCGATGTTCCATAGACCGGCGGCGAACGTGACGACCAGGCCGGCCGACGCGAGCGCGAGCGGCACCCACGCCGTGAGGGTGTCCGAGATCTTCGCCGTGCTTCCGAACGAGCCCTCCCACAGCAGCCGGAGGGCCTCGAACGGCGGGGCGCCGGAGAGCCACAGGAGCACGACCGCCACGGCGAACGCCAGCGCGATGGGGAGCGCCGCGGTTCCCACCCGGGCGGCGCGCGAGCTCACACTCGCTCCTTGCCGCCGATCAGGTACCCGAGCTCCTCGCCCGAGGTCGCGCGCGCGTCGAGCACCTTCAGGACCTCGCCGGCGAAGAAGACGAGGATGCGATCGCTGTAGCGAAGCAGCTCGTCGAGGTCGGCGCTCGCGAACACGATCGCGCACCCCGCCGCCCGGCGCTCGAGCAGTCGAGACCACACCCAGGCCGCGGATTCGATGTCCAGCCCCCGGGTGGGGTGCTCCATGAGCAGGAGCGACACGTCCGCCGGCATCATCGCGAGCAGCAGGCGCTGCTGGTTCCCGCCGGACAGTCCGTCGGCCGTCGAGTCGGGCCTGCCCACGATGTGGTTCTCCTCGATTCGCTCCTGCGCCGATCGACGCGTCTCGTCCCAGTCGACGAAGAAGCGGCGTTCTCCGCCCGTCAGCACGAAGTGCTCGACGATGCTCAGGCCCGGCACGAGTCCCTCCTCGAGCCGGCCGGCAGGCAGGTAATGGGTGCCGGCCGCCAGGAACTCGCGATAGTCACGGCCGGTGAGGTCGCGGCCGGCGATGCGCACGACGCCGGCGTCCGGCTCGAGCAGCCCGGCGCACGCGCGAAGCAACGTTCCCTGCCCGCTGCCCTCGAGGCCCGCGAGGCCGACGATCTCCCCCTCGCGCACGGAGAGCGTGAGGTCCGGGGTCGTGACCGTCGGCCCGCGGAGCGTCGTGCGCTCGAGCTCGAGCACGGGCTCCCCGAGCTCCTGCTCCCCCGGCTCGGGCTCGACGAGCACCCGGCCGAACATCAGCTCAACCAGCTCGTCGGTGGGACAGGGGAGCTCCGCGTCGCCGACCGCCCTGCCGCGTCGCATGACCGACACCCGCTGGCAGAGCTCCTCCACCTCCTCCAGCTTGTGCGAGACGAAGATGACGATCATCCCCTCGGCGGCGAGCGAGCGGAGCACCTCGAAGAGCTTCGTGCGCTGGCTCGCCGAGATGCCGGAGGTCGGCTCGTCCAGGATGAGCACCCGCGCGCCGAGCCACAGGAGGCGGACGATCTCGAGCTGCTGGCGCTCCCCGATCGTGAGGCCGCGCGCCGGAGCGTCGAGATCGAACGCGAAGCCGAATCGTTCGCTGAGCTCGCGCAGCGCCCGCGCCCCCGCGCGGCGGTCCACGCCGAGACCCCCAACGCCGCCGAGGAGGAAGTTGTCGAGGACGCTGAACGGCAGGAACACGAGCGGGTCCTGGTGGAGCATGCCGATCCCCGCGCGGATCCCGTCCCGCGGCGAGGACAGCTGCAGGGAGGTCCCGTCGAGCACGATCTCGCCCGAGTCGGCCCCGATGAAGCCCGACAGGATCTTCATCAGCGTGGACTTGCCGGCGCCGTTCTCGCCGAGGAGGCCGTGGAGCGCGCCCGCCTCGACGGTGAGCGACACGCCGTCGTTCGCGCGGACCGGCCCGTAGGACTTGCGGATGGATCGGAGCTCGAGGCTCATCCGGGCGGCGGCGTCGACGAAGGGAGCGGGACGGGACCCGGTCCCGTCCCGCTCCCGACGTTCGCCGCGCGATCAGTCTGCAGAGCTCGCGCCCTTCATGCCCTCCAGGAGCTGGGTCTGGTACCAGACCTGCAGGTCGGTCCCGGTCTCGCCGTCCGCGAGGAACGCGGAGCCGTCCTGCCAGTTGAGCGGACCCGTGTAGAGGCTGATCGACCCGTCGCCGAGCCCGGCGATGAACTCGTCGAGCGTGGCGGCGTTGTCCGAGGACAGCGCCGGCCCCTGCACGAACCCCACGGCGGACGTGTCGGGATCGTTGATGTCGGCCCAGTCGGGCCCGTTCCACTGGAAGTCGGCCGTGAACGACCCGTCGAGGACGGACTGCGCGATCCCGAGGTAGGCGGGACCCCAGTTGAAATACGGGACCCCGAGGCACACGCTCGGCGCTCCGTCACACGCCCCCTTGAAGTCGTACGGGATCGCCCACACCGTCTCGCCCGCGTCGGCGCGCTGCCCGGCGCGGACGAGGGCCTCGGTCGTGTCGATCCCGCTCAGGACGACGTCGACGCCCGAGTCGTAGAACTCGTTCGTGACCTGAGTGGGGTCGAGCGTCACGCCGGGGATGTTGAACCAGAACCCGATCCAGTTGACCGAGAACTGCAGGGAGCCGGGATCCTCGCCCCGGTAGTTCTCCCAGCAGTACCGCGCCCCGAGGAACGCCGAGTTGGCCAGGCGCCGCGTCTCGTCGTTGATCAGCGGGCCGAGGTAGCCGATCTGTCCCGTCTGCGTGGTGAGCGCCGCGGCGCAGCCGGCGATCATCTTGCCGTACTCCATGCGCCCCATCACGTTGCCGAGGTTCGTGAGATCGGGCATGTAGCCCTGACCCTCCTGCCACGCGCTGTCGCCGGACGACCAGATCATCGGGACGTCGGGGTGCTCGGCGGCGGCCGCCTCGATGCCGTCCTTGAAGTCGTCGGACGTGGCGAAGATGAGCTGCGCGCCCTGATCGATCATGTCCGAGACGACCTGCTCGACGCTCGTTTCCGGACGATCGGTGGGATTCACCTTGTCGATCACGATCATCTGGGCGCCGAGCTTGTCCTCGACGTACTGCCCGGCCTCGAAGTGAGCCTGCGACCAGCCGTGGTCCTCCTGCGGTCCCACCAGGATCATCCCGAAGACGAGCGGCTCGCCCGTCGGGGTGGAACCGGTGGCTCCGGTGGTCTCGCCGCCGGTGGCCTCACCGCCCGTCGTCGAGCCTCCCCCTCCGTCGTCGTTGCTGCACGCGGCCGCGACCAGGGCCATGACCACGAGCGCCACGAGCAACGACCACCACCTGCGCCGTGCGCTGGCATCCATCCGGATCCCCCCTCTATGCGATCTCGCGGAGTATCGCACCGCCGTTTGGGACGCGCTCGGCCGCCGCGTCACGCAAGCACCGGGCCGATCGGCGGGGCTCGCATCCGGCGCCCGTGGGTATCCTGGATGGCCCACCGAGACGTGATCGGGATCCCATGGCGAACCGACAGACCACGAACGGCCGGACGACGAAGGCCGAGCGCAAGGAGCAGGCGCGGCGCGAGCGCGTCGAGATCGAGCGCAGGATCGCCCGCTCGAAGCGGAACCGGCGGCTGGCGCTCGTCGTCGTGCTCGCCATCGCGGTGGGAGTGGCGACCTTCGCGCTGACGCGACCGTCGACGGCCATCGCCACGCCCGGCGACCTGTTCCGGGTCGCCGCGGACGCCAAGCAGGCGGCCGGCTGCGGCGCCGTCGAAGACGTCGGTCCCTACCAGCCCGAGGACCAGGATCGCGTGCACATCAGCGGGCAGATGCCGCCGCTGTCGACCTACCCGTCGGTACCGCCCGCGTCGGGGCCGCACAACGCCGTGACGCAGGGACCCGGCGTCTACGACGCGCCTCCCGACATCGATCGGGTCGTCCACTCGCTCGAGCACGGCGCCGCCGTGATCTGGTACGCGCCGGACGCGAGCGGGGCTGAGCTCGAGCGCCTCCGCACGTTCTTCGACCAGTCGACGGCCGGGGCCCGGGTGATCGTCGCGCCGTACGACTACCCGGCCCAGGGGGCGGCGGGGAGCCTGCCGTCGGGCACGGAGATGGCGCTCGTGTCCTGGCACCACGTGCAGACCTGCGGGCAGGTCAGCCTGGCCGCGGCGTTCGATTTCGCCGCGAAGTACGGCGCACCGCCCTACGGGCGCCGTACATACCTCGGGGACGCACCCGAGGCGGGCCTCGCCTTCTGAGGCGATCGGAAGGAACCGGCGCGATGGCGAAGAAGCGACGCAAGCCCAGCACCCGGCCCCGAACCACCGCTGCGTCGCGGACGGCAGACGGGTCCACGGACGGCGCGAAGCCGCAAGAGCGGACCGCGACGAAGACCGACACGAGAGCGCCGTCCGAGCCGCCGCGAACCGGCGAGCGCCCGACGTCGACCCCGCAGCGGACCCGGGCCGAGAAGAAGGAGCTCGCCCGGCGCCAGCGCGAGGACATCCGGCGGCGCGTGCGGCGCGGCGAGCAGCTGCGGCGGCTCGCCTGGGTGGGCGGCATCGCGGCCGTCGTCGCCGTGTCGGTCTTCCTCATCGCTCGGCCCAAGGACACGACCCGCCCGGACGCTCTTCCCGGCGAGCTCACGACCGAGGCCCCGTGGCCGGCCAACGCGGAGGAGGCGGCCGCGCGCGCCGACGCGATCGGCCTGCCGGCGCACGCCGACACGCTCGCCATGCACAACCACGTGAACGTCCAGATCTTCGTCCACGGGAGCCCGGTGACGATCCCGGTCAACGTCGGCATCAACGAGAGCCACCGGCGACATCGCAGTCGATCCACACCCACTCGGACGACGGGGTCGTGCACATCGAGTCGAGCACGGTCGCCGACTTCAACCTCGGGCAGTTCTTCGACGTGTGGGGCGTGCGGTTCAGCCAGACGTGTCTGGGCGGGTACTGCAACGCCTCCGACGCGAAGCTCCGCGTCTATCAGGGCGGCCAGGAGGTCACGGTGCCGTTCCGCAACGTCCCCCTCGACGATCAGTCCGTGATCGTCGTGACCTATGGCTCGAAGGACGAGCTCCCGGACCCGATCCCGAGCTCGTTCGACTTCAGCGTCGTCCAGCCGTAGGCGGTGGCCAAGACCCGGAAGCGATCCCACCGAGCCCCGTCGAAGGGCGGTGGGCCTTCGCGAACGAAGCCGGCGCCTGCGCCGGCTCCCGGGCGCTCACGCGGCACCCTCGTCCGCCGCGCCGCCCTGCTGGCGGCCGCCCTCGTGCTCGGCTGGGTGCTGTTCATCCGGGCGCCGGGGCCGGGGACGATCTCGCCTGCGGCCGAGAGCGCGGCGGGCGCCGCCGGCTGCGACGACCTCGAGCGCCCGGTGACCCCGAACCCGAGCCGCGCCCACCTCGCCCCGGGCGACACGTTCACCTACCCCGATCCGCCGCCCGCCGCCGGGCCGCACGATCCCACCCCACTGCCGCCCGACCCGCACGTGTACGCCGACCCCGTCCCCGAGACGCGAGCCGTGCACAACCTCGAGCACGCCTACGTCCTCATCTGGTACCGCATCACGGCCGACGGCGGGCTCTCGGCCGACGCGGTCGACGCGCTCGAGGCGTTCGCGAACGAGCAGAGCAGGGTGATCATGGCCCCCTACCCGAACCTCCCGACCGGTCGCGCGCTGGCGCTCGTCGCATGGAACACCCGCTGGATGTGCCCGTCGGACGTCTCGGCGGAGCAGGCGGTCACGATCGCGCAGGGATTCGTCGACGCCTACCGGGGCACGACGAACGCGCCCGAGGCCCCGCGCGGGCTCCTCGGCCCCTTGTTCGTGCGCTAGGCAGAGCAGTCGCTCTCGTGGCAGGTGATCCTGCCGTTCTCGAAGCTCGCCCGCAGATTGCCGTTCGGCATCGTCCGGACGTCGGAGGTCGGGAAGCCGAGCCTGCCGCCGGGCCCTCCCCGATCCCGGTAGAACGCGAGCACGGGGTCGCGGAGCGCGTGGACGCCCGCGCCCGCCTTGAAGTAGATCGTGGCGTCCTCGAAGGTCTGCCGCAGCCCTCCGGCGACCGGGACCTGGGCGGAGGTGGCCAGGCCGGGCGCGCAGTCGAGCGCGTCGTACTTCTGGCGGATCGCGCCGACGATCTGCCGATCGCGGTTGATCCACACGCGGTCGTCGCGCAGGCCGAGCGCGGACCGAAGCACCGTCCCGCTGATCGGCGTCGAGCTCTTTTCGCCCTGCACCGTGATCGAGATGATCCGTCCCGAGATCCCGCGGACCGGGTTCGCGAACCCGGTCACGGTGCCGATGCCGAGCGCGAGGCTCTTCGTGAGCTTCGGCGCGGCGACCGTCGTCTGCCAGATGGCGCTCGGGTTCTCAGCCGTGTAGTCGCCGGGATCGCACACGCCGCGCAGGTACTCGATCGGGGTTCCGCCCCACACGTTCTCGTTGTCCTCGGTGAACCCGCCCGAGGACGACATGTAGAACGCCTGGATCGTGGTCCCGGCCTCGGCCACGACCTTGTCCTCGGTGTGATCCACGGCCTGCACCCACCGATCGCCGTCGGTTCCGCCCTCCTTGTCCCATCCCGCGTAGACCTGGTCGAAGGAGCTGGCATACAGGGCGCAGTCGCATCCCGAACGGTGCTGCGAGGCGGCCGCCTTCGTGAACGCATAGGTCCGGGCGGCGATGGCCTGCGCCTGCATCGCGGCCATCGGCCACGAGCTCGGCACCTCGCCGAGCCCGTACAGGTACTCCTGGGGCGTGACCTCGAGGATCAGCCGCAGATCGCACGAGCCCCCGCAGCCGTACAGCCCGAACTCGATCCAGCCCCGGTTGTAGGTGTGGCCGGCCTCGGGGACGCGTACCCGCACACCCTGCGGCTGGAAGACGGCGAAGATCGGCTCGGCCGGCCCGCCGAACCGCCCGACGGTGGCGCCGCCCGCGTCGACGATCCGATACTCGCCGTCGGAGGCCCGTACCCGCCAGCTCTCACCGTCCGGGATCGTGGCGACGACGTCGCCTGACTTGCGATCGCCGAGCCGGAGCTCGACGTCGCCCTCCTGCGCCTCGAGGTGAACCGAGGCCTCCGCCTGCACGAGCCCGATGCGCAGACGATCGGGGGGCGAGCCCTCCTTCACGACGCTCGTGCCCGAGTAGTAGTGGGTGAGGATCTCCTTGGCGCTCCAGCCGTCGAGCGCGAGGCCGTACGCCCCCCACTGGGACATCCCGAGCCCGTGGCCGAAGCCCGAGCCGAAGAAGGTGAAGTCCTTCGGCTGGTTCTGGCCGAGCGCGCCCGGCGCCGGCGCGAGCGCGACCAGCAGAACCGCGGACAGGGCAAGGAAGAGTCTTCGCATGTTCGGGAGGTTCCCTGAACGGGAAACGCGCATCCTACCCCATCGGTTGCCCGGAACTGCCGCTTTCGCCCGAACCGGCGGGTCGAGCCCCGGGCACACGCTCGCCGTCCAGGGTGGCGCCCTCCGGCACGAGGGCCCCCTCGCCGAGCACGCACCCGTGCACCCTCGCACCGGCCCCCACGCGCGAGCCCGGGCCCAGGATCGAGCCGGCCACGACGGCTCCCTCCCCGACGATCGCGCGCGGATGGAGCACGCTCCCGTCCACGCGGGCGCCGGCGTGGACGGCGGCCCCGGCACCCACGACGACGTGCCGGCCGAGCCACGCCCGCGGGTCGATCTCGGCGCCCTCCGCGACGAGGGGCGCGGCGTACACGGGCTCGAACGCCACGCGGCCCTCGAGAATGTCGACGTGCGCGCGCAGGTACTGCTCCGGCGTGCCGAGATCGATCCAGTACGCGTCGGAGACGAAGCCGAACACCGGCTCCCCGCGGGCGATCAGGGCCGGGAAGATCTCGCGCTCGATGGAGGCCGCGCGACCCGCTTCCCAACCGGCGAGGGCCGACGGCTCGAGCAGGTACGTGCCCGCGTTGATCTCGCCCGGGACGGCGTCCGTGGGCTTCTCGAGGAACTCCACGACCCCGCCGTCGTCCCTCGTCGGCACGAGCCCGTAGGGCCGCGCGTCGTCCACCGGCGTGAGGGCGATCGTCGCCACGGCCGCCCGATCGCGGTGCATCGTCAGCATGGCCGTGAGGTCGAGGTCGGTCAGGATGTCGCCGTTCAGCGCGAAGAACGGCTCGCCGGTTCGCAGGCTCGCGAGCGCGTTTACGATCGCGCCGCCGGTACCGAGCGGCGCGGCCTCGGTGATCCAAGCGATGGCGGGGTCGCCGTGGCGCCGTTCGATGAACTCGTGGAACGTCGCCTCGAGGTAGGAGCTCGAGAGCACGACCTCGTGGACGCCGTGCCGGGCGAGGTGATCGAGGACGTGGTCGAGGCTCGCGCGGTTCATCAGCGGCACCAGGGGCTTGGGGATCGTCTCGGTGATCGGTCGCAGCCGCGTGCCCTCGCCGCCCACCAGCACGACCGCCTTCATCGCGCGAACCGGTCCCGCAGGGCGACGAGCTCGGCGCGAAGGCGCAGGGCGAGCCACGCGAGCGGCAGCGTCGACGCGCGCCACCCACCGGCGCGATGCTTGCGGTAGTACCGGTAGATGCTCCGCGAATGCTGGAGGTGGGTCCGTCGCGAGCGTCCGGTCGAGACGCCGCCCTCGTGCAGGATCTCGAGCGCGGGGGTGAACAGGACGGTCCAGCCCGCGTCGCGCAGCCGCGTGCAGAGGTCGAGCTCCTCCCCGTACAGCCAGAAGCCCTCGTCGAACCGCCCCACCGTCTCGAACGCCTTGCGGCGCACCAGCATGCAGGCGCCGCTCACCCAGTCGACCGCTCGCTCGGAACGCCGGTCCCACGTCGACTGCCGGTAGGCGCGCGTGAAGCGGTTGTTCGGCGAGAACGGCTCGAGGAAGGCGTGCCCGACCGCCAGGCCCACCGACGGGAACCCGCGACCGCTCGGGTAGATCGTCCCATCGGCGTTGCGGACGATCGGCCCCAGCACCGCGACCTCGGGTCGCTCGCTCCCCACCTTCACGAACGCCGCGAGGTCACCCTGCCAGATCTCGGCGTCGGGGTTCAGGAACAGGATCCACGGCGCGTCCGTCTCGGCGGCCCCCTGGTTCCAGGCCGCGGACAGGCCTCGGTTCGTGGGGTTCTCGATCAGCCGAAGCCCGGGCCGCCCCGCCGCGGCGGCCCGGGCGCTCCCGTCGCGCGACGCGTTGTCGACCAGCAGGACGTCGAGCCGCAGCCCCCCACCGCCCTCGGCGACGGACTCGACACACCGGGTCAGGTAGGCCCCGGCGTTGTAGTTGACGATCACGACGGCGAGGTCGAACGGCGAGTCGCGTTCGCCCATCAAGCGTGCGGGGTGCGAGAGATCAGGAAGATCCCCGCCGCGATGAGCGCCACGCCTCCCCAGCGGAGCGCGGGCACGTGCTCGTCGAGGACGAAGGCGTCGAAGAGCAGGATCAGGACATAGGTGAGGGCCGCGAACGGGTAGGCGAACGACAGCGACGCCCGCGACAGCACCACGAGCCAGACCAGCGCCGACAGGCCGAACAGCGCCAGTCCCGCCCACACGAACGGCTCGGACACGAGCGCCCGCACCGACGCGCCGTTCAGCGAGAACGTCGTCGGTGCGAGCTCCGCGTTCACCTGGTTCATGCCCTGCTTCAGTGCGAGCTGCGCCACGGCGGCGAGCCCCACCGACAGGAGAATCATGGCGATCAACATGGCGCCGGGTCCTTTCTTCACGTTCGTCTCGGCGGGCGCATCTGCCCGGGCATTCGGGCCGGTCATCGGTCCTCCGCCTCCACCACGACGGGCACCTCGATCCGCTCCTGGACGCGAGGAGCGTCCACGACCTCGAACAGGTAGCGCTGCGTCTGCACGTGGTACAGGCGCCCCGTCGACCGCGAGCTGAGGCCCACCGTCACCCAGTACTTGCCGGCGCCGTAGGGGAACCGCTCGATCCGAAACCGCACTCGCTTCTTCCCGTCGAACCGGCCGAGATCGATCCCGGCCCGCGAGGTCCTCGCCTCGAGCACCGGGTGGTTCGTGGCACCGTCGAGCACGGCAACGTCGACGTCCAGGTCGTCCACGGGAAGGTTCGACCGCACGTCGACCTGGATCGTGAGCGGATCCTCCCGGAGCACCGGGCCCTCGGCGGATCCCGTCGCGCGCAGCAGCTGCACCTCGGCGATCTCAGCCTCGCGCGAGCCCTCCTCCGGCACGAAGCCCGGGTCGGTCACGCCCAACAGGACGTACCGCATCTCGCGCACGACGTCGTCCGGCGCTCCGAGGGCGTGCAGCCGGCCGTGATGCAGCATGGCGGCGCGGTCGCAGATCTCGCGAACGGTGTCGAGCGCGTGCGTCACGAGCACGATCGTGCGCCCCTCGCGCTGGAAGCGGCGGACGCGCTCGATGCACTTGGCCTGGAACGCCTCGTCGCCCACCGACAGCACCTCGTCCACGAGCAGCACGTCGGGCTCCACGTGGACCGCGACGGCGAACCCGAGCCGGACCAGCATCCCCGAGGAGTAGAACTTCACCTGGTTGTCCATGAACGGCTCGAGCTCGGCGAACTCGACGATCCCCTCGTACGCGCGGTCGGTCTGCTTGCGCGACAGGCCGAGAAACGAGGCGTTGAGGTAGACGTTCTCGCGGCCCGTGAGCTCGGGATGGAATCCGGCGCCGAGCTCGAGCAACGCCGCCAGCCGCCCGCGCTGGCGGATCGTGCCGCTGGTCGGCCGCAGGATCCCGGCGACGCACTTCAGGAGCGTCGTCTTGCCCGAGCCGTTGTGGCCGATGAGGCCGAACGTCGAGCCCTCGTCGATGTCGAACGCGATCTCGCGGAGCGCCCAGAAGTCCTCGGCCCGCGCGTGCGAGGTCAGCAGGCGCTGCTTGATGGTCGTCGGCTTCTCCCGGAAGATCCGGAACCGCTTGGACAGGTCCGCGATCTCGATCGCGGGCGCCATCACAGCTCCTCCGCGAAGTCACCCGAGCGCGAGAAGAAGTAACCCCAGGTGAACCGGATCGCCACGACCGACAGGGCCAGCACGACGGCGAGCACGACGGCCAGCCACCCGAGGCTCACGTCGAACAGGACGGGCACGCCACCCGGGGTCGGATCGCCGTACAGCGACCGCTGCATGCCGGCGATGATCGGGGTGAGCGGGTTCGCGAGGTAGAGCGCCCACAGGACGTCGCGATCCGCGAGCTTCTCCTGGACGACGGCCCCGGCGTAGACGATCGGCGTCACCCAGAACCAGACGAGGATCGCGATGTTCAGCAGGTGCCCCACGTCGCGATACCGGACGTTCAGCGCGGCGAGCCAGAACGTGAGCGCCGCGGTGAACGCGAGCAGCGCGGCGAACGAGAGCGGCAGCAGGGCGAGCTCGGGCCACCTGAACCCGTATCCGGAGACGACGATGAACAGGAGCAGCACCCCGAGCTGCAGCACGTAGTCGACTAGGGCCACCCCGATCGCGGACAGCGGCAGGATCTCGCGCGGGAAGGCCACCTTCTTCACGAGGTTCGCGTTGTCGAGCACCGAGCGGGCCCCGCTCTGCAGCGACGCGCTGAACAGGTTCCACGCCAGCAGGCCCGAGAGCAGGTAGACGGGGTAGTTCGGGATGGCGTTGCCCAGCATCCGGACGACGAAGGAGAACACGATCAGGAACACGATCGGGTTGAGGAGCGACCAGACGGCGCCGAGCACCGACGCCGCGTACTTCACCTTCAGCTCCTTGCGGATGAGGTTCAGCAGGATCTCGCGGTGGGCCGCGAGCACGCGAAGGCGAGCGCCGAGGCGCAGATGCGGCGACTCGGAGGTCCGCTCGACGGCGGTGGCCGCGACCGTGGTCACGTCGGCGTCCCCGGCGCGACGAAGTCGTCGAGGGCGCGCGCGTACGAGAGGCCGTAGCCCTCGGCCAGGGTCTCCTCCGTGACGCCGAGGTCGACGAGCGCGCCGCCCCACCGCGCGAGCGCCCGCCGCGTGGGGTCGGCGAGCAGCGAGAGCGTGCCGTCGATCGCTCGCACGTAGGCGTTCGCCGTCGCGTGGGTACGCGAGCGCTCGGCGACGTGCTCGCGCGCGGCGACGCCGATACGGTCGCGGCGGCCCTCGTCCTCGAGGAGGCCGCGAATCTCGGACGCGATCGTCGCCGGGTCGGGCCGGCCGGCCGGGACGCGGGCGACGACCTCGTCCGGCAGATCGAGGTAGGTGCCCGTGGCGCTCACCACCGTCGCGCGGCCCATCTGCATCGATCGGGCGAGCGAGCCGCTCACCTCGCCGCGGTGCGGGCTGCGGAGGTCGACGGCGACGTCGGCCGCGCCCATCCAAGCGAGGAAGTCCCCGTCGCTCACGTCGGCGTGGACGTGCACCCGGCCGCCGAGCCCGCTGCCGCGCACGACGGCGTCCAGGTCGTAGCCTTCGATCCGGCGACCGACCAGCGCGACGTGGACCGACTCGGGCAGCGTCGCCACGGCGGCGAGCACGAGGTCGATCAGCTTGGCGGCGTTCTGGTCCCCGAAGACGCCGACGAGCGACCGCATCCCGACGACCTCGAGCGGCGCGCGCACCACGGCGCGGCGCCCGATCGCCCGGGCGACGTCGCGCTCGCTCTCCACGACGGGATGCGGCGCCACGGTGATCGGGGTCCGGCAGCCGAACGCGCGCAGGTAGCGCTCGACGAACGGCGCGTGCACGACGATCCCCCGGGCGCGCCGCGCCGCGTGCGCGATGAACGGGACCCGCAGGGGTTCGTTCGTCGTCGCGTCCGAGAGCCCCGCCAGCCGCGGTGCGTTCGCGAGACCCTCGCGCATGGCCTGGTGGCCGAGCGGATCGCCGTTCGCGATCATCCCGCGGACGAAGTCGTCGAGCGCGAGGTCGTGGACGACCAGCACCCCCGGGGTCTGGATCGCGTGCCGGTAGATGTCGCGATGGAACTCGACGTTGTTCCCGAGGTGGTAGACGCCCAGCGTGTGCCACGGGATCGTGCCCTCGTGCTTGGGTTCGACGGGCCAGATCGGCTGGATCCGCCGTCGCGCCGGCCAGTCGACGCGCTCGAGCTCGTCGAGGACCGCCCGGGAGTAGGTCGCGACGCCCGTCCTGGCGGGCGGCATGGGCGAGAGCCACGCGATCCGCGGGTCCATCTTGTAGTCCCAGCGGAGCATGCGGCGCGCCGCGCCGACGACGCGACTGCCCACGACTACTCCGTGAGCCGGGCGACCACCTCGGGCCAGCCCGGGACGCGCTCGCGGATCAGGGCGTTGCCCGCATCCCCCAGCCGCTTGGCGAGGGGGCGGTTGGAGAACAAGACGTCGAACGCGTGGGCGATCGCCTCGGGCTCCGGCGGCGTGACGAGGCCGGTCTCCCCGTCGGCGACGAACTCGAGCGGTCCCCCGGCGTCCGTGAGCGTCACGACGGGCCGGCGCGCCGCGAACCCCTCGATCGTGACGTAGCCGTAGTCCTCGTCGTACGGGCCATAGTACACGCCGAGCGCACCGAGGTAGAGCCGGTGCAGTGCCTCGTCTGGGACCCGCCCCGCGAGCTCGACGCGCCCCTGGAGCCGACGCTTGGCGATCTGCTCTCGGATCGCGGGCTCGTCGGGGCCGCCGCCGACGAGGACGAGCTTCACGGCCGTCTTCACGTGTCGCATCGCCTCCACGGCGAGCGATTGTCGCTTCAGCGCCTCGAGCCGGCTCGGGAAGACCACGGCGTCGCCGTAGGGGCCCGGCTCGAGGGAGCCGAGGGCCTCGGCCAGCGGCGAGGGATGGTAGAGCACCTCGCTCGACAGGCGAATGGACCGCAAGAGCCGATCCTGCACGTTGCGCGAGTTGGTGAACACGCGCTTGGCCTCGCCGAGCGCCACGCGATCGCTCTGCACGACCATGTCGCGAAGCGCCGGGCCCTCCTCCTGCTTCGACAGGTCCGCGAACTCCGGGTGATCCCAGAGCTCGTACGCGCTGCGGTGCTGATGGATGAGCCATACGACCTTGCGCTCGTGCGGAACGAGGTACGCCGGGAACTTGAGCGCGATCACCATGTCGATCGGGAGCCCGTTGGACTCGGAGAGGTCGAGCGAGCGCCAGACCGCCATCTGATGCAGGAGCTCGGTCGCCGGGTACCACTTACCCGCGACCACGACCTCCTCGGCCTCGTGGCCGGCCGCGCGAAGCGCGCGCACGAGCGCCTCCGTGTGCGTCTCCGCCCCGCCGCGCGTGAACGGCGTCTGCGGATGCGCGACCGCGATCCTCACTCGCCACGCTCCCGCTTGAGGCGGCCGACCTCGGCCTCGAGGACCGCGACGCGGTCGGCGAGCGCCGCGTTCAGCTCCCCGAGGTCGCCCAGGAGCCGGTCGTAGCGCCAGCTGATCGGCCGGAACACGCGGAACAGGCGAAGCTTCAGCCGGCGGCGCCACCTCGTCCTCGAGGAGAGGTTCGGCTCGCCGCGCGGGACGACCTGCCTCTCGTCGTCCCTCATGGAGGCCGCGAAGTCGTGGAGCGCGTCGCGCACCTCACCCGTGTCCATCCGCGACCGCGGCGTGGCCTCCTCAGCCCAATAGAGCTCGCGGGCAAGGGCGTCGCGAAGATCGTTCTCGCTGGTCATCGCACCGGAGCGTAGCATCGCCCCTCGGACCCCCCGGCCTACGACACAGAACCGCAATCCGTGCGGCTATCGTGCACGCGTGAGCCTCGACCACGTGCTGGTGAACCGCGCCGGATGGGATGCCGACGCGGACAACTGGGTGGAGCGCGGGCGCCGGTCCTGGGGCGGCGAGCCCGACTGGGGCATCTGGGGGGTGCCGGAGTCCGAGCTCGGCCTGCTCCCCGACGTCGACGGGCTCGACGCCGTCGAGCTCGGCTGCGGGACCGCGTACATCTGCTCGTGGCTCGCGCGCCGCGGGGCGCGAGCCGTCGGGCTCGACAACTCCTCGCGCCAGCTCGCCACCGCCCGGATGTTGCAGGACGAGTTCGGGATCCGCTTTCCGCTCGTCCACGCCGACGCGGAACGGGCGCCGTTCCCCGACGGGAGCTTCGACTTCGCGATCTCCGAGTACGGCGCCGCGATCTGGTGCGATCCCTATGCGTGGATCCCCGAGGCGGCTCGCCTCCTTCGGCCGGGTGGGCAGCTGCTCTTCATCGCCGGCACGCCGCTCGTGATTCTGTGCTATCCCACCGACGACGACCTCGCCCCCGCCGACACGACGCTGCACCGCGACTACTTCGGCATGCACCGCTTCGAGTGGCACGACGAGCACGGCGCCGTCGACGGCATCGAGTTCCACCTCGGGCACGGCGACATGATCCGGCTGCTGCGCTCCTGTGGGTTCGAGATCGAGGACCTGGTCGAGATCCCCGCACCGAAGGATCCGGTCTCGGTCCCCGACGACGACGTGCCCTGGGAGTGGGCGCGACGATGGCCGAGCGTCGAGGCGTGGAAGGCCCGCAAGACCGGCTAGAGCGACGCGATCACGGCGCCGATCGCGGCGTCCAACGGCGGGAACGCGGGGACGTCCAGGTGCGGTAGGTAGGCGCTCGTGAGGGCGCTGTTGCGCGGTCGTGGCGCAGGGAGCCCGAGCTCCTCCGCTCGCTGCTCACGAGGCGCGCCCGCGAGCCCGCCGATCGCGACCGCCCGAGCGAGCGCGTCGAACCACGTCGTCGCCTCGGGGCCGGCGAGGTGATACGTGCCGAACCGGTGGGTCAGGGCCAGGGGCAGCAACCGCTCCGCGAGGTGCACGACGTAGGTGGGTGTGCCGATTCGATCCGTCAGCCCGCCGGCGTCCTCGCCCGCCGAGAGTCGGCGCAGCGCCCCCATGAGGTAGTCGCCGCCGCCGCCGAACACGTAGCCCGTTCGCACGAGGAACGACTCCGGAGCCAGGGAGCGCACGTGGCGCTCGCCCGCGAGCTTGGTCCGCGCGTAGACGCTCAGCGGGTTCGGCTCGTCGAGCTCGTCGTAGGCGGAGCCTTTCTCGCCGTCGAACACGTAGTCCGTGGAGACGTGGAGCAGGACGGCGCCGCACGCGCGCGCGGCGAGCGCGAGCGACTGCGGCCCAACGGCGTTGGCGCGAAGGGCGCGCTCGGGTTCCGATTCGCACGCATCGACCTTGGTGAAGGCCGCGGCGTTCACGACGAGCTCGGGCGCGAGGGGAACGATCGTTCGCAGCACCGCGTGGTGATCGCCGACGTCCAGATCCGTGTGCGCGAGCGGAACCACGTCGTGATGGGACGGGCACGCCGCGACGAACGCGCGCCCGAGGCCGCCCCCGGCCCCGGTCACGACGATCCTCACGCGAACCCTCCCGCGCCCATCCTCACGCGGAAGCGCCCTCGAGCACGTCGCCGACCCAGTCCTGGTGGTCTCGGTACCAGGCGAGCGTGATCGCGAGCCCGTCGGAGAACGGCGTCGCGGGGCGCCACCCGAGCGCCCCGAGCCGATCCCACGACAGGCCGTACGCGCGATCGTGTCCGGGCCGATCGGGGACGAAGGCGATCGACGACTCGTCCACCCCGAGGTAGGAGCAGATGCGCCTCGCGAGCTCGAGGTTGGTCATCTCCGTCCCGCCGCCGATGTTGTAGACGGAACCGGGCTCGCCGTGATCGTGCACGACGCCGATCGCGCGCGCGAAGTCGCGAACGTACAGCCACTCGCGGCGGTGCTGGCCATCTCCGTACACCGGGACCGGGCGACCCTGCAGCGCGGCCGTGACCCAGGTGGGAATCGCCTTCTCCGGATGCTGCCGCGGGCCGAACGCGTTCGTGCCGCGCACGATCGTGACCGGCATCCCGTAGGTCACGACGTAGGACCGGCACAGGAGCTCGGCGCCGGCCTTGCTGGCCGAGTACGGATTGCGCGGGAGCAGGGGCGCGTCCTCGGCGAAGGGCTCCCCCTCGCGCGAGCCGTACACCTCGTCCGTCGAGACGAAAAGGAGGCGCCGATCGAGCTCGCGGCAGGCCTCGAGCACGACCTGGGTCCCCAGAACGTTGGAGAGCACGAAGTCGCGCGAGCGTTGGATGCTGCGGTCGACGAACGACTCGGCGGCGGCGTGGATCACCGCGTCGGACCACTCCACCAGCGGGGCGACGTCCTCCGGCTGCGCCACGTCGCCGAGGACGAAGCGAAAGCGCGGGTCGGGCTCGTGATGGTCGAGGTGTCCCCGCGTCCCCGCGTACGTGAGCTTGTCGAGCACGGTCACGTCGGTGTTCGGCCGCTCGAGCAGAAGGTCGACGAGGTGGGAACCGATGAAGCCCGCCCCGCCCGTGACGAGCAGGCGTTCGCGGCGCTCGGCCATGGTGCGCCCGAGTCTACCCGGGCGCCGACGTCGGTCGATCGGCGAGCGCTCCGCCCCGGTCGATCAGCGCGCGCCCGACCCCGCGGCCTTCAGCACCTCCGCCGTTCGCACGGCGGTGGCCTCCCAAGTGAAGGAGCGCACGCGCTCGCTCCCGGCACGGCGAAGCCCTTCCCGAAGCCCGTCGTCGCGGAGCAGGCGGTCGAGAGCGGCCGCGATCTCCGCCGGGCGATGCGGGTCGACGAGTAGCGCCGCACTCCCGGCGACCTCCGGAAGGGAGGATGCGTCCGACGTGAGGACCGGCACCCCCGCGGCGAACCCCTCGAGCACGGGGAACCCGAAGCCCTCGTACAGCGAGGGATAGGCGAGGACGTCGGCGCCGGCAAGGAGCGCCCGCTTGTCGGCCTCGCTGACGTAGCCGGTCAGGACGACCCGCACCCGAACCTCGGCCGGGAGGGCGGCCACGGCGGCACGCAGGCGATCCACCTCATGCGGGATCCAGTTCGTGCGCCCGCCGGCGACGACGAGCCAGGCGGCCGACTCCGAGAGCCGAAACGCCTCGAGCAGCCCGCGCAGGTTCTTCCGCGGCTCGATGCCCCCGACGAACAACGCGTAGGGGCCGCCGATCCGAAACGCCTCCCGAACCCGCTCGACCTCGGAGGCCGGCGGCCGGACGAACGGGTCGACCCCGTGCGGGATCGCGTGGACCCGCGCCGGATCGGCCTCGGGGTGCCGCTCGAGCAGGTCGCGACGCACGCTCTCGGAGGGGACGATCACGCCCGCGGCGCGGCGGATCCACCGGCGGAAGACGCGGCGCCAGCGCGCGTCCATCTGCGGCGCCGTCTCCGGGTAGCGCTCGTAGGCGAGATCGTGGACCACGAGGACGACTCCCCGGCACCTCGTCGGGGGCGGAACGAAGTTCGTCGCGAGCAGGGCGTCCGCGTCGACGCCGAGCCACTCCAGCCTCGGAACGCCGAGCCGCCACGACACCGGCTGGAACACCCGCGCCGGGAACCGGCTCGCGTGCTCGGTGAGATTCGACGCGACGCCGTCGAAGAACCTCGGCCGTCGCAGCACGCCCCTGGCGTGCAGGTACCACGCGACGTACTCGGGCAACGGATCCGCGGCGGGCAGGTGTCGCACGATCTCGCGCGCGTAGTGACCGACGCCCGTCCGGTGCGGGTCGAGCGCCGGACGCGCGTCGATGGCGATGCGCACGTCGCTCAGTCGATCTCGACGCGACTCTGGTCGCCGACCACCAGCCGCTTCTCCCCGCGCGTCCCCGAGTGCCGGACGTCCGCGTTGCGGCCGAGGATCGAGTCTCGCAGGGTCCGGACGCCCTCGATCCGCGATCCCTCCATCACGATCGAGTCCGCGATCTCGCTCGCGACCACCCGGCACCCGGACGACAGGGCGACGTTAGGCCCGATCGTCGCGTCCTCGACGAGCGTTCCCTCGCCGACGATCGCGGGACCCACGACCCGGGAACGCACGACCTTCGCGCCGGCCTCGACGACCACGAGACCCTCCAGGACCGACTCGGGGTCGACCTCTCCGAGCACCCGCGGCTCGAGCGTCGACAGCAGCATCCGATTCGCCTCGAGCAGGTCCTCCGGACGCCCCGTGTCCTTCCAGTAACCCGTCACCATCTCCGCTCGCACCGTCCGACCCTGGTCGATGAGCCACTGGATCGCCTCGGTGATCTCGAGCTCGTTGCGCCACGACGGGCGAAGCGTCGCGGCGGCCTCGAGGATCGAATCGTCGAACAGGTACACGCCGACGAGCGCGAGGTCGGACAGGAACTCCTTCGGCTTCTCGACGAGGCGGACCACCCGGTCGCCCTCGAGCACGGCGACCCCGAAGTGCTCGGGCTCGGGAACCCGCGCGAGGAAGATCTGCGCGTCGGGCCGGTGGCGCTCGAACTCCTCGACGAACCGGCGGATCCCGCCCAGCAGGACGTTGTCGCCGAGGTACATCACGAACGGCTCGCCGCGCACGAAGTCGGCCGCGGTGAGCACCGCGTGCGCCAGCCCGAGCGGCGCCTCCTGCGGGATGTAGGTGATCCGAAGCCCCCATGCGGAGCCGTCGCCGACCGCGGCCCGCACCTCGTCGGCGGTCTGACCGACCACGAGGCCGACCTCCGAGATCCCCGCATCGGCGATCGCGGAGAGCACGTGGAACAGGATGGGCGTGTTCGCCACCGGGATGAGCTGTTTCGCGCTCGTGTGCGTGAGCGGTCGCAGCCGCGAGCCCTCGCCGCCCGAAAGGACGAGCGCCCTCACGTCGTGCACTCCACCTGCGTCCCCTGCTGCGGCTCGGGCAGGTGGTACCGCCCCGTCACGACGACCGCGACGTCCTGACCCTTCGGCAGCGCTCCGCGCGGGGCGGGCACGAGCTCCATGTTCGGGAAGTATGACCCGACGACCTTGGCCATCGCCTCCTCGCCCTCCCGGTACAGGATCATCGGCCCGGAGGATGGCGGCTCGACCGCGGAGGCGTCGAGGATGCCGGGCGAGGTGTTGAACCCCCCCTCGGTGAGGACCTGCAGCACGTCGTCGGCGGTCGTGCCCGCGCTGCGATCGACGACCGAGACGACGATCGTCGCCGGCGAGGGGGCGGTGGAGGCGAGCTCGGATCCGAGGTCGCCGAGGGGTTTGCCCTCGCGAATCCGCCGGAAAAGCTCGTCGGCATCGGGCTGGATCATCTTCACGATGGAAAGGAAGGTGCCGCCGCTGTCGTAGATGCCGGCCGGGAGCGTCGGCACCGCGCGGAAATCGGCGTTCTCGGTCCCGACGCCCTGGAGCTGACCGGCGAGATAGACGAGCTCGGCCGGGTTCAGCCCCTCGTCGACGACGAGGTTGCCGAGGAGCTCGGGCACGAGATCGGGCAGCCGCACCAGCTCGCTCGGCGACAGCAGCTTGGCGATGACGGCGCGAAGGAACTGCTGCTGACGGCTGATTCGCGCGAAGTCGGGGATGGTGTCGCACGGCTGGTGGCGCGTGCGAACGTACGCGAGGGCGGTCGCGCCGTCGAAGTGCTGGCAGCCCGCCGGGATGTCGAGGCCGGTGAGCTCGTCCTGCATCGCGTACGGCACGCACATGTCGACGCCGCCGAGCGCGTCGACCAGGCCCTGGAACCCGGCGAGCGACACGTACATCACGTGGTGGATCGGCATGCCGGTCAGCTCGCGGACCGTCCGGGCGACGCGCAGCGCCCCGCTGCCCTTGATGCCGCCCTCGAAGGCGGAGTTGATCTTGCCCATCCCCATGCCGGGGATGTCCACCCAGAGGTCCCGAGGGAACGACAGGAAGATGGCCTTGCCCTGGTCGGGGTCGGTGTGGACGAGGATGATCGTGTCGGACCGGTTCTCCCCCCCGATGTCGGCGTCCGTGCCGAAGTGCTCCTGTTCCTGCCTCGTGAGCCCCTGACGGGAGTCGCTGCCGAGCAGGAGGTAGTTGCACACGTGCGTGTCGCACCGGCCGGCGATGTCCACCTGCGGCGACGCGCCCGGCTCGCCCACGTCGAGCGTCCCGCCCCTGATCGTCTGTCGCTGCGACGACACCCAGAAGTAGGAGCCCATCCCGACGGCCGACGCCACCATGACCAGCGCGGCGACCGATGCCGAGATGCCGAGGAACGCTCGGCGCAGATGCGGGTGCCCGCCGGGGGCGGGCGTGGAAGGACCTTCGGACATAGGCTTTCGACGTCGAAGCGTACCCGGCAAGCTCCTCGCCCGATGCGGAGGCGCCCGTGACGATCGTGTGGAGACCTCCGCAGGACCTCGTGGATCGCGCGAACGTCAGCCGCCTGATGCGGGCGCACGGGATCGAGTCCGAGGACGAGCTGATCCGGCGCTCGACCGGCGACGTCGAATGGTTCTGGGACGCCGTGGTGCGGGATCTCGCGCTCGAGTTCTTCGCGCCCTACGAGCGCGTGCTCGACACATCGCGGGGCATCGAGTGGGCGACGTGGTTCGTCGGCGGATCGGTCAACCTCGCCCACAACTGTGTGGACCGCTGGGCCGAGACGACGCCGGACGCCCTCGCCGTCGTCTGGGAGGGCGAGGAGGGCGGGGTGCGCACCCTCACCTACCGTGAGCTCCGCGAGCGCGCCGACGCGCTCGCGAACGGGCTGCTCACGCTCGGCGTGGACCGGGGCGACGCGGTCGGCATCTTCCTGCCGATGTGTCCCGAGGCGGTCGTGGCGGTGATGGCCTGCTCGAAGCTCGGCGCCGTCTGGCTGCCGATCTTCAGCGGCTTCGGTGCCGACGCGGTCGCCGCGCGCCTGGCCGACGCGGGCGCGAAGGTGCTCGTCACGGCCGACGGCTTCCCGCGACGAGGCCGGCTCGTCGCGATGAAGGAGGTCGCCGACGAGGCGGTGGCCCTCGCGCCCACCGTGCGGCACGTGATCGTCGTCTCGCGACTCGGCCGCGACGACGCGCCGGCCGACCCCACACGCGACGTCGCGTGGGACGCGGTCGTGCAGGAGCACGCGGGCGGGTTCGAGACTCGCCGGCTCGATCCCGAGCACCCGCTGTTCGTCGCGTACACGAGCGGCACGACGGGACGGCCCAAGGGCGCGGTGCACGTGCACGGCGGGTTCCTCGTCAAGATCGCGGAGGAGGTCGCCTACCAGGTCGACCTCCGGCGCGGCGAGCGCCTGTTCTGGTTCGCCGACCTCGGCTGGATCATGGGTCCGTGGGAGGTCGTCGGGGCGACGGCCCTCGGCGCGACCGTCTTCCTTTACGACGGCGCCCCGAACCATCCCGGCCCGGACCGGCTCTGGTCGCTCGTCGAGCGACACCGGATCACGCATCTCGGGGTCTCCCCCACGCTCGTGCGCGCGCTGATCCCCGCCGGCGAGGACGCCGTCCGCTCGCACGATCTGTCGTCGCTTCGGATCCTCGCCTCGACCGGCGAGCCCTGGAACCCGGAGCCCTATCGCTGGTTCTTCGAGGTGGTCGGGCGCTCGCGGCTGCCGATCATCAACCTGTCCGGCGGCACCGAGGTGGGCGCGTGCTTCCTGTCGCCGCATCCGATCAGCCCGCTGAAGCCCTGCTCGCTCCGCGGTCCGGCGCTCGGGATGGACGTCGCCGTGTACCGACCGGACGGAACCGAGGCTGCGCCGGGCGAGGTCGGCGAGCTCGTCTGCCGCAAGCCCTGGCCGGCCATGACCCGCGGGCTCCGCGGTGATCCCGAGCGCTACCTGGAGACGTACTGGCGCCGGTTCCCCGGCGTGTGGACGCACGGCGACTGGGCGAGCGTCGACGAGGACGGCTTCTGGTTCCTGCACGGACGCAGCGACGACACGCTGAACGTGGCCGGCAAGCGTCTGGGGCCGGCCGAGGTCGAGAGCGTCCTCACGCTCGACGTCCGCGTCGCGGAGTCGGCGGCCGTCGGGATCCCGGACGAGGTGAAGGGCGAGGCGATCTGGTGCTTCGTGGTCGCGCGGCCGGGGATCGACCCGTCCGACGAGCTCGGGGAGGAGCTCCGCGAGCTCGTCGCGCGGCACCTCGGCAAGGCCTTCCGCCCGGCTCGGGTCCTGTTCGTGGCCGAGCTCCCCCGCACGCGCTCGGCGAAGATCCTGCGGCGCGCGATCCGGGCCACCGTCACCGGCCGGGACCCCGGCGACCTGTCGAGCCTGGAGAACCCGGCCTCGCTCGAGGCCGTTCGCCGATCCGCGGGCTGAGCGGGGCTCGCGCGCGCGGGGTCAGCCCCGGGCCGCCGACTACGCTACGACACCGTGGGGCGGCACGATGACCCGATGCGCGTCCTCGCGGTGGGCCCGAGCGCGACCGAGCTCGAGCTCGCGGCCGAACGGGCCGACGACCTCCTCGGCGCCCTCGCGAGCCTGGCCGACGGTGGCGTCGACGCCGTCGTGGTCTTCGGCGACCTCCCCGAGGGCCGCGATGACGCCGTCCGCGCCATCGTCGATCGCGCGCCGGACGTCCCGGTGATCGCCGTCGCGGGTTCCGAGACCGCCGACGAGCTGCTCCGGGCCGGCGCCGCCGACGTGGTGAGCGAGGCGAACCGGGAGATGCTCGACCGCGCCGTCCGATGCGCCGTGGCCACCGCCCGGTTGCGGGCGCGGATCCGCGGCCTCGAGGAGCGACTCGCCGAGCTCTCGAAGGTGGACGATCCCGCGCCGGAGTCCGGGTGATGCTGCACCCGGGCGTCGGCGCCCGGGTGAGCCGGCATCCGAGCGTCGGGGAATCGATCCGCGAGGCGGCACGCCGCGAATCCCTCGGCGGACGAAGAAGGGACCATGCCCGAGATCCTGCTCCTGGACGGCCGGAGAGCCCCGCGCCCGGAAACCACGATGGCCGTTGACCTCACGCAGGTGCGGGATCGCGACCTGGTGCGGCGGATCGAACGTGGCGAGGAGGAAGCCTTTCGGGGGCTCTTCCGCCGGTACGCGCCGACGGCGCTCGCGCTCGCCCGGCGAGTCGCCCGGCAACCGTACCTGGCCGAGGAGATCGTGCAGGAGGCCTTCCTCGCCGTGTGGCGCAACCCCCGCGGCTACGACGAGGGACGGGGATCCGTGCGGTCGTGGCTGATGGGCATGGTCCATCATCGGGCGGTGGACGCGGTTCGGCGCGAGGAGTGACAACGCCGGCGCAGCGAGGACGTCCGCGCCAACGAGGTGGTCGTGGTGGAGGACCCCGCGGAGGCGGTGGTCGACGCGCTCGGCGTGCCCGAAGAGCGCGAAGCGGTCCGGGCCGCGCTCGAGGACCTTCCGCCGGATCAACGTCGGGTGATCGAGCTCATGTACTTCGAGGGGATGTCGCAGTCGCGGATCGCCGAGCGACTGGGGCTTCCCCTCGGCACGGTGAAGTCGCGCACCCTGCTCGGCATGCGAAAGCTGCGCGCCACGCTGACCGGGATGGAACGATGAGGGATCACGAGCGCATCGAGGAGCTCCTCGCCGCTCGCGCGCTGGGCGAGCTCGAGCCCGACGACGCCGCGACCCTGGAGCGCGAGCTGGCCGACCACGGCCCCGACTGCGCCGAGTGTCGGCGCCTCGAGTCCGAGCTCGACGAGGTTGCGGGCCGGCTCGCCTTCGCGCTCGAACCCGCTGCGGTCCCTCGCGGGCTCGAGGACGAGGTCGTCACCCGCGCGGGGAGCGACCGACCGGAGCGAGCTTCGGGAAGCGGGGGGCGCGAACGACCCGCCTCGCGCACCGCCCGCTGGGCCCGGCCGCTCGTTGCGGCCGCGGCGGCGGTCCTGCTCTTCGTCGCCGGCTGGGGAGCCGGCGTCCTGTCCTCGCGCGAACCGGAGGTGCCGTCGCGAGCACGGGTGGTCGCGTTCGACGGCGAGGGCGGCAACCTGGCGATCGCCTATCGTCCCGGCGAGACCGGCGTCTACCTGCTCGGCTCAGGGATGCAGGCGCCCCCCGAGGGAGACGTCTACGCGCTCTGGATGTTCCAGGGGGGCACGCCGGTACCCGGCGGATGCTTCGTCCCGTCCGCCGACGGATCGGTCTTCGAGTTCGTCGACACGGGCCTGGAGTCGACTCAGGAGATGGCGGTGACCGTCGAACCGTCGACCTGCCCATCCGCACCGACCTCCGCACCGATCCTCACCGCGCAGATCAGCGCCTGACGGCCGGGCGGACCTGCGGCTCGGCGGCGCGCCGGGCGCCCCGAACGACCAGCACCGGGACCTCGGCGTGATGCACCACGTCGTGCGCGACGCTTCCCACGAGCAACCGGCTCCAGTCCGACAGCCCTCGCGTCGCGAGGACGACGAGGTCCGCGTCCTCCTCGCGAGCCGCCTCGACGATCGCGCGGGCCGTCGTGCCCGCCGGCACGGAAACGATCTCGCCCCGGGCGCTCACGCCCGTGTCCTTCAGGGCCCGAACGAGGCCGTCGACGAGCTCCGACGCCTCGCGGGACGACTCGACCTCCTCGCCCGTCACGAGGTCCAGCTCCCGAGCGTGGAAGACCACAAGCTCCCCGTGGTACCGGAACGCGAGGTCCGCCGCGACGGGGACGGCCTCCGCGCTGTGCGGGGAACCGTCGACCGCGAGCAGGATGCGCTCGAACATCGCCATCGCCTCCTTCTCGTCCGAGCATCCCGCCCGGGCGAGTCGGCCGGCAGTGCCGACCGGGCCGGGTCGAGCGGTCCGAACGACCTCGAGGGGGTTATCGAAGCCTTAACCCGCCGCTGAGATCCGCCTGAACGGCCCACCCGTACGGTGGTCTCAATCAGAGAAGGAGGTGCAGCATGAAGAAGCGTTCGGCGATGACGGTGGCGGCGGGCCTGGTGGGCGCGCTGCTCGCCGGCGTGGTCGCGATGTCGCTCGGCTTTGCGAGCGGACCGGTCGCGAGCGCCGGGAGCGCCGGGAGCGCCGACCTCAAGCCGCGGGTCCGGACCATCGAGCGGACCGTGACGATCCACAAGAAGGCCAAGCCCAAGGCGCCGCAGGTGGTCACGATCGCGGCCCCGGCCGCGCAGAGCGCCCCCGCGTCCTCCCCCGCGATGAGCTCGTCCGAGGATTCTCGCGACGACGAGACAGTGAACGACGACCAGTTCGAGGGCGAACACGAGAGCGAGGGCCAGGACGACGGCGGGTGGCAAGGAGATGAAGGGGAGTTCGGCGATGACTGAGAAAGCCGAGCGCGTCGGGCGGCGGCGAGCCTCCAAGCGCGAGCTGCGCGTCTGGGCGTGGCTCGCCGGCGGCCTCGCGTTCTTCGCGCCCTGGGCCGCGCTGGGCGCCTCGCCCAAGCCGGCGACCAACGTCGCCGCGGGCAAGGCCGAGCGGCCGGTGGTGATCGTCAAGAAGATCACCCGGCGCGTCGTCATCACCGACCGCCCGGCGTCCGCGCCCGTGCAGTACGTGACCGTTCCATCGTCCCCGTCCGGATCGAGCTCGTCCGGCTCGGGCACGGTCGCAGCGGGGAGCAACGGGTCCTCGAACGGCGGCGGCTCGACCACGAACCCCCCGCCCACGACGAGCACGGGAGGATCGTGATGCCGGAGGTCGAGCGAGCCGGGTTCCGGGCGATGGGAACCGACGTGAGCCTGATCGGCCCGGCCGGGTCCCCGGCCTTCCTCGCCGGCGCCGACACCCTTCGATCGGTGTTCGAGCGCGAAGAGCGTCGCTTCTCCCGGTTCCGCCCGGACAGCGAGCTGTCCGCGGTGAACGCCGCGGCGGGCGCGTGGACCGGGGTTTCGCTCGAGTTCGGCTCCGTGGTCGGGCTCGCGCTCACCGCTTGGAGCGAGACGGGTGGGCGTTTCGATCCGACGGTGCTCGACGCCGTGATCGCCGCCGGCTACGACCGCGACTTCGACGAGATCCTGGCCGGCGCCCGGGGTGCGCTTCGTCCCCCACGGCCGTGCGGTCGCGCGGGCGACGTGGAGCTCGACGGCCGCCGGCTGCGACTCCCGCCCGGGGTGGGACTCGACCTCGGGGGAATCGCCAAGGGATGGACCGTCGACGTCGCGGCCGAGGCGGCGGTCGCCTGCGGTCTGCCGTGGGCGCTCGTCAACGCCGGCGGAGATCTTCGCATCGCCGGAGTGGCGCCGCGCGAGGGGATCGAGGTGGGGGTCGAGGATCCCGAGACGTCCGACACGGACGCCGGACGGATCGTGCTCGACGAAGGCGCGCTCGCGACCTCCTCGGTGACGCGCCGGGCATGGGGCAACGGGCTCCATCATCTGATCGACCCCGCGACCGGCCTGCCCGCCGCCGGTCCGGTGCTCCAGGCGAGCGTGTGGGCGCCCACGTGCGCCGAGGCGGAGGTCCGAGCCAAGGAGGCGCTCCTTGAGGGCGAGTCGTTCCTGGATCGGGGAGCCGCGCTCCTCGTGCTCGCGGACGGCCGGATCCTGACGAACATGACGACGAGCGAGCCGGTGCTCGGATGACGATGTGGATCCTGCTTCGGGCCCTCGGCATCGGCGCGTACCTCATGCTGTTCCTGTCCGTCGTCTGGGGCCTCGCCGCGACGACCTCGATCTTCGGCAAGCGCATCTCGAAGGCGTCCGCCACCACGGTGCACCAGTTCATGGCCACCTGCGGGTTGGTCCTGCTCGCCGGGCACGTGGGCGTCCTGCTGGCCGACTCGTTCATGCCGTTCTCGATCGTCGACGTCACGATCCCGATGGCGAGCACATACCGCCCGGTCGCGATCACGTTCGGCGTGGTGGCCATGTACGCCACCGTCTTCGTGATCGTGACCAGCTGGATGCGCAAGAAGATCGGGACGAAGTGGTGGCGGCGGACCCACCTGCTGGCCGTTCCGACCTTCGTCCTGTCCATGGTCCACGGCGTGTTCGCCGGAACCGACAGCGTCCGCCCCGCGATGTGGTGGACGTACCTGGTGACCGGGCTCGTGGTCCTCTTCCTGCTGATCGTTCGCGGGCTGACGGCCGGGTACCGGCCCGAGCGCGCGGCCCCACCGGCCGCGAGAGACCGCGTCGTCGCGAGATCGGCCGTGGCGGCGCCCGAGCTCCCGGCCCCGCCGGCCGCCGCCTGACCCCCCGGCGAGATAGAACGAGGAGCCGGACGGGGACCGGCCCTCGCTAGGATTCGCCTATGGGCGCGACCTTCCCCGATCACCTCGTCTCGGACGTGGCGCTGCGCGACGGCTCCACGGTTCGCATCCGGCCGGCGCGCCCGAGCGACGCCGTCCTGGTCGAGGACTACCTCATCGGCCTGTCGCCCGAGACGCGGCGCCTTCGCTTCTGGTCTCAGGCGATCGACGTCCGGGGGCTCGCCGCAAAGATCACGGACGTCGACTATCACGACCACCTCACGCTCCTGGTCCTGCAGGGCGGCGACGACGGCCGCATGATCGGCGGCGCCCAGTACTTCCGCATCGAGGGCGGCCGGGCCGAGATCAGCCTTTCGGTCACGGACGAGTTCCAGGGACGGGGCGTCGGATCGATCCTGCTCGGGCAGATGGCCCAGGAGGCCGCCCGTCAGGAGATCACGACCTTCGTGGCCGAGGTCCTGCCAGAGAACCACGCGATGATCAACGTCTTCCGCGGAAGCGGGTTCACCGTCTCCATCCGCGCGACCCCGGGGTCGATCGAGGTCGAGTTCCCCATCCTGCTCACCGAGGAGGCGGTGGAGCAGTTCGAGGACCGCGAGACCCAGGCCGCCGTGAACGCCATGCGCACGTTCCTCACGCCCCGCTCGGTGGCCGTCGTCGGTGCGTCACGGGACTCCGGAACGATCGGCGGCCGCCTGTTCCACAACCTGCTCACCACGGAGTTTCGCGGACCCGTATACCCCGTCAACCCGAGGGCGGACGTGGTCCACGGCGTGGTCGCCTACCCCTCCATCGGCGACGTCCCCGGTGAGGTGGACGTCGCCTTCCTCGTCGTCCCCGCCGACCTGGTCGCCGACGTCGCCCGCCAGTGCGGGGAGAAGGGCGTCCGCGGGCTGGTCGTCATCTCGGCGGGATTCGGCGAGACCGGCGGCGAGGGACCCGCCCGACAGGAGGAGCTGGTCGCGATCAGCCGCGCCTTCGGAATGCGGATCGTCGGCCCCAACTGCATGGGCGTGGTGAACACGTCGGACGAGATCCGCCTGAACGGCACGTTCACGACCGCCTATCCCCCGGTCGGACGCGTGGCGTTCCTCTCGCAGTCCGGGGCCCTCGGCCTGGCCGTCATGCAGTACGCCTCCGAGCTCGGGCTCGGGCTCTCCTCGTTCGTCTCGATCGGGAACTCGGCCGACATCTCCGGGAACGACCTCATCGCGTACTGGAACCAGGATCCGGACACCGACGTGGTGCTCCTGTACCTGGAGTCGTTCGGCAACCCGCGGCGGTTCGCGCGGCTGGCCCGAGAGGTGGGACGTCGAAAGCCGATCGTCGCAGTGAAGTCGGGGCGAAGCGCCGCGGGCGCGCGGGCGGCCGCGTCGCACACCGGAGCGCTGCTCGCGTCGTCCGACGTGACGGTGGACGCGCTGTTCCGTCAGGCGGGCGTGATCCGGACGGACACGCTCGAGGAGATGTTCGACGTCGCCACGATCCTGGCGAACCAGCCGGCGCCGAAGGGCGACCGCGTCGCCATCGTGACGAACGCCGGCGGGCTCGGGATCCTGTGCGCCGACACCTGCGAGGGCAACGGCCTGCGCGTCGAGCAGCTCTCGGCGGCCACGCAGGAACGGCTGCGGACGTTCCTCCCCGCCGAGGCCTCCGTGAGCAATCCCGTCGACATGATCGCGTCGGCGACCGCGGCGGACTACGCGAACGCGATTCGCAGCGTGGGCACCGACCCCGACGTCGACGCGATGATCGTGATCTACATCCCGCCGCTCGCGACCCAGGCGCAGGAGATCGGCCACGCGATCGTCTCCGCGATCGGCGAGATCGGCGGACGGATCCCGGTGGCCACCACGTGGATGTCGACGAAGGGGCTGCCGGCGGCGCTGCAGGAGTCCGGCACGCGGGTTCCGTCTTTCGCGTTCCCCGAGCAGGCGGCGATCGCGATGGCGCACGCCGCCCGGTACGGCCGGTGGCGCGACCGGCCCCTCGGCACGATCCCACGCTTTCCCGACGCCCGGACCGACGAGGCCGCGGGCATCGTCGCGCAGGCGCTCGTCGACGCCCCGGGAGGGTGGCTCACCGGGACGCAGGCCGAACGGCTCCTCGAGTGCTACGGGCTCCGCACGGTTCGGTCGGAGCTCGCCCGGACCCCCGAGGAGGTCGGCGATGCTGCGGCGCGATCGGGCGGTCCCGTGGCGATCAAGGGCATCGGGCCGGACCTCGTCCACAAGACGGAGGTGGGCGCCGTCGCCCTCGGCCTCGAGGGGCCGTCGGACGCCGCGGCGGCCGCGCGCTCGATGGCGGAGCGGGTGCAGACGGCGGGGCTCGCCCTCGAGGGATACGTGGTACAGCCGATGGTCGAGGGCGGCGTCGAGATGCTCGTGGGCGTCGCCCACGATCCGCTGTTCGGCCCCGTGGTCGCCTGCGGGGCGGGGGGGACCACCGTCGAGCTGCTTCGCGACGTCGCCGTGCGGGTCACGCCGATCACGGATCTCGACGCGAGCGAGATGATCGGTTCCCTGCGAACCGCTCCGATGCTCGAGGGCTTCCGCGGCGCGCCGAAGGTCGACGTCGCGGCCCTCGAGGACGTGATCCTTCGCGTGAGCGCGCTCGTCGACGCCCACCCCAGCATCGCCGAGATGGACTGCAACCCCGTGATGGTCCTGCCGCACGGGGCCGTGATCGTCGACGCGCGGGTACGCGTCCAGGAGGCGCCGTCGAGCAGACCGCTTGCGGCACAGCAGACCGCGGGCGGGACCTAGCCGAGTCGAGCGACGAGCACCGAGCACTCCGCGCGGTGCGTGCAGTACTCGCTCACGCTGCCGAGCAGCGCCTTGCGCATGCCCGCCACGCCGCGATGTCCGACGACGAGCAGGTCGGTCCCGTCGCGCTGCGAGGTCTTCACGAGCGCGTGCTCGGGACGGCCCATGGCCATCTCGCGGATCGGGACCACGCCGCGCTCGACGGCCGCCGCGACGGCCGGCTCGAGCTCCGGCGGGCTGGCCTCGCCGTCGCCGAGCGTCCATTCGGTGTCGTGCCCGCGGAAGACGGGGATCACGTGGAGCACGCGAAGCTCGGCCCCCGTCACGACCGCGATGCCCGCGGCGTACGCCGCGGTCCGCGCCGATGCGTCCGAGCCGTCCACGCCGCACGCGATGCGAGCCGGGAACCCCGGCCCGGCGGAGCGGGCCACCAGGACGGAGCCGCTCGCCTCCCGGACCACGTGCGCGGCCACATGCCCGATCCGGAGCGAGTCGCCGATCAGGCCCGCGTCCGGCCCGACGCAGATCAGGTCCGCGCCCTCCTGCCCGGCCTCGGCGACCAGCGTCGCGCCCGGCTCGCCCGACAGGATCCGGGTATCGGCCCGGACCCCGACCTCGGCCGAGATCGCGGAGGAACGCTCGAGCGCGTGCTCCGCCTCCGCCTCGACGTCTTCGCCGTGCGGCCGATGCGTGTCGACGACGAACGCCACCTCGAGCTCCGCCTCGGCCGCCGCCGCGAGCCGCGCTCCCTGCCGAACCGCCTCGTCGCTGCGCGCCGAGCCGTCGGTGCCGATCAGCACGCGAGCGAGCGGCGCAGATCCCTTCGTCAACGACCGGCTCTCGAGAACGGGGTCGGCCACGAGCTCGACACGTCGAACGGCGGCGTGACGTCGTCGGTCAGGTAGGAGAGATGGTCCTCGAACGCCACGACGCCCTCGGTCGCCAGCACGAGCCGCTCGAGAACCGCGATGAGGCTCCGCCGCTCCAGCTGTCCCTCGGCCGACACGATGCCGGTTCGGACCACGACCCGGATGGTAGCGGGATCGATCCAGAGCGTCCGTCGGATCACGTCCTCGCGGATCTCCCGCGCGATCTCCTCGTCGGCCCGCAGGAACACCTTCAGCACGTCGGCGCGAGCCACGATGCCCACGATCCGCCCATCGGTCGGATCGACGACGGGCAGGCGTTTGACCTCCCGTCGGTGCATCAGGCGTGCCGCGTCGCCGATCGAGGCGCCGGGGGTGATGGTGATCGCCGGGGCGTTCATCAGGTCGGCGGCGACGAGCCCGGCCGCCCGTGAACGGTCGCGGCGCCGGTGCGCTCCTTCGAACACCCGGGCCCCTCCCTCCAGGTCCGGGTCCTCCTTCAGCATGAGGTCCGCCTCCGAGACGAGCCCCAGCACGCACCCGTCCTCGTCCACCACCGGCAGCGCGCTCACCCGGTGCTCCTGCATGCGTTGCACGATCTCCTTGAACGGCGTGAAGGCGTCGACGGATACGACCGCGCGCGTCATCACGTCGGAGACGGTCCGCTTCATCGTCGTCCTCCTTCCGAGCGTTCTCGATCCGGTTCCACCGTAGGTCGGACCGGGGCGCCACCCCACGGCCTAAGGACCCTCCACGGGCAAGGTCGTGGCCCGCCCGGGTCGGGCCGTGAGCCCGTCTCGGACGCGCCGCCCGCGGGCGGCTACGCTCGACGCGTGGATCGCCGGGACCGACTCATCCGGTCTGGGCTCGTGCTGCAGGCGGAGCTCAGCCTCGATGCCGTCCTCCTGCGCCTCGTCGAGCTCGCCGCCGAGCTCACGGCCGCCCAGTACGGCGCCCTGGGCGTGCTGGGCCCCGACGGTCGCATCGAGCAGTTCGTGACGACGGGGATCACGCCCGAGCAGCGCACGGCATTGGGGGACCCGCCGACCGGGCACGGCATCCTCGGGCTCCTGACCACGGACCCGCGACCCGTCCGAATCCGCGACCTGTCCCGGCATCCGCTCTCGTACGGCTTCCCGCCGAACCACCCCGCGATGCGGTCCTTCCTCGGCGCCCCCGTGACCGCGCGCGGCAAGGTCTACGGAAACCTCTACCTCACGAACAAGGCGGGCGGCGTCGAGTTCGACGAGGAGGACGAGGAGGCGCTCGTCATCCTCGCCGCGCAGGCGGGGATCGCCGTGGAGAACGCCCGCCTGTACGAGGAGGCCCAGGCCCGTCAGCGCGACCTCGAGCGTCTCGCGGTCCTCGAGGATCGGGAGCGGATCGCGAAGGAGCTGCACGACGGCGTTATTCAGGCGCTCTTCGCGGTCGGGATGGGGTTGCAGGGGGCGGCGCTCATGTCGGGCAACGCGGAGATCTCGGACCGGGTCGAGCTCGCGGTCACCGAGCTCGACCGGGTGATCCGCGATCTGCGCAACTACATCTTCGGGTTGCGGCCTGGAATCCTCGCCGACCGCCAGCTCGACAACGCCCTGCGGGCGCTCGCCGAGGAGTTCCAGGCCAAGACCGGCGTCGTCACGGTCGCCCAGATCGACGAGTCGGTGGCGTCCGAGCTCGCGACCGTCGCGACCGACGTCGTGCAACTCACGCGCGAGGCGCTCTCGAACGTGGGCCGCCACTCGGGCGCGACGACCTGCCGGGTGCGACTCGTTCGGTCCGACGGCGGCGCGCTCCTGGAGGTCGACGACGACGGGAAGGGGTTCGACCCGGCGAGCGTCCGTCGAGGCGAGGGGCTCACGAACCTCGAGGAACGCGCCGCGGCCGTCGGCGGGAGCACGTTGATCGAATCGAGCCCCGAGCACGGGACCACGGTCCGCGTCGCGCTGCCGCTCGTCTACTGAACGACCAGCGCGGTGACCATCCCGTACATCCCCTGCGGCCCCTCGACGTGGGGCAGGATGTGGCAGTGAAACGCCCACACGCCGGGATACACGGCGTGCAGCATCACGTCGAACCGTTGTCCCGGAGCGATCATCAACGTGTCCGCCATGTAGCGGTTGGCCTTGCCCAACACGAACCCGTCCTCCGCGACCACCTCGAAGTGATAGCCGTGCAGGTGCATCGGGTGGATCATCGCGCCGTCGTTGGCGAGATGGATGAGGACGGTGTCGTCGAGCGCCGACACGATCGGTTGCGTCGCGGGGAAGCCCTTGCCGTTCAACACGTACCCGGTGGGACCGTCGCCCAGGAACAGCGTGCTCTCGACGTCGACCGGCTCTCCGTAGAGCGCCGTCCAGTCTCCGTTCTTGGGCTCGACGATGAAGGCGCCGTACAGCCCCTTGCCGACCTGCTCCGTCGAGTTGAAGTGCGAGTGGTACACGTACATCCCCGGCGGGTCCATGACCCGGAACTCGTACGTGAAGAACCCGCCCGGCAGGATCGGGTCCTGCGTGATGTACGGGACGCCGTCCATGTCGTTCGGCACGGTCAGGCCGTGGAAGTGCAGCACGGTCGGCTGCGTCATGTCGTTGCGAAGCACCACCCGGACCTTGTCGCCGGGGTTGACGCGGATCTCCGGCCCCGGAATCGTGCCGTCGAAGCCCATCGCGTCGACGATGACCCCGGGCGAGGTCTCCCAACGGATCTCCTGGGCGGTGAGCTCGAAGACCTTGACCCCGTTCTCGATGGTCGGCTCGAGCGGCTGGTTGCCGAGCCCCTCGGTCTTGGCCGGGAATGCCTCGACGCTTTCACGGTGGCCGTCGAGCATGTCCTGCATGCTCATCCCGGCATGTGACCCGGTCGCGCCGCTCGCGCCGGACCCGCCGCTCGCACCGGCCGCGAGCTCACCCTCGCTCATCACCATGAGCGAGCCCATCATGCCGAGGTCGGCGTGGCCCGGGATGGTGCACGAGAAGGGATAGTCGCCGACCTCGAGCGAGGGCACGTCCAGCGTCTGCGCCTCCCCGGGCTCGAGCTCGCGCGTCTCGACGACGCCGGCGCCGGTCTCGATCGCAAACGTGTGCGGGACCGTGCCGTCGTTCGAGACCTGGAAGGACAGCGCCTGGCCGGCCGGGGCGTGGATCTGGCTCGGCGAGATCGCGAACTCGGTGAGCGAGACGTCGAAGCTGGCCGGCGCCGCGAGGTTCTCCGCGCCGGTGTCGCCACCGCCGCCGCCGTCGTCACTGCCGCTGCACGCGACGCCCGCAAACGCCAGCACGAGGACCGCGAAGCTCGCGGCGATCCGGCGACCGTGACCGATCATCGTCGATTCCTCCTATCGAACGGCTTGCACATGGAGAGAGATGGAACGCGACGCGGCCGGCGTCACGCAGGGTCGAAAGCCCCGGGCGGAGCTGGGCCGGGTCCCGGGTGCCGCGAGCCGGTGAGCGAACGAACCGCCGCGACGAGTTCGTCGTGTCGTGGATCGCGCGCGAGCCGCACGAGGAGACCCGGGATCTCCTCGCCCCGGCGGGATCCGAGCACGACGACTCGATGTCCCGTCAACAGGTACAGGCCGAGCAGCTCCTCGGCGGAGGTGCCCATCAACAACGTCTCGCTGTCGAGGCTCATGTCCAGCACGACGACCGACGCGTCGAGCGCGAGCGGGCACGCCCGGCCGCGGGATCCGATGCACGTGTAGTCGGGCTCGGTCGGGCCCGGACAGACGAGCACCGGGAAGCCCGCGTCCTCGAGCCAGGCGCCGTACCGACCGCGTTCGGCGGAGTCGGCCTCGACGACCAGCACATGCTCGAGCGACGGCGCTGCCATGCCCGCAGCGTGCGCCACCCTTCACGGCCGATCGCCGGCCGCGAGTCCCCCGCCGGTGGGGCCCTTCGCCCCTTCGAGCCCATCCCACACGCCCGCATCCTCGGCAGCATGTTTCTTCGGTACTTCCTCGAGCTTGCCGCGTCGTTCGAGGCGGTGGAGGCGGCCCTGCTCGATCACCCCGCGAGCTGGGTGCCCGGCCTGCTCGAGGACGCCGAGGATCGGGGCGAGCGCCTCCTCGCGGACGTCGGCTTCGAGCTCGAGACCGGAAGGGTCGCCAAGCAGGTGGAGGTCGGATTCGGGACCCCCTACGCGATCCCCTCGAAGACGCTGCTCCCGATGACATGGCGCGCGACGGGACCCGACCGGCTCTTCCCGCAGCTCGACGCCGACCTCGAGGTCGCCGCGCTCGGCCACGACCGGACCCAGCTCTCGATCAGCGCGCACTACCGACCGCCGCTCGGCGTCGCCGGCCGTGCGCTCGACCGCGCGCTGCTGCATCGCGTCGCCGAGGCGACGATCAAGGACTTCCTCGATCGGGTGGGCGAACGGATCGTCGCGAGCGAGCACACCGTCCTCGGGCGATAGGATGCGGCGATGAGCGAGAAGGCCACGAAGGTTCCGCCGCTGCGCGTGCTGCTCGTGGACGACCACGAGGTGGTGCGTGGCGGCGTGAAGGCGCTGCTCCAGGCGACCGAGGACATCGTCGTCACGGCAGAGGCCGGGACGATCCGCGAGGCGATCGACGAGGCCGATCGCACGCGTCCGGACGTCGTCGTGATGGACGTCCGGCTCGCGGACGGGAGCGGCATCGAGGCGACCCGAGAGATCCGCGCCAAGCACCCGAAGACCCAGGTCATCATGCTCACCACGTTCGCCGACGACGAGGCCCTGTTCGCCTCGATCATGGCCGGCGCGTCGGGCTACGTCCTGAAGCAGGTCCGGGGCGGGGAGCTCGTGCGCGCCATCCGCACGGTCGGCAAGGGCGAGAGCCTCCTCGATCCCGCCGTGACGAGCGCGGTGCTCGATCGCCTCCGCAAGGGCAAGCACCTGCTCAAGGACGAGAAGCTCGCCCGCCTCTCGCCGCAGGAGGAGCGGATCCTGTCGCTCGTGGCCGACGGCAAGACGAACCGGGAGATCGGGGACGAGCTCAACCTGGCCGAGAAGACGGTCAAGAACTACGTTTCGAGCATCCTGTCCAAGCTCGAGGTCGCCCGCCGCGCCGAGGCCGCCGCCTACCTCGCGCGGCACACCACCACTCCCGGCACCCAGGGGTAGACCCCCTCCAGACCCCTCCGAGGTCCCCTGGCCGGGTCCCGCGTCCTGGGGTCCAAGGGCCCTTCGGGTGGACCGTTGTGCCCGGTCGGCGGGGGGCCATCGGGCCCCTGCGCACGCGCATCCGAGCCTTGATGCTGCGGGGCATGGGAAAGGAGGATGCGATGGACACGAGCAAGCGCATCCAGTTCGAGGAGCCGGGGTTCGCGAGGATGTTGTTCGCCTCCGCCGGCGCCGCGTGGATCTGGCTGCCGATCCGCCTGTACCTGGGCTACGAGTGGCTGCACGCCGGCTGGGAGAAGGTCACCGGCGACCCTTCGTGGCTGACCAGCAGCGAGCCCCTCAAGGGGTTCATCGGATTCGCGCTGGGCAGCGCCGGACAGGGCGAGCACTCGGCCGTGAACTACGGCTGGTACGCGGCCTTCCTGCGCTGGGTGGGGGGCGACGGCGCGAGCTTCATGTCGAAGGTCATCTCCCTCGGTGAGATCACAGTCGGAGCCATGCTCATCCTGGGCCTGTTCACCGGCATCGCCGCGTTCCTGGCGGGGACGCTGAGCATGTCGTTCGGGCTCGCCGGCGTGGCCGGCGTGAACCCGATGTTCTTCCTGCTCGAGATCCTGTTGATCCTGGCCTGGCGCAATGCCGGATACATCGGCCTCGACCGGTGGGTCCTGCCGGCGGTCGGCACGCCATGGCAGCCGGGCACGGTGTTCATCCACGACGCCAAGGAGGACAAGGCCTCTCAGCTCGTCTGAGGGGGCCGGACGACCTGCGCCCGCGAGCGGGGGGCGCGGAACGATGGAGGCGGGGCGGAGGCTCCGCCTCCATCGTTCGGGGATCGGTGGGGAGGATCGGATGGACGGCAAGCGCATCACACTCGACGGGAACGAGGCGGCGGCGCGGATCGCCCACAGGCTCTCGGAGGTCATCGCGATCTACCCCATCACCCCGTCGTCCCCGATGGGCGAGCACGCGGACGCCTGGTCGGCGGCCGGGCGGACCAACCTGTGGGGCGCGATCCCTCAGGTCATCGAGATGCAGAGCGAGGGCGGAGCGGCCGGCGCGCTCCACGGCGCGCTCCAGGCCGGGTCGCTCTGCACGACGTTCACGGCGTCGCAGGGGCTGCTCCTGATGATCCCCAACCTGTACAAGATCGCCGGCGAGCTGACGCCGGCCGTCATCCACGTGGCGGCGCGAACGGTCGCCGCGCACGCCCTGTCGATCTTCGGGGATCACAGCGACGTCATGGCGGTCCGGCAGACCGGCTGGGCGATGCTCGCGTCGTCGGACGTGCAGGCGGCGCAGGACCTCGCCGCGATCTCCCACGCCGCGACCCTCGAGAGCCGGGTGCCGTTCCTGCACTTCTTCGACGGGTTCCGGACCTCGCACGAGGTGAACGTCATCACGCCGTTGGGGGACGACGAGCTGCGCGAGCTGATCGACGATCACCTGGTTCGCGCGCACCGCGAGCGAGGACTCTCGCCGGACCACCCCGTCCTGCGCGGGTCCGCCCAGAATCCCGACGTCTTCTTCCAGGCCCGCGAGGCGTGCACCCCCTTCCACGCCATCGTGCCCCAGGTCGTGCAGTGGACGATGGATCGGTTCGCCCGCCTCACGGGCCGTGCGTACCACCTGTTCGACTACCACGGGGCCCCCGACGCCGAGCGCGTGCTGGTCCTGATGGGCTCGGGGAACGGCGCAGCGCAGGAGACCGTCGACGCGCTCGTCGCGGGCGGCGAGCGCGTCGGGCTCGTGAACGTCCGGCTCTTCCGGCCGTTCTCGGGCGAGGCGTTCGCCGCGGCGCTTCCGTCGTCGGTCCGATCCATCGCGGTGCTCGATCGGACCAAGGAGCCGGGAGCGCTCGGCGAGCCCCTGTACCAGGACGTCGTGACCGCGCTCGCCGAGCGGGTCGCCGAGGGCGCCCTCCCGTCGATGCCGAGGGTCGTGGGCGGACGGTACGGCCTGTCCTCCAAGGAGTTCGACCCCGCGATGGTCAAGGCCGTCTTCGACGAGCTCGGCGAAGGAGATGCCCAAGAACCACTTCACGGTGGGCATCGTCGACGACGTCTCCCACACCTCGCTTGAAGTCGACCGGTCGTTCGGCACCGAGGCCGACGACGTGGTGCGCGCGGTCTTCTACGGGCTCGGCGCAGACGGCACCGTGAGCGCCAACAAGAGCTCCGTGAAGATCATCGGCGAGGGCACCGACCTGTACGCGCAGGGCTACTTCGTCTACGACTCGAAGAAGTCGGGGGCGATGACGACCTCGCACCTGCGGTTCGGGCCGCATCCGATCCGGTCCTCGTATCTGATCGGGCCGGGCAGGGCCAACTTCGTCGCCTGTCACCAGTTCAGCTTCCTGGAGCGGACGGACGTGCTCGAGGTGGCCGCGCCGGGCGCGACGTTCCTGCTGAACAGCCCGTTCGGCGGGGACGCCGTCTGGGAACACCTGCCGGTCGAGACGCAGCGGTCGATCCTGGAGAAGGGGCTGAAGCTCTACGTCGTGGACGCGCAGAAGGTGGCGACGGCCGTCGGGCTCGGCTCGCGCGTGAACACCATCCTGCAGACCTGCTTCTTCGCGCTCGCCGGCGTCCTCGAGCAGACGGAGGCCGTCGCGCGGATCAAGGCCGCGATCGAGAAGAGCTACGGCAAGCGCGGCCGCACGGTCCTCGAGCAGAACTTCGCCGCCGTCGACGCCGCCGTCGACGGCCTCCAGGAGGCCGTCGTCCCCGACACCGTCTCCGGCGACCTGCACCGGCTCCCGCCCGTGCCCGAGGTCGCGCCGGACTTCGTGCAGCGCGTCACCGCGATGATGATCGCGGGCCACGGCGACCTCCTGCCGGTCTCCGCGCTCTCGGTCGACGGCACGTTCCCGACCGACACGGCGAAGTGGGAGAAGCGCTCGATCGCGCACGAGCTCCCGATCTGGGACCCCGACATCTGCATCGACTGCGCCAAGTGCGCGCTCGTCTGCCCCCACGCCGCCATCCGCATGAAGGTGTACGAGCCGATCGCGGCCGCGGGGGCACCCGAGACCTTCAAGCACAAGGAGTGGCGCGACCGCGACAACCCGGGCATGTGGATGACGATCCAGGTCGCCCCGGACGACTGCACCGGGTGCGGGGTCTGCGTGGACGTGTGCCCCGCCAAGTCGAAGGAGGTCGTGAAGCACAAGTCGATCGACATGCTGCCCAAGGAGCCGCATCTGGAGGAGGAGCGCGCGGGCTTCGACTTCTTCCTCGAGATCCCGCCCGCCGATCGCCGGGACGTCAAGGTGGGATCGATCAAGGGCTCGCAGATGCTCGAGCCGCTGTTCGAGTACTCCGGGGCCTGCGCCGGATGCGGCGAGACGCCGTACCTCAAGCTCCTCTCGCAGATGTTCGGCGACCGGATCCTCGTCGCGAACGCGACCGGGTGCTCCTCGATCTACGGCGGCAACCTCCCGACGACCCCGTGGTCCAAGGACGCCAACGGCCGGGGACCCGCCTGGGCGAACTCCCTGTTCGAGGACAACGCCGAGTTCGGCCTCGGGATGCGCCTGGCGCTCGACCATCAGGTCGGGCTCGCCCGGACCCTGCTCCAGCGGCTCGCGCCATCGGTCGGCGAGGAGCTCGCCCGGACCATCCTGGACGCACCCCAGGACGACGAGACCCAGCTCGCCGATCAACGCGAGCGGGTGGCCGCGCTCAAGGCGTCGCTCGATGCCCGCGAGGACGACGAGGCGCGGAACCTGCTCGCCGTCGCCGACGCGCTGGTACGCAAGGGCGTCTGGATCGTCGGGGGCGACGGTTGGGCCTACGACATCGGCTTCGGCGGGCTCGACCACGTGCTCGCGAGCGGCCGCGACGTGAACGTGCTCGTGCTCGACACGCAGGTGTACTCGAACACCGGTGGGCAGGCCTCGAAGGCGACGCCGCGCGGCGCCGTCGCCAAGTTCGCCGCCGCCGGCAAGCCGATCGGCCGCAAGGATCTCGGGATGATCGCGGCCGGGTACGGCAACGTGTACGTGGGCCAGATCGCCCTCGGCGCCGACAACGCGCAGACCGTCAAGGCCCTCGCGGAGGCCGAGTCCTGGAACGGACCGTCCCTCGTCATCGCCTACTCGACCTGCATCGAGCACGGCATCGACATGGCCACGTCCATGACGCACCAGAAGGAGGCGGCGGCCTCGGGGTTCTGGCCGCTCTACCGCTACGACCCGCGCAAGGCCGTCGAGGGGGAGCTGCCGTTCCAGCTCGACAGCCACGCGCCGACGATCCCGGTCAAGGACTTCCAGGCCAAGGAGGCGCGGTTCGCCATGCTCGCCCGATCGCGGCCCGCCGAGCACGAGGCGCTCCAGCGGCTCGCGCAGGCGGACGCGGAGGAGCGCAGGACCTTCTACGAGCAGCTCGCCGGCGTCCAGCGCCACGCGCCGGGCTCCATGCACGGCAACGGCTACGATGGCGAATCGCCCGGTGAGACGAAGGAGGTGCAGACGTGACGGCCGACCTTCGGACCACCTACCTCGGCCTCTCGCTCGCGAACCCGCTCGTGCCGTCGGCCTCGACGCTGTCGTCGAGGATCGACACCCTCAAGCTCCTGCAGGACGCCGGCGCCTCGGCGGTCGTCATGCAATCGCTGTTCGAGGAGCAGATCGAGCACGAGGAGGTCGAGATCCACCGAATGCTCGAGACCGGTGCGGACAGCAACCCGGAGTCGATCACCCACTTCCCCGAGCTCGAGGACTACAACACGGGGCCCGACGAGTACCTTCGCCACCTCGAGGCCTCCAAGCGGGAGCTCGCGATCCCGGTCATCGGATCGCTGAACGGCTCGAGCGCGGGCGGGTGGGTCCGCTACGCGAAGCTGATCCAGGACGCCGGCGCGGACGCGCTCGAGCTCAACGTGTACTTCGTCGCGGCCGATCCGGACGAGAGCGGGTGGCAGGTCGAGCGACGCTACCTGGACCTCGTCTCCGCGGTTCGCGAGAGCGTCACGATTCCCCTCGCCGTCAAGGTGGGGCCTTACTTCTCGTCGATGGCGAACATGGCCCGGCAGCTCGTCGAGGCCGGCGCCGACGGCCTCGTGCTCTTCAACCGTTTCCTGCAGCCGGACATCGACCTCGAGACCCTGCAGGTCGATCCCACCCTGCACCTGTCGACCTCCGAGGAGCTACGCCTCCCACTGCGGTGGATCGCGATCCTTCACGGCGCCGTCGACTGCTCGCTCGGCGCGACCACGGGCGTCCACACGGGGGAGGATGCCGTCAAGCTCCTGCTGGCGGGAGCGGACGTGACGATGATGGCGTCGGCCCTGTTCCGCAACGGGCCCGAGCACCTGGCCACCGTCCTGGACGGGCTCGGGACCTGGCTCGACGAGCACGAGTACGAGAGCGTCGAGCAGCTCAAGGGCAGCGTCAGCCAGGAGAACGTCGCCGACCCCGCCGCCTACGCTCGCGCGAACTACATGCGGATGCTGGTCAACTATTCCAGCCCGTACGACTGGCGCGAGATCCCCGGCAGCGTCCAGACGTAGCGGGTCGTCCCCGGACCGGCTACGCCTCGACGAGCAGCGCGATCGGCTCGGGGTGCAGCCAGGCCCGCAGGCTTCCCCGATGCAGGGCCCGCTCGTGAAACGAGCCGTCCGGGCGCACGCCGGCGAGCCCGCCCCGCTCGATTAGCGCCTCCAGCAACGGCGCCAGCTGCTTACCGTACAGCTCCATGCAGCGCTTGGGGTGCACCCCCGGCCACGAGTAGCACGACACCACCGGACGTCGCTGGCCGGTTGGGATTCCGGGCGGCAGCGCGTCCCACGCGGGGTCGTTCACGTCGAACACGTACCGATCGAGGTTGCCCTGCGGGATTCCCTCGATCCCGCGGACCGTCGACGGGTCGGCGTCCAGGAGATAGGGGTCGACGACGAGGTCACAGATCACCGCGTGCGGCGGCAGGAGCCCGAGGGACTCGTTGCGGATGAGCGGGATCGCGGGGTCCGCACGCTGCGTCGCGTCGACGAGTACGTCCGTCACCCGCAGCCGGTCCAGCAGGTACTCCGGGCTGCACGTGAGGTTCCGGCCGATCGTCGTGACCTCGACCCCCGCCAGCCCGTATCTCGTGAGCAGCTCCGAGCGCTCCACGTTCCCGTACTTCGTCGCGGCCTCCACGGCGTGCTTGCCGATCTCGCCCGCACCCATGATGGTCACGCGGACCGGCCCCCGATCGCGCGCGGTCAGGAGCGGCCACGTGCGCTCCAGTGTCTCGAACGCCGCCTCGAGGCCGTTCCAGGCGACCGCCCGGCTGTTCACGACGAGGCGGCGGCCCTGGTCGTCCTCGATGGTGTCGAGGCCGACGGCTTGGATGCCCAGCTCCTCGAGATGCCGCACCCGGGCCGGCCGCGTCGGGAAGTGGAGCATGGAGATCAGCGTCGCGCCGCGCCGCAGCTTCTCGAACTTGCCGATCGGCGCCCGGAGGACGACGACGACGTCCTGCCGGTAGGCCGTGTCCTCGTCGACGACGCGAACAAGGGGCGACGTGGCGACGTAGTCGGCGTCCCGATAGCCGATAGCGGATCCGATGCCCGACTCGACGAACACCTCGCAGCCGAGATTCGCGATCGTTCCCACAAGGCCGGGCAGGAAGTCGCGACGCTCCCCGGGCTCCTTGTGCATCTGCGGAAGACCGAACGTCAGGCCCGCTCGCGCATCCATCGCGACACCTCCGCTCGGGCCACCGCCCGTTCCTCGTGGTCGGCCCCCTCGAGCTCCCACGAGCCGGGAGGCTTCTCGAGGACCACGCGCAATACGGGCTCGAGCTGAGCGCCGTACGCGCGCATGCTGCCGACGGGGTCGAGTCCCGGCCACGAGTAGCAGGACAGGGCCACCCGCCGGTTCGTCGTCGTGACCCGCTCGTCGAGCGCGCCCCACGCCGGATGGTCGACGGGGAAGATCCATGTGTCGAGGTTGCCGTGCGGCACGCCCTCGATGCCCTTGACCACCGGGGGCCGCGCGTCGAGGTCGTATGGGTCGGCGGCGAGGTCGAGCAGGACGGCGTCCTGCGGGAGCGCGGCGACCCACGCGTTCGGCACGATCGGCGTGGAGGGGTCCCGGCGATGGGTCGCGTCGATCAGCAGGTCCGTGGTCTCGAGACGTCCGAGCATGTAGTCCTCATGCCAGGTGAGGTCGAAGTCGAGCACCGTGACCTCGACGCCGGGGACGTTGCTCGCGACCAGGGACTCCCGCAGCCGGGCGTCGCCGTATCGGGTGGACGCGTGCACGGCGTGCGCGCCGACGGCGCCCGCTCCCAGGCACGTGACGTGCAACGGCCGACGGCTCGGGTGGTCGAAGTGCGGGTGGCGGACCTGGATCTCGCGGAAGGCCTCGCGGACGCCGTTCCACGCGACCGACTCAAGGTTCTCGACCGTCCGTCGGCCTCGTTCGTCGGTGATCGCGTCGAGGCTGACCCCGTGGATGCCGCGCCGGACGAGCAGCTCCACGCGCTCGGGCCGCGTCGGATAGTGGAGCATCGAGACGAACACGGTTCCCGGCCGCAGCTGCGACAGGGCCTCGCGCGGGGGGCATCGGAGCACGACGACGACGTCCTGACCAAAACAATCCTCGTAGGGAGCGAAGCGAACCCGGTCGGATCGGAGGTAGGCGTCGGGCCCGAGGCCCATGGCCGAGCCGTAGCCCTCCTCGAGGACGATCTCGCCCACGTCGTGGCGGTCCAGCCAGGTGACGAGCTCCGGGAGGAAGTCCCGGCGCTCGCCGGCCTCCACGTGCATGCGCGGGAACCCGAACGAAATCCCCATCTGCACCGACGGTAGGCGGCGGGGAGGGTCTCGGGCGGAGTCCAACGGCCCGCGTGCGCAGGGTCGAAGGCCGTTCGGGTGCTACGCCGACAGCATCTGGCGCAGCACCATCTGCAGGATGCCGCCGTTACGGTAGTACTCCACCTCCGCCTCGCCGTCGATCCGCACGACCGCGCGGAAGCGGGTCTTCGTACCACCGTCCGTCGTCGCGACGACCTCGACCTCCTGCCGCGGCCTCACGCCCCCCGCGAGCCCGACGATCGAGAACGTCTCGCTCCCGCCGAGACCGAGTCGTTCCGCGTTCTCGCCCTCCCGGTATTCCAGCGGCAGGATGCCCATCCCGACGAGGTTGCTCCGGTGGATCCGCTCGAAGCTCTCGACGAGCACCGCCCGGACACCCAGGAGCGACGGGCCCTTCGCGGCCCAGTCCCGCGAGGACCCGCTGCCGTACTCCTTGCCGGCCAGAACGATCAGGGGCACGCCCTCGTCGCGATACCGCAGCGCCGCGTCGTAGATCGTCATGCGCTCACCGCTTGGAAGATGAGTCGTCCAATGGCCCTCGGTCCCCGGAGCGATCTCGTTGCGCAGGCGGACGTTCGCGAACGTGCCGCGCATCAGGACCTCGTGGTTGCCCCGGCGGGCGCCGTAGCTGTTGAAGTCGGCCGTGGCCACGCCGTGCTCGACGAGATACCTGCCTGCCGGCGAGTCCGCCTTGATCGAACCCGCGGGCGAGATGTGATCGGTCGTGATGGAGTCGCCGACCTTGACCAGGCAGCGGGCGCCGATCACGTCGCCGGGCACCGACGCCGTGCCCTCCTCGAAGAACGGCGGCTCGCGAACGTACGTCGACGCCGGATCCCACGCGTACATGGGACCGGTCGGCGAGGGCAGCGCGGCCCAATGGCGATCGCCGTCGAAGATCCGCCCGTACTCTCGGGTGAACTGCCCGGGCTCGATCGCGGCCACGAGCGCGTCGTGGACCTCGTCGGCCGTCGGCCACACGTCCCGCAAGAACACGGGCGCGCCGTCGGGACCGGTTCCGAGCGGATCGCGGGTCAGGTCCACCTCGACGTGTCCCGCGATCGCGTAGGCGACGCAGAGCGGCGGCGACGCGAGGTACGAGGCCCGGACGAGCGGGTGGATCCGCCCCTCGAAGTTCCGGTTGCCCGAGAGCACCGCGACGACGGCGAGGTCGCGCTCGGTCACCGCATTGGCCACGGCGTCCGGGAGCGGCCCCGAGTTGCCGATGCACGTCGTGCAGCCGAACCCGACGAGCGAGAACCCGAGCTTGTCCAGGTAGGGCCGCAGCCCGGCCGCGTCCAGGTAGTCGGTGACGACGCGGGACCCCGGTGCGAGCGACGTCTTGACCCATGGCTTGGTCTGCAGCCCCGCCTCGACGGCCTTCTTCGCGAGCAGGCCCGCCGCAATCATCACGCTCGGGTTGGAGGTGTTGGTGCAGCTCGTGATCGCGGCGATGACCACGGAGCCGTGCGAGACCTCGCCGTCGATCGCGACCGCGGCGCCGGCGCCCGGGTCGTGCGGATGGTCGTGGATCTCCGGCTGGCCGTTGACCGGGCCTTCGGTCTCGAGCCGTCCGACCTCGACCGGCTCGGGGTCGGGCTCGAGCCGGTCGCGGAAGGCGTCGACGAACGACGCCCAGACCCCGGTGAGCGCGACGCGATCCTGGGGCCGCTTCGGGCCAGCGAGCGACGGCTCGACCGCGGACAGGTCGAGGTCGAGGACCTCGCTGAACGCCGGCTCGGCATCGCCGTCGCGCCGGTACATCCGCTGCTCCTTCGTATACCGCTCGACGAGGTCGACGCGGTCCTCGCGACCCGTCGACCGCAGGTAGCGCAGGGTCTCGTCGTCGACCGGGAAGAGCGCGGCCGTCGCCCCGTACTCGGGACACATGTTGGAGAGCGTGGCGCGATCGGCGAGCTCGAGGGCGCTCAGACCATCGCCGAAGAACTCGACGAATTTGCCCACCACGCCGTGCGAGCGCAGGCGCTGGGTCAGCGTGAGGACGACGTCGGTCGCCGTGGTACCGGCCGGCAACGCGCCGCGCACCCGCACGCCGACGACGGACGGGGTGGGAAGGACCATCGGCTGGCCGAGCATCGCGGCCTCGGCCTCGATCCCGCCGACCCCCCAGCCGAGCACGCCGAGCCCGTTGATCATCGTCGTGTGGGAATCCGTGCCGACCAGCGTGTCCGGCATCGCGATCCCGTCGCGAACGGCGACGACCCGGCCGAGGTACTCCAGGTTCACCTGGTGGCAGATGCCCGCACCGGGCGGGACGACGCGGAGCCCGTCGAAGGCCTGCTGCGCCCAGCGAAGGAGCGCGTACCGCTCCCCGTTGCGGCGGTACTCCCACTCGATGTTCGCCTCGTAGGCCTCGGGGGTGCGGAACAGGTCCACCTGGACCGAGTGGTCGATGACGAGATCGACGTCGACCTGCGGGTTCACGCGCGCCGGATCGCCGCCGGCCCTCGCCATCGCCGACCGCATCGCCGCGAGGTCGACCACCGCGGGCACGCCGGTGAAGTCCTGCATGAGCACGCGGGTCGGCATGAAGGCGACGCTCGCCTCCGGCCCACCCGGCCACGCCGCCAGCGCGAGGACGTCCTCGTCGGACACGTCCCGCGTGCCCGCGCGCCGGAGCAGGTTCTCGAGCAGGATCCGAACGGTCATCGGGAGGCGGCCGACCTCGACCATCCCCTGTTCGGCGAGCCACTCGGGCCGGACGATCTCGAGGGATCCCCCATCGATCGCGAGCCGGCCGCGGGCGCCGGCGAGCTGGGTGCCCATGCGATTCATCGTCCCAGAAGCCGGCGGCCGAGCGCGTCAGATCCGCAGGTGCGTGGGCTGGCCGTCCTCGGGGGGCGCGGTTCGGCGATGGGTCTCGATCGCGGCCCGATGGTCGAGCCGGGTCTGGCGTCGAATCTTCGCCTCCCGTTGCCGGCGGAGCTCCACCTCGGTCTCGGCGACGAGCGGGGGAACCGGCCGCGGCTTGCCGCGATCGTCGAGGGCGACGAAGACGAGGTAGGCGCTCGAGGTGTGCCGCCGCTCGCGCCGGACCACGTCCTCGACCTCCACGCGGACCCCCACCTCCAGCGAGGTCGTGCCGACGTCGTTCACGGATGCGCGAACCGTGACCAGGTCGCCGACGTGCACCGGGTGCAGGAACGACATCTCGTCCACGGATGCGGTCACGCACATCCCGCCGGCGTGCTTGATGGCGGCGATGCCGGCCGCCGTGTCGACGAGTTTCATGACCTCGCCGCCGTGGACGATGCCCGAGATGTTCGCGTGCGTGATCTCCATGAGCTGCACGAGGGTGGTCTCGGAATCGGTGACGCTCTTCGGTCGAGGCATCGAGCGAACGGTACCAGCCCGCCCCGTGAAGTCCGGGAAGTGGCGGTAGCATCCATGGCCCATGCGCCGATCCCTCCCCTTCATGCTCGTCCTGCTCGCGTTGGTTGCCTGCCGTCAGACCCACGAGCCGCGCGCGCGACCCTCCCGGCGTCCGCCGGTATCGGCGAGCCCATCCGCATCACCGCGCCCGGTCGTCAGTCCATCCGGTCGTCCCTCGGGGAGCTGCACGTTGGTGATCGGGTTCTCGGTGACCGAGGACTGGTTCCGGGGCGGAGGGTTCGAGCAGGAGCAGGGCATCCGGGACAAGGCCTGGGAGCTCCTCGCGCCGAGCGGGCACGACGTGGAGCTCTGGGCGGACCCATCCGAGCCGGGATTTTCCGAGCCCCTCTTCTCCCCGTGTGATCGAGATCCTGACCGAATCCTCTTCCAGGTCGCGGCGAAGGACTGGCGAACGCTTCCCCAGGCCCAGGTGGTGGCGGACCTCGAGGCATCCATCGCGAACATGCGGGCGAGGTGGCCGACGGTCCGGGTCGTCGAGCTCATCCCCATCGTCGGCGGACCCGACGCCCAACCCTGTCCCTACCCGACCTCGATCGGAGGAATCGTGGACGCCTCAGGGATGAACCCGGTGATGAAGGACATCATCGCCGAGGTCGCCGATGGATCCGATGTCGTCGCCGGACCGGACCCGCTGCTCGCCGCGTGCGCGCAATACCGCGACGATCGCGGGCACCTGACCGATGACGGCTCGCGATACGTCGCGTCTGAGCTCGCTCAGCACTACGCGACGTGAGACGAGCCCTCGTCGCGCTCGCGCTTTGCCTCGCCGCCTGCCAGACGGGAGGCGACGCATCGCCGACGCAGTCCACGAGCTCGAGCCCGAGCGAGCGCCCGTCGAGCCAGACGAGCTCGCCGTCGACCGGCTCGCCGAGCCAGTCGGGCGCCACGCCCACGCCGAGCCCGAGCCCGACGCCCGAGCCCGTCCTGCAGCTCCCCGTCGACGCCCCGACGGCGTTCGACGGCGAGGTGAGCGCCGACGGTCCGTTCGAGCCCCTCGCTCCCCCCGGGGCCGAGGTGCTCGACGCGGTGCTCACCGAGCCCTCCGGCGAGATCCCGGGGTTCGCGTGGGTCGTGTGGGGTCGCGGCGCGGACCCGTTCGCGCGAGAGCTCGGCGTGGTGCTCTGGGAGCGCGTCGCCGACGCGCCCGCGTGGCGGGCCACCCACGCGTTCACGGACCCACCGGCCAAGGGCGTCCTCGGCATCACGCTCGACGCGGCGGACGTCACGCGCGACGGCGTCGTGGACGCCCTCACGTTCGAGCAGACGGGCGGAAGCGGGGCGTGCGGCCGGTGGCGCGTCGTCGCGCCGTTCGCCGGCGGGGCGGTCCAGGCCCTGGATCGCCGCACGTGCGACGCGCAGTTCGCGATCGCGGGCGACCACCTCGAGCTCCGGGAGGCCGTGTTCGAGCCCGGCGATTCGCACTGTTGCCCGAGCTCCTACCGGATCACCACGCTCGAGTGGGACGGCGGCGCGTTCGCCGAGACCGCCGTTCGCGAGGAGCCCGCGCCCTAGACGAGCTCGACCGCGGCCCGCCGGCGAGCCGTCTTGCGGACGAGGATCGACGCGGGGAACTGGTCCTTCACGCGTTCGGCGTGGGTGATGACGAACAGCTGGTGGAAGCGGGACGAGAGCGCGCCGAGCGCCTGCACCAGGAGGTCCTTGTGCTCCTCGTCGAGCGAGGCCAGGACCTCGTCCAGGACGAGCAGGCCCACGTCGGCGCCCGACACGCGGGACAGATGCGCCGAGATGGCCACGCGGAGCGCGAGGTTCGCGAGGTCGGTCTCGGCCCCCGAGAAGCGGTCGATGGGGAAGTAGGTGTCGCCGTCGGCGATCTGGATCGCGAGCGTCTCCTCGTCGACGCGAAGGTCCGCGTACTCGTGGCCGGTCAGGTCCCGGAACAACGCTTCGGCCTCGCGCGAGAGCTCGGGACCCACCCGGGCGACCAGGTGGTCTCGGAACCCGTCCAGCAGCATGGCGACGCGCTCGACGTAGCGGGCCTCCGACCGGAGCTCGTCGACGCGCGCCGACGTCTCCCTCGCCTGGCCGAGCGCACCCGTGAGCTCGCTCAGCCGCTTCTCGGCCTCCCGGAGCGCGTCGCCCGCGTCGCGCTCGTCCGCGCGGGCGGCGTCCAGCACGGCGTCGGCCTCCCGGAGCTCGGACCCGAGGCGCTCGTGCTCTGCGGGGTCGAACGCGAGTCCCTCCGCCTGGCCCGCGAGAGCCGCGAGCTCACGCTCGAGCGTCTCGAGCCGCCGGGCCGCGGCGGCGAGGTCCTTCTCCGCCGCCTGCAGGTGCCGGCGATCGGCCCCCAGCTCGGCGACGCGCTTGCCGATCGTCCGCGCCTCGTCGGCTCGGGCGCGAAGCTCCGCGACGTCGGGAACCTCGCCGCCGAACGGCGCGCCGAGCTCCAGGACCTCCGTCCGCAGGGCCTCGACCTGGTCGGCCAGCTGGACGCGCCGACGCTCGGCCTGCACCACGCGACGTCCCTGGGCGACGACCAGCTCTCGAGCCCGCTCGGCCGCGGCGAGGGCCCGCGCGGCCTCCTTCGCGTCCCGATCCGCGGCCGCGGCGGCTCGCTTGGCCTCCGCGACGGCCGCCCGGCAATGCTTCACGTAGCCGGCGAAGTCGTCGCCGAGCGGACGGCCGCAGGTCGGGCAGGGCTGCGACGGGTCGGCCTCGGCGGCCCGGTCCAGCCGCTCGCCCGCCGCCGCGAGCTGCGAGCGGGCCTGCCCCAGCAGCGCGTCGGCGCCGGCCGCCGCGGTGCGCGCGCCCGCGAGCGCCGCCTCGGCGGCCTCGAGGTCCGCCTCGGCCGCGGCGGACGCGGACTCCGGGAGCGCCTCGAGGTCCGCCTCGGCCGCGGCGAGCCGGCCCGCCGCCTCGCCCACGCGAAGCGCGGCCCGGAGCCGATCGTCGATGCCCGCGAGCGCCGCGAGCTCGGCCTCGAGCGTCGACAGCTCGGCGATCGCCTCGGTGAGCTCGTCCACCCGGTTCGCGAGCAGCGCCCGCTGCTCCTCGGTGGCGTCGCGCTGCTCGGTCTTCGCGGACAGCTGGATGGTGAGTCGCTGGACGTGCTCGCGCGTACGGTCGATCTCGGCGAACGCCGTGCGCGCGGCGCGCTCGGCCGCGCCCGCGGCCCGAACGCGCGCGGCCGCGGCCTTTGCGAGCTTCTTCGACTCGGCGGCGCCGTCCCCGGCCTCCTTGACGTCCGCCTCGAGGGCGGCGAGGTCGCCGATCGCCCCCGCGAGCTGGCCTGCGCTCTCTTTCACGGCGCGCGACTCCCGCCGCGCGGCGGACCGAGCGTCGTCGACGGGCTTGATCCCGAGCAGGCGGAGCGCCGTTTCCTTGCGCTCTCCCGGGCGAAGGGAGGAGAACGCGTCCAGCTGCTTCTGCTCGGCGTAGACGGAGGAGCGGAAGACCTGCAGGTCCATGTGGAGGAGCCGGCGGATCTCGGCGTCCACGTCGGTGGTCCCCGACGCGAGGAGGAGCCCGCCCCCGAACAGCTCCGCCTCGGGCGTGTGGCCCTTGCCGCGGATCGAACGCCGAACCTCGTGCTCGTTGCCGGCGTGCTCGAAGACCAGGCGCACCTCGCAGTCGGTGAGGATGCCATGCGTGCGGATGTGCTGCTTCTTCGTGCGCGCCGCGTCGACGCCGTACAGCGCGAACGCGATGCTCTCGAGCAGCGTGGTCTTGCCGCTCCCGTTCTCGCCGAAGATCCCGATCACCCGGGCCGGCAGCTCGAGGTCGACCTCCTCGAACACCCGATAGTTCCGCAGGGAGAGCTCGAGGGCCCTCACACCGTCTCCCCGCGCGCGTCCTCCAGGAATCGGGTGCCGAGCGCGACGACGCGCGGCCGCTCGAGGCCGGCGAGATCTTGCAGCTCCACGTAGGCCGCCCACTCGGCCTCGAGCGAGCCCACCGTCGGGGCCCCCTGGACGGCGAACGGCCGCCCGCCGAAGTCCGGCTCGACCTGGACCCAGAGCGCGCCCGGAACGGCCTCCTGGAACTGCTCGGTCGCGACCTGGCGGAACGAGGCCGGGTCCACCTCGTTCAGGTAGACGCGCACGACGGCGCCCTCGGGGCTCCCCTTCGCGGCGCGCTCGACCGCGTCGACGAGCTCGCCGGCCGACATGGCCGCCGCCGGCACCGAGTGGGTCACGAGCGCCCGCTCGCCGGGGTTCGCGACGTGCTCGACGCGGCCGGCATCCGTGTCGAGGACGAGGATCCCCTTCTCCGCCTCGGGCGAGTCCGCGAACGAGAACGTGTCGGTGGAGCCCGCGTACCAGGTCCGCTTGGAGACCTTCTGGAACGCGTGGTAGTGGCCGAGCACGACGTGGTCGAACCCGCGGTCGAACGCGGCCTCCTCCACCTCGAGCTCGTTGATGTCCCGATAGGAGCGGGCGGGCAGCGACGTCAGGGCCACGTGCGCGATGAGCACGTTGGTGGCGTCGCCCCGGGTCGCGGCCGCCGCGGCATCCAGCTCGCGGCGAAGGTCCTCCACCGACAGGGTCTGCGGGACGGCGTGCACGAGCACGCCGGCGAGCTCGGTCGCGACCGCCTCCATCCGCCAGGCGAAGGTCACGTTGGGGAAGACTCGCTCGAGGGCGTCGTACGGCGATCCGGTCCCCCGCACGCGGGGCGTGTCGTGGTTCCCGCTGATCGCGACGCCACGCAGGCCCGCGTCCGCCAGCCGCTGCAGGCCGGCCAGGACCTGGGCGAACGTTCGATACGTGGGCCTGGCCAGATCGAAGACGTCGCCCAGCCACAGGAAGCCGTCCGGCTCCTGCCGCAGGGTCTCCTCCACCGCCCAGACGAACGAGCGGAGGAAATCCTCCTCGCGAAGGTTCCGCCCCCTGTCGTCCCGGACGTGGGCGAGGTGGGTCCGGCCGAGGTGCGCATCGCCGAATGCGACGATCCGCGCCATCAGCGGTCCGGCGCGGGGAGCCTCACTCGGCGAATCCCCGCGACGCGTCCTCGGGTCGCGGCGGCAGCGGCGTCGGGCCCGACACCGACTTCAGGTAGTCCTCGAACAGGTAGATCTGCGCCGGGAGCGCGAACGGCGCCTCCAGGTTCGTCACGATGGCCTCGCCGGGCATCAGCGTCTGGATCTCGGGGCCGAGATCCGACACGTCCTGCTTCGAGCTCGCGCGAAGGATGTTCCGATCCTTCTCGTCGGCCAGGCCGAGCACGAAGAACGTGTTGAACTGTGACAGGAGCTCGTCGTCGATCAGCTTCGGCTGCTGCGAAACGGCGCACAGGCCGACCTTGAACTTCCTACCCTCGCGCGCGACCCGCGGGAAGACGTTCTCGTCCGAGCGGGCGACGCGCGACAGCACGCGTTGTGCCTCCTCGAGCGCGACCAGGGTGGGCGGCAGCGCGGCGAAGCGGTCGCGATCGTCGAGGTAGACGTTCGCGTAGGCGTCCAGGACCCTTCGCGTGATGACGGAGGCGACGAGGATCTCCTCCATGGAGGACAGGCCACTCGTGTCCACCAACACGGAGTAGCCCTCCATGAGCTCGTCGACGATGCGGGCGGACAGCGACGGCTGAGATGGATCGCGGGAGATGCACGGCATGTCGAGGATGCGCTGCGCGCGCCGCTGGATCACCTGGATCGTGCTCGTGGCGGCGCCGAGCTGCTCCGCGAGCAGCGCGACGTCGGGCTCCTCCGCCACCTGGACGATCCACTCCTCGCGGAACGCGCGGACGAGGCGATAGATCGCGTCTTCCTGCGCGTGGCTCCACTCGTACGCGGTTTGGAGGTCGCCGAGCGTGAGCTCGGCGAGCGACAGGCGAAGCGCCGTCGCGCCCGCCCCGGCGGCCCGGGTCGCGTAGACGCGAAGGCGATCCGCGGCCCAAGGGTGATCGCGGAGCCCCCGTCGCGTCCCGCTTCCGCCCTCGAGATACTCGCCGTGCGGGTCGAACAGCAGGCAGGCGTAGCGGCCGCGCGAGGCGAGGATCTGGCCGGCGAGCACCTTCATCAGGTTCGACTTGCCCATGCCGGTCGTGGCGAAGACGCCGACGTGGGAGGTGAGCGTCTCCCCGCGGATCCCGACCTCGAGGTCGATGGTGTCCTCGCCCGATCGCAGCAAACCGACGTGGACGTCTCCCATCCGCTCGCGCAGGAAGTCGAAGTCCGCCGCGGTCGGCGCCGTCACCCGCGCGAACTGCGCCGGCAGGGACTTCGGCTTTCGAAACGCCCCCGCGGCGTCGATGTAACCGAGCGGCTGGCAGGTCGCGACCTTGTAAAGGCGCTGCTCGGGGTCGTGGAGCCGGTACTCGGTGCCGGCCAGGTCTCCCGACATGTATGCGCCGGCCGTGCGCTCCGACCAGGACGGGTCCGACGAATCCGAGCCGTACGTGACCTGGATCACGCGGAAGAGGAACCGTCGCCCGCGCTCGGAGTCCTCGGCCGCGAGGAGCTCGCCCAGGAACAGGTCGGTCCCGTAGAACGAGCGGAAGGTCGATTCGAGCACGTGCCGGCCGAAGATCCGGCCCTTGTACTCGATTCTCGGGGGGCTACCGCTCGCGCCTTCGCGCTCGCTTCTTGAGCCCCCCAAGCCCCCCGTCATCGGTTGAGCACCTCGTGGAAGTCCTGGAACAGCAGCTCGACGTCGTTCTGCGCCATGCCCGCGCTCGAGAGCGCGTCCCGGAACGAACGCCGGACGTCGACGACGTCGTAGCCCGTGACCCGGGCCGCCTGGTGGGCGCGGGCGAGCGGGTACGGATAGCCGACGAACGCCGGGTCCTCGGCGAGCCCGGCCAGCCGGCCGAGCACCTCGCGCCGGTCGGCGGGCCCCCGCGCCACGTCCACCCGGAAGGCGTGCGCGGCCGTGGGCGCGAGGTGGGCGACGAGGATGTCGCCCACGTAGAGCCTCCCGAACACGGGATCCGTGGAGATCCGGGCGGCCCATCGCGTGGGGCCTCGTTCGCGATCGCCCCGACGTTTCAGCAGCGTGACGAGCGGCGCGCTCCGGCCCCAGTACAGCGTGGACGCCTTGACGACCCCGGCGAGAGAGACGCCCCGCGCGACGGCGTCGGCGTGGACGCGCTGGACGACGACCTGGGGAACGAGCGGGCCGCCGTGGAGCGAGCCGTCGACGAGGACGAGGTCCCCCGCGGCCGCCTCGCGCACGGTCCTGCCGACCGCCTCCCACTCGGCCCACTCGCGGAGGGCGTCGACGGGCCGCGGCAGGTCCGGCAGCCGCTCGGGCTCGACGCCGCAGAGCTCCGTCAGCGTCGCCCGCGCCAGCCGGTCCATCACCTCGGGGGAGACGGCGCGCACGGTGAGCGGCGCCCGCTCGACCGCAACCGTCGAGCCGCCCGCGAACCGAACACGAGCGGCCCGGAATCCGGCCACCTGGAACGACCGCCCGTCCGCCACCACGCAGGAGCCGCCGTCGATCGCCCACACGACCCCCGGATCGGCGGTCGCCACCGCCTCGAGCTCGAAGGAGCCCGGGTCGCCGGGGACCACGAGCGCCTCGTCCAGACCGAGCTGACCCTCGAGCACGTGGATCTCCGACGAGGGTCGGTCGAGCAGGTCCACCACGAAGGAGGCCGCCTCCTCGAGGTCGCCGCGCTCGACGAGATCGAGGCTGAGCACGCGCGCACCCTCCGCCTGAGCCACGGGTCGAAGCGTACCGGACGCCTGGGACGCGCCTCGCAGGAGCGGACCGGGCCGTTTGGCGTCCCCCGAGCCCGTCGTCCAGGCACCGACTAGTCATTCCGGGCCATTTCCCCCATCGGGGGGACTACATCCCCGGTGCCTACGAGCCGATACGAGGCGAAACGTCCAGAGACGACGCCCTGAGTGTCTCGAGAGGGGACCGAGATGTTGGGATCCTTGGCACGACGGGAACGGCGCCCACTCTGGGGCACGTTCGCGTTCCTCTTCGCCGTTGCCCTCGGCCTGTCGGTCTGGGCGGCGGCGAACGCGCGCTCGGAGGCCAAGGCGAGGGCCGAGGGCGACGCGGCGCTCGCCGCGAAGACCGAGCTCGCCGCGCTGCTGCAGCCGCGCGACCTCGCGAACCCGATCACCGGCGAGCGCGCGACGGAGTTCGCGAGCGCCATCGACGCGAACATCATCTCGGTCACCCCCGTCGACGACGTGCGGATCTTCTCGGCCCTCGGGCGGATCCTGTACGCCTCGGATCCGAAGTTCGTCGGCACGCGACCGTCGTATCTACGCAACCTCACGTTCGAGGTTGCGAGCGGCGACACCACGAGTGTCGTTCGCGACGGCCTCCTGCAGACCTATGTGCCGATCTGGCTGAGCTCGGGCGGGGACGTCGCCGTCGCGGAGCTGTCCCAGCCGATCGGACCCATCGTCTCCGAGGCGACCGCGGGCTGGTCGCGGGTCGCGATGTTGTCCGGCCTGCTCCTGCTCGGCTGCCTCGGCATGGTCGTGGTCACCACCCGGGCGGGCGCGAGCGCCACGGCCCCGGCCCAGTTCTACACGTCGGCGGTTCCCCGCCGCATGCCTCGCGACACCGCGCCGGCCTCTTTCGAGACGCCGATCTACGAGCAGCCCGGGTTCCGCGCGATCGAGGAGCAGCGGCAGGAGGCGGAGCGGCGGGCGAGCGCGGTGGAGGAGAACTTCCGAGCGGTACAGAAGCGACTGAAGGAGGCCCTGGCCCAGGTGAAGGAGCTCGAGGGACAGCTCGCGATGAACGAGGCGAGGACCGGCACCAACGACGGCGAGCTCACGGCGCTGCGCGAGCAGCTGCGAGAGACCTCCGAGCGGCTGCACCAGGCGGAGCTGGACAACAACGCGATCCGCGAGCGGATGTCGCTTCGCCAGCAAGAACTGGACGAGGCGCGTCGCATCCTCTCCGAGCTGCGGGCGGGCGGAGACGACGAGCTGCGTGCCCGCCTGGAGGCGGCCGGCGTCCGCGCCGCCGAGATGGAGCAGGAGATCGACCGACTCGAGTACGAGCTGGAGCACACGACGGCGAAGTTCCACATGGCGAAGCTCACGGAGGCGCTGCGCGGCTATGAGCAGGAGGACATCGAGATCGAGGAGAAGGACGACCTCTTCGAACACCCGGTGATCATTCGCAACGAGTCGGGGCAGACCGCACCGGAACGGGTGAGGTGATCCTGGGGTGGCGAAGACGAAGGAGTTGACGGAGGCACCGGCCGCGGAGCCGACGTCGGACGAAGCGACGGAGGCGATGCACACCGACGCGGTGACGGCCGAGGCCGCGCAGCCGGAGACCGAGGGCCTCGCCCGGCTGATCGCCGTCGCTGGCCTCCAGGTTTCGCAGGCCGCCGACGAGCTGCAACAGGCGGCCGAACGGCTCATGAAGGCGGAGGAGGACGCGCGCGAGGCCGAGCTGCGTTGGCGCGCCGCCGACGAGCAGCTCGCGCAGGGTGCCTCGAAGCACGCCGAGCTGCTCGAGATGCTGCAGTCGACCCGCGAAGGACAGACCGAGGGCGAGGAACGCGCCCGCCGTGCCGAGCAGCGGCTGCAGATCGCCCTGGATCGGTCGCGGATCATGGAGGAGCAGATCCAGGCACTCGAGGCCCGCTCGGCCGAGGCGGAGGCTCAGCCGCACGTGACCGTGATCGTCGACGACGAGCGCACGGCGCTCCAGGAGGCCGTCGCCGCCGACGTGCGCCGGCCGCTCACCTCGATCCTCGGGCTGACCCTCGCCCTCAAGCACGCCGACCCGCAGTCGGTCGAGGGCGGGGACATGGTGAAGCAGCTCGCGACGAACGCGCGCAAGCTCGATCGCCTCGTCGGCGAGATGCTCGCCCTGGACAAGATCGCGAACGGCACCTACGAGCCGAACCTGCGCAGGACCGACATCGAGGCGCTCGTGCGCCGGGTCGTGGAGGAGTCACCCGACCTCGCGAACCGAGACATCAAGGTCGACGCCGAGCACATCGCGCTCGAGGTGGACCCGGCGCTCACGGAGCAGATGGTCGAGACGCTCCTGTCGAACGCAGGCCGAAGGACCGCACCGGGCAACACGGTGTGGGTGAAGATCTCCTCGGACCAGGGCGGTGCCGTCATCGCCGTCGACGACACCGGTCCCGAAGTACCGCCAGGGCTGCGGGGTGCCATGGTCGCAGCCCTGTCGGACGAAGGTCCCGCAGCTCGGCATCGGCCGAGAGGCGGGACGGGGCTCACCCTGCTGGCGAGGCTGGCCGAGATCCACGGCGGCAGGGCCTGGGTCGAGGAGCATCCCGGCGGCGGCGCATCGTTCCGCGTGTTCCTTCCCGGTACACAGGAGCCGCAACAGGAGTCCGTGGACGATCGCGCCGCCGCACGGGTGTTGGACCCCGACGACGAGCGAGCCATCGCGCTCGCACGGGCGCTCGTCGGATCCGGCGACGACGGGGACGGCCTGTTCGATGCCGCGGCGATCTCGGCGGAGCTGCGCGGGATCGGCGGCGGTCTCGAAGAGGTCCAGGACGACGAGGTCGTCCTGTAGCGATACGAACGCACTTCGTGGACCCGGGCCGAGCGTCTGCACCGCCCGACCCGGGTCCACGGCCAATCCCGGCGGAGCCTCGTCCGGTCTCCCGGGCGATCAGGCGAAGGCTCGGAGCAGCTCCCGGGCAACGACGACTCGCTGGATCTGGTTCGTACCCTCGTAGATCTGCGTGATCTTCGCGTCGCGCATGAGGCGCTCGACCGGGAATTCGCGAAGGTAGCCGTAGCCACCGAGCACCTGGACCGCATCCGTCGTGATCCGCATCGCGGCATCGGAGGCGAAGCACTTGGCCACGCTCGAGAAGTAGGTCATGCGCGGATCGCCGGCGTCGCAGAGCGCGAGGGCCTTGTACACGAGCATCCGTGCCGCCTCGAGCTGCATCGCCATGTCCGCGAGCATGAACGACACGCCCTGGAACTCCGCGATCGCCTTGCCGAACTGCCGCCGCTCGGTCGCATAGCGCGCCGCGACGTCGAGGGCGCCCTGCGCGATGCCCAGCGCCTGGGCCCCGATCGCCGGGCGCGAGTAGTCGAGCGTTCGCATCGCGTACGAGAACCCCTCGCCCTCGGTGCCGATCAGGCGGTCGGCCGGGATTCGCGTGTCGTCGCATATCACCTCGCGCGTCGGCGATCCGCGAATGCCCATCTTCTCCTCCTTGCGGCCGAAGGAGACGCCCGGGTCGTCCTTCATCACCAGGAAGGCCGAGACGCCCTTGGAGCGCAGCGAGGGATCGCTCGTGGCGAACACCACGTAGCTATGCGACACCCCGGCTCCCGTGATGAAGCGCTTCGTCCCGTTCAGGACCCAGGCATCGGCATCGCGCTCGTAGCGGGTCGTCATCGACGCCGGGTCGGAGCCGGCGCCCGCCTCCGAGAGGGCGTACGACATCAGGAGGTCGCCCCGGGCGATCCCCTCGGTCATGCGGGCCGCCTTGTCGACGTCGCCGGCGACCGTGAGCGGGATCACGCCCAGCTTGGAGACCAACGGCGTGAGCGAGACCCCGGCCGAGACCCGGGACAGCTCCTCGATGAAGACGCCGAACGCGAGCGAGCCACCCCCGGATCCGCCGTACTCCTCGGGGTAGCCGACGCCCATGAGGTCGTGGTCGACGAGGACCTTGTACACGTCCTCGGGCCACTCGTCCGTCTCGTCGATCTCGGCGGCGCGAGGCGCGATGCGCTCCTGCGCGATCCGCCGGACCAGCGCGCGGAACTCCTCGAGCTCCGGTGGGAGGTCGTAGCGCTGGAGGTTCTCGGGCTCGGGCACGGCTCAGGCGATCCGGCGAAGGATCAGCGCGTCGCCCTGGCCGCCGCCGCCGCAGATCGTGGCGCCGCCGAGATCGACGCCGCGCCGGCGCATCTCGTACGCGAGCGTGAGAGCGAGGCGCGCGCCGCTCGCGCCGATCGGGTGTCCGAGGGCCACCGCTCCCCCGTTCACGTTCACGAGCTCCTCGTCGAGGCCGAGGATCCGCGTGACGTTGAGCGCCACCGCGGCGAACGCCTCGTTCACCTCGAGGAGGCCGAGGTCGTGCACGTCGAGCTGCGCCTTCTTCAGCGCGTGCTGGAGGGCGATCGCGGGCACGGTGTGCAGGTAGGCGAAGCGCTCGGCGCTCATCCCGTGGGCGATGATCTCGGCGACCGGCTCGAGGCCGAGCCGGCCCGCGGCCTCGGCGCTCGCCACGACGACCGCGCACGCCCCGTCGGAGATCTGCGAGGCGTTGCCCGCGGTGATCGTCCCGCCCTCGCGGAAGGCGGGCGCCAACCCCGCGAGCGCCTCGGGCGTCGAGTCCGGGCGGATCCCCTCGTCCCGCTCGACGACGACGGCGTCGCCCTTGCGTTGGGGGATCTCGACGGGGACCACCTCTTCGGCCATGGCGCCAGACTCCCATGCCGCCGCGGCGCGGCGATGCGACCGGGCCGCCCACGCGTCCTGCTCCGAGCGCGAGATGCCGAGCTCGGCGTTCACCTCGTCCGACGACTCGCCCATGTGCTGCCGCGTGAACGTCGACCACAGCCCGTCGTGGATCATCGAGTCGACGAGCTCGGCGTGACCGAGGCGCACGCCGTCCCGACCGTTCGGCAGCAGGTACGGCGCCTGCGTCATCGACTCCATCCCGCCGGCGACGACGATCTCCACCTCGCCGGCGCGGATCAGCTGGTCGGCCAGCGCGATGGCGTTGATGCCCGACAGGCAGACCTTGTTGATCGTGAGCGCCGGGATCTCTTTGGGAACGCCGGCCGCGATCGCGGCCTGACGAGCGGTGATCTGCCCGGCCCCCGCCTGGAGCACGTGCCCCATGATCACGTAGTCGACCTGGCCCGGTTCCACCCGCGAGCGCTCCAGCGCAGCACGAATCGCGATCGCGCCGAGCTCGACGGCGGATCGCTCGGCGAGGGCTCCCCGGAACCTCCCGATCGGGGGTCGGGCACCCGCCACGACGACGGACGGGGTCATGCGTCGAGTCTACGCCAGCGGTCGAACACCTCGAGGCCGTCGGGGCAGAAGGGCTCCGTCGCGATCATCTCGTCGACGCGCCACAGGGAAACGAACGCGCCCCACGACACCTCCTCCGGCTGCCAGACGATCGCGCCGTCCCACACGACGTCGTACGCCGCGCCCCACACCTGTCCGCTCGGGCCCGAGTAGCGGTGGCGGAACCGGAACGTCGGCGTCGCCCGCACGCCGAGCTCCTCATCCAGCTCGCGCGCCGCGCAGGCGTCGAAGGACTCGCCGGCCGCGTTCACCCCGCCGGCGCACACGTCGAGGAACCCGGGATACACGTCCTTGGTCGTGGTTCTGCGATGCACGTACAGCTCCCCGGCGGCGTTGCGGACGAACACGTACGTGCAGCGGTGCAGGAGGTTGCGAGCCCGGAGCTCCCGCCTCGTCACGGTTCCGACGAGCCGATCCCTCTCGTCGATCACGTCGACGAGCTCGTCGCCGGGGTCGATCAGCGGCCCTGCGCCCAGAACGCCCACCCGTCGAGCTCCGGCACGTCCTCGCCGAGCGCGCCGAGCGTCGAGCAGATCTGCGTCCGGTGGTCGTCCCCGTGGTGGATCGCCTGGAGCAGGAGGAGTCCTTCCGCGGGCTCGGTGTCGGGATAGCCGTTCTGGTGATTGCGGACCACCGCGTGCAGGGAGCCCGCCTCGAGCGCGTCCAGCACGTCGTCCCAGCGGCCCCGATTCACCTCCAGCTGTGTGCGGAGCTCGGCGAGCGGAGCGCCGTCGCGAGCGTCGTACGGCAACGGCGTCGGATCCTCCAGCCGCCGCAGGTACCGCGCGTCCGCGTCGACCAGGTGGGTGAGCGTGACGATCATCGAGCCGTACGTTCCCGGGACCGCCGCGTCCAGTCGCTCGGGCGGGAGCCCCTCCAGGTGATCGATCAGCCGGCCGGTCGCCCACAGGTGATGCGCGAACATCGCCCGCACGAGGTCGGCCGGGGTCGTCACGCGAGCACTGTACCGCGGCGCTCCGACGGTTCGTTTCCGCGCCGCGGCGAAGTCCGACTCGCTCGCGCGAGGAGAGGTTCGGCTCAGTCGCGCGTGGAGAGGGCGACGTCGACGATCTGGCGGATCTCGTCGCCGACCAGCTCGTCCCGAGCGATCAGGGCGTCGCGGAGAGCAACGACGACGTCGCGGTGCTCCTCGAGCAGCGCGACGACCCGCTCGCGCTGGGCCGTCAGGATCTCCTCGACCCGTGCCTTGCCGGCCTGATCCGACAGCACCTTGCCGACCAGGTTCTTCGAACCGATCGGCCCCTCCGCGATGGCGTCGTAGGAAATGAGCGACCCCGCCATGCCGAACGAGCCGACCATCTGCGCCGCAAGGGTGGTCGCCTGCTGGAGGTCCGAGGCCGGACCGGTCCCGCTCTCGCCGAAGAAGACGCCCTCCGCCGCGAGCCCGCCGAGCGCGATCGCGATCGCGGACTCGATCTCCGTCCGCGTCCGCGTGAAGCGCTCCTCCTCGTCGCCGTGGGCGAGGAGCCCGAGCGCCTGCCGCCGCTTGATGATCGACAGGACCTCCAGGCGCCGGCCCTTGCCGAGGAAGTACGCGACCGTGGCGTGACCGGCTTCGTGCGTCGCCACCGACACGCGGTCGTACTCCGTGTAGACGACCGGCTGCTTGAAGCCGAGCTCCTCCGTGAGCTTGGCCTCGTGGACGTCGTCCAGGTTCATCTGCTTGCGGCCGTTTCGAAGGGCGACCAGGAGCGCCTCGTCGAAGAGGTGCTCGATCATCACCGGGGTGTAGCCGAACGAGTCGTGCGCGATCCCCTCGCGGACCTCGTCGTCGTCGAGGATCGCGTGGTGGGCCTTTCGCTCGAGGAAGTAGTCGACGAGCTCGCGGCGCCCGCTCTTCGTGGGAACGTCGAAGTACAGGCGCCGGTCGAACCGACCGGGCCGCAGCAGGGCCGGATCCAGGACGTCGGCCCGGTTGGTCGCGGCCACCAGCAGGATGTTGTTGTACGCGGGCTTCGCGGTGCGGATGCGGTTCTTGGGCGCGAGGTACCCGTTGATCCATCCGATGAAGCGCGCCTTCATGCGCGCGCCCCACGGCTGCTGGTCGAACGACTGGAGCTGGATCAGCAGCTCGTTCACCATCCCCGTGTTGCCGGACACGCCGAACGCCGAGGCGACCCGTCCGAGGCCCGTGCCGTCCGGGCTCGCGTTCAGACCGCCGCGGTCGCCGCCGATCGCGTCGATCTCCTCGATGAACCCGATCGCACCGCCCTCCTTGGTGGCGAGCTTGCGCATCCGCTTGAAGAACGAGCGGATCCGCATCCCGCTCATCCCGTGCCACATCGACTGGAAGGCCGGCGCCGAGGTGAACAGGAACGGCACGCCGGCCTGCTTGGCCATCGCCTTGGCGAGATAGGTCTTGCCGGTGCCGGGGGGGCCCTCGAACAGGATGCCCCGCCGAGGGTTGCCGCCCAGCTCATCGCGGAACGTGGCGTACCCGAGAAACACGTCGAGCGTCCGCCGGATCTCGTCCACCTGCGTGTCGAGGCCGCGAACCTCGTCCAGGCCGACCTCGATCTCCTCGGGCTGCACGACCAGGTGCGGCGAGCGGCCGCTCATGAGCGGCAGGAGCATCATCGCGGGGATCAGGAGCAGGATGAGGAGGAACGGGAGCCAGATGATCCAATCGGAGCCGAGGCTCGGCAGCTGCAACGGGTTGTTGGTCAGGTACCGGTACCAGAGGTAGCCGTCGAACAGCCCGAGCAGGATGATCATCCGCCACAGCCGGCGCCGGCGCGTCCGCTCGCGGACCTTGAAGACGTCGGCGCGCCCCTGCGCGAGCACGTCGGAGCCGTGCAGCACCGCGGCGGTGGATCGGTTCGTCTGCTCCAACGGGCAACCCCCGGGTGCGCAATCGGACGGTCGGGGCCACCTTACGGCAGCCGGGTGATGCCCGCATCCGGCATTCGCACTACTCAGCGGGCCGCCACGTGCCTGAGGCCGTCTGCCGGCCAACCGCCGAGCCGCTATGGTGCGGCTCGTGGCCAGGAAGAAGCTCCCGCCGGTCACCCCCCAGGACGCCCGGACGGTCGGCGCGATGCTGCGGGGGCTCCGACGGGCCTCGGGATACCGGGCCGTGCAGGACGCCGCGTCTGCGAGCGGCTTTCCCGCCGCCCGGCAGACGATCTACGCCTACGAGCGCGGGGGCCTGACGCCGTCGCTCCAGCAGTTCCTCGAGCTCGTCGAGTTCTACGCCTTCCATCCCGTCGCGACCGACGGCGCCAAGGCAGACGACGACCTGCGTGCCCAAGCGGTCGCGGCCGTCGCGCGGGCCCTGTCGCTCTCCGTGTACCACGTCAAGCGCGCGCAGGAGCTCATCGAGCGGCTCCAGCCGACGCTCTCGGAGGGGCGGCGGCGTTCGGCGCGCTGATGCTCACCGACCTCGACCACATCGGGATCGCCACCCTCGACCTCGAGGCGGCCGTGCGCGACTACCGGCGTGCGTTCGGCATCGAGCCGTTCCATCGCGAGCGCGTCGAGTCCCAGGGCGTGGACGAGGTCCTGTTCGCCGTCGGCGGGGCCGCCATCCAGCTCCTCGGCGCGCTCGGACCCGAGACGCCGGTGGGGCGGTTCCTGCAGACGCGGGGACCGGGCTTGCATCACGTCGCCTATCGGGTCGACGACCTCGTCGCGACGCTCGCGCACCTGCGGGGACAGGGGTTCCGCCTCGTGGACGAGACGCCGAGGGCGGGATCGCGCGGGACGTCCATCGCGTTCGTCCACCCGAATGAGCTGGGTGGCGTGCTGGTGGAGCTCGTCGAGCGCCCCTAGGGGAGGTCGGTCAGCCCTCGTCGCGGCGCGTTCACGAGCACCGCGACGTTTCCGTCGGGCAACGCCCCGTCGCCCATGAGCTGGTGGACGTGCGCGCTGTCGCCGTACTCGTACGTGGTCCCGAGGGTGGTGCGCACCGCACCCTCGCGCACGAGGTCGTTGAAGGCCGCGGCCTGGTCGTCGTTGAACAGGTGCGAACCCTGGTACCGCTTCTGCAGGTACCACAGGTACCGAACGTCGATCATCGTGTCGAAGCCGGTCGTCCCGGCGCAGATCACGATCATCCCCCCGCGATCGCAGACGAAGTTCGACGTCGGGATCGTGTCCTGGCCGGGATGCTCGAACACGATGCGGGGATTCGTCTTCTCGCCGAGGACGTCCCAGATCGCCTTGCCGAAGGCCTTCGCGCCCTCGAACCACTCCCTCCACGACGGGTCGTCCCATCGTGGCGGCACTCCCCAGTGCGTGAAGTCCTTCCGATTGATGAAGCCCACGGCCCCGAGATCGACGCAGTACGCACCCTTGTCCTCGCTCGAGACCACCGCGACCGCTCGGCCGCCGGCGAGCGCGACGAGCTGGATCGCGAGCGAGCCGAGGCCGCCGGCACCGCCCCAGACGAGGACGACGTCGCCCTGGCCCACCGTGTTCGGCGGCCAACCGTGCAGCATCCGGTAGGCCGTCGCGCCGGTCAGGGTCGGGGCCGCCGCCTCCTCCCACGTGAGGCGCTCGGCCTTCGGGAGGCACTGATGCGCCTGCACCTTGCAGAACTGCGCGAACGAGCCCCAGCAGGTGTCGTAGCCCCAGACGCGGAACGAGCCGGCCAGGCCGGGGTCCTTGCTCGCGGCCACCCAGGGGTCGTCGTGGTCCCACTGTCCGGCGTGGACGACGACGTGGTCGCCCACCTCGATGCCGGTGACCTCCTCGCCCACCGCGTAGACGATCCCCGAGGCGTCCGATCCGACGATGTGGAAGTCGGTCGGCTCGCCCCACCGCGCCTGCGTCTTCGTGACGTCGACGGGGACGCCGCGGGCGGCCCAGACGTTGTTGAAGTTGACGCCGGCGGCCATCACGAGCACGAGCGCCTCGTGCGGGCCAATCTCGGGGACGTCGATCACCTCGTCGCGGATCGCGTGCCGGGGCTCGCCGAACCGATCGGGGCGCACGAGCTGCGCGTGCATCCGCGACGGCACCTCGCCGACCGGCGGGACCTCGCCGATCTCGTAGAGCTCCTTGCCCACACGACCCCCCGCACCGAGACGCCGGCCTCGCGCGGAGACTATCCAGGCCCGGCTCCGGCCGACAAAGCGGCGGGGCAGCTCGCGACGCGCGGACACCACGAGCAGTACGGACCCGCCCGAAGCGGGAGCGCGCGGCCGACCTGCGAGGCGGCCGCGGCGCGGACCGCCTCGATGACCCGGTCGGCGGCGCGATCGAGCACTCGGGCGTCCACGTCCTCCGACTGCCACTCCCCCGAGTCCAGATACAGGGTGGCCACGCGGTACGGCGGCACGCCGAACCGCAGCGCGAGCAGGAGCGCGTAGAACCGCATGTCCTCGGCGTGCTCGGGCCAGGCGCGTCCCGTCTTGAGGTCGATCGCGAGCCGAGTGGCGCGGTTGGGCTCGGCGGCCGAGGTCACCCCGAGGACGAGGTCGAGCTGCCCCGACAGCACGAGCGCGCCGCCGAGCAGCTCGGCCCGCACGTGCCACTCGGTCGAGGGCGCGAGCTCTCGCCGGAGCGGGCGCAGCGGCGGCAGCGTCGCGCGAAACAGCTCGAGCGTCTTCGCGCCCTCCATCAGCGTCTCGTCCCGCCGCAGCGGATCGAGCCCATCCCAGAACGCGCGGAACGCGTCGTCCTCGCGAAGGCGCTCGACGGCCTCCTCGAGCAGCCGGTCCGGATCGCGTTCCTCCCGCCCGGCGACCTCGAGCTCGACGGCCTTGTGCGCGAGCCGTCCGGCCGCGGAGCGCGCGCTGAACGCGAACGGGCCGCGCTCGCCGGCTCGGACGGCGTCGAAGAGCCCGGGGCACCGGCCGAGATCGCTCAGGTTCGACTTGCCGAGCCACAGGGGCTCGGCGAGCTCGAACGCGCGCGCGGCCTCCTCGATGCGATCGCGAAGGCCCGAAACGAGGTCGGCCGGGAACGAGGGGCGCTCCCCGATCCCGATCAATCCCTCGAGCGTCCGGCGCTGGGCCGGGGACAGCTCGAGGGTCGCCTGCATGCCGGGATGGTAGGAGTACCCACTGACATGGCGGAGACGCCCGACGAGATCCTTCGCGCCCTCGCGGATCCCGAGCGACTGGCGATCGCGGGCGCGCTCGCGCGCGCGGAGGCGACCGCCGCATCGCTCGCCGAGGGGCTCGGGATCCCGGCGCCGCGCGTACGCAAGCACCTGACCCGGCTCATGTCGACCGGGGTCGCGCGCCTGTCACCGGACCGCACGACGTACCGGCTCGACGCCGAGACCCTGCGGTGGGCGGCCGAGCAGGTCGGGCCGCCGCGAACGGCCGGCCTCGCGCTCGGAGCCGCCACCGAGGACGAGGAGGTCGTGCTCCGCACGTTCTTCCGCGACGGACGGCTGACCGAGATCCCCGCGAAGGAGTCGAAGCGACGCATCGTGCTCGAGCGGATCGCCCTCGAGTTCGAGCCGGGAGTCCGCTACGACGAGCCGACGGTGAACGCTCTCGTCGGCCGGTTCCACAACGACTACGCGGCGCTTCGCCGGTACCTCGTCGACGAGGGGTTGCTCTCGCGCGAGGGCGGCCGGTACTGGCGAACGGGCGGCGCGGTCGAGGTCTAGCGAACCCGTTGCGTGGGAGCGCAATCGCGGGTCGCAGCCCTCCGGCCGCGCTGCTACCGTCGACGCTCGTGCGTGCCCCCACTCGAGCCCTCGTGGTCGCGATCGTCCTCGTGGGCGTCCTGGTGCCCTCGGCGCCGGCGTCGGCCGGCGAGGCGGGGCCGTGCGATCTCGCCCGGCGTGAGGGCGAGCCGGTCCGACAGTTTTCGAAGCGGCTGATCCGGTGCGCCGCGGACCGATGGGAGGTCCCGGGCGGCGCGGAGAAGGCGATCTGCATCGCCCGGGCCGAGAGCGACCTCGATCCCGAAGCGGTGTCGGCGGGCGGCGCCTTCCTGGGCCTGTTCCAGCACGGCGCCGACGCGTGGCCCGACCGCTACCGGGAGTGGACGCGCCCGTCGTGGGGCCTGGACGAGAGCGCCCTGTCCGGAAGGACGAACGCGATCGTCACGATCCGCATGGTCAACGCGAACGGCTGGGGCCCGTGGTCGGGGGTCGGCGGCTGCTGACGCGGGCCCGTCGCTCGAGGGTCCGGCGCTAGACTTCCCCAATCCATGGCGACCACCGAGGAGCGTCCGCCGCCCAAGGCCTCCGCGCCCACCGTCGAGGAGCGGATCGAGCAGCTTCGCAAGCGGCGCTCGGCGCTGCTGGACCCGGCCCGCAAGGACGCCGTCCGCAAGCAGCACGAGAAGGGCAAGCTCACCGCGCGCGAGCGCATCGAGCTGCTGCTCGATCGCGGCACCTTCCAGGAGACCGACCCGTTCGCCGTCCACCGGACCCACGACTTCGGCATGGACCGCAATCGTCCGCCCGGCGACGGCGTGATCACCGGGTACGGGACCATCGACGGACGCCGCATCTTCGTCTCGAGCCAGGACTTCACCGTCTTCGGCGGCTCCCTCGGCGAGATCCACGCCCAGAAGATCTGCAAGGTGATGGATCTCGCGATGTCCACCGGCGCGCCGTTCGTCGCGATCAACGACTCGGGCGGGGCGCGCATCCAGGAGGGGGCCGCGAGCCTCGCCGGCTACGGGTACGTGTTCGAGCGCAACGTTCGCGCCTCGGGCGTCATCCCGCAGATCAGCGTGATCATGGGACCGTGCGCCGGCGGCGCCGTCTACTCGCCGGCCATCACCGACTTCACGTTCATGGTCCGCGAGACCTCCCACATGTTCATCACGGGGCCCGACGTGATCAAGGCGGTGACCGGCGAGGAGGTCACGTTCGAGGAACTCGGCGGCGCGATGACCCACGCGAGCAAGTCCGGCGTCGCCTCGTTCGTTGCGCAGGACGAGGGCGAGTGCCTCGCGATGGTTCGGCACCTGCTGTCGTACCTGCCGCCGAACAACGTCGAGGACCCGCCGACGTACGCGGCCGTCGACGACCCCGAGCGGCACGACGAGGGACTGACCCACCTGATCCCCGACTCCGCCAAGGAGCCGTACGACATGCACGAGGTCATCCGCCGCGTGGTCGACGACGGCGACTTCTTCGAGGTCTTCCCCTACTGGGCGATGAACGTCGTGACGGGGTTCTCCCGCCTCGACGGTCGAAGCGTCGGCGTCGTCGCGAACCAGCCGAAGGTCCTCGCGGGCACGCTCGACATCGACTCGAGCGAGAAGGCCTCGCGGTTCGTCCGGTTCTGCGACGCCTTCAACGTCCCGATCGTCACGTTCGTCGACGTGCCGGGGTTCCTGCCCGGCGCGGAGCAGGAGTTCCACGGGATCATCCGACACGGGGCGAAGCTGCTCTACGCGTTCGCCGAGGCGACGGTGCCGCGGCTCACCGTGATCACGCGCAAGGCGTACGGGGGCGCGTATCTCGTCATGAACTCGAAGCACCTGCGCGCCGACGTCTCGTTCGCGTGGCCGACCGCCGAGATCGCGGTGATGGGTCCGGAGGGCGCGGTCAACGTGGTCTTCAAGAAACGCATCGACGGCGCCGAGGATCCGGCGGCCGAGCGGGCCGAGCTCATCCGGCAGTACCAGGCCAAGTTCGCGACCCCGTACATCGCCGCCGAGCGTGGGTTCATCGACGACGTGATCGAGCCCGCCGAGACCCGGCCGCGGCTCGTGAAGGCGCTGCGGATGCTCGCCACCAAGCGCGAGACGGTGCCCGCCCGCAAGCACGGGAACATCCCGCTGTGAGCGACGACCGTCGGTTCGAGCTGCCCGAAGACCTCACGCTCGAGCAGGAGCGAGCCGTGATCCGCGCCCTCGAGCGCTACTTCGCGCGCGAGAGCCCGCACCCGAACGCCTGGGTCCTTGCCGGGCGGATCGACGCCACCGGCCTCGGCGCGCTCCAGGCCCGCCGCTACACCGACGCGCCGTGGGGAACCGGCACGTTCGCGCCCTTCGCGCGACGCGGCGTCCCGCCGCTGCACGGCCGCGGCGACGCCCGCTGACGCTCGAGTGGGGCGGGCCGAATGCGCCACCATGCCACCGAGATGACCGCCACGAAGACCTCGCGGGCGGCGCGTTCGCACGAGGACGCGCTGCGGGCGTTCGACGCCGAGGGGTGCTCGGCGCCCCGGCCCTGGAGCAACGGGCCCGGCGACGCCTACGGACGGCACGAGCACGCCTACCACAAGGTCCTGTTCTGCCTGCGGGGCTCGATCACGTTCCACCTCGACGACGGCGACGTGACGCTCGAGGCGGGCGACCGGCTGGATCTCGAGCCCCACACGCACCACGCCGCGACCGTCGGGCCCGACGGCTGCTCCTGCGTCGAGGCCTCTCGATGAGGGTCGCCTTCCAGGTGGACCAGCTGTTCTTCCCGGCCCCCGGCGGCATCGGGACCTACATCCGCGAGCTCGCCCCGGCGATGGCTGCCCGAAACCCCGCGCTCCAGCTCACCCTCTTCCACGCGCGCTTCACGACACCCGAGGCGCCGGAGCGGTGGATGCGCGGGCATTGGGTCGAGGAGCTCCCGGACTCGATCAGGAGCCTGTACCCGCGATGGGACCTCCTCGGCCGGCCGGCGCTGCCCGCCTCCCTTCGATCGGCCGAGATCCTCCACGCGACCAACCACGTCGCGGTGCCACCCGCCGGCGACGGCCAGCGCCTCGTCGTCACCGTGCACGATCTCGCGTTCGAGCTGTTCCCAAGCCTGTTTCCACGAACCTGGCGAACGCTCTACCGAATGGGCCTGCGGGCCGCGGTCCGGCGGGCCGACGCCATCCTCACGCCGTCGCGCAGCACGGCCGAGGACGTGCTCTCGCGGACGGCCATCGACCCCGGGAAGCTGCACGTGGTGCCGCTCGCGTCCTCGCTCCCGACGGGCGCGCTCGACGCCGAGGAGGTGCTCGCGCGGCTGAAAGTTCCGAGCCCGTACGTGCTGTTCGTCGGCACGCTCGAGCCGCGAAAGAACCTCGTGCGGCTGGTGCGCGCCTATCGACGCGTCGCCGCGAGCGGCTTCCCGCACGCGCTGGTGCTGGCGGGCCCGCTCGGATGGCATCACGAGTCGCTCATGCGCGAGCTCGCGCTGCAGGGGCCGGGCGAGATCGCGATGACGGGCCCGCTCTCCGGCGAGGAGCTCGACGCGGTGTACCGGGCGGCGGACGTGTTCGCCTACCCGTCGCTGTACGAGGGGTTCGGCCTGCCCGTCCTCGAGGCGATGGCCCGCGGCGTGCCGACCGTCGCCTCGACCACCTCCTCGGTGCCCGAGGTCGCCGGCGACGCCGCGATCGGCGTGAACCCCCGCTCCATCCGGGAGATCGCGCAGGCCATCGAGTCGCTTCTTTCCGACGTCGACCTCGCGGACAAGATGGCGTCGCGCGGCCGGGCTCGCGCGGAGCGCTTCAGCTGGGACGAAACCGCGCGCCTCACGCTCGACGTGTACGACCGCGTCCTGGGGGCGAAATGAAGGTCTCGCTCGTCGCGACGGTCAAGGACGCGTCCGGCGCGATCGACGCGTTCCTGCGATCGGTCGCGGAGCAGTCGCGAGCGCCGGACGAGGTCGTCGTCGTCGACGGGGGCTCGACCGACGGGACGCTCTCGCGCCTGCGCGGGGCGCCGGGGATCACGCTGATCGAGGAGCCGGGCGCGAACATCGCTCGCGGACGCAACCTCGCGATCGCCGCCGCCGCCCACGAGGTCCTCGCCGTCACCGACGCCGACTGCGTGTTGGAGCCCGGGTGGCTCGAGGCGCTGCTCGCGCCGCTCGAGGCCGGCGCCGACGTGGCGATGGGCTTCTACCTCCCGATCGCCGATGGCTTCCTCGAGTCGTGCATGGCCTGCGTCAACCTGCCCGACGCGGAGGAGATCGACGAGGTCACGTTCATGCCCTCGGCGCGGTCCGTCGCGTTTCGCCGGGAGGCAATCGAGGCAGCGGGCGGCTACCCCGAGTGGCTCGACATCGGCGAGGACCGCTACGTGGACCATCGTTGGCGCGAGCTGGGACTCGCCATGCGTTTCGTCCCCGGCGCCATCGTCCACTGGCGACTGCGCGCGTCGTTGCGCGAGACGTGGGTCCAGTACTTCCGCTACGCGCGCGGCGACGCGATCGCCGGCATGCACGCCGATCGCCACGCGCTGCGGTTCGCGGTCTACGGCGCCGGGCTCTTCGCGTGGGGCTCGCGGGGGCGCCTGCGAAAGGCGGCGACGGTGGCGGCCGGTGGGGCCTACGTCGCGGGGCCGGTTCGGCGGGCGCTGGTCCGCTTCGACGACCCGATCCAGCGTGCGGCGGCCGTGGCCGCGATCCCCGGGCTCATGGCCTTCCTCGACCTCGCGAAGATGGCGGGGTGCCTGGCCGGCACCCGGACTCAGGCTCCGGCCCCCGAGCGACGATAGAGTGCCCGTGACGGACGACGGGTCCCGATCAACGATCAGAGAGGGAGGACACGCATGCTTCGACGGATGGTGGTGCTGTTCGCGCTGAGCTCGCTGTTGCTCGCCGCGTGCAGCAGCGGCAACGACGAGGGCGGGAACTCGGGAACGACGGGCGGAACGAGCGCGACGGGTGGAACGAGCGCGACGGGCGAGACCGCCTCGGGCGCGACGGCGACGGGGGCGACCGGCGGCGACGTGGGGTCGATCGACGCCGCGCAGTGCGCCGAGGTGGCCGCGGCGATGTCCCAGGCCGCGAACGCGATGCCGGACGCGTTCACCGGGAACACGGCCGATCTCGATCAGTCGCTGGAGCAGCTGCGGGCGTTCGCCGAGGCGGCACCCGAGGAGATTCGCGCCGACGTGCAGACGATCGTCGATGGCTACTCGAAGATCGTCGAGGCGATGCAGTCGGCCGGCTACGACCCGTCGAGCGGTCAGGCCCCGCCGCCGGAGGTCATCGCGGCCCTCACGGAGCTGGGTCAGGAGCTCAACGGGCAGGAGTTCCAGGCTGCCGTCCAGCGGGTGAACGAGTACTTCGCGGCCTGCAGCAGCGCGTAGGACTCAGGCGTCGTAGTCGTAGAAGCCCCGCCCGCTCTTGCGGCCGAGGTGGCCGGCGGTCACCATGCGCCGCAGGAGCGGGGGCGGGGCGAACCTCGGCTCCTTGAACTCCTCGTAGAGGACGTTCGCGATCTGCAGGCAGGTGTCGAGCCCGATGAGGTCGGCGAGCCGCAACGGTCCCATCGGGTGGTTCAGCCCGAGGTGGATCGCCGTGTCGAGGTCCTCGCGCGTCGCGAACCCGTCCTCGAGCATGTGGATGGCGTCGTTCAGGTACGGGATCAGCAGCGTGTTCACGATGAACCCGGCACGGTCGCGGGAAAGGACCGTCGTCTTACCGAGCGACACGCAGTAGGCCCGGGCGAGCTCGACCGTCTCGTCCGACGTGGTGATCGCCCTCACGATCTCGACGAGCCCCATGACCGGGACCGGGTTGAAGAAGTGCAGCCCGATCACCAGCTCCGGGCGCTTGGTCGCCGCGCCGAGGTCGGCGATGGGGATTGACGACGTGTTCGAGGCCAGGATCACGTCGGGGCGGGTGATCTCGTCGAGCCGCCGGAACACCTCGACCTTCGTGTCGCGGTCCTCGGTTGCGGCCTCGATCACCAGGTCGACCGCCGCCAGGCCGTCGAGCTCGGTCGTCCCGGTGATGCGGTCGAGGAGGTCCTCGCGCTCGGCCGCGTCGAGCCGCGCCCGCTCGACCGCGTGAAGGGTCGACGTCTCGACCCGGTGACGCCCCGTCTCGACGAGCTCCTCGCTCGACTCGAGATACACGACGCGCTGCCCCGACCGCGCGGCCACCTCGACGATGCCCGAGCCCATGAGCCCGCACCCCACGACGCCGAGCGTGCCGACGTGCTCGTCCCGCATCGTCTCCCTCGATCCCGGCCGGTGTCCGTGGCCAAGCGTACAATCAGCGAAACCCTCAGCCGGAATGTCGACCGGACCCGCGGCCGGACCCCCGGCCGGATCCTCGGAAGGAGTGCGCCCCGCCCGTGCGCGTGACCCCGCGGCTTCGTGGGTTGCCGGTGTTCGCGTTCGCGGTGGCCGGGCTCCTGCTCGGGCACGCGATCTCCTACCTGATCGCCGTCCCGGACCCGTACCACCGCGACCTCGTGCTGCAGCGCACCGGGCACCAATACCTGCCGGCGGCCGGCGAGGCCGCGTTGGTCCTGCTCCTCGGCGGCCTGGCCTCGCTCCTCGCCCGCGGGTGGACGGCTCGGCGTGAGCGGGGTGCCCCGGCGTTCGGCTCGCTCGCCGCCCTGCTCGCGGTGGTGCAGATCACGGCGTTCGTCGGCCAGGAGGTCGTCGAGCGGCTGGTTTCGCATGTTCCCCTCCACACCCTCGGCCAAGACCACTTGCTCGCCACTGGGATCGGCGTCCAGCTCGTCGTCGCGCTCGTCGGAGCCGTCGCCCTTCGGTGGCTCGCGCGCGTCTCGGCGCGGATCGCCGAGGTCGTTGGTTCCACCCGGGTCGCTCCCCTGCGGCCCGCGCTCGTCGAGGCGGCCCCCGGGGCCGCCCTCCTTCCCCGCTCGCGGTTCGGTGGCACCGCTCGGAGCGTCCGGGCCCCTCCCCCTGCCTGAGGATTTCTCGACACGATTCGCGCGGCCCCGCGCCGCGCCTTCGAACGATGGCAAGGAGGGAACCACCATGACCCGACGAATTGCATCCGTGTTCGCCGCTGCGGCGCTGTCCGCCGCGATGATCGGCATCCTCGCCCCGCCGGCGCTCGCCCACGAGGAGCGCGACGTCGGCGACTTCGAGTTCGCCGTCGGCTTCGGCACCGAGCCCGCCTACGTGGGAGAGCCCAATAGCGTGCAGCTCATCCTCGCCAGCGGCGGCAAGCCGGTGGTGGATCTCGGCGACACGCTCGACGTGGAGGTCACGTTCGGCGACGCGGACCCGCTCCAGCTCACTCTCGAGCCGTTCTTCGAGGAGGGGGAGTTCGGCACGCTCGGCGACTACCGTGCGTGGTTCATCCCCACCAGCGTCGGCACGTACACGTTCCACTTCACGGGCACGATCGACGGCCAGGACGTCGACGAGACGTTCACGTCGGGCCCGCAGACGTTCTCCGACGTGGTGAGCACGGACGCCATCCAGTACCCGGAGAAGCTCCCGTCCACCGGCGAGATCGCGGCGCGGATCGACCGGGAGGTGCCGCGCCTGACCGCCGCGATCGATGACGCCGCCACGGCCGGGAACCAGGCGGCCAGCAGCGCCGCACAGGCAGCCGACGACGCCTCGAGCGCGAAGACCCTCGCGACGATCGGGCTCGTGGTCGGCGGCCTCGCCCTCGTCGTGGCCATCGTGGCGATCGTGCTCGGCCGCAAGAAGGCCGCCTGAGGGGAGGCGGCGAACGGAAGGCAGCATGCTCGCGCACGCCGGCGGGGCGCCGGAGTTCACCTCGACGATGCTCGTCTCGGGCGCGCTCGTGACGGGGTGGATCGGACTGAGCCACCTGCGGGGGAAGGGATTCCCGCGGCTGCCGCGGTGGGGGGCGTGGTCGCTCGTCGCGATCTCGCCCCTCATCCTGCTCGCCTCCTTCGTCGTGCCGCAGAAGTTCTGGCCGACGCCGAGCGCGATCCGCCCGCAGTCGACGGCCACCATCTCCTTCGTGAACCCGTCGCCGGGCCAGACCGTCCGGGGCGACACGCTGACGGTGGAGGTGGACCTCGAGGGCGGCCGCATCGTCGACACGACGTCGACGAACCTCACGCCCGACACGGGTCACCTGCACGTTTACCTCGACGGCGAGCTCGTCTCGATGACCTACGGGATGCGGCAGGACGTCCCGATCGGAGATCTGTCGCCGGGCGCGCACCGGCTCGAGGCGGAGTTCGTCGCGGTCGACCACGCGCCCTTCAACCCCCGGGTCACGGCCGAGATGACGTTCGTGAAGGCCGGACCGTGAAGCGGCTGGCGCTCGGCGCGATCATCGGGCTCGCCCTCGTGGCCGGGTGGGTGACCTCGGTCCCCACGCCGGCATCGGCCCACGCCTCGCTCGAACGATCCGAGCCCGCAAACGGCGCCGTGCTCACGACCTCGCCCCAGCAGATCCTGCTCGCCTTCACCGAACCCCCGGACCTCTCGCTCACGACCGTCGGCCTGGTCGACAAGTCGGGCGCGAGCGTGCCGACCGGTCCGGTCGAGCGGGTGCCCGGCTCGGACCGCGAGATCCGCACCCGTGTCGCCGACCTCCCCGACGGCGTCTACACGGTGACCTGGCGGACGGTATCCGCCACCGACGGGCACTTCACGGCGGGCGCCTTCACCTTCGGCGTCGGCGTGACGGCCGACGAGGTCGTCCCGGTGCGGGGCAATGCCGAGTCGGAGAGCCCGTCTCCGACCCCGCTCGCCGTCCTCGGCCGGTGGGCCCTCTACGTGGGGCTCGTCGTCCTGCTCGGCGCCGCGATCGGTGGGCTCCTCGTCTGGAAGCCCGCGACGGCGGCACGGCCGGCCCTGCTCGCGACCGCGTGGGTGCTCGCGGCCGCCGGGGTGCTCCTCACCACGTTCGAGGAACGCCGCGTGGTGGGCGTGTCGCTCGGGACGCTCCTGCGCTCGGACGCCGGCGAGGCCTACGTACGGCTCGCCGTCGCGGTCGGGCTCGCCGGTCTCGCCGTGATCGCCGCCTGCCTGCGGCCGTCGAGGACGACCCTCGCCATCCTCGCCGCGACCGCGGGGGCGGGCATCCTCGCCCGCGCGGCCGGGGGCCACGCCGGTCCCGGGGTCGTGGAGATCGCGCTCCAGGGACTGCACTTCGCGGCGGCCGGCGTGTGGATCGGCGGCCTCACGGTGCTCGTGCTCGCCGTCCGGCGCGGCGCGGGCGCCGATCGGGTCCGTGTCTTCTCGCGCGTGGCAGGGGTGGCGCTACTGGTCCTGCTGCTCACGGGGATCCTGCGCGCGTCGAACGAGCTCGGCCTCGGCTGGTGGCTCCATCCCTTCCGCACCGACTACTCGACGGCGCTCGTCGTGAAGCTCGCGATCGTGGCGCCGCTCGTCGCGCTCGGCGCGCTGAACCGCTTCCGGAACACCCGGCGCTACGAGGAGCTCGGGTCGCGGCCGCTGCTTCGCACGGTCGGCGGGGAGCTCGTGCTCGCAGCCGGGGTGTTCGCGATGACGGCGATCCTGACCGGCCTGCCGCCGCAGGAGCCGGCGGCGCAGGTTCCGACGAAGGCGGAGCCGCTCGTTGCGACCGGCTCGGACTTCGCGACCACCACGAAGGTCCGGCTCGAGGTCTCCCCGGGCACGGTCGGCCCGAACGCGTTCGTCGCCGAGATCACGGACTTCGACACGGGCGAGCCGGTGGCGGCGCGCCGGGTCACGCTCGATTTCTCGCTCCCCGATCGCCCCGAGGTGTCATCGCAGCTGAGACTCGCCCACGGAGAGCACGGACGGTGGGAGGCGGCGAGCACCGCCCTCGCGCTCGACGGGACGTGGACCGTGACCGTGACCGTCGAGGAGGCGACGGGCTCCGTCGAGGTCCCCCTCACGATCACCCCGAGGCCGCCCCAGCAGCACGTCGAGGTCTCGCGCGCCGAGGGCCAGCCGGACATCTACACGATCACCCTGCCCGGCAACGTCTCGATCCAGTCCTACGTCGACCCGGGCGAGGCCGGGAAGACGAACCAGGTGCACGTGACGGCGTTCGACGCGAGCGGCGCGGAGCTGCCGCTGGAGAGCGTGGACCTGCGGATCGCGCAGCCGGACGGCACGACGATCGAGCCGGACCTCCTCGACCTGTCCCCCGGTCACGTCGTCGCGAACGTCGAGATCCAGCCAGGGACGTCCTCGTTCCAGATCACGGCCGTCTCCAAAGACGGGCAGAATCTGCTCGCGACCTTCGAGCAGACCTTCGGGGGGTGAGGCGGATGCGCAGGGGGCTCGTAGCGCTGGCGATCGGGGCCGCGCTCGTGCTGTCCGCGTGCGGCGGTGGCGGTTCGGATTCCGGATCCGGGACGCCGTCGGGCCCGACGACGACGTCCGGACCGCGGCCGGCGAGCACGGCCGAGCTGAAGATCCTGAAACCGAAGACCGGCGCGGTCGTGCACGGGACGACGGTGGACCTGCGGGTCGACCTGGAAGGTGCCAGGATCGTCCCGGCGACCACGGCGAACATCAAGCCGGACGAAGGGCACCTGCACGTGATCCTCGACGACCAGCTGATCTCGATGACCGAGGGCCTCGAGCAGACGATTCCCGACCTCACGCCAGGGTTGCACCGGATCAACGTCGAGTTCGTCGCGAGCGACCACGCGCCGTTCGACCCGCGGGTCGTCGCGGTGGTCGAGTTCGAGGTCAAGCCGTGAGCGCCCGCCTCGACCGCGCCGCCGGCCGCGGCCGTGAGGCCGAGGCGGTCCTGATCGTCATCGCCGGGATCGGCGTGCTCGCCGCGCGACCCTTCGTGGGCGGCTCGCCCTCGGAGCGGATCGGACTCTTCGCCGCGAGCCTCGTCGCGATCGGGCTCGCCTCGCTCGCGATCCCGGTGCCGGAGGAGCGCTCGACCGCCCCGTTGTCGCCGGCGTTCGTGCTCGCGTTCGGCCTCGGCGCGCTCGCCCTTGCCGCCGTCGCCGCGGGGACGCCCGTCCGCTCGCCCTGGGGCGCGGCGACATTGCCACTCGGCCTGCTGGCCGCCGTCTCAGAGGAGGCGCTGTTCCGCCGCGCCGCATACGGCCGGCTGGTGCGGTTCGGCGCCCCGATCGCCGTGGTCGGATCGGCCGTGCTCTTCGCGCTCGTGCACCTGCCCGCCTACGGCACGACGGCGCTCCCCGTCGACCTCGGCGCGGGCCTCCTGCTCTCGTGGCAACGGTGGGCCTCGGGGACCTGGACGGTACCGGCCGCGACGCACGCGGCCGCGAACGTCGTGGCGGTCCTGCGATGAGGCGTCTCGCGGCGCTCGCGCTGGGGATCGGCCTCGTGGCGGGCTCGGCCGCCTGCACGGCGCGGACCGACGCGATCCGCCTGGGCGCCGTCTATCCGCTGTCCGGCTCGCAAGGGCCGGGAGGGGCGGAGGAATTCCAGGGGGTCCAGCTCGCCGCCCAGCTCGTGAACGACGACGGCGGCGTGGGCGGTCGACCGGTCGAGCTCGCGCCGATCGACGTGCCGAGCGCCGACGCGGCGCCGAGCGCGATCGAGCAGCTCGACGCCGAGGGGATCGACCTCGTCCTCGGCAGCTACGGCAGCACGATCTCCGAGCCCGCCGCCCAGGCCGCCGCGAACCGCGGCCTGCTGTTCTGGGAGACCGGCGCGGTCGGCGAGATGACCGGCGCGGGCGCCGGGTCGCTCGTGTTCCGGATGGCGCCGAGCGGCGCGGTCCTCGGCCGCAACGCGATCGCGTTCGTCGCCGATCGGGACGCGCCCGTCCTCGGAGTCGATCCCGCCGACCTCCGCTATGCGGTCGTCCTCGTCGACGATGCCTACGGCCGGGCGGTCGCGCAGGGCGCCCTGGACGAGATCGCGGCGCGCGAGTACACGCTCGCGGCACGGCTGCCCTACGACCCGCACGAGGTGGACATGACCGGGCTGGTATCCGAGCTCGCCGCGAGCCGCCCCGACGTGCTCTTCGTCTCCGCGTACCTCGAGGACGCCGTCGCGATGCGCCGCGAGATCGTGGCGCAGGGCCTCGACCTCCTCGCGGGAATCGGCACGTCGTCGAGCTACTGTATGCCCGCGTTCGGCGCGGATCTCGGCGATGCGGCGGTTGGGCTGTTCGCGTCCGACAAGCCGGACGCCGCCGCGCTCGATGCGAGCGGCCTTGCCCCATCGGCTCGCGAGCTCCTCGAGCGCGCCCGATCCGCGTACGCCGAGCGCTTCGGCGGGCAGATGAGCGCCGCGGCGCTCGCGGGCTTCTCGGCCGCGTGGGCGCTGCTCCGTGAGGTGCTCCCGAGCGCCAACAACCTCTCCCCCGCTGCCGTCGCCTCGGCGGCCAACGCGACGGACCTGCCCGAGGGGTCGCTGCCGAACGGGAGCGGGCTGCGCTTCGGCGAGCCGGGCTCGGTCACGGCGGGCGCCAACCTGCGGGCCGCGAGCGTCATCTGGCAGTGGAACGCCCCCGGCGAGCGGGCGGTCGTCTGGCCGCTGCGCTACGCGACGAGCGCGATCGAGGCGATCGACCCGCTGCCGTGAGACGCCGGATCGCGCTCGCCGCCGGGGCGATCGTCACGCTCGCCTATGTCGCGTCGGCGGCGCTGTCCGGTCATCTCAGCCCGCTCGCCCGGCGGCCGCTCCTGGACGGGCTCATCCCGCCGACGGCCTATCGATGGGTGGATCCGCCGCCGGAGCTCGCGAGCACGAACAACCCCCCGACGAGCCAGGACTTCGGTGTCCAGCTCGGCTCGGCGGGGAGCAAGACCGCGGTGCTCACGACCGACGACGCGCAGGTGACGGTGATCCTGCCCCGGGGCGCGTTCGCCGGCGCGGACGGGCAGCGAAACGTCGTCGTCCACCTCGAGCCGCTCGCGCCGTCCGCGGTCTCGGCCCCGCCCGCCCCCGACGAGATCCTCGGCAACGTCTATCTGCTCGAGGCGACGTACCAGCCCTCGGGCGATCCCGCGCCGCTGGCCGCGAACTCGCGCGTCGTCCTCGTCTACCCGCTCGTCGCGAACGACCATGGCGGGCACGAGCTGCTCGCCTCGACCGACGGCGCCACGTGGACCGCCGCCGACACGAACGACCTGCCGAGCATCCAGCAGGCCGACGCCGAGATCCACGACCTCGGGTACGTGGCCGTCGCCGCCACGAACGTGTCGCCGACGGCGTCGGCGCCCGCGCCCGGCGGCGGAGGCGGTTCGAACGCCGCGGTCATCGGCATCGTGGCGGGGCTGATCGTGCTCGCGGTTGGCGCAGCGTTCGTGCTGCGACCTAGCAGACCTGCGTCAGGAGCGGCCAGGGATTCACGGCGGGATTCGACCCGCCGGTCTGGATCACGGAATAACCGTACGGACTGACGGGCCAGTTGGTCGGCGTCACGTTCGGGTGCCACTCGAAGTGGTCGTGCGGCGTGTTCGTGTCGCCGGTCTCGCCGACATAGCCGATCACCTGCCCGGCCTGCACCTGGCCCGTGAAGCCGGGCTGCATGAGGTGGGCGTTGTAGACGTAGCCGTCGGCGCCGTCGACGTAGACGGCGTACCCGCCGAGCGTGTTCGAGGAGGCATGCGCGTAGCCGTCGAACGGCGCCCGGATCTGGGTGCCCTGCGGGGCGATGATGTCGTTGCCGGCGTGCGGGTGGTAGCCGCCGGCGTACCGCGGCGCCCCGAACCCGTCGTAGACGGCGCGGGGCTCGTCAACCGGACACACCCTGAAGACGCCGTCGTAGAACTGCAGCCCGTACAGGGCGGCGAGCTCCCGCTTGTACTGCTTCTCGAGGTCCTGCACGAGCTCCTCGGCCCGGGCCTTCAGCTCGTTGAGGTGGTCCAGGATCGCCTTCTGCTCGGCGAACTTCGCGTCGAGCGCGGCCTTCTCCTCCTCGACCTGCTTCAGGGCCTTGCCCGCCTTCACCTGGAGCTTCTGCTGATCCGACTGCTGGGCCGACAGGTCGTTGCGCAGGTTCTGGACCTCGGTCGCGAGATCCGCGTCCTCCTTGTTCAACGCGTTCACGTATTCGACCCGCGCCGACAGGTCGGCGAGCGACGTCGCGCCCAGGAGGAACTCGAGCGAGGTGCCGGGGCCTGTGATGTAGGCCTCGCGGGCCCGCGACTCGAGCTCGTTCTGGAGCCCCTGGTACTTCGCCTGGGCGTCGCGGAGCGCCAGGGTCGTCGTCCGAAGCTCCTCGGTGATCTGCTCCCACCGTGCCTGCGCGGCGTCCATCCGCTCGGCGATCACCGCGGCCTCGAGCAGGAGCCGGTCGAGGACCTGCTGCTGGGCGGTGATCTCCTTCGTGAGCTGCTCGAACTCGGCCTTGGCCCGGTCGAGCTTGTCCTTCGTGGTCTCGGCCCCTGCGACCTGCGCGAGGGAGGCGACGAGCGCCAGGATCGCGAGCGCGCCGAGGGCACGTCGGAGCGAGCGGCGGGCGCGGGAGTCGGTTTCGGCCATGGGAAGGGTCCCTCTGATTACCGGACGCCCTCCGGGGGTGTCAACCACCCAACGACCGAGAGTGGCGGGTGATGTGCTTCGACGCAACCGTCGCGCGAGGGATTTACCGGTCGGCCGAGGGCAGGCCGAGGGACCTGGCGATGAGGATCCGCTGGATCTCGCTCGTCCCCTCGCCGATCTCGAGCACCTTGGCGTCCCGGTAGAAGCGGGCGACCGGGAACTCCTCGGTGTAGCCGTACGCGCCGTGGACCTGAACGGCCTCGCGAGCGCAGGTAACGGCGATCTCGCTCGCGTACAGCTTGGCGATCGAGGCCTCGGTCGCGAACGGCCGCCCGGCGTCGCGGAGCCACGCTGCCCGCAGGTATGCCAGCCGGGCCGTCTCGACGGCGACCTTCATGTCCGCGAGCTTGAACTGGATGGCCTCGAACGCGCCGATCGGCCGGCCGAACGCCTCGCGCTCGGTCGCGTAGCGGGAACTCTCCTCGAGGCATCCGCGCGCGAGCCCCACCGAGAGCGCCGCGATCGCGACGCGGCCGTCGGCGAGCGTCTCGAGGAACTCGGCGTAGCCGCGCCCGCGCTCGCCGAGGAGATGGTCCCCCGGGACCCGACAGCCGTCGAACGCGACCTCGTGGGTGTCGCTCGCGCGCCAGCCCACCTTTCGGTAGCCGGGGCCGACCGTCATCCCCGGCGTCCCGGCCGGCACGAGTACGGTGGAGACGTCGCCGCCCGTGGCCTCGCCGTCGCGGGCCGCGACGAGCACGACCGAAGTGATCGGCGTCCCCGAGTTCGTAATGAAGGCCTTCGAGCCGTCGAGCACCCACTCGGCGCCGTCGAGGCGGGCGGTCGTCCGGACGGCGTGGGCGTCGGAGCCGCCCCCGGGCTCGGTGAGCGCGAACGCTCCGATCGCCTTGCCCAGCGTCATCGGCACGAGCCAGGTTCGCTTCTGCTCCTCGGTCCCGAATCGGAAGATCGGGTTCGCCGCGAGCCCGACCGCGGCCTCGAGCGTGATCGCCACCGAGGAGTCCCATCGCGCCAGCTCCTCGAGGCAGAGGCAGAACGTCAGGAGGTCGCCGCCCTGGCCCCCGTACTCCTCGGGGAACGGGATCCCGAACAGCCCGAGCTCGCCCATCCGCCGGACGATCTCGAGCGGGAATTCCTCGCGCTCGTCGTACCCGGCCGCCGCGGGCGCGACGACGTCCCGCGCGAACTCCCGAACGAGCTCCTGGAAGCTGCGCTGCTCCTCGGTGAGCTCGAAGTCCACGACGGCAGGGTAGCCGTTCTACGGAACCCGATCGGCGCCGGCGACGAGGTCCGGCGCGCGCAGGGCGGCGACGGCGTGCAACTCCTCGAGGAGCTTGCGCGCGCTCGCGACCTCCTCGGCGCCGCCGGCCGCGTCTTCGCCGAAGACCCGGCCGATCCACCAGACCTGGGAGGCCATCTCCTTCGGCCAGCCGTGCTCACGAACGATCTCCAGGACCTCGAGCGCCTTGCCGAACGCTCCCTCCCGATCACCCTCGGCGAGCAGGATCTCGGCCTCGGCCTCGAGCAGCCAGTCGCGCGTCATCGGGCGGCCGTCGATCGTGGCAATGGCATCGGTCTCTTCGAGCGTCTGCCGCGCGCGGGCGATGTCCCCCGTCTGCGCCAACACCTTCGCGAGGGCCCCCGCCGTCCAGGTGACCATCGACTGGGTCTTCAGCTCGCGGCAGATCCGGTACGCCTCGCGCAGGTCTCGCAGGGCGTCGTCGGGGCGACCGGCGAGCCGGTGCAGGACGCCGCGCGAGGTGAGTCCGCTCGCGAGCTCCCATTTGGCACCGAGCTCGCGCAGGCTCTCGACCGCGGCGTCGGCGTGGCCGAGCCCCTCGTCGAGCCGCCCCGTGCGCCTGAGCGCGGCCGCCACCTGGTCACGGGCCGTCGCGATCGAGAAACGGTCTCGCGTGCCCTCGGCGATCGCGAGCCCCTGCGAGGCGAGCGCGAGGCTCTCCGCCTCGTCGCCCGTCTCGGCGACGATGCCCGCGAGCGAGATGAGGGCCCGGGTCTCTGCCCAGGGGTCGCCCTCGGGGTTGGCGCCGGCGACCGCGAACGCCTCCTCGAACATGGCCCGCGCCGCCGCAAAGTCGTCGTGCCAGTACGGGCCCCACCCGGCGACGAGCAGGGTCCGCGCCAGCGTCCACGGGTCGTCGAGCTCTCGCGCCGCCTCGAGCGCCTGGTCGAACAGCTCGCCGGCCCCCTCCCGGTTGCCCCGGATCGAGAGCTCGATGTCGCCGAGGAACCGCGACGCCTGCGCGCGGATCCCCACGTCGTCCGGCGCGAGCTCGAGCGCGCGCCGAAGCGACGACGCGGCCGACTCGAACTCGCCCTGCCAGTACAGGGCCTCGCCCCGATGGGACAGCATCGCCGCCTCGCGAACCCGCCACGCCCGCTCGGGACCACAGAGCGCGAGCGCGCGTCCGTACAGGTCGGCCGCCGCCCGGGTGTCCGAGGCGTCGAGCGCCAGGTCGCCGGCCCTCGCGAGCGCCTCGACGGCGCGCTCGGCCACCTCGCGATCCTTGGGATTCAGCTCGAGGGCGGCCCGCGCGGCCCGCTCGAGGTGCGACGCGATCACGCGCGGATACCGCGTCGCCGCCTTGGGGTCCAGCAGCACCTTGTCCACGAAGAGCAGGTGCAGCCGCTGCCGTTCGCGAAGGGGAAGGCTCTCGTACGCCACGTCGCGGACGAGCCCGTGGCGGAAGCGCCACACGTTCTCCCGGTCCGGGTCGTGCACGAGGAGCTCCTCCTGCTCGAGGATGTCGAGCACCTTGGGATCCGGGTCGGCGATCATCGCGAGATCGGACAGGTCGAACGTCGCCCGCGAGAAGATCGACGCGAAGCGCACGAGCTCCTTCGCCGGCTGGACGAGATGGTCGATGCGCGCGGCGATGACCGCCTGCACCGTGGGCGGCAGGAGCTGCTCGGGCAGGGAGTCCGTGTCGTCGGGCAGGTGCCCCTCGCCGTGGCGGAGCATGCCCGTCGTCTCGACGATGAAGAACGGGTTCCCGCCGGCGTGGCGCGCGATGCGCTCGGCGGTGAGGGGGTCCATGTTCTCCCCGGCCTGCAGCGCGAGCTGGGTGGCGTCGTCGAACGACATCGACTCCAGGTACAGGTTCAGGGAGTCGCCGAGCCCGCCGCCCCACTCCGGGCGCTCGTCGAGGAGCTCGTAGCGCGCGACGCAGAGGGCGAGCAGCGGGATCCGCTTGGCCTCCCGCACCACCTGCTCGATCAGATCCAGCATCGGCGGCTGCGCCTGATGGGCGTCCTCGACCACCAGGACCACCGGCGCCGCGCGCGAGAGCCCGTCCAGGAGCGCCAGTAGCCCGGACCGGATCTCCGCCACCACGTAGCGACGCTGGCTCCCGTGCCGCTCCTCCTCGCCGATCCCGAGCGCGAGCGCGAGGCGGGCGACGACCTGCTGCACCTCGTCCACGGGGCAGCACTCGGCCGCGAGCTCCCCGAGCTTGGCGATCAAGAGCTCGGGGCTCGCGTCGGGGCCCTCGCCGAGCTCGTGCAGGAGCATCTGCGCGAGCGGGGCGAAGGTGACGTCCTCCTCGTAGGGGCTCGCCCTGCCGACCATGAGCTTCGTGCCGTCGGGAAGCCCGGCCAGGAACTCGTCGGCCACCCGGCTCTTGCCGATCCCGGGCTCGCCGAACAGCGACACGAGGTGCCCGCGGCGCGTCTCGACCGCGCCCTCGAACGTGTCGTGCAGGAGCCGGAGCTCGCGCTTGCGATCGACGAGCGGGATCGTCCGCCGGCTCATGCCCGGTGCGAGCGCGACCACCGGCCAAGCGCGGGCGTCGTCGTCGAAGCCCTTGGCCGACACCACGCGCGCGTCGCCGAACTCGACCTGAGTCCGCGTGAGCAGCCAGGTTCGCTCGGCGACGAGCACGGCCCCCGGGTCGGCCGCCTGCTGCAGCCGGGCCGCGAGGTTCACCGTCGCCCCGAACAGGAGCCCCTGATCCGAGGACTCGCTCCCGATGGCGACCGGGCCCGTGTTGATCCCGACCCGGATGCGTAACGGCACCGGCAGACCCTGGCGCTCGCCCACCCGCTCGATCCGATCGACGAGCGCGAGGCCGGCCCGGACGGCGCGCAGCCCGTCGTCGTCGTGCGTTTGCGGGATCCCGAACACGCCGACGACGGCGTCGCCGGCGAAGTTGTAGGCACGGCCGCGAAGCGACTCGAGCTCCTCGGAGACTGCCCTGTAGTACGCCGAGACCACGCCGCGGTACCGCTCCGGGTCGATCTGCGCCGAGAGCTTCGTCGACCCGACGAGGTCGACGAAGATCACCGTGACGACCTTTCGCTCCTCCGCTGGCGGTACGTCGGTGGGCAAACCGCAGTTGGGGCAGAACTTGGCGTCCGCCGGCAGCGGTTCGCCGCAGCGCTCGCACGTGACTCCGGCCATGGGTCAGAGGATACGCAGGCGGACCGACGGGCCAGGGTGGCTAGCCTTCGACCGGGCGGAACCCGTCGAGGTCGAGGATCGAGCCCCGGCGCTCGGCCGCGAGCACCACCTCGACGCGCTCGCCGATCTCGAGCGGATCGTCGCCGATGCCGACGATCCGGTGGAGCAGGACGGCGTCGGCGCCGTCGAGCCGGACGAGCCCGTACGTCACGGGCTCCTCGGCCTGCTCGCCGTCCGGGCCGACGAACGCGATCGTGAACGACACGAGCTCGCCGCCCGGTCCCACCTCGACGTCGGCCGACAGCTCGCCCAGACACCGCTCGCAGAACATTCGAGCCGGGACGTAGGTGTACGAGCAGTGATCGCAGCGCGACCCGAGCAGCACGCCGCGGTCGCGGAGCGCCGTGAAGAAGACGTCGCCCGCGACGCCCGGCGTGTAGCGATGGCGGACCGGTAGGTCACCGTCCCAACGGCGGACCTCTTCCGGGCGGGAGATCCGCTCGATCACGGAGCCTCCCTGCGCGGCCGGAAGTGCGAGATGTCGAGGATCGAGCCCGTGCGCTCGGCCTCGGGTCGCCAGACCGCCTCGACCGCCATCCCGATCGAGATGGCCTCGGGCGCCACCTCGCCGAGCCGGTGCAGGAACCCGCCGTCCGAGCCGTCGATCGCGATCACCGCGGGGAGCTCGGGCTCCTCCAGCGGCTCCATGTCCCACCGCACGTTGCAGATCGAGAACGTCTGCACCACGCCGGTCGACTCCACCTCGACCCACGCGTCGGTCCCGCGGAAGCACCGCTCGCAGAACATCCGCGGCGGCACGAGCACCCGCTCGCATCCCCGGCACTCGCGCCCCAGAATCCGCCCCTCCCGCAACCCATCCAGGTAGCGCCCGATGGCCACGCCCGCGTCCCACGAATACCGCGCGTCGAGCGCATGATCCACGGCCCCCGTCGCGGTGCGGAACTCGGCATCGGACAACGGGTGCCCGCTCGTCGTGTACGGCGGCGTCTGGAGAAGTGGCAGAGAGCCGGCGGCTCCGGCGGAGGAGGACGGGCGACGGGCCGCCCCTTCGGGATCGAGGTCGCCCGACGGTGTGGGCGGCCCGGCGGGGCCCCGTCCGACGGAGCCGGAGCCGCCGGCGCCCCCCGCCGAGTCCCGCCCCATCACGACCACCGTCCCCACCTGCATGAGATCCCCCCACGCCTGCGCGACCCCGCGCTCGGGTGTGCCGGGGACCTGGCGGGCTCCCGCCTCACCTTTCAGCTGCCAGTACAGTTCGGCGATCTTCATGAGCCCGGCGGCCGCGATCGGGTTGCCGACGCCGAGCAGGCCGCCGCTCGGGCAGCTCGGGAGGTCGCCGTCGCGGTTCAGCACGCCGTCGCGCGCGGCCTCGGGCGCCTTGCCCTTGTCGAACAGCAGCAGCCCTTCGAGGTGGTGCAGCTCCTTGTAGTCGAACGGGTCGTACGGCTCGGCGACGTGGATCTGCTTGCGCGGCTCGGTGACGCCGGCCATCTCGTAGGCCATCCGCGCGGCGTTCGCCACGTACTCGGGGAACACGAGGTCGCGGTTCGTCCAGTACGCGGTGTCGAGGTTCCACCCGACCCCTTCGATCCAGACCGGGTCGGCGGTGATCCGCTTGGCCGCGTCCTCGCTCGCGACGACGATCGCCACCGCGCCGTCGCTGATCGGCGAGACGTCGAGCCGCTGCACCGGCCAAGCGAGGACCTCCGATGCGAGCACGTCTTCGACCGTGATGTCCGCCTGGCCGAGCAGGGCCGCCGGATGGTCGGCCGCGTTGCGCTTGTTCTTCACGGCGACCGTCGCGATGTCGCGCTTGTCGAGCCCGTAGACGGACAGGTAGCGGTTCATCTCGAGCGCGAAGATCCAGAGCAGGTTCGGGCCGAGCGGCCGCTCGAGCACGTTGTCGAAGATCGTGAGGAACGCGCCCTGTGGGTGCGGCTGCGTCGAGGACATCTTCTCCTCGGCGACCGCGAGTACCACGTCCGCCATCCCGCTCGCGACCGTGTACCAGGCCTGGATCGCCGTGAAGACGCCGCTGCCGCCGCCGACGTACGTGCGGATGAACGGCTTGCCGAAGGCCCCGGCGCCGTCGGACAGGTACTCGCCCTTCATGTGCACGCCGTCGAACGCGTCCGGCGCGCTCGTCAGGCAGACCGCGTCGACGTCGTCCAGCTTTAGCTCGCACGAGTCGAGGGCGGCCCGCGAGGCCTCCCACGAGAGCTCCTTGCCGGTCTCGAGCGCCCGACGGACGAACTTCGTCATGCCGGCGCCGACGACGGCCACCCGACGCGCCATCGGCTAGGACTCCCCTCGGCGATACTCGATGATCTGCATCGAGTTGCCGTCCGGGTCCTCGAACGACGCGTAGCGGGCGCGACCGGGCACCTCGCCGACGTGCGGGTCGAACGCGACACCCGTCGCCTCGAGCGAGGCCTTCGCGAGGTCGAGGTCCTCGACCTCGAACACCGCGGTCCCGCCGTGGGCGAGCGGCACGTCGCGGATCGCGCCGTGCAGGCCGATCCGGATCCCGCCGGCCTCGAACTCCGCCCATGCGTCCTCGTGTCGCATCCGCAGCTCGAGGCCGAGCGCGTCGCGGTAGAAGGCCACGGCACGATCCATGTCCGTCACCCAGAACCAGACGTGATCCACCCCGCCGAGCTTCATCCGCCCGCCCCAGAGTCGTTCGCGAGCACCGCCACGGCGGCCGAGGTGCTCGGCAGGGCCCGCGCGGACTGCGCGACCGCCACGTATGCCTCGTCGACCTGCCGCTCCCCCGCCTCGCCGCGCAGCTGCTCGACGCACTCGAGGACGCGCACGAGGCCGTTCGCCTCGAACAGGTTCCCCTGCCCGAGCGAGCCGCCCGAGACGTTCACGGGGCGTTCGCCGTCGGGGTCGAGCTCCCCGTCCGAAAGGAGCGCGGCGAGCTCGGACGACGTTCCGAGTCCCAGCGCCTCCAGGTGCTGGAGCTCGCGGAACGCGTAGACGTCGTCGACCTCGGCGAGGTCGATCTCCTCGGCCGGGTCGTTCACCTGCGCCTGCCGGTACGCCATCTCCGCGGCGCGTGTCGTCGAATCGGCCTCGCCCCACAGGCGGCTCTCGAGGCTCGGCGCGCCCGAGGACCACCCGGCGCCGAGCACCCACACCGGCGCCTCCGAAAGCTCCGACGCCCGCTCGCCGGCGGCGAGCACGACGACCACGCACCCGTCGGCGCGCCCCGCCACCTCGAGCTCGCGAAGCGGCCAGCAGACCGGGGCCGAATCGTCGACGTCGTCGGCGGCGAGCGCGGCCGGGTACGCCGCGCGGGGGTTGTCGAGCGCGTTCGTCCGGTTCTTCGCGGCGACCATCGCGCAATGCTCCTCGGACAGCCCGGAGCGCTCCAGGAACGCGCTCATCTCGAGCCCGGCAACCGCGAGGATCGAGATCCCGAGCGGCCGGTTCAGGACGGGATCGAGCGCGAAGGCCTCGATCGCATCGAGCGAGCGGACGTCCGAGACCTTGCTGTGCGCCTCGACGGCCACGACCGAGGCGATCCCCGAGCGGATGAGCATCGCGCCGGTCGCGAGCCCGAACAGGCCGTCGGCGGCCACCGTGTGCACCGGCCGCTGCATCGCGCCGAGCTGATCCGGCACGTACTCGTCGAAGATCGAGGTGCCCTCGATCAGGTCCTCGGAGCAGCAGACGAACGAGTCGATCTCGGCGCGGGGGTCGACGCCGGCGTCGAAGTAGGCCCGGGTCGCGGCCTCGAACATGAGCTCCTTGTACGAGACGCCGGCGGTGATGGGCGCGAACCCGGCGTGCCCGACCCCTACGATCGCGACCCTCGGCTCCACGCCGTCGATTCTCCCATCGGGCGCGTTCGCCCGGCCAACCGCGTGCGGCGGCTACTCGCCGAGGATCTTCTTCTTCTGGTTCTGGAACTCCGACTCGGTGAGCACGCCCTTGTCACGGAGCTCGGACAGGCGTTGGAGCTCGGTCGACACGGACGGCGCCTCGGGCGACGGAGCCGCAGGCGGCGGCGGCGCCGACGCCGCGGACGTGCCGCCGTGGAACATCCGCTCCTTGTTCCGCTCACTCTGCTGGTAGATCGTCCGCTGAACCGCCTCGGGGTTTCGGATGTTCGCGAACACGTTGCGCCCGAACTCGCTCGCCGACTGGATGATGATGTCCCCGGCGCCCACGATCCGCTCGAGCACCGACTGGTGGAACCGGATGTCGTTGATCGCCTCGAGCGGGATCTCCATCGTGTGCTTCGCGAGGAAGCCCTGGCGATGAATGATCCGGTCGCTCGTCACGGCGAAGTTCGACGTGAACCACGCGATGTAGCCCCGAACCGAGATCCAGACCAGCAGGACGAGCCCGATCCCCAGGGCCCCCCAGACCACGATCGACCTGCCCACGCCGTCGTCGGGCGCGATGGAGAACGCCCAGCCCCATCCGACGAGGACGAGTACGGCGATGATGGTCGGCCAGACGAGCGCGATCCAGTGCGGGCGAAGATCCAGGACGAGATCCTCACCCTCGATGAGCAGCCTGCGCGGAAACGCCACGCGCGGAGCTTACCCCAGGTGTTCGACCTCACCGAACCGGACGGTCTGCACGCCGCCGCCGGCGTGGACCACGAGCCCGCCCGCATCGTCCACGTCGACGGCCTCGCCCTCGACCACCTCGCCGCTCACCGTCGTGGCCCGGACCCGCGTGCCGAACGTCGCGCAGCGCGCCCGGTACGCGCCGAGGAGGACGTCGGCGAAGTCCTGCCGGTCCGGCCGGTAGTCGGCCACGAACGCCCGGAGAAACGCCGCGAGGAGCTCGGCGTCCACGGCATCGATCGCGCCGGCCTCGGGCACCGCGGCCGGCGCCGACCCGAGGTTCGCGCCGATCCCGACGACCGCATGCTCGAACGCGGCGTCGACGATTCGCGCCTCGACGAGGATCCCCGCGGCCTTCCTGCCGCCCACGAGGACGTCGTTGGGCCACTTGCAGGTCGTGCGCCGGCCCGTAAGCTCCTCGGACGCTCGCGCCAGCGAGCTCCCGGCAAGCAGCGAGATCAGTCCGCCGCGATCCGCAGGCAGGCGCGGCCGAAGGACCATCGAAAACATCAAGGCGGCGCCGGCGTCGTCCTGCCAGGTCCGGCCGAGCCGGCCCCGTCCCGCTGTTTGATGCGCCGCCGCGACGAGCGTCCACTCCGGCGACCCCTCGGCGGCCATCCGCAAGGCGGTCTCCTGAGTCGAGCGGGTAATCTCGTCGAACCGGACGGGGGCCCGAAGACCCGCACGCTCGAGCGCGCGGGTCAGGGCGGCTTCGGACAGCATGAGCGTTGACTCCCGCCGGGGGGTACTCGATTATCGGCTGCCGGAGCGGCGCGTGGCGAAACCTCGGATCCTCATCGCAAATCGTGGCGAGATCGCCGTGCGCATCATTCGGACGGTCCGAGAGCTCGGCTACACGTCCGTCGCCGTCTACAGCGACGCCGACCGCGACGCGCTGCACGTGACGATGGCCGACCAGTCGTTTCGCATCGGCCCCCCGCTGCCCGCCGACTCCTACCTCTCGATCGGCGCCGTGCTCGACGCGGCCCACAAGGCGAAGGCCACCGCGATCCATCCGGGCTACGGGTTCCTGTCCGAGCGCGCCCATTTCGCGCGAGCGGTCCAGGAGGCCGGGTTCACCTTCATCGGCCCGCCGCCCGAGGCGATCGAGATGATGGGCGACAAGGCGGCGGCACGCCAGGCGGCAGACCGCGTGGGGGTCCCGATCGTCCCGGGCACGCCGGACCCCGTCACGATCGAGGAGGCGCCCGCCGAGGCCGAGCGCATCGGCTTCCCGGTGCTCGTGAAGGCCGCGTTCGGCGGCGGCGGACGGGGCATCCACGTGGTGCGCAAGCGCGAGGAGCTCGAGGCCGCGCTCGCGCGCGCCGCGCGAGAGGCCGAGGCGTATTTCGGCCGCCCCGAGGTCTTCCTCGAGCGCTACCTCGACCGGGCGCACCACGTCGAGGCCCAGGTGATCGCCGACGCGCACGGCAACGTGTTCTTCCTCGGGGAGCGCGACTGCTCGGTGCAGCGGCGCCGGCAGAAGCTCATCGAGGAGACGCCGTCCCCGGTCGTGGACGCCGACCTGCGACAGCGCATCGGCGAGTCGGCGATGGCCCTGGCGAAGGAGGCCGGCTACGTAAACGCCGGCACCGTCGAGTGCATCGTCGACGACGACGGCTCCTTCTACTTCCTCGAGATGAACACCCGGCTCCAGGTCGAGCACACCGTCACCGAGATGGTGACCGGCCTGGATCTGGTCGCGCTCCAGATCCGCGTGGCGCTCGGCGACAAGCTCGACCTGTCCGAGGTTCGGCCGCGCGGCCACGCGATCCAGTGCCGCATCAACGCCGAGGACCCCACGCGCAACTTCCTCCCGGGCCCCGGCCGGGTCACGCGCTACCGGGAGCCGTCGGGGCCGTTCGTCCGCGTCGACTCGTCCGTGGAGGCCGGCCGCGAGATCCCCGCCGACTACGACTCGATGTTCGCGAAGCTGGTCGTCTCGGCGGAGACGCGCGGGCGGGCGATCGCCCGGATGCTCCGCGCGCTCGACGAGTTCCGGGTGGAGGGCGTGCCGACGACCATTCCCCTGCATCGGTGGATCCTGCAGACGCGGGCGTTCCACAAGTCGACGCACACGACGACCTGGCTCGAGAAGGCGCTGCGCGACGTCGAGCTCGAGGTCCCGGCCGACGGCGGCGCGCCGCCCCCCGGCGAGGCCAAGGCTCCGGTCCCGGCCGAGCTGCTGCTCGAGGTCGACGGCCAGCGCGTCGAGGTGCGGATCTTCGACCACCGCCGCGAGTCCGCCCCCCGGCCGCCGAGCCGCCAGGCGGCCCACCACGGCGAGTCCGTCCACAGCATCGTGGCCTCGCCGATGCAGGGCACGATCCTTCGGATCCTCGTCGAGCCGGGCCAGGAGATCCAGGCCGGCGACGTGCTCTGCATCCTCGAGGCGATGAAGATGGAGAACGCGATCCCCGCCCCGCGCGAGGGCACGGTCTCCGAGCTGCCGATCCGCGCCGGTCAGGTCGTCCAGGCCGGCGACACCCTGGCCGTCATCGACTGAGCCGCCGCGTCAGCCGGTCGGCTTCCCCCACGCATCGCGGCCGGTGATGCGAAAGCCGGTGTCGTGCACCTTGTAGGTGCGGTTGATCGAGATCAGCAGCGCGGTCATCGTCTCCGCGATCCGCGCCTGCGTGAGCAGGCCGCAGTCGACCCACCGAAGGTTCGGGATCTGCTCGACGAGGCCGCCGACGACCGCCTTCGCCTCGGGATCGTCGCCGCAGACCAGCACGTCGCTGTCCATCGGGACCTCGACGGCCTGCAGGGCGTCGCCCGAGATCGTGTGGAAGCCGGCGGTCATGCGCACGCCCTCGTCCAGGATCGCCGCCGCCTGCTCGGCCGCCGAGCCGTGCCACGGGCGCACGACGTGCCATGCCCGGCCCCCCACCGCCGTCGCGAGCGGGCTCGTGGCGTCGCAGACGATCGACCCCGGCTTCACCGCGCCCTTGATCGCCCGGTAGATGTCCGCCTGGCCGCCGAACGGGACCGTGACGAAGACGACCGGGCAGCCGCCGGCGGCGTCCTCGTTGGTCGCGCCGGTGACGTCGGCGCCGTCCCCGAGGATCGCCCGGGCATCGGCGGCTCGCCCCTCGCCCTTCTCCTGCGAGCGCGAGCCGATCACGACGTGGTGACCCGCCCGGCCGAGCCGAAGGGACAGGCCGAAGCCCTCCTCGCCCGTTCCGCCGATCACCGCGACGTCCATCGCGCGGGAAGCCTAGCGGACGCGCGGCGCGGCTCGGACGTCCGATCGTCCCGTCCGGCTGGAGCTGCCAGGCTGTCCGCGGTGGAGACCGGTACGTCCGTCATCGAGATCGGGGTGGGCGTCGCGTGCCTGCTCGTGGGGATCGGCTCATGGCGCGGGCGTCGCTGGCTCGGCGTCGCGCTCGCGATCCTCGGCGCGGTGGCGATCGGGCACGGGATCCTCGCGCTCGTTCGCTAGCGCGGGTGGTACTCGCCGAACACGGTCCGCAGCACGTCGGAGACCTCGCCGAGCGTCGCGCGCGCGCGGAGCGCCTCCCGCATCGGCGGCAGGAGGTTGGCCGGGTCCCGGGCGGTCTCCTCGACGGCGGCGAGCGCGCGGTCGACGGCGGCGCCGTCGCGCTCGGCCCGCAGGCGGCGGACGCGGTCGACCTGACGGGCCACCTCCGCCTCCCCGATCCTTTGCAGCTCCACGTCGCGGCCGTCGGCGTCGGCGAAACGGTTGACGCCGACGACCACCCGCTCTCCGGACTCGATTCCCCGCTGGATCCGATACGCGGACTCGTGGATCTCGTCCTGGTAGAAGCCGGCCTCGATCGCGGCCACGGCGCCGCCCAGCGCGTCGATGCGGTCGAGATAGCCGTCGGCCCGCTCCTGGATCTCGTCGGTGAGCGACTCGACGAAGTACGAGCCGCCCAGCGGGTCGGCCACGTTGGTCACGCCGGTCTCGAGGCCGATGATCTGCTGGGTCCGCAGCGCGATCTTGGCCGCGTGCTCGGTCGGAAGCGCGAGCGCCTCGTCGAACGAGTTCGTGTGCAGGGACTGGGTCCCCCCTAGGACCGCGGCGAGCGCCTCGAGCGCCGTCCGCACGAGGTTGTTCTCGGGCTGCTGGGCGGTAAGGGTCGCGCCGCCCGTCTGCGTGTGGAACCGCAGCATGAGGCTCTTCGGGTCGGTGGCGCCGAACCGCTCCCGCATGATGCGCGCCCACATGCGGCGCGCTGCCCGGAACTTGGCGACCTCCTCGAAGAAGTTCATGTGGCAGGCGAAGAAGAACGAGAGGCGCGGCGCGAAGTCGTCGACGGCCAGCCCGGCGTCGAGGGCGGCCCGCACGTATGCGATCCCGTTCGCGAGCGTGAACGCCACCTCCTGCACGGCCGTAGCTCCGGCCTCGCGCATGTGGTAGCCGCTGATCGAGATCGTGTTCCACTTCGGGATCCGCTCGCCGCAGTACGCGAACAGGTCGGTGATCAGCCGCATCGAGGGCGTCGGCGGGTAGATGTAGGTACCCCGCGCCGCGTACTCCTTCAGCAGATCGTTCTGTACGGTCCCCGAGAGCGACGACGCATCGATGCCCCGCTCCTCGGCCGCGAGCTCGTACAGCAGCAACAGGATCGGGGCCGTCGCGTTGATCGTCATCGAGGTCGACACGCGCTCGAGCGGGATCTCCTCGAGGAGCCGGTGCATGTCCTCGATCGAGTCGATCGCCACGCCCGTCTTGCCCACCTCGCCCTCGGCGCGCGGGTGGTCCGAGTCCAGGCCCATCTGCGTCGGCAGGTCGAAGGCCACCGACAGCCCGGTCTGCCCGTGCTCGAGGAGGTAGCGGAAACGCGCGTTCGTCTCCTCGGCCGTCGCCATGCCCGCGTACTGCCGCATGGTCCACAGCCGTCCGCGGTACATGGTCGGGTAGATGCCCCGCGTGTACGGGGGCTCGCCCGGCCGGCCGAGGTCTCGTTCGGGATCGAGGTCGGCGACGTCGTCGGGCCGGTAGACGGGCGCGAGCTCGATCCCCGAATCGGTCGTGCGCCGTTCGCTCACGCACCCCAGGGTAGCCGGTAGCATCGCCGCCATGGACATCGTGAATCCGCAGGTCGAGGACTACATGCGGGCGTTGCTCGAGCGGTACGACGAGCCGGTGCCGCTCGAGATGGAGGCCGAAGGCACGGCGCGGGGGTTCCCGATCATCGGGCGCCTGTGCGGGGTGGCGCTGGAGCTGCTCGCGCGGTCCGTCGGCGCGACGCGCGTCTTCGAGCTCGGCTCGGGGTTCGGGTACTCGGCGTACTGGTTCTCGCGAGCCGTCGGTCCCGGCGGCGAGGTGCACGGGACGGACGGCGATCCCGACAACGAGCCGAAGGCACTCGCCTATCTCGGCCGCGCCGGCGTCGGCGACCGGATCCGGTGGCACGTGGGTGACGCCCTGACGAGCTTCGCCGGCACCGAGGGCGACTTCGACGTCGTCTTCTGCGACATCGACAAGCCGGGCTACCCGGACGCCTGGCGCGCCGCGGCGGAGCGGATCCGCGTCGGCGGCCTGTACCTGTGCGACAACACGATCGGGTACGGCCGCGGCACCGTGCTCGACGACGGCGACGAGGGCGCCCGGGCGATCCGCGAGCACAACCGCCTCATCGCCGAAGACGAGCGGTACGTCTCGATCATCGTCCCGACCCGCGAAGGGCTCCTGGCCGCGCTACGGATCGCGTGAGCGCCGACCCGGGGTTGGCGCACGTGAACGTGCTCGCCCGCGCCCGCGTGGTCTTCTGGGTGATCGTCGCCTGCGTTCTGGTGCTGCTGGTCGTCGGGCTGCTGCTCCCCGGCGAGGCGCGCGGGGAGTTCGGGTGGCTGACCGCGCTCGTCGCCGGGCTGGGCGTGATCGTCGCGGCCGTCTCGTGGCGGATCCGGCGGCGCCCGCTGCGGGGCGACGACGGCCCCGCCCTGGCGCGCTCGTACCTCGCGCGGATGTACCTGGGCATCGCCCTGGCCGAGATCCCGGTTGCGGTCGGCTTTGCGGGAACGCTCGTGGCCGACGTCCCGTGGCCGCTCGTCACCGGGGTCGGTTGGAGCCTGGTCGCGCTGTCCTTCGTCGCTCCCACGGGCTCCGACGTCGATCGGCGCCAGGCGCAGCTCGCCGACGCCGGATCCGCGATCTCGCTTCGCGAGGCGCTCGGCGCCTCGGCCTGACCGGGTCGCGGATCCGTGACTCCCGCGGAGCGGGTCCGTGTCCGAGGCGGAGTAGACTCCGCCCGCCCGCGCGCCTGCTCGGCCACGGGCGGGCGGGCAGACGACGATAGGCTGAGGCTCGAGACCTGATGGCCAAGCGGAAGTCCGACGTCGGGACGCTCTACAAGGGCAGTCCGGGCCAATGGTCCTGGCTGGCTCACCGGATCACCGGCGTCGCCATCATCCTCTTCCTGTTCGCCCACGTGGTCGACACCGCCGTGATCGGTTGGGGGCCCGAGGCCTACGAGCGGGTCGTGAGCGTCTATCACAACTGGGTCGTGAAGCTGCTCGAGCTCGGCCTCGTGGCGGCGGTGCTGTATCACGCGATCAACGGCGTGAAGATCATGGTATTCGACTTCTGGCCGGCGACCACCCGCCACATGAAGCCCATCGCCCTGGCGTCGACGCTTGTGTTCCTCGCGAGCATGCTCCCGGTCGTCTGGATCATGGGCAAGGGCATCCTCGACACGGCGGGGATCCTCTGATGGCCGTCGAGACCCCCGAGCGCGCCGCCCCGCGCCCCGGCATGGGCCGCGGCGCCACGGCGCCGCGCGGGCGGGAGCGTCCGAGCGGCGGGTTCGAGCTCTGGTCCTGGCTCTTCATGCGCATCAGCGGCGTCGTGCTGCTGTTCCTCGCCGTCGGCCACGTCTTGATCATGCACGTGCTCGACGAGGGCGTGGATCGCGTGGACTTCGGGTTCGTGGCGGCCCGGTGGGGCAGCCCCGTGTGGCGGACGTGGGATTGGGCCCTGCTGGTCCTCGCGCTGCTCCACGGCATCAACGGGCTCCGCGTGATCGTGCAGGACTACGTCCGCTGGCCCGGCGTCCGCTTCGCCGTGAACATGCTGTTCGCGATCATCGGCTTCGGGCTGTTCGTGCTCGGAACCGTCATCGTCTTCACCTTCGACCCGTCCCAGTGGCCCGGCGCCGCGTGATCGTATGACGACCGTCCACACGTACGACACCGTGATCGTGGGCGCCGGCGGCGCGGGGCTCCGCGCGGCCATCGAGGCCTCGGACCGGGTCCGGACGGCGGTGATCTCCAAGCTCTACCCGACGCGCTCGCACACGGGGACGGCTCAGGGCGGCGTGTGCGCGGCGCTCGCGAACGTCGAGGAGGACTCCCCCGAGTGGCACGCGTTCGACACGGTGAAGGGCGGGGACTACCTCGTCGACCAGCCGGCCGCGCAGCTGATGTGCGAGGAGGCGGTCGAGGCCATCTACGAGCTCGAGCACTGGGGGCTCCCGTTCAACCGGACGCCCGACGGCAAGATCGACCAGCGACGGTTCGGCGGCCACACGCGCAACCACGGCGAGGCGCCGGTCAAGCGCGCGTGCTACGCGGCCGACCGCACCGGCCACATGATCCTGCAGACGCTGTACCAGCAGTGCGTCAAGCGCGACGTCCGGTTCTTCAACGAGTTCTACGTGCTCGACCAGATCCTCGTGGACGGGCGGTGCGCCGGAGTCGTCGCCTACGAGCTGGCCACGGGCGAGCTGCACGTGTTCCGCGCCAAGGCGGTCCTGTACGCGACGGGCGGCTTCGGCCGGATGTTCAAGGTGTCCTCGAACGCGCACACGCTGACCGGGGACGGCCCGGCCGTGCTGTTTCGCCGGGGCATCCCGCTGGAGGACATGGAGTTCTTCCAGTTCCACCCGACCGGCGTCTACAAGATGGGCATCCTGCTCTCCGAGGCCGTCCGCGGCGAGGGCGGCATCCTGCTGAACTCGGAGGAGGAGCGCTTCATGGAGCGCTACGCACCGACCGTGAAGGACCTCGCGCCGCGCGACATGGTGAGCCGGGCGATCTTCCAGGAGATCAGGGAGGGACGCGGCGCCGGTCCCAATCGCGACGCCGTCTGGCTCGACGTTCGGCACCTTCCGCGCGAGGTGATCGAGGAGAAGCTCCCCGACGTGACCGAGTTCGCCCGCGTCTACCTCGGCGTCGAGCCGACCACCGAGCTCGTGCCCATCCAGCCTACCGCGCACTACGCGATGGGGGGAATCCCGACGGACGTCGACGGGCAGGTCGTGCTCGGACAGGACGAGACCCCCTACCCCGGCCTGTACGCGGCGGGCGAGTGCGCGTGCGTGAGCGTGCACGGGGCCAACCGGCTCGGCACGAACTCGCTCCTCGACATCGTGGTGTTCGGGCGGCGCGGCGGCAGGCACGCCGCCGAGTTCACGCGCGAGGCCGAGCTCCCCGGGCTCCCCGAGCACCCGGAGGCATGGGTGGCGGAACTGCTCGAGGGCCTGCGCGGACGGCCCGAGGGCGCGAACGCCGCCGACATTCGCGCCGAGCTCCAGGAACAGATGCAGGACCTCGCGTTCGTCGTGCGGACCGAGGAGAGCCTGCGGAAGATGCAGGAGATCCTCGCCGGCCTGCACGAGCGGTACGCGCGGGTCTTCGTCCAGGACACCGGGAGGCTGTTCAACACGGAGCTGATGGAGGTGGTCGAGCTCGGCTTCCTGCTCGACTGCGCCGACGCGCTCGTCGCGGCCGCGCTCGCGCGGGACGAGAGCCGCGGGGGGCACTACCGGGAGGACCATCCGCTGCGGGACGACGCGAACTGGCTCAAGCACTCGCTGGCGTATCGCGAGGGCGACGGCTCGATTCGCCTGGAGACCAAGCCGGTGAAGATGGGCCCCTACGTCCCGATGGAGCGCAAGTACTGATGACCGAGGCCCTGGGAGACGTGCTCGAGAGCTCGGACCGTCGCCGGGCCGGGGCGTCGCCTCGCGTGACGCTCACGCTGCGCATCCGCCGGTTCAACCCGGAGCTGCGCGGCGACGAGTCGTGGTGGGACGAGTTCACGATCGAGGCCGATCCCGACGACCGGCTCCTGGACGCCCTGCACCAGGTGAAGTGGTACCACGACGGCACCCTCGCGCTTCGCCGCTCGTGCGCGCACGGCATCTGCGGGTCCGACGCGATGATGATCAACGGCCGGAACGCACTGGCCTGCAAGGTCATCGTGCGCGACCTCGTCCCTCGGGTGACCGTGGAGCCGATCCGCGGCCTGCCGGTCCTGAAGGACCTCATCGTCGACATGGAGCCGTTCTTCGCGGGATATCGCTCCGTACTCCCCTACCTCATCAACGACTCCGGCGAGCCCGACACGGAGCGCCGCCAGTCGCCCGAGGACCGGCACCGCTTCGACGACACGACGAAGTGCATCCTGTGCGCGGCCTGCACCACCTCGTGCCCGATCTTCTGGGGCGACGAGGAGTACGTCGGGCCCGCCGCCATCGTGAACGCGCACCGGTTCATCTACGACTCGCGCGACGAGGCGGGCAAGGAGCGCCTGCGGATCCTGTCGGAGAAGACCGGCGTGTTCCGGTGCCGGACGACCTTCAACTGCACCGAGGCCTGCCCCCGCGGCATCGAGGTCACGAAGGCGATCCAGGACGTGAAGCGCTCGATCCTGTTCGACCGCTTCTAGCGCCAGACTCGAGGGTGACGACGTGGCGCCACGGTACGACCCCAGCCTCATCGCCCGCATCTTCGACGAGTACGGCGACGCGGAGTGGGCTCGGCACGAGGTCTCGCCGGCCGCCCGCGTGGCGTTCCACGTCCACCGGCACTATCTGGATCGTTTCGTTCGTCCCGGCGATCGCGTCCTCGAGGTCGGTGCGGGCGCCGGCCGCTTCACCGTGGAGCTCGCGCGCCTCCGGGCCCGGGTCACGGTCGTGGACGTCTCCCCCGGCCAGCTCGAGCTGAACGAACGACACGTTCGGGACGCCGGGCTCGAAGCGCAGGTCGAGGCTCGGCGCGAGGCGGATGTCCTCGACCTGTCCGACCTGGCGGCCTCACCGTTCGACGCCGTCGTCTGCTTCGGCGGACCGATCAGCTGGGTGCTCGACGATGCGGGTCTCGCGCTGACCGAGCTCCTCTCGGCAACCGATGCGGGAGGTCATCTGTTGCTGAGCGTGATGTCGCGCCTCGGCTCCCTCCGCGCGTTCCTCGACGTCGCGGCCGAGGAGATCGAGGAGTTCGGACTGGAGGAGATGCGGGACATCGTCGAGACCGGGTTCCTACCGGACCACCACTCGTCCCTGGGGCCGATGCACCTGTATACCTGGCACGAGCTCCGGGCGCTCCTGCTCGGGCACGCGTGCGAGATCGTCGTCGCGTCCGCGACGAACTTCCTCTCGATCGGCAACGACGAGACCTGCGAGCGCTGGCTCGCCGATCCCCTTATGTGGAAGCGATTCCTCGACTGGGAGGTCGACGCGTGCGCGCAGCCGGGGGCGATCGACGGCGGAACCCATATCCTCGCGATCGTTCGACCGGTCAGCTCCTGATCGACTCGGTGGGCGACCAGTTGCTCGCGTCGCCCGCGTCTCCGACCAGCCGCGCACGAAACGAGTACTTGCCGGAGGACGCCGGGTCGTACTTCGCGGACCGCTTCGTGATCCCGTCCTTCCAGTCCTTCCAGGCCCCGCTCCCCTTGCGCCGCTGCACGTCGTAGGCGAATCCGGACGCGGCGTCCTCCGAGGCGACGACCACCTTGATCTTGCCGCTCGAGAGCAGGCTCACCTGCACGGGCACGCGCACCGTCCCGGTCATCGAGGCGTGGATGTTGCAGTGGTACGGGTAGGTGCCGGCCGCGGTGAGCTCCACCGAGAACGAGTGGCCGGAGGCCAGCGAACCCGAGTCCCAGAGCCCGACGCCTGAGGACTGCGTCGTCGTGTGATTGATCATGTCGCCGTTCGTCCACTGCACCTCGTCGCCGAGCGCGACCGTGAGCGTGGACGGGTCGAACCCGCCCGAGACCCCGACGATCGTCACGTCGTGCGTCTCGGCGCCGGCGGCCGGCGCGAGCCCGGCGAGGATCACGACGGCGACGACGCTGACGAGTGCACGACGCATGGGGGCCTCCATCTTGGCTCTCCGGGTCTACGGTCGTCGGCCGAGTATGGTTCGGCCGTGGCCCATCTCGTCACCCTGATCCCCGGCGACGGCATCGGCCCCGAGGTCTCCGAGGCGACGCGGCGGGTCCTCGACGCGACGGGCGTCGACGTCGAGTGGGACGTCCGGGAGGCCGGGGCCTCGGCCCTCGAGCGCGAGGGGACCACGCTCCCCGACCCCGTGGTCGAGGCGATCCGCCGCTCGCGCGTGGCGCTGAAGGGCCCGATCACGACGCCGGTCGGCACGGGGTTTCGCAGCGTGAACGTCGCCCTGCGTCACGAGCTCGACCTGTTCGCCGCCGTCCGCCCCTCGCGATCGCTCCCCGGCGTGCCGACCAGGCACGACGGCGTGGACCTGGTCGTGATCCGCGAGAACACCGAGGACCTGTATCGGGGGATCGAGTTCGAGCGCGGCACGCCGGCGGCCGACGAACTCCGGCGCGAGCTGCATCGCCTGACCGGCCGCGAGCTCCGCGCCGACGCCGGGTTCACGGTGAAGCCGATCAGCGTGACCGGGGCACGCCGCATCGTGCGGTTCGCGTTCGACTACGCCCGGTCGAATCGCCGCCTTCGGATCACGCTCGGCCACAAGGCCAACATCATGTGGTTCTCCGACGGGCTGTTCCTTTCGATCGGCAAGGAGGAGGCCGGATCGATCACCGACGTCGCCTTCGAGGACCTGCAGATCGACCAGCTCTCGATGCGGCTCACCCGGGAGCCCGAACGCTTCGACGTCCTCCTGCTGCCGAACCTCTACGGCGACATCCTGTCGGATCTGTGTGCCGGGCTCGTCGGCGGGCTCGGGCTCGCGGCCGGCGCGAACCTGGGCTGGGAGTACGCCGTCTTCGAGCCGGTCCACGGCAGCGCCCCCGACATCGCCGGGCGCGGGCTCGCGAACCCACTCGCGATGATCCGCTCGGGTGCGATGCTCCTGCGCCATCTCGGCGAGGCCGGCGGGGCCGCGGCGATCGAGCGGGCGGTCGACCGGGTGCTGGAGTCCGGCGAGACCCGGACGCCCGATCTCGGCGGCAGCTCGAGCACGGACCAAGTCGCCGGGGCGGTGGAGAAGGCCCTCGAAGGATAGGTCCGGCGGGACTGGCGAAACGCGTCACGAAGGCGAAAGGATGTGCGTGGGGCACCGCGGGAGGTGGGCATGGTCGCAAAGATCGGAGATCGCATCGTCGTCGAGTCAGAGAGCGTGGGGACCCCGACCCGCGAGGGTGAGGTCCTCGAGGTCATCGAGGGAGAGGTCGGCGTCCGCTACCGGGTCCGATGGAACGACGGTCGCCAGACCGTCTTCACGCCGAGCGGCGGAGCCGCGCGAATCGTGCCGAAGTCGAAGCGATCGAAGACGACGAAGCGGTAGCGATTCGCCTACCCGGGGCCCGGACCGGGCCCCTCGTGAGGGACCTGTCAACAGCCCGGCTGACCGGGGTAGCCACAGCATTGCTGCCGCGAGAACGTCGCGCGGAGTCGGTTGCGGAGGGTGAGCGACAGCTTCGTCGGGACCGACGCGTCGTACTCGCGCCAGTTCGTGAAGAAGTTCCGGGCGTGATGACGGACCTGGTGGAGGAACTCGCGGAGGCTCACAGCCCGCCGCCGTCGCCCTCGTAGGTCTCGGCGGGGACGCGGAGGCCCTCGGGCAGGAGGTCGTCCCGCCGCCACGGCTTGGCGGTCGCGGCGTAGAAGTCGCGGCCCTCGCAGTCGTTCACGACCCAGACGGGGAAGTCCTCGACGACCATCGCCCGCACGGCCTCGGTCCCGAGCTCGGGAAACGCGATGACCTCCTGCGAGCGAACCTGAAGCGCCGCGAGCGCCCCGCCCCCGCCGAGCGCGGCGAGGTAGACGGCCGTGTGCTTCTTGAGCTCCGCCCGCACCGCGGGGCCGCGGCCGCCCTTGCCGATGATCCCCTTCAGTCCGAGCTCGAGCAGCCGCGGGGTGTACTTGTCCATGCGGCTCGCGGTGGTCGGGCCGGCCGAGCCGATGACGTTGCCGGGACGCTCCGGAGTGGGCCCGACGTAGTAGACGATCTGCCCCTGCGGCTCGAACGGCAACGCCTCGCCGCGATCGAGCATCTCGATCAACACCTTGTGGGCGGCGTCGCGCGCGGCGTAGATCGTGCCGTCGACGACGACCACGTCGCCGATCTCGAGCGCGTGCACGTCGTCGTCGGACAAGGGGGCGCGGATCCGCTTGCGGCCGTCCTCGAGGACCTCGACGGACATGTCAGATCACCCGCGTTCCGGTTCGGTGCGCGTGACACTCGATGTTCACGGCCACCGGGAGGGACGCGATGTGCGTGGCCATCGTCTCGACGTGCACGGCGAGCACCGTCTGCGTGCCGCCGAGCGCCTCGGGGCCGAGGCCGAGCGCGTTGCACTGCTCGTAGAGCTCCGCCTCGAGCTCGGCGATCTTGGGATCGGGGTTGGGCTGGCCGACCTTGCGCATGAGCGCCCGCTTGGCGATCACGGCCGACATCTCGAAGTCCCCGCCGACCCCCACCCCGATGATCCCGGGCGGGCACGCGTTGGGTCCGGAGTCGGCGACGGCCTGCAGGACGAAGAGCCGGACGCCCTCGAGCCCGTCCGACGGCTTCAGCATCGCGTGCTTGGCCATGTTCTCCGAGCCGGCGCCCTTCGCGTCGACCTGGATGCGGATCTGGTCGCCGGGAACGATCGCGGTGTGGATGAACGCCGGAGTGTTGTCGCCGGTGTTCCGCCGGTCGAATAGCGGGTCGCGGACGATCGAGCCGCGCAGGTAGCCGTCCGTGTAGCCCTGCCGAACGCCCTCGTTGATCGCGTCGTACAGGTCGGCGCCGCCCACGTGCACGTCCTGGCCGAGGTCGAGGAAGATCACCGTGTAGCCGGTGTCCTGGCAGTAGGGGTACTCGCCCTCGGCGGCGAGCTCCTGGTTGCGGATCAACAGGTCGAGCACCTGGCGGCCGAGCGGGGACTCCTCCTTGTCGCGAGCGCGCTTGACGAGCGTGACCATCTCCTCGGGGACCGTGTAGCAGATCTCCATGCAGAGCTCGCGGACCACTCGCGTGATCTCCGCCGCGTCGACCTCGCGCACGTTCGGCACCTCCACCTCATGCTATCGCCGGTGCTTTCGAGCGTCCCTCGCCGATGAGAGGATGCGAGCGTGCCACCCGAGATCCTTTCCACCACCCGCCCCACCAAGGTTCGGCTCCTCGGCTTCCTCTGCCTCGCGTCGGGCGCCGTTCTCGCCGGCATCGGCGCCACGCGAGTGTGGGCCGTCATCGGGTTTCCCGGCGACCTGCAGCACGCGGCCGATGCTCCCGTGCACGGGACCGACGTCTGGGAGGGCAAGGCGATCCTGCTCGGGGCGGTGGCCGCGCTGGTCGCGATGCTCGCGATGCGGCTCGCGCACTCGGCAACCGTCCGCAGATACCTGGCGGTCCTATTGATCGCGATCGGGCTCGCCACCACGGTCATCGCGGGCGTGGACGCCGCGAGGGCGACGGAGCGCCTCGGCGGCCAGGCCGGGGCGGACCTCTACGTCACCTGGCTGGCCGAGCAGACCGGCCTTCCCCCCGACGTCATCCGCGATCAGTTCACCGAGCAGTTCGACAAGGCGCTCCGGGTCGATCTCGGGTCGGGGATCTGGCTGTCGCTCGCGGGCGGCGTGCTACTCATGGTCGGCGGCGCGCTCAGCCTGGCGTGGATCCAGCAGCGCGAGGCGGCGGCCCGCACGGCCCCGGACGAGGCCTAGAGCTTCGCGAGGTCCGCGCACTTCGCGCGGATCCCCTCGGCCGCCTCCCGCAGCGCGCCGAGCTCGTCCTCGTTCAGGTCGAGCTCGACGATCTCGTCCACGCCCGCCGAGGAGAGCCGCACCGGCACCCCGACGTAGACGTCTCGGATGCCGTACTCGCCCGAGCACCAGGCGCAGGCGGGAAGCGGCTCCGCGACTCCGCCGGCGATGGCCTCGATCATCTTGGTCACGGACGCCGAGGGCGCGTAGTACGCGCTCCCCTTCTTCAGCAGGGCCACGATCTCGGCCCCCGCGTCGCGCGTGCGTGCGTAGAGCCGTTCGAGCGTCGCCTCGTCGACCAGGTCCGCGAGCGGCTTGCCGCCGACCGTCGCGTGGCGCGGCAGCGGCACCATCGACTCGCCGTGCGAGCCGAGCGTCATGGCCTCGACCACGAGTGGGGACACGCCGAGCTCCTCGGCGATGAACGCGCGGAGGCGGGCCGAGTCGAGCACGCCCGCCATCCCGATCACACGCCGCTTCGGGAACCCGGAGACCTCGGCAGCGAGGTGCGTCATCTCGTCGAGCGGGTTCGTGACGACGATGAGGATGGCGTTCGGCGAACCGGGCGCGATCCGCTCGACGACCTCGCGCACGATGCCCGCGTTCTTGCCGAGCAGGTCCATCCGGCTCATGCCCGGCTGCCGAGGGAACCCCGCGGTGATGACGACGGCGTCGGATCCGGCCGTGTCCGCGTAGTCGTTGGTTCCGACGACCCGGGGCTCGAACCCCACCACCGGCGCCGACTGTCGCAGGTCGAGTGCGATGCCCTGCGGCAACCCCTCGACGATGTCGATCAGCACGACCTCGGCCAGCCCGTTCTGGACCAGGCGCATGGCCGTGGTCTGGCCGACGAACCCGCTCCCGACGACGGTCACGCGCATTGGGGGAACTCCTTCGATCGTTGACGAGCCCATCCTATGGTCCGCGCTCGTGCCCGACCGGGCCCACCGGCATGCGTTGGCAGGTACGTCGTCCGTCCCCCGGTCCACGTCGTCCGTCCCCCGGTCCACGTCGTTCGTCGCGACCAACACGACGGCGACGATCACGATCGCCGCGTTAGGTCCGTTCCTCCCTGCGGCTCGTGAGGAACGCGCCGCCGAGCACGAGCGCCAGGCCGGCGAGCGAGATCGCGGCGACGACGTCGTCGCGGAACACCACGCCGAGCGCGACCGCCACCACCGGGATGAAGTAGGTCGCGATGGACCCGCGAGCGGCCCCGACCCGGCCGACGAGGGTGGTCATCGCCACGAATGCCCACCCCGTCCCGAAGAATCCCAGCGCGGCGATCGCCAGCGCGCTGCTCCAGGCCCATTCGGAGTCGGGCAGGGGACACGAGCGCTGCCGGGGCGAGGAGCACGAGGGCGACCATCTGAGCGCGCAGCAGCACGGGGAGCGCGCCGTAGCGCTGCTGGAGCGGGACCGCGATGTTCAGCGCGATGCCGTAGCAGATCACCGCGAGCACGATGAGCGAGGCGCCGAGGGCGGTCGCGTCGGCGTCGTGCGTCGCGGGCCACAGCACGCCGACGACCCCCACGAACCCGACCGCGATGCCGGCCAGCTGTCGGTTGGCGGGCCGCGTCCGCAACAGGATCGCGGCCGTCACCGCGGCGAAGATCGGGACCGCCCCGTTGATCATCCCGGCGAGCGAGGAGTCGATCCATTGCTGCCCGATCGGGAACAGCAGCAGCGGCGCGGCCATCCAGAAGAGCCCGAGCAGCGCAACTCGCGGCAGGTCGGCCCGGTCGATCGGCCGGCGCGAGCGCGGCATCGCTGCGAGCGTGAGCGCACCGATCGCGACCCGGCCGAACGCGATCAGACCCGGGCCGAAGTGCTCGAGCCCGACCTCGATGAGCAGGAACGAGGCGCCCCAGATGCCGGCGGCGGCCGCGACGAGCGCCCACTCGGACGCTCCGAACGCCGCGCGGCGGGTCCCCCGCGCCGTCTCGATGAGGGGACGACGGTCCACGTCCTTTCGAACGTCCTTCCTCCCGACATCGTGAGACGCCGGCCGCGACCTCATGCGGCGAGCCGCGCGATCACGGCGTCCCGGACCGCCTCGGTGGTGGCCGCCGAGGGATCGTCGCGCGCCGGCTTGAGGTCGTAGGTGACCGTGGTGCCCTCGGCGATCAGGGCGGCGACCGATCCCTCCAGGCGGTCTCCGGCCTCGGCCTCGCCGAGGTGACGCAGGAGCATCGCGCCCGAGAGCATCAGCGCCATCGGGTTGGCTCGATGGCTGCCGCGATGCCCGGGAGCGCTCCCGTGCGTCGCCTCGAAGACCGCGCACCGATCCCCGATGTGCGCCCCCGGCGCGACCCCGAGGCCGCCGATCAGGCCCGCGCACAGGTCGGACAGGATGTCCCCGTACAGGTTCGGCAGCACGAGCACGTCGAAGTCCTGCGGCCTCTGCACCAGCTGCATCGTCAGGTTGTCGATGATCCGCTCCGTGAACGCAACCTCCGGATGCTCGGCGGCGATCCGTCGCGCCGCGTCCAGGAACAGGCCGTCGGAGAACTTCATGATGTTGGCCTTATGCCCGGCCGTCACCTCCCGGCGGCCGTGCGTCCGCGCGTAGCCGAACGCGAACCGCACGATCCGCTCGCTCGCGCCCTCGCTGATGGCCTTGATGCTCAGGCCGGAGTCCTCGCGCACCCGAACACCGGTCGTGCGTTCGATGAACGCGATCAGCTCGGCGGTCTGGGGCCGCCCCTGCTCGAACTCGATGCCCGTGTAGGAGCCCTCGGTGTTCTCGCGGACGACGACGATGTCGACGTCCTCGTAGCGCGACCGGACGCCCGGGTGCGAGCGGCACGGGCGAACGCACGCGTAGAGATCGAGCGCGACGCGCAGGGCGACGTTCGCGCTGCGATGGGCGCCCCCGATCGGCGTCGTCAGCGGGCCCTTGAGCGCGGCGCCGGTCCGGCGGATGGACGCGAGGACCCGCTCGGGAAGTGGGGCGCCCTCGCGCTCGGCGACCGCGAGGCCGGCGTCCTGGACGTCCCAGTCGACGGCCACGCCCGTGGCTTCGACGGCGAGCCGGGCGGCGTCGACGAGCTCGGGACCCACGCCGTCGCCGGGGATGAGCGTCACCTCGTGTCGGCCCAACGGCGATCCCTTTCGTCCGGACGGCCCGATCCAGCGGCTGCGAGCCGTTGTCCTGGCCCCGCGGTACTCTCGCTCGTGCAAGGATAGGCAGCCGACAGGGGTCCGGGCCGGACCCGGAGGAGCACCGGGTGGCCGACAAGGGGATGCGGGACGTCGTCGCGGCGCAGACCCGCGTCTCCGACATCGACGGGATCAACGGGCGCCTGTGGTACGTCGGCTACTCCATCGAGGACCTCGCCGAGCACTGCACGTACGAGGAGGTCGTCCACCTGCTGCAGCGGCTCCGGCTGCCCACCCAACCGGAGCTCGACGAGCTCGTCGACTTCATGGTCGAGCAGCGGGAGCCCTCGCGGTTCATCGAGGACGTGATGCCCACGCTCGCGCAGCAGACCTCGCCGATGTCGATGCTGCGAACGAGCGTCTCCGCGGCCTCGGCCTACGATCCGGACGGCTGGGACAGCTCGCCCGAGGCGAACGAGCGAAAGGCCGTCCGGCTCATCGCTCGCACGCCCACCTTCCTCGCGATGTACCACCGGCTCCGCACGGGACAGGAGACCGTCCCGCCGCACCCCAAGCTCCCGCACGCGGCCAACTTCCTGTACATGCTCACCGGCGTCGAGCCGTCCGAGGAGGACGCCGAGGTCCTCGACCGCACGTTCCTGCTCTACGCCGATCACACGATGAACGCCTCCACGTTCACCGCGCGGATCATCGCGTCGACGCTCGCCGACATGCACTCGGCCATCACCGGCGCGATCGCGGCCCTCAAGGGACCGCTGCACGGCGGCGCTAACGAGGAGTCGATGAAGATGCTCGAGGAGGTGGGATCGCCCGAGCGCGCCGAGGCGTACGTGAAGGACCTGCTCGCGCGCAAGGAGAAGGTGATGGGGTTCGGGCACGCGGTCTACCGCACCATGGATCCTCGCGCCCGGATCTTGAAGCGACTCTCGTACGAGACCGGCGAGCGCCACGGCGACCTGCGCTGGTACCGGATCTCCGAGGCCATCGAGGAGGCCGCCCTGCGGGAGAAGGGCCTGAACCCCAACGTCGACTTCTACGCCGCGAGCGTCTATCACATGCTCGGCATCCCGACCGACCTGATGACCCCGATCTTCGCGGTCGCCCGGATGGCCGGGTGGACGGCGCACGTCCGCGAGCAGTACGCAGACAACCGCGTGATCCGGCCCGACTCGGAATACATCGGACCGCGCGATCAGCGCTGGGTTCCGATCGAGGAGCGCGCCTAACCCGGCGGCGGAGGCGGCGGCGGTCCCTCGACGGGACTCGCGCCGCCGCCGGCGGCGGCCGGCGAGGAGGCCGAGTCCCAGACGCGATTCAGATGCTCCTGCACGTAGGCCGCCATGCCGATCCAGATCACGAGCGCGATGACCACCACGAGGGCAGGTGAGATCTGCGACGCGATGCCGCGCTGCTGCTCCATCTGCACGATGTGGTTCGCCGTGTTGTAGTACGCGATGAACGGCGGAACGATCAGCAGGAAGCCAGGAATGACGGCGAGCAGCGACCTCGAAGGGCTGATCGTCTGGTCCCCCGTGTAGCGCTGGATCTCCTCGTTCGCCTTGTAGTACCAGTACAACCCGTAGATCCCGAACGTGATGAGCGTGAGCCCCAACACCCCGAGCGGGTTCCGTTTGAGGTACGACTGACCGTTGATCGTGACGGTCTCGGCCATGCGAGCCTCCCCTGTTCGCGCTCGAGAAGCGAGTCTATGCGGAGCGTACGGTCGGCCGTGGGAGCAGGCCGGAATCTTCGACGACGCGGCGAACGGGTCGCGCGCGTCCGAGGCCCATCACATGCACGCCCGCGATACCCGCCGTCTCGCGCAGTACCTTGACGAGCTCGACGCACAGCGCCGTCCCCACGGTCTCGGCGTCGTCGCCCGCACGCTCGAGCGCGGCGATCATCTCGTCGGGAACGGTGACGCCGGGGAGGCGGGCTTGCAGCGACCGAGCCTGATCCGCCGAGCGCAGCGGGGCGACCCCCACGATCAGCGCCGCCCGGTCCGCGATCCCCTGCGACCGAAGCAGCTCGGCCCACGCCGCGATGGCCGGCAGGTCGTAGGCGATCTGGGTCATCACGAACGCGGCGCCGGCGTCGATCTTGGCCTCGAGCCGGCCGGGGTCGTAGTCGGGAGCGAGCGGCGAATCCGTGACGCCGACGAAGTACCGGGGCGGCTCAGCGATCTCGGCATCCGTCGGGAGCCGGCCCTCCGCACGCAGCCCGACGGCGAGGCGAACCAGGTCCGCCACCGCGAGGTCGCGCACCTCGGCCGCGGCCGGCTCGTCGCCGACGCCGATCGGGTCTCCGCTCATGCAGAGCAGGTTCCGCGCCCCGAGCGCCCACGCGCCCAGCAGATCCGAGGTGAGCGCCAGCCGGTTGCGATCGCGGACGGTGAGCTGCAGCGTTGGCTCGATGCCCGCCCGCGAAGCCGCGGCGACGCCCGCGAGCGGCGACATGTGAGCGCGCGCGGCGGGGTTGTCGGTGACGTTCACGGCGTCGGCGTACCCCACTAGCTCTCGCGCCTGCGTCGACGCCGCCTCGAGGTCGCCGGAGCGCGGCGGGACGATCTCCGAGGTCACCGCGAAGCGTCGAGAGCGAACGATCGCCTCGAGCCGACTCCGGGGTTCGGTCAACGGTCGCCGACGAGCGCCTCGGCGGCGGCGACCGCGTTCAGCAGGAGCATCGCCGTGGTCATCGGACCCACGCCGCCCGGCACCGGGGTGATCGCGCCGGCCACCTCCTTGACGCCGTCGAAGTCCACGTCGCCGACGAGCCCGCGCTCGGTCCGGTGCACGCCGACGTCCACGACGACCGCGCCGGGCTTCACCATGTCGGCCGTGATCAGCTGCGGCTGCCCCGCCGCGGCGACCAGGATGTCCGCGCGTCGTGTCTTCGAGGCGAGGTCGCGGGTCTTGATGTGACAGATCGTCACCGTCGCGTTCCCGCGAATCGAGTCCTGGGCGAGCATGATCGACAGCGGCGCGCCGACGAGCTCGCCGTAGCCGACCACGACGACCTCGGCGCCCTCGAGCTCGACCCCGCTGCGAAGGAGCAGCTCGACGATGCCGTAGGGCGTCGCCGGTGGGAACGACGGGTCGCCGCGAACCATGAGGCCGACGTTCAACGGGTGCAGGCCGTCGACGTCCTTGGCCGGGTCGATCGTCGTCTGCACGAGCAGCTCGCTGATGTGCTTGGGCACCGGGAGCTGGACGATGATCCCGTGGATCTCCGGATCGCGGTTCAGGCGACGGATCGTCGCGAGCAGCTCGCCCTCGGTCACGTAGGAGGGCAGGTCGACCTGCTCCGAGCGCATCCCGACGTCGGCGCACGCCTTGTGCTTGGAGCCGAGGTAGATCCGCGATCCCTCGTCGTCGCCCACGAGGACCGCCGCGAGGCCGGGTTGGACGCCGCGGTCGACGAGCGCCATGACCCGCTCGGCGACCTCGGACCGGATCTGCGCCGCGATCGCCTTCCCGTCGAGGATGGTGGCGCTCACGGGGGGTGATCCTATCCGACGGCCATTCGCCGATGCCCCGGTTCCGCCTAATGCCGGAAGTGTCGCCGGCCCGTGACGACGACCGCCATGCCGCGCGCGTCGGCGACCTCGAGCACGTCGTCGTCGCGAACCGAGCCGCCCGGGTGGATCACGGCCGTCACACCCGCGTCCGCCGCCACCTCGACCGCGTCGGGGAACGGGAAGAAGGCGTCGCTCGCCATGGATGCCCCCTTGGCGCGGTCGCCCGCCTTTCGGGCGGCGAGCCACGAGGCGTCGACGCGGGACATCTGCCCGGCGCCCACCCCCACCGTCGCCGCGTCGCGAACGAAGACGATCGCGTTGGACCGGACCCGCGAGGCCACGACCCAGGCGATCGCGAGGTCCGCCCACTCGTCCTCGCTCGGCTCCCGGGCGGACACGACCTCGAGCCCCTCGCGCGCGGCCCGCACCGCGTCGCGGTCCTGCACGAGCGCCCCGCCGGGGAGCTGCCGGATCTCCAGCCCGGCCGGCTCTGGCATGGGGGCCTCGACGATGCGAAGGCCCTTGCGCGACGCGAAGGCGGTCGTCGCGTCGTCGGTGAACGCGGGCGCGACGACGACCTCCGTGAAGACCTCGCGCATCGCCTCGGCGGTCGCCTCGTCGCACGCGGAGTTGAACGCGACGATGCCGCCGAACGCCGAGACCGTGTCGGACTCGAACGCCAGCCGATACGCCTCGGCGGGATCGGCGCGGACGGCCGCCCCGCAGGGGTTGTTGTGCTTGACGATCACGCAGGCCGACTCGGGAAGCAGCGCCGCGAGCCCGAACGCGGCGTCGACGTCGAGCCAGTTGTTGAACGACATGTCCCGACCCGCGGCGAGCAGGCGCGCGCCGCCGAGCACGCCGGGGCCGGCGGCCTCCCGGTAGAGCGCGCCGCGCTGGTGCGGGTTCTCGCCGTACCGGAGGTCGGCCTCCTTCTGAAGCGCCAGCCCGACGAACGATGGAAGCGATTCGTCGCGCTCGGCGAACCATCCGGCGACGGCCGTGTCGTAGGCCGCCGTGTGCGCGAAGGCCTCGGCCGCGAGCGCGCGCCGGGTCTCGGCGGACAGACCGCCCGTCCTGTCGAGCTCCTCGAGCGCGGGAGCGTACGCCGACGGATCGACGAGCACCGCGACGGACGCGTGGTTCTTCGCCGCGGCCCGGACCATCGCCGGGCCGCCGATGTCGATCTTCTCGATGATCTCCTCGGGACCCGCGCCGCTCGCGACCGTCTCGCGGAACGGATACAGGTTCACGACGACGAGATCGAACGGCTCGATCCCCCGCTCGGCGAGCTGCGCCTCGTGCTCGGGGCGCCGCCGGTCGGCGAGGATCCCGGCGTGGATCGAGGGATGCAGCGTCTTCACGCGCCCGTCCAGCATCTCCGGGAACCCGGTGACCGCCTCGACCGGCGTGACGGGGACGCCCGCACCCGCAAGCGCCGAGGCGGTCCCGCCGGAGGACACGAGCTCGACGCCGAGCTCGACCAGCCGCCGCGCGAGCTCGACGACTCCCGTCTTGTCGTAGACCGCGATCAACGCGCGGCGGACCGGACGAACGTCGCTCACGCCGGCGCCTCCTCGAGGACTCGCGCCGTTCTGCCCTCGACCCGGATCCGACCCTCGACGAGCGCCCGCACCGCCGCCGGCAGCAGCCGATGCTCGACCTCGTGCACACGCGCCTCGAGCGAGTCCCAGTCGTCGTCCGGAAGGACCTCAAGGGCCTCCTGGAACACGATCGGTCCGTGGTCCACCTCCGCGTCGACCAGATGAACGGTCACGCCCGTCACCTTCACCCCCCACGCGAGCGCGTCCGCCACCGACGTCGTCCCGGGAAACGCCGGGAGCAGCGCCGGATGCACGTTCAGCATCCGGCCCTCGAAGGCGTCGACGAGCTCGGGGCCGACGATCCGAAGGAAGCCGGCGAGCGCCACGACGTCGATCTCGCGCTCGCGCAGCAGGTCGAGCACCGCTCGGTCGAACGCGGCGCGTTCCGCATGGGAAGCCGGGTCGACGAACACCGCGTCGACCCCGCGTCGCCGGGCCCGCTCGAGTGCGGGAGCCCCCTCGCGATCGCTCACGACGAGGGCAACCCAGCGGCCGACGACGGGGTCGTCGAGCAGCGCCTGCAGGTTGGTCCCCCCGCCCGATGCGAGCACCGCGAGTCGCGCCTCGGCCACGGCCGCACCGTAGGGAGGGGACGCCGAGGCGTCAAACACCGGCGTCGCGGGCGGGCGGTACGCTTCGGGCGTGCCGGGTGAAGAGCACAGCCGGGCAGGCGATCGGTGCAGCATCCACGCGTCCGTCCCGTCCGTCTCCCGGTGCGACGGATGCGGCCGCCCGATGTGCCTGGCATGCGCGGTCCCGGTGCGCGGTCGCGTCCTCGGCTCGGAGTGCCTGGCCGCCGAGCTCGGAGCCGACGCCCCGACGCCCAAGGTTCCCGATCGTCATCCCGGTGGCGCCGAGCGCGTCGTGGTGCGCGCGGCCTTCGGCATCGCGGTCGTCGCGACCCTCCTGCCCTGGAGCCGGTTCGGAGCCGGCTCGGGGCCGTTCGGCGCCTGGACGACGGCTCCGCGCTGGTCGATGGTCGCAGCGGCGTCGGCGATCGTCGGCCTCGTTCTGTCCTTCGCCGGACGGTGGTGGCGGGGCGCGAGCGGCTCGCTGGATCTCGCCAGCGCCGCCGCCGGCGGGGTGGTCGCCCTTTCGTCCGCCCTCGCGATCGCCCGGCCCCCCGCCTTCACCTCCCCCTGGCTCGGGCCGTGGCTGGCCCTCGGGGCGGGCGTGATCGCGGCGACGGCCTCGCTCGTGGCCCGCCGAAATGCCCGGGTCCACGAACCGGCGCATGTTTGACTCGGCGTGAGGCGCGGTGTTCGATAGGTCGGTTCGCGGCCCGGACTCTGAGGAACGCTGGAAAGGAGCCTCATGTCCCAATCGAGCGGGTTCGACCTCTCGAAGCTGAGCACGGCGAGCAAGATCCTGCTCGGTGCCGGGATCCTGTATTTGATCAACCTGTTCCTGAACTGGAATCAGGTGTGTCTCGACAACTTCTGTGTCGGGGCGAGCGGCCTGCACGGGATCGGCATCCTGAACCTGCTCTTGGTTCTTGGCCTCCTCGCTTGGGAGGGGATGGCCCTCGCCAACGTTCAGGTCAGCGCGCCGAGAGCCCTCATCAGCGCCGGGCTCGCCGCGGCGCTGCTCGTCTTCACGATCCTCAAGATTCTGGTCGACATGGAAGCGATCGCGATCTTCGCGTGGATCGGGTTGATCCTCGCTGCGGTCATCGGCTACGGCGGCTGGATGCGCTGGCAGGAGCATCAAGCGGGCGCCGGGAGCACCGGAAGCAGCGGTGGTGGTGGCGGCGGCGGCGCCGTGCCGCCCCCACCCGCCGGCGGCGGAGGCTTCAGCAGCTGACCGACGCATCGGGTGTTTCGAGGGGCCCGGCCGCAGGCCGGGCCCCTCGTCGTACCGCCCTCGCGTCGACCTGTCGCTACGATGTCCGTGCGCCGTGAAGACCTGCCCCCAGTGCGCCGCGGAGAACGAGGACGAGGCGATCACGTGCCGGTCCTGCGGGCGGATGCTGGCGGTCGAGCCCGTCGGCGGGCTCCCGGCTCCTCCGCCGAATCCGATCTCGGCTGACGAGCAGCCGCTGCAATACACGCATTCGGGCAGTCGCTACCTCCTCGGCTACGGCCACGACTTCTTCGGGATCTGGGACCGGACCCAGTCCGCGCGGCCCGTGTCGCGCTACCCGCGGACCGACGAGGGCTGGCGCGCCGCCTGGCTCGCGTTCGCCGCCCTGGAGCCCTCGAGCAGCGAGGTCGGGATCGGCGGGTCGGCGATCTCCACCGCCCCGACGGCGATCCCGCCGGCGGCGGCGCGAACGGTGAGCGGCCTGTGGTGGCTCCTGCCGATCTTCATGGGGTGGCTGGGAGGCGTGATCGCGTGGCTGGTGAACAAGGACGTGGATCCGAGGAAGGCGCGCGCGATGCTGTTCACGGGAATCGCGATCAGCGCCGTCCTGCTCGTCCTCATCGCGACGAACGGCTCGACGAGCCTGACCTGACGAAGCCCAGGCTGGCCCCGCCGATCGCACCCCCGACGACCCCCCATGCCGCCGCGAGCAGCGTGCCGGTCACCACGATCGGGCCGACGGCCACCCACCCGGCTCGCGACCCCTCGCCGAACGCGGCGCCGTAGCCGACGGTCAGGGTCGACAGCGCGGCCGCCACCCCCACGAACGCCGCGAACGCCAGGCCGGCGGCGGCGCCGACGAGCGCCGCCGACCGGCCGCCGACGCCGAGACGACGGGCGGCGAGCCTGCCGCCCAGCAGGGTGGCGGTTGCCGGCACGAGCAGGAAGAGGAAGTACCCGGGCGGGGCCGTCTCGAAGGTCGCGCCACCGATGGGCACCGGGATCGATCGACCACCCGACACCGGCTGCTCGACGCTCTCGACCGACACGGGGAACCGCCCGTAGCACAGGACGTCCGCCTCGACGCTTCCCCGGACCCCGACGCACCCTCCCATCGCGGGCACGAGCGTCCACACGGCCTCGTTCGGCACGAGCGCGAGGTGATGCGCGAGCGCGACCAGTCCGACGCCGGGTCGGTCGAAGACGGCGCGGAAGTAGCGCGCCGTCGACGGCGTGAGGAGCGCGGCCGGCCCATCGGGCTGAACGATCCCGGCGACGAACAATCCCGCGAAGGAGAGCAGGAGCCCGAACGCGAACATCCTGCCGCCTCCCGCGAGGATCGCTCGCGACCGTGCGCTCGATCGCCGGCGGTCACCGAACGCCGATGCCAGTCCTCCGGCCGCGCCCGCCGCGGCCGCGATCGCGAAGGGGAATACCAGCGCCTGCCACGCCGAGAGCGAGACGTGAAGCTCGCCGGTGGCGAAGGTCCCCAGTCGCAGCGGCGTGCGAACCTCGACGATCGACGCGAGCACGAACGCCGGCAGCGCATAGGCCGGGGCGACCTTCGCCCCGTGGATCGCCCTCGGCACGGCGCCTCCGCCGCATCGCTCCCCCACAGCCCGGCCCGCGTGGGAAAGGAGCAGGACGGCGACCGCGGTGAGCGTCATCAGCGCGACGCCGACCGAGAGCGAAGTCGCGGCGGGTCCCGAGGCGCCCGCCACGTCGAGGTCCGGCACCTGGAGCTCGACCGCGACGTGGTGGAAGGCGCCGAACTCGATCCATCCGAGGCGAACCATCGCGCCGAGCGAGGCTCCGGTCTTCCCGAACGCCCACACGGACAGCGCCAGGACCTGGCCGATCCCCGCCATCACCAGGAACGCGGCGAAGCCCCGCCCGAGGGCCTCGGACCAGCCGGTCCCCAGCACCGGCCGGCCCCCGCCGCGGGTCACGACACCGCGGCCAGCACGAGCTCGGCGACCTGCGTCGGCGTTCGTCCGACCCGGACGCCGGCCGCCTCGAGCGCCTCGGCCTTGGCCTGCGCGGTCCCGCTCGAGCCGGTGATGATGGCGCCGGCGTGACCCATCCGCTTGCCGGGCGGTGCCGTGAAGCCGGCGATGTACCCGACGACCGGCTTGGACATCCGGTCGCGGACGAAGGCGGCGGCGCGCTCCTCGTCGTCGCCGCCGATCTCGCCGATCATGACGACGAGGTCGGTGTCGTCGTCGGCCTCGAACCGCTCGAGGGACTCGAGGAACCCGATCCCGTGGACGGGATCGCCGCCCATCCCGACGCACGTGGACTGGCCGATGCCCCGCTGGGTGAGCTCGTGCACGATCTGATACGTGAGTGTGCCGGATCTGCTGACGAGGCCGACCCGCCCCGGCCTGCAGACCTCGCCAGGGATGATCCCCACGTTTGCCCGGCCGGGCGAGATCACGCCGGGGCAGTTCGGCCCCACCAGCGCCGCGCTCCGGCTCGCCAGGAACGCGGCCACGCGCGCCATGTCGAGCACCGGGATCCCCTCGGTGATGCAGACGATGAGCTCGATCTCGGCCTCCGCGGCCTCGTAGGCGGCGTCGGCGGCAAAGCGCGCCGGGACGAAGATCAGCGAGGTGTTTGCCCCGGTGGCCTCGACGGCGTCGGCCACCGTGTCGAACACCGGGATCCCCTCGACGTCCTGCCCGCCCTTGCCGGGGGTGACTCCCGCGACGACCTCGGTGCCGTAGGCCCGGTTGCGAAGCGAGTGGAACGTCCCCTCGGACCCGGTGATCCCGGCGACGACGACCTTCGTGTGCTCGCCGACCAGGATCGCCATCACGCGCCTCCCGCGTGCGCGAGCTCTGCCGCCCGCTCCGCCGCCTCGAGCATCGTGGCCGCGGTGAGGATCCCCGGCGGGTTCGCCTCCGCGAGGATCGCTCGACCCTCCTCGGCGTTCGTGCCGTCGAGGCGCACGACGATCGGCACGGCGGGCGTGACGCGCGTGAGCGCCTCGAGGATCCCGCGGGCGACGAGATCGCAGCGCGTGATGCCGCCGAAGATGTTGATCAGCACGCTCCGCACGTTCGGGTCGGACAGGATGACCTCGAGCGAGGTCGCCATGACCTCGGCGCTCGCTCCCCCGCCGACGTCGAGGAAGTTGGCCGCGCCGGCTCCGGCCTGCTGGACGAGGTCGAGCGTCGACATCACGAGCCCGGCGCCGTTGCCGATGATCCCCACCACGCCGTCGAGCTTCACGTACTGCAGGCCGGAGTCGCGGGCCCGCCGCTCGACCGGGTCGATGGGAAAGCTGTCCTTGAGCGCCGCCACGCCCGGCTGACGGAACAGCGCGTTGTCGTCCACCGTCACCTTCGCGTCGAGCGCGAGGATCCCCCCGTCCGCGAGCAGCACGAACGGGTTGACCTCCACGAGCGTCGCGTCGGCGCCCACGAGCACCGCGTACATGCGCTCGAGGAGATCGACCGTGCCCGGACGCGCCTCGGGCGGCAGGTGCCCGACCAGACGGCGCGCGTGGTAGCCGCGCAGGCCGAGGATCGCGTCGACGTGCAGTCGCCGGATCGCCGCGGGGCTCTCCCGCGCGACCGACTCGATGTCGACGCCCCCCTCGTTCGAGACCATCGCGAGATACGTCCCGGCCCCGCGATCCAGGGACATCGCCGCGTAATACTGCGCGGCGATGTCCACGAGCCGCTCGATGAGGACGTGGGTGACGGGCGTTCCGCGAAACCCCTCCTCGAGCATGCGGCGCGCCTCGGCCGCGGCCTCCGGCGGCGAGTGCACGAGCGCGACCCCGCCGCCCTTGCCCCGCCCGCCCATCTGGACCTGGACCTTGACGGCGACGTGACCGCCGAGGCGCTCGGCCGCGGCGGCGGCCTCCTCGGGCGTGGTCGCGACCTCGCGGTCGGCGAGCGGGATCCCGTGCTCGGCGAACAGGTCCTTGCCCTGATGCTCGTACAGGTCCACGAGCCGCCTACTCCTTCGCGAGCCGGTCGGTGAGCCAGGCGACGATCTCGCCGGTGCTCGCGCCCGGCGTGAACACCTTCTCGATGCCGGCGTCCGCGAGCTTGGGGATGTCGTCGGCCGGGATGATGCCCCCGCCGAACACGGGCACGTCGACCACCCCGCGCTCGCGAAGCAGCGCGACCACTCGGGGGAACAGCGTCATGTGCGCGCCGGAGTGGCACGAGAGCCCGACCGCGTCGGCGTCCTCCTGGATGACCGTCTCGGCGATCTGCTCCGGCGTCTGGTGCAGGCCGGTGTAGATGACCTCGAACCCGGCGTCGCGCAGCGCGCGGGCGACGACCTTGACCCCCCGGTCGTGACCGTCGAGGCCGGGCTTGGCGACGACGATCCGCTGCTTCCCGGGCATGGCCGCCCAGTCTAGCGACGGGTTGCCGGAGGTGAGGCCCGGGCGCAGGATGCCGTGATGGATGTTCCCGAGGTCCACTACGCGCGGAGCGGCGACGTCAGCATCGCGTACCAGGTCGTCGGCGAGGGACCGATCGATCTCGTCTTCGTTCGCGGGCTCACGGGCGACCTCCTGTCGACGTGGGATCAGCCCCTGCTCGTCCGGCACGTGCTCGGGCTCGCCGCGAACGGCAGGCTGCTCATGCTCGACAAGCGCGGGACCGGCCTGTCCGATCGCGTCGCCGGCGTCCCGACGCTCGAGACGCGCATGGACGACGTCCGCGCGGTCATGGACGCCGCCGGCTCGGAGCAGGCGGTGCTCTGGAGCGGGATGGAGGGCGGCCGGATCACCACGCTGTTCGCGGCCACCTATCCCGAGCGGACGTCCGGCATCGTCATGCTCAACCCCTCGATCAAGGGTCGGCCGTCTCCCGACTACCCGTGGGCACCGTCCGAGGACGAGTGGCGACAAACCCTGCGCGAGGTCCGGGAAGGTTGGGGCGAGCGCGAGTACTTCCACGAGCTGCTGCGGGAGCAGAGCCCGCCGATGGCCGAGGACGAGGCGTTTCGCGACTGGTTCGTCACGCACATGCGCCGAAGCCTGTCGCCGGGGGCCGCGATGGCCTTCTACCGCATGTCGATGGAGGCCGACATCGCCGATGTGCTGCCTGCCGTCCGCGTGCCGACGCTGATCCTGTTCTCACCGGAAGCGCGAGGACCGGCCGAGTTCACGGCTCGCCACGTCCCGGACTCCGAGCTCCACGAGATCCCCACCATGCGCGGCGAGTTCACGTGGATCGACGACGAGGCTCACGAGGCGACGATGGCGGCGGTCTCGGCGTTCGTGGAGCGCCTCCATCCCCGCGAGCAGACGGACCGGATCTTGACCACGGTGCTGTTCACGGACATCGTCGGCTCGACCGAACGAGCCGCCGAGCTCGGGGACAGGCGGTGGGCCGAGCTCATCGCCGCCCACCACGCGATGGCCCGAGCGGAGCTCGCGCGGTATCGCGGGCGCGAGATCGACACCGCCGGCGACGGGTTCCTCGCGACCTTCGACGGTCCCGCCCGAGCCGTGCGATGCGCGCAGGCGTTCGGCGCCGCCGTCCGCGAGCTCGGGATCCAGATCCGGGCAGGCGTCCATACGGGCGAGGTCGAGGTGGACGGCGACGCGGTCCGCGGGATCGCGGTCCACATCGGCGCGAGGGTGGCGGCGATGGCCGACGCGTCGGAGGTCTTCGTGTCCTCGACGGTGAAGGACCTCGTCGCGGGCTCGGGCCTCGTCTTCGCCGACGTCGGAGAGCACGAGCTGAAGGGCGTCCCTGACCGCTGGCGTCTCTATCGGGTTGTTGCACCGTGAAGCCCGACGTGAGCTACGTGCGAAACGGCGACGTCTCCCTCGCGTACCAGGTCGTGGGGAGCGGCTCGCATGATCTGCTCCTCGTCTCCGGGTTCGTCTCGAACCTCGAGTACGCGTGGGAGTACCCCTCGCTCTCGCGCTTCCTGTCGCGGCTCGCCGAGATGTCTCGTCTGATCCTCACCGACCGTCGCGGCTCGGGTCTCTCGGACCGATTTCGGGAGGCGCCACCGCAGGAGACGATGCTGGGCGATCTGGAGATCGTCCTCGACGAAGTGGGCTCGGCCAAGGCCACGCTGTTCGGGCTGTGGGACGGTTGCGAAACGTCCACCCTCTTCGCCGCGATGAACCCCGAGCGAGTCTCGTCGCTCATCTTGTTCACCGCCTCTGCGGCCCAGCGACCTGCTGAGGACTACCCGTGGGCGTGGAGCGATGAGTACTGGGAGGAGTGGCTCGCGAGTATCCGCGACGGGTGGGGCACGCGGGCGTGGGTCGTGAAGAACGCGCGGTGGATGGGTCCCGGAATGCTCGACAGCCCCGACGAGCTCGAGCGGTGGATCGCCTACACGCGGCTCGCCGCGAGTCCGTCCTCCGCCGAGGCCGTCATGCGCAATTCGAGCGACACGGACATCCGGGAGATCCTGCCGATCGTTCGGACGCCGACGTTGGTGCTCCACCGCGTCGGCGATCAGATCGAGCCCATCGAGGCGGGGCGCTACGTGGCCGCCAAGATGCCCAACGCGCGCCTCGTGGAACTGGCGGGCGACGACGGAATCCCGTGGATCGGCGACACCGAGGCGGTGCTGCGTGAGATCCGAACATTCCTCGACGAGAGCGTTGACCATCCCTCCACCGACCGTCGGCTCGCGACGGTCCTGTTCACCGACATCGTCGGGTCGACCCAGCACGCCGCGATGGTGGGAGATGTGGGCTGGTCGGAGCTGTTGGGAGAGCACCATCGGCGAACACGGGAAGAGCTCGACCGGTTCGAGGGAGTCGAGGTCGACGCCGCCGGCGACGGCGTCTTGGCGACGTTCGACGGTCCGGCGCGCGCCGTCCGCTGCGCGCGCGCGATCGCCGAGCGGGTGCGAGACCTCGGGATCGAGATCCGCGCCGGCGTTCACGTCGGAGAGATCGAGCGCGTGGATACGCAGATCCGGGGGATCGCCGTCCACATCGGTGCCCGAGTGGCCTCGCTCGCCGGCCCCGGCGAGATTCTGGTCTCGTCGACGGTGAAGGACCTCGTCGCGGGCTCCGGGCTCGCCTTCGAGGATCGCGGGGAGCACGAGCTCAAGGGCGTTCCCGACCGCTGGCGTCTGTACCGGGTGGTCGGCCAGTGACCGAGATCCCGGACACGAGGTACGCGATCACCCCCGACGGCGTCTACATCGCCTACCAGGTGACGGGCGAGGGCCCCATCGACATCGCGTGGCAGTTCGACTGGCTGGGCAACGTGGACCTCACCTGGGAGCGGCCCCTGGTCGCTCAGTGGTTCGGCGGATTGGCATCGTTCTCCCGCTTGATCCTTCACGACCGGCGGGGCACCGGGCTTTCTAGCAGGAACGTGCCTCCGCCGAACCTCGAGACTCGAGTGGCCGACCTGCGGGTCGTCCTGGATGCCGTCGGATCCGAGCGCCCCGTGCTCGCCGGATACGGTGAAAGCGGAGCGCCGAACGTGCTCTTCTCGGCCAGCGACCCCGAGCGGGTGACCTCCTTGGTGTGGCCATCGCCGTCGGCGCGCTCGGTATGGACGCCGGACTACCCCTGGGGTGTCCGGCCCCAGTTCGTGGAGGCCGAACAACGCTCGTTGGAGCACTGGGGGACGGTCGAGTTCGCGCGAGGGTACGCCGAGATGGAAGCGACGCTCGGGAGTGTCGTTTCCGAGGAGGAGGCTCTCTTCCACGCCAAACACAGCCGCCACACGGCGACGCCCGACGTCGCCCGGGAGCTGACCAGGATCTGGTACGAGACCGACGTCCGGGGCGCGCTGCCGTCCGTCCAGGCCCCCGCGCTCCTCCTCTCCTGGGGGCCAACCGAGTGGACCGAAGAAGCCGCATACATCGCCTCATTGATGCCGCATGCCGACCTCAAGGTGCTTCGCGCCGGCAACGAGTTCACGCCGGAGTTGATCGCGGCGCAACTCGACGAGGTCCGCCGCTTCGTCGGCGTCGAACGGCCGGCGCCCGAGCTCAGCACGATCCTTTCCACCGTCTTGTTCACCGACATCGTCGGGTCGACGGCGAAGCAGGCGGCGCTCGGCGACCACGGCTGGAAGGATCTGGTCGAGCGCCACCACGCGATCGTGCGCGAGACGCTCGCGCGCTGGCGTGGCGTCGAGAACGACACCGCGGGCGACGGCTTCTACGCGACCTTCGACGGTCCGGCGCGGGCGATCAAATGCGCGCAGGAGGTCGCCGAGCGGGTTCGGGACCTCGGCATCGAGATCCGAGCGGGCGTGCACACGGGCGAGTGCGAGGTGATCGAGAACAAGTGCGGCGGGCTCACGGTCTCGATCGGGGCACGGGTCGCGGCCAACGCGGGGCCGTCGGAGGTGCTCGTCTCGCAGACGGTGAAGGACCTCGTCGCCGGTTCAGGACTGTCGTTCGAGGATCGCGGCGAGCACGAGCTGAAGGGCGTGCCCGATCGCTGGCACCTGTATCGGGCCCTGAGCTCATGACCGCGCCCGAGACCCGGTACGCGAAGACGGTGGATGGCGTCCACATCGCCTACCAGGCGATCGGCGAGGGACCGCCCGATCTCGTCCTCGCCCAATGGGGCGGCAACGTCGAGGCCGTCTGGCGGTGGGAGGCCCATGCCGACTCGATCCGCCGGCTCGCCTCGTTCGCCCGCGTCCTATTGTTCGACCGCCGCGGGACGGGCGCCTCCGACCACATCGTCGACCGCACCGACCAACAGTCGCTCGAGGCACGGATGGACGACATCCGCGCGGTCATGGAGGCCGTCGGCTCGGAACGCGCAGTGCTCCTGGGATCCGAGGACGGCTTCTCCCTCGCCGCGATGTTCGCCGCGAGCCATCCGGAACGGACGCTGGCGCTGATCGGCTGGGCCGCGTCGGCGAGGAGCCTGTGGGCTCCCGACTACCCGTGGGCGATGTCGGAGACCGCCTACGACGAGGAGGTCCGGGAGGTCGAGCGTCTATGGGGAACCGAGGAGCTGGCCCGCGAATGGACCGAGTACGTCCTGCCCGATGCCACTGGGGACGAGCATCGAGTGCGACGCTTCGCCGAGTACATGCGGGCTATGGGTGGGCCGGGCGACGCGGTCGCGCTCTACGCGGCCGATCGCGACACGGACATCCGTCAGCTCCTGCCCACCATCCGGGTGCCGACCTTGATCGCGCACTCGTCGGGCGACCGGGCGCTTCCGATCGAGCACGGCCGGTACGTGGCCGAGCATATCCCGGGGGCGACGTTCCACGAGGTTCCCGGACGCACGCACGGTTGGAGCGCAAGCCCGAACTTCATCGACGAGGTCGAGCGGTTCGTTCACGACCTCCAGCGAACGGAGGCCGAGTTCGATCGCGTGCTCGCGACCGTGCTGTTCACCGACATCGTGGGATCGAGCGCGAAGGCCGCGGAGGTCGGCGACCGCGCCTGGCGGGATCTCCTCGAGGCGCACCACAACACCGTGCGAGGACTGCTCGCCCGTTTCCGAGGCAACGAGGTGGATACGGCCGGCGACGGGTTCTTCGCCACCTTCGACGGACCCGCTCGAGCGGTGCGGTGCGCCCAGGCGATCGTCGAGGCGGTGCGCCCGTTGAGCATCGAGATCCGCGCAGGGGTCCACACCGGGGAGGTCGAGACGATCGACGACAAGGTGGGTGGGCTCGCCGTGATCATCGGGTCCCGGGCGGCGGGGCTCGCGCAGCCGTCGAGCGTGCTGGTGTCGCAGACGGTCAAGGACCTCGTCGCCGGCTCCGGCCTGGTCTTCGAGGACGCCGGGGAACACGAGTTGAAGGGCGTCCCCGACCGCTGGCGCCTCTACCGAGTCATCGGCTGACATACTCGGCTCGATGTCCGGCAAGAAGCGCGTGCGGTTCCGGCCGCCAGGCCTGAAGCCGACCACGAAGGTGGGGACGCTCGGGCCCTATCGGGGGCGCCTCGGGCTCGCGTGGGTGATCGCGCCGATCGTCGCCGGGCTCGTGATCCTCGTCGCCGGCGTCCTCGTGCTCACGCGGTGACGCTCGACGCCTACTGCTGGCCGCCCTCGGTCGCGCCGGGTGAGCCGGTCGCCCTGCACGCCTCGACGGACGCGATCGCGTTCGACGTGCAGGTGGCGCGCGAGGGGGCGATCCGCGAGGTCGTCTGGAACGCCGACCACGTTCGCGGCCATCGCCACCCCACGCCCGGCGACGCGGCAGAACGCGGGTGCGGGTGGCCGGCCACGCTCGAGATCCGCGTGGGCGACTGGCCGTCGGGGTATCACGCCGTCACGCTGTCCGCCGGCGCCGAGCGGGGGGACGCCTTCTTCGTCGTCCGGCCCCGGCCCGAGGAGCCGGCGCCGATCCTGCTGGTGCTCTCGACGACGACCTGGAGCGCCTACAACGACTGGGGCGGGCCGTCCCTGTACACCGGCGGCACGCGCGTCTCGTTCGAGCGGCCGATGGCCGAGGGCTTCCTCGTCAAGCCCGAACCCGCCGGCAGGATGATGCAGGCCGAGCCCGACCCAGAGGCGATGGGCTATCGGCGCTGGGCGCGGCCGCTCGGGCTGTCGGACTGGAGCGGCGCTTCGGGGTGGTGGAACTGGGAGCGACCGTTCACCCGCTGGGCGGAGACCGACGGCCACCGGGTCGACGTCGCGATCTCGCAGGACCTCGAGCAGCACCCCGAGGTCCTCGACGGCCATCGCCTGTTCGTCTGCGTGGGGCACGACGAGTACTGGTCCTGGGGGATGCGCGACACGCTGGACGCATTCGTCGCCGCGGGCGGGAACGCGGCGATCCTGTCCGGGAACACCTGCTTCTGGCAGGTGCGCTTCGAGGACGACCATCGTGGTATGACCGGGTTCAAGTACGGCGCGGACCGGGACCCCGTGCTCGGCACGCCCGACGAGCGGTTCCTCTCCGGCATGTGGTCCGACCGCCGGGTTGGACGTCCCGAGACCTCGACGATCGGACTCACCTTCTCTCGCGGCGGGTACTCCCTCTACGGCACTACCCCCGGCAGCACCGGCGCCTACGCGGTGCACCGCCCGGATCACTGGGTCTTCGCGGGAACCGGCCTGCGGGCCGGGGACGAATTCGGGGGCGCGAACGCGATCGTCGCCTACGAGTGCGACGGGTGCGCGCTCGCGTCGGGGGCCGATGGGCTTCCGATCCCGACGCACGAGGACGGCACACCGGAAGGGCTCCAGGTCCTCGCGACCTCGCCGGCGCACCTCTGGGCGCAGCACGAACAGCCGACGCGGTACATCGCCGACCCCGGCGACCTGGAGTTCACGTCGGAGTCGGTGTTCGGCGACGTCGAGCCCGCGCACCTGGCCGAGCTCGCCGCAGGCCACGCGGTCATGGCCACGTTCACGAAGCCGGGCAGTGGGACCGTCGTGAACGCGGGGGTCATCGACTGGGCCCTAGGGCTCGCCGATCCCGTCGTCGATCGCATCACGAGGAACGTCGTGGAGCGATTGTCGACCTGACGACGAGGGGCCGTCGCCGCGCGGTCCTACACTCGCACCTGGTCGTCGTGGGAGGAGTGCCGTGCGCTGGGACGAGTTCGAACGCGCCTGCCCCGAGATCGGGACCTTGGCGAGAGAGCGGTTCACGCGGGAACAGCTCGTCCTCGTGGGATCGCTCCGCCGAGACGGCTCCCCCAGGATCAGCCCGAACGAGTGCGACTTCGCCGAGGGCCGGCTGTTCGTCAGCATGATGTGGCGATCGAAGAAGGCGCTCGACCTGCTCCGCGACCCTCGGGTGGCCGTCCACAGCGTGACGTGCGACAAGTCCGCACCGGACGGCGACGTCAAGCTCTACGGGACGGTCGTCGACGAGCGCGATCCCGCCGTGCGCTCCGCCTTCCGCGACGCGATCCGCGCCCGGATCGACTGGGCCCCCGGTGAGCCCGAGTACGACTGCTTCTCCGTAGACGTCGAGCAGGCGGGCTTCATCCGCTTCGCTCCCGAGGGGATCGAGGTCCTGCGGTGGAGGCCCGAGACGGGCCTGAGCCGCGAGGTCAAGCCGAACGACTGACGCTTGCCGGATGCGCCTCGATCGCCCCGTACGCGTAGAGGGCCATCGCGAGCGCGGACAGCACATGCCACAGAGCGTGCCACTGGAAGGCGCTCTCCGGGTTGCAGAGCGGCGCGCCGCTCCGGCCGACCCAGAACGCCGTCCCCCCGAGCAGCAGGGCGACCGCGACGCCGAGGCGGGCCGCCCGCCGCGCCGTCAGGCCCTCCCGGCGGAGCGCCGGGAGCTCGTGCCGGTACTCGAGGAGCTCGCCGCCCACCGCGCCGATCCCGGCGAGCGCGAACAGCGCATACCCGGAGTCCGGAACGGCCGCGAGAAGCGCGCCGCCGACGCCCAGCACGAGCGCGAACGCGCGGACCGTCCACCGCGCGGGGCGGTCGAGGCGCCGGGCGAGGCCGAACACCGCGATGAATGCGAGGACCGACAGGATCGCGAGATCGTGGACCCACCGCGCACCGAACCAGTCCGTCCCGTGCTCGAGGAGGCCGCCGACGGCGTTCGACGCGACGGCTAGGGCGAACACGAGGAGCTCGGTCCGCCGGACGAGCGTGCGCCGGGCCCGGATTGCGATCCACGCGCCGGCCACGAGGAACGCGGCGCTGGACCAGGTATTCGCGGGCTGCGCGAGGATCCCCGTCCCGAAACGCTCGCAGTCCGATCCTGCGAACGAGAGGGCGAACGTCAGGGGCCCCGTCCCTCACCCCACCTTCCGCAGCGGCGCGTAGGCGAGCAGCAGCCGCTTCTCGCCCGCCTCCTGGAACCGAATCGTCGCCTCGGCGTCCGAGCCCGAGCCGCTCACCGTGAGCACGACGCCCTCTCCCCACCGTTCGTGCTGGACGGTGTCGCCCGCGAACACGGTGGGCGGCGCCGGCCGCCCCTGCACCGCGACGCGGATCGGCGATGGGTCGATCCCGTCGCGAGCCTCGTCCTCCTCGACGGCGTGCACCAGCTCGGCCGGGATCTCCCCGAGGAAGCGCGACGGCGGATTGTAGGAGCTCGTCCCGAACAGCGTCCGGCTCCACGCGTGGGTGAGGTAGAGGCGTTCCCGCGCTCGCGTCACGCCCACGTACATGAGCCGGCGCTCCTCCTCGAGCTCGGCCGGCTCCCCCATCGACCGGTAGTGCGGGAAGACGCCGTCCTCGAGCCCGATGATGAACACGACCGGGAACTCGAGTCCCTTGGCGTTGTGCAGCGTCATGAGCGTGACGCTCCCGGCCTCCTCGTCGTACTCGTCCTGCTCCCCGACCAGCGAGACCTGCTCGAGGAACTCGGCCAGGGTCCCGGCGGGATCTCGCTCCTCGAACTCCGCCGCGACGCCGCCCAGCTCGCGAAGGTTCTCGATCCGACCCTCGGCTTCGACGGTGCGCTCGGTCTCCAGCTCCAGCAGGTAGCCCGACTCCGTCGCGGCCGCCTCGACGAGCCGCCTCGGGCCGGCACCCTCGGCGAGGGCGGCGCCGAGCAGGTCCATCACGTGCACGAACCCGGCAACCGCGCCCTTTGCCCTCGCGCCGAGCGTGGCGATCTCGTCGGCGCGCCGCGCGGCGTCGAGGAACGCGACGTCCTGCGTCACGGCGAACCCCTCGAGCGCCGCCACCGTCGCGTCGCCGATCCCCCGCTTCGGGCTGTTGATCACGCGGCGCGCGCTGACGACGTCCTGCGGGTTCACGAGCAGCCGCACGTACGCGAGCACGTCCTTCACCTCGCGGCGTTGGTAGAAGCGGACCCCGCCGACCACGCGGTAGGGCGTGCCGGCGCGCTGGAAGATGTCCTCGAGCACCCGGCTCTGCGCGTTGGTCCGGTAGAAGACCGCGATGTCGAGGTAACGGAACGACTCCTCCTCGACGAGCCGATGGGTCTCCTCCGCGACGAAGAGCGCCTCCTCGTGCTCGTCGTCCGCGCGGTAGCGGATGGCGAGCTCGCCCCCTTCGGTCTCCGTCCACAGGCTCTTCGGCTTGCGCTGGACGTTGTGCTCGATGAGCGCGTTCGCGACCGCGAGGATGCGGCTCGTCGAGCGGTAGTTCTGCTCCATCAGGAAGACCTCGGCGTCGGGGTAGTCGCGCTCGAAGTCGAGCAGGTTCTGGATCGTGGCGCCGCGCCACGAGTAGACGCCCTGATCGGCGTCCCCGACGACGCACAGGTTGCGGTACTTCGCGGCGAGGAGGTTGACGAGCTGATACTGCGCGCGGTTCGTGTCCTGGTACTCGTCGATCAGGATGTAGCGAAACCGTTCCTGGTAGTGCGCGAGCACCTCGGGGTGCTCGCGGAACAGGACGACCGCCTGCGCGATCAGGTCGTCGAAGTCGAGGGCGCCGGCGGCCCGCTTCCGCTCCTCGTACCCGAGGTACACGCTCGCGATGGTCTGCTCGTAGAAGTTGCCGGCGGCCCCGGCGAACTCGGCGGCCGAGAGCACGTGGTCCTTCGCCTTGCCGATCGCGGCGGCCATCGCGCGGGGCGGGAAGCGCTTGTTGTCCAGGTTGAGGTCGCGGAGGACGGCGCCCACCAGGCGCTCGGTGTCGCCCTCGTCGTAGATGGTGAAGCTGCGGGGCAGGCCGAGGTGCTCGTGCTCGTGCCGGAGGATGCGCGCGCACGCCGAGTGGAACGTGAGGATCCACATCCCCTTCGCGATCCGGCCACCGAGGAGGCCCTCGACCCGTTCGGCCATCTCGCGCGCCGCCTTGTTCGTGAAGGTGATGGCGAGGATCGCGTACGGGCTGACGTCGTGCTCTCGGATGAGATACGCGATCCGGTGGGTGAGCGCCCGGGTCTTGCCCGATCCGGCACCCGCCACGATCAGGACCGGCCCCTCGGTGTGCAGCACGGCCTCGGCCTGGATCGGGTTCAGGCGGTCGAGCAGGGGGGACGTCGGCGGCACGAGACCCATCCTACGGCCGCGCTCCCACGCTCAAGTCCGCGCCGACACCTGCGACACTCCCTTGGTGAGCCTTGGTGAGCCACCGGTGAGCGAGACGCGGGCGAGGGACGAGGATTCGCTCTCCGAGCCGCACGCGACGGTGGACGAGCGCGCGCGGCGGCGCGGCCGTGGGCTCCGGATCGCGGGCTTCGTCCTCATCGTCGCCGCCCTCGGATTCGGCGCATACGCGTGGTGGCAGCTCTGGGGGACCGGGTTCGCAACCAGAGCCGCCCAAAACGAGCTTCGGCCGGAGTTCGAGCACCAGGTGGCCACGAAGCCGCCGGAGGAAGCACCGGTCCGCGTCGCGACCGTCCCGGGCCGGGCCGTCGCCATCATCAAGATCCCCAAGATCGACGTCGACCTCGTCGTCGTCGAGGGGACGGACACGGAGTCGCTGAAGAAGGGCCCGGGGCACTACGTGGACACGGGGTATCCGTGGCAGGACCACGGGCGGGTGGGGATCGCCGGCCACCGGACGACGTACGGGGCCCCGTTTTGGTCGCTGAACGAGCTCGAGGCGGGCGATCGGATCGTCCTTGCGACCGAGTTCGGCGTCTTCGACTACCGGGTGACGGGATCGCGGATCATCGCGCCCTCGGACGGCAGCGTGTTGCGCGCGACCGAACGGCCGACCCTGGTCCTCACCACGTGCAACCCACGGTTCTCCGCCGCCCAGCGTCTCGTGGTGTTCGCCGACCGGGTCGGCCAGGCGTAGCCGCCGGCCCTCCTCGAAGGGCCCGGACGGAACGGACCGGAGGTCCTTGACTCTCCCCTCGGCGGAGGCGTCACGCTTGGGCGCGAAAGACGATGACGAGGGCTCATCGCACGAAAGGAGGGCGTGATGCCGTACGAGGTGCAGGTGAAGGAGGTGCCCCCGCAGCACGTCGCGCTGGTGCGCCGCCACACGTCGATCTCGGCGATCGGAAAGGCCGTGATGGAGGGGTTCACGGAGGTCGGCGCGGCGGTCGGCCGATCCGGCCTGCCGATGACCGGGCCGCCGTTCCTCATCATGCTCGACGCGATCGACGAGGAGACCGACGGCGACGTCGAGATCGCCTTCCCGCTGGCGCGACCGTTCCCCGGTGATGACGACGTGCGCGGCCGGGAGCTTCCGGCGACCACCGTCGCGTGGACGCTCCACCGCGGCCCCTACGACGAGATCGGCCCCGCGTACCGCACCGTCACGAGCTGGGTCGCAGAGCACGGACACGACGTGGCCGGGCCGCCGCGCGAGGTCTATCTGACCGACCCGAGCGAGACGCCCGATCCCGCCGACTTCCTCACGGAGGTGCAGATCCCGATCCGGTAGGCGGCGCCTGGGGCCACCGGGAAGCGCGGCTCAGCAGGCGAGCTCGCCCGGCCACAGATTCTGGATCCGCCGGGAGCAGACGCTCACGTGCGTCCACGGTCGCGCCATGAGGTCGAACCCCCGCTCCCCGCTGAACGGGCAGTCGTCGTGGATGACGCGGAACCGGACCGAGTGGGGCGACAGCTCGTACTCGTAGACGCCCTCGGTCTGCGGGCAGTTCGCGTCGTTGAAGAACGTCACACGGTCGCCGTCGACGACGAAGCTGCCCATCGTGCGAAAGCCGGAGAGCTGATGGTGCAGGTAGTAGGCGCCGTGGAAGAAGATCAGCGTGCTGACGCCGGCGTCGATGCGAAAGGGCGGGCATCGCAGGCATCGAAACGGCAGGCCGACCCTCGCACCCCCGACGTCGCGCAGGGTGAGCGTCCGCAGATACGTGCCGTCGAGCGGCGACGTCGAGTCCGGGGCCGGCGTCGGCGAGTGGTACGGGTACGGCAGGAGCGTCGGGTCGTGGATCGTGCGATCAGGCAGCGCCCCGAGGACCCCGCCGATCTTGACGAGCGTGACCGGCGAGCGCGAGACGGACGGCGACATCGACGGCGCCGGCGCGGCCGCGGGCTCGGAGGGATCCGAGGCCGCGAGCGTCGCGACGAGCGCGCCCGCGGCGAACGCCGCGATCGCGACGCCGGCGACTCCCCACCTGGTGCTCATGACCGCGGAGCCGCTACTCCCACTCGATGGTGCCCGGCGGCTTGGACGTGAGGTCGTACGCCACGCGGTTCACGCCGGGGACCTCGCGAACGACGCGGGTCGCGATCCGATCGAGCACCTCGTACGGGAGCCGGGCCCAGTCGGCCGTCATCGCGTCCTCGCTCGTCACGGCGCGAAGGATCACGGGGTGCTCGTACGTCCGCCCGTCGCCCATCACCCCGACGCTGCGCACGTCCGCGAGCAAAACGCAGAAGGCCTGCCACGTCTGCCGATCCAGGCCCGCCCGGCCGATCTCCTCGCGGACGACGTGATCGGCGGCGCGCACGATCCGGAGGTTCTCGAGCGTCACCTCGCCGACGATGCGAACCGCCAGTCCGGGTCCGGGGAACGGCTGGCGCTGGACGATCTCCTCGGGCAGCCCCAGCTCGCCGCCCACGGCGCGCACCTCGTCCTTGAACAGGTCCCGAAGCGGCTCCACCAGCTCGAGGTCCATGCGCTCGGGAAGGCCGCCGACGTTGTGATGGCTCTTGATCCTCGCCGCGGTCCGCGAGCCGCTCTCGATGACGTCCGGATACAGCGTCCCTTGGACGAGGAAGCGCGCGCCGCGATGCTCGCGCGCGACCTCCTCGAAGACGCGGATGAACTCCTCGCCGATGCGCTTGCGCTTGTCCTCGGGGTCGAGCACGCCGGCGAGCCGGGCGAGGAATCGATCCGCGGCCTTGACGTGCACGAGCGGGACGCGGAAGTGGCGCCCGAAGGTCTCCTCGACCTGCTCGGGCTCGCCCTCGCGCAGCAGGCCGGTGTCGACGAACACGCAGGTGAGCTGATCGCCCACGGCCTTGTGCACGAGGAGCGCGGCCACCGCCGAGTCGACGCCGCCGGAGAGCGCGCATAGGACCTCCGCGTCGCCCACCTGCTCCCGGACCGCGGCGACGCCGCGCTCGATGACGTTGGCCGGCGTCCACTCGGGCAGCAGCCCGCAGCCGTCGTAGAGGAATCGCTTCATGATCGCGATCCCCTTCGGCGTGTGCGCCACCTCCGGATGGAACTGCACCGAGAACAGGCCGCGTTCGGGATCCTCCATCGAGGCGATGGGGATGGCGTCGGTTCGCGAGGTGACGCGGAACCCCTCGGGCGCTCGGGTCACGGCGTCGCCGTGGCTCATCCAGACCTGCTCCCGGGGATTCAGGTCGCGGAGCAGGGCTCCGCGATCCTCCACGTGAAGCTCGGTGCCGCCGTACTCCCGGCCCCCGGTCTGCTCGACCTCGCCGCCGAGCGCGAGCGCCATCAGCTGATGGCCGTAGCAGATCCCGAGCACCGGCACGCCGAGCTCGAACAGCGCCGGGTCGACGGTGGGAGCCCCGGTCTCGTACACGGACGCCGGCCCGCCCGAGAGCACGATGCCCCTCGGCCGACGCGCCGCAACCTCGTCGGCGTCCAGATCGTGCGGCACGATCTCGGAGTACACGTGACACTCGCGGATCCGGCGGGCGATGAGTTGTGCGTACTGCGCACCGAGATCGACGACGAGCACCGGCCTCGGCGGCTGGGCCACTCCCTAGTGCCCCATCCCGACGCGCTGGGCCTGCTGGTAGGTCTTCCCCTCGGTCTTGATGGCCGGCGCGACGACGAGCTCGGCCTTCTGGAACTCGCGGATGGTGGCGTACCCGGTGGTCGCCATCGAGGTCGCGAGCGCGCCGAACAGGTTGAACGTGCCGTCGTTCTCGTGAGCGGGACCGACGAGGATCTCCTCGAGCGAGGCGACCTGCTGCGTCTTCACCCTCGCGCCTCGTGGCAGCGACGGATGGAAGGTGGCCATCCCCCAGTGGTAGCCGCGCCCAGGGGCCTCGTAGGCGCGCGTGAGCGGGGAGCCGATCATCACGGCGTCGGCCCCGCAGGCGATGGCCTTGGCGATGTCGCCACCCGTCCGCATGCCGCCGTCGGCGATGACCTGGCAGTACCGGCCGGTCTCGCGCAGGTGCTCCATGCGGGCGGCGGCCGCATCGGCGATCGCGGTCGCCTGCGGCACGCCCACGCCGAGCACGCCGCGCGTCGTGCACGCGTTGCCGGGCCCCACGCCGACGAGCACGCCGACGGCCCCCGTCCGCATGAGGTGCAGGGCGGTCGTGAACGACGCGCACCCGCCGACGATCACGGGCAGGTCGAACGTGCGGATGAACTCCTTGAGGTTGAGGGGCTCGGTCCGCGTCGAGACGTGCTCCGCGGACACCACGGTGCCCTGGATGACGAGGACGTCGAGGCCGGCGTCGAGCACGAGCTTGGCGTAGCGCTCGACCCGCTGCGGGGTGAGGGAGGCGCAGCTCGTGACGCCGCCCTCCTTGATCTCGCGGATTCGGCGGTCGATCAGCTCGTCGCGGACCGGCTCGCGATAGAGCTCCTGCATCCGCCGCGTGGCCTTCTCGTCGGGCAGCGACGCGATCTCCTCGTAGACGGGCTCGGGATCCTCGTAGCGCGTCCAGAGCCCCTCGAGGTTCAGGCAAGCGAGACCGCCGAGCCGGCCGATCTCGACGGCGGTCGACGGCGAGACCGCCGCGTCCATCGCGCTCGCCATCATCGGCAGGCCGAAGGTGTACGCATCGATCTCCCAGGAGATGTCGACGTCGTCGGGATCCCGCGTCCGCCTCGACGGCACGATCGCGACCTCGTCGAAGCCGTAGGCTCGCCGCGCCGCCTTCCCCTTGCCGATCTCGATCTCCATGACCACCACCTAGCCCCGTCGTCCCCGAAAACGCGGCACGCCCACCCGCGATGCGGGTGGGCGCGTCCGAAGCTGCATCCCGGCACGCTATCATGCGCGTGCGGCCCGTCAGGCGCGGTAGGTCGCCCGGCGGATTGCGTCCGCCGGAGGGCGGCCCGGAGAATCGGGGCGCCCGCAAACCAAGGAGGCTCCCCCATGGCCGCCACCAACCTGCGACGAGGCCTGTTCGGCTACTCCCGCCCCAGCGTGCGCGAGGTGATCGCCGAGCGCGACGTCCTGGTCGTGCGCGGGCTCCGTGAGACCAAGGAGGCCGAGGGCACGATCACCGAGCTCACCCAGCAGATCGAGGAGGCACGGCGCGAGATCGCCGACCTCAACGCCCGAAACCGTGACCTCGAGGCCCGCCTCCGGGACTCCTCGGAACGGTTCCAGGTCCTCGAGCAGTCCGGCTCGCCCTCGACGACCGAGGGGATGACCGAGGTGCTGCAGGCGGCGGAGCGAGCGCTCGGCCGCCTCACCGAGACCGCGCGCCGCAACGCCGAGCAGGAGCTCGGCCAGACCGAGCGCGCGCGGGACGCCCTGCGCTCGGAGATCGACCGGCTCGCGTCGTGGCGGGCGCAGGTGGCCCCGCTCTCCGAGACGGTGCCCCGCTCGATCGAGGACGTGCGTCGAGAGGCCGCGGCGACGGCCGAGCGGTTGCGAGACGCGCTCGCCCCGCTCTCGGCGGCGATGGACGGCCTGGCCGCGCGGCTGTCCGAGATGACCCTCGTGCCCGAGGCGCCCGTCGCGATCCCCGAATCTGAGGACCTCATCCGACTCGAGGACGCCGGCCCCGCGACGAACGGAGAGCCCCGGCCGGTGCCTCGACCGGACTCGAGCGTGTGGATGACGCCGTCTCGCGAGCCGAACGCGGGCTGAACGACGCGCCGAGGCGAACCCGGGCCGGCGGTCAGCGCCCCTCGGCGACGTGGCCGCTCTCGGTGAGACGGAGGTCGGTCAAGCCCGAGTGCCTGCGGTCCCCCTCCACCATGATCGTGGCGTCCTCGAGGTAGCCGAGCCGCACGAGGGCCTCCAGGACGTTCTGCAGGGAATCGACCGGCTCCTCGACCATGGTGTCGACGACGAGCTCGGGGTGCTCGGGCCGCTCGTACGGGTCGTCCACCCCCGTGAAGCCGGTAATCTCACCCGCCAGCGCCTTCTTGTACAGGCCCTTGGGGTCGCGATGCTCCGCGAGCTCCTCGATCGTCGCGTGCACGTAGATCTCGACGAAGTCGCCGACCATCTCGCGCACCGTGTCGCGCGCCTCCCGGTAGGGGCTGATCGGACAGCAGATCGTGGCGACGCCGTTGCGGGTGAGAAGCTGGGCGACGAACCCGATCCGCAGGATGTTGGTGTCGCGGTCCTCCTTGCTGAAGCCGAGGCCCTTGCTGAGGTTCTGGCGGACGACGTCCCCGTCGAGGATCTCGGTCGGCAACCCGCGCGCCTGGAACTCGTGGTACAGCATCTCGGCGATCGTCGACTTGCCGGATCCGGACAGCCCGGTGAACCAGACGGTGAATCCCTTGCCCTCGAGGTGATTCGTCACAGGAAGCTCCTTCCGACGGCGCCATCGGGCACCGGCACGTCGTACAGGCTCATGATCGATGGACCGACGTCGACGAGCCCCAGCCCCTTCACCTCGCCGGTGGCCTGGCCCGGGAGCCCGGCCAAGGCGAACACGCCGGTCCGATCGTGGTTCGCGCCGTCGGGCCCCGTGTCGTTCTCGTACGTGTAGATGCTTCGGTTGCCGACCGACCCGACCGATCGCCACTCGAGATCGCCGAAGTAGACGATGAGGTCGGGGGCGACGCCGCGGACCTCCGAGTAGACGTCCTGCGGCTTGAAGACCTTGGTGCCGAGCGGCTCGCCGTCCGGCCCCGGCGCCGCCTCGAGCTTGGCGATCAGCTCGTTGCGAACCTCCTCGTACCTCGCGGGGTCGACGATTCCCTCGGGCTCGCGCCCGCGCACGTTGAGGAACAGGCGGCCGTAGTACCCGCCGTCGCCCCAGGCCAGGGTGTGGCTCCAGTCGATCGCCGCGTCCTTGATGGGGATCGCGGCGGAGGGCTGCGCCGAGAGCGCGAGGTAGCCCTCCTGGGTGAGCCAGTCGTTGAAGCACAGGCCGCCCATCATCGGCCGCGCGCCGTGGTCGCTCATCACGATCGTCACGACGTCGTCCGGCAGGACGTCAAGGAGCGAGCCCACCCGCTCGTCGAGGAACCGGTAGTAGTCCTGAAATGCCGACTCGTACTTGTTGCCCGGCTCGTACAACGGGTGTCGAGAATCCCAGTGCTGCCAGAAGACGTGGTGCAGGCGATCCGGCGCGATCTCGCACAGCATGAAGAAGTCCCACGGCTTCTCGACGGCGAGCTTGCGGCCCACCTGGAACCGGCGCTCGGTCATCTTGAACACCTGGTCCAAGGCGACGTCGTAGCCCGCGCGCCGAAAGTCGGGGATGTCGAAGATGTAGTCGTTGCCCTCACCGAGCTCGGCGACGATCTCCGTCTCGAGGTCCGCCGGGTAGGCCCAGGACTTGGCGGAGGGCGGCGTGAGGAAGCATCCGACGCGCCAGCCGGGGAACTCCCGGGGCGGCGGGAACGACGGCGGAACCCCGATGAGCAACGACCGAAGGCCGCGCGCCGCGATCACGTCCCACACGGCGGGCGCCTTGATCGCGTCGGCCGTCGCGATCGAGAGCCCGTCGTAGGTCGTGTCCTTGCGATTGCGAAAGCCGTAGATTCCGAGCTGCCCCGGGGTCTTCCCCGTCATGGCACACGCCCAGGCCGGCACGGTGATCGGCGGCGTGATGCTGGCGAGATCCCCCCACATCCCCCGCTGCATCAGCGCGTGGATGTTCGGCGTCTCGGCGGCGAAGTCGCGGAACAGGAGCTGGGGGGTGGCGCAGTCCAGCCCGATGACCGCGACCCGAGGTGTGTCCGTCACGCAGGATCCTTCACGGGTCGGCTGTCTGGGAGACGGGAGCCCGCGGGCACCCGGCGACAGATGCTACCAAGGTCGCCCGGAGATCCCGACCTGGGAGAATGCGCGCCCGTGAAGCTCCTGCGCGCGACGTTGCGCTGGCAGGCCGCCTTCTGGGCGGTCTCGGGTCTGCTCCTGCTCCTCGCACCCGGATGGCTGGTCGAGGTCGTCCTGGACCAGCCGCCCCTCTCGCGGACGGCCTGGCTCCGCCTCGGCGGGGTCCTCGCCATCGCGCTCTCCGCGCAGATGGTCCTCGTGGGCCATCGCGTCGAGGAGCTGTGGTGGTGGGCCTGGACGTTCGTCCTGCTCGAGGTGGGCACGGCGCTCGTCTTCCTGCTCACGGCGCTCCTGGGGCTTCCGAGCGGCGTTCCGTCCTGGCCGTGGTGGACGCTCGGCCTGGTGAACGCGGGCTTCGCCGCGGTCGAGATCGCCGCGCTCGCGAAGGCGGGGACGCAGCGCTCCCCCGTCTGAGCGCCCGGCGCTCGGCCGGGCCTAAGGGCCTGCGGCGGACGCGGTAGGGCACCTCCCACCCGCATCGCATGCGCTCGCCGGGCCGACGTGGCACCGTCGAGGAGCGACCGGGGCGCCGGCGGGACCCCGGTTCGGCCGAGGAAGGGTGCGAGCCCCGGAAGGTCGGACGACCCGCCAGCGCCCCGAGTCGTCCACGGCCCGGCGGGCCTGCGGGTCAGGATCGGGCGGGCTGCCCCGCCTCCTCGCGGAGCACGAACCGCCGCAGCTTGCCCGAGGGTGTGCGCGGCAGGTCGTCGACCGCCGAGAACGACTGCGGGATCTTGAACGTCGCGAGCCGGCCCCGGCACAGGCGGAGCAGCTCCTTCGACAGCTCCTTGCCGTCGCGATCGGACACGACGAACGCCTTCAACACGGGGACGCCGGACCCGTCGTCGATCGCGACCACCGCCGCGTCCTTCACGTCGGGATGCCCGCGGACCACGTCCTCAATCTCGCTCGGCGCCACCCAGATCCCGCCCAGCTTCACGAGGTCGTCCAGGCGCCCCTCGTGGTACACACGCCCGTCGACGATCCGCACGACGTCTCCCGTGCGCATCCAGGATCCACGAAAGGCACGCTCCGTGAGCTCGGGGCGCCGCCAGTAGCCAGCGAACGTCGTCGGCCCCCGAACCCAGAGCTCGCCGCGCTCGCCCTCGGCAACCGGCTCGCCGTCGCGGTCGAGGGCCTGCACCTCGTAGCCGTCGAGCGCTCGTCCCGCGCTTCCGGGAACGACGTCGTCGGGGCGGTTGGAGGTGACGTGGTGCAGCGCCTCGGTCGAGCCGAGGCCGTCGAGCAGGGGCAGGCCGAACTTCGCCTTGAACCGATCGAACAGCTCCTCGTCGAGGGCCTCGCCGGCGCTCACCACCGCACGCACCGAGGACGGCAGCTCGGCGTCCTCCAGCCGCACCAGGCCCCGGAAGAACGCCGGCACGCCGAACAGGAGCGTCGGGTTCGCTTGCGCGAGCAGGTCGCGCATCATAGCGGGCATCACCGGGGTGTCGCTCACCACCACCGACGCGCCCACGGCCGCCGGCAGGTACACCGAGTTCCCGAGCCCGTACGCGAAGAACATCCGCGAGACGGAGAGCACGACGTCGTCGGGGCCAAGCGCCAGCACCTGCTTCGCGAGCGCGTTCGGCGCTGCCATCAGATCCCGGTGGGCGTGCATCACCGCCTTGGGCAGGCCGGTGGTTCCCGACGTGTATAGCCACAGGGCGATGTCGTCCTGCGTCGTCGCCGCGGGCTCGAGCGCGACGCCCGCACCCGCGCACACCTCCGCCCAGGACCTCGTGCCCTCGACCGGGCTCTCGTCGGCGTACAGGCAGACGGCCCCCGTGTCCTCGGCGGCGGCCCGGGCGGCAGTCACCGAGGAGCCGTCGCAAACGACGACGCGCGCCTCGCTGTCGGTCAGAATGAAGTTCAGGTCGGAGGCCGAGAGCATCGGGCCCACGGGTACCGGGACCAGCCCCGCCTTGATGGCGCCCCAGAAGGTCACGACGAACTCCGGCCGGTCCCGCGTCACGAGGATCAGCCGGTCCCCCGGTTCGAGGCCGAGCTCGAGCAGCCCGGCACCCGCCGCGTTCGCGGCCTCGATCACGTCGCGGTAGCTCCAGTCGCGAGCGCTGGTCTTCAGGTAGGTCCGGCCCGCGCGATCGGGAGCGAGGTTGCGCTCCAACAGGTCGACGGCCGCGTTGTACGCCGTGGACTCCCCGGACTCGGTGCCGGCGGCTTCGTCGGTCATGCGCTCGCCTCTCTCGCCGCCGTCGAGGCGGCAGCGTCCAGGAGACGCTCCCACACCCCGATGGGCAACGCCTCGATCACCACGAACGTGACGACGCCGTCGATCGACGCCTGATATCGCCGCCACACGTAAGGGGAAAGCTGGTCGAGCTCGTCCGAGAAGCATCGCCGGAAGACCTCGTCGATGTCCCCCGCGTCCTCGTCGGTGCCGAACTCGAAGTCGCGCTTTTCGATCCGCGGATCGATGAACAGCTGGCCGAGGTTCAGGTGCTTCGCCTCGAGCAACGCGCCGAGGGTGGGATCGATCCGCCCGAGATCGACGTACGAGAGGTTGCACGACAACCGCACGCTTCCCATCCGGTATCCCGTGCAGCGCGCGAGGATCTCGCCCTCGGCCGAGAGCGGCGGGCTCAGCCAGTCCACGGGCGGCGCGAGGCGCCACTGCTCCCGCACGTCGAGCTGCGGCGCGGCCCCCGTGATCCACTCGATCGTTTGCGCGAGCGTTCGGTCGGTCACGTGGAGCACGCCGCCCGGGTCCTCGGGTGGCGGTTGCTCCTCCCCGGGGCTCGTCACGACCGAGCGCCCGATTGCGCGCGCGATCGGCCGGAGCTCCGCGAGGAGCTGCTGCACCGCCTCGATGTCGATCGCCACCCCGTCGGGGTCGTAGACCGCCTCAGTGCCGACCTCGACGACGAGGCCGTCGGCCCCGGCCGCGACCGCCGCCTTGGCCATCGCCGGGACGGTCGCGGCGTGCGGCGCGGTGAGCGAGGGGTCGGCCACGAGGGGCAGATGGCTCAACTGCCGGATGAGCGGAACCGCGTTGATCTCAAAGCGCGGCTTGTGCAGGGCGTCGAACGTCCGGATGCCCGACTCGCACAGGATGACCCTGCCGTTGCCGTGCAGAAGGATGTACTCGGCCGCGAGGAGGAACTCCTCGACCGTGGCGCCGGCGCCCCGCCGCAGCAACACCGGCCGGTCGATGCGGCCCATCTCTCGCAGCAGGCTGAAGTCCTGCATGTTGCGGCTCCCGATCTGCAGGAGGTCGGCGATCTCTGCCGCCGCGGCGATCTGACCCGTGTCCGACACCTCCACGCACAGCGCCAGTTGGTGCTCGTGGGCGACGTCGCGGAGCCGGGTGAGCCGGTCCAGCGAGAGCCACGACGCGTCCGGCCGTTCCGGTCCCGGGGCGAGCTGGCCCGCGTGGAAGATCCGGCAGCCAGCCTCGCGCAGCAGCGGCGCGAGCACCTGGAGCCGCGCCTCGCTCGCGGAGGCCCACCGGGAGCTGACGATCACGCCGAGCGGCGCCCCGCCCCCGAGCACGACGCCCTCTTCGGCTCCGACCCCGTTGGGCCGCAGCGGCACGCCGACACCGACCTCTTGGCCGAACAGGTCGCGGCTCGCGAGACGGTATGGCGCCGATACCTGGACGAGCCGCCGGACCGACGCGAGCCCTTCGATGCGTTCGACCGGTACCGGGCGAACACCGTCGCCGAACGGGACCGCCGTCCAGCCGTCTCCCCGCGTGACCTGCGCGCCGGGCAGCACCTCCGCGGCTGCGGAGAGCACCTCGGCGAGCTCGGCGTCGGTGGCCCCGGGCTCGAGCAGCGCGACGCAGGAGGCGGACGGATCCATCAGACCGACCTCCCGACCGCGAGCGACATCGCCCGGACGCGACTCATGAACGAGCCGAAGTCCGCGGCGACGAGCGACTGATCCCCGTCCGACAGGGCGGCCTTGGGGTCGGGGTGCACCTCGACGATCAGCCCGTCGGCGCCGGCCGCGATGCCCGCGAGCGCGATCGGGGCCACGAGATCACGCCTGCCGGTCCCGTGGGAGGGGTCGACGACCACGGGGAGATCGCTCCGCATCTTGATCTCGGGCACGGCCGCGATGTCGAGGCTGTTGCGGGTCGAGGGCTCGAACGTCCTGCTCCCGCGCTCGCAGATCACCACCTGGTCGTTGCCGCGGGCGAGCACGAGCTCGGCCGCCGCGAGCACCTCGTCGATCGTGGCGGTGATCCCGCGCTTCAGCAGCACCGGCAGGCCCGAATCCGCCGACGCCTCCAGGAGCGCCCGGTTGTCCATGTTCCGCGCGCCGATCTGGATCATGTCCGCGAACCGGACGATGAGCGCCACGTCCTCGGCGGCCATCGCCTCGGTCACGATCCCCATCGAGAGGTCGTCGCCGACCTCCCGCATGATCTCGAGCCCCCGCTGGCCCAGCCCCTGGAAGCTGTACGGGGACGTCCGCGGCTTGAAGGCGCCCCCGCGAAGCAGCGCGGCGCCTCCGGCCTTGACCGCCTCGGCCGCCTGCCGGAACTGCTCGGGCCCCTCCACCGAGCACGGCCCCGCGATGACCCGGATCGGGTGTCCGCCGCCGATCGCGACGCCGGCGACGGCGATCCCCGAGCGCGGCGAGGGGGCGTCGACGAGTCGTTGGATCATTCGGGCATCGCTCCTCGGATCGCGGGGTGGCGACCAGTGTGCGGCACGAGAACGCAGATCGCATACGCAGCCGGACGTAGACCCGGTACCACGGACGCAGGGGTCTGCCGATCCTGCACTCCGGACGCCGGCCGAACGCCGAAGGGGGAGCGGCCGGCGGCCGCTCCCCCGTTCAATCCGTGCCGTTTCGGCCGGCCCTCTAGTGCATGTGCCCGTGCCCGCCGGCGGCCGCGGGCTCCTCCTCCTCGCGTTTTTCGACCACGGCGCTCTCCGCCGTGAGGACGATGGCGGCGATGGAAGCGGCGTTCTGCAGCGCGGAACGGGTGACCTTCGCGGGATCGATAATCCCGGCCTTGAACATGTCCACCCACTCGCCCGACGAGGCGTCGTACCCGCGGGCGTCTCCTTCAGCGCGGATGCGCTCGACGACGACCGCGCCCTCGACGCCCGCGTTGTCGGCGATCCTCCGGGAGGGCTCGGCCAGCGAGTCCCGCACGATCTTCGCGCCCGTGGCTTCGTCGCCGGTCAAGCCGAGCGCGTCCAACGCCGATTCGGAGCGGATCAACGCGACGCCGCCACCCGGAACGATGCCTTCCTCGATCGCCGCGCGCGTGGCAGACAGGGCATCCTCGATTCGATGCTTCTTCTCTTTCAGCTCGACCTCGGTGGCTGCGCCCACCTTCACGACCGCGACCCCGCCGGCGAGCTTCGCGAGGCGTTCCTGTAGCTTCTCGCGGTCCCAGTCCGAGTCGGTCTTCTCGATCTCGGCCTTGATCTGGTTGATCCGGCCCTTCACCTCGTCCTGCGACCCGGCGCCCTCGACGATCGTCGTGTCGTCCTTGGTGACGACGACCTTGCGGGCGCGCCCGAGGAGATCGAGCTCGGCGTTCTCGAGCTTGAGGCCGACCTCCTCGGAGATCACCTCGGCGCCCGTGAGCGTCGCAATGTCCTGGAGCATGGCCTTGCGGCGCTCGCCGAACCCCGGAGCCTTCACGGCGACGGCGTTGAACGTGCCGCGGATCTTGTTGACGACGAGCGTGGCGAGCGCCTCGCCCTCGACGTCCTCCGCGATCACGAGCATCGGCTTGCCGGACTGCAGGACCTTCTCGAGCAGCGGCAGGAGCTCCTGGACGCTGCCGATCTTCTTGTTCACGACCGCGACGTAGCAGTCCTCGAGCACCGATTCCATGCGCTCCTGATCGGTGACGAAGTACGGCGAGATGTAGCCCTTGTCGAACTGCATCCCCTCGACGAACTCGAGCTCCATCCCGAACGTGTTGGACTCCTCCACCGTGACGACGCCGTCCTTACCGACCTTGTCGAGCGCCTCGGCGAGCACGTCGCCGATCGCGGGGTCCGCGGCCGAGATCGCGGCGATGTTGGCGATGTCGTCGCGGGACTCGATGTCCTTGGCCTGCTCCTTGATCGCTTCGACGGCCGCCCCGACGGCCTTCTCGATGCCTCGCTTCAGGCCCATCGGGTTGGCACCGGCCGCCACGTTGCGCATGCCGTGACCAACCATCGCGCGCGCGAGAACCGTCGCCGTCGTCGTGCCGTCGCCCGCCACGTCATTCGTCTTGGTGGCGACCTCCTTGGCGAGCTGGGCTCCCATGTTCTCCCATGGGTCCTCGAGCTCGACCTCCTTGGCGATCGTGACCCCGTCGTTGGTGATCGTCGGGGCCCCCCACTTCTTGTCGAGCACGACGTTGTGACCCTTGGGCCCGAGCGTCAGCGCGACCGCGTCGGCGAGCTTGTTGACGCCGGCCTCCAGCGAGCGCCGGGCGTCCTCGCTGAACTTCAGGAGCTTCGAAGCCATCGATACCTTCCTCTCGACGGGAACTCCGGCAGCGCGGATCGAGATCGCCGGATACCGCGAAACGCGGCCCACGCGATCTCGAACTCGGCGACCGGCGAGCTACTTCTGGATGACGGCCAGCACGTCGCGGGCCGAAAGGATCAGGTACTCCTCGCCCTTGACCTTGACCTCGGTGCCGCCGTACTTGCTGTAGATCACCTTGTCGCCGACGGCCACGTCGAGTGGAACGCGGTTGCCGTCCTCGAACCGCCCGGGGCCGACCGCGATCACGGTGCCCTCCTGGGGCTTCTCCTTGGCCGTGTCGGGGATCACGATGCCCGAGAGGGTGGTCTCCTCTTCCTCGCCCGGCTGCACCACGATCCGGTCCTCGAGTGGCTTCAGGTCGAATTCCTTGCCCATGCCGCTTCCTCCTCCTCGAAACGAGCCGTCCTGCCGAGTGCTTGCCTGGATCGCCCGCCGCGCCGCGCTCCCGATCGGAGCTAGCACTCGAAGCAGGCGAGTGCTAACAGGATAGCCAGGGGAGTGCCAGGGGTCAACGCGAGGCGTGCGGGATAGCCCGAGTCGTCGTTTCGGGTCGGGCTGGTGCATCCTGGGGATCCGCACCCCGACCAGGAGGACCGTATGCGACCCGCTCGATCCGCATGGCTCAGGCTCGCCGTCGCGCTCAGTCTCGTTCCGCTGACCCTGATCGTGGCGGCGTCGCCCGCCTCGGCCGCCCGATCCTGCCATGGGGAGCGGGCGACCATCGTGGGGACCAAGAACGACGACAACCTGCGTGGAACGTCCCGGGACGACGTCATCGTCGGCCTGGGCGGGGACGACACGCTCCGCGGGCTCGGCGGCAACGACGTCATCTGCGGCTCCGACGGCGACGATCGCGTCATCGCCGGTGGGGGCCTCGACGCGGCCG
>CAVQUN010000005.1:0-634086 GCA_963716935.1 uncultured Actinomycetes bacterium | reverse complement strand
TTGAAAACCGTCCATTGACCGGGACTGATGACGATCGACTGACATCGGTGCAGGTCACGACGCATGCGACTCACTCCCGCTCGATGAGACGCGGTCCACCGACGAGTGGCATTGGCGGCAAGTTGGCGGCATGCCCACTTGGTCTAGCCGAGGAACTCGAGCCGCTCCCGGCTGCTAGCTGGGCCTCGTGGACCTTGAGCAAGTCGAGCGCCGGCTGGGAGCGCCTGGACGCCCTCGGCCCTGCTCCCCGCGCCAAGCTGCTCCATGTCCTCATGCTCCCCGACTTCGATCGCGCCGACCGGATCGGCGAGTACTACGGGAACCCGGCGACCCGCACCTTCGCCGAACTCCTGATCGACTGCGAGGAGGATCGGACGCTGAGGGCGGTGCTCGTCGGGATGTTGCGTGAGTCGGACCGCTAGTCGCCAGCAGCCTCGGCGTCACCCCCGGACACTAGGTGCACCGGGAGCCCGCGCCGCACGGCGAGCCAGTGATAGGGCGATGTCAGGACGGCTGGAGACCTCGTTGGGCGCTGCCAGCCGCTCACGCTCGTCCAGAGTTGCGTCGCGCGTTCTCGAAATCCGAAGCGTCGCCAGGGTCAAGGAATCGCAGCCGATGAGAGTCGCAGGGAGCCAGACACTCACGGTGCGACCATCGGGACCTCGCGGATACAGTCACGTCCTTGAGTGCAACCTCCCGGGCGATCCCTGGAGCGGGCTGCTCCTTCTTCCAATCCCTGAGGAGGGCGATCCTGGGGCGGTGGATGCGACCCTCGTGAGCTTCCCGGGGTTGATTCCTTGCCCACCGGGGTAGGGTCTCTGGGCAGGTCGCCAATGGGAGACATCGACGAACGGCAGTCGGGATGGGCGCGTGGCGCTCCGTCATTCGCTCTCCGACGCCAGAAGGGGGGACCGCTTTGAGGTTCCAGCAGATCAAGGTATCAGCTAGCGCGACCGCGTTGGCCCTCGCGTTCGGCGTAACGGCGGTGCTCGTGACGGCATTGCCCGCGTCGGCATCAACGATCACTTCTTTCACCCCGACGTGCGGTGTGTCGCCAGCGGTGGTCACCATCAACGGTAGCGGCTTCACCGGGATGACCGACGTCCTATTCAACGGCACGTCGTCAACCGGCGAGGTCTTCATCTCGGACGCCCAGGTGACCGCGACGGTGCCTGCCGGTGCCACGGCGGGTCCGATCACCGTCGAGACTCCGGCCGCAGACACCGCGAGCACGACGAACTTCATCCCCGCGGCCGCGGGGGTGCCGACGATCACGTCGTTCGCGCCGACAACCGGGAGTGTTGGATCGAGCGTCGTCATCACCGGCACGAACTTCGGGTGCACGACGTCGGTGATGTTCAACACGACGGCCGCGACGACCTACGTCGTCAACTCGGCCACGCAGATCACCGCGACCGTGCCGGTCGGTACCACCACTGGTCCGCTCCACGTGACGACCACAGGTGGTGGCCCGGCGAATAGCGCATCCGACTTCACGGTGGTCGGAGGACCCACCATCACGTCCTTCACGCCCACGAGCGGTGACGTCGGGACGAGCGTCACGATCACCGGTACGAACCTCACCGGCGTGACCTCGGTCAAGTTCAACGGCGTCACAGCGACATTCACGACGAGTACCTCTACATCGGTGACCGCGACCGTTCCTTCGGGTGCGACGACCGGCAAGATCGAGGTGACGACCCCGGGCGGGACGGCGACCAGCGCCACCGACTTCACGGTTACGACGGTTACGAAGCACCCACGTACCGTGAGTCTCAAGCTCAAGGGGCATCTGACCGCGAGCGGCAAGGTCAACGTCGGCGATGGGTTCAACGCCTGTCGGTCCCACATCACCGTCCAGATCCAGCGCCTGAAGAACGGCGACTGGAAGACCGTCGGGTCGGATCAGACCACGTCGGATGGCAAGTACGAGGAGGCCTTGGACGACAAGTCCGGCAAGTACCGCGCCAACGCCAAGAAGAAGATGCTGAACGGCGGCGACGACATCTGCGTAGCAGACACGTCGGCGGCCGTGAAGCATCACGACTGAAGTCAGACGACCGGCGGCGGGTTTCAAGGAGTGGTCCCTCGCGGGGCCACTCCTTCGTTCACCGCCGCCGGTAGCGGGTTCCCTTGTGGCTGAGCCGCATCTCAGAGGCCGGAGCGCTCCTTAGCCCGGCATGCTTGAGCAGTTGCTGGATGAGACCGAGGCGGGGTGGCCTCGGAGTTGCTCCCGGGCATTGGGCGCACCTTCGGCATCCACGCGCCGGTGAACCTCTTGTTGATGAAGTGCGCCTCCGCTGCCCGCCACGCCTGCTCCAGTTGCTGCTCGTGCGCGCTCACTCGATCGTCGGTCATCGCCGCCGCCACCGCCACAGGCGCCACCGTCGCCGCCGCGGCCGATGCGCCGCCTCGGCGACCTCGTACTCGAGGAGCTGCACCAGGCGCCTCGACTCGTACTCGGTGCCCTTGTGGTGCCGCTCAACGAACAGGTGCGTCAAGATTCGATTGCTGGGGTCGATCTGTCTGATGAGGCGATCGCGGGTCTGTTCCCGGACGCATCCGTGGAGGCGTCTCGGACTGCGGGTAGCCGACTCTAGATCAGCGCACACAGCTGAACGCTTCGGGCGCTGATGGCAGTGGCCGTCCTCGAGTGCGAAAGTAGGCGGGATACGTGGCGAGGAAACAGAACGTCTGTCAGCGTCTATGTACCGGGTGCAGGTGTGGAGGATGTGGATACGTCGTGACTGGCGACTCGGGGTCAAGCTGACGTGACATATGCGAGAACGAGAACCAGGACAGGTCCCGCTGCCGTGGAGCTACTCGTTCACGGGTTCCGCCGGGCAGTTTCGTCTACATCTCGGCTCAGCGCGGCGGCGCTCCGGTCGTCGGTAGACGTGGCGAGTGACAAGCGGTTCGGAGGGCTGCCCCGCGACGAGCAGGTCCGTCGGCTCATCCGGGAGCGCGGGCGCGTCTCAGCCTGATTGTCGCTTTCGGCTGTGACCAGCAGTCGGCGCCGCCGCCGCGGCTACGGAAGCGCCCGTGTGCGTGACCCACCAAGGGCGTCGGCCGGACGGTGGACTCGAGGATCGCCGTCCGGCCGGGCCACATTTCCCCGGCACCTCGTCCCGGCCGGCGGCTCGGGACGAGGTGACCGGGTGTCGCGCCGTCTCCTACTTGTGGCTGCCGAACGCGAAAACGGTGGTCGTTTCGTACTCCTCGCCCGGTCGCAGGACCGTCGACGGGAAGTTCAGGTGGTTCGGCGAGTCCGGGTAGTGCTGGGTCTCGAGCGCGAAGCCGTAGCTCTGCCGATACATCTGCCCGCTCGTCCCGACGAGCGTTCCGTCGAGGAAGTTGCCGGCGTAGAATTGGATGCCCGGCTCCGTGGTGAAGATGCGCAGGACGCGTCCGCTCGACGGGTCGCGCGCCATGGCCGCCAGCTCGAGCCCGGGTCCGGTGCGGCTCAGCACCCAGTTGTGGTCGTAGCCACGGCCGATGACGAGCTGCTCGAATGTCCCGTCGTGGATGCGGTCGCCGATCGCGATGGGCTTGCGGAAGTCCATCGGGGTGCCCTGCACCGGATCGATGGCTCCGGTCGGGATCAGCGTCGGGTCCACCGGGGTGTACGAGTCGGCGTTGATCATGAGCTCATGGTCGTAGATGTCGCCGTTCCCCTCACCGGCGAGGTTGAAGTACGTGTGGTTGGTCAGGTTGACGATCGTCGGCGCGTCCGTCGTGGCGTGGTACTCCATGACGATTGAGTTGTCCCTCGTCAGGAGGTACACGACCTCCACCTCGAGCGTGCCGGGGTAGTTCTCCTCACCATCGGGACTGGTGTAGGTGAGTCGAAGGCCAACGGTCGACCCATCGTGGATCTCGGTCGCCTCCCAGATCCGCTTGTCGAACCCGAAGTTGCCCCCGTGCAGGTGGTTCGGGGCGTTGTTGGTGGCGAGCTGGTACTCGACACCGTCGAGCGAGAATCGCCCCAGGGCGATCCGGTTCGCGTACCGGCCCGTGATGCAGCCGAAATAGGGGCTGCGCTCGACGTAGTCGTCGAGGTTGGCGAACCCGAGAGCGACGTTGGCCGTCCGACCCTTGCCGTCGGGGACGTTGATCGCCTGGATGATCCCCCCGTAGGTCATGACCGTGATCGACATCCCCCGCCCGTTGTCCAACGTGTACAGGTCGACGGGCTGACCGTTCTCCGGATGGTTCGGATCCTCGGCATCGACCGTCCCGAAGAAGGTCTTCGTGATGCTCGGTGCGACGGCCGGGGCGGGCTGGGGACCGCCCACGGCCGGAACACCCCACACGCTGACGAGCACGACGGCCAGCGTGGCAAGCCATCCGACGTTCGCCGCCTTGACGAGCCGGCCCGGTCGCAACAGCTGACCTGGCATGGCACCCTCCTTGAGTCGGGGACCCTTCGACAGCACCATCGGACGGCCCGCTCGGTCAATCGGCCGAGCGGGCTACTGCGGCGGTGGATTGCGGCGCAAGGCTATCCGAGGGCATTGCATGCATCGGGTGCAGGCATTGCTGCATGCATCGATACGGCTCGAATGCCGGCAGCTCGGTCCCCCGGGTCGGGGAGTCGCATCTCGCCTCGTCAGCGCGGGGCCGTCAACGGATCCCAGACCCTCTTCGGGATGTCGAGCGAGGTCCAGAGTTCCTCGACCCGGGCGCGGCGCGACTCGTTGTCCACGGGCGACGAGCTGGGCACGGACGGGAAGCGACGGAACCGGGCCCGCTCGATGAAGCTTCGGGCAAGGGATCTCACTTGCAACCTGCATCTCGACACAGACGGTCGGATTCTCGAGAGCGAGCCCTACAGCGGCGGCGGGTGGGTGGACACGTACGGCTAGGCCGAGGAGGACTTGTGGTCGAGGCCCCCGACCCGACCCGAGAGCCCGACCCCTGCCGCGGCGGGAAGGAGGTGTGGGGGGCCACCGCACAGGCAGAAGTACTACCGCGAGCCTTCAGCCGAGGAACTCGAGCCGCGCCTTACGACGCCCTTGGGGGTGAGGGGCCGGGCTGGACTAGACCCGGCCTCCCCACTTACGGCAGCCCGTCCCACGAACGCCTCACGCTCGGCCTCGTCACCCGACGATCTCGGCGTAGTACGGAACCTGCCAGGCGGTGTCGCAGGCGCCGCACTCCACCCACCAGTGGTCCCCGCCCGCGCCGTCCTTGACCTTCAAGATGACCCGGAGCACGGCGACATCGGTCGCGGAGACGAACTCGCACTCCCCCGCGTGGCGGTGGTCTTCGCATCGAGCGGGTCGGACCGAACACGGTCGGCGACGGGCTTGTAGTAATCCTCGGCCCCGCACTGGCAGACCGCCCGCCAGTGTCCGCGCTCGACCTCGCTCCATTTGATCGAAACGGTGGGATCGGCGGCCTGGATCTTGCAGTCTTCGCTGTGGCTGAAAGCCTTGTCGGGTCCCTTCTTCCTGCGGCCAAGCATGTTCAGTCCCCTTTCCTTTCGCTGCGACATTTCTTACGTCCTCTCGCCGACGAAGCTCGACAAGACCATCCTGGGGTTCCGTCACCCATGGTCTCCGGCGTTGTCGAGCTGGATTCGGCGCAGCCGAGCACCTTGCAGCGCAAGCGGAGAGGCGACTCGCATCGGTCGCGTGGATCGAGGAGGGCTACATCTTCGATCGCGGAGGCGGCCTGCCGAGTAGCGTCGAGTCGGTCTCACGAAGGTTCGGTCAGCTCGTCGAGGAGATCGGGCTCGGGGATGTTCGGTTCCACGACCTCAGACACGCCTACGCAGCGCGGCTGCTCGAGGCCGGCGTTCACCCGAAGGTCGCCTCGGAGGTGCTCGGGCACGCGAGCGTCGGCATCACGCTCGATGTCTACTCGCACGTCCTGCCGAGCATGAGTCGGACCGCCGCCGATGCGATCGAGGCCGTCTTCGGCAAGTGATGGCGGCAACTTGGCGGCAACGGAGCGCACTCGGCGAAAGGGGTCGGGGGCGTTTCCGCTGCTAGATTGCCTGTGGGAGGGTGGCCGAGCGGACGAAGGCGGCGGTCTTGAAAACCGCTAGCGGGGCAACTCGCTCCCGGGTTCGAATCCCGGCCCTCCCGCCATCTGCCACCGGCTTGCGTGCGCGGCAGTATTGGTTGCTGAAACGAGGGCTGAAGGGTGGGCTCGGCGCCGACCCGAATGCCAGCACACGGGGGCTCGAGAGTCGACCACTCGAGGGCGACCGGGGACTCCGGAGCGAGTCAGGGCCGGCAGGGTCTCGACTTGGGAAGCAAGCGCGCGCCGGGGTCGCCTCCGGGACGGACGTGGACCCGGCTCGAGTCAGTCGCCCGGCTCCGACTCGAGCTGGAAGCGCAGGTGTCGGAAGCTCATGCGCCATGCGAACGTATGCAGGCCACGGTATGCTGTCAACCGCACTGTGGGCGGGAGGTGGCAGGAGTGGCCGGCGATGGTCGCGCTACCGCGAAGCCGTCCGAAGGCGGTGCCGGTGCTTCGCGCCGGCAGGGGTCGGTCACCATGCGCGACATCGCACGCGCCACCGCGCTGTCTCAGAGCACCGTCTCGCGCGTTCTGAACCGCAAGCCGACCGTGGTCCCTATCGCCGAGGCTACGCGGGCCCGGGTCCTCGCCGTGGCCGAGGAGCTCGGCTACCGACCGAACCCGCTGGCCAGAGGGCTCCGCGGCGCAAGCACGATGCTGCTCGGCGTCATCGTCCGCGACATCACCGACCCGTTCTTCGCCGGCGCCATCGAGGCTGTCACGGTCGAGGCCAGTCGCCGCGGATACAACGTCGTGCTCGGACACGCGCACGCACGCGCCGACGAGGCCATCGCGCTGTGGGCGGTGCTCGAAGCGCGGCACTGCGACGCTATCGTCCTGTTCGGCGACATGGGAGATCAGCCCCGATTGATCGAGGATCTCGCGGGCGCCAGGGTCCCGGTGATCGCGCTGTGGCAGGGTTCGCGCCCGACCGAGGTGGCCTCGGTGGGCGTCGACAACCGCGCCGGGATCCACGCCGTCCTCGAGCATCTCGCCGCGCTCGGGCATCGCCGGATCGCGTACATGGGTGGGCGGCGGCTCGGGGACATCAAGGAGCGCGAGGAGGCGTACAACGAGTTCATGGCGCGGCTCGATGAGCCGGTCCAGGACGGGTACATCCGGCATGGGCCGAACGAGTTCGCGGGGGGCGTGGCGGGGTTCGACGAGCTCTTCGAGCTGTCGCGGCCTCCGACCGCCGTGGTGACATCCACGGACGTGTTGGCGATCGGTGCGCTCCATGCGGCGCGGGCGCGCGGCATGTCCGTCCCGCAGGACGTCTCGATCACGGGCTTCGACGACATCCCCGTTGCGGAGTTCACGGTTCCGGCGCTGACGACGGTGCGCATGCCGGTGAGGAAGATGGTGGCCAAGGCCGTGCAGATGGTTCTCGACGACTCCCAGCTCGACCCGTCCCGGCCCGCGGTGTTGCAGCCGTCGCTCGTGGTTCGCGCGTCGACGGACCGGGTGAACGGTCCACCTCGCTGAGCGCGTCGGCAGAGGAACGAAGGAGGCGGATCGCATGGCGACGAAGTACGCGGTGGGCGTCGACTTCGGGACCGAGTCGGGGCGGGCCGTGCTCGTCGACGTCGCGACCGGCGCCGAGGTGGCGACCGCGGTCTACGAGTACGAGCACGGCGTCATCGACGAGCACCTGCCCGCTCCCGACGACGACGTCCGGCTGGAGCCCGACTGGGCGTTGCAGGACCCGCAGGACTACATCCGGACCTTCCAGACGACCGTGCCCTCGGTCCTTTCGAGGTCCGGGGTCGATCCCTCCGACGTGGTGGGCGTCGGGATCGACTTCACGGCGTGCACGATGCTGCCGACCACCGCCGACGGTGCCCCGCTGTGCACGCTGGCCGAGTATCGGCGGCGACCCCACGCCTGGGTCAAGCTGTGGAAGCACCACGCGGCGCAGCCGGAGGCTGATCGGATCAACGCCGTGGCGCGCGATCGCGGCGAGCCCTGGCTCCCGCGGTTCGGCGGCAGGATCTCCTCCGAGTGGTTCTACTCGAAGGCCCTGCAGATCCTGGACGAGGCGCCCGACATCTACCGGGCGGCCAACCGGCTCATCGAGGCCGCCGACTGGGTCGTGTGGCAGCTCACCGGCGTCGAGACCCGCAACAGCTGCACCGCCGGGTACAAGGCGATCTGGACCAAGGGCGAGGGGTTCCCGCCCACGGAGTACTTCGCGGCCCTCGAGCCCGCGTTCGCCAACGTCGTGGACCAGAAGATGTCCCGGGACATCCGGCCGATCGGAGAGCGGGCCGGAGGCCTGACCGACCAGGCGGCGTCGTGGACCGGTCTGCAGCCGGGGACGGCCGTCGCCGTGGCCAACGTCGACGCCCACGTCTCCGTGCCCGCCGCCACGGTCACCGGACCGGGCCGGATGGTGGCGATCATGGGCACAAGCATCTGCCACCTCGTCCTCGGCGATCAGTCGGCCGTGGTCGACGGGATGTGCGGGGTCGTCGAGGACGGTGTGATCCCCGGCCTGTTCGGCTTCGAGGCCGGCCAGTCCGGCGTCGGCGACATCTTCGCCTGGTTCGTCGACAACGCCGTGCCGCCCGAGTACCACGAGACCGCTGCGCGGCAGGGCATCGACGTCCATGCCGTTCTGGAACGCGAGGCGGCGGCGCTGCGGCCGGGGGAGTCCGGCGTGCTCGCGCTGGACTGGTGGAACGGCAACCGGTCGATCCTCGTCGACGTGGACCTCACCGGCCTGCTCGTCGGGACGACGCTCGCCACGAAGGCCCCGGAGATCTACCGGGCGCTCATCGAGGCGACGGCGTTCGGCACGCGGGTCATCATCGACGCGTTCGAGGTGGCGGGCGTAACGGTCGAGGAGATCGTGGCCTGCGGCGGGCTTCCGGATCGGAACCGACTGTTGATGCAGATCTACGCCGACGTTACGGGGCGCGTCTTCCGCGTGGCCGAGTCGACGCAGACGCCGGCGCTCGGCTCGGCGATGTTCGGTGCGGTCGCCGCCGGCGCCGCGGCGGGTGGCCACGACACCATCATCGACGCCGCGGCCGCGATGGCTCGGCTGCGCGAGGAGCGCTACGAGCCGAACCCCGACCATCGCGGCGTCTACGACGAGCTCTACGCGGCCTATCGTGAGCTCCACGACCACTTCGGCCGGGGTGGCTCGAACGTGATGAAGGACCTCAAGGCGATTCGGGCCCGAGCGCGATCCGAGGCCGTTCCCGCCTAGGTCCGGCCCGACGTCACAGCGCGCCGGCCAGGTGGTGGTAGACCTGGTTCCAGCGCAGCTCGTTCCGGAACCGGCCGGGGGTCGTGTCGCCCGTGATCGTGACGAGCTCGATCCCTGCGATCTCGGCGAGGTCGTCGAGCGCCTCGAGCGGCAGCGCCTGCGTGAAGCACGTGTGGTGCGGGCCGCCGGCCATCAGCCACGCCTCCGCCGCCGTGGAGAGGTTCGGGCGCGGCTCCCAGACGGCCCGGGCCACCGGCAACCGAGGCAGCTCGTGCTCGGGCTCGACCACATCGACCTCGTTGGCGACCAGGCGAAGCCTGGTCCCCAGGTCGGCGAGCCCGACCACGAAGCCGGGTCCGGGGGGGGCCGTGAACACGAGGCGGACGGGGTCCTCCCGCCCACCGATGGCGAGCGGATGGATCTCGCAGCTGGGCCGACCAGCCGCGATCGACGGGCAGACCTCGAGCATGTGGGCGCCGAGCACCTGCGGAGCCTCGGCACCGAGGTTGTACGTGTAGTCCTCCATGAAGGACGTCCCGCCCTCGAGGCCCGCGCTCATCACTTTCAGGATCCGAACGAGCGCTGCGGTCTTCCAGTCGCCCTCGGCGCCGAAGCCGTAGCCGTCGGCCATCAGGCGCTGCACGGCGATGCCGGGAAGCTGGCGGAGCCCGGTGAGGTCCTCGAACGTGTCGGTGAACGCGTTCGCGCCGACCTCCTCGAGGAACGCCCGGAGGCCGAGCTCGATGCGCGCGGCCTCGCGGAGGGAATCGTGCCGCGCCTCACCCCGTCGGAGCTCCGGAACGACGTCGTACTCGTCCTCGTAGATCTTCACGAGGAGATCGATGTCGGCGTCCTCGACGCGGGACGCGTGCTCGACCAGCTCCCCCACGCCGTACCCGTTGACGGAGAAGCCAAGACGGATCTGGGCCTCCACCTTGTCGCCCTCGGTGACCGCGACGTTCCGCATGTTGTCGCCGAGGCGAGCGATGCGCAGCCGCTGGGCGTCGTGCCAGCCGCGTGCCGCGCGAGTCCAGATACCGATGTGCCCTTGGACCCCGGCGTCGTCCCAGTGCCCGACGACGGTCTTCCTGCGGTGGCGCAGCCGCGTCGCGAGGTGGCCGAACTCGCGGTCGCCGTGCGCCGACTGGTTCAGGTTCATGAAGTCCATGTCGATCTCCGCCCACGGCAGCTCGAGGTTGTGCTGCGTGTGCAGGTGCAGCAGCGGCTTCGATAGTGACCGCAGCCCGCCGATCCACATCTTGGCCGGCGAGAACGTGTGCATCCACGCGACGATCCCAATGCATCTCGGGTCCGCGTTCGCCTCCAGGCACATCCGCTCGATTGCCTCCGGCGTCGTCAGCACCGGCATGGCCGTCACGCCCACCGGGATGGCCGGAGCATCCGAGAGCCCTCGGACGATCACGGACGCCTGTTGCTCGACCGTCCTAAGCACGTCCTCCCCATAGAGGCTCTGGCTCCCGGTCAGGAACCAGACTGCGAGTTCGCTTGCATCCATCGTCAATCACCTTCCGGAAGGCTGAGGAACGCTGCCGTGGACATGGCCTCACCGCTCGAAGCGGCGCTGGAGGATGGCGTGGATCGAGACCGCGGCGAGGATGATCCCGCCGTAGATCACCTCGGTCCAGTACGCCGCGACCCCCATCGCCACGATCCCCGCCTGGATCGCGCCGATCATGAACGCCCCGATGAAGGTCCCCCAGACCGTCCCGCGCCCTCCGAACACGGAGGTGCCGCCGACGAAGACGGCGGCGAGAGCGGGCAGCAGGTAACCGGCCCCCACCCCCGGGTAGAAGTTCGAGACCTGGAGGCTCTGCATCACGCCGGCGAGCGCCGAAGCCACGCCGACGAGCACGAACATGATGGTGCGGGTGCTGCGGATGGGGATGCCCATGAGCTGGGCCGCGGGACGGTTGTCCCCGATGACGTGGCCGTTCTGCCCGAGGCGATGCCGGAAGAGCAGCGTCCAGGTCCCGATCGCAACCAGGACCAGCCAGACGAACTGCATCGGGATGCCGAGGAGTCGTCCGTCAAGGATCCGGAACGCCGCCGAGTCCTTCGCATCGACCAGCGCGTAGCTCTTGCCGCTCACCAGGGCGAGCGTCAACCCGCGGTAGAGAAACTGCGTCGCGATGGTGGCGACCAGCGCCGGGATGCCGATGATGGTGACGATCAGTCCGTTCAGTAGTCCCGCCAGGGCGCCGACGGAGAGGCCCGCGAGGACGCCGAGCTCGGCGCTGCCGGTGGTCCGCTCGACCGCCACGAACCCGACCATGCCGAGGCCCATGATCGAAGGGAACGACAGATCGATGTCGCCGCTCACGATGACCATCGTGAGCAGAAGAGCCGGGAGCGCGAAGTACGGCGTCGTCTGGGCGAACGACAAGTAGATGCGGTTGTCCAGGAAGGTGTCGGGCGCCAGGACGATGAACGCCATCCAAAGCAGGACGAACGCGACGGTGATGCCGATCTGCGAGGCATACGTTGTGGCGAAGGACCGGACGGTCCAGCGCCGCCGGATCGCGACGGGCTTCTCGACGTCCTCCAGGGTCGGGTTCACGACGAGCCTCCGGCCTCGTCGGCATCGCTCGCGGCGCCAGTGTCGCGGTATCTCTCGGGCTCGACGAACTTCCCCGTGGAGGCCACCTCTCGCATGATGTCGGTGACCTCCTCGAGCGAGTAGCGGGAGGTCGGGAAGTCGCCGGCGATGCGGCCGCGGTCGAGCACGACGATGCGATCCGCGACCGAGTACACGTGGAAGATGTTGTGGTCGATGAAGATCGCCGACTTCCCTGCCGTCTTGATCCCCTTCACGAAGTGCAGGAGCTTGTCGGTTTCCTTCAGGGACAGGCCCATCGTCGGTTCGTCGAGGATGATGATGTCGGCCTCGAAGTGGAGGGCCCGGACGATCGCGAGACCCTGGCGCTCGCCGCCGGACAGCCCGGTCACGTGCGTGTCCGGGGTCAGGGCGGTGGAGGTGAACCCCATCGACTCGCCCATGAGCTCGGCCGTGATCCGCCGCATCTTCCGGACGTCGAGGAATCCGAGCGGGCCGCTGACCGGGCGTCCCATGAAGATGTTGCGCCACAGCGAGAGCTGTTCCGCGAGCGCCCGCTCCTGGTACACGGTCTCCACGCCGAGCGCGCGAGCCCGGTCGACGGAGAGCCCGCGGACCTCCTGCCCCCGGAACAGGATCTGTCCGCTGTCCGGCTCGTGGACCCCCGTGACGATCTTGATCAGCGTGGACTTGCCGGCGCCGTTGTCTCCGAGGAGACCGAGCACCTCGCCTGCGGACAGCACAAGGCTGACGTCCCTCAGGACTCTGACGCCGCCGAACGACTTGAAGATGTGACGAAGCTCGACGTGGACCTGTCCGTCTCCGCGCGCCGTCACGTCTGCCTCACCCGTCGTCAGTGGCATGCCCCGGCGCGGGCCGGGGCCGGCGAGCGCTCTGCTCGCCGGCCTCCATGCCTCGCGCCTCGGCGTCGCCGCCGGACATCAGCGGATCTGCTGCTCCACCAACGGGGCGATCACGTCGATGTTCGACGCGTCCACGAAGCCCCCGCCCGTGTTCACGAACAGGCCGCTGAACCCGTACATGTGCGTCAGGCAGAGCTGCTGAACCGCAAGGAAGCCCTGGAGGTACTGCTGCTGGTCGATCACGAGATCGATGAACCCGTCCTGCACGCCCTGGACCGTGGAGGGCGACAGGTCGAACCCGGCCGCGTACAGGTCGTCGGGTCCCAGGTTCGCGGCCTCCATGTACGTCGGGATCGTCGAGGTGAGGTTCCCGTGGTCGATGAAGATGGCCTTGACGTCCGGGTTCGCCGAGACGTACCCGGTGAAGGTCGAAACGCCGGCCGCGGGGTCGGCGTTCGTTGCGTCGTCGATCTCCTGGTAGTCGACCGTCAGGCCGGCCTCCTCGAGTGCGTCGAGGATGCCCTGGGTCCGCTCACCGCGGCCCGGCTGCGCCACGAGACCCCAGACGAACGCCCGGTCCCCGGACTGCAGGCCGCCGCGCGCGATCGCTTCCTGAGCGAGGGCGAAGCCGGCGTCGTGGAGCACGGCACCGACGTACCCCGTGCCCTCGGCCGCGTACTTCGCCTCCGCCGCCGGGAGCTCGGTGTTCATGACGGTCACGAGGATCCCCTGGCTCCTCGCGTCATCGATCAGCGGGTCGAAGGCGTCGTCCCCGGGGTGGCCCATGACGGCGATGCCGTCCGGGCTCGTCGCCATGGCCTCCTGGAACTGGGTGACCATCTTCTGGGGGTCCCAGTCCGACCACGAGTACGTGACGTTGGGGCCGAAGGCCGCCTCCGCCGCCCTCGCGCCGTTGTAGACGACGGTCTCGAAGCCGCCACCCTCGGTGCCGCCGGGGAAGAACACGATGTTCATTCCCTGACAGAACTGCCCCTCGCCGCCGCCCTGCGCCGCATCATTGGTCGCCCCTTGCGCCTGTTCGCCGCCCTCGTCGCTGGTGCAGGCGGCGAGCACCAGGGCAAAGGCCCCCAGCACCGCGATGAACCGCCAGCGACCCCAAGCGTCGCGCGATCGCACTCTTCTCATCACGCCCCCTCCTTGCTCGCGAAGCTGCGGTCCCGATGCCGTGAGCTGGTGCCGATACGCCCCCCTTCGATCCTCCCGTCGAACCTCCTCCGAGCCCGAACGCCGACAGTCTCGAGGATTGCATTCGAGTGTATGCAAACGTATTCTTTTCTGTCAAGGAAGGCATCCGTACCGGGCGGTCGGGCAAAGCGGGCAACGGAAAACGGCGTCGAGGAGCTGCGTTGCGTTTCGGCGATTCGTCCGGTGCGGGCGACCCGATCGGAGGAGCGGGAGGTGGGCGTGCCGTCACCGGAGCTGTTGCGTGAGCGGGTCGCCGAGGCGAACCGAAGGCTGGCGGCCGAGGGCCTGGTGGCACTGTCCTTCGGCAATGCGAGCGGCGTCGATCGGAACCAGGGGGTCATCGTCATCAAGGCGAGCGGTGTGGCATGCGACCGAGTCGAGCCGAAGGACACCGTGGTGGTCTCGCTCGACGACGGCCGTGTCGTGGAAGGCTCGATGAGGCCCTCGTCGGACACCCCGACGCACCTGGTCCTGTATCGGCGATTCGCATCGATCGGCGGGGTCGTGCACACGCATTCGCCCTTCGCCTCCGCGTGGGCCCAGGCGGGGCGAAACGTCCCCTGCCTCGGCACGACCCATGCCGATCACTTCGCCGGACCGATCCCAGTCACCCGGGCGCTGACCGAGCGCGAGATCGCCGGCGACTACGAAGGGTCGACAGGCGAGGTCATCGTCGAGTCGCTCGCCGAGTTGGGCCTCGAGGCGCTGCACATGCCGGCCGCGCTCGTCGCGAGCCACGGCCCCTTCACCTGGGGAGCGGACGCCGCCGAGGCCGTGACGAACGCGGCCGCGCTGGAGGCCGTCGCGGCGATGGCCCTGCGAACGCTGGCGCTCGACCCCTCGACCGGTCCCATCGCCGACGCGCTGTTGGCCCGGCACTTCGGCCGCAAGCACGGTCCCGACGCCTACTACGGGCAGCCGCGCGAGGACGCCGGCGGCGGCTGAGGATCAGGCCCCGTTGCCGGGCGGCGGGAGCACCGACACGCCGTCGCTCGCCCGGCAGACATAGATCTCGCACGTGAGCCCGGTCCGTTCCCGGTAGGTCCGGGCGACCGCGCGTTCGAATGAACTGGTTGCCGATCGCTCGACGAGGGCGACGGCGCATCCCGCGAATCCCCCTCCGGTGAGGCGGGCCCCGAAACAGCCCTCCGCCGTGCGGGCCGCGTCCGCCATGGCGTCCAGGGCCTCGCTCGACACCTCGAAATCGTCCCGGAGGCTCCAGTGGCTCTCGTTCATGAGCCTGCCCATCCGCTCGGCGTCGTCGGCGCGCATGGCATCGGCGGCCGCGATCGTCCGCTCGTTCTCCGTGACCACGTGGCGGGCCCGCCGTGCGATCGTGTCGGCGAGCACCGTCGAGCCCGAACGAAGGTCGGACTCGGACACGTCGCGCAAGGACTCGACGCCGAGCGCCCGGGCCGCCATCTCACACTCGCGTCGCCGGTCGTTGTAGGCGGAGGTCTCGAGCTCGCGGCGGGTCCCCGTGTCCAGGACGACGACCGCGGCGCGGTCCGGGATTGGGACCCACTCCGATTCGAGCGATCGGCAGTCCAGGAGGATCGCGTGCCCTCGCCGCCCGCGAACGCACGCCAGCTGATCCATGAGCCCGGAGGCCAGACCCACCCACACGTTCTCCGCGCGCTGACAGAGCTTCGCGATCTCGGTCGAGTCCCATCCGAACCCCGACGTCAGCTCGAACGCTCGAGCCACGGCCAGCTCGATCGCGGCGGAGGAGGAGAGCCCGGCCCCGATCGGTATGTCGCTGGCAACCGCGCCGTCCCACCCCGTCAGCGAGTGGTCGGCCTCCGTCAAAGCCCACGCCACACCCTGGACGTAAGCGCCCCACCCCTCTGCCCGGGTGTCGAAGCGGTCGATCGCGACGGTTGCCCGATCGAGCCCTTCCGAGCAGACGTCGACACGTGGATCGGGCCGGGGGCGAATCGCGACGCAGAGGTCGCGATCGATGGCGGCCGGTAGCACGAAGCCGTCGTTGTAGTCGGTGTGCTCGCCGATGAGGTTGACGCGTCCGGGCGCGCGAAGGAGCGCATCGGGATCGCCGCCGAACTGCTCGCGGAAGAGCCGGACGGCCCGGCGGCTCGCGTGCACGTCCTACTCGCCCTGCACGTTGCCCGGGCCCGAGAGGAAGTGCGCGTCGGGCTGCCCCCGGAGGCGCTCAGCCGCCTCTTCCGGTGTGAGCTCCCTCGCGGCCTCGGCGAACATCTCGTATCCGGCCACGAACTTGCGTGTCGTGGCGGAGCGCAGCAGCGGCGGGAACAGGTGGGCGTGCAGCTGCCAATGCTCGCCGTCCTCCTCGTGTCCCGGTGCGCCGTGCCAGCCCATGGAGTACGGGAAGAGCCTGTGGAACAGGTTGTCGTACCGAGCGAGCAGCCGTCGGAGGAGGTCGGCGAGCGAGTGCCGCTCCTCGTCGTCCAGGCCGGTGAGGCGCGAAACGTGTCGTCGCGGCAGGACAAGGGTCTCGAACGGCCAGAACGCCCAGAAGGGCACGACCGCGACCCACCCGCCATTCTCCACGACCACCCGGATCTCGTGGTTCAGCTCGAGATGGGCATAGTCGAGCAGCAACGGCCTGCCCGAGGCCGCGTGTGCGGCCCGTTGCCGGTCGTCTTCGATCGCGGGCTCGTCGGGGAGGTGGGCGCTGGCCCACAGCTGACCGTGAGGATGCGGGTTGGACGCTCCCATGTCCTCGCCGCGGTTCTCGAACACCAGCACCGATCGGTATCGTCTGGAGAGCTCGGCGACCTGCTCAACCCAGAGCTCGACGACGTTTCCGATCCGCCGTGTCGACATCAGCGCGAGGTCGAGGTCGTGCCGGGGGGAGAAGCACAAGACCCGGCAGGTGCCAGGTCCCGTCTGCACCTGCAGGACCGCGTCCCCCTGCGTCGACGACGCCGGCGTATCGGGGCGCAGGGCCGCGAAGTCGTTGGTGAACGCGAAGGTCCGCTCGTACGCGGGATTCCGCTGGCCGCCGGCGCGCTCGTTGCCCGGACACAGGTAGCACGTCGGGTCGTACCGGGGGCGCGATGCGGGGTCGGACGGCTCCGTCCGGCCGAGCCACGGGCGCGCCGTGCGTCCAGCCGACACGAGGACCCATCGACCGTTCAGCGGGTTCAGCCTGCGATGTGGTGACCCCGGGAGGTAGATCACATCGTCTCGCGCCGGTCCGGGTGATCGCATGCGGCGACACGATACCGGTGCTTGCTAGCATCGCCCCCGTCGGCTTTCGAATCCGGCCTTCGACCGGTGCAGGAGGGAACATGGCGATCATCACGGCCTCGATCCTCGACGCCGACTTCGGCCGGCTGGAGCACGAGGTCACCCGCGTCGCGGCGGCCGGTGTCGACGCATTCTCGCTCGACGTGATGGACGGTCACTTCGTCCCGCGCCTCACGTTCGGCGACTACGTCGTCGCGCGGGTCCGAGACTGGGTGGACCTTCCGATCGAGATCCATCTGATGGTCGACCGGCCGGCGATGTGGGTGCAGCGGATGTGCGACGTCGGCGCGGACATGCTCGTCTTCCACCTGGAAGCGACGGACAATCCGTTCGACGTGGTCGAACGGATCCGCGCCGAGGAACGGGCGGCGGGCGTGGCGCTCCGCTTCGACACGCCGGTCGAGCAGATCCCGGATGATCTCTTGGCCGCCGTGGACCTCGTGAACCTCGTCGCTGTCCCTCTCGGCTACGGCGGAAGCGTCTCGGCGGTCGACACCTTCGATCGCATCGCGGCCCTGCGCGAGCGGATCGAGGCCGCCGGTCTGCAGACCGCCATCGAGGTCGACGGCGGGGTGAAGCCATCGAGCGCCCTCCGATACGTCCAGGCCGGCGCCGACATGCTCACCGTGGGAACCGGCATCTATCACGCACCGGACGTCGGGGAGGCGGTTCGGGCCCTCCGCGAGTCGACGCGCGTCGGCGGCGACGTGGCCCGGGATCGCCTCGGTCGCTTCCTGTCCGTGCCCAGCTCGTCCCCCGTCGACGACGCCTCTCGGCGCGCTCGGCTCGAGGCCCTACGCGCCCGTCTCGACATCCCAAAGAGGGTCTGGGATCCGTTGACGATGCCGCGCTGACTACCCGTCCTGGCGCCGCTTGTTTGCCTCGTTCTCGCCGGGATCGAGATCGCGCCAGCTGTGATTACGGCGGAGGTACCGATAGCTCCTGCGCTCCTCGTCCACTCGGTAGAGGAGATCGCCGTCGCCCGTCAGCCGAGTCGTTCGGCGAGGTAGCGGCGGATGTCGAGCGACAGGTCCTCCATCGGTGCGTAGTAGCCCTTCGCGAACGCGCGCGAGGCCATTCCTCGCTGGACGGACTCGCAGATCCGCCAGTCCTGCCGGTTGACGAGGTCCCAGAAGCCAACGGCGTCCGAAGGCTCGAAGGTCGGCCGGCGCATCTCGTCCGGGTCGAACAGGAAGTCGCAGGTGATCGTCGTCCGACCCGGCCCGCTCGGCCACAGGGTGAACGCCACGACGTGATCCGAGGACAGGCTCAGCATCAGGTTGGGGTAGAGCAGCTCGCCCTTGTGCCGCTCGCGCTCCTCGGGCGACAGCGAGGGGAAGGGCCGGCGCGTGCTGGTCCCCGAGGGCGTGAACGTCCACGCCCCCTCGCGATGCGGGACGCCCGCGTCCCAATTGAGGTCGGCGCCCCCTCCTTGCTTGAACGCGGGGACGAGCTCGCAGAGCTCGGGATGCACGGGCCCGCAGTGGTAGCACTCGTTGTAGTTCTCGACGATCACCTTCCAGTTGGCCTCGAGCTCGTACGTCAGGCGCGTCGCGGTGCGGAGTTCCGCGAGCGGGTAGCGCCGGGTGCGCTCGATGACCGCGCCGAGCTGCTTGCTGAGCGGGGGCGCCTGCTCGGGCGACAGGTGCACGAACACGAACCCGCCCCACCGCTCGACCCCGACCTCGTGCAGCCCGAGCGCCGAGCGGCGGAGCCCGTGACGCTCGTCGAGGAACGGCGCCGCGCGAAGGCTCCCGTCCAGGCCGTACGTCCAGGCGTGGTACGGGCACACGATCGCGCCCCGGAACCGACCCGAGGCACAGGGCGGTTCGCCGTCGGGACTCGCGGGGGGCTCGTCCGGCGCGAGCTGCGACCCGCGATGGCTACAGACGTTGAAGAAGACGCGAAGGTCGCCCTCGCGCGTGCGAACCACGAGGAGGCTTTCGCCGGCGACGCCGACCCGGAGATAGCTCCCGGGCTCCGCGATCGTCTCCTCGCGCCCGGCGCAGAGCCACTCGCGGGCGAAGATGCGATCGACCTCGCGACGGTAGGCGTCCTCGGACAGGTACGCGTCCTTCGGAAGCGTCTCCTCGAGTCGCGGAGCTTCGGCGGTGTCGTCGATGGTCGTCACAGGTTTGCGGTTTGGGCGATGGACGACTCCTGTGTAGCACGCGGCCTTGCCCAGGTGGTTGGCCTCGGCGTGACCAACGGTCACGTCGCAGGTCAGCTCTCGTCCGCGTCCTTCCACGGCCCCACGCCGTAGATCCGGTCGATCGCGACGTGCACGACGACGCCCGGCGGGACGTCGCGATTCGGGAAACGCTCGGCCCCGATGTAGACGGGCGCGAGGCGGTCCATGACCTCGAGCGCGCCGCCATCGGTGATTCGCGCGCGGCCCTCGATCACGACATACGGATACAGGCCCTCCCCCGTGTGCTCCTTGGCCTCGAACGACATCGTGATGTGCGAGTCACGGCGGAGGTTGCGGAGCTTGACCTGCTCGAGGTCGTAGAAGGTCGACCAGACGATCTCGTCGCCGTCGAACCCCGCCCACGCGAGCGTCACGTGCGGGGCGCCGTCCTCGCCGATCGTCACGACGTGGGCGAACGGGCCCTCGGCGATGAGGTCGCGAACCGACTGCGGGATGGTCGTCATGTGCGAAGTCTAGGCGTGAGCCACCACCTCGGGGTCGGACGCCGGTGCTTCGTATGCTGAGCGCGTGAACGACCGCCTCCTGCGCGCGCTGCGGCGCGAGCCCGTCGACCACACGCCGGTCTGGTTCATGCGACAGGCGGGCCGCTACCTGCCCGAGTACCGAGCCCTCCGCGGCGATCGCGATCTCCTGGAGACCTGCCGGCACCCGGACCTCGCCGCGGAGCTCACCCTGCAGCCGCTGCGCCGGATGCCGCTGGACGCCGCGATCGTGTTCAGCGACCTCATGGTGCCGCTCGCGGCGATCGGGATCGGCGTCCGGATCGAGCCCGGGGTCGGGCCGGTGATCGACGACCCCATCCGGTCGGCGGCCGACCTCGAGCGCCTCCGGCCGCTCGAGCCCGATGCCGACGAGCCGCAGCTGCTCGAGACAATCCGCCTGCTCCGCAAGGAGCTCGAGGTTCCGCTGATCGGGTTCGCCGGCGCGCCGTTCACCCTCGCGAGCTATCTGATCGAGGGCGGCCCCTCGCGCGATCACGCGCGTACGAAGTCGCTCATGTTCGGCGACCCCGAGACGTGGGCGGAGCTGATGCGGCGGCTCGCGAGCCTCGTCCGCGCGCACCTGCGAGCGCAGATCGAGGCGGGCGCCCAGGCCGTGCAGGTCTTCGACTCCTGGGTGGGCACGCTCGGCGCCGGCGACTACGAGCGCTCGGTCTCTCCGCACGTGCGGCCGATCTTCCAGGACCTCGGGGTCCCGTCGATCCACTTCGGCGTCGGCACCGGCCACCTCCTCGCGGCGATGCGAGCCGCAGGCGGCGACGCGATCGGCGTGGACTGGCGCCTTCCCCTCGACGAGGCGTGGGCGCGAGTCGGGAACGATCGCGCGATCCAGGGCAACCTCGACCCGGCGGCGTGCTGCGCGAGCCTCGAGGCGCTCGAGCGCGCGACGGTCGAGGTGCTCCATCGGGCGGCGTCGCGCGACGGACACGTGTTCAACCTCGGCCACGGCGTCCTGCCCGACACGCCCGTCGAGCACCTCCAGCGGGTGGTCGACCTGGTGCACGAGCGCACCGCGCGAGGAAGCGCGTGAGTGGCCCGCCGATCGGCGTGCTCGTCATGGCGTACGGCACGGCGAGCGGCCCCGACGACGTCGAGCGCTACTACACGGACATCCGCGGCGGCCGGCCGCCGTCGCCCGAGCACCTCGCCGAGCTCCGGGAGCGCTACGCGGCGATCGGGAACCGGTTTCCCCTGCTTGAGATCACTCGCGAGCAGGCCGAAGGGCTCGAGCGCGAGCTGAACGGCGCCGGCGACGAGACGTTCCGCGCCTACCTCGGGATGAAGCACTCGCCGCCGGCCATCGCCGACGCCGTCGCGGCGATGCGCGGGGAGGGTATCGAGCGGGCGGTCGGCATCGTGATGGCGCCGCACTGGTCGGGCATGTCCGTCGAGACGTACGTGGACCGGGTACGCGACGCCGTGGGCGGCGGCGCGCCCTCGTTCACGTTCGTCCGGAGCTACCACGACCACCCCGCGTTCATCGAACTCCTCGCCGGACGGGTGGCGCACGCGCTCGCGACCCTCGATCCCGCCGAGCGGAAGGGGGCGGCGGTGATCGTCTCGGCGCACAGCCTCCCGACGCGAACGCTCGCGGATGGCTCGCTTCGCTGCTCGCGCTGCGACGCGTGCGAGACGTCCTGCCGGTATCGCGACGGCCTGCAGCGGACGGCCGACCTCATCGGAGACCGCCTGGATCTGGGGAACGTCGCGATCGCGTGGCAGAGCGCCGGGCGCACCGCCGATCCGTGGTGGGGGCCGCCGCTCGAGGACGTGATCGCCGCGACGGCCGCGAAGGGCAATCCGGCGGTCGTCGTCTGCTCGGCCGGGTTCGTGGCCGATCATCTCGAGATCCTGTACGACCTCGACGTCGAGGCCCGCGCGATCGCGGAGGCGGCGGGGATGCGCTTCGTCCGCACGGCGATGCCCAACGCCGACCCGGCGTTCGTCGAGCTGCTCGCGACCGTCGTGCGGGAGCACCTCGCCACCGTCCCGGCATGACCGAGCGCGTCGTCGTCGTCGGCGCGGGGGTGGCGGGCCTCACGACGGCGTACCGACTGCTCCGCTCGGATCCTCCGCTCGAGGTCACCGTCCTCGAGGCCGGCGAGCGGCCGGGTGGGCGAGTCCGGACCTTCACGGTTGGCGATCTCGAGCTCGAGGCGGGCCCCGATTCGTTTGTCGCGCGCAAGCCCTGGGCGGCCGAGCTCTGCCGCGAGCTCGGCATCGAACTCACTGCGCCGGCCGTCGGCGGCCCCGAGATGTGGACCGACCGAGGGCTGGTCGCGTTGCCGCCCACCGCGCTCGGCGTACCGGCCGAGACGGGCGAGCTCCTTCGATGGCCAGGGCTCTCCCGCCGGGGCCGGGCCCGAGCATTGGCGGACCTGGTCCGCAAGCCGCGCGCCGCCGGGGAGGACGAGAGCCTCGGGTCGTTGCTCCGCCGGCGGCTCGGCGACGAGGCGACCGAGCTGCTGGTCGCCCCGTTGCTCGCCGGCCTGTTCGCCGGCGACGTGGACCGTCTCGGCGCGCGGGCGACCTTCCCCGAGCTCGAGCGGTGGGAGCGCGAGCTCGGCAGCCTGATCCGCGGCGGGCGGGCGGCGCTCGACGCCGGACGAACCGCGGGGCCGCTGTTCCTGCGGCCGGCGGGCGGGATGCGGGAACTGGCGGAGGCGCTCGCCGCCGTCGGCGCGGAGCGCGTGTGGACCTCGGCCGTCGCGACAGGCGTCGAGGCGCGCGGACCGCGTCACGCGGTTCGCACCGGCGTGGGCGAGCTCGAGGCGGCGGCGATCGTGCTCGCGACGCCCGCTTTCGTGGCGGCCGAGCTGCTCGCCGCGACGGCGCCGGACGCCGCGGCCGGCCTCGCGGGGATCTCCTACGTGTCGACCGGGGTCGTCGGGCTCGTCTACCCGCCCGGCTCGGAGGAGGCCTTGCCTGAGACCTCCGGCTTCGTCGTGCCGACCGGGAAGGCGCCGATGACCGCCGCCACGTTCCTGTCGCGCAAGTGGCCGGACCCCGCGTTCGACGCTCGCGCCGTCGTCCGCTGCTTCGTCGGCGCCGCCGGCTCCGAGGACGTCCTCGACGCGCCCGATGGCGACATCGTGGAGGCGGTGTGCCGGCATCTCGCCGCCGTGGTGCCGCTGCCGGCCCGCGCCGCGGCGTCGGCGGTGATCCGGTGGCCGAGGTCGATGCCGCAGTACGGGGTCGGGCACCTGGACCGCGTCGCCGAGATCGAGGCCACGCTGCCGCCCGGTATCTTCCTCACCGGGAACGCGTATCGGGGGGTCGGGCTCGCCGACACCGTGGGACGCGCGAACGACACCGCCGAACGGGTGCGAGCGCACCTCGCGGCGAGCTCCCCCGAGCGAACGGAGCGAGTGCCATGAGCGAGACCGTTTACGCGCTGTATCTCTGCTTCAAGGCGTCGGCCGCCTTCCGCGAGCTCGATCGCGACGACGCCGCACGGGAGGTCGAACACCTCTTCAAGGGCTGGGACGGGTCGGTCACCGTGCGCGGGCTGTACTCGACCGTCGGGTTCCGCGCCGACGCCGACCTCATGCTGTGGCTCGTCGGGCCCTCGGCCGACGCCGTGCAGGACGCGCTCGTCGCCTTCGGCCGGACCGAGGCCGGGCGCCGCCTCACGCTCGCGTGGACGTTCCTCGGGGTCGTCAAGCCTGCCGAGTTCACCGCCGACCACGCCCCCGCGTTCGTCAAGGGCGAGCCGCCCCGCCGCTACGCGTGCGTCTATCCGTTCGTCCGCACGCCCGAGTGGTACCTGCTGCCGCGCGAGGAGCGGGCGGCGCTGCTCCGCGAGCACGGGGAGGCCGGACGCGAGTTCCCCGACGTCCTGGCGAACACGACGAGCGCCTTCGGCCTCGGCGACTGGGAGTGGATCCTCGCGTTCGAGGCCGACGAGCTCGATCGGATCGTCGACTGCATCCGCCGGCTCCGCGAGGCCCAGGCTCGACGGTTCACGAAGGAGGAGATCCCCTTCCTGACCGGCATCCGCAAGGACGTCGCCGCCGCGTTCGCCGACCTGCCCTGAGGCCCGGCCCCGTTCGCCGGGGCGCGCCATAATGGGGCCCCCGCCGAGCGAACGGAGGTCGTCCCGTGGCGCACGCGAAGGACAAGGGCGAGAAGCACAACAAGAAGACCGCGCAGAAGTCCATCAAGGAGAAGCGCGCGGTGAAGAAGGCGAAGAAGCAGACCACCTCCGCCGCGAGCAAGTTCCCCGAGTAGCCCCGCGTGTTCGAGGACCTGCTCGAGGCCTGGGACGGCGAGGAGGTCGCGGTCCGCTTCGATGACCCAAGCGGGACCTGGATGTTCGTCTGCGTCCACTCGACCGTGCTCGGCCCGGCCTCCGGCGGCACGCGGATGAAGGCCTACGCCCGCCCCGGCGACGCCTTGCGCGACGGCCTTCGGCTGGCGAGCGCGATGACGAGCAAGAACGCGGTCGCAGGACTTCCGCTCGGTGGTGGGAAGGGGGTCCTCGCCGTTTCGGAGCTCCCGAGCGGCGAGGCCCGGCGGACGCTCCTGCTGCGCTACGCGGACCTGGTCGAGTCGCTTCACGGCACCTACTGGACGGCGTGCGACATGAACACGGCGTCGCCCGACATGGACGTCATCGCCGAACGGTGCTCGTCCGTGTTCGGCCGCACCGAGGCGCACGGCGGCTCGGGGACGTCGGCGCCGGCCACGGCCGACGGCGTGTTCGCCGGGATCCGCGCGAGCGTCGCTCACGCGTTCGGCACGGACGACCTGACGGGTTGCACGGTACTCGTGCAGGGCGTCGGGGCGGTGGGCGGTCCGCTCGCCCGCCGGCTTCGAGATGGGGGAGCCGAGCTCGTGCTGACCGACGTCGACGAGGCGCGGGCCAAGGAGCTCGCGGCCGAGCTCGGCGGAGAGGCGGTCGCTCCCGAGGACGCCGTCGCGACCGCGTGCGACGTCTTATCGCCGTGCGCGACCGGCGGGGTCCTGTCGGCCGAGTCGATCCCGCGCCTGCGATGCCGCGTGGTCGCCGGCGCGGCGAACAACCAGCTCAAGGAGCCCGAGGACGCGGAGCGCTTCGCCGAGCGCGAGATCCTGTACGCGCCCGACTACGTGGTGAACGCCGGGGGCATCATCCACCTCGCGTCGCTCGAGATGCTGGGAGAGGACGAAGCGCGGCGGGACGAGCGGGTCGCGGGGATCGCGGACACGCTCGCCGAGGTGTTCCGCATCGCCGACGCGGAGGGGATCTCGACGGCGGCGGCCGCGGACCACATGGTGCAGGCGCGCTTGGACGAGGGGAGGCGCTGATGGCTCGGGACCTCGCGTCGATGGAGTGCGTGCCGTGTCGCGGCGGCATACCACCGCTCACGCATGAGGAGGTCGCACCATACCTCAAGGACCTCGGCAACGAGTGGGAGGCGGTGGATGACCATCACCTCGCCAAGGAGTACCGGTTCAAGAACTTCCGCGAGGCCCTCGCGTTCACGAACCGCGTCGGCGAGCTCGCCGAGGAGGTCGGGCATCACCCCGACATCGAGCTCTCGTGGGGCCGCGTGAAGCTCACGGTGTACACCCACAAGATCGGCGGCCTGCACGAGGCCGACTTCGTCTTCGCAGCCAAGGCGGACGCGGTCCTGTGAGCGTCCGATTCCACGAGGTCGTCATCGACTGCGCCGATCCACGATCGCTGGCCCGGTTCTGGGCGGCGGCGACCGGCTACGCGATGCAGAGCGACGACGAAGCCTGGGCGTCGGTGCTCGGCGAGGGGGAGCGGGCGATCCGGATCGGATTCCAGAAGGTCCCCGAGGGCAAGGTCGCAAAGAACCGCGTGCATGTCGACCTCGGCGCGGGGGACATCGAGGCCGAGGCCTCGCGGATCGAGGGCCTCGGGGCCCGGCGGCTATGGATCTCCGAGGACCCCGAGGATCCCTTCATCGTGCTCGCAGACCCCGAAGGCAACGAGTTCTGCGTCGTGCTCCTGCGCTCGATGGCCGCCGATGGGCCCTAGGCCGTCGGACTCGATGGCCTAGGTCCGGGCCTCGACCAGACCGAGCTCCTCGAGCGTCTGCCACGGGATCTCGTGGCAGTACGGCGCATGCCCGTTCTTGTCGTAGTACTGCTGGTGGTAGTCCTCGGCCGGCCAGAACTCGCTCGCGGGCGTGATCTCCGTGGCGATCGGTCGGTCGAACCTCGACTGCGCCCGATCCCGCGAGGCCAGAGCGGCGCGCTCCTGCTCCTCGGAGTGCGTGAAGATCACGCTCCGGTACTGGTCGCCGACGTCCGGGCCCTGCCGGTTCACCTGCGTGGGGTCGTGCATTGCCCAGAACACCTCGAGCAGCTGGTCGTACTTCACGCCCGCGGGGTCGAACTCGACGGTCAGGGCCTCCGCGTGACCGGTCGTGTGGGAGCAGACCTCGCGGTACGTGGGCCGCTCGGTGTGGCCGCCGGTGTAGCCAACCGACGTCCGCACCACCCCCGGCACGCGCTCGAAGACGTACTCGACGCCCCAGAAGCACCCGGCGCCGAACGTTGCAGTCTCGGTGGTCATGCTGGCGATCCCTCCTTCGATGGGTTCACCCTACGGTCAAGCCGGTCCCACCGAACGTTACGCGCTCACGGACACCGCAGCTTCAGTGAGCCCCGAGCGCGGGGCTCGGAGCCGGGGACGTCGCCCTCACGTGGTGGATCGTCGAGACGAACCAGAGCGCGATGGTGGCGACGGCAACGGCGACGAACGGCGCCTGCGTCCCCGTTACGAGCCCGACGACGACCATCCCGAGCGCGAACACCCCGAGCACGCTCGCGACGATGACGAACGGGTCGCGGGCAACGGGCTTGGCGGTCGAGGGCATGCCGTACGGACCCGGTGCCGTTCGGCCCCTCTCCCGAGCGTCACTCGCCGCCGGACCGGCGTCCCTAGCCTTCGAACGTGGCGGCCGCCTCGAGAAGGCGTTCGACCTCCGGGGCGCCGTGCTCGGTGCCGATGGTCCAGAGCTCGTAACCGGAGGGCGGAAGGTACACGCCCCGCTCCAGCAGATGATGGAACAGACGGGCGTAGCGCTCGTGGTCGGCCGACCTCGCGCCGGCGAAGTCGAGAACCGGACCTTCGGAGAAGAAGACGGAGAACATGGACGCCGCCCGGTTGATCGTGGCGGGGATCCCACGCTTCGCGAAGGCGGTCACGAGCCCCTCGACGATCGTTTCGGCCGTCGCCGCGAGCGCGGCGTACGGATCGAGGTCCCGCGCGAGATCCAGGGCCGCGATGCCGGCCGCCACCGCCACCGGGTTCCCGCTCAGCGTTCCGGCCTGATAGACGGGACCGACCGGCGCGAGATGCTCCATCACGTCGCGCCTCCCGCCGAACGCCGCACAGGGAAAGCCGCCGCCCATCACCTTGCCGAGGACCGTCAGGTCCGGCGCGATGCCGAAGAGGGACTGCGCACCGCCGTACGCGATGCGGAACCCGGAGATGACCTCGTCGAAGATCAGCAGCGCGCCGTGGGCCGAGCAGCCGGCGCGGAGACCCTCGAGAAACCCCGGCTCGGGCGGCACGACGCCCATGTTCGCGGGGACCGGCTCGACGATCACCGCCGCGATCCGGTCGCCGCGCGCGGCAAACGCGGCGTCGACCGCCTCGACGTCGTTGAACGGGAGCGTCAGGGTGTCGCGCGCTGCCCCGTCGGTGATCCCCGGCGAACCGGGGATGCCGAGCGCAGCGACCCCGGATCCCGCGCCCTTCGCCAACAGCGCGTCTGAGTGGCCGTGGTAGCAGCCGTCGAACTTGACGACGGCGTCTCTCCGCGTGAACCCGCGCGCGAGACGGATCGCGCTCATCGCGGCCTCGGTGCCCGAGGAAACGAGCCGGACCATCTGGACGGACGGCATCGCCGCCGTGATGCGCTCGGCGAGGCCGACCTCGCCCTCCGTGGGAGCTCCGAACGTCGTCCCGCGGGCCGCCGCCACGACGGCCGCGTCGACGATCTCGCGCCGCGCGTGGCCGAACAGGAGCGCGCCCCACGACTGCACGAAGTCGAGGTACCGGTTGCCGTCCGCGTCGATCAGGTATGCGCCCTCGCCGCGAACGGCGAAGCGTGGGACCCCTCCGACGGCGCCGAACGCGCGGACGGGCGAGTCGACCCCCCCGGGGATGACCGCGCGCGCCCGTTCGAACAGGTCGTCGGATCGGCTCACGCGCCGGATGCTACCGGCGCGCCGTCAATCGCCGACGGGCCAGTGCTCGACGGCGAGCTCGGGCATCGGGAAGTCCTTTGGGTTGCCGGTGGCGAGCCGGGCGCCGATGCCGACGGCCGCCGCGGCGATGAGCACGTCCGCCTGGGAGAGCGTTCGGCCTTGCTCTCGAAACGTGCGTCGCCACCAGCCGGCGAGTCGTCCTTCGGCGATTCCGAGCGGCGCGACGGCGAGCCCCTCGAACATGGCTCCGGCGGCCTCGCGCTCGCGGGGGCGGAGGAAGGTGCTGATCTCTTCGACGGTGATCGCGCACACGTGCGGGACGTCCCCGGCCGGTGCGAGGGCGACGAAGCGAGTCGAGGTCCCGGGAGCGCCTTTGAGGAGATCGATCACGACCGTCGAGTCCAGCAGGATCGCGCCCATCAGCCCACGCGCCGCGGGTCCTGTCGCCGCGAGTCGTGGACCCAGGCCGCGACATCCGGATCCCAGGGATGACCCTCGTGGGCGATCGAGCCGATCGCGGAGCGGATCAGGCGCCAGCGGCGCTCCTGGTGGACGGCTCTTCGGATGGCTTCGGCGATGAACGGGCTCCGACCTCGGGGACCGACGAGCTCGTCGAGCTCGTCGACGAGCTCGGCATCGAGGCTGATGTGAACCCTCATGGCCCACAAGTTAGCACACAGTAAGGCCCATACTAGTCGAGCCGCGAGCGCCAACCCGCCACCCAGTCCGGGCCCGCGGCGGCGAGTCGCTTCTTCCCGAGGTTCTGCTTCATCACCCAGCGGACGTCGCGATCCTCGCTCGTCATCCACCGCTCCATCAGCGGCCGGCCGGCATCGGGCGACGCGGCGACGGCGACGCTCCAGCAGTACGCGAGCGCCTTGCGAAGGGCCTGGAAGCCCTCGGACCTGCGGTCGCGCGAGCGGGACAGGCCGTCGGTGACCCGGTCGAGGATCGAGAGCACCGCGACGACGTCCCGCTCGGCGTGTAGGAGCGCGGGCTCGCACGGGCCGGCGACGGCCGCGCGCCGCTCGAGGTTGTTGCCCCGAGCCCAGCGACGGCACTCGCGGATCAGCACCCGCATGTCCGCTTCGCCGACCCGTTGCAGGCCCATGGCGACGGCCTCGCGAACCCGCCATCGCGGGTCCGACGCCTGCGCCCGCAGTTGCGGGAGCGCGGCCGCGTCGCCCTCGACGGCGAGCTTGCCGAGGCCGACGGTGCCGCAGAACGCGAGGAACTCCTCGCGAGTTCCCACCGGCGCCCGGTCGGGCGTCCATTTCAAGAGGCGATCGAAGCGTCTGCGGTCGCCGACGTCGGCCGCGGCCTGCCCGAGCTCGATGTTCCCCCGGGGTCCGGGGAGCCCGGAGTGCTCGAGGAGGTACGGCTCCCACGTCGACAGCCGTCGGAGCTCGCGCCGGTAGTCGTCGATCTTCGACACCGGCGGATCAGGCGTCGCCGAGCCAGTCCGCGGCTTCCTTCGCGTGGTACGTGAGGACGAGGTCGGCGCCGGCACGGCGGATCCCGGTCAGCACCTCGAGCACGGCCTTGCGCTCGTCGAGCCAGCCGTTTCGCGCGGCGGCCTTGAGCATCGAGTACTCGCCGCTCACGTGGTACGCGGCCATCGGGAAGTGGGTGCGGTCCTTCGCGCGCCGAATGATGTCGAGGTACGGCAGCGCCGGCTTCACCATCACGACGTCGGCCCCTTCGTCGATGTCGGCCTCGATCTCGCGGATCGCCTCGTCGGCGTTCGGCGGGTCCATCTGGTAGCCGGCCCGGTCGCCGAAGCGGGGCGCGCACTCGGCCGCCTCGCGGAACGGGCCGTAGAAGGCCGACGCGAACTTCGCCGCGTACGCGAGGATCCCGACCCGCTCGAACCCTCCGCCGTCGAGCGCGTCACGGATCTCGCCGACCTGGCCGTCCATCATCCCGCTCGGCCCGACGAGATGCGCCCCGGCCTCGGCCTGCGCGAGCGCGATCCGCCGATACCGCTCGAGCGTCGCGTCGTTGTCGACGTGGCCCTCGGCGTCGAGCACCCCGCAGTGGCCGTGATCGGTGTACTCGTCGAGACAGAGGTCCGCAACGATCACGTGCTCGTCGCCGAGCTCTGCGCGCAGGACCCGCAGCGCCCGCTGCGCGATGCCCTCGGGGTTCCACGACTCCGAGCCCTCCGCGTCCTTGCGCTCGGGGATGCCGAAGAGCATGAACGCGAGCACGCCGGCGCTCGCGATCTCGGCCGCCTCCTTGCGCAGCGACTCGAGCGTGTGCTGCGACTGTCCCGGCATGGACGCGATCGGCGCCGGCTCGGCGATGCCCTCCTTCACGAAGAGCGGAGCGATCAGGTGGCGGGGCGCGAGCTCCGTCTCGCGCACGAGCGCGCGGAGCGCCGGCGTGCGGCGGAGCCGGCGTGCACGGTGGCGCGGGAAGGTCATCTCGCACGATGATAGAGCGTCCGACGGAGCGCACCGGCGGTGGGGCCGGTGAACCGGAACGTGCGCAAGGTCTCCTCCGAGGAGCGGATCGAGGGCCCCTCGAAGCCGGGGATGGACCGGTTCACGGCCTTCGAGGCCGGCGGGCTGTGGGGTCGCGCGCCGGCGAGGGTCCGTCACTCGTGAACGTCGACGGTCCCGGACCCGGGTAGCGACGGCCGCCGGTCAGCCCGCGAGCGCGTCCTCGAGGACGCGGCTCACGGCGTCGCGCTCCCAGTGGCCGTGCATGGTCCGCGGCAACTCGTTCGGGTCGAACCACTCGGTCGGGCGGTCCGAGCTCGCGTCGCCGTCCGCCTCGACGAGGTAGTGGAAGACGACGTGCCATCCGCGGCGGCCGCGAAACGACTCGACGTCGTGAAACAACAGTCGCGAGACGCGCAGACCGGGGAACGTCGTCTCGAGGAGCCGTCGAGCTCGCTCGTCCGGATGCTCGTACGCCTCGAGATCCTCGCCCGGAAGCCACCAGCGCTCGTCGTCGTCGTGGTAGCGAACCAGCAGGACGCGTCCGTCGGGTCGGCGCACGACGAGGTTCGCGATGAGCTGCACGTCCGTCGGGTGTTGCATCTCTTCCTCCTCTCCGGCCGGCTCGGCCTGACGAATGCTCTGGATCCACCTCAGCTCGGCCTCGGTCAGCGCCACGTGTCGAGGTACCAGCTCGGGGGCCGGCGCCGAGCGCGCAAGGGCTCGCAGGTCCTGGAGGCGGTCCCGCAGCGCGTCGGCGCGGCGCTCGAGCAGGCCGTCGATCTCGTCCTCGGCAAGCTCGGGGCGGGCGGCGAAGGCGAGGTCGATCGGTTCCCCGCGTTCCGGGAGTCGGACCCACGCCTCCCGCAACAGGTCGGCCAGCGCGGCGCGTCCCTCCCCGGTGATCTCGTAGCGGCGGCGCGGCGGTCGCGAGCCCTCCCGCTCGAGCGCCGTCTGGCGAACGAGGCCCTCGCGTTCGAGGGTCCGAAGGACCGCGTACACCGACCCGTACTCGACCGAGAACCAGAACCGCAGCGCCTCGTCGTCGAGGGTCCGCTTGATCCGGTATCCGTGCATGGGCGCCTCGGACAGCAACCAGAGGATCAGCAGCCTCGTCAGCATGAAAGGCGAATACTAAACGTTGAGTATTTGGGCGGTCAAGTCCCTCCGAGCGCCCGCTCGACCGCTTCCACCAGGCCGTCGATCGTGTGGCGCCTCGCGACGGCGTGGACGGCGAAGCCGTGCGTCCGAGCCTCGCGCGCCGTGACCGGTCCGATGCAGACCACCTTCGGGGTTCCCCTCGTGGAGCCGAGGAGCCGGACGAAGCCGCGCACCGCCGAGGCGCTCGTGAACGTGACCGCGTCGACGCGCCCGTCCCGAAGCGCCTCGCGCGCATCGGCCGGGAGCGAGCGGGGGACGCGCGTGCGATAGGCGTCGACGCGGGTCGTGGTCCAGCCCTTGTCCGCGAGCGCGTCCTCGAGCCCCTCGGGCGCGACGTCAGCCCTCGGACACATCACCCGGCCCGAGCCCCGCGGGAAGGCGCGCGCGAGCCCCGCGGTCGTGAACGTCGCCGGCACCAGGTCGGGCTCGCGCCGGGCCCACCGGCGAAACGCCTCGCGGGTCCCGTCTCCGATGGCGGCGACCCGGGCCCGGACGTCGCGCGGGCGGATCCGGTCGGCGAGCGCGGCCACGGTCCGCGGGCTCGTGATGGCGATCCAGTCGAACCGACCGTCGGCGAGCTGTTCGAGCGCGCGGGTGAGCGCCGCGGAACGGGCCGGGACGATCTCGATCGACGGCGCCGCGATCGCCGTCGCGCCCCGACGCCGCAGCGCGCGGGCGAGCTCTCCTCGCGGTTCGGCGGGACGGGTGACGAGCACCGTCCGTCCCGCGAGCGTCTTCACGGGCGAACCGCCGAGAGGATCTCTTCCGCACCCCGGGCGACGAGCTCGCGCCGGGCGAGCTCCGCGACCTCCGCGGGCGTCGGCGCCTCGACCTCGGCGCGGGCGAACCGCCCGCCGTCCGGCGTGAGCGCGATGGCGACCATGCGCATCCCGGTCGCCGTGCGCTCGGCGAAGGCGCCGAGTGGGAGCGCGCAGCCGCCGCCGAGCGCCCGCATCAGGCCGCGCTCGGCATCGAGCGCGTCACGGCTCGGCGGGTGATCGAGGGCGGCGAGGGCCCCAAGCGTCGCACCGTCGCCTGCCCTGGCCTGGACGGCGAGACAGCCCTGACCCGGCGCGGGGACCATCTCGGCGATCGACATGGGCGCGGCGTGCTCGGGGGCGACGCCGAGTCGCAGCAGCCCGGCGGCGGCCAGGACGAGCGCCTCGACCTCCCCTTCCGCCAGCTTTCGCAGCCGCGTGTCCACGTTGCCGCTCAGGTCCTTCAGCAGCACGTCCGGCCGCCACCGGAAGACCTGGGCCTGCCGGCGCAGGCTCGAGGTCCCGACGCGGCCCCCGTGTGCGAGCTCTCCCGCGCGCGTGACCAGCACGTCGAGCGCGGACGCGCGCTCGGGAACGGCCGTGATCTCGAGCTCCTCGTCGTCCTCGGCGGGGAGATCCTTCGCCGAGTGCACGGCGAGGTCGACCTCGCCCTCGCGGACGGCGCGTGCGATCTCCGCGACGAACAGACCCTTGCGTCCCGCGGGGTCGGCGAGCGCGTCGGCGCCGCGATCGCCGGCCGTGGTCATCGGCACCAGCTCGATCTCGTGGCCGTCACGCCGAAGCGCCGCGGCCACCTCCTCGGCCTGGGCGAGCGCGAGACGGGAACGGCGGGTGCCGATCCGGAGCTTCACTCGGCGGCGGGCTCGATGCCGAACAGGTCGGCCAGGAGCTTCGCGTGCGCGTCGCGCGTGCCCGCTGCCGACCGCTCCTTCAGCCGGACGATCGGCTCGTGCAGGAGCTTGGCGACGATGCCGCGGGCGAGCGCCTCGACGGCCTCGCGCTCCGCCGGGTCGAGGGTGACGAGCTCCGAGCGGAAGCGCTCGAGCTCGGCCGCGACGACCGCCTCGCCGCGCTCGTGCAGCGCGCGGATCAGCGGCGCGAGATGCTCCGATCGGCGACGGAGCTCGAAGCGGCGAACCTCCTCGCCGACGATCTCGTGCGCGCGCCCGATGTCGGCCGCGGTCTCGGCGGCGCGAACCGCGACCGAGGCGCGCAGGTCGTCGAGGTCGACGAGCGTGACGTCGGGCAGGCGGCCGGCGGAGGCCTCCACGTCGCGCGGCACCGCGAGGTCGAGAACGAACAGCGGGCGCTGGCGACCCCGGAGCATCGGCTCCCGGACCACGATCGCGGCCGCACCCGTCGCCGAGACGAGCAGGTCGGCCTCGGCGAGCGCCTGCGGCAGCGCCGCGAGGTCGCCGGCCTCCGCCTGCGCGCGCTCGGCGAGCGCGCGGGCGCGCTCGAGCGACCGGTTCAGGATCCGGACCGTGCCGAGGGCACGGTCGCGCAGGTGCTTGACAGCGAGGGCCGCCATCTGCCCGGCGCCGATCACCACGGCCCGGCGGCCCTCGAGCGAGCCGATCGTCTCCTCGGCGAGGTCCACCCCCGCGGCGACGAACGCGTCGGGCGCCGCGCCCACCGAGGTCTCGGTCCGGACCCGGCGTCCCGCGCTCGAGGCCGCGCGGAAGACCTCGGCGAGGTGCCGGCCGGCGGCCCCCTCGGCCTCGGCCTGCCGGAGCGCCTCGCGCACCTGGGACAGGATCTGCGGCTCCCCGAGCACCATCGAGTCGAGCCCGGCCGCGACCGTGAACGCGTGTTCCGCCGCCTCGAGCTCGAAGTGCGAGTAGAGCGGGTCGGCGATCTCGTCGGCCGACACCTCTCGCGACTCGCACAGAAGGCGCTTGAGGGCCTGGAACCCGGCGTGATAGCTCGGCACGCTCGCGTAGATCTCGACGCGGTTGCACGTCGACAGGATCACGGCCTCCTCGATCGCCGGATCGTCGAGCGCGCGCCGGTACGCCTTCGCGAGGTCGCCCTCCGTGAACGTGAGCCGCTCGAGCAGCTCCACGGTGGCGCGACGATGGGAGACGCCGAGCGCGAGGATCGCCATGCGGCCGCCAGTCTAGCCTCGCGTCCGTCGGCCCCCGCCGGGGGAGGGCGAGCCCACGCGCGATAGCATCGGCCGCCGCTCGAGGAGGGATGGGATGCAACGGGGAAGGGCGCGTGAGCTGGGGATCGCCATCGGCACGATCCCGACGGGACCGGGGAACGCGATCACCGACGTGGCCGGCGTCCGGGTCGGCCACGCCACGGTCGTTCGCGACCCGGGCGCGGACGGCACGGGGGCGGCGCGCACCGGTGTGACCGCGGTCTTCCCGCACGAGGGGCTCCCCTGGGTCGATCGCGTGTACGCCGGCACCCACGTCCTGAACGGCTACGGCGAGATGATCGGCATCAACCAGGTGAACGAGTGGGGCCTGCTCCACTCGCCGATCGTGATGACGAGCTCGCTCGCGATCGGTCGCGCGTACGACGCGACCATCCGCTGGCGCACGGAACGCCACGCGCTCACGACGAGCCACGGCGGCGACATGCCGCTCGTGACCGAGTGCGACGACTCGTTCCTGAACGACGTGAAAGCGTTTCCGCTCGCCGACGGCCACGTATATGCGGCGCTCGACGCGGCGGCCGGTGGTCCGGTCGCGGAGGGGTGCGTCGGCGCCGGAACCGGGATGCAGTGCATGGACTTCAAGGGCGGGATCGGCACGGCCTCGCGCGTCGTGCAGGGCCGGTTCACGGTCGGGGTCCTCGTGCTCACGAACTTCGGCGAGCGCGAGCTGCTGCGCATCGACGGCGTGCCCATCGGGCGCGAGATCACGGACCTCATGCCCGAAGGCCACGAGGAGGGGTCGTGCATCGTCGTCGTCGCGACCGACGCCCCGATGCTGCCGCACCAGGCCCGCCGGCTCGCGTTGCGCGCCGGGCTCGGCCTCGCGCGGTGCGGGTCGACCGGCCACAACGGGTCGGGCGAGCTGATGATCGCGTTCTCCACGGCGAATCGCGTCCCGCTCGACAGCGACGACGGGCTGCTCGACGTCCGCGCCGTGCTCGACGGCGCGGCATGGGAGGGCATGAACCCGATGAACGACCTGTTCGCGGCGACCGTCGAGGCCGTCGAGGAGGCCGTCGTGAACGCGCTGTTCGCGGCGACGACGACCGTCGGCCGCGACGGCCACGTCCTGCACGCGCTCCCGCTCGAGCAGACGCTCGAGCTGATGGAGCGGTACGGCCGCCCGGCCGCGCGCTGACGTCAGGCGAAGCGGCTCGGGCCGGCGAACGCGTCGTAGTCGAGGTCCGACCGGTACTGGTACTCGCGCCAGCGGTCGATGCGACCATCGCGAAGGTGCACGAGCACCACGCCGTGATACTGGTTCTCGCCGCGGTACGTGTACTCGCCGGCGCCCACGTCCCCGTCGACGACGAGGTGGTGCCACACGAGGTCCATCGGCGGAGGGTCGTCGCCGCCGAAGAAGTCGTACAGCTCGTCGCGCCCCTCGTACCGCTGCTCGTCCGGCGGCTCGATGTAGACGCAGTCGTCGGTGAAGCACGCGAGCGCTCGCAGCGTGTCGCCCGCGATCCAGGTCTCGCGGATCTCCTCCATGAGCGTCACGAACTCTGCGTGGTCCATCAGGCGTTGCTCGCCGCGAATCGGTGCGGATCGAACGGCGCCGGGTCGAAGGGCGGCTCCTCGCCGGCGACGATGGCTCGGACGAGCTCCGCCGTCCCGCCGCCGAGGATCACCCCCTCCGAGCCGTGGCCGCTCGCGACCACGAGCCCGTCCGCGAGCCGTCCGACGAGCGGGCGCTCGTCGGGCGAGACCGGACGAACTCCCGACCAGGTGCCGACCACCGGCGCATCAGCGAGCGCGGGGACGAGCCGGCTCGCCTCGCGCGCGACGGCGCGCGCCACGTCCAGCCCGTGCGCCTCGGGCGCGAGCGCGGGCTCTCGCGAGGTCCCGGTGACGATCGATCCGTCGGGGGCGGGCTGGATCATCGGCGCCACGTCGACCGTCTCGCGCGACTCGGCGAACGCTCGCATGGAGAGCGCGGTCTCCGGCGCCGCAGAGGCGCGGGCGGACTCCCCCCCGGCGAGCAGCCGGCGGGCGCCGCTCTGGATCCACCGGCGGACGAGCTGGCGTCCCGGCGCCGTCTGGACGAGCCATCCGCGGGCCCCGGCGATCGGCAATGAGATGCCGAGCGGCCGCAGCAGCGAGGCCGACCACGGTCCCGCCGCCAGCAAGGTGACGTCGGCGTGCACCGGCCCGTCGTCCGTCATCACGCCCGTCACGCGATCGGCGTCGCGGAGGAGGCGCCGCGCGGGCAGGTGGTGGCGGATCTCGGCGCCCCGCGCTCGCGCGGCGGCGGCCAGGGTGACGGTGAGCGCGCCGGGGTCGACGCGATGGCCCTCGTCGAGCAGGAAGGCGGCGAGCAGGCCGGGGGACAGCTCCGGCTCGAGCTCGCGCACGCGATCGGCGCCGACGTCGTCGACCTGCACGCCGATCGCGCGCGCCGACTCGACCCACGCCTCGAGGTCGTCGAGCTCGTTCTCGTCCAGGGTCACGGCGAGCGTGCCGAGCGCGTCCCGATCGAGGAAGACGGGGAACGGCGACTCCTCGACGGCTTCCCGGTACATCGGCAGGCTCGCCCGGGCCATCGGCGCGAGCACCGGGTCCTTGGAGGTGTCGAGGTAGCCGAGGTTCCGCCCGGACGCCCCGGCCGCGAGCTCGTCCCGTTCGAGCAGCGTCACGGCCATCCTGGCGCGAGCGAGCTCGCGGGCACACGCCGCGCCGATGATCCCCCCGCCGACGACGACGACGTCCGGCACGGGCGAAGCCTACTCGCGGGCCGGTTCCGTAGAATCCGCCTCGGAGACGTGGCTGAGTGGCCGAAAGCAGCCGCCTGCTAAGCGGTTAGGGGGATAACACTCCCTCACAGGTTCGAATCCTGTCGTCTCCGCAGGTCAGAGGGCGTGCGCCTCTGCGAGGGGAAGGCCCCATCGGTCTCGTCGTGGATCAGCGCCTGCGGCGGAGCCAGAATCGGGGGCTTGCCTAGGAGGTAGACCGGTCCTCCCGATTGCCTTCCGTTCTTCAGGAAGCGTGCGCCGTCGCGCGAAGTCGCTCCCTGGTGAACCGCTCAGTCAAGAGCTCCACGAAGGTTTGGACCGGGGCGTTTGCCCATCGTTTCGCCGTGTCTCGGAGGCACTCCGTCACGGTCTCTCGCGAGAACGTGCCCGCGAACTCCTTCACCAATCGTTCTTCTCCGGAGTTCTGCACGGTTCCCTCTCGTCACGTTACATCACGCTAGCAGTACGAAGTGGCCAAGACGTGAACACGATGGCACGGGAGCCACAGCAAGACGAGAGGGCCCAACAGCGTCGTCTTGCCCAAGCCGGTACGCGGAGTGTCGACAACGAGCCTGGCTCACATGTCTTCTCCGGACGATCCAGCACACTCCAGGCTGGGTACGCTCAATCTGAATTGATGCAGAGTTGATGGGTCAACCACCGCGAAAGATCAAGGCCCGAGCTGTATCAGGGAGGTATCAGGTGATGAATCAGACCGCCACCAGTTCTGCACAAGATCGGACGAAGAACGAGTCCGTACATGTCGTGGTCGGGGCGGGACCCCTCGGACTTGCCGTCGCCCGGGAGCTTCGTCAGAGGCAGAAGCCAGCGCGGATCGTTACTCGAGACGGCCGCGCCGATGCTCCCGCGGAGACAGAGGTCGTCTCCGCCGACGTCAGCGACCCGGATCAGGCCCGTGAAGCCTTCGAGGGGGCGAGCGTCGTCTACCAGTGCGCCGCGCCGCGCTACTCCAAGTGGCCCGCGCTGCTTCCGGCGCTCATGGATGGGGTCATCGAGGGTGCCTCGGCCGGGGGCGCACGGATCGTCTACGGAGACAACCTGTATGCCTACGGCCGCGTTCAGGGACCGCTCACCGAGGACCTCCCCCACCGGCCCGTCGGGGCGAACGGCCGGACCCGGGCACGGGTGGCCGAGGCGTTGATGGCAGCACACCGGGACGGGAAGGTACGGGCCGCGATCGGTCGAGGGTCTGACTTCTTCGGCCCTCACGCCTTGAACTCCACAGTCGGCGAGCGAGTCTTCCCCAGGATGCTCGCCGGCAAACCGGCGCAGGTTCTCGGCAACCCCGACGTGCCCCACACCGTGACGTTCATCGACGATTTCGCCCGAGCGCTTGTGACCCTGGGGTCGCGGGACGAGGCGCTGGGCGAGGTGTGGCATGTGCCGAGCGCCGAGACCGTGACGATCCGCCGGTTCGCCGAGATGATCGCGGAACAGTCGGAGCGACCGGCGAAGCTGAGCGTCACCCCCTCGTGGCTGCTGGCCATCGGTGGGGTGTTCAACCCCGACGTGCGGGCCCTGCGGGAGGTGCTCTATCAGAGCCAGGACCCCTGGGTCGTGGACCACTCGAAGTTCGAGCGAGCGTTCGGACCGGGCGCTACTCCGCACCCGGAGGCGATCCGAACGACCCTCGAATGGTTCTCGCACGCCGATGACCCGAAGGCCTGATAGGGAACCGATGAGGCGAGCCGCCGGAGACTCTCGAGAGACTTCGCGGGCGTCTCTGAATGTGGCAGCGGGATGAGTGTTCGCCTCGCAGCCGCCCGCGAGCTGAAGATCCGCCTCGCCTACCCACCCGCGCCGGGCTCGTTCGCCGAGGCCGAGCTCGAGGGGCTGCCCGACCCGGTGCGCCGCTACCTGGGGGCAGCGATCGCGCCCGGCACGCCATTGGCCGCCGCGGCGCGCTTTCGGATGAGGGGCTCGATCAAGCTCGGACAGAGATGGGTACGGTTTCGTGCCCGACAGATCGAGACTCCACACCACGGCTTCGTGTGGGCCGCCCGGGCCGGCGGCATCATCGTCGGCTCCGACCGGTACGCGGACGGACAAGGGGCGATGAACTGGAGAGTCCTCGGCCTGGTCCGCGTCATGCATGCAGACGGGCCTGACGTGTCCCGTAGCGCGGCGGGCCGCGTCGGCGCCGAGGCCGTTTGGGTTCCGACGGCGTTGCTCGCCCGCTTCGGCGTCACGTGGAGCGCCACCGATCCACACTGCATCACGGCGAACTACCGCCTGGACGATGCCGAGATCGAGCTCCATTACACCCTCGGCGACGACGCCCAGGTGCAGTCCGTGGTCTTCGAGCGGTGGGGCGACCCGGACAGCAGCGGCATCTGGGGGCACCACCCGTTCGGGTTCGAGGCGACCGGCTACTCAACCTTCGACGGTGTGACGATCCCCAGCGCCGGCCGCGCCGGCTGGTTCTACGGGACCGACCGGTGGAACGAGGGCGAGTTCTTCCGGTTCGAGATCACTGACTTCCACCTCGTCAGAGAGGCGAGCCGATGACCCGAGGTCGTCGCGCCCAAGCAGGCAAGACCGATCTCACTCCTGGACCAGCTGATGCATCTCGGAACGGCCTTGGCACGCGCCGGGGGTCCGTGGCCCCGACCCCCGGGGGACGGCTCGGCCTCCGGACCGCGACGAGGTTCGCCGCTCACGCCGTTTGACAAGCCGGAGACAGAGAAGGGGTTCGGCAGTCCGGGCCTGGATCGGTTCAGAGTCCGGTCGCGTGGAGACCGCCGATCGGGTTGCGCGCGTCGCGTCGTCGGCGCGGTTGCCGACGGGATCGTCGAGACGACTTGCCGGAGGCGACGGCCGATGTCGTCGAGGGAACGGATGGGGAATGATACATGGCAAGAATGCGTCATCAGGTGTCGGCCGCTGCGACCGGTGACCGAGAAGTGAGACACTGAAGATTCGCACCATTCACGGGACTGTCTGCGTAGAGGCCGTTGGCCGCCCCTCGGATCGAGGAGGCACGATGACAACGCTGACGGATTCCGTTCGCGTCGAAACTCCCGCGGTAGCCCCCGCGGTAGGCGTTCCCCAACAGGGGAGCGGGACGGTAGACAGATCAGTGTGGGACCGGATCGTCAGTTCGGCAGGTGCCGTCTTGGCGGTCATCCTGATCGTGCTCGGCGGATCAGCGATCTATGGCGGCAACTTCGGTCAGGACAACGTCCGAGATCGACTCACACCGCAGAACATCTCGTTCCCGCCCGCCGACGCCATGACCCCGGAGGAGCTCGCGTTGGTCGGCGCGTATGCCGGCGCGAAGGTCGACACGGGCAGCGAGGCTGAGGCGTTCTCGCGCTACATCGGTCTGCACCTCTCCGAGGTGAACAACGGCGCGACCTACTCGGAGACGAGCGCGGCAGCTCGGGAAGAGGGACTCGCTCCCGACGTAGCGGCGGAGCTGCAAGCCAGGGCCGACACGCTGTTTCGGGGGGAGACACTCCGCTCGATTCTCCTGAACGCGTACGGGTGGTGGACCATCTCGACGATCGCCGTGTTCGCGGGCTACGCGATGGTGATCGCCGGTCTGCTCCTTGGCCTGCTCGCGTTCCTCGGTTTCCGGCACGCGAAGCGCGCCGCACGGATCAGCGCGACCACATAGGCGCGGTTAGCTGTCGAATTGGTACCGTCAGGGAGAGGTTGGTCGGCGTGACGTCGGCTCAACCTCTCCCTCGTTCGTCGCGGCGAGTTGTCATTCGCCGGAGGTCGGTCGAGGTTCCCGATCTTGTGTCACCACTACTCGACCGCCGGCTCCACCGCCCCAACGTTGATTGCTCCGGCCCTCACTCGAAGTGAGACAATAGGAGAGAAGCACCCAGTCAATTGGGACCGTTTGCGAAGAGGCCGTGGGCAGCCCCTCCAACCGAGGAGGCACGATGACCACCCTCAGGGATACGGTCCGCATCGAAGCCCCGAAGAAGTCGCCGATTAGGCCGGTGTCCCCGTTGGACTCCTCGTGGGACAACGCTTCCGAGTCCCGATCCTCCGAGCGCTCATTCAAGGTCGGATACCACAGCGCTTCCCTCACGCAGTGGGACCGATTGGCGCTGGGTCGTGGGCAGGCCCTTTGGAGGAAAGCTGCATGACCATCCTCATGGATACGGTCCGCATCGAAGCCCCGATGAGGTCGCCGGTCAAGCCGGTGTCCCCGTTGGGTGCCCCGCGGGACGCTGCAATCGAGTCACGCTCCCCCGAGCGCTCTTTCGAGGTCCAGTCCCGCGGCGGATACGCTCGGACCGTCGTGGGCCGGGTCGCCTATCTCGGACGACGAGGCGCAGACGTACATGGTGCTCACGCGCGCCGGGATCCTCGTCAGAGTTCCGCTGCGAGACATCACGAGCTAGAGCCCCATCGCAGACGAGACTGGGACACTCGCTAGGTTTCGCCTTGTGGGCGAGGTTTGTGAGTTGAAGGGCAGGAGGCCTCGTCGTCGGCCTCGGCGAGCTCGCCGGCGACCTCGGCCGCACGATCGGCCCTCTCGACGGCGCTCCCGATCCCGCCGCTTCGCAGGCGGTCGGTCGCCAGGCGCCGGTTCTCCGCGCGCAGGCGTTCGATCTCCGCGTAGGCGGCCGTGAGCGCGACCTCGTTCGCGGCGTTCCTCTTGCGAAGCGGAAGGCTCATCGATCCCCTCGATCCGGGTGGTGGGCGCGTCGGATTGGTGTGCGTGCCGTCGTTCGTCGTCCGCCGCGCGGGGGATCCGCGCGCGAACGTGAGCCGATGGTGACAAAGGGCTACTGCAACGTCTGTTGGGGAATGCCCGCCATGCCGACACGCGACGGGGTCCACGTCGATTGCGTGACGAGCCGTAACGAAGCGTCGCTTCGTGGGCACGAATCGACGATGCGATGCGCCACCATCGAACGCCCTAGGCCGCACGAACGAGACGACCACATTGGATCCATTGCGCGCGCGAGAGGCTCTGCACCGCCCCTCCGGCGCAGGATCGACCGATGCGCGGCGAACGCGTTCGGCAGCCCGTCGCGGAGACGCGGCTAAGCTGATTCGCCGTGAGCGAGGTCGAGCTCGTCGCGTCCCCCGAGGATCTCGCGTTCATCGAGCGGCTGCGGGCCGGCGACGAGGAGGCCTTCATGATGCTCGTCGAGCGTCACATGGGCCCGATGCTGCGGATCGCTCGGATGTACGTGTCGTCGCGGGCCGTGGCCGAGGAGGTCGTGCAGGAGGCGTGGCTCGGCATCCTCCAGGGACTCGATCGCTTCGAGGGCCGCTCGTCGCTCCGCACGTGGATGTACCGGATCCTCGTGAACATCGCGAAGACGCGCGGGCAGCGTGAGGGGCGGAGCGTCCCCTTCTCCGCCCTCGCGGGCGACGACCTCGGCGAACCGGTGATGGAGGATTCCTGGTTCCAGGGTCCGGGCGGCGAGTGGCCCTCGCACTGGTCCACGCTGCCGAGCGACTGGCGCGGCATTCCCGAGGACCGGCTGCTGGGCGCCGAGACCCTGCGGGTGATCGGCGAGGCCGTCGCCGCGCTCCCGCCGATGCAGGCCGAGGTCATCCGGCTGCGCGACGCGCTCGGCTGGACCTCCGAGGAGGTGCGTAACGCGCTCGAGATCTCGGAGACCAATCAGCGGGTCCTGCTGCATCGTGCGCGATCGAAGGTGCGCCGCGCGGTGGACGCGTACCTCGAGGGAGCGCAGGCGTCATGAGCGAGCCGCAGATCACGTGCCGCGAGGTGGTCGAGATCGTGACCGCCTACCTGGAGGATGCCCTGTCCCCGGCCGATCGGACGCGGTTCGAGGAGCACGTCGCGGGCTGCGACGGCTGCACGAACTACCTCGGGCAGGTGCGCGAAACGATCCGGCTGACCGGCTCGCTCACCGAGGAGCAGGTGCCGCCCGAGCTGCGACGCACACTGCTCGGCGCGTTCCGCGACTGGCGGGCCGAGCGATGACCGCCGAGGAGAACACGTGCGTCGTCCTGCGGCTCTCCGAGGAGGCCTGGAACCGCGGCAACGTAGACGTGCCCCCGCCGGACGAATGAAGGTCGAGACGACGGACCGACGCGTCCGCGGCGTTCGGCTCTCGGTCACCGGGCGGGGCGCGGGCGCGCCCATCCTGCTGATCCACGGGACGGGCGGCTCGGCGCTCGGGTGGGGCCGCGGGGTGGAGCGGCTCGAGCCGCTCGGACGCGTGATCGCGTACGACCGTCGCGGGTGCGGGAACAGCGAGCGCGGCGGTGACGCTTCGGTGCGCGAACATGCCGAGGACGCCGCGGCGTTGCTCGAGCTCCTCGACGCGTCGCCGGCCGTCGTGCTCGGCCGGAGCTACGGCGGCGAGATCGCGATCGACGTCGCGCTGCGGCATCCGGAGTTGCTCCGGGCGCTCGTCCTGCTCGAGCCGGCGGTGCTGACCCTGGTGCCCGAGGCCGTCGCGTGGGAGGCGCGGCTTCGCGAGCGGGTCCGGGCGGCGGCGACCGAGGGGATCGACCGCGTCGGCGAGGCGTTCATCGGCGAGGTCCTCGGCCCACGAGGGTGGCGCGGGCTCCCGCGCGACCTCCGGATCTCGATCACCCGGGACGGCCCCTCGATCCTGGCCGAGCTCGACGGCGACCGCCTGGACGTCGAGCTCGCCGACCTCGGCTCGATCGCCGTACCCACGCTGGTCGTCGCCGGCGTCGACTCGCCGCCGCCGTTTCGCCGCGTGAGCGAGCTCGTCGCCGGGGCGATCCCGATGGCCGAGCTGGCGATCGTCGAGGGTGGTCACCGGGTCGACCCGGCCGAGCCGGCGGTCATCGAGTTCCTGGAGCGTGTGTCGCGATGACGACGACGACCCCGGACGTTCGCGCCTCGGCGAACCCGACGGCCCATCCCGGACGAACCCCCGGCATGGGAATCGTGTTGGGGATCGTCACGCTCGGCGTCGGGATCGGTGTCGCGCAGCTCGTTGCGGGGCTCGTCAACCCGGACGCCTCGCCGATCGTCGCGGTCGGCCAGGCCGCGATCGACGCCACACCCGAGTGGCTGAAGAGCTGGGCGATCCGCACGTTCGGCTCGAACGACAAGACCGTCCTGCTGATCGGAATCGGCGTCGTGCTGGCGGTCGCCGCTATGGCGCTCGGCGTCGCGGCCCTGCGGCGCCCCTGGGTCGGGTTCGCCGGCGTCGCGCTGTTCGGGGCGATCGGGGTCGCGGCGGCGCTGTCGCGACCCGAGAGCACGGGCTCGGACGTGCTGCCGGCGATCGTCGGGACGCTCACGGCGGCCGGCACGCTGGCGCTGCTGCTGCGGGCGGCGTCCCGGCCTCCCCGGCCCGCTGCGACCGAACCGGACGAGGACGTCCCGCGCGGGTTCGATCGCCGTCGCTTCCTTCTTGCCGGAGCGGCGGGGGTCGCCGTCGCCGCGGTGGCGGGCGGGGCCGGCAACCTGTTCGCGCGACGGTTCCGCGCCGACGCCTCGCGCGCCGAGGTCCGGATTCCCGCGCCGGTCAGCCCGGCGACCGCGGTCTCCGGCACCGACCTCCACGTCGCCGGCCTGAGTCCGTTTCGAACGCCGAACGACCGCTTCTACCGCGTCGACACCGCGCTGCTCGTCCCCGCGGTCCTCGCCGAGGACTGGCGGCTTCGCGTGCACGGCATGGTCGATCGCGAGCTCACGCTCGACTACGCGCAGCTCCTCGCCCGTCCGCTCATCGAGCGTGACATCACGCTGTGCTGCGTCTCGAACCCCGTCGGCGGCGGGTACATCGGCAACGCGCGATGGATCGGCGCCCCGCTGCGAGATCTGCTCGAGGAGGCGGGCGTGCAACCGGGAGCCGACCAGATCGTTGCGCGCTCGGTCGACGGGTTCACGGTGGGGACGCCGACGGCCGTCGCGACGGACGGCCGCGACGCGATGCTCGCCGTCTCCATGAACGGCGAGCCGTTGCCGATCGCGCACGGCTTCCCCGTCCGGATGATCGTGCCCGGCCTGTACGGGTACGTGTCGGCGACGAAGTGGCTCGTCGACATCGAGCTCACGACGTTCGACGCGTTCGACCCCTACTGGATCGAGCGAGGGTGGGCCGAGCGGGCGCCGGTCAAGACGATGTCGCGCATCGACACGCCGCGCCCGGGCGCCGACCTCCGAGCCGGAACCGTCGCGGTCGCAGGGGTCGCGTGGGCGCAGCATCGAGGCATCGATCGCGTCGAGCTCCGGGTCGACGGAGAGCCCTGGATCGATGCCGAGCTCGCGGCCGTCGACACAATCGACACCTGGCGGCAGTGGGTGGTCCGATGGGACGCGACACCGGGCGGGCACCGGCTGGAGGTTCGGGCGACCGACGGGACCGGCGCCACGCAGCCGTCCGAGCGCGTCCCGCCGTTCCCGAACGGCGCGACCGGCTGGCACGCGATCCAGGTCACGGTGACCTGAGCAGTGTGGGTCGAGTCAGGGAAGGCGACTCGGTATGCTGGGGGTCCGGCGCCGGTAGCTCAATGGATAGAGCATCTGACTACGGATCAGAAGGTTGGGGGTTCGACTCCCTCCCGGCGCGCTGGCAGCGGAATGCTTGGTGGACAGCGCGCACAGCGCTGAAACGCGGATCCCAGGCGCGCTTGGCGTCGGTCAAGCGCTCCCGGGACCTGAGGTCACACTAGGCGGCTCGTGGTCACCGCCTCCACCCCGCGATCGACGCGCCCACACCCACACGAGCGCCGCGACACCGCCGAGCACGACGACGAAGATTACCCACGGCCACCCTTCTTCGGCCGTGCTCGAGGCTGCGGCCGCAACAACCTCGTCGGAACCATCCGCGGACTCTTGCGTTGGACCCGATGGCCCGGTCGGTTCGATGGACGGTTCGGGTGACTCGGTCTCGCTCGGCGCCGCCGTCGGCTCGGGGGATACGGTCTCGCTCGGCTCGGATGTCGGCTCCGGCGACTTGCTGGGCTTCGGCGACTTGGTGGGCTCCGGCGACTCGGTCGGACCCGGCTCGTCGGGCTTCTCGGATCCTTCGTTCCCCAACATCCGTTCGATGAGAGCGATGATCGCGACCAGCAGCCTCCCCTGGCCGCCTCCAGGTGCCTCCGTTGGTTCGGGCGTCGGCCGCTCGGATGGTCCGCTCGGTCCGGTGCTACCGCTCGGCGTACCCCCCGTGACCCCGGACGCTGACGTGGGTCCGGTCGGTTCCGAGGGCGCCGGCGGTCCACCGGTGGAGCCGCTCGGACCGGTCTCGCCGGTCGGTGCGGTCTCCCCTGTCGTCCCGCCCGGGGTCGGTCCCGTCGGGAGCTCCGGGCGGCCCGACGGGACGCCGGAGACGCCGCTCGGCAGCGCATCGCTGATCCGGTTCCGGGACTCCTCGGTGCAGGCGCTCGCCACCATCGCAACGAGGACGATGGCGATCACGGTCTTGCGCGTCCTCGCGCTCGCGACCATGGGTTGACGACTAGACACGGGAAAGCGGCGATCCGGCGGGCGCTACCGGCGACGGAGGCGGTTGTCCCGCCGGCGATTGCGCGGGCTGGTGCGTCGCCTGCCAGGCCGCGGCCGCGCGCTGCGCCACGATCTTCCGGTCGATCCAGCCGACGAGCGCCTGGGCTCCGATCGCGAGGAGCCAGTACATGAAGATCCCGAACAGGAGCGCAGGATCGAACACCGATCCGTTCTCGCCCTCACCCGGCGGGAAGATCCCTCGGAACGGTTGCATGATCCGATCGGTGGCGCGGAAGACCCATTCGACGAAGGGTGTGGACTCGTTCGCGTTGAACAGTTCGAGGAAGAACGCCATCGCCAGGATGATCGTGCATGCGATCGCGAACCCGTAGACGAAGATGACGATCGCTCGGCTGATGCGCAGCCCGGGGCTTGCGGTGCTAAGCGGCGAGCGTGGATCGCTCATCTCGGCTCTCAACTCACTCGGTGGGGTCGCGGCTCGCATCAAGGCTAGTACCATCCGGCGAGGCGCGCGACTCACCTCGCCGATCCAGGCGCCGCGGAGCATTGACGTCAGATCTCGTCTGATCACACGGGAACGGGTCGAATGTTCAATGCGGTTCACGCTCAGGACAGCCGGTCGAACCCCGGTGCCGCGGGCTCGCAGAGCGACGTCGCGAGCGCTCGGAGACGCTGCTCGAGCTCGCTCCCTCCCTCCGTCGCGCGATTCACGAGCTGCTCGGGATCCTGTCGAAGGTCGTAGATCTCGTTCAGACCGCGCTCGTACACGATGTAGACAAACCGCTCGGTGTGCACGGCGCAGTAAGTCGGCACGCCCGTGTCCGTTCGATGCGGGCCGCGATGACCGAGGTGCTCGATCGCGAACCCCGGTCGCGACCACATCCCCGATCCCGTGACGAGGGGCAGGAGGCTCTTGCCTTCGACGCCGGGCGCGTCGACGCCGGCGATCTCGACGATCGTCGGCGCGAGGTCGATGTTGAGCACGGGTTCGGCGACCTCGGTCGCCGCGGTCCCGAGCGCGTCGTACCGGAAGAGCAGCGGGACTCGGATGCTCTCCTCGTACGGTGCCGCCTTCGCGACGAGACGGTGCTCGCCGAGCAGGTAGCCGTTGTCCGAGATGAAGAAGACCGCGGTGTTGTCGAGCTTGCCGGTCTGCTCGAGCGTCCGCATGATCCGCCCGACCGCGTCGTCGAGCGCGGACAGGCTCTCCACCTCGAGCCGGTGGAGCTCGTCGAGATGCGCCGTCCGGCCGGCCGGCAGCGGGTTTCCGAGCGCCACCCAGCTCGGCTTGTCGGTCACGTCGGGCTCGTTGAAGCTCGCCGGCCGCCAGGGCTCGAGGTCGCTCGCGGCGCCGACGTCACCGGGCGCCGGGATCGCCGGGTAGTGCGGCGCAGGCGGCGTGAGGAACAGGAAGAACGGGTCGTCGGTCGAGCGCACGAGCCGAACCGCCGCGTCGGCGAGCAGGTCGGTGCTGTAGTCCTCGGGCAGCTCGCCGTGATGCTCGATCACGCCGTCGACGTTCAGGTCGTAGTCGTAGTAGTTGCCGGTCGCGCGGCCCTGCTGGCCGGTGAACGCCATCCAGTGGTCCCAGCCGGGCGGGATGTACGAGTTGTGCAGGTACCCGTTCAGGTACTTCCCGTACAGGGCGGTCTCGTACCCGGCGTCGTCCAGCCACGTCGCGATGGTCGAGGAGTCGTCGAAGGCGGCGAACCCGCCGTGCTTGCCGTGGTTGCGCCACACCCCGGTGGAGTGCGAGTACTGGCCGGTGAGCATGCTCGTGCGGCTCGGACAGCAGGCCGGGTTCACGACGTAGGCGTTCGTGAACGTGATGCCGGAGGCGGCGAGGTGCCGCCGCACCTGCGGCATCGCCCACAACGAATCCCAGCGCTGATCGTCCGAGACGATGACGATGACGTTGGGACGGTCCGGCCGCTCCGAGGTCGTCGGGCGCAGCTTCGCGATCGACGCGGGGATCGCGCTCAGGCAGAGGAGCGCGACGACGAGCGGGAGCAGACGCCGCCGGCGGACGGACGCGCCGGGGCGACCCGCATCCTGCTTTGGGGAACGCAGGCGGAACAGGCGTCGACCGGCGATTGCGACCTCCCGACTCCGGAGCGGGCGCGAACGCGGTCTCGCCCCGGACGATCGACCTACGACGACGATGGTCCGGCGGCACCTCGACGTCGTACATAGGGCTTTCGTTGGGAATCGCCGACCGTGGGGTTTTTCCCGTGCCGAGGTTTCCGCCGCGCGAGATCGGGGTAGGGCGTGCGCGACACGGGCCGGCGCGATCGCGTCGGCTGCCCGCTCGACGCCTCGAGGGAGGTTGCCATGAAGCGACGCGTCGCCGTGCTGCTCGCCGTTACGCCGATCCTCGTCGGACTCGCCGCACCGGCGCAGGCGTTGCCCGGGATCGATCCGGCCAATGCGCCGTCCCGGTTCAACATCCTCGTGCGCAACTTGCGCGCGCACGAGAACTACGAGCTCCTCGCGTTCTCGCGAGCCAACGGCTGGGACTTCGGCGATCGGACTGGTTACGCCTGCGCGTGGGTCGAGTACCAGGTGGCCGGTCGGATCCAATTCCGCGTCGACTTCCAGCTCGTCGTCGGCGACGAGTACCAGGCCGGCTCGTTGCAGATCAACGACCGCGGTGGCCTCGAGGGGCCCGATGGAGCTGCGCCCTGCGGTTCCTCGTCGAGCCGGACCGGCAACCTGCAGAGCGACGGCTCCGCGTTCGTCCCCAACAGCGGCGTTACGTTTACTATCGCGAGGAGCGGCGCCGTGCTGACGTCGCTCTCGCTCCCCGCCGTGTCCGCCACGAGCGATGAGAGCTTCTGGTCGCCCGGCAACGACCTCGGTGAGGCCTACCTCTGGCGCGCCGAGCCCGGCGAGGCACCGACGCCGATCCTGCGCGCGACGGTGACGCCGATCGCGACCGGGGTGGCGCTCGTCGCCTAATCGGGCCCTCGCAACGACCCGGAGGGCGTCCGGGCCGATGCGTATGCTCGGCCGGTGAGCCTGCGCTCCGCAATCCGGCGCCGCGCGTCCACCCTCGCGGACCGCGTCGGGATCCTGCGCCCGCTGCGCGTCCGCGACTTCGCGCTGCTGTGGATCGGGCTCACGGTCTCGTTCGTCGGCGACGGCGTCTACATCATCGCGATCGCCTGGCAGGCCTACGACCTGTCGAACTCGCCCTCCTCCCTCGCCGCGGTCGGGGTGGCGTGGAGCCTGCCGCAGGTGGTGCTCCTGCTCGCGACGGGCGTGCTCTCGGACCGGCTGGACCGCCGGCACCTGATGATCACGGGCGACGTCATCCGCGGGGTCGCGATCGGAGCGATCGGGGCGCTGTCGATCGCCGGATCCCTCACGATGCCCCGGCTCGTCGGGCTCGTCGTGGTCTACGGCGCCGGCCAGGCGATCTTCGGGCCGGCGTTCAGCTCGATCGTGCCGACGATCGTGCCCGAGGACCTGCTCGTGCAGGCCAACTCGCTCGGGCAGTTCGTCCGGCCGGTGGCCTGGACGCTGGTCGGCCCGCTGGTCGGCGGGTTGCTCGTCGCGACGGTCGGCGTCGGGTGGGCGTTCGTCGTCGACGCGACCACCTTCGCGTTCTCCGCGCTGATGATCGGCCTGATGCGGACCCGCCCCGTCGCGCGGGACGGGGCCGACCGTTCGACCCCGTGGGAGGACCTCAAGGAGGGCCTCGGCTACGTGCGGCGCACGACGTGGCTGTGGGTCGCGATGGTCGCCGCAACGGTGAGCCTGCTCGCGACCTGGGGGCCGTGGGAGGTGCTGGTGCCGTACGTCGTCCGCAACGACCTCGGCGGGTCCGCGGCGGCGCTCGGCCTGGTGTACGGGGCGGGCGGCGTCGGCTCGATCGCGGCCGCGGTCGCGATGGGTCAGCGCGGTCGGTTGCCGCGACGCGCCTCCACCTTCCTCTACCTCGTGTGGGCGGCCGGGATGCTCGCGACGGCCGGGTTCGGCATCGTCACGGGCCTCTGGCAGGCGATGGCGGTCGCGTTCGTCGGCGAGTGCTGCATCAGCCTGCTGGTGGTCGTCTGGGTGACGCTCGTGCAGCGGCTGGTCCCGGGCGAGCTGCTCGGCCGGGTGAGCAGCGTCGACTGGATGATCTCGACCGCCGGCGTGCCGCTTTCGTTCGCGATCGTCGGCCCGGCCGCCGAGGCCTTCGGCGTGGACGCCACGCTCATCGTCGCGGGCATCGCCGGCGCGCTCATCACGATCGCGTTCATGTTCTATCCGGGAGCCCGCAGCCCCGAGCGTGACGGGTCGATCGAGGCAATCCGGGAGGTCGCGGTCGGCGCCTGACGTGGTGCAATGGGTGGACCTCGACCAGGGAGCGTGTGATGGAGTATCGGCACCTCGGCCGGCTCGGCGTCCAGGTCAGCCCGCTCTGCCTCGGGACGATGAACTTCGGCCCGCAGACCTCGGAGCCCGACAGCTTTGTGATCATGGACCGGGCGCTCGAGCTCGGGATCAACTTCTTCGACACCGCGAACGTCTACGGGTGGCAGAAGGGCGAGGGCGTCACGGAGAAGATCGTCGGGCGCTGGCTCGCGCAGGGCGGCGGGCGGCGCGAGAAGGTCGTGCTCGCCACCAAGGTGTACGGCGAGATGGGGGACTGGCCGAACGAGTCGCGCCTGTCGGCGCTGCACATCCGACGCGCGTGTGACGAGTCCCTCCAGCGCCTTCAGACCGACCACCTCGACCTGTACCAGATGCATCACATCGATCGCGACGCGCCGTGGGAGGAGATCTGGCAGGCGTTCGAGACGCTCGTCGCGCAGGGAAAGGTCCTGTACGTCGGCTCGAGCAACTTCGCCGGGTGGCACATCGCCCGGGCGAACGAGACCGCGAAGGCGCGGCCCCGGCACTTCCTCGGCCTCGCGTCCGAGCAGTGCTTCTACAACCTGGTGCATCGAACGAGCGAGCTCGAAGTGCTGCCCGCGTGCGAGGCGTACGGGATGGGCGTGATCCCCTGGAGCCCGCTCGGCCGGGGACTGCTGGGCGGAATCCTCGGCAAGATCGAGGGCGGCCGGCGCGCGAGCGAGATCACCCAGCGCGAGCTCGCCGAGCACCGTCCGCAGGTCGAGGCGTACGAGAAGCTCTGCGCCGATCTGGGCGAGGCGCCGGCGGACGTGGCGCTCGCGTGGCTTCTCGCGAACCCGGTCGTCACCTCGCCGATCATCGGGCCGCGAACGCTCGAGCAGCTCGACGGCTCGATCCGCGCGCTCGAGCTCAACCTCGACGAGGACACCATGACCACGCTCGACGAGATCTTCCCCGGCCCCGGAGGCCCCGCGCCCGAGGCCTACGCCTGGTAGCGGTGGCGCTCGGCGCCCGGTGTAAGGTCGCCCGATGGGCGGGGACGACGCGCGCACCTCGAAGAGGTCCGAGCTCGAGGCGCTCTCGGACGAGGAGCGCGCCGTGCTCCTCAAGGTGATCGAGGTCCTTCGCAAGATCAACTTCGGCACGGTGCTGCTCGTCGTGCAGGACGGCAAGGTCGTCCAGATCGAGATGGCGGAGAAGATCCGCCTGCGCTGACGCACGCCGGGACGCAATCGCAACAAGTCCCGCCCTTCGGTTCCTTGACACGCGCGGGGAACGGTTGGTATCCATGTGGCCACTCGGCTGACCGGACCCCCGGAGGCCGACCCAGCGGCTCACGAAGCCCTTTCGATCGACCGGACGACCGGAGATCGAGGCGCACCGCATCTCGACATCGGTCATCGAAAGGAGCTCCCCCACCATGGCATCTCGACGCTTCGGCGTGCGCCTGCTCGCCGCGATCGCCACGATCGGCATCCTGGCGGCCGCGTGCAGCAGCGACTCCGGCGACGGCTCGAGCACGGACGGGACCGGCAACGGCAGCCCCGTCTCGAGCCAGTGCACGCCTGCGGAGTCGCCGGTCATCACGCTCGCCGCCTACAGCAACGTGTACGACGTGTACGGCAAGCTCATCTCCACCTTCCAGAGCGAGTGGAAGGAGGCCCACGACGACCAGCAGGTGATCTTCCAGACCTCGTTCGGCGGCAGCACCACGCAGGCGCAGAACGTCGTCAACGGCTTCGAGGCCGACATCGTGGCCCTGTCGCTCGCGCCGGACGTCCAGCTGATCCAGGACGCGGGGCTCATCACGCACGATTGGCAGGCCGTCGCCGACGGCGGCATCGTCGCGAGCTCGGCGGTCGTGTTCGACGTGCGTCCGGGCAACCCGAAGGGGATCAACGACTGGAGCGACCTCGCGCAGCCCGGCCTGGAGATCCTGACGCCGGACCCGGCCTCGAGTGGCGGCGCGCGGTGGAACATCGTCGCCGCCTACGGCGCGGCCATGCGCGGCGAGGTCGAGGGCGTGCCGGCCAACGACCCGGCGGCCGCGCAGCAGCTCCTCACCGACATCTTCAGCAACGTGACGGTGATGGACAAGAGCGCGAACGACTCCATCAAGAACTTCCAGGCGGGCAACGGCGACGTCGCGATCACGTACGAGTACGCGATCCTCGCCGCGCAGAAGGCCGGCCTGGAGGACGAGATGGTGATCCCGCCGTCGACCGTGGCCATCCAGACGCCGGTCGCGGTGGTCGACACATACGCCGACCAGCACTGCGTGACGGACGTCGCGAACGCGTTCGTCGATTTCCTCCACACGGACGAGGCCAAGGCGTTGTTCCAGAGCGCGGGCTTCGAGCGGTCGACGGACCTCGCGGCGGCGCAGGCCGGCGACGACGGCGCCTTCCAGCCGATCGACGACCTGTTCACGACCGACGACATCGGCGGCTGGGACCAGCTCCAGAACGACACGGTGTTCGGTCCCGACGGCGCGTTCACGAACGCCCTTGCGGCGGCGCAGGGATAGCGTTTGAGCACGCAGACGCTCGAGCGTCCGATCGCCCCGCCCCCGGCATCGCCGGGGGCGGGGCGACGTGCGTCCGTCGTCATCCGCGGCGCCCTCGCCCGGTGGGCGCTCCGCGGCTCCGCGCTGCTCTACCTCGGGCTCCTCATCGCTCTGCCGACGTTCGCCGTCATCACGCGGGGCTTCGCCGGCGGCCTGCAGTCGCTCCGCGACGCGTTCGCCGCGCCCGGCGCCGGCGAGGCCGTGGTCCTGACGCTCGTCCTCGCGGCGGTCACGGCCGTCATCAACGTCGTCTTCGGGACGATCATCGCGTACGTGCTCGTTCGGTACGAGTTCCCCGGCCGCGCGTGGCTCTCCACCGTCGTGGACATCCCGTTCGCGATCCCGACGCTCGTGACCGGCGTCATGCTCCGGGCCCTCTACGGCCCGAACTCGCCCATCGGCTCGTTTCTCGAGGGCCACGGGATCACCGTCATCTTCGGGCAGCTCGGGATCCTGTTCGCGCTGCTGTTCGTGACGCTCCCGCTCGTCGTGCGCACCGTGCAGCCGGTCCTGCTCGAGATCGACGAGACCGAGGAGGAGGCGGCGCGGGTGCTCGGCGCCACGCGCTGGTACACGTTCCGCCGGGTGGTCCTGCCGAAGCTCCGGGCGGGGATCGCCGCCGGCGGGCTGCTCGCCTTCGCCCGCGCGATCGGCGAGTTCGGCGCGGTCGTCATCGTGTCGGGCAACATCATCGGCAAGACGCTCACCGCGCCCGTGCTGATCTTCCAGCTCGCCAGCCAGTTCAAGGCGGAGGAGGCGGCCGCGATCGCGACGCTCCTGTTCGCGATCTCGTTCGTCCTGGTCCTCGTGACCGAGCGCCTCGTCTCGCGCGGGAAGGTGGCGGAGTGAGCCGGGCCGGCGAGCTCCCGGAGCCACGGCTTTCCGCGGTCACCCGTAAACGCCTCGTCCACGGCGGGTTCATCGCGATCGCCGTCCTGTACGTCGGCATCCTCGTGATCGCCCCGCTCGTCGGCATCGCGTGGGCGGTCGTCCAGGCGGGCTGGTCGACGATCTCGGCCACCCTGAAGCAGCCCGACGTGCTGCACGCCTTCTACCTCACCGGCGTCATCACGCTCATCACGGTCGTCGTGACGTCGGTCTTCGGGGTGATCGTCGCCCTCGTCATCACGCGGGACCGCTTCCCCGGCCGGGCGCTCATGAGCGCGTTCGTCGACCTGCCGCTCGCGGTCTCGCCGGTGATCGTCGGGCTGATGGCCGTGCTGCTGTTCGGCCGCGGCGGCTGGTTCGAGCCGTGGTTCTCGAGCCACGGGATCCAGATCCTGTTCGCGGTGCCCTCGATGGTCCTGGTCACGATCTTCATCTGCATCCCGTTCGTGATCCGCGAGGTGGTGCCCGTTCTCCAGGAGCTGGGCGTGACCGAGGAGGAGGCCGCGCGAACGCTCGGTGCCTCGTCCCTCCAGACGTTCTTCCGGGTGACGCTCAAGAACATCCGATGGGGGCTCCTGTACGGGATTGCGCTGTCGACCGCGAGGTCGATCGGCGAGATCGGCGCCGTCCTCGTCGTGAGCGGCGCGATCACCGGCCAGACCGAGACCGCGACGCTCTACGTGCTGCGGTCCTTCGACCAATTCCAGGACGCCCAGGGGTACATCGTCGCGATGGCGCTCGCGCTCGCCTCCGTCGTCCTGCTCGTGCTCATCGAGACGTTCAAGCGCCGACAGGAGAGGGTGCAGCAGACATGACCGACACCACCGGCACGCCGATCCGGATCGACCACCTGTGGAAGCGCTTCGGCGACTTCGAGGCGGTGAAGGACGTCTCGTTCACGGCCGAGGCCGGCAGCATCACCGCGCTCCTCGGGCCGAGCGGCTCGGGCAAGAGCACCGTGCTGCGCATGATCGCCGGGCTCGAGGAGCCGACGTCCGGCGGCATCTGGATGGAGGGCGAGGAGCACACCTACAAGACCGTGCAGGAGCGCCGGGTCGGCTTCGTCTTCCAGCACTACGCCCTGTTTCGCCACATGAACGTCGCCCAGAACGTGGCATTCGGCCTGTCGGTGCGCAAGACGCCGAAGAGCGCGCAGAAGGCGCGGGTCGACGAGCTGCTCGAGCTCGTGCAGCTCACCGGCTTTCGCGACCGCTACCCCGACCAGCTCTCGGGCGGGCAGCGGCAGCGGGTGGCGCTCGCGCGGGCCCTCGCCCCCAAGCCGAAGGTCCTGCTGCTCGACGAGCCGTTCGGCGCCCTCGACGCCCGTGTCCGCCAGGAGCTCCGCCGCTGGCTCGACGACCTTCACCGCGAGCTCGGCGTGACGAGCCTCCTGGTGACCCACGACCAGGACGAGGCGCTCGAGCTCGCGAACCGCATCGTCGTGATGCACGAGGGCCGCGTGGAGCAGGTGGGCTCGCCAAGCGAGGTCTACCACGACCCCGCGACGGCGTTCGTCGCCGGGTTCGTGGGATCGGCGAACGTCCTGCACGGCCACGTCGTCGATGGACACGTCCAGTTCGGCGAGCACCGGGTGGCCGGGGCCGGCCACCTGGAGGAGGGCGCGCCCGCGCGCGCGTTCGTGCGGCCGCACGACGTGCTCGTCTCCACCGTCGAGCGCAACGGCGGGTCGGTGGCGGCGACGGTCGAGCGGATCTGGACGCTTGGCTGGGTCTCGCGGGTCAGCCTCCGGCTGCCCGATGACCAGGTGCTCATGGCCGAGCTGCCGAACGACGAGCTCGGTCCGCTCGAAGTCGGCACGCGGGTGTGGCTCGACCTGCGCCGCGCCAAGGCGTTTCGGACCCCGGAGCCCGTGGGAGCGCAGCCGTCGCGGTGAGCGCCCCGGGGTCCGAGCCACCCGCCGCCGCCGGCCTGTCGACGGACGAGCTCGAGGTGCTCCTTCGGGTGGGCGAGGTGCTTCGCACCGTGCGCTTCGGGACCGTGCTGATCGTGGTGCAGGACGGGAAGGTCGTGCAGATGGAGGTCGGGGAGAAGTTCCGGCTGTGACGACGCGCCGGCGCCTTGACGAGCCGGGGAGCGTTCGGAACGATGGCCTGCGTCCACGTTCGAGGGGGGGTCGGTGACGGCGTCGCACGCGCTCTCGGTCGTGCCGGACGCACCTCCGGCACCGGTCAAGCTCTCGCTCCGCGGCGTGAGCAAGGGCTTCACGACCGGCTCCGGCGTGCGGATCTCGGCGCTCGAGGACGTGACGTTCGACGTCGGCGCGGGCGAGTTCGTCTGCCTGATCGGACCGTCCGGGTGCGGGAAGTCCTCGATCCTGAACCTGCTCGCGGGCCTCGAGCGGCCCGATCGCGGCGAGGTCCTCCTCGACGGCCGGCCCGTTCCCGGGCCGGGGCCCGATCGGGCGCTGCTCTTCCAGGACCCGGCGCTGTTTCCGTGGCTCAGCGTTCGCGACAACGTCGAGTACGCGCTGCGGCTCCGAGGGCTCGGCCGGGACGAGGTGCGCGAGACGGCCGATCGCTGGCTCGCCAAGGTGCACCTGACCGCCTTCGCCGACGTCCAGCCGCACGAGCTCTCGGGCGGCATGCGCCACCGGGCCGCGCTCGCCCGGGCGCTCGCCTGCCAGCCCGAGGTGCTGCTCGCCGACGAGCCCTTCGGCGCCCTCGACGCGCAGTCGCGCGAGGTCCTGCAGAAGGAGCTCTCGCAGGTGTGGTCCGAGCTCGGCAACACCTTCGTGTTCGTCACCCACAACGTGCGCGAGGCCGCGTTCCTCGCCGACCGCGTGATCGTGCTGTCTGCGCGGCCCGGGACGCCGCTCGCCGAGTACCGCATCACCACCCCGCGACCGCGGACCTTCGAGGACGTGCTCCTGGCCAAGGTCGTCGTCGACATCCACGATCACTTGGCGAAGGAGGTGGAACGCGCTGCGCGCGAGGAAGGTCTTCGACCAGATCTGGCCTAGGGTCGCGCTCGTCGCGGCGATCCTGCTGGTCTGGTGGGCGGTCTACGAATCGGGCGTGTTCTCGCCGAACGACCTGCCGTCGCCGGCCGACGTCTGGAACGCCTTCACCTCGAACCTCACGGGCGCCGATGGCCTGCTGCCCGCCGCGCGCGGCAGCCTGCTCCGGCTCGCCTTCAGCCTGAGCGTCGCGGTGGTCCTCGGGACGTTCGTCGGGTTCGCGATGGCCGCCTCCCGCGTGGTGCAGCGCAGCGTCGGAACCCTGATGACCGCGTTGCAATCGCTGCCCTCGATCGCCTGGTTCCCGCTCGCGATCCTGTGGTTCGGCTTCACCGAGCGCGCCGTGATGTTCGTCGTGTTCGTGGGCGGCGTGCCGGCGGTGGCGATCGCGACGGCCACGTCCATCCGGCAGGTGCCGCCGATGCTGGTCCGCGCGGGGCGCACGATGGGCGCCTCCGGGTGGAGGCTGCAGCGGACCGTCGTGCTCCCGGCCGCGGTCCCGGGCTACTGGACGGGGCTGCAGCAGGCGTGGGCGGTCGCCTGGCGCGCCCTGCTCGCGGCCGAGATCATCCGGGTCGGCGCGGCGCGCGGCCTCGGCCACCTGCTCGAGGCCTCGGCGCAGGACACCGCGCTGATCATCGCGGTGATGGGCGTCGTCGTCGTCATCGGGCTCGCCGTCGACACGTTCTTCTCCGTCGTCGATCGGCGCATCCGGCGGCGCCGCGGGCTGCTCGTGCCCGCCTAGGAGACGCCGGCCCGACGAAGCGCGTCGTCGCGCGCGCGCTCCGTGAGCTCGGCCAGCGCGTCCGAGATCCGCGGCGAGACCGGCTCGGGGTCCGCGATGCGACGCGCGCCCTCCGGCAGCCCGTCGACGTCGGCGCGAAAAAGCGCCCGCGCCGTCTCGAGCGTTCGGCGCGGGCCCGTGCGCCGCCCGCCGCTCATCACGGGGACGAGCAGCGGCTCGTCGCCGTCGGGGAGCGGTTCCTCGCGCAGGCCGATCGTGTCGCCGTCGGAGCCGCGGAACACCTGCTTGCGCCCGGGCGACGAGGACTTGTTCGACGAGAGCTTCATCATCGGCCGGCCGTCGTACTCGACGAGCTTGTACGCCGAGTCGAGCGTGGGCGCGTCGGCCGAGACGCCCACCCGCGTGCCGACGCCGAACGCGTCGATCGGCGCCCCGACCCGGACCAGCCGCTCGAGCTCGAGCTCGTCGAGCCCGCCGCTCGCGAAGATGCGGACGCCGGGCAGGCCGGCCTCGTCGAGGATCGCCCGGCTCTGGCGCGCGAGCGCGTCGAGGTCGCCGCTGTCGAGACGGATCCCGAGGTGGTCCTCGAGCCCGAGCTCGCGGATCACCTCGACGGCTGTGCGGACGCCGTTGAGCGTGTCGTAGGTGTCGACGAGGAACGTCGTCCTCCCCGGGAAGTCGCGAGCGAACGTCCGGAACGCGTCCGCCTCCTGATCGAAGGACTCGATGTAGGAGTGCGCCATCGTGCCGGCGGCGCGAAGGCCGAAGCGGCGGGCGGCCTCCACGTTGCTCGTCGCCGCGAAGCCGACGATCGAGGTCACGCGCGCGACGTTCAGGGCCGCGTCGAGCCCCTGCGTCCGGCGCAGCGAGAAGTCGACGACCTCGCGCCCCGCCGCGGCGAGGACGCAGCGCGCGGCCTTGGAGGCGATGGTGGTCTGAAACGTGATCTGGTTCAGCAGGTAGGGCTCGACGAGCTGCGCGACCGCGATCGGCGCCGTGATCTCGAGCAGCGGCTCGTTCGCGTGGACGATGCGACCCTCGGGCACCGCCCACACGTCGCCCTCGAAGCGCAGCCCGGCGAACGCGTCGAGGACGTCGTCGGGGAACGCGAGCTCGCGCCCCAAGTACTCGAGGTCTTCCTCGGGGAACCCGAACGTCTCGAGGAACTCCAGGCACGGCTCGAGGCCGGCGGCCACGAGGAACCCCCGACCCGCGGGGAGGTCGCGGACGAACAGGCTGAACGTGGCCTCCTGGCGCATCCCGCGGCGCAGGTAGCTCGCCGCCATGTTCAGCTCGTACAGGTCGGTGAGCAGGGCCCCGGGCGCCATTCGGGCAAGCGTACGCGAGGCGCCCGTCGTGGGCGTTCGACCCTGGGCTCGCCCGCCCTTGGTCCCGAGGACTACGGTTCGGGGACGTGGAAGCTTCCGAGCGGAGGTGAAGCGCGTGCGGTTCCTCGATCGGGACGGGCTCGACGCACTGCTGCGCGGGCTCGTCGAGGCCGGCTACGACGTGATCGGCCCGACGGTTCGCGACGGCGCGATCGTGCTCGAGCGCGTCGACGGCGTCGACGATCTCCCCGCCGGCGTCGGCGAGGAGCAGGCGCCGGGGAGGTACCGCCTCACGAAGCGCGCCGACGACCGGCTGTTCGGCTGGGCCCACGGCCCGGATGCCGGCAAGCGGTTCCTGTTCCCGCCGCGCGAGGTGCTCGCGACGATCGCGCGCGACGCCAAGGGCGCGATGAGCGTCGAGGCGGAGCCCGACGAGGACCGGCCCCTCGCGTTCGTGGGCCTTCGCTCGTGCGACCTGCACGCGATCGCGATCCAGGACCGCGTGTTCCTCGACCTCGACCCCGGGTACCGGCGGCGCCGCGTGGGCGCGATCTTCATCGGCGTGAACTGCGAGGAGCCGGGCTCGACCTGCTTCTGCGTGTCGATGGACACGGGTCCGAGGTGCACCGTCGGCTTCGACCTCGCGCTCACCGAGCTCGACGACGGGTTCGTCGTGGAGGTCGGGACGCCCCGCGGTGAGGAACTCCTCGCCGGCGTCCCGACGCGCGAGGCCGACGAGGAGGAATCGGGCGCTCCCGAGCGCGTCGCCGCGACCGCCGCCACGCGGATGGGTCGCGAGCTCGACACCTCGGACCTGCCGGACCTTCTCTACCGGAACCGGACGCATCCGCGGTGGCATGACGTCGCGTCGCGCTGTCTCGCGTGCGGGAACTGCACGAACGCGTGCCCCACCTGCTTCTGCCACGACGTCGTCGACGGCGTCTCGATCTCGGGTGACGTCGCGACGCGGACGCGCGAGTGGGCGACCTGCTTCAGCGCCGAGTACTCGTGGACCGCCGGTGAGGTCGTCCGGCACAGCCACGAGGGGCGGTATCGCCAGTGGCTCACGCACAAGTTCGCGTCGTGGATCGACCAGTACGGCACGTCGGGCTGCGTCGGCTGCGGGCGTTGCCTCACCTGGTGCCCGGTCGGGATCGACGTCACGGAGGAGATCGCCGCGATCCGCATCACCGACGGCGAGGTCGAGGTGGTGACGGCGTGAGCGCGACCGAGGTGCGCGACGCTCGCGGCACCCAGCCCGAGGGCGGCCCGATGCGCGTGGCCGTGATCCAGCGGATTGTTCCCGAGACGCCCGAGTCCTCGACCTACTGGATGACCTGGCGGGACGGCGACGGCGAGGGGTACGCGTTCGCGCCCGGTCAGTTCAACATGCTCTACGTGTTCGGCGTCGGCGAGGTGGCGATCTCGATCTCGTCCGATCCCGGCCACCCGCATCGCCTCGGGCACACCATCCGCCACGTAGGGCGGGTGACGAACGCGTTTCGCGAGCTGCGGCCCGGTGACGAGGTCGGGATCCGCGGCCCGTTCGGACGCCCGTGGCCGTTGCACGAGGCCGAGGGTGGGGACCTCGTCGTCGTGGCCGGCGGCGTGGGCGTCTGCCCCGTGCGGCCGGCCATCGAGTACGCGATGCGGCACCGGGACCGGTATCACCGGCTGATCCTGCTGCTCGGTGCCCGGACGCCCGAGCTGCTTCCCTACAAGGACCAGCTGGACGAGTGGGTCTCGTTGATGGAGCGCCTCGGCGTCGAGCTCCACCTGACGGTGGACGAGGCGGTGGGGACGTGGCTGTACCACGTCGGCGTCGTGACGACGCTGTTCCCGCGAGCCGAGCTCCAGCCCGCGCGCACGACGGCGTTCATGTGCGGACCGGAGATCATGATGCGCTTCGCGTCCCGAGGACTTCTGGAGCTCGGCGTTCCCGCGGAGCGGGTCTGGGTCTCGATGGAGCGGCACATGGAGTGCGGTATCCAGCTGTGCGGCCACTGTCAGCTCGGCCCCTGGTTCGCCTGCTCGGACGGGCCCGTATTCCGCTACGACGAGATCAGCGACCTGATGGAGGTGCCGGAGCTGTGAGCGAGAACGCCAAGCCGCGCGTCGCCGTCTTCAAGATGGCGTCCTGCGACGGGTGCCAGCTGCAGCTCCTCGACGCCGAGCGGGCGCTCCTCGAGCTCGCCGGCGCGATCGACATCGTCAACTTCGCCGAGGCGTCGAGCCACGTCGAGCCCGGCCCCTACGACGTCACGCTCGTTGAGGGATCGGTCTCCACGCCCGAGCTCGAGCGCCAGATCGTCGAGATCCGCGAGCAGTCGAAGGTGCTGATCACGATCGGCGCCTGCGCCACCAGCGGGGGGGTACAGGCGCTGCGCAACGCGACCGGCCGCCACGACGAGTTCGTCCGCATGGTCTATCCGACGCCCGAGTACGTGCACTCGCTCGAGGACTCGCACCCGATCTCGGACTACGTGGCGGTGGACCTCGAGCTGACGGGGTGTCCCGTCGACCGCGGCCAGCTTCTCGGTGCGCTCGCCACCCTCCTGCAGGGCGCGGTCCCTCGCGTGTCGACCGTGCCCGTCTGCGTCGAGTGCAAGCGGCAGGGGTACGTGTGCGTGATCGTCGCCAAGGGCGAGCCGTGCCTCGGCCCGGTCACGAGGACGGGCTGCGGCGCCCTCTGCCCCGGGATGGATCGCGGGTGTTACGGCTGCTTCGGGCCCGCGCAGGAGCCGGGCAACACGGACGCGCTCGGCCGGCGGTTCGTGGAGCTCGGCCTCACCAGACACGAGGCGGCGGAGCGGTTCCGGTTCATCACCGGCTGGGCCCCGCCGTTCCGGGCCGCGGCCGACGCCCTCGACAAGGAGGAGGCCGCGCGATGACGCACCGCTCGGTCGAGGTGCCGGTCATCGCGCGGGTCGAGGGCGAGGGGGCCCTGCACATCGCCGTCGACGACGGCCTCATCACCGACCTGCGGCTGGAGATCTACGAGCCGCCCCGTCTGTTCGAGGCGTTCCTGGCCGGGCGGCACTTCTCGGAGGTCCCCGACATCGTCCCCCGGATCTGCGGCATCTGCCCCGTCGCGTATCAGATGAGCGCGATCCACGGGCTCGAGCGGCTGTTCGACGTGCGCGTTCCGGTCGGGACGCGCGAGCTCCGGCGGCTCCTCTACTTCGGCGAGTGGATCGAGAGCCACGTCCTGCACATCTTTCTGCTCGCGGCGCCGGACTTCCTCGGCTTTGCGAACGCGATCGAGATGGCCAAGGTGCACCCCGAGCTCGTCAAGACGGCGCTCGAGATCAAGCGGATCGGCAACGACATCATGGCCGCGATCGGCGGGCGCGAGATCCATCCGGTGTCCCCGCGTGTGGGCGGGTTCTCGAAGGCGCCCCGCCGCCGCGACCTCGAGCCGTTCCTGCCGCGTCTGGAATGGGCGCTTGGCCAGATGCCGGGGATCGCGGACTTCATCGCCTCGTTGCCGGCCCCCGCGTTCGCGAGGCCCGCGGAGATGGTTTCGCTCGTGAACGACGCCGAGTACCCGATCAACGAGGGGGCGATGGGCTCGACGACCGGCCGGAGCTGGGACGCCGTCACGTACGAGGAGGTGACGCGCGAGCTGCACGTCGAGCACTCGAACGCGCTGCACTCCGTGATGGCCGACACCGGCACGCCGTACTTCCTCGGACCGCTCGCGCGCGTGAACCTGAACGCGCCGCTCCTCACCCCGGTCGCGCGCGAGGTCGCCGAGCGCGCCGGCCTGCGCGTGCCGGAGTCCGACCCCTTCTTCTCGATGGCGGCGAGAGCGGCCGAGGCGACCCTCGCGATCGAGGAGGCGATTCGGATCATCGAGTCGTATCGGCCGCCCGAGCCCTCGATGGTCGAGCCCGAGCCGCGGGCAGGCCGTGCGACGTGGGCGACCGAGGCCCCGCGCGGAACGCTCTACCACCGGTACGACGTGGGCGAGGACGGCCGGATCGTCGTGGCGAAGATCGTTCCCCCGACGTCGCAGAACCTTCGCCACATGGAGGAGGACCTGCGCGAGTTCCTCCCCGGCGTGCTCGACCGGCCCGACGAGGAGCTCACGCGTCTGTGCGAGATGGTCGTGCGGAACTACGACCCGTGCATCAGCTGCGCGACGCACTTCCTCCGGCTCGACATCGAGCGGACGTAGGGGGTCTGCGTGGCGGTGGTCCGCGTGATCGGCTGCGGCAACCCGGAGGCGGGAGACGACGCCGCCGGGATCCTCGCGGTCGAGCGGGCGCGCGACGCGCTCGAGCGCCTTCCCGGGGTGGAGGTGGTGGCCCGCGCCTCGCCGCTCGGCGTCCTGCACCTGCTCGAGGGAGCCGCGTCGGTCGTCATCGTCGACGCGATCCGAACGCCGGGCCGAGACCGCCCGCCCGGAACCCTCGTCCGCGCCGAGGCCGGCCCCGACGGGCTTCCGGCCGAGATCCGCTCGTCGCTCTCCTCGCACGGCTTCGGGATCGCGGAGTCCGTCGGGCTCGCCGCGGCGATCGGCCGGCCACCGCGGGTGGTCGTGCTCGGGATCGAGGCCGAGTCGGCGGCGGCGGGAGCCCCGATGTCGGCCCCGATACGGGGGGCTCTCCCCGAGCTCGCGAGCCGCGTCGTCGCCGAGGCTCGGGCGCTGGCCGCCGAGGGAGCAGCGCTCGAGGCCGAGGCCGAACGCGCTGCCTCGGAAGGGCCGACCGGCCCCACCCCTCGTGCCGCCCGAGACCCAGCATGGACGTCGGGAGGTGATCCATGACCTCGACGACGACTCGCCGAAGCAAGGACCCGCCACGGGCCCGGGAGGTCGAGGTGCGCGGCGTCGTCCAGGGCGTCGGGTTCCGTCCGTTCGTCTGGCGGCTCGCCACGCGGGCCGGCCTCACCGGTCGCGTCCGCAACCGCAGCGGCGTGGTCGAGATCGTGGTCGAGGGAGCCCCCGAGGAGCTCGACGGCTTCTGTCGCGCCCTCGAGGAGGAGGCGCCCGCGCTCGCCCGGGTGGAGGGGGTCTGCTGGCACGACGTCCCGCTCGTCGGGTTCACGAACTTCGAGGTGGACGCGAGCGTCACCCGTCCCGGCGGCGACCGCCTGATCCCGCCGGACGTCGCGACGTGCACGGAGTGTCTGCGCGAGCTGTTCGATCCTGCGGACCGCCGCTACCGCTACCCGTTCATCAACTGCACCGACTGCGGGCCGCGCTTCACGATCATCGAGTCGCTGCCGTACGACCGCGAGCGCACGAGCATGCGCCGCTTCCCGCTGTGCGAGGACTGCGCGCGCGAGTACGCCGATCCGGCCGACCGCCGATTCCACGCCGAGCCCGTCGCGTGCCCGGCCTGCGGGCCCACGCTCTCGTTGCTCGACGCGGGGGGCGAGCCCGTCGCGGGCGATCCGATCGAGGAGGCGGCGCGGCTGCTCCGCGACGGCCGCATCGTGGCGATCAAGGGGCTCGGCGGGTTCCACCTCGCCTGCGACGCGACGAACGCGGAGGCCGTCGCCGAGCTCCGTCGTCGCAAGAGCCGTCCCGACAAGCCGTTCGCCGTGATGGTGGCCGCTATCGATGACGCGCGCGAGCGGTTCGCGCTGTCGATCGACGAGGAGGCCGCCCTCGCCTCGCCGCGGGCGCCCATCGTGCTCGTCGAGGACCGGGGAACGCTCGCGAGCGAGGTCGCGCCCGGGTATCGACGGCAGGGCGCGATGCTCCCCTCGACGCCGCTGCACCACCTGCTGCTTCGCGCGGCGGCGTTGCCGCTGGTGATGACGAGCGGCAACGCCGCCGACGAGCCGATCTGCATCGACAACGCGGAGGCCCTCGACCGCCTCGGGGCGGTCGCCGACGCCTTCCTCGTCCACGACCGCGAGATCGTCGCCCGCTACGACGACAGCGTCGTGCGCGTCTGGCGCGGCGGCTTCGTGGTGATGCGGCGGGCGCGCGGGTGCGCGCCGGCGCCCGTCGAGCTCCCGAGCGAGACGCTGCCGACGCTCGGCACCGGCGCCGAGCTGCACGGCGCCTTCTGCCTGTCGAACGGGACTCGCGCGTACCTGTCCCAGCACATCGGCGACCTCGACACCGAGGAGTCCCTCGCCGCCTACCGCGACGCGCTCGAGCGCTATGAGCGCATGTTCGGGATCGCTCCGGTGCTCGTCGCCCACGACCTGCACCCGGACCTGTTGACCACGCGGCTCGCGCAGGGAATGGACCTTCCCACCGTCGCGGTGCAGCACCATCACGCGCACGTCGCCGCCGTGATGGCCGAGTACCGCCTGGAGGGGCCCGTGATCGGCGTGGCGTTCGACGGGCTCGGCCTCGGCACCGACGGCGCCGCATGGGGCGGCGAGTTCCTCGTCTGCGACGCCACGAAGGCCGAGCGCGCCGGCCATCTGCGGTCCGTGGCGCTGCCCGGCGGCGACGCGGCCGTCCGAAATCCGTGGCGGATGGCGCTCGCCCACGCGGAGGACGCCGGCGTCGCGGACGAGGCGCGAAAGCTCGTTCGGCCACCCGAGGAGGAGGCCGAGCTCGTCCTCGCGCAGATCCGCTCCGGCGTCGACGTTCCCGTGACCTCCTCGGTGGGTCGGCTCTTCGACGCGGTGGCCGCGCTCGCGGGTCTCGTCGAGCGCGCGACCTACGAGGGGCACCCGGCGATGGCGCTCGAGCAAGCGGCGGAGGGCGGCGCCACGCGCGAGTACGACTTCGACGTCGTGTCGGGAAACGGCGGCGTGCTCCTGGATGCCCGGCCGCTCGTCGCCGCGGTCGTGCGCGACCTGCGACGCGGCCGGCCGGTCGGCTCGGTGGCCGGGCGGTTCCACCGGACGATCGCCGCGGCCACGCTCGAGGTCTGCCGCGCGATCCGCGGCGCCACCGGCCTCGGCCGCGTGTGCCTGGGCGGCGGGGTCTTCCAGAACGACCTCTTGAGCTCGGACCTCGTCGCGCGGCTGGAGACCGTGGGGTTCGAGGTGTTCCTGCCGCGACAGGCTCCGGCAGGCGACGGCGGCATCGCGCTCGGACAGGTGCTGGTAGCGAACGCGACGGTGGGGGGGTAACAACCATGTGTCTCGGGGTTCCCGGGAAGGTGATCGACGTGTTCGAGCAGGACGGCATCCGCATGGGGACCGTCGACTTCGGCGGCATCACGCGGAGCGCCTGCCTCGAGTACGCGCCCGAGGTCGACGTCGGCTCATACGTGGTGATCCACGTGGGGTTCGCGATCTCGGTCGTCGACGAGGAGGAGGCGGCGCGCTCGTACGCGCTGCTCGCGGAGATGAACAACCTCGAGGACGTCGACCTGCCGCAGACGGCGGACGGCGTCCGCGCCGAGGACTACCGGCCGCGAGGCGTCGCATGAAGTACCTGGACGAGTACCGCGACGACCGGATCGCCCGAGCGCTGCTCGACGACATCGCGCGCACGTCGACGAAGCCCTGGACGCTGATGGAGGTCTGCGGCGGCCAGACGCACACGCTCATCCGGCAGGGCATCGACCAGCTGTTGCCCGAGGGCATCGAGCTCGTCCACGGCCCGGGATGCCCCGTCTGCGTCACGCCCCTCGCGCTCATCGACGAGGCGATCGCGATCGCGAAACGGCCGGACGCGCTCGTCTGCTCGTTCGGCGACATGCTGCGGGTGCCGGGCTCGAGCGAGGACCTGTTCATGGCGCGCGCCGCGGGCGGGCGACGTCCGCGTCGTGTACTCGCCGCTCGACGCGCTCGAGGTCGCCCGGCGCAATCCCGACAAGACCGTGGTGTTCTTCGCCGTCGGGTTCGAGACGACGGCTCCCGCGAACGCGATGGCGGTCCGGCAGGCGCGCAGGCTCGGGATCGACAACTTCGCGCTGCTCGTCGCGCACGTGCTGGTCCCGCCGGCGATCGTCGCGATCCTCACGGCGCCGGGCAACCGCGTGCAGGGCTTCCTCGCGCCGGGACACGTCTGCGCCGTGCAGGGCTGGCGAGAGTACGAGCCGATAGCCCGCGACTTCGGCGTCCCGCTCGTCGTCACCGGGTTCGAGCCGCTCGACCTGCTCGAGGGCATCCGCATGCTCGTGGCCCAGCTCGAGCAGGGACGTCACGAGGTGGAGAACCAGTACGTTCGTGCCGTCGTCCGCGAGGGCAATCGCGCTGCGCTGGAAGTGGTGCACGAGGTGTTCGAGAGCTGCGACCGGGCCTGGCGCGGGATCGGCGTCATCCCCAAGAGCGGGCTTCGCCTCCGCGAGGCGTACCGGATGCACGACGCCGAGGTCCTGTTCCCACGCGTCGACGGCGTCCCCGCGTCCGAGTCCGAGATCTGTATTGCCGGCGAGGTGCTCGTCGGCCGCGCGAAGCCGCACGACTGCCCGGCGTTCGGGACGCTCTGCACGCCCGAGTCGCCGCTCGGCGCGCCGATGGTCTCGAGCGAAGGGGCCTGCGCCGCCTACTTCCTCGCCGGCCGGCGGCGAGAGGAGGCCCACGCATGAGCGACGTTCGCGAGTTCGCGCTCTCCTGTCCGGTGCCGCTCCCGCCCGGCGCGCGCATCACGCTCGGCCACGGCAGCGGCGGGAAGCTCTCCGCGCAGCTGATCCGCGACCTGTTCGTCCCGGTCTTCGCCGATCGCGAGCTCTCGCGGCTCGGCGACGCGGCCGTCGTCGAGCTCGACGGCGTCCGCCTCGCGTTCTCGACCGACTCGTTCGTCGTGACCCCGCCGTTCTTCCCCGGGTCGAACATCGGCGAGCTGGCCGTGAACGGGACGGTGAACGACCTCGCGATGATGGGCGCGCGAGCCCGCTTCCTCTCGGCGGCGTTCATCCTCGAGGAGGGGCTCGAGCTCGAGATCCTCGGCGCCGTCGTGGCGTCGATGGCCGAGGCGTGCCGTCGCGCGGGCGTCGCGCTCGTCACCGGCGACACGAAGGTCGTCGAGCACGGCGGGGGAGACGGCGTGTTCGTCACGACCGCGGGGATCGGCGTCGTTGCCGAGGGCGTCGAGGTCGGCCCGGAGCGGGCGCGGCCGGGCGACCGCGTGCTCGTCACCGGCCCGGTCGCCTCGCACGGGGTCGCCGTGATGTCGCGCCGGCAGGGGATCTCGTTCGAGGGCGACCTGGCCTCGGACAGCGCCCCGCTCACCGAGCTCGTGCAGGCGATGATCGCCGCCGGCGACGTGCGCTGCCTCCGCGACGCCACGCGCGGCGGGCTCGCGAGCGTGCTGAACGAGCTCGCCGAGGCGAGCGGCGTGGCCATCATCGCCGAGGAGTCGGCGATCCCGGTCCTGCCGCCGGTGAAGGCGGCCTGCGAGATGCTCGGCCTGGACCCGCTCTACGTCGCGAACGAGGGAGTGGCCGTCGCGATCGTCGCGCCCGAGGACGCCGAGGCGGTGCTCGCGGCGGCGCGGTCGGAGGAGCTCGGCAGGGCCGCGGCGATCGTCGGCACCGTCGAGGAGGGCGCGCCCCGCGTGGGGCTGCGGACGGGGCTCGGGACCACGCGACCGCTGATCCTGCTCGCCGGCGACCAGCTCCCGCGGATCTGCTGATCGCCTACTCGCCGAACAGGACCCACGCCAGGACGGCGTCGCTCGTGCCGTGGCCGGGGATCCGGAAGCGGAGGCGGTACGGGTGGGCCTGGTCCGCGTCGCCGCGATGCGTGTGCCAGCGCCAGGTCATCCGGCCGGCGTCGGTGATCGGGACCGTGTCGACCTTCACCCAACGGTCCGAACTCGGGGCTCTGCGCTGGACGACGGCCCGCTGGTGCGCGGGGGAGACGGTTCCCTTCAGCACGACGACGTCGCCGTAGAAGTAGCTGACGTTGTCCCCGCACTCGGCGGCGGTCGAGCTCGTGAGGCAGGCGTCGAACTCGTCGACGGGATCCGCCGCCGCGCTCGCGGGGGCGATCACCGACAGGGCCATCCCGGCCCCGGCGACGATGCTGCGAGCCTTGCGCATGCGCGCCTCCGCGAGTGACGGTGCGACTCTACGCCACCCTCCGCGCCGCTCTCGCCGACGACGACATGGCATCCTGTCCGAACGGCTCTTCGAGAGGTTCGGATGCGACGCGTCCCGTTTCGCGGACTGCCCCTCAGCGCCGCTTGCGCTTCGCTCGTCGTCCTCGTCGCGTGCACGCCGACGGCCACGCCACCGACCCCGTCTCCTCGGCCATCGGTCGTGGGCTCCCAAGTCTTCGGCCCGGTCGAGCTCCGTCCGGTGATCTCGGTCACGCAGCCCGGAGCCGTGGATTCGCAGGAGCTCGCGAACCGTCTCGGCAACGACGTCTTCTACGCCGATGTGAACGGCGACGGTTCGTTCACCGCGGAGACCGATCCGCTCTACCAGCTCGGCGATCCGTTCATCGGTGCTGGCGACTTTGTCGAAGCGCGGGCGCTCCCGCCGACGGGGGGAGTCAACCAATGGCGGGTCACCTTCCAGTTGACGGACGATGCCGCCAACCGGCTCGAGGCCGCCACCCAGCGCGCGGTCGACGGGGTGCCGCCGCAAGACCAGATCGCCGTCGTGGTGAAGGAGAGGGTCATCGCCGCGCCGATCGTCAAAGCGGCTATCTCGAGTGGCTCCGGCACGGTCGCGATGCCTTCTCGCGAAGAGGCGGAGCGACTTGCGGAATTGATGACGCAGGGCGCCTGAGGGCCGGGTGGGGTTTGTAGGGTACCGGGTACGCGGGTAGCGTGCGGCTGCGATGACCGACGCACCGGACTTCCGACTCGAGCGCAGCGAGCTCCGCGGCGACGACGAGTTCGCCGAGTTCTCGAGCGTCGATCTCCCCTACTACTCGGACTGGCACGGCTCGTTCGAGAAGCTGCCGTGGGCCCTCGACGACGAAGCCCTCCGCGCGGCCGCGCCGAACGTCGCGATCGTCGGGGCGCCGTTCGACGACTCCGTGTCGTCGCGTCCCGGCGCTCGTTTCGGACCTCGAGCGATCCGGATGGCCCCGACCGTGTGGAGCAACGAGACCGCGTGGTCGATCCAGCTGGGCGTCGACCCGTACGCCGACCTGAAGGTCGTCGACGCGGGGGACGCGCCAATCGTCCCCGCGCGCGCCGAGCGCGGTCTACGCGTGATCCACGAGAAGGTCTTCCGCGTCGCGAGCTCGGGAGCGATCCCGGTGGTGCTCGGCGGCGATCACTCCGTGACGTATCCCTCCGCGGCCGCGGTTGCCCGGCACGTCCACCCGCGGTCCGTCGGCCTCGTCCACTTCGACGCGCATGCGGACGCCGCGGCCGAGCAGTGGGGCTCGCTCATCGGCCACGGGACGCCGATGCGACGGCTCGTCGAGGAGGGCTGGGTCGAGGGCCGGAACTTCGTCCAGGTGGGGCTCCGCGGGTACTGGCCGGACAAGGAGACCTTCGACTGGATGCGTGAGCGGGGCTTCCGCTGGCACACGATGGTCGAGATCGAGGAGCGCGGCGCGGAGGCGGTGATCGCCGAAGCGATCGCCGAGGCCCTCGACGGTCCCGAGGTCGTCTACCTTTCCGTCGACATCGACGTGGTCGACCCGGGCATGGCGCCGGGTACCGGGACGCCGGAGCCGGGCGGCATGCTCGCGCGCGAGCTGCTCCGGGCCGTCCGCCAGATCGTCGGCCGAGTGGAGCTCGTCGGGATGGACGTCGTCGAGGTCTCGCCGCCGTACGACCACAGCGAGATCACCGCGATGCTCGCGCACCGAGTGGTGCTCGAGGCCATCAGCGCCCTCGCGGCGAAGCGACGGCCGTAGCGATGGACCGTCGTCGCTTCGAGGAGCTCGTGTCCGACGCGCTCGACTCGCTGCCGCAGTGGGTGCTCGATCGGCTCGAGAACGTGGAGGTGATCGTCGAGGACCGGCCGCCGCCCGGCGAGCCGAACCTCCTCGGTCGCTATCACGGGATCCCACTGACCGAGCGGCGCTTCTACGCCGGCGTGCTCCCCGACACGATCACGCTGTACCGGCGGACGATCGAGCGCGTGGCACGCGACGAGGACGACATCGGGCGCGTGGTCGCGCACACGGTCGAGCACGAGGTCGCGCACTTCTTCGGCATCTCCGACGCGCGGCTCCGCGACCTCGACGCCTACTGATGACCGACGCGGAGCTGATGCGGCTCGCGCTCGAGGAGGCCGAGCGGGCGGGCGCGTCGGGCGACGTCCCGGTCGGCGCGGTGGTTGCCCGCGACGGCGAGGTGCTCGCGCGGGCGGGCAACGCGCGCGAGCGCCTGCAGGACCCGACCGCGCACGCGGAGACGCTCGCGCTTCGGGCGGCGTCCGAGGCGCTCGACTCCTGGCGGCTCGAGGGGTGCACGATGATCGTGACGCTCGAGCCGTGCGCGATGTGCGCGGGCGCGCTCGTGCTCGCGCGGATCGAGCGGCTCGTGTTCGCGGCGGCGGATCCGAAGGCGGGGTTCGCGGGGTCGGTCGGCGATCTCGTGCGAGACCCCAGGCTGAACCACCGGGTGGAGGTCGAGTCCGGCGTGCTCGAGGCCGAGGCGAGCGCGCTGCTCCAGGAGTTCTTCCGGGATCGGCGGTAGGTGGGCCGCGCTCCCCGCTTCTCGGGGGGCGCTCGGTCCTCACACCCAATTCGGCACGTGCATAAGGTCGAGGTATGTCCCGGGCCTTGGCGCTCGTGTTGGCGCTCGTGTTCCTCGGGACCTGCTCGGGCCCGGCCGTGCGTCCCGACGCCGGCCCTTCGCTCCCCCCGACCGGGCACGGATCGGCCCGCGTGCTGTTCGCCGGCGACGTGATGCTCGGCCGGGGCGTGGCCGCGGCCGGGGCGAACGATCCCTCGGCCCTCCTCGCAGGGGTTCGCTCGGTGCTCGCCGCCGCCGATATCGCGGTCGCGAACCTCGAGTCCCCGCTGACCGAACGTCCGCACTCTCCGAGCGCCGGGCCGAACGCGCTCGAGGCCGCGCCGGACTCCGCCGACCTCCTGCGATCGGCCGGGTTCGACGCGATGGGGCTCGCGAACAACCACGCCGGCGACGCCGGTGCCTCCACGGTCGACGACACCCTCGGCGCGCTCGCCGATGCGGGCGTCGCGGCGGTGGGTGCCGGACCGAGCGCGGCCGCGGCGTTCGAACCGCTCGTAGTCGAGAGCGGCGGGCTCCGCGTGGCGCTCCTTGCCCTCGACGCGACGGGCCTGGGGCCTCGTGCCGGCCCCGCGACGACCGGCGTGGCGTGGTGGGACGAGGCGCTCGTGCGGGCGGCCGTGGCGCGAGCGCGCACGTTGGCCGACGTGGTCGCCGTCGGCATTCACGGCGGCGTCGAGTACGTCCCGACCACGGACCCGTACCTCTTCCACCTCGCCGAGCTGCTCGGCACGTGGGGCGTCGACGTCGTGTGGGGAACCGGACCGCACGTCATCCAGCCGGTCCGGGTCATCGATCCGAACGGCGACGGCCGGCCGACGGTGGTCGCGACCAGCCTGGGGAACCTGCTGTTCGACCAGCACATCGGGGGAACGCGTCGCGGCGCGCTGCTCGAGGTCGTGGCGGCCGCCGACGGCGTCCGCGCCTTCCGGGTCGGGACGGCCGAGCACCGAGACGGTCTCGCGCGCTTCCGGGGATGGCGACCCCCGCCCGCAGACGCGGTCGCGCTGGACGGCGGCTGGTGGCGCCCGGTCCGGTCCGTCGCGCCCGCCCCGATCCGGTCCCCGGGGTCCCTCGCGGGGTTTGAGGGGGACGTAGTGGACGCGGCGATCGGGGACGTCGAGGGCGACGGCGCCCGCGATCTCGTCGTGGCCTTCCGACGCCCATACCGGGCGACCGCGGTGAACGCGTTGCTCCCCGTCCGCTCGATCGTCGACTCGCTCGGCCGCACGGCGCACGTGGGCCTGTATCGCCCCGGCGACCTTCGGCCGCGGTGGGTGGCGGGCACGCTGTTTCGTCCCGTCGCCGCGGTCGCCGCCTGCGACGGCGCCCTGGCCGTCGCCTACTCGGCGCTCGACGACCCCACGTTCCTCGCGACCGGCGCCTGGCGATGGGGAGGGTTCGGCTTCGTGCCGCTTCCCGACCTGCCGGGAATCGGCACGCCCGCATGCGCCGACGTCGACGGCGACGGCGCTCTTGACCCCCTCGTGCTCGGAAGGAGCCCGCGATGATCAAGCGGTCGATCCTGGTGCTGTCCGTGCTCGCGCTGGTTGCGGCTGCGTGCACATCGGGGGGCGAGGAGAAGCCGTCGGCGACGACGCCGCCGCCTACCGAGCCGCCCGTGACCGAATCGGTCTCTCCGGTCGAGATCGGCGCGCTCCCCGCGTCGTTGGTGCACTTCGCGGAGCTCGCGGACGTGCCGCTCCTGGACCCGGATTCGCCGCCGTACGCCGGTCCGGCGACCCCGACCTCCCTCGACGGCGTGCGCGTGGCGCGGTCGGTTCGCGACGCGATCTCGGACCCGGCCGTGGAGCAGGCGCTGACCGGCCAGGGGTTCGTCGTCGTGCCGGCCGATCTCCGGCTGTTCCACTTCGCCTACCAGGGCAACGTGTACGAGGGATGGCCGGTGTTCGTGACGACCGACGTCGCGTACCACGTCTGGCACCAGGTGTTCGACAAGGTGCTGCGGAGCCTCGAGCAGGAGGTCTTGCTCCCCGAGCTCGAGGCGCTCGTCTCAGGGCTGCTCGATGCCGCGCACGCGCAGGCGTCCGAGCTCGAGGGGACCCCACTCGCGGACGCGGCCTCGCGCGTCGAGCAACTCTTCCAGGTGGCCGCGGCCGAGCTCGGCCTGCCGGTGACGCTCGGACCGCTCGCCGAGGAGGAGAAGGCGCTCGTCGACGCGCACAGCGCCCCGAACGAGCCCTCGCCGATCGTGGGCGGGACGGTTGACTACTCGCTGTTCACGCCGCGTGGGCACTACACGCGGAACGAGGAGCTCACGCGGTACTTCCTCGGGATGTCGGTACTGGGACAGCTCGCCTTCTGCCTGCCCGGCACGACGGACTGCCCGGGGCTGGATCCGGCCCGCCAGTCGATCCTGGCCTCGCGCGTCCTCGTGCAGGATCCGGATCTGGTCGAGGGATGGAGTCGGATCTTCGAGCCGACGGCGTTCCTGGTGGGCCTCGCCGACGACTACACGCCGTTCGAGGTCGCGGACGCGGCCGGAGTGGCGACGCCCGCCGGGCTGGAGGATCCCTCGGTGTTCGCGGACGACGCGGTCGTGAGCGACGTCGTGAACGCGCTCGTGACGGCGCGGCCCGTGCGGATCAATCCCGATCGCGCGGCCGTCCGCATGATGGGGACGCGCTTCGTGATCGACTCGTTCATCTTCGACCAGCTGATCACCCCGAACGTCGGGACGCCGGAGAAACCGCGCACGCTCCCGTCGGCGCTCGACCTCGCCGCGGCGTTCGGGTCGGCGTTCGCGTACGGCGTGCTCGACGCGACGGGGGAGACCGCGTACGAGAACTACGACCGGCAGCTCGACTCGATGCGCGAGCTGTTGGCGACCCGCCCAGTGCAGGACTGGGGCGGCACCGTCTACGACGCGTGGCTGCACGCGCTCGAGCCCTCCTTCGTGGAGCACGGCGAGGCCTACCCGGACTTCATGCGGACGCATTCCTGGGCGGCCAAGGCCCAGCAGTCGGGGCTCGGCTCCTACGCCGAGCTGAAGCACGACACGATCCTGTACGCGAAGCAGGCGGGGGCGGAGGGCGGGGACGGGGCGCCGATCCCCGAGCGGCGCAACTGGGTCGAGCCCGACCCGGTCGTCTTCGGCCGGCTCGCCGCGATGGCCGAGCTGATGCGCACGGGCCTGGACGAGCGCGGTCTGCTCACCCAGGAGCAGGCCGGCCTGCTGAGCGACCTGGTGGAGCTCGAAGGGTTCTTCGAGCAGATCGCGCGGGACGAGCTCGCGGGGCTCCCGATCTCCCAGAAGGACAACGACCGCCTCACGTATGTCGGCGGCGAGCTCGAGTCGCTGTGGTTCCGCACCTCGGACCAGGCGGACACCGGCGAGCCGGAGACCGACGACGATGCGGCGATCATCGCCGACATCGCGAGCGACCCGGCGAACGTGCTCGAGGTGGGCACCGGCCGGATCGACCGGATCTACGTGCTCGTGCCCGACGACGACGGCACGTTCCAGGTCTCCGTCGGCGGCGTGTACTCCTACTACGAGTTCACGAGCCCCGCCGGTGAGCGCCTGACCGACGAACTCTGGCGGTCGATGCTGGACGCGGGCGAGGCGCCCGAGCGGCCGGGGTGGGAGGCGGTGCTGTTCGGCGAGTGATCGACGCCCCCGAACCGACGCTAGGAGTCGGTCGCGCGTTGCTGGTCGCGGCCGCGGCGCTGGTCCATCGTGGCGCGGATCCGCTGTGCGACCTCCGGCATCACGTCCTCCATCGCGCGGAAGTCGCGCTCGTGCATCACGATGATCCGGAGGTCCGAGCTCGCGGTGACCGTCGCCGAGCGGCGCTGCTCCTCGAGCAGAGCCATCTCGCCGAAGAAGTCGCCGGGTCCGAGGTCGGCGATGTGGTTCCCGTCGTGGACGACCTCCGCGGAGCCGGACTCGATGACCATGAACTCGTGCGGGAAGGCGCCCTGGTCCACGAGGTGCTTGCCGGCCGGGACGTCGACCTCGTCGGCCCATCGCGCGAGCCGGTCGAGGTCTCGCTGAGCGAGATCCGAGAACAACGGGATCTGCTTGAGGCGTTCGGCGTCCACGGTCCGTCCTCTCGGTCTCGGGTCAGGGCGCATCCTGCCACAGCGCGCCGAGGCCCCGCTCGCGTCGAGCCGCTAGACTCGCCGGCGGAGGCGTGCCGGAGCGGACGAACGGGACCGCCTCGAAAGCGGTTAGGGGCCTAAACCGCCCCTCACAGGTTCGAATCCTGTCGCCTCCGCGTCCCGACGGCCCCTCCCTATGAGGCGGCCGTCCGTATTCCGGGCTCCGACTACGTGCCGCTGAAGTCCGTTTGCTTGTCGGCGCCGTAGTAGCGTGCGCGGAGTTACTCGCGATCCGCCAGGACGCGGAGAGCCTTCGCCACCTCCGTCTCGTCCGGGAGTCGCAGCCACAGGGCGCTTCGACCCTGTCGCGCGAACTCCAGATAGAGCTCCCTGCCCTCGGTATCGTCGACGACCGGACCGGTCAGCTTGTCCGTGATGGTCCGTCGTTGCTCGTACGTCTCGTAGTTCTTCAGGATCTGCTCGCCCGAGTACACCTTCACGTCGCGTTGGGTGAACCCGGCGGCGACGACCGCCTCTTCCGCGCGCCGCCCCTCCTCGGCGTCGGACAGGATCGCCACGAGGTAGCCCTCGGGCCGAAACTTCCACGGGCGGGGCGAGAGGTCCTCGACGTAGAAGTCCATCGGGAATGCGTTCTCGTCCTCGTCCACGAGCGCCTCCTCTCAGACGATGAGCGCGACACCCAGCGCGAAGAGCCACAGGGACCACGCGACGTACAGGATCGGGATCGCGGCCCCCGCGAGGCGCCATCCCCGCTCCTCGTTCGGGCCGAGGAACTCCGCGGAGCCGATGACCAATCCGACTCCGATGACGATACCCGGCCACCCCAGCCACGTCGGCACCGCCGTCCCCTGCACGACGCCGACCCCGGCCAGCATGGACCAGAGGCCGGTGAAGAGGTAACCGAGGTGCTCGCCGACGCCGACGCCGAGGTACTGGTGCAGAGCGGCGAAGACGACGGCGTTGATCTCGCGCTGCGCAGCGGTGGCGCCCGAGTCCGCGTCGGCGCGGGCGAGGGAAGGCACCAGGTATACCCACCGCAACAGTCCGAGCATCTGCACGAGGCCGGCGAGGACTCCGAAGGTGGTCGCCACGAGCACGACACCGCTCGGCCCGAGCACCTCTCCGAGAAGCACGGCACCCACGATCAACAGCAGACCCGACAGCATGAACGCCCACCACAGGAGAATCAGTCCGGCGCCGCCGGCGCGGAAACGCTGGAGGATCTCGGACGCCGGTCGGCGCAGGATATCCGGGTAGTCGAAGCGCTTGCCGAGGACGGCGAACGTGACGTTAAACCACACGGGCGCGACGACCAGGACGACGCCGGCGGCGATTTCGGTGCTCACGTCGCCGGGTGATCGCGCAGGCGGCGGGCGAGCAGCGCCCCGGTCCATGCGAGGAGGTCGTTCCCGGCCGGCGATCGAGGCTCATCCACCACGGGCGGACAGTACCCGGCGAGAGGAAGCGGCGCGAACCCGGACCACCCGCTAGTGCTCGGTCGGCCTGCTGAACTCCCAGTCGTGGCCGAATCGGTCCGCGACGCGCCCCGTTCGCCAGCCGTGCTCTTCGTGAACGGCAGCGATCTCGGTCGCGCCGGCGCCGATGGCTCGCTCGAACCACGCATCCGGGTCGCCCACCGTCACGATCATGCGGGCGGCGTTCCGGCCGGGGCCACGCTCGGGATCCTCCTGGATCCAGAACGCCGCACCGTCGATCTCGAGCCGCGCGACGATCACGCTTCCGCCGTCGCCCTCCAAGCGATAGGTGGTCACGGCGCCGAAGGCCTTGCCGTAATGCTCGACCGCCTCGGCGCCGTTCGGAACCGACAGCCACGGCTCGATCCTCGTCGCGCCGTCCACGTCACTCCCTTCCTCGAACGGGCTCGTCGCTCGAGGGCCTTTCGTAGACTCTGCCCGGAGGCCTGCCCGAGCGGACGAAGGGGCACGCCTGGAGAGCGTGTAGGTGGGCAACCGCCTCGCGGGTTCGAATCCCGCGGCCTCCGCTAGCGAGCATCGCCGAGCTCCTTGGTGTACCGCGTGTACGACCGCAGCACGGACATGCCGACGCGCTCGTAGAGGGAGAGCGCTCCCGTCCGGGAATCCGTGCTGAGGCCCGCGCGTCGCTTCCCGAGCTCGGCGAAGGCGCGAAACGTCGTCTGCAACAAGGCCCGCGCGATCCCGCGATGCCGATGCGACGCCTTCGTCGCGAGCTGGTGGATCCAGCCCTCGTCCGTGCCGTAGTCGAACGACATGGCGACGCCGACGAGCTCGTCGCCGTCGAACGCGAGCGGCGACAGAGACGGTGCGAACGACCCGTGCCGGATCACGTACGGCGCCCATTCCTCGAACGTGATCGATTCACGACCCGGCCATTCGCCGAACGCGTCGTCGATCAGCCGATAGACCGCCCGCTCGTCTCGCGCCGGGTCGTACGGGCGGATGTCGATGCCCTCCGGCGGTACCGGCTCGGGCTGGGCCTTCCCGTCGAGCTCGATCTGGAGGATCCACGCGGTGCGCGACTGCTGGTAGCCGCGGGCGGCGAAGAGCTCGGCGGCCCCACGGTTGGCGTCGGTCACGGTCTGGCTCACCTTCGGCTCGCGGTGGGCCCGCGCCCGCGCTTCGGTCCAGGCGAGCAGCGCGGAGCCGATCCCCTCGCCCCGGCGACTCGGTCGCACGTCGGCCTCGGCCCGGTCCTGATACACCTCCGCCCAGGCGACGAGCTCGTCGCCGTCGAACGCCAGCAGCGAGTCATCCCCAGGCGCGAAGCCGGCCCGCCCGAAGCCCATCTCGACGTCGTCGCGGTCGATCCCGATCTCGCCGTCGTCGTGCAGCTCGCACGCGCCGATCAGCTCGGTGATCGCGTCCACGTCGGCGGTGGTGGCCGGCCGTTGGCGCAGCGTTGTGGGCAGGGCGATCGTCACGGCGTCCTCCATCCCGGGCAGCGTTCGCGACCGACGGATCCGGGGACCACGTCGAGGGTCTCGAGGTGCGCCCGCACGTCGTCGAACGTCTCCCACAGCAGGAACGGCACGCCGTCCGCGGTCGCGATGCCGACGAGTCGGTCCTTCGCGAACGCGACGTCCGCGTACAGGGCGCCGTACCGGTCGGAGGCACCCTCGCCGACGAACGCGACGGAGCCCCGCGCGCGCGCCGCGAGCACCGCGTTCATCTTGCACGTGCCGCAGCCGATGCACTCGGCGTGTCCGTTGCCGAACGCGATTCGCGCGTCCCCGTTCGGCGACCAGGTGTTGGTGATCACCCGGACCCGCTCGAGCCCCGCGGCCGCAAGCAGCGGCGCGATGTAGAAGCCGAACCCGTCCGAGGCCACCGCGACGTCGACGCCTCCGTCCTCGAGCCATCGCACGAACGGCGGGAACGTCGGGTCGATCGCGCAGTGCTCGAGGGCGAAGGCGACCATCCGCTCGAGCGGCGCGTCGAGCATCGCCGCCTGCGCCTCGATCACTCGTCGCGAGTCGAGCTCGCCCCGCTCCCAGGCCTCGTCGACCTCGGGCCAGGACGGATCGCCGAACTCGATCAGCAGGTGCTCGGCGACGTCGTGCAGGCACGCCGTTCCGTCGAAGTCCACGATGACCGAGCCGATCGGGAGCACGGCCGAAGGCTATCGAAGCGCCGGTAGGCTGCGGCCGTGTCCCCAGAGCTCGCCAATCGGATCGCTTCCGGGGTAGCCGCAGCCTGGCGAAACCGGGTGCGGCACCTCGAGGGTCATGTGTTGGGGTCGCGCGACGGCCTACTCGTTTGCCTGTCGATGCTGCCGGCCGACGATCAGAACGTGACGGTCGTCGAGTATGACCCGAACGACCCACGCCCCGCCCTCGAGTGGGCCGAGCGCCTCGTCCGGTCCCAGGGACGGACCTTCGGGATCGAGATCGAGTCCGGTCGGCACCCCGGCGTCGACCGCGCCGTCCGCGAGCTCGGCCTCGGCATCGTGGTGACGCGGCCCGCGATGGCGATCCGCGTCGCCGACCTCGCGCCGCCGGATGCGCGGGAGGGCGTGGCGGTCCATCGGATCGTCGATCCCGGCGAGCTCGCTGCAGTCGCCGGGATCGAGGCGCGCGTGTTCGGAACGGCGCCCGCGGTCGCCGAGCGCATGCTCGGCCCGTCGATGCTCGAGGCTCCCGGCATCCGCGTCGTGCTCGCGACGCTCGACGGCGAGCCGGCAGGCTTCGCGTGGACCAACGTGGACGAGGGCGCGGTCGGCGTGTTCGGCGTCGGGACGGCGCCCGAGTATCGGCGCCGCGGGATCGGTAGGGCGGTGACCGCCTTCGCGGTCCACGACGCACCCGACGTCGACCTCGCGTGGCTCCAGCCCACCGAGATGGGCCGCCCCCTCTACGACGCGATGGGCTTCGAGCCGGTCTCCGAGTGGGAGGTCTGGACGCGCGGCGCGGCGGCCGGTCACCCCGAGGGTCTCTAGGACACCTGCTACCCGGAGAAGGTGTCGACGGGCGGCTGTGGCGTCGCGACGGGGTCCGGCGAGTCCGAGGAGCGCTCCACGACGAGCCGCCGATCGGACACGACGACCGCGTTCGGATGCACCTCGAGATCGCGAGCACGCCCGCGACCCACGTGGGGGCCGCCCTCGCAGCTCCAGCGGGTGAGTCGGGCGTCCGCCGCCTCGAACGTCCGCGTGCACGACAGCCACGATCGGTCCGAGTCGGTGACGAAGGTAACGGTGCACCCGGGGTACTCGAGCTTTGCCAGCCACCCGCTCACCACCGCGTGCGAGAACGCGCCCGAAGCGACCCGATCCCGCTGCGGCGCGCCCGCTCGTGCGTTCCAGTCCTCGATGCACTCGGTCAAGGACGGCGCGCGGTCCGATCCGCGAAGCGCGAGGTCGAGCGTGACGAGGCCGGACCCCGCGGCGGCGGCCGCCAGGACCACCAGGGTCACCGTCGCGACGCGGTGCACGCTCATGATCGATCGACAGACTGGCCGAGTCACCGACGGGTTCTCGAGTCGCGCCGATCTCCCGTAGGGTTGGGACGTGCGAACGAACCTGGCCGTCGAGGACGTCGGCGGCCTCCTCGACGAGCCGCTGGTCGCGGTGCTCGCGACGCTTCGTAAGGACGGGAGCGTCCAGCTCTCGCCGGTCTGGCACGAGTGGCGCGACGGCGGGTTCAACGTCTGGGTGCCGAACGACGACGTGAAGGCACGCCACCTGCGGCGCGACCCCCGCGCGACGATCGTGGTCGCCGAGTCCCAGGCGCCGCTTCGCGGGGTCGAGATCCGGACCACCGCCCGGTTCGTCGAGGAGGGCGTGGTGGAGATCGCCAACCGCATCGCCACCCGATACATCGGCGACCCCGCCGGCTCCGAGTACGTGGCGTCCCTCGGCGGCGACGACGTGATCGTCCGGCTCGAGCCCGGCACGCTGCGCGTCTGGGACTTCACGGACGACTGATGTCGGGCTCCGCGGGCCCGTGTCGGCGACCGCCGTATACTCGGCCGCGGTGGCCGTGCTAGGCGGGGAGCTAGCGGTGCCCTGTACCCGCAATCCGCTTCAGCGGGGCTGAAACCCCGCCCGAGGCCCATCGGGTCCGATGTCGCTCCCGGTACGGGGCGTCGATGGTCGGGTCCCGCGCGACGCCAACCTGCGAACCCGGTCAGGTCCGGAAGGAAGCAGCCGTAAGCGGGCGCTGGCGGGTGCCGCGGGCGTGCCTGGCCGGAGCTACCGGCCGGTGATGCGCTCGAGTCCGGTGCGGTCGACGGCGGGTGCGCGGCCACCACATCGTTCCCGTACGCTTCCCCGACGGGCCGGCGGAGCGTGACCGAGGGGGAGGCGTGGCGGAGGAGTACCAGTCCCTGTATCGGAAGTACCGGCCGCAGGGACCCGCCGAGGTCCTCGGCCAGGAGCACGTCATCCGGGCGCTCATGGGCGCCGTCCGCGAGGGCCGCCTCTCGCACGCGTTCCTGTTCTGTGGACCGCGGGGGACCGGCAAGACCTCGACCGCGCGGATCCTGGCGAAGATGGTCAACTGCGAGAAGGGCCCGACGCCGGAGCCATGCGGCACGTGCTCGCAGTGCGTCGCGATCCGCGAGGGCCAGCACCTGGACGTCGTCGAGATCGACGCAGCCTCACACGGAGGGGTCGACGACGCGCGCGACCTCCGCGAGAAGGCGCCGACCGCTCCCGTCCAGGGCCGCGAGAAGGTCTACATCATCGACGAGGCGCAGCGGCTCTCGCGCGAGGCGTTCGACGCGCTGCTGAAGGTCTTCGAGGAGCCGCCGCCCGGCGTGCGGTTCGTGCTCGCGACGACCGAGCCCCACAAGATGCCGGCGACGATCGTCGGCCGGACGCAGCGGTTCGACTTCCGTCGCGGCGAGATGGCGGTCGTGGCCGGCAACCTCCAGCAGATCGCGGAGTCCGAAGGCCTCACCCTCACCGAGACCGCGGCGCATGCCATTGCCCGCCAGTCCGAGGGGTCGTTCCGCGACGCGCAGTCCCTGCTCGACCAGGCGTCGGTGCTCGGCGCGGGGACGATCGACGACGACGTCGTGGCGTCGCTCATCGGCACCGGCCGGCAGGACGTGCAGGTCGCGCTCGCCGACGCCGTCGCCGTCGGCGACACGCGCGGCGTGTTCGAGCTCGTGAATCAGCTCGTCCAGGAGGGGCAGGACCTGCGGTTCGTGACGAACGAGGTCCTCGCGCACTTTCGCGACCTCCTGCTCGCCAAGACCGCGCCGGGGGAGCACGACCTGCTCGACGTCACCGGCGACGAGGCGGAGCGCCTGGCGACCCAGGCGGCGAAGTTCTCGGCGCCCGAGCTCGCCCGCGTGATCTCGCTGCTGCTCGCGGCGCAGACCGACATGCGGTGGACGACCTCGCCGCGGCTCTCGCTGGAGCTCGCCCTCATCCGCTCGACGATTCCCGAGGCCGACGAGCGACCCGAGGCCCTCGTCTCGCGCCTCGAGCGCCTCGAGCGCCTCGCCGGACTCGCGCCCGGCTCCGGCGTGGGTGCTCCAGGCTCCGGATCGGCGCCAGCGCCACCGTTTCCGGCCGCTTCGGCGCCCGTAGGCGCCTCACAGTCGCCTTCCGCACCCACGCCTGCGCCGTCCGACACCGCCGAGTCCGCCTCGGCGGCCAAGAAGCGATCGAACGCGGGCGGGGTTCGGGCGGAAGGCGACTCTGCGCCGCCGGCAGAACCCACGGGGCCGAAGCGACCGGTCTCCGGTGAGGCCGGCGGCGCTGTGGAGCCTGGAGCCCGGGCCCCGGCCGCGACCACGGCGAGTCCCCTGCTGGGGGCGGGGACGGGGGCCGTCGACGTGGCGATGCTGCGCGCGAACTGGGCGACCGTGATCTCGCATCTTCGGGGGCAGGGCAAGGCCGTCCTGCCCTCGTTCCTCGAGATCGCGATCCCGAGCACGTACGACGGGCAGACGCTCGAGCTGGTCTTCCCGCCGGATCGCCCGTTCGGCGCGACGAAGGTGGAGGAGCGCGAGGGCGAGCTGCGGCAGGCGCTCCAAGAGCTGTTCGGCGTCTCACCCACCATCCGGTGCGTGATCCGCGAGCCGGTCGCCGGGATCGTCGAGGTGGAAGACGACCCGCCGCTCTCGGAGGAGGAGGCGCTCGCGCACCTGTCGGCGGAGCTCGGCGCCACGCCGGCGGCAGAGGACGGAGCCTAGGTGTACGAGGGACCGATCCAGGACCTCATCGACGAGCTCTCCCGGCTGCCGGGGATCGGGCCGAAGTCGGCGCAGCGGCTCGCGTTCTACCTCGTGAAGTCCGAGCCGGGCGAGGCCAAGCGCCTGGCCGAGGCGATCGTGCAGGCGAAGGAGCGCATCGCCTTCTGCCGCGAGTGCGGCAACGTTGCCGAGGGCGAGCTCTGTCGCGTCTGCCGCGACGCGGGTCGCGATCGCTCGGTGCTCTGCGTCGTCGAGGAGCCGAAGGACGTGGCGACCATCGAGAAGGCCGGAGTGATCAAGGGTCGCTACCACGTCCTCGGCGGGGCGATCAGCCCGCTCGACGGCATCGGGCCCGAGGACCTCCGGACGCAGGAGCTGCTCGAGCGCGTCGAGCGCGACGGCGTGACCGAGGTGATCATCGCCACGAACCCGAACCTCGAGGGCAACGCCACGGCGATGTACGTCGCCGCGTTGCTCAAACCGGCCGGCGTCCGCGTGACACGGCTCGCGAGCGGTCTCCCGGTCGGCGGCGACCTCGAGTACGCGGACGAGGTGACGCTCTCGCAGGCCCTCGAGGGCCGCCGCGAGATGTAGATCAGGCGGCCCGGCGCCGCCGGATCCTCGACACGACGAACCAGACCGCGAGCCCGAGAAGCGCGATCGGGAGCAGGTAGCCGAGTCCCACGACGATGGTGCCGAGGACGCCGACGAACCCGTCGGCGGACCGCTGGAAGACGTTCGCGGTCTGCTCGGTTTCGGGCCCGGCGCCCTCCTCGGCCAGCTGGACGCGGATGGAGGCGAGCGCGACCTGGTCGTCGAGCAACCGGAGCTGTCCCTGGAGCTCCTCGATCCGCAGCTGCGTCTCGTCGAGCGCGTTCTGCACGTGGATCGTCTGGCCGACGCTCTTCGCCTCGTCCATGAGCCGGAGCAGGACCTCGCGGCGGGACTCCGCGATGCGGAGTCGGGCCTGGAGGTCGACGTAGTTCGCCGTCACGTCCTGGCCCTCAATCGTCTGGACCTTCACGTCCCCGAGCGCCCGCAGCGCTCGGAGCGTCTCGTCGAAGTTGTCGGCCGGCACGCGGATCCTCAGGTCGCCCGAGCGCGCTCGCGTCGTGGAGCTCGAGACGAACCCCCCGTTCGAGGACGCGATCTCGACCGCCTGTGAGAAGCGGTCCTCGAAGGAGTCGATCGGAATCACCAGGCTGATCGCCGCGGTCCGGATGATCCTCTCGTCGGTCTGCACGAACGGGGCTCTCAAGGCGTCAAACGCCGGCCCGTGCGCGGGAGCGGGGACCGCACCGCCCGTCGATCCCGTCGCGCCGGTCGAGCCCACCTCCGCGGGGGATGATTCGTTCGTCGAGAAGCCGGCGAGCCCGCCGCTGGTCGTCCACCACCCCACGACCCCCGCGAGCGCGAGCATAGCGGCCGTCGCGGCCGCAATCGCGCGCCCCCGGCTTCGGAGCGCGAACGAGGGGCGGCGACCCCCCGGCTGCGCCTCGCGACGCCCCGCCTCGATCAGGTCGTCCCGTACGAGCTCCAGGTACCGGATCCTCGTCTCCACGATCAGCTCCCTTGCTCGCTCGCGCCCGTGGGTCGGTCCAGCGACGTCGCGAGCCGCTTCAGCCCCCGGCTGACCCTCGCGCGCGCCGTCTCCTCCGAGCACCGAAGGGCCTCGGCGACCTCCCGGTACGGGCGTCCCTCGATCACCCGGAGCGTCAGCGCGTCCCGCTGCTCCTCCGACAGCACCGAGAACGCCCTGGCGATGGCCCGCCCGACGCGCTCGAAGTCGATCAGCTCCTCGATCCGCTCGTAGTCTTCGGGCGGCACCTCGCGCCTCGGCATGCCGAGCCGCCGCCGCGCTCGTGCGTCCACCGCTCCGGTCCGGAAGAACCGCGAGAGCTGGTGACGCGCGATCCCGTACAGCCAGCCGGTCGCCCCGAGCCCGCGATCCTTGAACCGCCGCCGCGAGGCGAAGGCCTCCGCGAAGGTCTCGGCGACCAGGTCCGCCGCCGCCTCCGGGTCGAGCGTCCGCCGCGCGAAGTACCCGAGCAGGGTCTCCGCGTGGCGCTCGAACACGACCCCGAACGCCTCGGGCTCGTCCCGAGACCGGACGATCAGCTCGACGTCGCCCTCGTGCTCGTCCATGTGGCCGGCTCCGATCGGTCCCACCCCGTTCATGCCGTTCCCCTCGGAATACGTGACGGGAGCCGGTTGGTAGGCTCGCGCCCGCATGTCGGACCGGCTGGACGAGTTCCCGAGGCAGGTCGCGCGGACGCGCGGGTTCACGCTCGGCGCGCCGCGATCGTTCACCGTCTCGCCCGACGGCGAGCGCGTGGTCTTCCTGCGGACCAAGGCGGGCGACGACGCCGTCTCGTGCCTGTGGATGCTCGACACCGCGACGGGCGCCGAACGGTGCGTCTTCGACCCGCGCGAGATCGGCGAGTCCGACGACGAGGAGCTGACCGAGGCCGAGCGCGTCCGCCGGGAGCGCGCGCGGGAGCGATCCTCCGGCGTCACGGGGTACGCCACTGATCGCGAGGCGCGCCGAGCGGTCTTCGTGGTCTCCGGACGACTCTTCCTCGCCGACCTCGTCGAGGGCTCGGCGCGCGAGCTGAGCGCCCCCGGTGCCGTCGACGACCCGAGGCTCGACCCGTCCGGCGAGCGGATCGCGTTCGTCGTGGACGGCGCGCTCTACGTCCGCGAGCTTGAGGGTGGCGTCCGCCTGCTCGCCACGGACGAGGATCCGGACGTCTCGTGGGGGCTGGCCGAGTTCGTCGCCGCCGAGGAGATGGACCGGCACCGGGGTTTCTGGTGGTCGCCGGACGGTTCCGCGATCGCGGCCGAGCGGGTCGACGAGCGCCCCGTGCGCATCTGGCACATCGCGGACGCGACCGACCCGGCCGCCCCGCCCCGCGCCATGCGCTACCCGCAAGCGGGGACCGACGACGCCGTAGTCACGCTGCATCTGTTCGACGTCGCGACGGCCGAACGCACCAACGTGGACTGGGACGCCGCGGCCTTCCCGTACCTCGGGCGCTTCCACTGGAGCGAGGGCGGCCCGCCGCTCCTGCTCGTCGTCTCGCGAGACCAGCGGCGCACCCGGCTCCTCGAGATCGACCCCGCGACCGGCGCCACCTCGGTCGTCCGCGAGGCGACCGATCCCGAGTGGATCGACCTGTTCGACGAGGTGCCGGCGCGGCTCGCCGACGGGCGGATCGTCGAGATCGTGGCCGATCGCGCCGCCGACACCTACCGGCTCGCGATCGACGGAGATCCTGTGAGCCTGCCGGGCGTGCAGGCCGGCGCGGTCATCGAGACCGGCGAGGACGTCTGGTTCGCGGCCTCCGACGACCCGACCGAGGTCCACGTGTGGCGCTGGTCGGCGGCCGAGGGCGCGAACCGCGTCACGAACGCGCCCGGCGTGCACTCGGTGGCCGTCGGGGGCGCGGGGGTGAGCGTCCTCGTCTCGGCGACGGCGGACCGCCCGCTCTCGACCGCGACCGTCCTGCGTGACGGGGCCCCGGTCGCCGAGATCGGCTCGCTCGCCGAGACCTCCGTGATCGAGCCGAAGCCGGAGTTCCTCACCCTCGGCGAGCGCGACCTCCGCGCCGCCCTCCTGCTCCCGAACGGCGGCGAGCCCGGCGGGCGGCTGCCGGTCCTCCTGGATCCGTATGGCGGCCCGCACTTCGCGCGGGTGCGCAAGGCGGGCGCGATGTTCACCACGTCGCAATGGTTCGCCGACCACGGGTTCGCCGTGCTGGTGATCGACGGCCGCGGCGTCGAGGGGCGCGGCCCGGCGTGGGATCGCGAGATGAAGTTCGACTTCACCGTGGCGCTCGACGACCAGGTCGACGGGCTGCACGCGGCGGCCGAGCGCTTCGCGTTCCTCGACCTGGAACGGGTCGGGATCCGCGGGTGGTCGTTCGGGGGTGAGCTCGCCGCGATGGCGATCCTGCGCCGCCCGGACGTGTTCCACGCCGCGGTCGCCGGCGCGCCCGTGACCGACCAGCACCTGTACGACACCTACTACACCGAGCGCTACCTCGGACACCCGGACGAGCATCCCGAGGCCTACGCCAAGAGCTCGGTCGTCCACGACGCCGGCAAGCTCGAGCGGCCGCTCCTGCTGATCCACGGGCTCGTGGACGACAACGTCTATCCGGCCCACACGCTCCGGCTCTCGGCCGCGCTGTTCGAGGCCGGCCGCCACCACGAGCTCGTGCTGATCCCGAACGCGACGCACCTCACCCGCTCGACGGCGGTCACCGAGAACCTGCTGCGGGTCCAGCTCGACTTCCTGAAGCGCTCGCTCGGCGTCTGAGCGCCGCCTCCCCGGTCGGGGAAAGGCCCGCTGCTACCCTTCGCACATGCCCATCGTGGTGCAGAAATACGGCGGGACCTCGGTCGGGGACGCGCAGAGCATCCAGCGCGTGGCCGATCGCGTCGTCCGCACGCGCGAGGCCGGCAACGACGTCGTCGCGGTCGTCTCCGCGATGGGGGACACGACCGACGAGCTGGTCGGCCTCGCGAGCAGCATCACGCCGGTCCCCGAGCCCCGCGAGCTCGACATGCTCCTCACGGCGGGGGAGCGCATCTCGATGTCGCTCCTCGCGATCGCCATCAACGCTCGAGGCTGCAAGGCCGCCTCGTACACGGGCTCGCAGGCCGGGATCATCACCGACACGCAGCACGGCGCGGCCAAGATCGTCGACATCCGCCCGGGCCGGATCCGCGAGTCGCTCGACGCGGGCAACGTCGTGATCCTCGCCGGCTTCCAGGGGCTGTCCACGAACTTCGACATCACGACGCTCGGCCGCGGCGGCTCGGACATGACGGCGGTCGCGATGGCCGCGGCGCTCGGCGCCGACGTCTGCGAGATCTACACGGACGTCGAGGGCGTCTTCACGGCCGACCCGCGCCTGGAGCCGGCGGCCCGCAAGCTCGATCGGATCTCCTTCGAGGAGATGCTCGAGCTCTCGGCTGCGGGCGCGAAGGTCCTCCAGTTGCGATCGGTGGAGTACGCTCGTCGGCACAACGTCCGACTCCACGTGCGGCACTCGCAGGCCGATGCCGAGGGCACGTGGGTGATCGAGGAGGACGAGATCCCGATGCTCGAGCAGGCGCTCATCCGGGGTGTGGCCCTCGACGGTGAGGAGGCCAAGGTCACGCTCGAGGACGTCCCCGACCGCCCCGGCGTCGCCGCGTCCATCTTCAAGGCCGTCGCGGCAGAGGGAATCAGCGTCGACATGATCGTCCAGAACGTTTCGCACGCCGAGCGCACGGACCTGTCGTTCACGGTCTCGCGGGGCGACCTCGCGCGGCTCGACCACGTGATGCGCGGCATCGTGAGCGACATCGGCGCCGTCCGGTACTCGACCGACGACGCGATCGCGAAGCTGTCGCTCGTCGGCGCCGGGATGAAGAGCCATCCGGGCATCGCCGCCGACATGTTCGACGCGCTCGCGGCCGAGGGGATCAACATCGACATGATCTCCACGTCGTCCATCCGGATCTCGTGCGTCATCCGCGCCGACGACGCGGAACGCGCGGTCCGGGCCGTGCACCAGCGATTCGGCCTGGACGGCGACCTTCCGAACGAGGGCTGATCCGTGGTCGTCTGCCCCACGTGTCGCGAGAGCAACACCGAGGAAGCGACCGTCTGCGTCCGATGCGGCGCCTCGCTCGCGCCGGGGTTCGCGACGCGGCTGCCGGCGCGGCGCACCGAGGCGGACCGCCCGCAGATCGAGCTCGAGACGCGGAAGCCGCCGTCGAAGGCGCGCCCGTACGTGATCCTCGGGGTCATGACGCTGATGGTGCTCGGCGCCGGCGCGGCGTGGTTCCTGCGTCCCGACCCGTGCGCCGGGACGAACTTCTCCTCCGACACGTTCGGCTACTGCATCGACGTGCCCGACGGGTGGGAGGCCGGCCTGGCGCGGTTCGGCGCCGACGTGACGCTCGACCAGTTCGCGCCGCCCACGGCGTCGGCCACCGTCGTCGTCGAGGCGGTCGACCTGCAGGACGGGGCGTCGCTCGAGGACTGGTCCCAGTTCGTGCGCCAGCGCGACGAGGACGCGGGGCTCACGCCCGGTGCGGCGAGCGAGACCAACCTCGGCGACGTGGGCGCGATCCAGTGGGACGTCTCGGTCTCGGGCGACGGCGGCGATTCGTTCCGGATGCGCGAGGTGGTCGCGGTCAACAACGGCGTCGGCTGGCGGATCGCGCTGAACGACGTGTCCGACGGGTTCGCCTCGAGCGCCGTGGTCTTCGAGGACATGATCCAGTCCTGGAAGTTCCGCTGATCCGCCGGGCGCTCGAAGCGCCCGCCGCTACCATGGTTCGACCATGCGCGTCGCCGTCGTCGGAGCCACGGGAGCCGTCGGCCGGACCATGGTCCGGCTGCTCGAGGAGCGCGACTTCCCCGTGGACGAGCTCGTCCCGCTCGCCTCGGAGCGCACCGCCGGCTCGCGCCTGAGCTTCCGCGGCGCCGAGCACACCGTCGGCGTGCTCGCAAACGGCGCGCTCGAGGGCGTCGACGTCGCGCTCAGCTCGTGCGGGTCCGCCGTCGCCAAGACCTGGGTCCCGGCGGCCGCCGAGGCCGGCACGATCTGCATCGACAACTCGAGCGCGTTCCGGATGGAGCCGTGGGCCGAGCTGGTGATCCCCGAGGTCAATCCCGAGGCGCTGAGGAACGGGACGAAGGTCTTCTCGGTCCCCAACTGCACGATCATCACGACGCTGATGGCCGTCGCTCCGCTGCACCGGGCGGCGGGCATCCGGTCGCTGATCCTCAGCTCGTACCAGTCGGTCTCGGGCGCCGGGCAGAAGGGCGTCCGCGAGCTCGCCGAGCAGGTCGAGAAGCTCCACGGCTGGGAAGAGGAGCTCGGCCGCCCCGACCTCGCGGCCCTGCCGGTCGGCGACGTGTTCGGCAAGACGATCGCCTACAACGTGGTCGCCAAGATCGACGTCGTCGACGAGGACACGGGCTTCACGTTCGAGGAGGTCAAGATGGCCCGCGAGGCCAGGCGGATCCTCGCGATGCCCGAGCTCGACGTCTCGGCCACGTGCGTTCGCGTCCCGGTGCCGGTCGGGCACAGCGTGAGCATCCATGCGACGTTCGAGCGCCCGGTCTCGGTCGCCGAGGCGCGCGGGATCCTGGCCGACGCGCCCGGCGTCCAGGTCCGCGACGACCCCGCGAACGGCGTCTACCCGAGCCCGCTCGAGGCGGCCGGGATCGACGACGTGCTCGTCGGCCGGATCCGGCAGCCCGAGGGCCACGACGACGCGCTCTGGCTCTTCGCGTGCGGCGACAACCTGCGCAAAGGGGCGGCCCTCAACGCCGTCCAGATCGCAGAAGCGCTGGTCGCTTCCTAGGCCGTCATTCGTCGGCGGCCATCGAGGGCGGGTCGTCGAGCGACTTCACGAACCAGGTTCCCTTGTCGGTCCAGCCCTGCCGTTCGTAGAAGCGATGCGTCTCGACGCGCCACGCCGAGGTCTCGAGCGACATCCGGAAGCATCCGCGGAGCCGCGCGAGCTCCTCGGCGCGCTCGAGCAGCGCGCTCCCGACGCCCCGCCCACGAGCGCTCTCCGTGACGACGAGGTCGTTCACCCACGCCTGCGGCCTCGGGTGCCCGAGCCGCTGCCGGAACTCTATGTCGAGGAACCCCAGCACGCCCCCGGCGCCCTCGGCGACGAGCGTTCGCACCTCGCGCCGCGCGAGGTGGCCGCCGAACCGGATCACGTACGAGGGGTTCGAGGAGGCCGACGGCGACACGTCGCGGCCGAGCTCGACGAGCAGGCCGGCGACCTGTGGCCAGTCCTCGACGGTCGCCGGCCGGATCGTGAGCGCGAGCGGCACGACCGGTCAGAACCAGTCGAGCATGAACGGCGCCGGCCCGGCGAACAGCCTCGCGAGCACCGGCACCGCCGGGTCGTCGGCGTCCATCAGCCCCAGCCGGACGGCGTCGAACGGCGACAGAAACCCGGTGTAAATCGACGAGAGGGTGCCGATCGCGATCGGCCGTGTGCGAGCGCCGTCGGCGCTCGAGACCGCCACCTTGCCGCCGCCCGCCGAGATCCGCCACGGCCCGCGGTTCTCGGGGAACATCGGGTCGTCGACCTCGACGACCGCCTCCCCGCTCGCGTCGGGATACCCGCGGCCCTCGAGCGCGGCCGGCACGTCGAGGAGCCGGAGCATCCAGCGGAAGGACCAGTCCGTCGAGACCTTCTGCTCCTCGACGAGCAGCGCGAGCGGCTCCGCGGGGGCGCCGGTGAAGACGAGGGCCGTCCCGATCCCGCGAAAGCCCCGCGCATAGTCGATCAGCGAGCGCATCCCCTCGACGGACGAGGCCACGAAGTGCCGGCACGACAGTTTGAACGAGATGTCGAGATCGCCCTCGTCCTTCTCGTTGACGAAGGACATGTACGCCTCGACGCCGTCGTCGCCGCGCGCCACCACGGCGCGATGGTGGCCGTCGTTCATCGGGTTGCCCATGATCCGCTCAGGCCACCAGCGCTCGTCGTCGCAGTCGATCGGGCCGTTGTGCGGCTCGACCGCGCGCCGATAGCAGGCGCGCACGTCGTCGAGGTCGCGGGGCTCGACGAACTCCCGGACGGGCAGCGACCCGCGGACGTGCGGCAGGTCATCGATGCGGACGCGATGCTGGACGTAGGTTCCCGCGAGCTCGTAGCCGAGCCCCCGATACGGCCGCAGGATCGCGGGGAAGAGCGCCGTGAGCGCGTCGCCGCGCTCGCGGGCCTCGCGCAGGAGCCGCTCGACCGCGAGCGACGCGAGCCCGCCGCCTCGACGCTCGGGCACGGTGGCCACGCCCCAGATCCCGCACATCTCGAGCTCGCGACCGCCGAACCGCTGCCGGAAGTGGCGCTCGCCCGCGACGGCGACGACGCGGTCGCCGTCGACGACCGCGCGCATCATCTCGAGCGTGAGCTTCGGCCCGCGGTGCTCGGCGAACGCCGGCCCGAGGTTGAGCGAGACGCGCAGGACGTCGACGACCTCGTCGCGGTGCTCCTCGGCCGGGACCCGGACCTCGGTCATGCCACGAACGCGCACGCGCACGGGGAGGCGCCGCACTTCGGGCAGCCGTCGGCGTAGCGCGCCATCGCCCGCTCGAGGTCGACGTCCACGAGGTTCGCGAGGGACGCGAGCCACGCGAGCACGTCGGAGAACTCCAGCTCGAGGTTGGCCGCGTCGCGCGTCCGCAGCGCCTTCGCCAGCTCCCCGACCTCCTCGGTGAGCCACCGGAACGTCGCGTCGGGTCCGCGCCGCACGTCGCGATCGCCGTACGTCCGGCGGAGCGTCTGTTGCAGCTCGGCGATCTCCATCAGGCCACCGAGTCTACCGGCCGTGCGTCGGGGATCCGGCGTCCGACGAACGCGAGGACGATCGCCGCGATCACGCCGATCGCGAACGCCCCGGCGATCCCGGCCTGCAGCGACACGCGGCCGGCGTCGGCGAGCGCGACGCACGCGTTGCCGAGCCCGGCCCCGACGCCGATCCCGAGGAAGTCCATGAGGATCGTCGCCGAGAGCTCGCCGGCCTCGTGCCCGGCGGTCGCCTCGCTCATGACCGAGAGCGGGATCGTCGGGAACACCACCCCCATCGCGAACCCGCCGAGCGCCCAGCCGACGTACGGGATCGCGATCGGCCATGTGTCGACGAGCCCCGCCGTCACGAGCAGCATCCCGAACGCGAGCAGGAGCGCCCCGCGCGTGGTGAGCGACCGCGCGCCCCGCCGGGCGACGACGCGCGACTCCCACCAGCTCCCGGCGGCCCAGGACAGGCTCGCGGCGGTGATGATGAGCCCCGCCTCGCCGACCGAGAGCCCGCGGACGTTCGTGAGCATCAGCGGGAGGAACCCGTCGACGGCGAGGAAGGCGCACGACAGGAGGAACGCGGCCGCCGCGGCCGCGGGCAGGCCCGGCCGCGCGACGACCGTGCCGCGCGGCGTGATCCGTCGAAGTCCCGGGAGGCCGATCGCGAGGCCGACCGGGACGAGCACGAGCGTCCACCACGACAGCAGGGTCAGCGCGGCGAGGAAGATCCCCGTGCCGACCATCAGGACCAGGCTCGCGGCCACGGGGAGGCGCTCCTCGCTCGGCTCCGCCTCGACGCCGCCGAGCGAGGGCATCACCAGGAGCACGCCGAGCGCGATCGCCGGGATCGGCGCGAGGAACGCCCAGCGCCAGCCGACGGTCGAGGCGAGCAGGCTCCCGACCGGCGGGCCGAACAGTCCCGGCAGGATCCACATCGAGGCGAGCAGCGCCATGACGCGGGGGCGGATGCGCTCGGGGTACGTCTTCGCGACTGTCGCGAGCGACACCGTGTAGATGCCGCCGCCGCCGATCCCCTGCACGAAGCGGCCGAGGACGAGGACGATCATCGAGGGCGCCGCCGCGGCGATCAGCAGTCCGGCGGCGTAGAGCACGACGGCGACCGCGAGCACGCGCACCGGCCCGATGCGGTCGGTCACGCGTCCCGAGATCGGCACGCTCGCGAGCGACGCGAGCGTGAACGCCGTGAACGTCCAGCCGTACAGCGACAGGCCGCCGAGGTCGCGCTCGACGGCGGGAAGGATCGTGGCGACGATGAGCGCCTCCATCGCCACGAGCGCCTCGAGGAGCAGAAGCCCGGCCGTCAGACGCCCGCGCGCGCCGGCGAAGACCTCCCGCCAGGGCGGCGGCCCCGCGACCACCTCACCCGAGCCCATCGCGTACAGCCTACGGTCGGCCCAGGGGGCCTATCGCCTCCGCGCCTTCCAGGCCTCCTCGGCCGGCCAACGGCGGCTCCATTCGGCCGTGGCGGTCGGGTCGTCCGGCGGGCTGGCGCCCCTTGCGGTCTCGGGCGCGCGCACCTCGACGAGGTCCTCGACCTCGAACCCGCTCGAGCGAAGGAGCCGGATCATGGCCCCGTGCGTGATGTGGAAGTCCACGGCGCCGTCGGAGTCGGGCCACTCGAAGCGGTGCATGCCGAAATGGTCGCGCTGAAGCGTCTCGCCCGCCGGGCCGGTCTCGGGGAAGGTGAGCATCGCGAGGTAGGAGTTGCCGAAGAAGACGAGTCGGCCGCCCGGCCGCAGGATCCGGGCGGCCTCGGGGATCCAGACGTACGGGTCGCACCAGATCGCGGCTCCGTACTCGGACACCGCCAGGTCGAAGCTCTCGTCGCGAAACGGGGGGCGCTCGGCGTCGGCGTGCACGAGCGGAAATCGCACGCCGAACTCGAGCTGCAGACGTCGCGCCGTCGCGAGCTGGCCGCCCGAGTTGTCGAGCGCGACGACCCTGGCGCCGCGCCCCGCCAGCCAGGCCGAGACGTAGGCGGTGCCGCAGCCGAGCTCGACGACGTCGAGATCGCGCACCTCGGGGAGCAGGCCGAGATCGGACTCGGGCACCTGCCAGATGCCCCACGCGATCTCGCTCCGCGACCAGGAGTCGCGGCCCTTGTCGGCCCAGCCCTCCGCGATGCCATCCCACGACCTCCGGTTGCGGAGCACGTGATCGTCGTCCACGGCCCGCACGATAGAGGGTCGTGGTCCGGCTCGGTGAGGACGCGGACCGGCCCTGCCGGCCGATTTGTCTACCGATCGGTAGAGAGGCATAATCTGCCGCGTGGTAGAGAGCGGCGCGGCCCCGCGGAAGCCCCGGGCGACCTCGATCGTCAAGCGCCTGAGCGGCAAGAACGTGCTGGTCACCGGGGTCACGGGCTTCCTCGGGCAGGCCGTGTTCGAGCGGCTCCTGATCGACTTCCCCGAGACCCGGACGACGCTCCTGGTCCGCGCTCAGCTCGGCTCGAGCGGCCGCCAGCGGGTCGACTCGCTGCTCGGCCGGCCGACCTTCGGCACGCTGCGGGACCGGGTCGGCAGCGAGGCGATCACGGCGATGCTCGACGAGCGGGTCGACGTCGTCGAGGGCGACTTCTCGCAGGCCGCGCTCGAGATCCCCGGCGGCGTCGACGTCGTCATCCACTGCGCGGCGACGGTCGCTTTCGACCCGCCGATCGACGAGGGCTTCCGGACGAACCTGCTCGGCGCGGTGTCGCTCTACGAGTCGGTCCTCGCGACGAACGACGCGCCGCACCTGGTGCACGTCTCGACCGCGTACGTCGCCGGCAACCGGAAGGGCGTGATCCCGGAGGCGACGCTCGACCACCGGGTGGACTGGCGCGCCGAGGCGGAGCTCGCCATCCGGGCGCGCTCGGACGTCGAGGCCGCCAGCCGCAAGCCCGAGCTGCTCGACTCGTTCCTGCGCAAGGCCCGCGCCGAGCACGGGCGGGCCGGCCCGCAATCGGTCGCCGACGACGCCGAGGACCGCCGCAAGACCTGGGTGACGAAGCGGCTCGTGCAGTACGGGCGCGCGCGAGCGCAGACGCTCGGCTGGCCCGACAATTACACGTTCACGAAGGCGATGGGCGAGCGCGCTGTGGAGGAGCTCGCGGCCGAGCGCGGCGCGCCGCTTTCGATCGTCCGCCCCTCGATCATCGAGTCGAGCTACGCGCACCCGTTCCCGGGCTGGATCGAGGGCTTCAAGATGGCCGAGCCGATCATCCTGGCCTACGGGCGCGGCACGATCCCCGAGTTCCCCGGCATTCCCGAGGGCATCATCGACATCATCCCGGCCGACTACGTCGTGAACGCGATGCTTGCGGCCGCGGCGAGCCCGCCCGAGCCCGCCTCGCCCGCCTACTACCACGTGAGCTCCGGAGCGCGAAACCCGTTGCAGTACAAAGGGATGTATGACCTGTGCAAGGTGTACTTCGAGGAGCACCCGCTTCCGCAGCAGGGGCGCGGCGAGGTCAAGGTGCCCGAGTGGTCGTTCCCGGGTCGCCTGCGCGTCGAGCGGCTCCTGCGCACGGCCGAGCGTGCGGTCGACGTCGCCGACAAGATCGTGACCCACCTGCCGAAGTCGAAGAAGATGCGCGACCTCGTCACGCGCGTCGACCGGGACAAGGGGCGCGTCGACTTCATCCGCCGGTACTCCGACCTGTACGGCGCGTACACCGAGGCCGAGGTCATCTACACCATCGATCGCACGCTGGAGCTGTTCGCGGGGCTGACCAAGGCCGATCGCGAGCGGTTCCCCTTCGATCCCGCCGCGATCGACTGGCGTTACTACTTCCAGGACGTCCACTGCCCCGCGGTCACGCAGGGACTGCGGGCGCTCTCGGGCTCACGCCTGAAGCCGCAGGTCCGGATCCGCGAGCGCGAGCACCTCGTGCTCGCGCTGTTCGACATGGAGGGCACGATCCTTCCCTCCAACGTCGTCGAGTCCTACGTGTGGTCCCGGATGGCGGACCTGCCCTGGGACCAGTGGCCCGACGAGCTGCTCAGCGTGTTCTCGCGCATCCCGTCGTACCTGATGGCCGATCGCCGCGACCGCGGCGAGTTCCTGCGGACGTTCTTCCGCAGGTACGAGGGCGCGACCGTTGAGGGCGTCGACCGCCTCGTCGAGGAGGTCGTCTCCGAGTTCATGCTCCAGAAGGTCTCGGCCGCGTCGGTGCGCCGGATCCGCGAGCACCGCGGCGCCGGCCACCGCACGATCATGATCACGGCCGCGGCGGAGCCGTTCGTGAAGCCGATCGTGCCGCTGTTCGACGAGGTGGTGGCGGCCAAGCTCGCGGTCGAGGACGGTGTCTACACCGGATTCCTGGCCGAGCCGCCGCTCGTCGGCGAGGCGCGGGGTGCGTGGCTCCGCCGGTACGCGCTGCTCGAGGGCGCCGACCTCAAGTCCTCCTACGCGTACGCGGATTCGCACTCGGACCTCGCGCTGCTCAAGGCCGTCGGCAACCCCGTCGCCGTGAGCCCGGACGCGGCGCTGCTTCGGGTCGCCAAGCGCCGGCGGTGGCCGATCGAGGAGTGGCAGATGGCCGGCGGCATGCCGCGCGTCCGGTTCCCGAAGCCGGCGATGCGATGACGACCCAGGCGATCGAGCTGTACCGCTCCGCGCCGCGCTACCTCACCGCGCGAGCGGTCGGCGACCGCGCGCCGGGCCTGCTATCAGGCCCGCTTGCGCCGATGCGCCTCGTGAACCGCAAGGACCCGGTCCCTCTCGGGCCGGGGTGGGGCCGCGTCCGGCCGCTCCTGAGCGGCATCTGCGGCTCGGACCTCGCGACGATCTCGGGCAAGTCGTCGTTCTACTTCTCGCCGCTGGTCTCCATGCCGTTCGTGCCCGGCCACGAGGTCGTCGGCGAGCTGGTCGACGACATCGATGACCTGTCGGCCGGCACGCGCGTCGTGCTCGAGCCGGTGCTCTCGTGCCTCGCGCGGGGGCTCGACCCGTGCCCGAACTGCGCGATCGGGCTGCACGGCCGCTGCGACCGCGTGACGACCGGCCACGTGAGCGCAGGGCTCCAGACCGGGTACTGCGCCGACACCGGCGGCGGCTGGAGCCGGATGTTCGTCGCGCATCGCTCGCAGCTGCACCCGGTCCCCGACGAGCTCCCGGACCGCAAGGCCGTGCTCGTCGAGCCGCTCGCGTGCGCGATCCACACGGCGCTGCGCGCGAACGTCCAGCCCGACGCGAACGTGCTCGTCATCGGCGCCGGCGCGATCGGCATCCTCACGCTGCTCGCGCTGAAGGAGCTCTCGCCCGCCGACCGTATCACGGTCGTCGCCAAGCACGCGAAGCAACGGGAGTGGGCGGGCGCGTTCGGCGCGAGCGAGATCGTCGAGCCGAAGGAGGCGACGAACGCCATCCGTCGCAGCGCCCACGCGATGAAGCTGCGGCCCGAGCGCGGCGCGCCCTTCCTGCTCGGCGGGGCCGACGTCGCGATCGACTGCGTCGGTTCGCGCTCCTCGCTCGACCTGGCGCTGCGCACCGTGAAGGCCGGGGGTCGCGTCGTCGTGAGCGGGATCCCCGTCGCCGGCGCCGACCTCACGCCGCTGTGGTTCCGCGAGCTCGAGCTCGTCGGCGCGTACACGGGAGGGCTCGAGCGCGTGAACGGAGAGCCGCGACCGGCGTTCCAGCTCGCGATCGAGATCGCGCTCGCGAACCCGATCGAGGGGATCGTCGGGGCGACCTATCCGCTCCGCCGCTGGCACGAGGCCATCGACCACGCCCTGGGCGCGGGACAACTCGGGACGCTCCGGGTCGCCTTCGACCCCCGGGCCGACTGACGCGAGGAGAGAGCACACGATGGGCAGACCGGGGTTCGTGTTGGAGGTCGACGAGCGCACGCCGCCGCTCCTCGTGCACGAGGGCGAGGGCTTCCGGCTCCAGAAGTTCCCGCTCGGCTCCCGGGTGATCTACCCGCCCGACGCGCTGCCGAGGATCAAGCGCGTCCGCGACGCGATCCGCCACGCGCTCGACCACCCGCACGACAGCGAGCCGCTCCGCGAGCTCCTCAAGCCCGGGATGCGGCTCACGATCGCGATCGACGACCTCTCGCTGCCGCTGCCGCCGATGCGGAGCCCCGACATCCGCCAGCTCGTCCTCGAGGAGGTGATCGAGCTCGCGGCCCGGCACGGCGTCGAGGACCTCAAGCTCTACATCGCGAACTCACTCCACCGGCGGATGACCGGCGACGAGATCAAGCACGCGGTCGGCGAGCGCGTCTTCCGCTCGTTCTACCCGAAGGACCTGCAGAACCACGACGCCGAGGACCGGGACAACCTCGTGATGGTGGGCACGACCGACGAGGGCGAGGAGGTCGAGCTCAACAAGCGGGCGATGGAGTCCGACCTGCTGATCTACGTGAACATCAACCTCGTCGCGATGGACGGCGGCCACAAATCCGTGCCTGTGGGCCTCGCGAGCTACCGCAGCGTCCGCCACCACCACAACGTGCACACGATGCTGCACTCGAAGTCCTATATGGACCCGCGCCCCGGGCGCAGCGCGATCCACGACTCGTGCAAGCGGATGGGCGACGTGGTCAAGGCGAGCGGGCCGCGGATCTTCACCATCGAGACCACGCTGAACAACGAGACGTTCCCCGACCCGTTCGGCTTCATGAACAAGCGCGAGTGGGAGTGGTCGCTGCTCGAGCAGGGGACCTACCTCGCGGCGAAGAAGGCGAACGACCTCGCGCCGTCGCAGGCGCGGCACCAGATCTGGACGCGGATCCTGTCGCCGACCGGGGTCACCGGCGTCAACGCGGGCGACACCGATGCCGTGCACGAGCGCACCCTCGCCAAGCTGCACGAGCAGCAGCTCGTCGAGGTGGACGGGCAGAGCGACGTGATGGTCGTGGGTCTGCCGTACCTCGGGCCCTACAACGTCAACTCGATCATGAACCCGATCCTGGTGCACTGCCTGGGCCTGGGCTACTTCTTCAACCTGTACCGGAACAAGCCGGTCGTGCGGCCGGGCGGCGCGATGATCATGTTCCATCCGGTCCCGAACGAGTTCCACCAGGTCCATCACCCGAGCTACGTCGATTTCTTCGAGGAGGTCCTGGCCGAGACCACGGACCCGAGCACGATCGAGTCGAAGTACGAGGAGCGCTACGCGACCGATCCCTGGTACGTGCACCTGTACCGGAAGAGCAACGCGTACCACGGCGTGCACCCCTTCTACATGTGGTACTGGGGGGCACACGCGCTCGACTACCTCGGCGACGTGATCGTCGTCGGCGGCGACCCGAAGACCTGCGACCGGCTCGGCTACCGCGCGGCGTCGAGCTTCCGGGACGCGCTCGAGATGGCCGGCGAGACCGTCGGCCGGTCGCCCTCGATCAGCTACTTCCACGTGCCGCCGTTCGCGATCGCGGACGTGCGCTGATGGCCAGGCGCTCGATCGCCGACGAGGTCCGCGACGTCGCTCGCGGGTGGCGCTGGGGTCGGCGCACGATGATCCCGCGCAGCGCCGAGTCCTCGACGCCGCCACCGAAGCGCTGGGACTTCCCGACGGACTGGGCGCGTACCGATGCGGCCGGCGTCGCGCGCGACGTGATCCTGGACGCCGGGCTCCGCGCGATCATCTGGAACGAGACCTCGCCCGAGGTCTTCGGGATCGACAACCTCGAAGGGCTGAAGGGCCCGGCGATGTTCATCTCGAACCACTCGAGCCACCTCGACGCCTCGATCCTCATGATCACGCTGCCGCAGAAGTGGCGGAACAAGACCGCCACCGCCGCGGCGAAGGATTACTTCTTCGACGTGTGGTGGCGCTCGGCGTTCACCGCGCTCGTCTACGCGGGCTTCCCGGTCGAGCGCGGCGCCGGCGAGCGCGCGACGGCCAAGGCGAAGGAGCTCATCCGCGACGGCTGGAGCATCATCGTGTTCCCCGAGGGCACGCGCTCGGTCGACGGGTGGCTCCAGCGATTCCGGCACGGGACCGCGCGGCTGGCGCTCGACATGGGGATGCCGATCGTGCCGATCGCGATCGTCGGCGCGTACGCCGCGATGCCGAAGGGGCGGACCTGGCCGAGGCCCGGGCGTCCGCCGATCCGCGTCCGCTACGGGCGGCCGCTGTTCCCGCAGGAGGGGGAAACGCACCAGCAGCTCTCGCTCCGGATGCAGCAGGCGATCGCCGAGCTGTTCGACGAGGACCGCACGTCGTGGTGGGAGGCGCAGCGGCGCGCCTCGCGCGACGAGACGCCCAAGCTCGCCGGCCCGCAGGGGCCCGGGTGGCTGCGGATCTGGGAGGGCACGAGGCCGATCCGCCGCAGCGGGAAGCCGCCGGCCTGGAGATGACCCGGTGACGCGGACCGGCGGCGAGAAGCGGCGCCATGCGCTCATCGAGGAGGCCATCCGCGCGTTCGGCCGCGAGGGCTACTCGGGCGCGAGCCTCGAGCAGATCGCGACTGCCGTCGGGATCCGCAAGCAGACGCTCCTGTACTACTTCCCGACGAAGGACGCGCTCCTCGAGGCGTGCCTGCAGGCGGCCGGCGATCGCGTCGCGCAGGAGATCGTCATCGCCCTCGAGGGCAAGGAGACCTACTGGGACCGCGCGGAGGCGGTGATCCACGCGGTGTTCCGCCTCGCCGAAGAGTGGCCGGAGTTCCCGATGTTCATCCGTGAGGCCGGGCGCTTGGGGGCGGAGGGTTTCGAGCGGTTCGCGAGCGTGATCGACCCACTGCGAAAGAGGGCGGTGGACTTCCTCCAGGCCGGAATGGACGCGGGCGAGATCCGCGAGCAGGATCCGGCGTTGTTGCTGTTCATGCTGTACACCGCGGTCGTGGGCTCGCTCACTGAGGCGAGCGTGCTCCATGCGGTCGTCGGCGAGGATCGGAGTCGGGCTTCGCTCCGTCGCCGGGAGCGCGAGGTGGTCGCGTTCGTCAGAAGTGCCCTTACCGTCGCTGCTCTTCCGGCAATCTGACGGCTTCCCGGCCCAGCCGTCCAATTAGGAGTGGCCCCGACCAGGAGACGGGAGATCGTTGAAGAGTTCTCCGCCCGCCAGGCCCTCATACTGACCGTTGAGCTGGACAAGGAACTGCTGCCTCAGGTCCTCCTCCTTCATCCGGGCGAACGCACCCGGGCTGCGCTCGATCACGGTCACCATGCTGGAGAGGATCCGCAGGATGTCCTCGTACTGCTCCATGCCCAGCGCTGGCTCGGGCCTGAACGGCTCCACGCCGCCTGGACTCGGGTGCGAGAGACGTGGCTGCTTCCGCTTGGCTGGAACAGTGTAGGTCTTCGGCGCGCCCGATCGCTCGCGTAGCTTGTAGCCCAGCGCCGCCACCATCCCTCGATCCGCGAGCAAGCTCTCCCGGCGATGCTCGATGGTCGCACGGACCTTCCCAGGGAGAGCGTCGTTGAACGGCCGCACGTCTGCAGCAATCCATCCGAGGTACTGCTGGATGCTTCCGAGATCGTGGTCGATGGCTGCCTTGACCGCGCCCGCATCATGGTCCAAGCGCTGGTACCTGAGGATGATCTCCTGGCCCGCGAGTTCCCCCTTCGGCGGGTTGGAGTTGCGCGTCGAGGGCGTACACGCGAACAGGTTGCCGTCTCCCTGGAATGGCACGTACGCGGAGACTTCGACGCCCCGAACGCCGTTGGGACGAGTACGATCCCGAATGTCGTACCCGCGGTATTCGCTCACATCGATGGTCGTCTCCCGCTGATCCACTGTGACCTGGTCGTGCTGGAGTTGCGGGGTCTTCACCCGATACTCCTCGATCAGGGACTCCGCCAGGGCTTCTGGCGACATCGCCAGAAACTCGTCGGGAGAAATCTTGGCGACATGCTCCTGCATCCGGCGCTCGTGACCTTCTAGGTCCGACCGCAGGTCGCTAGTGACAAACAGGTAGTCCTCACGTGCCATGCGCGCACCCTACTCCAGGTGACTGACGGGGTAGCCCAGCACCTCCTGCGCACCGGAGTCTCACGAGGGCGCTACATCTTCGGCACGCGGCGGCACGTTCCTTGTATTGGCGCCGACCTCCTCCTGCCCAGGGAAGGCCAGACTTCGAGGGCGACGACCGACGGCGACCTCCTTATTTCTGACCGTCTACATCTGCGAGCGGGTGAACGCGCGCATCTTGGCAGGGCGAGGTTTCCCCGCCGCCCGAATGAGTGTTGGCTGACGAAGGCCGTCGCTGGCGGGTCAGTCTTCTGCCGCGCGGAGCCGCTCCAGCCCGTCGAGGATCAAGTCGAGCGCGAACTCGAACTCGAATTGGTCGTCGCAGCCTCCCCCGACCACCGCGCCGCCCTCGTCGTGCGTCCCGATCGCGACCGGGATGAGCTTCGCGATGTTCGGGTAGGCATCGGCCATCTGCGTCCACATCTCGGCCGCCTCGTCCGCGGGCATGCTCGACGTGTCGTCGAACAGCTCCTGCGAGAAGCCGAGGATCCGGCTGCCCATCACGTGCATCGCGTGGTGCATCAGGTCGATCGGGAAGCCGCCTGCGAGGAAGACGCCCATCATCGAATCCATGTAGCCGATGACCGTCGGCGTCGGCTCGCCGCGCGACTCGAGCACGCGCGAGGCCCACGGGTGGCGCAGCAGCGCGCGGCGGGCGGAGAGGATCCGCTCGCGCATCGTCGTCTTCCAGTCCGCGCCCTCGATCGGCGGGTCGATCTCGCCGACGACGACGTCGGTCATCCCGTCGAGGAGCTCGTCCTTGTTCGCGACGTGCTTGTAGAGCGCCATCGGCACGACGCCGAGCTCCTGGGAGATCCGCCGCATGCTGATCGACTCGACGCCGCCCTCGTCGGCGAGGGCCACCCCCGCCCGGAGGATCCGGTCGCGGCTGAGCGGCTCGCGGGGACGTGCCTCGACCTCGGCCTTTGCGCTCATCCCACCTCCGGTCGGAGAAGCGGACTTGACGAGTGTACTCCGTACACCCTAGGATTCCGAGTGCGGTGTACGGCGTACACCACGCTTAGACGAGAAGGAGCGGGAGATGAAGGCGATCGTGCAGGACGCGTACGGGACCGCGGACGTGCTCGAGCTCCGGGACGTGCCGGAGCCGGCCGTGGGGGAGGACGAGGTCCGCGTCCGGGTGCGGGCGGCGGGCGCGGGGCCCGACGTGTGGCACCTCATGACGGGGCTGCCGTACTTCGCGCGGCTGATGCCGGGGTTCCGGAAGATCTGGGGCCATCCCCGAGGCCGCGACGTCGCCGGCGTCGTCGAGTCCGTCGGCGCGAACGTGACCGGGCTCGCGCCGGGCGACGAGGTGATGGGCATCGCCGAGGGCTCGTTCGCCGAGCTCGCGGTGGGCACAGCCGAGCTCGTTGTGCCGAAGCCGTCGAGGCTCTCGTTCGAGGAGGCCGCCGCGGCGCCCATCTCGGGCCTGACGGCGCTGCTGGCGATCCGCGACGTCGCGAAGGTGAAGCCCGGGCAGCGCGTGCTCGTGATCGGAGCGGGCGGCGGCGTCGGGACGCTGACCGTGCAGGTCGCCAAGGCGTTCGGCGCGCACGTCACCGGGGTGGCCAGCACGTCCAAGCTCGAGCTCGTGTGCTCGATCGGCGCCGACGAGGTCATCGATTACACGCGCGAGGAGCTCGCCGGCCGGTGGGACGTGGTCGTCGACACGGCCGGGCGCCGCTCGCTCCGCTCGCTGCGCCGGCTCCTCACCCCGACCGGCACGCTCGCGATCGTCGGCGGCGAGGACGGCGGGAAGTGGACCGCCGGGTTCTTCCGTCAGATCCTCCGCGCGCCGATACTCTCGATGTTCACGAGGCAGCGACTCCGCCCGGTGGTGTCGAAGGAGAAGGGCGAGGACCTGCGGGCGCTCGCCGAGCTGATCGAGCGTGGCGACGTCACGCCGGTCGTCGGCCGGACGTTCCCGCTGATCGAAGCCGCCGACGCGCTGCGGTACCTCGAGGGCGGCCATGCGACGGGGAAGGTCGTCGTGACGGTCTGATGGCGCTCGGCAGTCTCAAGGAAGAGGTTGTTGGAAGGCATCGGCCTCCTAACCCGTCACGCACAACGGGCCATGGCCGTTCAGGAATCGGAGCCTCTGTCCATCCGATGCCAGAAGGATGGTGGGCTTCAGAGTCGGGGGTTCGCGTCCCAGTCGGCCCGGGCGGCCCTGGTTCTGCTACCCGGCGTGGTGGGGAGGGGTGGCGTCGGCGTGCACCGGGGGCTCCCCGAGAGGCGCGACGTCGCCGGCGGCCGCCTGCCGGACGGCCTTCACGATGCCGTCGTAGCCGGTGCAGCGGCAGAGGTTGCCCGAAAGGCCGATCCGGATCTCGTCGTCGGTTGGGTCGGGGTTCGCGCGGAGCAGGGCCGTCGCGGAGATCAGCATTCCAGGGGTGCAGAAGCCGCACTGCACGCCGAACTGCTGGAGGAACGCCCGCTGAAGCGGCCCGACCTCTTCGTCGCCGGCGAGCCCTTCGATCGTGGTGACGTCGCGGCCTTCCGCCTGCAACGCCAGGTACGAGCAGGAGTTCACCGGCTTGCCGTCGAGCAGCATCATGCAGGCGCCGCACTCGGAGTCGTCGCAGCCCTCCTTGGAGCCGGTGAGGCCGAGCTCGTCGCGAACCGCGCGCAGCAGGCTCACGTGGGGATCGAGCTCGACCGGGTAGCTCGTGCCGTTGACCGTCAGGGTTGTGGGGACCTTCATTCTCAGGGCTCCCAGTCGCCGAAGGTAGTCTGGCTCGCGGGAATCTCGACCTCACCGCCGCGAGCACGGGTGAGCGCGCCGGTGATCGCCCGGCGCGCGATGACCTCGGCCATCGCCGAGCGGTAGTCCGCGGAGCCGCGGACGTCGCTGATTGGGGTCGAGGCGCTCGCGGTGGCGGCCGCGGCGGCGGCGATCGCCGCTTCTCCCCCGTGGGTGCCGACCAACGCGGCCTCTGCCTCGGGGACGCGCCGGATCGTGGGCGCCAGGGCGGTGATCGCGATTCGGGCGTCGGTGACGCCGTCGTCGCCGACCGTCACAGCCGCCGTCGCGCCGACCACCGCGATCTCCATCTGCCGGCGGTACTCGAGCCGCACGTAGCACGAGCCAGTTCCCGCCGTGGGGATGGGGATCGTCACGGCCGTCAGCAGCTCGCTCGGTCCGGCGGTGGTCATGCCGGGACCGGTCCAGAGATCGGCGAGACCGAGCGTGCGCTCCCCCGCCCCCGAGCGGAGAGTGACCGAGGCGTCGAGGCAGAGCAGGGGGCCGCCGGTGTCCATCGCCGGGGAGGCGTTCATCACGTTGCCGCCGATCGTCCCCTGCGCGCGGGTCGCGTGCGAGCCCACGATCGCGCTCGCGTCGGCCAGCGCGGTCAGTTGCCGGCGCACCGTCGTATCGGACACGAGCGCCTCGTGCGTCACGAGCGTGCCCAGGACGAGCGCCTTGCCGTCGTGGCGAATGCCGTCGAGCCCGTCGATGCGGTCGATCGCCACGATGGCATCCGGCAGCGGTGCCTTGCCCTGGCGCGCGCCGACCACCAGGTCGGTGCCGCCGGCGACCGGCCGCGCGCCGGCTCCGATGGCGGCGAGCGCCTCCTCCACCGAGGCGGCCGAGGTGAAGGTGCGGCTCACGTGCCCGCCTTTCGCCGCGCTTCCCAGACGCGCTCGGGTGTCATCGGCAGCTGCCGCACCTGGCCACCGAGCACCTTGGTGATCGCGTTTGCGATCGCACCGGCGGTCGGTATCTGCGGCGGCTCGCCGACGCCCTTGGAGCCGCGAGGGCCGACCGAGTCGTACTCGATCCACTGCACCTCGATCTCGGGAGCGTCGGAGCAGGTGACCAGCTTGTAGTCGAGCAGGTGCGGGTTCAGCTGGTGGCCCTCGTCGTCGAGCATCGTGCCCTCGGAAAGCGCCAGGCCCACGCCCATCACCACGCCGCCGTAGACCTGGCCGTCGGCGCCGGCCTTGTTGAGGATCCGGCCCGAGTCGTGTGCCGCGGCGACGCGCAGCACGCGGACGACGCCCGTCTCACGGTCGACCTTGACGTGGGCCGCATGCGTGATGAGCTGCGGCGCGAGGAACGTCTCGTGGCCGAGGCGCCCGACGCAGCCGCCGGTGTCGCCGGGCGTGGCCTCCGGCACCTCGCCGGAACCCTTCCCGTGGACGGTGCCCATCTCGCCGACGAGGTCGGCGATCGCCACCGAGCGGTCGGGCGAACCCTTGACGCGCGCGGTGCCGTCGGCGAGCTCGATGTCGCCGTAGTCGGCCTCGAGCTGGCCGGCGGCGGCGGCGAGCAGCTGCTCGCGCACCTCGGCCGCCGCAGCCAGGATCGCGCGGCCGCTGTTGAACGTCGTTTGCGAGCTGCAGGAGCCCATGTCCCACGGGGCGACGTCGGTGTCCTGGTACAGGATCGAGACGTCCTTCGGATCGATCCCGAGCTCCTGGCCGACGAACACCGGCATCGCCATGACGGCGCCGCTGCCGTTCTCCTGGGCGCCGGTGACCACGGTCGCGCTCCCGTCGCCGTTCAACTGGATGTAGGCGCCCGCGGGGCCGGCCACGCACGGCCACCAGCCGGTGGCGACGCCGATCGCCTCGTCCTCGGGCAGGTCGGCGTCGTCGTAGCCGATCATCGCGACGGCGGTCTCGAGCGTGTCGCGCACCCCCACCTTGTCGAACACCTGGCGCGTCGGGCCCTCGGCGCCCTCCTCGATAAGGGTGCGGCGGCGGAGTTCGACGGGGTCCATCCCGATCGCGCGGGCGACCTCGTCCATGTGCTGCTCGAGGCCCCAACAGACCTGCGGCGCGGTCGGCGCGCGCACCGACCCGGAGGGCTGGTTGTTGGTGTAGTTCAGACAGGACTCCACGTGGATGGCATCGATGATGTACGGGCCGCAGGCGTGCATCGCCGCCATCTGCCCGAGGAACCCACCCTCGCCGCAGTAGGCGCCCTTGTCGAGCACGAGCCGCGCCTTGCGGGCGACGATCCGTCCGTCGCGCATCGCGCCGGTCTCGAACTCCATGACGATGCCCTCGCGGCGCTGAGCGATCGCGCGGAACTCCTCCTCGCGGGAGAACACGAGCTTGACCGGTCGCTTGGCGGCGCGCGCGAGCGCCGCGACCTGGCCCTCGAAGTGCAGATCGCACTTCGCGCCGAAGCCCCCGCCGAGAAGCGGCACGATCACGCGGACGTCGGCCTCGGGCACCTGCAGGGTCTGGGCCACACCGGCGCGCGCCGCGTAGGGCACCTGCGTCGAGGACCAGATGGTGACTTTGTCGCCCTGCCACTGCGCGATGACGGCGCGCGGCTCGATCGGGACGCCCTGCGACGCGTCGGAGACATAGCGGCCCTTGACGACGACGTCGGCGGTCGCCATCGCGGCGTCGGCATCGCCCTTGACGATGGTGTGATACGCCATCGTGTTGCCGTTCGCGACGATGTTTTCGTGCTTGTCGTAGGACGCGAGATCGGGATGGATGAGCGGCGCGCCTGGCTCCATCGACTTCTCGAAGTCGGCGATCGCGGGCAGCGGCTCGTAGTGGATCTCGATCAGTCGGGCGGCCTCGGCGGCGATCTCGGGCGTGAGCGCCGCGACACCGGCGACGATCTCGCCTTCGAAGCGCACCACGTCCTTTGCGAACAGGTACCGGTCCTGAACGAACGACCCGAACCGCACGTCGGGCAGCTGGTCCTGCGTGACGATCGCGACCACGCCGGGCAGGGCGCTCGCCTTCGAGGTGTCGATGCCCAGGATGCGCGCGTGCGAGTGGTCCGCGTAGCGGAACTTCGCGTGCGCCATGCCGGTGAGATTGAGGTCGGCCGTGTACCGGCCGGTGCCCGTGACCTTCTCCTTGCCGTCCGGGCGAATGAAGCCCGGGGCGGTTTCGACCGCTGCCACGCGGAGGCCCTCCCTTCCGCTCGTCGCGCATCCTACGGTGCGAGCGGCCCGCGGGGCCAACGGCCAGCGCCTCGTAGCGGGAACCGGGGGCGGCGCCCGGCGTGCTGCGGAACAGCGTGATCTCGCGGACGTCGAACGGCCGGGTCTCGAGGGTCGTCGCGAGGGCATCGTCGGGAAGCCGGGTCGGCCGCCCGGCTAGTGCCACGCTGACGTGGGCGCGGAACGGCCGCGCGTCGAGGTCCACGAGCTCGCCGCAGGCCGCCGCGACCGTGTCGGCGAGCCGGGCGAAGCCGCCGGCGTCGTCGAGACCGGCCCAGACGACCCTCGCGTGTGGGGCTGTGGTGGCGGACGGCGCGGGAGTGCAGAAGCCCGGACGGGCGAGGTGTTCACGAGCAGATGGCGAGGCCCCAAGGGGTTGGGCATGTCAGATGACCGAGTAGAGGCGCCACTCGCCCGGGACTCCCTTCAGCTCGTGCGAGCCCCGATCTTGGAACTCGATCCCCGAACCCGCCACCAGATCCTTCACGGTCTGCGACACGAGGATCTCGCCGGCCCCGGCCTTCGACGCGACCCTTGATCCGATATGGACGGCGATGCCCCGGAGCTTGCCCCCGACGATCTCGCACTCGCCCGTGTGCAGGCCGATGCGGAGGGCCACCCGGATCTCGTGCACGGACCCGAGCACCGCCCGGGCGCACTTGATGGCCGAGGCTGGGGAGTCGAAGGATGTGAGGAAGCCGTCGCCGGCGGTGTCGATCTCGCGGCCGCCGAACCGGCGCAGCTCAGCGCGTACTCGCGCGTCGTGCCTCTCGAGGAGATCGGCCCACGCCCGGTCGCCGAGCGCTCGAGCTCGCTCCGTGGAGCCGACGACGTCGGTGAACATGACCGTGGCCACGACACGGGTCGGTTCGGCTCCGCCCCGACGGCCCGTGAGGAACTCCTCCACCTCATCGACGATCCCGTCAGTGTCGCCTGCCCACAACAGGAAGTCGTCCCCCGGTAGCTCGACCCATCGTGCCCCCGGGATCCGGTCCGCGAGGTAACGACCATGATCCACCTCATTGATGCGGTCACCGATCCGGTGCATCACGAGCGTTGGGACGGCGATCTGAGGCAGGAGAGGGCGCACATCGACCGCCATCGTCATTTCACCGAGCAGAAGAATGGCACGAGGACTCGCGCCGAGACGCATGAGGGTCGCGGACCACTGCAGGAACGCCTGGTCGCCGGCCATGGAAGGCGCGACCCTCTCCATCCGCTCCGTTGTTCCCCAACCATCCCTCACGGACTTTCGGAAGTCGGCGAATTCTTCATCCGTCCAACCCCAGGGATAGTCGTCGCTCCAGCTTGCCTTAGCGTAGGTCCCGCACAGGATCAGGCCACCGACCCGCTCGGGATGAGAGACCGTTGCGGCGATGCACGGAGGTCCCGTATCGGCGTTCCCGAACAGTGTCGCGCTTTCGCTCTGGGCCGCGTCGAGCACCGACAACAGATCGGCCACCCGCTCCTCCAGCGTCGGGATCTCCGTCAGTCGATCGGAGAGGCCGAGGCCGCGAGGGTCCATGATGATCAGTCGGCAGAAGCCCGCGAATCGGGTGAGGAAACGGTGCACCCGCGGCTCGTCCCAGAGGACTTCGAGGTGCGACACGGAGCCCGGTACGAGCAGCAGGTCCGGGCCGGAGGCTCCGACGACCTGGTAGGCGAGGGCGGTGCCGTCGTTCCAGGCATACGAGGTCTGTGGCCGATCCACTGCCGAATCGTGAGCCGCCGCATGGGCCGGCGCAAGGTCGACGACGCCGCCTGACTTTGCCCACCCCCGGACACTGAAGCGTGTTATGAGGCAGATCGGTTGAATGACCTGCCTACTCCCCGTATCGTCGCTCCCCTCGCAGGGGGTGGACATGGAGTGGCTATGGGTCGCTCTCGCTACGGCGGCGATTGCGGCGTTGGGCTGGGTGATCAAGACATGGTGGACTGCCCGGACTCAGCGCAACAACGAGCGCAAGAATGAGCTGCGGATTGCGTATCAAGCTCTCGCTGATGCTCTTGACCCGATACCGACGATATTGAAGAACCCTCACGTCCAGCTAACGGGCGGCGGCCTCCCCATTGCCCCGCCCAACTGGCGCGACCTCATTGTTGATGCGGTCATGAAGTTCCAGGCCGAGTGGGGCAGATGGAAACCTGTAGTCGCACGAGATGGATCAGGAGCTGCAGATCTTCCGGAGAGAATTGGCGGGCTAACGGCTGATCTCGGAATGGTCACCATCCTTGGCACGGTTGGAGACTCAAAGGAAGCGGAGATGCTCAAGGAGTTGCTCAAGAACGTTGAGGAGATTCAATCTCTTGTTCGGTGGAGAGCTCACGCTCTGTAGCGGGACGGGATGTAAGGCGGAGTGCGGCGGCTGTGCAGGAACCCAGACAACGTTCAACCTAGAGTGTGGCTCTCTCACCGATCTATGGACCCGTCGCGCTCGTCGCCACAGGTGTCGAGCGGGACACAAACAACGGCTGTCCACGAAGCGCCCACGTACGCGGGATAGCGGCTCCGGGGGACGGCGGCCGGTGCGATTCAAGGCGGGGACCGGAGGGCCCGACCCCTTTCCCATGGGGTGGTTCACGCTCGGCCTCGTCATCGTGGCCGCTGCCGTCGGCGGCTGGCGGCTCCTGCGGATCCTGTCGCGGCAGCGAACGCTCGTGCTCCTGTGCCGGCGTGCCGGCCTGGAGTTCGCGTCGATGGACCTGTTCGAGAGCGCCGCATGGCTGCCGTTCCCGATATTCGGAAGGCCGAGCCACGGGACGGAGAACCTGGTCTGGGAACGGACGCGGGGATTCGAGATCCGGGCGTTCGACTACTGGTACGAGGACCGCTCGTCCGATGGCCCCGTCGGACCGCGGCGGCGGCTGACCTGCGCCGTCGTGCCGCTCGGGGCGTCGTGCCCTCGGCTCCGCATCGCTCCCCGCGATGTCGACGACGACGTCCGGTCGGCGCTCGGCCTGCACGAGGTGCGGCTCGAGCTCGAGGCGTTCAACCGGCGGTTCGTCGTCGAGTCCGAGGACGAGCGCTTCGCGATCGCGTTCCTCGAACAGCGGATGATGGAGGCGCTCCTCGCGCTCCCGGCCGGCGTGACCGTCGACGTGAACGAGGACGTCCTCCTGCTCTCGGCTCCCGAGCTGGCCCCTGAGCGCGTCTTGCGCCTGTACGACGCCGCCGTCGCGATCCACGAGCGGGTCCCGCGCTCGCTCCCGAGCCTGTTCCCGCATCGAGCCACTGAGGGGCCGCACGAGGACCGGTGGCTCCAGGGGCACTGGACCCCCGATCCGATCGAGGGGCCCGCGGGCTGATCTCAGGGCGCAGCCGTCACGTCCTTCTCGGCCGCCCGCACCACCGGGTTCACCTGGGTTTGGCGGCGACCTCCGCGAGACGCGTCTTCACGATCTTCCTGACGAGCCGTACCGGGAGCGCCCGGCCGTACGCGAAGGCTATCGTCCCCTTCCCGGTGACGAGCGCTCCAAGCTCCTTTCGGTGCGCCTCAACCGCCCGCGAGCTCATCGGGAAGAGGCTGTAGTGATCCTTGAACGCGGCGTAGCCGACGAGCCCCCGGCCGCCGACCTTGAACGCCGGCATGCTCCAAGCCATGGCCTCCTCGGCCTCGGGTGCCGTCGCCGCGATCGTCTCGCGGAGCTTCTGGAGCGCGGCGCACGGTCCCGCGCTCAGGCTCTCGAAGTACGCCTCGACGCTCTCCGGCTTCTCCACGTCCGCTCCCCGTCGCTCGTCGAGGGCTACTCATCCTCCCGGACGACGCGGATCACGACCTCGGTCGGCTTCGCGCCCTTCGACCGCTTCGAGAGCATCCTGCGGAGCACGACCACGCCGCCGAGGGCGGCGACGAGCGTGCCCGCCAGCGCCTTCGCGGAGCGAAGCGGCGCCGGCATCCGGGCCTCGAGCTCCTGGAGGTCCGCCTCGAGCTGACCTCGCGCCTCCTCGATCTCGGCTACCTTGCGAGTTGCCGCTTCGCCCATTGCGCGTCCTCCTTCAGTGCTTCCTGTGTCAGTTGCGGCGTCGGGGCGGTTCGCATCGCGCGGCGGCCGGCGAGCACGAGCACCCACCCAATCACCCCGAGGACGGCTGCGACGATCAGCAGCGCCGCCCACAGGGGCAGCACGAGGTCGAGCGCCGCCGCTCCCGCCGCCGCCACGAACCCGAACGCGTAGAGGCCGAGCACGCCCGCGCCACCCATCAGGCCGGCGCCCTTCGCGCGGACCGCCACGGCCTCGCCCGCCTCGATCTTGGCGAGCTCGACCTGCTTGCGGATCAACGTCCCCACGCCGTTGACGATCGACGAGACGACGACTCCGATCGGCCGTTTCGCGCCGTTCGGCGATGGGCCGGTGGCGGTCGCCGCCCCCGGCGCCTCGGCGCCCCCTCCGTTCACCTGGCTCATGGTCGTTCCTCCTCCCGCGATCGGCCGGCTCGCTCCCGGAGCCGCCCGAGACCGTCGAGCATGATCGAGCGCGAACTCGAAATTCGAGCTGGTCGTTCAGCCTAGTCCGACGACCGATTCCTCGTCGTGGGCGATCGGCCTCGACCGGGCATACCGGGGAAGGGTCGTCATCGGGGTGTGAGAGGGTTCGTTCGTGGACCGGGCCGCCATCGAGGAGCTGTACGCCTTCACCGACTACTCCTGGCGTACCCACGAAGAGGTGATCCGCCCGCTCGGCGACGACGTCCTGACGCGTCCGGCGCCGGGATCCGGCTGGCCGGCGCTCCGGGACGCCCTCGCGCACATGACGTGGGCATACGTCCGCTGGCTCGCAGACCCGACCGCAACCACCGACGAGCCGGTCGAGCACGTGACCACGTGGGAAGAGCTCGAGGCCTATCGGCGGCGCGTTCGGGGCCACGTCCGGGCGTATCTGGATTCGCTCGGGGACGACGAGCTGGTGACGCCTCGCAAGATGAACGTCGACGGCGAGACGTTCGCGTACAGCCCGGCGGACATCTTCGCCCACGGCATGCTGCACGAGCGCCAGCACCACGGAGACGTGAACACGCTCCTGTACCAGTTGGGCATCGAGGTGCCGATCGTGGAGTTCCGGTTCTCGCTCCCGGAACGTCGCGCCTAGACCCGTGACCACGTACGTCGCGCTGCTTCGCGGGATCAACGTCGGCGGCAAGAACCTGATCAAGATGCCGGCGCTGAAAGCCTGCTTCGAGGCGGGCGGCTTCGAGGACGTCGCGACCTACATCCAGAGCGGCAACGTGGTGTTCCGAACCGCTGGGTCGGGGTCCGCCGCGCTGGTTCGGCGGATCGAGGCGATGCTCACCGAGACCTTCGGCTTCCCGGCGACCGTGGTGCTGCGCAGCAGCGCCCAGATGCGGACCATCGTGGACGGGGCGCCAAGGGGCTTCGGCTCGGAGCCGGCCGCGTACCGGTACGACGTCATCTTCCTGAAGGAGCCACTCACGGCGGCGGCTGCCCTGAGGGACGTGCCCACGCGGGAGGGCGTCGACACGGCGCACGCGGGAAAGGGCGTCCTCTACTTCTCGCGGCTGACCAGCAGCGCCTCGCAGAGCCGGCTCAGCAAGATCATCTCCCTGCCGATCTACCCGAGCCTGACGATCCGCAACTGGAACACGACGACGAAGCTGCTCGAGCTGATGGGCTGACCAGCCTCGACGCTACCGCTCGGGCTCGTACGTGGCGATGAGCACGCCGGTCGTCGTGCGCTTCTCGTCCACGAGCCTGAGCGTGGCGGGAGCCCCGCCGTCGGGGAACAACCGGCGACCGGAGCCGAGTACGAGCGGGTGGATGAGCACGAGGAATCGGTCGACGAGGTCGTGGCCGATCAGCGTCTGGATCAGGTCGCCGCTGCCGAGCACGACGAGGTCCCGGTCGGTCGACCCCTTCAGCTCGGCCACGGAGTCGCCGGCGTCGCCCTTCAGGAGGATCGAGTTCTCCCAGGGGAGCGGCTCCTGCAACGTCCTCGACGCGACGTACTTCTGCGTCCGGTTGAGGAACTCGGTGAACGGGTTCGGTTGCGGCATGCTCGGCCACACCCGGAAGAAGTCCTCGTACGTCCGGCGGCCGAGCAGGAGCGCGCCCTCACCGGCCATGCCCTCGGCCGCGACGCCGGCCATGACCTCATCGCCGTAGCGGCCCTCCCAGCCGCCCATCGTGAACCCGCCGCGCGAGTCCTCGTCCGGCCGCCCCGGCGCCTGCATGACGCCGTCGAGCGTGACGTGCGTGAACGTGGTGATCTGCGCCATCCCGACTGCCTCCTTTCTTCACTATCGTGCCCCGCAGACGAAAGGAGAAACGTGTTCGCGTTCAGCATCGTCGTCTACAACACCCTGCTGTTCTTCCACATCCTCGCCGCTATGGTGTGGGTCGGTTCCGACGTCGACGCCCAGGTGCTGGCGACGCGGGTCCTGCGCGCCAACGATTCCGACCACCTAGGTGTGGTCGCGAGCGACATCGGCGAGATGGGGCTGCGGGTCATCACGCCGGCCTCGATCACCGTGATCGTCTTCGCGATCGCGCTCGTCGCCTACGCACCGGGGTGGAGCTTCACCGACACGTGGATCCTGCTGGCGCTCGTGGGTTACGGGATCACGCTCGTGACGGGCATGGCCTTCCTGGGACCGGAGTCCGCGCGACTGGGCAAGCTCGCCGCCGAGGGTCACACGCCGGCCGAGCCCGACATCCGGCGGCGGATCCACCGGCTCGTGATGATCTCGCGGATCGACCTGGTCGTGCTCGTGCTGGTCGTGGCCGACATGGTCTTCAAGCCCTTCCCCTGAGCGCGCGGCTAGTCGAGCAGCGCGTCGAACACCCGCATCGTGTCGCCGAGCCGAACCGCGAGCGTCGTCGCGAGCCACCGGTGCAGCGCCGCGGCGAGCTCGGGTTCGGCGGCCTCCATGCGCTCGATCGCGGAACCGCTGAGTCGGAGGACCTCGCTCGGGACCTCCGCCACCACGTCCGCGGTGCGCGGGACGCCGAGATACATGGCGATCTCGCCGACGACGACGCCGGGCAGCACGGTGCGCAGGCGCATCCGGCGCCCCTCGGGCGTGACGAGCTCGACCCGGAGCCTCCCCGAGGCCAGGACGAAGACGTCGTCGGGGCGCGCGTCCTGGTGGATGAGCACCGTCCCCTCCGGGAGCGCGACGCGCTCGACGTACGCCATGAGCCCCGCCGGCAGCCCGGCGAGCGCGCCGTCCCCTACGACTGGGTCCGGAGTCGGGACGCCGCCCTCGAGCAGCCCGTCCTCGCACCGCTGCAGCCCGCGATCAAGATCCGGCTCGAATCGGACGACGCCATGGGTCTGGACGACCCCGCCGCGCTCCAGCTGCTCGCGAACCGGATCCGAGGCGCCGGCGAGCACGAGCTCGAACCCGTTTGCCTCGGCGAGGTGGATCACCTTGACGAAGGACACGACCGCCGAGGAATCCACGCCCGTCACCCGCCTGAGATCGACCAGCAGGAACCGGATGGGTCCGGACTCCACGCGCTTTCGGATCCGCTCCAGCAGGCCGCTGGCCGATCCGAAGAAGACGAACCCGTGCACGCGAAGGATCTGGACCCGATTGCCCACCGCCCGTAGCGCCGCTCGCTCAGCTGCCGGCCGGTCGACGTTGCTGTGATAGGTGTCGCCGAAGGCGACCTCGCGCACCAGCTCGATCCGGCCGTAGCTGACGGCGAACAAGACGACGGCCATCACCAGGCCGAGTACCACGCCGGGCAGGAACCCCTTGGCGATGATCCCGGCAAGGATCACCAGGACGACGAGGTACTCCACGGTCGGCAGCGTCCGCCGCTTGTCCCAGACCCACTCGACGATGAAGGCGAGGCCGAGGAAGACCAGCACGCCGCCGACGATCATGCGCGGGATCAGCTCGATGAAGGAGGCACCGAACACGACGGCGGCGAGCGGGACGAGCGAGGCAACCAGGCCTGCGGTCCGCGCGTTGACCTTCATGCGTTCGGCAAGCGCCGTCAGGCTGAGCGCGTGGTAGCCCGGGATCCCTCCGAGCGCTCCGGAGATGACGTTCAGAAAGCCCGCGTCGCGCAGCTCCTTGTTCGTGTCCAGGTCCCGGTCCAGCACGACCTCGGTCCCGCTGATGTTGAACAAGATCGCGATCGCGGCCACGAGCACCGCGGTGGCGATCTCCGGCCACTGTCCGAGCACGGCCGACCAGTCGGCCCCGGTGAGCGCGCGGAGGGTCCACGGCTGCCAAAGGCGTGCGGACTCGAACGGCCCGAGCAGCCACCGCCCCTCCCGCGCGGCCTCGATCGAGGAGCCGGTCACGATCATGCCGATCGCGAACAGCCCGAGCCCAACCCCAAGGACGACGGGGATGACCAGAGGCTTCTTCACCAGCCGGACACCAAGCAGCAAGATCACGCCGGACACCAGGGCCGGTACCCAGTGCTTGAGTGTCTCGGTGCTGGTCAAGAGGCCGATCGAGCGCAGGTACACCTGCACGCCAGAAGAGACGTAGATGCCGCCTTTCAGGAGCAACCATCCGGTGCCGGCCAGGAACCCGCCGACGACGGGGTAGGGCACGAACCGGACCAGGTTGCCGAGCCGGAAGGTCCCAAGGGCCAAGAAGACGACACCGCTAAGGACAGTGACGACCATCGTCGCGGCGATGACGGTGAGGAAGACATCGGGCTTTTCGATGGTGCCGATTGCGGTGGCCGCGGCGATCATCGCGAGCGCCGCGGCCTTCGCCGCCGCGGCCTTCGCCACGACCGCCAGCACGGCCGCCGCCGCGTCCTGCACGCTGCCCACAACTCCCCGCCGTCCCGCTCTCCAGGCCAGGATCGCGAGCGTCAGCGCCCCGGCGAACAGGTACAGGCCGATGCCGTCGGCCAGGCGACCCACGAGCAGGCCGCCAAACACGAAGGCGGCGAACGCGATCGCGAGCACGGCCTCGACGGCACCGATGATCAGGCCCGCGGCGACCGCGGCGAGCGTCCCCTGCGCCGGCCTAGTCGAGGAGCGCATCGAATGCCCTCGTCGTCTCGTTCAGTCGCTCGGCGAGCGTCGTCGCGAGCCACCGGTGCAGCGCCGCCGCGAGCTCCGGCTGCTCGGCCTCCATCCGCTCGATCGAGGCCCGGCTGAGCCGCAGGACCACGCTCGGTGTCTCGGCGACGACGTCGGCGGTGCGCGGAATTCCCGCGTAGTGCGCGACCTCCCCAACCACCACGCCGGGGCGGATCGTGCTCACGCGCATCCGCGTCCCTTCCACCGTCACCATCTCCACGCTCAGCCGGCCGGATTCCAGCACGAAGACGTCCTCGGGCGGGTCGTCCTGGCGGATCAGCGTCGTGCCCTGCGGCAGATCCATCCGTTCGAGATACGCGGAGAGGCCCGGCAGGGTGCCGACCAGCTCTTCGGGTCCGCCGACGCCGGCCTCGTCCTCGAGCAGCCCGTCCTCGCACCGCTGCAGTCCACGGTCCAGATCCGGCTCGAACCGCACGACGCCCGGGGTCTCGATCACGCCGCCGCGCTCCAGCTGCTCGCGAACCGCATCGGTGGCCCCCGCGAGCACGAGCTCGAACCCACCAGCCTCGGCCAGGTGGACCACCTTGACGAAGGAGACCACCGCCGAGGCGTCCACCCCGCTTGCCCGTTGCAGGTCCACCAGCAGGTACCGCAGGTGTCCGGACTCCACGCGCTTTCGGATCCGCTCGAGCAGGCCGTTTGCCGAGCCGAAGAACACGAACCCGTGCACGCGAAGGATCTGGACCCGATCGCCCATGGTGCGAAGCGCCGCCTTCTCGGTTGCCGGCCGATCGACGTTGCTTCGATAGGTCTCCCCGAAGGCGACCTCGCGCACGAGCTCGATCCGGCCGTAGCTGACGGCGAACAAGACCACGGCCATCACCAGGCCGAGCACCACGCCGGGCAGGAACCCCTTGGCGATGATCCCGGCAACGATCACCAGCACCACGGCGTACTCGAGCCTGGGGAGGGTCTTGCGCTTGTCCCAGACCCACTCGGTGATGAAGGCAAGGCCTAAGAACACGAGCACGCCGCCCACGATCAGGCGCGGGATCAGCTCAATGAACGAGGCCCCGAACAGCACGGCGGCAAGCGGCACCGCCGCGCCGACGAGCCCGGCGGTGCGCGCGTTCACGCTCATGCGTTCGGCAAGCGCCGTCAGGCTGAGCGCGTGGTAGCCCGGGATCCCTCCGAGCGCTTCGGAGATGACGTTCAGAAAGCCCGCGTCGCGCAGCTCCTTGTTCGTGTCCAGGTCCCGGTCCAGCACGACCTCGGTCCCGCTGATGTTGAACAAGATCGCGATCGCGGCCACGAGCACCGCTGTCGCGATCCCGGCCCACTGCTCGAGCACCGCCGACCAGTCGGCGCCGCTCAGAGCTCGAAACGTCCACGGCTGCCAGAGCCTGGCCGACTCGAACGGCCCGAGCAGCCACCGGCCGTGCTGCGCGGCATCGATCGAGGAGCCGGTCACGATCATGCCGATCGCGAACAAGCCGAGTCCTGCCCCGAGCACGATGGGGATGACCGTGGGCCGTTTCACCAGCCGGACCCCAAGGAGCAGGATCACCCCGTAGGCGAGCGCCGGCACCCAGTGCTTGAGCGTCTCGGTGCTGGTCAAGAGGCCGATCGAGCGCAGGTACACCTGAACGCCCGAAGAGACGTAGATGCCGCCTTTCAGCAGCAGCCATCCGGTGCCGGCCATGAACCCGCCGACCACCGGGTAGGGCACGAACCGGACCAGGTTGCCGAGCCGGAAGGTCCCCAGGGCCAAGAAGACGACCCCGCAAAGCACCGTCACGACCAGCGTCGCGGCGATCACGGTGAGGAAGGCCCGGTCGGGTCCACCGAAGGAGCCGAGCGCGGCGGACGCCGCCACGAGCGCGAGCACGGCCGCAGTCGCGTCCTGGACGCTCCCGACCACGCCGTGAACCCCGCCCCTCCAGGCGAAGATCGCGAGCGCCAGCGTGCCGGCCACCAGGTAGAGGCCGATGCCGTCGGCAAGATGGCCGGCCAGCAGGCCGCCGAAGACGAGGGCGGCGAACGCGATCGCCAGGACCGCCTCGACGGCCCCGATGAGGACTCCGGCGACGACCGTGGTCAGCCCTCGGCCGGATCCCCCTTGCTCGGACACGTCCCCCCTCCCCCCGCGAGCGTGACCCTATGCGGCGGCCGAGTGGACCGCGAATCGGGGTCTTGACATATACCGATATGGGTATGTATGGTCTCGTCCATGGCGAGAGCGGCGACGACGGCGGACGCGTTCAACGCGGTGGCCGAGCCCCGGCGGCGACAGATCCTGGACGTCCTGGCCGGCGGGGAGCGGTCGGTGAACGCGCTGGGCGAGCGGCTCGGCCTGGGGCAGCCGCAGGTCTCCAAGCACCTGCGGGTCCTGCGGGAAGTGGGACTGGTGGACGTTCGCGAGGAAGGGAGGCAGCGGATCTATCGGCTCAACGGTGCTCCGCTCAAGCCCATCCACGACTGGGTGCAGGCGTACGAGCGGACGTGGCAGGAGCGGTTCGAGCGGTTGGACGTCGTGTTGGAGGAGCTCAAGCGGAAGGAGCAGGGAGATGGGGACGGTGACGCATAGCGGCAAGGCGGTCGTGACGCTTCCGACCGAGACGCAGATCCTGATCGCGCGCGCGTTCGACGCGCCGAGGCACCTGGTGTACCGGGCGTACACCGAGCCCGAGCTGATCAAGCGGTGGTGGAGCGGCGAGCGTGGCGAGGTGACGACCGCCGAGGTCGACCTGCGGGTCGGCGGCTTCTGGCGCTACGTGATGATCGCGAACGAGGGGTTCGAGGTCGCGTTCCACGGCACGTTCCGCGAGATCGTGGCCGACGAGCGCCTGGTCAGCACCGAGCTCTACGAGGGCGTGCCCGACGTGACCGAGGACGACGCCACCGTGAACACGACCACGTTCGAGGAGGCCGAGGGGCGCACCACGTTGACGACGCTTGTCGAGTGCCACACGAAGCAGGTGCGCGACATGATCATCGAGTCCGGCATGGAGGGCGGCATGCAGGAGGCGATGGACCGTCTCGAGCAGGTCGCGATCTCGCTCCGCTGAGCGCTGGAAGGCTACGGGCCGCCGGGCACCCGCGCCCGGCGGCCCGTTTTCGCGTGCTCGTGCCTGGGAGCGGACGAGTCCCGGACCCCGCGGGCCCTCCGGCCGCGCCGGAGGGCGGGGCACGCGCCTAACGTCGGAAACGGAGGCGTCCGAAAGGAGGACGCGATGCCGAAGCCCGACGACTCTTTGTGCGAGCGCCATCGCGAGTTCGTTCCACTGATCGCCGCCGTCGAGCGCGTCGAGGAGTCGGTCGGGGAGCAGCGGCAGACGCTGAAGGCGGAGGTGATCTCTCTGCACGAGGCGTTCGCCCACGGCCTCATCCCGCACGCCGTCGGCGAGGGTCGCACCGTGTTCCCGGTCCTGCGTCAGGTGACCGGCTCGAGCCACGAGGCGACCGAGATGACCGGGGAGCATCGCGACCTCGCTCGGCTCACGGACGAGCTGGGCCGGATCACGGACGAGCTGAGCGGTGCGGGCCTCGGCGATGGCCACGAGCGTGCGCTGCGGTCGCTGCTGGAAGAGCTGCGGACGAAGCTCCAGCAGCACTTCGAGGAGGAGGAGGCCGTCTGCTTCCGCATCCTGAGCAGCGAGCTCGGTCCGGAGGAAGCACGCTCCCTCTACGACGCGATGGAGCGCGCCGCCGCGGATCTCCGCGTGCTCTACGAGTAGCCGATACCAGCTACGAGTAGATGGATCGTCCGCTCTTCGCGCAACGCCGTCCCCTATCTCCGAGGGACTGGACATCGCCGAGGTCTGAGCTAAGACGGGCGAACGTTCGAGGATCGTGGACGTGATCCTCGGCTGCCGCGAGCCAGCGCAGTCTCCACCGCCCGTGCCACCTGCTCGTTCAACCGAACGGTGGACCCGCGAATCAGCCGCTCGAGCGTTGAAACGTGGCCGGGCACCCGATGTGAGCTCCCGGACCCGGCGACACGCTGGTCATGGCGTCAATCGGAAAGGAGCACACCATGCCAGCGATCGAAGTGGAGGGCCTGACCAAGCGGTACGGCGAACGCGTGGTCGTCGACGACGTGTCGTTCGCCGTCGAGGAGGGGGAGATCTTCGGGATCGTCGGTCCCAACGGGGCCGGGAAGACCACGATCGTCGAGACCATCGAGGGCCTTCGCCGACCCGACGGCGGGCGCGTCGCCGTTCTCGGTCTCGATCCGATCCGTGACGCGGCCGAGGTTCGGCAACGGCTCGGCGCTCAGCTGCAGGAGAGCAGGCTCCCCGACAAGCTCAGGGTCCGCGAGGCGATGGACCTGTTCGCCTCCTTCTACCGCGACCCGGTTCCCTGGCCCGAGCTGCTGGAGCGGCTCGGCCTGGGTGGCCAGCGAGATACGCGGTACAAGGCCCTGTCTGGTGGTCAGAAGCAGCGGCTGTCGGCGGCCCTGGCGCTCGTCGGCAACCCCGAGGTCGCGGTGCTCGATGAGTTGACCACCGGGCTCGACCCCCAGGCTCGCCGGGACACGTGGGACATGATCGAACGGATCAGGGACAACGGCGTGACGGTCGTGCTCGTCACCCACTTCATGGAAGAGGCCGAGCGACTGAGCGACCGGATCGCCGTGATCGACGGCGGGCGGGTCGCGGCGATCGACACGCCGGCCGGTCTGGTGCTCCGGAACGCGCCGGAGCAGACGATCCGGTTCCGGTCGTCGACGCCGTTCGACGTCTCGCTGTTGACGGTCCTTCCGGACGTCAACTCCGTGCGTCGCGACGGTTCGCGGGTCGTCGTCACCGGCACGGGCAACACCCTGCAGGCCGTCACCGCGGTGCTGGCCCGCCATCAGATCGTCGCGGAGGACCTGCGCATCGAGCAGGCGAACCTCGACGACGCCTACGTCGCCCTGACCGGGCGACTCCACTCCGACGCCGATGGCGTCGTCACCTCGAGGAGGTCGTGATGTCTTCGATGAGGAAGCTGCTCGCCGTCGAGACGAAGCTGTTCCTGCGGGAGCCGCCGGCCGTCTTCTGGGCGCTGGCGTTCCCCGCGCTGCTGCTCGCGGCGCTGGGAGGGCTGTTCCCAGGATTCCGCGAGCCCGTCAAGGAGTTCGGTGGACTTCGGCTGATCGACGTGTACGTCCCGATCGCGCTGGCCGTGGCTCTGGTCACGGTCGGGGTCATGGGGCTCCCCCCCGTCCTGGCCGCTTACCGCCAGTACGGGATCCTGCGCCGGTTCGCCGTGACACCCGTCGGTCCGTCTCGGCTCCTGTCGACCCAGCTGCTCGTCCACCTCGGGGCGGCGGTCGTCGCGACCGTGCTCGCCGTCGGGGTCGCGGTGATCGGGTTCGACGTGCCGTTCCCGAAGGACCCCGTCATGTTCGGCCTGGTGCTCCTCCTCGCGGCGGCGGCCATGTTCTCGATCGGCCTGTTGATCGGGGCGGTGGCGCCGACCGTGTCGTCCGGTCAGGGGATCGCGATGGCCGTGTACTTCCCGATGATGCTGTTCGCCGGCGTGTACTTCCCGCGCGAGACGATGCCGGACGGGCTTCGTGCCGTGAGCGACCTGTCGCCCGCCGGGGCCGCGGTGCAGGCCATGAAGGATGCCTGGTTCGGAGCGGCGCCCGACACGGGTAGCCTTCTGGTCATGGCCGTGATCGCCGCCGGGGTCGGTCTCCTCGCCGTGCGGCTCCTTCGCTGGGACTGAGCGTGGGCCCACAAGCGACGACCGATGTGGGGACCGAACCCCTGAGCGCGCACTCGAGGTGGGAGCGCAGGAACGAGCGCGCCTTCGCCTGGATCCCCTACCTGACCCTGCTGATCGGCTGCGTGCTCAGCCAGTTTCGCTCCCAGCCGTGGCAGGAGCGTGCCGTCACGCTCGGCATCGTCCTGCTCGCGGGGGTCTGGACGTGGACGATCACCCGAGGGCCCGGTCCGTCGTTCCGAACCGGACAACGCAGGATCCGTATCTACTTCGTCGGCTTCCTGGGACTCGCCGTCTGGTTGATCGTCCGCGACCCGTTGTTCTTTGTCTACGCGATCACGGGGTTCTTCCACGCCTACCTGCTGCGGCCGTGGCCGGTCTCGTTCGCCGGGGTGGCGGCCACGTCGATCGTGGTCAACTCGTTGATCCTGATGGACGATCCCACACCGGAGGCCTGGACCATCTTCGTGATCGTGGTGGTCATCCAAACGTTGGCGATCGGATTCGGCCTGCTCGGCGGCGAGAAGATGACCGACCTCAGCGAACAGCGGCGGGTGACGGTCGCCAAGCTCGAGTCCGCGATGGAGGAGAACGCGGGACTGCATGCCCAGTTGGTGACCCAGGCTCGTGAAGCGGGCGTGCTCGACGAGCGGCAACGGATGGCGCGCGAGATCCACGACACGATCGCGCAGGGACTCACCGGCGTGATCACCCAGCTCGAGGCGGCCCTGAACGCGCGCGATCGCCCCGCCGACCTGGAGCGGCACATCGACGCGGCCGTCCGGCTGGCTCGGGAGAGCCTCACCGAGGCTCGGCGGTCCGTCGAGGCCGTGCAACCAACGCCGCTGGAGAACAGCCGGCTCCCCGAGGCGCTGTCCGACGTCGCCGGTCGATGGTCGGACGTCAGCGGGATCTCGGTCCGTGTCGTGACCACGGGCACGGCGCGCCCACTCCTTCCTGACGTCGAGGTTGCGCTGCTTCGCGCGGCGCAGGAGAGCCTGAGCAACATCGCCAAGCACGGCGGCGCCTCGCACGCGGGCGTCACGCTCTCGTTCATGGACGACGTGGTCACGCTGGACGTTCGAGACGACGGCGTCGGCTTCGACGCCGCCCACGGCAACGGCGGCATGCAGGAGGGCGGATTCGGCCTGATCGGCATGCGTCAGCGCGTGGAGCAGCTCGATGGCACGGTGGAGATCGAGTCCCAGCCTGGGGAAGGGACCGCCGTGTCGGTCATGATCCCCACGCCCACGAGGCGGGCCGTCGATGGTCCGAAAGTCGATGACGAGCGCTGATCGGAGAGATGGAGCGGTGCCGATCCGGCTGCTCATCGTCGACGACCATCCGGTCGTTCGCGACGGGCTCCAGGGGATGTTCGCCGGGGATCCGGACTTCGAGGTCGTGGGAGAGGCGCAGAACGGCCGGGAAGCGGTGTCGCAGGCCGAGGCCTTCCGACCGGACGTGGTGCTCATGGACCTGCGGATGCCGGAGATGGACGGCGTGTCGGCCATCAGGCTCATGGCGGAGCGTGGCCTCGACGTCAAGGTCTTGGTGTTGACCACGTACGACACCGAGGGCGACGTCCTGCCGGCGATCGAGGCCGGGGCGACGGGCTACGTACTCAAGGACACCCCTCGCCAGGAGCTGTACCGAGCCGTTCGAGCCGCCGCCGCCGGGGAGGCGGTGCTCTCGCCACCGGTCGCCCGCCGCCTGATGGGTCAGGTGCGCGAGGGCGGTCGGGAGTCGCCGAGCGAGCGCGAGATGGAGATCCTCCGGCTCGTCGCAGGCGGCGCGACGAATCGAGAGGTCGCCGCCCGGCTGTTCATCAGCGAGGCGACGGTGAAGACCCATCTGCTCCATCTCTACGGGAAGCTCGGCGTCAACGACCGGGCGGCAGCGGTCGCCGCCGCCTATGCGCAGGGACTCCTCACACCGGGGGATCGCCCTGCCTAGGCGTGTTGCATATGAGGGGGAACGTATGAATCCCTCGGCTCGGTGAGCAGAGCGACTTCCCGGACCACGTCCGCAGACATCGCATCTTGACCGGCCGATCACCCGCGGCGAGGGTAGTCGGGTGATCCGCCGGATCGTGGAGCACAACAGGCTCAACGGTGTCGTCTTCTCCACGATCGAGTTCCTCCTCGTCGGGGCCGCCGCCATCTTCATCGGGGTTGCTTTCGGGCTCCACCACCGATGGTTCGGGGCGATCCTGGCTGCGGGGACGGCAGTCAATGCTCTCGTGGTGGTCACGTTCGCATTGGCGGCCCTTCGGCGTGGGGAACGTGACAACTCGTTGAGGAGTCTCACCCGCGCCACCTACCGAGAGGAACTGAGACGCGAGCACCCGACGATGATGAGGGATACCCTCGCCCTCACCGGTGCGGTTCTTGCGCCGTACGTCTTGGTGGTGGCCGTCGCCGTTGAGCGAGGTCGGGACCAAGCGAAGACCTGAGATCGCGACACCGTGAGGAAGCGCGACGAAGGTGCCTTCGCGGTGGGGCGACGCGGTGAATCTACGAGTAGAACTCGATGATCAGCCGCTCGTCGATCGGCACCGGGAGCGGGATCTCGTCCCGTTCCGGGTAGCGCGAGAGCGTGCCCTGCACCTGGTCCTTGTTCCGGTACAGGTAGGGCGGCGGGTCCGGGGTGAGTTCGAGCGCCTCGTGGACCGAGACGAAGTTCTTCGCCTTGTCCGAGAGCTCGATCGTCTGCTCGGGCTTGACCTGGGCGCTCGGGACGTCGACCCGACGCCCGTCGACCCGAACGTGGCCGTGGCTCACGAGCTGGCGGGCCTGGCGCTGGGTGAGGCTGAAGCCGAGCCGCAGCACGACGGCGTCGAGGCGCGTCTCGAGCTGGCGGATGAGCTCCTCGCCGGTTACGCCGGTCTTGCGGCTCGCGTGGTCGTAGTAGACGCGCATCTGGCGCTCGCCGACCCCGTAGATCGAGCGGAGCTTCTGCTTCTCGACAAGCCGGACGTTGTACTCGGAGATGCGCTTGCGGCCGCGGCCGTGCTGTCCCGGCGGGTAGGGACGCTTCGCAGACGGGCAGTTGGGTCGCCCACAGAGGGGCGCCCCGACCCGGCGGCACATCCGATGACGTGGTCCGAACTTGTCCATGGCGGCGAGCCAGGGTACCAATCGGGCGTCGGAACCGACTTCGGCCGGTAGCATCGGCGGCCCAATGGAGCTCGAGGATCGCGTCGTCGGCAGCTGCCTCGGGCTCGCGCTCGGGGACGCGCTCGGCGCCCCGTTCGAGTTCCTGCGCGGCCGCAACGTCCCCGATCCGATCCCCGCGCTCCAGCGCCCCTGGCTCGACCGACCGCCGGGCTCGACCACGGACGACACGGCGCTCGCCCGGAACCTGATGACGAGCCTCGCCGCGAGCGGCGGCTTCGACCCCGCCGACCTCGTCGAGCGCCACCTGGCGTGGTTCCGGAGCGACCCACCGGACGTCGGCACGATCACCGGCCGGGTCCTGCGGCGGGTCGATGCCGGCGAGGATGCCGCGGCGGTTGCGAAGGACGTCTGGGAGCAGCGGGGACCCGAGGTCTCGGCCGGCAACGGATCGGTCATGTACTGCGCGCCGCTCGGGCTCGCGTACGCGAACCGGCCGGGTGAGCTGTTCGAGATCGCGCCCGCGCTCTCGGCGCTCACCCACTACGACGGGCGGTGTCGGACGGCCGTGCTGGCGATCACGCTCGCGGTGGCGGGGCTGGTACGGGGGGAGCCGGCCGAGGACGCGGCACGCTCGGCCTTGTCGGCGGTCGAGGAGCGCGAGGGCGGCGAGGAGCTGGAGTATCTCGTCGAGGCCGCGGGCAGCTCTCGGCCGGTCGACGGCCCGGATCAGGGCTTCGTCCTGTTCACTGCCGGGATCGCGTTCCAGGCGCTCGTCCGTGGCGGCGACGCCGAGACCGAGCTGCGGCGCGTGGTCTCTCTCGGCGGCGACGCGGACACGAACGCGGTGGTTGCCGGGGCGCTGCTCGGCGCTCGGGATGGCGTCAGTGGCTTGCCCCTTGATTGGCTCGACCGTCTGCTCGATGGCGACGCGATCCGCGCGGAGGCCGAGGCGCTCGTCCCGCTCGCGAGCCGGGGAGCGACCTAGGCGGGGGATCTCGCCTGCCGAGCTGCGTGAGAGAACGGTGCGGGAGTGCTCGGGGCGATCAAAAGGGGACAGTTGGATGCGCAGCCGAACGAGGTGGCCGTGCGGGGCGAAGTGCGTCAGCCACCGGCGGCCCGGCCGAGCCGCTGCGGTTAGAGAACCCGACCACGATCGTGCCAGGCGACCGGGTCACCCACTTGGCTACGACGTGTGCACGGGATAGCGCAGATGCGTGACACCCACACCGGTGACAACTGTCGGATTCCCGAGGACGACCGGTGTGTTCGCGAGGTGGTCGAACAGCCGCACTCCTGCGCCTAGCAACACGGCAGCCAGATCGATGTGGATCTCGTCGAGCAGCCCGGCGTCCAGGCACTGCTGGATCGTTTGGGCGCCGTGCACTCCCACGGACTTCGGGCCGGCAGCCGATTTCGCTCGAGCAACGGCGCTTTCGATGCCGTCGGTGACGAACTGGACTGTCGAGCCGGGCCGTGGCCAGCCCTCGGGCACGTGGTGGGTGACGACGAAAGCTGGCACATCCCACGGGTGCTGGCCGTCCCAGCCGCCGGCGACCTCGAACGTGCGCCGACCGGTGAGCATGGCGCCGACCTCAGCCACCAAGCCCCTCAGGTGGTCGGCGCTCGCCGCCGAGACGTGGAACGTCATGCCCGATGTCGTGCTCGCCGTCGGGACCTCGACCTCGCCCGACGAGAAGTACCAGTCGAAGACTTCGGCGACCCCGTCGTTCGCGTCGGCGACGTACCCGTCGAGAGACATCGACATGAGTGCGATCACCTTGGTCATGGTGCAGCTCCTTTCGCGACAAGGGCTCGGCTAACTGTAGTAGCGGCGGACGCTTGATCCGACGCGGGTGACGTCGGTTCCGTAGACATGGATGGAGATCGCGGTCGTTGCGCCTGTGGCGCACGTTGGGCGCGGAACTGCCCTGTCCCGCAACTCAACGAGGCCGGTCAGCGCGGCGGTCGTCACCACTGCCGAGGAAACCGCCACAGTCACGGTCAAACCAGGGGCCGATGGCTAGCAACCGACACCGGTCTACCACTCTCGGGGGATGAACGCTGTTTGCCCGAGAGTCCTGTCTCCTGATGGAATCTTCCATCTAGCCGACCCGGCGCAGGAAGGCCAGGGTGCGCTCCTCGAGCAGTCCGGCCGCCTGTTCGTCGTAGTCACCCACACTCGGGTCGGCGAACAGGTGGCCCGAACCCGGATACAGGAACAGCTCCGCGCCCTCGACCTCCTCGACCAGCGCCTCGGCGACGGGCCGGTCCTCCTCGACCCACGGGTCGGATTCCATCATGTGGATCTGGAGCGGCACGCCCTTCGGCCACGAGCCTCCGAACTCGGACGGCGGAATGCATCCATGGAAGAAGATCGCGCCACGCGCGTCCGCTCGCGTCTGCGCCAGCGACTGCGCGGGCAGGACGCCGAGGGAGAAGCCCGCGTAGACGATGTCGGCCGGAAGCTCCGCGGCCACCGCCACACCCCGGCGAATGATCTCGTCGAAGCCGACCTGCTTGGCGTGGGCGACCCCTTCATCGAGGTCCTCGAACGTGCGACCGTCGTAGAGATCCGGGGCGTGGACCTTGTGGCCTGCCTCGCGCAGCTCGTCCGCGAAGGCGAGAAAGCCTTTGGTTTGCCCCTGCGCATGATGGAAGAGGAGCACCGTGGTCATCGTGGACACCCCCCGTCGTTTCTCTTGGCGACGGCCGGCAGCGACACGGAGCCGATCGAGCTCATGCGCGAGCGTCGAGCGCCGCGTCGACGTCGTCGAGGTGCTCGCCGCGGTGCGCCGAGCGCAGCGGGTAGAGTGGGCTGCCCGGATCGCGAGGCCACAGGCGGTCGACCGGCAGGGTCGCCACCAGAGCGTCCGTCTCCTCGGCGATGTGGAGCGACAGCCGAGCGAGCTCGAGCGGCGGGATCGCGTGGATGAGCGGGCGCGACGCGTCGTTGATCCAGTCGACGTCCTCCGGCTCTGTGTCGGAGGGCAAGAACGGCACGCCGCGCTCCAGCTTGCCGGCGAGCGCCAACATGCGGGCATCCCAGAACGCGATGTGGCCGAAGACCCCAGCCACCGTCCAGTACTCGTTCACGGGAGCGAGGAGCTCGTCCTCGCTGAGGCGTTCGACGAGGGCGCGAAGGCGCTCGCGCTCGCGCGTGTTCTCCTCGATGTAGGAGCGATCCTCCGACATGCCGTCGTGACGATACCGCCGGCGAGCGTCAGGCGGACGCGTCAGACGGGCGTTCCCACAGGTCCCATCGGTTGACGACTCGCATGCCAACGCGCTCGTAGAGCGCCGTCGCCCCGGTCGGGTTCTGGGCATCGACGTTCAGCATCACGCGGTCGGCCCCTCGGCCGGCGAGCGAGGCGAACGTGCGGTGCAGCAGGGCCTGCGCGATCCCGCGTCCCCGATACGGGGCGAGCACCGCGACGCAGTCGACCGAGCCGCCGTCGACGCCGGCGCTTGCCGTGACGACGGCGACCGGCTTCCTACCGTCCCGCGCCATCAGCCACAGGGTGGGGTCGTAGCGTGGGCTGCTCGCCTCCTCCGCGGTCCACCGGTCGAACGGCTCCGGGTGATAGCCCCAGTCGTCGGCGAAGGCCTCGTCGAGCACGGCGTGGACGCGCGGGAGGTCCTCTCCCGGGTCGATCCCGCCGATCTCGATCCCCTCGGGCGATGGTCCGGGTTCGACCGGACCGGCGAGGTCGATCTGCATGTGCCAGAAGTGCCGCACCGGTCGCAGGCCACGGGTTCGGAGCATCGCCGCCGCGGCGAGGTCCGCGGCGTTGATCGCGCTCCGGAATCGGGGAGAGGGGGCGTCGGCCAACAGTTCGGCGGCTCGGGCCTCGATCCGGTCGAACACCGTCGAGCTGATGCCTCGTCCTCGGTGCTCGGGGTGGACGACGCCCCAGGACTCGACGAGGTCGGGCTCCTCGAGCGTGACCTGTCCGTACGCGACGATCGGCCCCGCATCGGACGTCACGACCCAGGCGTTGTTCGCGAGATCGAAGTCCACCCGGCTCCACACGTCGCGCAGGAAGTCCGCGCCCAGGACGGGCTCTTCGGCGACGTCGACCTGGTCGGCGATGAGCACGTCGGCCACCGCATCGACGTCGTCCTTCGTGGGCGGCCGGAAACTCGTACCCGGCGGGGAGGTCCATGTCGAGAGGGTACGTCGCGTTCGGCGCTCGGAGGTCGGCGCTCAGTCGGGCGCGTAGACGCGCTCGAGATACTCGCGCAGCATCCGGTCCGTGCCGAACCGCGGGCCGATCGTGCGCAGCGATCGCTTCACCTTCGCGATCCAGGCTCGCGGAACGCCGCCCGCGTTGCGGTCGTGGAACGTCGGCAGGAGCTCGCGCTCGATGAGGTCGAACAGCATCTCGGCGTCGTGGTCGTCCTGCTCGTCGGGGTCGTCCCATCGCGCGCCGTCGCCGACGACCCAGCCGTTGGTGCCGTCGGCGGCCTCGGCCCACCAGCCGTCGGGGACCGAGAGGTTCAGCCCGCCGTTCAGCGCCGACTTCATGCCGCTCGTACCGCTCGCCTCCATCGGCGGGCGGGGCAGGTTGACCCACACGTCGCAGCCGCCGACGAGGTGCGCCGCCATGTGCAGGTCGTAGTCCTCGAGGAACGCGATCCGCGGCGCGAGATCTGGCGCGAGCGGGTGGCGGATCAGCTCCGCGAGCCGCTCCTTGGCCTCCAGGTCCCGCGGGTGCGCCTTGCCGGCGATCACGACCTGGATCGCGTCCGGCTTGGCGAGCAGCGACTCGAGCCGCTCGGGATCGCGGAAGAGCAGATGCAGCCGCTTGTAGGTCGCGACCCGTCGCGCGAACCCGAGAGTGAGCCGTCCTGGGTCGAACGCGTGCGCGACCCCCTCGACCACCGAGGAGTCCTCGTGGCGGCCGAGCCGCGCGGCGGCGTCGGCGTCGCGCACGTAGGCGACGAGATCGGCGCGGAGCTCGTTCCGGGTCTGCCAGAGCTCGGCGTCGTCGATCGCGTCGACGCCCGCCCAGGTCGCCGCATCGCCGGCCCGCTCGAGCCAGTCCGCCCCGAGGCGGCGGTCGAGCAGCCGATGCATCGGCGCCGCCATCCACGTGGGGACGTGCACGCCGTTCGTCACGTGGCCGATCGGGACCTCGTCGTCCGAGGCGACGTCGAACAGCGGCCGCCACATCGTGCGGGCGACCTCGCCGTGGATCGCGCTCACCGCGGTCGAGGTCCGCGCCAGCCGCAGCCCGAGCGAGGTCATCCCGACTCGGTGATCGCCGTCGACGGCGCCGAGCTCGCGCAAGCGCTCGGGCTCGACGAGCCCGTCGAGGACCTCGAGCACGAGCGCCGGGTCGTAGCTCTCGTTGCCGGCCGCGACCGGCGTGTGCGTCGTGAAGACGGTCCGGGAGCGCGCGGCGTCGAGCCCGGCCTCGCCGCCGGAGAGCTCGTTGGCGAGCTCGAGCGGCGCGAACGCCCCGTGGCCCTCGTTCACGTGAACCACCGAGGGATCGACCCCGAGGGCTCGCAACACGCGCATCCCGCCGACGCCGAGCATCGCGTACTGCTCGAGCCGCACCGACCGGTCGCCGACGTACAGGCGCGCGGTGATCCACCGCTCTGCCGTGCCGTTGTCCTCGCGGTTCGCGTCGAGCAGGAACAGCGGAACCCGGCCGACCTGCACGCGCCACACCTGCACCCGGACGTTGCGGCCGCGGATCGGCACGTCGACGACGAGCGGGGATCCGTCCTTCCCGGTGACGAGCGCGAGCGGGAGGCGGTCGGGCTCGAGGTCGATCCAGTAGTCGTGCTGCCAGCCGTTCGAGTCCAGGCGTTGGTGGAAGCAGCCCTTCGAGTACAGGATGCCGAGTCCCACCAACGGCAGCCGAAGGTCCGAGGCCCCCTTGAGGATGTCGCCGGCGAGCACGCCGAGCCCGCCCTGGTAGATGGGCAGCGACCGGTGGATGCCGAACTCGGCGCACACGAACGCGACGGGGTGCTCCGGGGTCACGGCGCCGCGCGAGATCGAGGGCGCGGCCTCCTCCTCCTCGATCAGGTGCATGAGCCGCTCGGCGGTCTCGACGACACGGTCGTCGCGCTCGGCCCCGCGCAGGGTCTCGGCCGGGAGCTGGTGGAGCAGGCGCACGGGGTTGCCGCGGCACCGCGCGAACCGGAAGGGGTCGAGGCCGCGGAAGAGCTCGTGCCCGCCCGGCGCCCACGACCATCGGTAGTTGTAGGCGACGCGGGCCAGCGGGCGCAGCCGGTCGGGGAGCCGGTCGGCGAGATCGCGGGCCGCACGCGCGAGGTCGAGGGCGGCCGGTTCCGTCACGAAGCGCACATCCTACGGGTCGCCGTGCCCGCCTTCACGTTCGCGAGGATCGGAGACAATGGCCCGCATGCCGCCAGCGTCGGAGCTTCCGATGCGCGAGGAGCGCAAGGTCGTGACGGCGATGTTCGCCGACCTGGTTGGGTCGACCGCGCTCGCCGAGCGCCTGGATCCCGAGGACCTCAAGCTCGTGGTGAACGACGCGATCACGCGCGTGATCGGCGCGGTCGAGGCGTTCGGCGGGACCGTGAAGGACCTCGCCGGCGACGGCGTCCTGGCGCTGTTCGGCGCGCCCCAGGCGCACGAGGACGACCCCGAGCGCGCCGTCCGGGCCGCACTCCAGGCCGTGCAGGAGATCGAGGCGTACGCGCGCGAGGTCGAGCAGGCGTTCGGGATCGAGGGGTTCGGCGTTCGGGTCGGCGTCGACAGCGGGCCGGTCGTCGTCGGGGCTTTCGGGGCGGGGAGCCGGATCGAGTACGCGGCGCTCGGCGACGCGGTGAACACGGCGGCGCGACTCCAGGCGCAGGCCGAGCCGGGGACGGTGCTCGTCGGGCAGGAGACGCACCGCCGGATCGCGACGATCTTCGAGTGGGGCGAGCCTCGGTCGTTCGAGCTGAAGGGCAAGGGCGAGGCCGTGCTCGCCTACCGCGTCGACGGGGTGCGCGCCGCCCCGGGCCAGACCCGGGGGCTGATGACCGTCCACGGGCCGTTCATCGGGCGCGAGCGCGAGCTCGCGACGGCGGACGAGATCGTCGACGCTGCGCTGGCCGGCTCGGGCCGCATCCTCTATCTGACGGGCGAACCGGGCATCGGCAAGACCCGCATGCTCGCCGAGCTGCGGCGCCGGGTGAAGGAGTCCAGCCCCGAGCACGGCCGGGCGCTGTGGATCGACGGCCGCTGCGTCTCCTACGGCGAGCCGATGCCGTACTGGCCGTTCCGCGACCTGCTCCGGACCTGGATCGGCGTGCTCGCCGACGAGCCGGAGCTCCGCGTCCGCGTGGCGCTGCGCCGGAGCCTCGACCGCCTGTTCGGCGACCGGGTGCTCGAGGTCTACCCGTACCTCGGCGCGATGCTCGGTATCGCGCTCGAGCCGGACGCGCAGGCGCGACTGGACGAGCTGTCGCCCGAGGCGCTCCAGTTCCGGACGTTCGAGGTGGTTCGCGCGCTCCTCGGACGCCTCGCGCAGGACGGGCCGGTCGCCGTCGCGATCGAGGACCTGCACTGGGCCGACGCCACCTCGCTGCAGCTCCTCGAGCGGCTGATGGGCGACACCGAAGTCACCGCGCTCCTGCTCGTGCTGACGAGCCGCCCCGAACGCGACCACCCGTCGTGGCGGGTGAAGGAGGCGGCCGCGCGCGAGCTCCCGCACCGCACGCACGAGGCCGCGCTCGAGGCGCTCTCGGGCGACGCGGGGCGCGAGCTCCTGCACTCGCTCGTCGGCGCGTCGACCCTCCCCGCCGAGATGCAGCGGCGGATCCTCGAGCCCGCCGAGGGGAACCCCTTCTTCCTCGAGGAGCTCGTGCGCTCGTTGGTGGACGCCGGCGCGCTCGTGCAGGAGGGCGACGGCTGGCGCTTCGACCACGCCGTCGACGTCGAGGTGCCGCCGACGGTCGAGAAGGTGATCCTCGCGCGCATCGACCGGCTCGAGCCGGGCCCGCATGCCGCGCTCATGGCCGCCTCGGTCCTCGGGCGCGAGTTCGGCCTGCCGATCCTCGAGGCGGTCTCCGGCGGCAACGGCGCCGTCCAGCGGTCGCTCTCGGACCTGCAGCGCCTCGATCTCGTGCGCGAGAGCCGCCGGTGGCCCGAGCCCGAGTTCCACTTCAAGCACGCGCTCATCCAGGAGACCGCCTACCGAACCCTGGTGGCCGACGACCGGACGCGGTTGCACCGCAAGGCCGCCGACTGGCTCGAGCAGACGTACGCGGGCCGCGAGGACGAGGTGGCCGGGCTCCTCGCCCACCACTGGCTCGCGGCCGAGGACGAGGACAAGGCCGTCACCTACCTCACGCGCGCGGGCGATCGCGCCCGGCAGGACTACGCGATCGACGAGGCCATCGAGCACTACCGCGGGCTCCTGCCGATCCTCGAGCGCCGTGGCGAGCGCCAGGAGGTCGCGCTCGTCCTGTTCAAGCTCGCGCTCGCGCTCCACGTCTCGCTGCGGTTCGGCGAGGCGAACGAGACCTACCAGCGCGCGTTCGCGTTCTGGACCCCGCCCGATGCGCCGGCCGAGCCGCCGAGCGCCGTGCTGCGGGTCGGCACGAGCTTCCTGCCCAACGACCCGGACCCGCGGTCGGCGATCGCGTGGCCGAACATCCAGCTCTGCATGCAGCTGTTCGATCGCCTCGTGGAGGCCTGGCCGGAGCGGACGATCGTGCCGTCGCTCGCCGAGCGCTGGGAGATCTCGGACGATGGCCTGCGGTACGTGTTCCACCTCCGCGAGGGACTGAAGTGGTCGGACGGCGAGCCGCTCACGGCGAACGACATCGAGTTCGGCATCAAGCGCGTGCTGAACCCCGACGCGCCGGGCTCCTCGGTGGCGATCTACTTCGCGCTCGAGAACGGGCAGGACTACTACCTGCGCCGAAACGACGACGCGAACGCGATCGGCGTCCGCGCGCTCGACGACCGCACGGTCGAGTTCCGCCTCGTCGCGCCGGCCCCCTACTTCATGAGCGTGATGAACCGACCCGACGGCGGCCCGCAGCCGCGCCACGCGATCGAGCGCGACGGGGACGCGTGGACGCGGCCGGACCGGCAGGTCGTGAGCGGCCCCTTCGCGGTGGCCTCGCGGAGCGACGATGAACTCGTCCTTCGGCGGCGGCCGTCGTACGGATCAGGCCGCCCCGGCAACGTCGCGGAGGTCGGCTTCGCGCGGAGCTCGATCGCCGACGCGCTCCCTCGGTTGGCCGCCGACGAGCTCGACCTGATCCTCGTCCGGTACACGCCGCGGATCGCGGACCTCATGCCCGGCGACCTCCCGCCTGAGGCGCACCTCGGCCCGGCGGCATGGTCGGCGTACCTTCGCTTCGATCACCTCGACCCCGTCACCTCCAACCTCGACCTCCGTCGCGCGCTCGCGCACGCGATTGACCGCGACGCCTTGGCTGCGGTGCTGCCCGCGAACCTCGTCCCGGCCCTCGGCGGGGTCGTCCCGCCCGCGCTGCAGGGCCACACGCCGGACATCGCGCTCCGGTTCGACCCCGACCTTGCTCGGGAGCACCTGAAACGGTCGGGCTTCGACGGCGACCTCGAGCTGGCGGGCATGGAGGTCTGGGACGAGATCATCCGCGTCGTTGCGGCGTCCTGGGAGGACGTCTTCGGGTCGGCGGTGCGCTGTCGATCGTGGACATGGCGCACGGAGGAGGCGATGCAGGTCGGCGGCCGCCTGGATGCGGCGAAGATCCGCGTGACGGGATGGTTTCCCGGCTACCCCGATCCCGAGTACTACCTCCGGCTGCTGTTCCAGTCCGACAGCCGGACGAACGAGGGCGGGTTCTCGTCGGCGAGGTTCGACGACCTCATCGACCGAGCCCGCCGCGAGCGTGTCGACCGGTCGCGGCTCGAGCTGTTCCACGAGGCCGATCGCATGGCGGTCGCCGATCAGGTCGCGTGCATCCCGCTCGTCTACGGGCGGAACGTGGCGTACGTGAAGCCGTGGGTGCGAGGCTGGTGGGAGTTCGGGAAGTCCTCGTCGAGCTTCGCCGACCTCACGATCGATCAGGGGCCGCCGCGAGCCTGATCGCTAGCCGTCCTTCTCGGCGTGCCCGCCGAACTGCTGTCGCATTGCCGACAGCACCCGGTTCGCGAAGTCGGCCTCGCCGCGCGAGGCGAACCGCCCGAACAGCGCGGCCGAGAGCACGTGGACGGGGACGCCCTCGTCGACCGCCGCCTGCACCGTCCACCGTCCCTCGCCCGAGTCCGAGACCCGGCCCTCGAACCGCTCGAGCGCGGGGTCCTCGGCGAGCGCCGCGGCGGTGAGGTCGAGCAGCCACGACGAGACCACGCTGCCGTGACGCCAGGCCTCGGCGATGTCGGCGACGTTCAGGTCGTAGCGGTAGCGCTCGGGGTCGCGGAGCGGCGTGGTCTCGGCGTCCGCCGCGCGCTCGGTGGCGCCGGCGTTCGCGTGTGCGAGCACGTTCAGGCCCTCCGCGTACGCGGCCATGAGCCCGTACTCGATGCCGTTGTGCACCATCTTCACGAAGTGCCCCGCGCCGACGGGACCGCAGTGCAGGTACCCGGCCTCGGCCGTCGAACCGCCCTCGCGCCGCCCGGGCGTGCGGGTCGCGGCGTCGACGCCGGGCGCGAGGGCCGCGAAGATCGGGTCGAGGCGGCGGACGACCGCCTCCTCGCCGCCGATCATCAAACAGAACCCCCGGTCGAGCCCGAAGACACCGCCGCTCGTACCGACGTCGACGTACTGCACCCCGCGCTCGCCATAACGTCCGGCGCGGTCGACGTCGTCGAGGTAGTACGTGTTGCCGCCGTCGATCACGACGTCATCGCGGTCCATGAGCTCGGCCAGCCGGTCGGTCGTCTGGACGGCGACCGCAGCCGGCACCATGACCCACACCGTCCGGGACTTCGCGAGCTTGCGCACGAGGTCCTCGAGGTAGCTCGCGCCCGTGGCGCCCTCGCCCGCCAACACCCGCACCGCATCCGCGTTCACGTCGTGGACGACGACCTCGTGGCCGTGCCGCTGCAGCCGGCGCGTGAGGTTCGATCCCATGCGGCCGAGCCCCACCATCCCGAGCTGCATCAGCCCACCTCCGCGAGCGCAGCGAGCGGCACGCGCGCGACCCGGCGCCCGTGTGCCTGGAGCGATCGGAGGTCGCCGAGCGCCTGCGCGTCGATCAGCGTGCCGAAGGTGTGGTCTCGGCCGGGGATCGGCACGTCCGTCTCGCGGTGCTCGTCGACGATCTGGACGAACACCCCGGTGTTCGGGCCCCCCTTGTGCAGCTGCCCGGTCGAGTGGAGGAACCGGGGGCCGAACCCGAGCGTGGTGGCGACCCGGTACCGGTCGCGGATCGAGACGCGAGCCCGGGCGAGCGCGAGCTCGGTCTCGGGGGTCCGGTCGAGATACGCCATCAGCGCAACGTAATCCCCTTCGCGCACGCTCCCCAGCAGCGAGCCGAGATCGTCGAACCCGGGATCGTCGGCGTCGCCCTCGGCGAGGATGTGCTCGGTCGCGTCCTTGGCCTCCTGCACGTTCGGCTGGTCGAACGGGTCGATCTCGAGGACGTGACCGGCGACCGCGGTCGCGAGCTCCCAGCGGAAGATCTCGGCGCCGAGCGCGCCGCGCCGGCTCTCGTCGATCCGGACGACGGGGTGCCCGGCGGCCTCGAGTGGGCCGACGGCGGCGTGTTCGCCGATCGCGACGAAGAGCCGGTCGCGCCCGTAGACCGCCGCGGGACCGACCTCCTCGCCGACGACCGGCACGACGCCGACGCCCTGCTTGCCCGTCGACTCGGCGATCAGCTGTTCGGCCCAGTCGCCGAACGCCGCGATCTCGTCCGGGAGCAGCACGGTGAGCTTGTCGAGCCCTGCCCGGGCGGCCTCGCCGATCGTTGCCCCGAGCCCGGCGGCCGGGCTGTCGTGCTCGGCGACGGGGGGTCCCGACGTGCGACGCATCTCGTCCGCCCGGTCGAGCAGCGCCTGCACCGGCGCCCCGATCAGCGCCGCCGGGACGAGCCCGAAGAACGACAGCGCCGAGTACCTGCCCCCGATGTCCTCCGGGTTGCGGAACACGTCGCGGAAGCCGCGTTCGCGCGCGAGCACCTCGAGCGGGGTCCCGGGGTCGGTGATCGCCGCGAACCGCCGCCCGTCGCGCGCGAGATCCCAGAAGTGCGCGAGCTGCGAGACGGTCTCGGTCGTCGTCCCGGACTTGCTCGCCACCACGAACAGCGTCGTCGCGAGGTCGAGCTCGTCCGTCAGCCGCTCGATCGTCGCGGGGTGCGTGGTGTCGAGGACGATCAGCTCGAGCGCGTCGTCGTCGGCGCCGAAGGTCGTCATGAACATCTCGGGCGCGAGCGAGGAGCCGCCCATCCCGAGCAGCACCGCGGTGCGAAAGCCGTCCGCGCGCGCCCGCGCGGCGAACAGCTCGAGCTCCTCGACTCGCGCGTGCATGAGATCGGTCACCCAGATCCAGCCGAGCCGGTTCGGGATCTCGGTCGCGGCGGCGCGCCAGACCGTGTGGTCTCGCGCCCAGATTCGCTCGAGCACCCGCTCCCGCTCCATCGCCGCGAGCCGCTCGTCGACCCGGATCTGCGGCGCTGCGTCCACGAGCTGCCCTCCCGTCGAGCGGTTCGGGTCCCCGCTCACGGTAAACGCTCCGGGCCCGTCCGTGTAACGCTCCATCGCGACGGCACCACGACGCAGGCGCCGGCGCTCGGCCGCGAGCCGCGCCGAAGGAGCGAGCGATGGACGAGATCATCCGGGTCTACGGCGCGAGCTGGTGCCCCGACTGCCGACAGGCGAAACGGTTCCTCGGCGACCAGCGGGTCGCCTTCGAGTGGCACGACATCGAGGTCGATCCCGACGGCGTTCGGGTCGTCCAGGAGCGAAACGGCGGCAACAACATCATCCCGACGATCGTCTTCCCCGACGGCTCCCACCTGGCCGAGCCCACGAACGAGGAGCTCGCCGAGAAGATCGGGCTCGAGCGCTCGGCGATGATGCACGTCTACGACCTGATCGTGATCGGCGGCGGCCCCGCCGGGCTCACGACGTCGATCTACGCCGCGCGCGAGAACCTGCAGACGCTCGTCATCGACAGCAAGGGCCTCGGCGGCCAGGCCGGCGTGACCGAGCGCCTCGACAACTACCCCGGCTTCCCCGACGGGGTCGGCGGCGCCGAGCTCGCCGACCGCATCGTCGAGCAGGCGCGCCGCTACGGGGTCGAGCTCCTGCAGGCGGTCTCGGTGGTGCAGGTCTCGAGCGACGGCGAGCAGGTCGACGTCGAGACCGCCACCGGCGACCACTACCACGCGCGCGCCGCGCTGCTCGCCACCGGGTCGACCTACCGGCGGACGGGGGCGCCCGGCGAGGACGAGCTGATCGGCGCCGGGATCCACTTCTGCGCGACGTGTGACGGCCCGTTCTACAAGGGCGCGAGCCGGCTCGTCGTGCTCGGCGGCGGCAACAGCGGGCTCGAGGAGGGCCTGTTCCTGACGCAGTTCGTGGACCGGGTGACGATCGTGCAACGCGGCGACCGGCTGACGGCGAACAAGCTCCTGCAGGACAAGGTGAGCCGGCACGCGAAGACGGAGGTCCTGCTGAACCGCGAGATCGTCGAGTTCCGGCAGAAGGACGACGGAAGCGGCAAGCTCGGCGCGATCGTGCTGCGGGACTCGACGACCGGCGAGCTCGAGGAGCTGCATCCCGCCGCGTGCTTCGTCTTCATCGGGCTCGATCCGAACACCGGGTTCGTGAAGGGTGTGGTCGATCTCGACGATCGCGGGCTGATCGTCACCGGGATGGGGCTGGAGACGAGCCTGCAGGGAGTTTTCGCCGCGGGCGACGTGCGCTCGGGCTCGACGAAGCAGCTCGCGTCGGCCGTCGGCGAGGGGGCGGCGGCCGCCATCGGCATCCGTCAGTATCTCGAGGCGCAGGAGTCCAAGCCCGTCCATCGCAGCTGAGGAGCAAAGCCGTGGATCCCAAGGACATCTTCGAGATCATCATCAAGGCCGACGAGAAGCTGAAGTACGCGACGTCGGGCACGCAGGACGTCCGCCGGCAGCAGGCTCGCGAACTGTTGCTTCAGGCGCGCGACGCCGCGAGAGAGATCGGCAACGACGGGCTCGTGCAGCAGGCCGAGACCCGCCTGGCCGACCTCGGAGGCGACGTCGCCGGATGATGTGCGGGACGGATCAGCCCGGCCTGGCGGCGCCGACGAAGCTGTCCCAGTAGACGGCCACGACCCGGACCACGTCGCCCGTGTGCGGCGAGTGGATCATCCGGCCGCCGCCGACGTAGATCCCCACGTGCGAGATCGGCGAGTAGAAGAAGACGAGGTCGCCCGGCTGCAGGTCCTCGCGTGCGACGTGCGGCAGCGCCGCGTACTGGGCGGCGGACGAGTGCGGGAGCGACACGCCCGCGTGCGACCAGGACCACATCGTGAACCCCGAGCAGTCGAAGCCCGTCTCCGGGCTCGAGCCGCCGAACTGGTACGGCGTCCCGATCATCGAGTAGGCGGCGTCCAGCACCGCCTGGACGTTGGCGTTCGGGGCGGGCGGCGCCGGGATCGGCGACACGCCGACGGACGAGGAGCTCTGCTGGCTCGCGGCTGCGGCGGCTGCGGCGGCTGCCGCGGCTGCGGCGGCGAGCGCCTCGTGGTACTTGCGGTCGAGCTCGGCGTACAGGTCCCTCGCCTCGGCGACGCGGGACTCGATCTGCTGGCGCTGCGCCGCGAGGCCGTCGAGGATCTGGCGCCGCTCGTCGACGACCGAGTGCAGCTCCTCGGCGGTCCAGCGCGCCTCTTGCTGCGCCTGCTCGGCCGTCGTGGCGAGGTCGGCGTCGGCCTGCGCCATGCTGCCGATGAACTCGAGCCGATCGGAGAAGTCGCCGAGCGACGTGGCGTCGAAGAGGGCGGCGAACTGCGTCCCGAAGCCCGTGTACGCTCGCGCGGCGCTCCGGTTCAGGCTCGACGTGGCGCGCTCGGCCTCGGCCTTGGCCCGGGCGGCGGCGGCCTGGACGTCGGCCAGACGCCCCTGGACCTCCTGCAGGCGGAGCCGAGCCTGGTTGTAGTCCTCGACGAGCCGGTCGAGCTCGAGGTTCAGCGCGCTCAGGCGCTCCTGCGCGGCCTGGACCTGCTGCTTGCTCGGGGCGGCGTGCGAAAGGGTGGCGAAACCGAAGGTCGCGGTGCTCGTCATGAGCACGGCCACGAGCAGCCGTGCCGCGGAACCTCGCCTCGCCCTGGTCATTTCCCCCCGGGACACGCAGAGGGCTGTCCGATGACAGCCCGCGAAGAGGCTACCGACGCCCCCTGGACGCGTCAAACGTTTCGGTTTCCCCCCGGCGAACCCCGGTGGAGCGCTCCACGACGCCCTCGAGCGGCTCGAACCTTGTCGGGACGGCGGGACTTGAACCCGCGACCTCAGCGTCCCGAACGCTGCGCGCTACCAAGCTGCGCCACGTCCCGTGCGGCCGAGTCTAGCGGCTCCCGCCGGGCCTCGACCCCGACCGACCCGCTACGCTCGTGCCCGGGATGCGGATCGCGCAGGTGTGCCCGCCCTGGCTGGCGGTTCCGCCGAAGGGCTACGGCGGGATCGAGTGGGTGGTCGCGCTCCTTGCCGACGGGCTGGTCGAGGCGGGCCACGACGTCACGCTCTTCGCCACCGGCGACTCCGTGACGAAGGCGCGGCTCGAGTTCGTGTTCCCCGAGGCGCCGGGGTCGGTCGAGATCAACGACCCGATCCTGGACGCCACGCACACGCTGTTCGCCCTGCGCGACGTGCGGTCGCGGTTCGACGTGCTCCACGTGCACACGCCGTTCTCGGCGCTCGCCGCCGCGGTCGAGACGGGGATGCCCACCGTGCACACGCTCCACGGATCGTTCACCCCCGAGATGACGCGGCTGTACTCCTACGTCGGGGACCGCGCGTTGTTCGTCGCGATCAGCGAGGCCCAGCGCGGGTTCGACCCGGACCTGCGCTACGGCGGCGTCGTCTACAACGGCATCGACCTGGACCGGTACCCGCTCCGCGAGGACAAGGACGACTTCGTCCTGTTCCTCGGACGGGCCGCGCCCGAGAAGGGCTGGCGGCGGGCCGTCGAGGCGGCGAAGCTCGCCGGCGAGCGGCTGGTCTCGGCGGTCAAGATCGCGCACCCGACCGAGCACGAGGAGTGGGAGACCAACATCCAGCCGTCGCTTCCCGCCGACTTCGAGGTGCTGGGCGAGATCACTCACGACCACAAGGTCGACCTCCTGCAACGCGCGAAGGCCGTCCTGTTCCCGATCGACTGGCCCGAGCCCTTCGGTCTCGTGATGACCGAGGCGATGGCGTGCGGCACGCCGGTCATCGGGACGCCGCGAGGCTCCGTCCCCGAGGTGATCGAGGACGGCGTCACCGGGTGGATCGTGGAGGTCGAGGGCTACGCGGAAGCCGCGGCGGATCGGCTCTCGCGCCTCGGCGAGATCGATCCGCATGCCTGCCGCGACCGGGTCCGTCGCATCTTCTCCAAGGAGGCGATGGTGGCGGGGTACGAGCGGGTCTTCGAGCTCGCGATGTCCTCGGGGTGAGCCGATCGGCCGAGGAACAATTCGAGCCTGCGAACCGTCGAAGGCCGTACCATCGGTCGACCGACCGGAAGCAGGGAGGGCCCACCATGCGTCGCAGGCACCGCGCACTCTCGCTCGGCATCGTCGTCCTCGCCACGCAGTTGCTGCTCGCGGGCGCCCCGTCGGCATCGGCCGCGGAGCCGCCGAGCCTGCGGCTGTTCGCCGCCAGCTCGCACATCGAGATCCAGCGCGGCCGGCACGGCTTCACGTGGTTCGACCCGGGCGAGTGGGTCGCGTCGGTCGGGGGCGCGTTCGAGCTCCGCGTCAGCCGTCCGGACTACGACACGCCGGTCGGGGTCGTGCAGACGGACGTGGTGACGGGTACCGCCCTGCGGACGCTCCCCGTCGAGCTGCTCGACGGGTGGTTCGGCCTCGGGAACTTCCTGCATCTCAGCATTCGCGACGCCGACGGCAAGGTCCAGCTCCGTCAGTCCTTTACGTTCTGCCCGAACTCCTACTCCCGCGCGCGGGTCTCCGACGAGGGTCCCCTCACGTCCGTCTACCCCTACTACTGCAGTGGGAACCCGTTCACGAAGGGCTCGGTGTGGGGCATCGACGAGGCGTGGGCGGTGAGCCCGACGTTCGACTACGGCCTTTACTTCGACGCCGATCGGCGCCACTACACCATGCGCGCGTGGATCGACCCGGCCTGGACCGAGGCGCTCGGCATCGCGCCCGAGGACGCCGAGTCGTCCGTCGACATCAAGGTGACCGACTCGGGCAACACGGGCGTGCCCACGCCGCTGCGCGCCGCGCCGTTCGATCGAGGGCCGAGCGTCGCCACCGTGACGAACCCCACCCCCGAGAGCCTTCCCGACCTCGTCGCGCTGCCCGCCTGGGGCATCGCCACCTATCACCGGCACGGCCGCGACTTCCTGACCTTCAACGCGACCGAGTGGAACGCCGGTCCGGGGACCATGGTCGTCGAGGGGTTCCGCGGCCCCGACGAACCGTTGATGGACGCCTTTCAATACTTCCTCGTCGACGGCGAGCCGGTCGGGCGAGCACCGATCGGACAGATGGAGTTTCATCCGGAGCATCAACACTGGCACTTCCGGCAGTTCACCGAGTACTCGATGCTCGACGCCCAGAGCGGGCAGATCGCGATCAGCGGCAAGGAGTCGTGGTGCCTCGCCAACACCGACGCGATCGACCTGTCCGTACCGAACGCGAACTGGTTGGGATACGGGAGCGACGTCTTCACGATGTGCGGCGGCCCCGGTGCCCTGTGGATCCGCGAGGTCCTCGACGTCGGCTGGGGAGACACGTACTCGCAGTACATCGCCGGTCAGGCGTTCGACATCACCGACCTGCCGAACGGCCAGTACTACATCCGCGTGAACGTGAACCCGCTCGGCTCGATGTACGAGAGCACGACGGACAACAACGTCGAGGATCGGCTCGTCAAGCTGAAGGGCAAGCCGGGCAACCGCCGTGTCGTCGTGCCCCCGTGGCACGGGATCGACACGGAGTCCGGCTGCTACTCCTGCGGCTGAGGCGCCCGGCGGAGCTCGAGCAGCGTCGCCTCCGGGGGACACAGGAACCGGAACGGCGCGTACTTGCTCGTCCCCAGGCCGGGGGAGATATGCACGAGCGCGTCTCCCAGCCGCACCAGGCCCGAGACGATCCTGCGCGGTAGGTGGGAGTTCGTCACGAGCGCGCCAACGAACGGAAGCCGAATCTGACCGCCGTGGGTGTGACCCGCGACCACGAACCGATAGCCGCACGCGACGGCCTCCGGCGCCGAGTCGGGGGAGTGCATCACCGCGATGCCGAACCGGCCGGGCGATCGTCGGGGCGCCACGCGGAGGTCGTGCCGGCGGATGTGCGCGTCGTCCAGGCCGAGCAGCTCGACCGGGAGCCCGTCGAGGGCGATCTCCTCGCGCACGTTCGTGAGATCTCGCCACCCGTCGACCTCGAGGTCGCGCACGAGGTCGCGCCACGGGCCGATCTCGGCCGCCCGCGGTCGGCGGAGCCGCCGCGGGACGAGGTAGCGAAACCAGTTGACCGGTCGGGAGACGAAGTAGTCGTTCGAGCCCAGGACGAACCACGAGGCGAGGCGTCCGCGCGTCGGCCGAACGGCCGCGACGGCGATCGCGACGCCTCGGGGCTCCGCGAGGAAGTCGCCGGTGACGATCGTGACGTCGGCGGGCGGCAGCGACGCCAGGAACCGCGTCTTGCGCTCGTCCCGGCCGACGAAGTGCAGGTCGGACAGGTGGAGGACGCGCAGGGTCTGCGGACCCTCCGCCGGTAGGATGGCGAGGTCGCGCCGCACCAGGCGGTAGGCGCGGCGCTCGACGAGCGCGCCGTATCCGACGCACGCGGCGCCGACGGCCGCCGTTCCGATCGCGATGCGGGCGAGCACGGGAGGGGAGTCTACGGTGGGCGACGCCACGCTCGAGGCGCAGGTTCGGCAGGAGATGACCGCGGCCCTGAAGGCGGGCGACAAGGTCCGGCTCGGGGCGCTCCGGATGCTCCTGGCCGCCGTCACGAATCGCGAGAAGGAGCTCCGGCGCGCACTCTCCGACGACGAGGTCCGCGAGGTGGCGGGCAAGGAGGTCAAGCGCCGGACCGAGTCCATCGAGGCCTTCGAGGCGGCGGGCCGGACCGATCTCGTGGAGCGCGAGCGCGCCGAGCGCGAGGTGCTGTCGGCCTACGCCCCCGCCCAGCTCGACGAGGCGGCGGTCGACGCGCTGGTCGACGAGGCCATCGAGGCAACGGGAGCCACGTCCGTTCGCGAGATGGGCAAGGTCATGGGGATGGTGATGGGCAAGGCTAAGGGTGCGGTCGACGGCTCCCTCGTCCAGCAGAAGGTGCGCGACCGGCTCGGCGACTGACCCGGTCGTCCTCGCCGGTCGGGCCGGTCGGCCCGCCGTCGCCCCCGCCACCCGATTCGAACCGGCCCACCTGCACGATGACGGTGGACCCGACGTCCACCGTCTTCGTGCCGTCCCCGATCGGGATCTGCGAGACCACGATGTCGTCCAGGCGATGATCGTCGACGGAGACGAACTCCACCGCGGCGACGAGCCCGAGGTCCTCGAGCACCTTCACGGCCTGGACCTTCGTCAACCCGGTGATGCGCGGCACGAGGACCGGCTCGCCCTTGCCGTTGCTCACCTGGATCGTGACCGCGCTGCCGAGCACGGCGCTCGCGCCGCCGCCCGGGCTCTGCGACAGGACCGCGTTGGTGGACTCGAACGAGACGACCTTCTCGACGATCGGCGTGAAGTTCGCCTCGACCAGCAGCGCCTGGGCCTCCTCCGAGCGCATGCCCACCACGTCGGGGATCTGCCCGCGCTCGGGCGCCGGGGCCGACTCGAAGCCCTCGACGGGATAGTCCTGCATGGCCTTGATCATGAAGTTGTGCCAGATCGGCGCGGCCACCGTTCCGCCGAACACGGAGCCCCCGTAGTACGTGTCCATGGGGATCTGCCCGTAGGGGAAGCCGACCCACACCGCGGTCGCGACCTGCGGCGTGTAGCCCGCGAAGTAGACGTTCGTGTAGTCCTGCGCCGTGCCGGTCTTGCCGGCGACCGGCCGCCCGATGGCCGCCGCCGTCCCCGTGCCCCCCTGCACGACGCGCTCCAGCATGGCGGTGACGAGGTGGGCGATCTCCGGGTCGAGCACCTGCTTGCACTGCGCGTGGTGCTTGTACAGAAGCGCCGACTCGCCGGGCTCGTCGACCGGCTGCTCGACGCGGGCGACCGCGAACGGCTTGCAGTGCACGCCGTCGTTCGCGAGCGTGCCGTACGCCGACGCCATGTCGAGCGTCGAGACCTCCTCGACCCCGAGCGTGATCGACGGCACGGCGTCGAGCGCCGACGTGATCCCCATGAGGTGCGCGGTCTCGACGATGTTCTCGGGCCCGACGTCGAGGGCGAGCTGCGCGAACACGACGTTCACGGAGTTCTGCGTCGCCGTCCACAGGTCCATGTAGCCGGCGTTGCCCGCTCCCTCCGCGTTGCTCACGCACCCGCTCGCGCTGATCCACCCGTCGAGATCGCACAACGGCGACTGGGACGAGTAGACCTTGCCGGGCGGGAACCCCTCGCGAAACGCCGTCGCGAGCGTGAAGGGCTTGAACGCCGATCCCACCTGGCGGGTGCCGCGCCAGACGAGGTCGAGCTGGTCTCGGCGATAGTTCTTGCCCGACAGCATGACCCTGATCGCGCCGGTGGTCGGGTCGACGGAGACGAGCGAGGTGTCCGGCGTGTCCGGCTCGGGCCGGATGTACGTGCTCGCGTCGACGGCCTCCTGCGCGTAGCGCTGCCAGGCCGGGTCGAGCGTCGTGTAGATCTTCAGGCCGCCCTGATAGAGCGTGTGCACGCGCTGGTTGTACGTCTTGCCGAACACGTCGAACTCGCCGTCCTCGTTCTCGAGGATGAGGTTGCGGATGAACCAGACGAAGAACGGCTCGACCTTCTGCTCGGGCGGCCCGGCGTCGGGGGCGAGCCCGAGCCCTCGCGCCTTCGCCTTCTCGGCCTTCGTCTCGGAGACCCAGCCGAGCTCGGCCATCCGGTCGAGCACGATGTTGCGGCGTTCGAGCGCGGCCTCGGGGTTGGTGATCGGGTCGTACGTGGACGGCGCCTGGACCATTCCCGCGAGCAGCGCGGCCTCCGCGAGGTCGAGCTGCCCCGGCGGCTTGCGAAAGTACGTCTCCGACGCCGTCCCGATGCCGTAGGCCCCGTTTCCGAAGTAGACCTCGTTCAGGTAGATCTCGAGGATCTCGTCCTTGGTGTACTGGCGCTCGAGCCGGATCGCGAGGGCGGCCTCCTGGAACTTGCGCGCGAAGGTTCGTTCCGGCGTGTCGATCAGCACGTTCTTGACGACCTGCTGCGAGATCGTCGAGGCGCCCTGCTCGATCTCGCCCGACGCGATGTTCTTGATCGCCGCGCGGAGCAGGCCGGGGAAGTCGAGGGCTCCGTGCTGATAGAACTCGGAGTCCTCGATGGCCAGGAGGGCCTCCTGGGCGACCTTCGCGACGTTCTCGATCTGCACGATCCGTCGGTTCTCGTTCAGGTAGACGGTGGCCAGGATCGAGCCGTCGGACGCGTAGATCACCGAGCGCTCCGGCGGCCGCGGGATGTGCACCTTCCCCACGCCGGCCTCGTCCAGGCGGTGCCGGAACGCGTTCACCCCGGCGCCCGCCCCGGCGAACAGCGGCAGCAGCACGAGCGCGACCAGGGCGGCGAGCAGGGCCATGACGAACGCGAGCAGCACGGGGACGAGGGGTGCGATGACGCGTCGCGGGCGCAGTTCGTCCGGCCGCAGGTCGCTGGGCGACGGCGGCGAGGAGGTTCGCGACTGGGGTTTCGGGGGTGCCTGCATGGATTGGCTCGCAGGTCAGGATAGCCGGGGCAGAGTCATCGCCACCCGCGAGTAGCATGGGCTGTCCATGCGCCGCGTCGCGCCGTTTCTCCTGCTCGTCGCCCTCGCCGGCGTCTCGTCCGCGCGCGCGGCCGAGCCCGCCGAGGCGTCGGTCTCGGTCGTCAAGGTCGACGGCTCGATCGATCGCACCGTCGCCGGCTACCTTCGCGAGCAGATCTCTGCGGCCGAGTCCGACGGCGCCACCGTCGTGCTGCAGCTCGACAGCGCCGGGACGCTGGATCAGGACGCGGTCGCCCTCGCGGAGCGGATCCACGAGGCCGCCGTTCCCGTGATCGTGTGGATCGGTCCTTCCCCCGCCAAGGCGCAGGGCGGCGGCCTGCTGCTCGTGTACGCCGCGAGCCTCGGCGCCGTCGCGCCCGGAGTGGGCGTGGGCCCGCTCGAGCCGCTCGACCTCGGCGGCGGGCCGGAGCCGCCGCCGGCGGAGGTGCGCGAGCTCGCGACCTCGTGGATGCGCGAGCGCGGGCGCGCCGATCCGGTCTTCCCGGACTCGGCCGTCCCCGCACAAGAGGCGGTGGACGGCGGGATCGCGGAGGTCGCGGCCTCCTCCGTCACCGACCTCCTCGCCGCGATCGACGGCCGGACGGTCGAGACGGCGGCAGGCGAGGTCACCCTTCAAACCAAGGTCGCCGAGCGCGAGGGCGAGCAACCGGTGAACGTGACCTTCGTCGAGCTCGGCCCGATCGACCGCGTGCTGCACGCCGCCTCGTCGCCGACCTGGGTTTACGTGCTGCTCGTCCTCGGTCTCGCGGCGCTCGCGTTCGAGCTCACGCAGCCGGGGTTCGGCTTCGCAGGGTTCGCCGGCGTCGCGATGGTGGGGCTCGCGGCGTACGGGCTCACGGTCGTCCCGTTCTCGTGGCCGGGGCTCGCGCTGCTCCTGCTCGGGATCGGGCTCATGACGCTCGACGTGCGGCTCCGGCGGCTGGGCCCGCTCACCGCGATCGGCCTCGCGGCCTTCGTCGGCGGGTCGCTGCTCCTGTTCGGCGACGTCGCCGACGCCATCGACGTGTCGGCGTGGCTGATCGGCTTCTTCTCGATCGCGGCCCTGCTGTATTGGGGGTTCGGGCTGACGGTCGCCGTCCAGTCCCGGGACCGGATCACGTCCACGCAGACGGGGCTGGTCGGGCTGGTGGGCGAGACCCGGGGCGAGCTGAAGCCCGAGGGTCCCGTCTACGTGAAGGGGACCCTGTGGCGGGGCCGAAGCGCCGACGGGCCGATCCCGCCCGGGACGAGGGTCCGGGTCCGTGCGGTCGACGGCCTGATCCTGCGGGTGCAGCCGGAGCCGAGCCCCGATCCCGACGAGGGCGAGCCCGGGGGCGAGGAGGCCTGAGCACCCCGGGGCGAGATGTGCCGATTCGGTGTGCGGGATCGAAAGGGGAAACCCACGGAATCCTCCTCGCGTCCAGATACGAACGACCTAGCAAGAACCGCCGACGAGGAGGGCGGCCCAGGTGGCCGAGCGGATGTACTCCGACTGGACCTACGGCTGGCAGTTCGACGCCGCCTGTCGTGGGGAGGACACCTCCTTGTTCTTCGCCCCGAACTACTTCGAGAAGCGCGAGGAGAAGGACGGCCGCGAGGCCAAGGCCAAGGTCATCTGCGCCCGATGCTCGGTCCGCGACGCCTGCCTGGACTACGCGCTGCGGACCCGCGAGACGCACGGGATCTGGGGCGGGCTGAACGAGTTCGAGCGGCGGCAGCTCCTTCGCCAGCGCGCCTTCCGGGTCGGCTGACGCCGGCCCCGCGCCGGGCCGGCCGCCCGATCTGCCAGGATCCTCCTTCCGAATGCGAAGGGAGCTCGACGTGATCGAGGATCGTCTCGCGGAGCTCGGCATCGAGCTGCCGCCGGCCGCCGCGCCGATCGCCTCCTACGTGCCGGTGCGCATCGTGGGGGAGCTCGCCTTCGTCGCCGGCCAGATCCCCATCGAGCAGGGACGCCTGCTCTCCACGGGACGGGTCGGCGCCGACGTCTCGATCGAGCAGGGGCAGGAGGCGACGAGGCGATGCTCCCTGCAGGCCCTCGCCGCCCTCCGCAACGCCCTCGGCTCGCTCGATCGCGTGCGCGGGATCGTCCGGCTCGACGTCTTCGTCGCCGCGGCCCCGGGCTTCACCGATCTGCCCAAGGTCGCCGACGGAGCGAGCGACCTGCTGGTCGAGATCTTCGGCGACGCGGGCCGTCACGCGCGGGTCACCGTCGGCGTCGCGGAGCTGCCGCTCGGCGCCTCGGTCGAGGTCGGGTTGATCGCCCAGGTCGGCTGACGCGCCACGCCCAGGTCGGCTGACGCCCTCGCGCGCCCGCGAACCCTCAGGAGCCGCGGGCGAACCGCAGGTCGCCGCTTCGCCGGGTGAGCCCGGCGCGGTCCAGGTGCTCCATGAGGGGCACCGCGAACTTGCGCGAGGTCCCGAGCTGCTGCCGGACGGCGCTCACGGTGATCCCCGCGCCGCCGGCATCGCGAACGGCCTCGACCGCGCGCGAGACCAGCCCGGCGGTGACCACGATGTCCGGGGCGATCCGCACGAGCGCGCCCGAGCGAACGGCGGCTTCGATCGCCTCGCGATCGAAGCCGCCGGCTCGAAGCTCGGCGATCGTCGGCGGCGTCGGCTCCGCCGCCGCCACCTCGGCGATGACCCGCGCGATCTCGTCGGCCGGGACCGCTCCCTCGTGGGTGGCGAGACCGAGCGCCCGGCCGCGGCGAGCGAGCACGCCGGTCCGCACGAGCTCGTCCAGGATCGCGTCGGCGAGCTCGGGTTCGCCGGGTGCGCCCGCCGCACGTAGGGCGTCGACGGCGACCGAGCGGACGTCGGCGGCGGGGGAGCCCTCGGCGATCGGGTTGGCGAGGTGGAACGCCGAGAGGTCGTCGACCACCGCGCGCTGCACCGACGTGGACACCGCGTCGGTGACCCGCCAGCCGCCGAGACCGGGTGGCCCATCGGCCCCGTCCATGCCGGTGAGCGGGCGGACCTCCTCTGCGCGGACCGCCCCGCGCTCGGCGAGCAGCAGCGCGGGCAGCTCCTCGCGCGACGCCCGAGCGCGACGCTCGAGTCGCTCGGCGGCCTCGGGCCCCGGGCGGCGGGGTGGGGCGAGATCCAGCACGATCCCGCCGGCGACCGTCTCGCGGCGGCCGGACTCGCGAAGGACGAACCGGTCGAAGACGTCGAGCACGACCGGCGACGACAGGCGGATCCGCACGAACGCGCCCTCGGGAGCAACCGCCCGCGTCCCGTAGAGCCGGAGGACGGCCGCCCGCTCGGCCGAGCCCGCGTGGAAGGTGAAGGCCCCCCGGCTCGTGAGCGGGTGCGCGAGCCCGCGAACCGGGTGGATGCGGGCCTCGATCACCCGCGCGGGGCGCCAGTCGCCCGGCCGGGCCAGGACGTCGCCGCGTTCGAGACGGGTCCGCTCGACGCCGGCGAGGTTCGCCGCGACCCGCGAGACCGGACGGGCGGCCTCGATCCCCCGCTTGTGCGTCTGCAGGCTCCGGATCCGGGCGCGGACGCCGGACGGCAACGCCTCGACCCCGTCGCCGACGGCCAGGCGTCCACCGGTGAGGGTGCCGGTCACCACCGTGCCGGCGCCGGCGATGGTGAACACGCGGTCGACGAACAGGCGGGGGCGACCCTCCTCACCGCCGGAGGGCGCCGCATCCACCATCGCGTCGAGCGCCGCGACGAGCTCGTCGAGGCCCGCACCGGTCCGCGAGGAGCAGGCGACGATGGGGAAGCCCTCGAGCGAGCTCCCGTGCAGGCGTTCGCGCACCTCGAGCTCGGCCGCCTCGAGACGCTCGGCGGTCACGAGGTCCGACTTCGTGAGGGCGACGACGGCGCCGTCGACGCCGAGCACGTCCACGATCGCGAGGTGCTCCTCGGACTGCGGCTTCCAGCCCTCGTCGGCGGCGACGACGAAGAGCACGAGTCGAACGGGTCCGACGCCGGCCAGCATCGTGCGCACGAATCGCTCGTGCCCGGGGACGTCGACGAACCCGACCTCGCGACCGGACGGCAGCGTGCACCACGCGTAGCCGAGATCGATGGTCAGCCCGCGTCGCTGCTCTTCCTCGAGACGGTCCGGTTCGATGCCGGTCAGCCGGAAGATCAGGCTCGACTTGCCGTGGTCGACGTGCCCGGCCGTCGCGACCACCTGGAGCGGCGCCTCGACGGGCAGCGGCTCGCTCACTCGTCCGGGAGGTCGTCTCCCTCGCGCGCGTACTGGATGGCGCGGGCGAGGTCGGGCAGCTCGTCGTCGCTCACCGTCCGGAGGTCGAACAGCACGCCCCGCTCCGTCGTGCGACAGAACACGGGCGGCGATCCGCCGCGAAGCCGCGCCGACGTCGCGCTGGGATCGGGCGTTCGCATCTCGACCCCGAAGGACGGCATCGCGTACCCGGGGAGCGAGCCGCCGCCGACCGCGGACTCGCACGCAACGACGTGGGCGCCCGCGAGATCGCCGTCGAGCGTCCGGGCCAGCCGGTCCGCTCGATGCCGAACCTCGTCGGCCGTCTCCCGCAGCATGCGCCAGGTCGGAAGCTCGGCCCGCCGATCGGCCGCGTGGGCCGCGAGCACACGCTCGAGCGCCGCGACCTGCATCTTGTCCACTCGGAGCGCGCGCGCGATCGGATGGCGCCGCAGCCGCTCGACGAGGTCGGCGCGCCCGAGGACAAGGCCCGCCTGCGGACCGCCCAGCAGCTTGTCTCCGGAGAACACCACGAGGTCGGCGCCGTCGCCGAGCGCGCCGGCGGCGGTCGGCTCGTCGGTGGGCACCGACGGCACGTGATCCAGCAGTCCGGAGCCGAGGTCGTAGACGAACGGGATCCCGGCCTTGCGCGCGACCGCCGCCAGTTCCACCGCGGACGGTTCGGCCGTGAAGCCGACGACCCGGTAGTTGCTCGGGTGCACCTTCAGGATGAGCGCGGTCTTGTCCGTCGTCGCGGCGCGGAAGTCCGAGATCCGGGTTCGGTTCGTCGTGCCGACCTCGACCAGGCGCGCCCCCGAGGCCGCCATGATGTCGGGGATCCGGAACTCGCCGCCGATCTCGATCAGCTCGCCGCGCGAGACGAGCACCTGTTTGCCGCGCGCGAGCGCCGCGAGCGCGAGGAGCACCCCCGCCGCCCCGTTGTTCACGACGAGCGCGTCTTCGGCTCCGGTGAGGGCGGTGAGCATCAACTCGGCGCGCGAGCTCCGTCGCCCTCGGCCCCCGGTCTCCCGGTCGACCTCGAGGTCCGAGTAGCCGGTCGCGGCCTCGGCCGCCGCTCGCGCCGCCGACCTCGAGAGCGGCGCCCTCCCGAGCCCCGTGTGCAGCACCACGCCGGTGGCGTTGATCACGCGGGTGAGGCCGTTCGCCGCGACCGCCGCCACGCCGATCGCCCTCGCGAGGATCTCGTCGTCGGCCGGTGGCTCGGTTCCTCGAGCGGCGGCGGCTCGTACCTCCTCGAGGGTCCGGCCAAGAGCCCGCTTCACGAGCGCGCGGCCAAACGTCGCGCTCGCCCGGCGTCCGGGGTCCGAGCGCAGCAGCGCGTCCACCGAGGGGATCCGGCGCCGCGGTTCGGCAGCGGTGCGCGCCATGTCACGCTCAGCGTATCGGCTGAGCCGCGGGCCCGACGCCCCGTCACGGGCGGCGGCGTGCGGGCGGTGGGTAGGATAGGGCTCCCGTGGACACGGAAGAGCGCGCTCACTTCTCGGCCGCCGGCGACCATTGGATGGTCCGCGGCGGCGGCATCGACGTGGAGGTGGTGTCCCCGGCCGGTCTGCGGACCGAGGAGATGATCCTCAACATCGGTCCCCAGCACCCCGCCACGCACGGCGTGCTCCGGATCGTGCTCGAGCTCGACGGCGAGGTGATCGTGCGCGCCGATCCCGTCATCGGGTACATGCACCGGGCCGCGGAGAAGCTCGCCGAGTATCGCGACGCGCGGCAGACGATGGTGCTCATGAACCGGCACGACTGGCTGTCGGCCTTCAACAACGAGCTGGGGTTCATCCTCGCGGTGGAGAAGCTCGCGGGGATCGAGGTGCCCGAGCGGGCGCGGTGGATCCGCACGATGCTCGCCGAGTGGAACCGGGTGCTCAGCCACCTCATGTTCGTCGGCTCGTACCCGCTCGAGCTCGGCGCGATGACGCCGATCTTCTACGCCTTCATCGAGCGCGAGATGATCCAGGCGCTCATGGAGTCCGCGACGGGTGCGCGGATGCACTTCTCGTTCGTCCGGCCGGGCGGGCTGAAGGACGATCTCCCGCGCGGCTGGCTGAAGCAATCGGCCGAGGTCCTCGCGCACGTGCGAAAGCGCCTGCACGACATGGACAACCTCGTGATGGGCAACGAGATCGTGATCGCCCGGACCAAGGGCGTCGGCGTGCTCCCCGGCGACGTCGCGGTGGCGTATGGCTGCTCGGGACCGGTCCTGCAGGCGTCGGGCGTCGCGATGGATCCGCGCAAGGACGAGCCGTACGAGAAGTACGACGAGGTCGAGTTCGACGTCCCGATCGGCAGCCGCGGAGATTCGTTCGACCGGCTGTGGGTGCTGGTCCAGCGCATGCGCCAGTCCTGCGACATCATCGAGCAGTGCATGGACCGCCTGCCCGCCGGCGACTTCCGGGTGGCGAAGCTCCCGAAGACGCTGAAGCTCGACGGTGAGGTGTATGTGCGGACCGAGAACCCGCTCGGGCTGATGAGCTACTACCTCGTCGGCGACGGCAAGCCCGAGCCGTACCGGCTGAAGATGCGGACGGCCTCGTTCTCGAACGTCTCCGTCCTGCCCGCCATGCTGCCGGGGACGCTCGTTCCCGACCTGATCGCGATCCTCGGCTCGGTCTTCTTCGTCGTCGGCGACGTCGACCGCTAGCGCCGGCCCGGCGAGGCTTGCTTCGTTCCGGCCGGCGGGGCACGATATCGATTCCCGATATCGCGATATCGCCGGAGGTAGAGGATGGACGATCGAGCCGCGAAGCTCCTGCTGAAGGCCGTCCGGGGGCTCCCCGACCGCGACCAGGACGTGGTGATGGCGGCGCTGGTCCGCCGCGCGTTCGCCGAACCCGCTCCGCTCACTCGACCGGTTCGCCCCGCCGGCCCGCCGGACGTGCTGCTGCTCTCGGACCCTGCGTCCATGCTCATGGCGCCGGGCGCCGAGGGATCCGGCGCGACGGCGATGCTTCCCGTTCGCCTTCCCCCCGAGCTCCACGAGCGCCTGCGGCGATGGTCGACGGAGCAGGGGTTCTCGATGGCCGGGGTCGTCCGGGGGCTCGTCGAGCGCTTCCTGGACGAGCAGAGCGGCGCGGGCGCCGCTCGACCGTCGACCGCCAAGAAGCCTCGGGCGAAGCGGGCTACACCTCGACGTTGAACCAGACGCCGCCCGGGCCGTGATAGCTGGGGCCCTCGCCCCACACGCCGATGGTCTTGCCCTCGCTCGTCACCGCGATCTCGCCGTAGTCGCCGTACGCCTCGGTGAACCCGTCCCGGTCGATGTACGCGGTGCCCGACCTCGCGTCCGAGAGCTTCACGGTCGCGCTCCACGTGGCGCCGAGGTCGGTCGTCGTCGTGTAACGGACGTTCCATCGCCCGGTGCGCTGGTCCATGAACCACACGCGCGCATCGTCGTCGCCGAACCCGACCGCGGCCGGGAACGCGGCGTTCACCCCGGTCTTCGAGATCTGCACCCGGTCGCTCCACGTCAGCCCGCCGTCGGTCGAGGAGCGCGCGTAGACGGTGCGCGGGCCGAGCGGCTCGGACGCCCCGTTGTAGACGATGACGAGGTCGCCGCCCGGATCCGCGGCGAGGACCGGGCCGCTGTCGTAGAAGTCCTCGTAGCAGGACTGCGACGGGCACTCGGTGCCGGCCTCGAGCTCGTCGACGAGCTGCTCGGTCCACGTCCCGCCGTCGTCGTCCGAAGCGAACAGGTGGATCTGGATTGGCCCCTGCGGCGGCCCGCCGCCGCCGTTGCCGTACAGGAAGCTGATGTGAGAGAACACCACGCGGCCATCCGGCAGGACGATCCCGCCGTAGTCGAAGTAGTAGCGCTCGCCGTCGGTGAGGCGGGTCGCTTCCCACGTTGCACCGCCATCGTGGGACACGGAAGCGTAGACGTCGCCACTCGACGGGCCGTTGAACAGGACGTAGACGTCCCGCCCGTCGGGGCTGATCGCCATATTCGGCTTGTCGCCCCAGTTCACGTCGGGATGGATCGGGACCGGCTTCGACCACGTCCTGCCATGATCGGTCGAGCTCGAGAAGTGGATGTCGAAGTCGTTCATCCAGACCGCGTACACGTCGCCGGTGTCGCGCACGACGTCGATCAGCGGGTCGAACTGACCCTTCACGCCCTTGCACGTGCACAGGTAGCGCTCCGGACGCCACGTGTCCCCGCCGTTCTTGGAGACGTGCAGGATCATCGCGGGGTCGGGGCAGCCCTTCTTGCATGCCGGCTCGCCCCCGTACCGGTTGTGCAGGATGTAGACGAACGGGGCGTTCGGGTCGGCCGCGACGGCCGGCTCCCAGTCGTCGCCGGTCGGGTTCGCGATGCGCTCTCCTGCCCAGCCGGGCGCCGGAGTGTTGGTGATCGGCTCGATGACGCCGAGCGTCCCCTCGGCGCGCGCCTCCTCGAGCGCCTCGAGTCGCTCCTGCGTCCCCTCCGACTGCTCCGCGATCTCCTCCGCGAGGCCCTCGTCGACCGCTTCCTCCGGGGCTCGCGGGTGCGACGGCGCCTCCGGCGGGCTCGAGGTGCAGGCGGCCGCGACGACCAGCAGCGCGCTCAGCAGGACCGAGGTCGCGAACGACGAGCGATGGTTGCGCACGATGTCCCCCAGGAACTCCCGGACGAGTGGCCGACCGTATCGCGCGGCTGAACGATGGGTCAATCCAATGCCGGGAGCTCCCGCGCGCGCTCGATCCATGTGGGCGTGGGCAATCCCGGCGTCGCCAACACCAACCACCGAAGCCGGCCGAGCCCGGCGGGATCGATCAGCAGGCGCGCCCGGTTGCGCTCGTCCCAGACGCGGACCGCCTCCGCGCCCCGTTCTTCCCGAAGGAGCGAGGACTGGCGCGAGCGCTCTGCGAGTGCCCAGTCGTCGAACCCCAGCGCTCGAAGCGCCGAGGACTGGTCGACCGGGTCGAGCGGCTCGAGGCCGCGGCCTCGGGCGTGCCCGGCGACGGCGTCGAAATCGACGCCGGCGGTGATGTCCGCCGATCCCGGCTCCGCGAGCACGTCGGGGACCAGCCGCTGCTCCCGGTAGCCGTGGACGGCCCCGGCAGCGCCCGACGTCGAGCCGTAGTCGACGAGCACCGCGTAGCCTCGGCGCAGGGACGCGGCGAGCTCGTCGACGAACGCGAACGTGCCGACCGGGTGGGTGGTCTCCATCCCCGGCGGCAGCGAGCTCGCGAAGGATCGGAGCTCCGCGTCGGCGGGCGCCTCCACCTCGACGAACCGGTCGCCCACGAGCCCGATCCGGACCTCGACGATGCCGCCGCCGCGGCGACGGACGCGACGAAAGGGCAGGTTGTCCAGCAGCTCGTTCGCGACGACGACGCCGGGATCGAGCGGCTCGAGCGCGTCCAGCCTCGCGACGACGTGCGCACCGAGGTCGGCGAGCGCCGCCCTCGCGCCGGGGCTCGTCTCCACTGCGGCATACTCGAGAGCGATCCCCGCCCGCGCGAACCCGTCTCGCAGCTCTCGAGCCATGGCCCCGTCGGCCGCGCCGACCTCGACGAGCCGAAGCGGCGAAGGACGCCCGAGCGCGCGCCAGAGCTCCTCGACGGCGGCCCCGATCAGGCGAGAGAACAGCGGGTGCGCGTGCGGGCTCGTGACGAAATGGCCACGCTCGCCCACGGGCGTTCCTTCGTAGAACCCGCCGGGTCCGTACAGGGCCTCCCGCATGAACTCGTCGAACGCGAGTGGCCCGCCCTCGTCGATCCGGCGTCGGAGCCGCGCCGCCACCTCGTCGCTCATCGGCGACAGCGTAGGTGGCGAGGCCTCCTCGGTGTGTCGGCGCACGGGGCGCGTGCGAGGATGCGCCGCGTGGCCGAGGGCATCCGCAGGGCTGCGTCGGTGATCGCGGCGCGTGACGGCGAGCCGGGTCTCGAGGTGCTCGTGCTCGAGCGCGGGGCCCGGAGCCGGTTCCTGCCCGGCTACGTCGCGTTCCCCGGCGGCTCGGTGGACCCCGGGGACGCGGAGCTCGCCGCCCGCTGGTTCGGCGACGCGGAAGAGTCGGCTCGCGCGTGCGCCGTTCGCGAGCTGCTCGAGGAGGTCGGGCTCGCGCTCGCCGCCGACGGGCTCGGGGAGTCCGGCGGCCGTTCGCTCGATGCGCTCGCGGCGGCGCCGCCGCGAATCGAGCAGCTGACCGAGCTGGCGCACTGGGTGGCGCCGGTCCAGGTCCCCGTTCGATTCGACGCCCGCTACTTCGCCGTCCGGGCGCCGAACGGGCTTCGCGTCGTCCCCGACGGTGGGGAGACCGCGGACGCGTGGTGGGTCTCGCCGCGAGCGCTCGTCGAGGACTGGCGCGCCGAGCGGCGGAAGCTGTACTGGCCGACGTCGTTCACGATCCGCGCGATCGCCGACTGCACGAGCGTGGATGAGCTACTCGGCCTGCGTCTCGACACCCGAGAGCCCGACGACGACGAGCTCGAGCGCCTGCCGCGGTCGACCTTCTGGCAGGACGAGCCGTGATGCGCATCGTCCGGGTCCTCGCCCCCAATCCGGGGGTCCGCGAGCTCGAGGGCACGAACACGTACGTCGTCGGCGACGCGCCCGCCATCGTGATCGATCCGGGCCCCGCGGACGAGGGGCATCTCGCGGAGGTGGTGGCGACGGCCGGCCGCGTGGGCGTCATCGTGTTGACGCACGACCATCCGGATCACGCGCCGGGCGCGCTGCCGCTCCGAAAGGCGACGGGCGCCGCGGTGCACGCGCTCCGTCCGCCCGCCGGCGGCTCGCGGCTCCGCGACGGCCATCTGATCTCAAGCGACGGCGCGACCCTTCGGGCGATCGCGTCGCCCGGGCACTCGCCGGACCACGTGGCGTTCTGGTCGGAGGAGGCGAGCGCGCTGTTCACCGGCGACGCCGTGCTCGGGCGCGGCACGAGCGTGATCGACCCGCCGGAAGGCGACCTGGTGGTCTATCTGCGATCGCTGCGACGCCTGCGCGAGCTCGCGCCCGCGACCATCTACCCGGGGCACGGACCCGTCGTCCTGCGCGGCGTCGCGAAGCTTGACGAGTACCTGGAGCACCGGGAGGAGCGCGAGCGCGAGATCCTCGACGCGCTCGAGGCCGGCTCGCGCACGATCGACGAGCTCGTCGCGGAGATCTACCGGGAGTATCCGGTCGAGGTGTACGAGCTCGCGGGGCGCTCGGTGCTCGCGCATCTGCTGAAGCTCGACGCGGAGGGGCGGGTCGACAAGACCATGAAGGGCGGCGTCGCGCGATACGAACGAAGCGAGCCGCGCACCTGCGTCCGGTGCGGGCGTCCCGTCCGCGGCAAGGCGAGGCTGTGCGGACCGTGCAGCCTCGCCACGCTGCAGGAGCCGGGTTAGCCGGCGCGCTCCCACACCGACACGTGCTTGCCGCTGTCCGCGCCGAACGGTGAGCGATCCCAGTCCGCCCAGCGCTCGCGGAGTCGCAGCCCGGCGAGCCGCGCCATCACGTCGAGCTCGGCGACCGTCGCGAACCGGATCCGCACCGGGTACAGGTGAATCCCGTCCGGACGGATGATCACGTGGTTCGAGTCCACTCGCTGCTCGACCGGGTCGAGCCGGCTGACCTCGAGCTCGACCTCGTCGACCTCGGAGCGGACGACCCCGACGCGCTGTCCACGGTCGAACCTCGCAAGGTCGGGGACGAACGCCTCCAGCACGAAGGCGCCGCCGTCGGCGAGGTGGTGCGCGATCGTGGTGAGGCAGTCGATCTGGTCCTGCTGCGTGAGCAACCCGAAGAACGTGTTGAAGACCACGTACACGAGCGCGAACCGATCGGGAAGCGCGAAGTCACGGAAGTCCGCGATCGTCACGGGGATCCGGTCGCCGCCGGGCTTGGCCGCGAGTCGCGCCGCCATCGCCGCGGACGCGTCGACGCCGCGAACGTCGACGCCGGCCTCGCGCAGCGGGAGCGCCACCCGGCCGGTGCCGACGCCGAGCTCGAGGGCGGGACCTCCGCCGGCGAGCTCGGCGAGGAACGCGACCGTCTGGTTCAGGTCTCCGCCGAAGGGGAGCTCGGCGTACTTCGTGTCGTAGATCTCGGCGATTCGGTCGCCGTAGGTGGAGGCGCGGTAGTCGTCCATGCGACACGGTGAGCGAGTCCGTCGGGCGGTGTCAAGGCGCGACCACGTCCCGAAGCGCCGACGGGTCGGGGATCACGACCGTGCGCCCCCTCGTTCGAACCAACCCCCGGCCCTCGAAGCCGCCCATCGTGCGGCTCACCGACTCGCGCGTGCTCCCGACCATTCGGGCCAGCTCCTCGCGGGTGAGCGGGACCTGGATCCGCACCCCTTCGGGCGTGCGGGTTCCGTGCGTCTCGGCCAGGTCGCGGAGGCGGCTCGAGAGCCGAGCCGGGACGGCGCCGGCGAGGGATTCCTCGAGCGCCCGGGCGGTCCGGTGCAAGCGGGCGGCGACGAGCCGAAGGAGCTCCTCGGCGGTGTCCGGGCTATGGCGGAGCACGTCGCGCAGGTGGGGGATCGGCAAGGTCACGAGGTCGGTCTGGCCGACGACGCGCGCGTCGACCGGTGAGGGCCGGCCGAGGAGCGCGCACTCGCCGAACACCTCCCCCGGCCCGAGGATCCCGACCACCACCTCGCGTCCGTCGCGGGTCACGGACGACAGGCGCACGGCGCCGGCCGTGACCAGGAACAGCGACTCGAGCGAGTCGCCCTGCCGGACGACGACCGCGTCGGAGGGGACCCGGCGGGGCTTGCCGACGGCCGAGACGCATGTCGGGGACCCCACCGGCCGACCCTAGCGCGCGGCACCGACAGCGAGGATAGGTCGTCTTCGGGCCGCGCGCCGGTCCTCGGCCTCGGGTAGGCTCGCGCCACGATCGGGAAGGGAGGGACCAGACGTGCCGAAGCGAGAGCGGGATGCGCTGGCGCAGGTTCCGTTGTTCTCCGGCCTGGCCCCGCGGTATCTGAGGCGACTCGCCGATCTGACCGAGGAGCAGCGCTACATGGAGGGCGCTCGGGTCGTGCGCGAGGGCGACATCGGGGACACCTTCTACGTGATCCTCGAGGGCGAGGCGAAGGTGACCGCCAAGAGCGGGCGCGTCGTGAATCGTCTGCGCCCGGGCGACTTCTTCGGCGAGATCTCCCTGCTCGACGGCGGGCCGCGAACGGCGAGCGTCGTCGCCGACACGCCTCTGGTCATGCTCGCGCTTCCTCGGGCGGCGTTCCTCAAGCTGATCCAGCAGGAGCCCGAGGTGGGAGCGAAGCTCCTCTCCTACACCGCCACGATGCTGCGACGGCTCGAGCGGTCGACCTCGGGTTGATCCGCGCCGACCTGTACCGGCCCGACGACCCCGAGACCGTGGTCGCGTTCGCGACCTGGTCCGGCGACGCCGCGCACCTGAAGACGACCGAGGCGGCGCCCGAGGGCGTCGAGCGCCTCTTTCGCCCCAGGCCGGTCGTCGTTGACGACGCCTCGCTCCGGTCGCTCGGTGCGCACGGCGAGGTGATGCTCGAACCGGGGTCGCTCGAGTGGTTTCGCGCGGCGCTGCTCTCGCGGGCCGAGGCCCTCGGGCTCGCAGTGCGCTTCGTCGCCGACGAGATCGACAACGGGTGGGACCCTGCCGCGAACTACCGCACGTTCCAGGAGCAGGCCCGCCGGCTCGCCGCCGACTCGAAGGCGTCCGGGGACTAGCCGGCCTCCACGTCGTCGCCGTTCGCAGCCATCCACGCGAGCCCTGCGTCGCAGAACGGACGGAAGTCGCACCAGCGGCAGTGCTCGCCGGCGGTGGGCTCGAACTCGTTGTCGACGATTCGGCGAAGCCATCCCGCGACGCGCGTGCGAACCGCCTCGGGGTCGTCGACCGAGTACGAGCGCTCCTGGCCCGCGGACAGGTACAGGTACGTGAGACGGAGATCCTCGGGTCGTTTGTGCCAGACGTCGATGCACGCGAGCGCGTAGACGTCGAGCTGCGTCCGAACGAGCGGATCGCCCTCGTCGGGGACGCGACCGGTCTTGTAGTCGACGACCTCCCACGGCCCCTCGTCGTCCGCGCCGAAGATCGCATCGATCCGCCCCGCGATCACGACGCCCCCGAGCGGCAGCAGGAACGAGCGCTCCACGAAGCGCGGAACGGCGGTGGCGAACCGGCTCGCGAGGAACGACGATCGGAGCTCGTCGATCCGGCCCGGTCGCCCCGCGAGCTCCTCGACGGTGAGGTCGGGCTCCTCCTCGTCCTCGAGTAGCTTGCCCTGGCCGTGGGAGTGGAGCTCGATCCAGCGGTGGATCTCGGTACCGATGCGCGCCGCGGGGCCGGCGAACCGTGGGAGGGGCCGGACCACGCTCCAGTAGAAGCGCTTGGGGCACCGGCCGTAGTCGACGAGCCCGCCCACCGAGACCGTCGAGGGGGCGAATGCGCCGCCCGCGGTCGAGGCCTCGAGCTCGACCAGGCGCTCGGCGAGCGTTCGCCGCTCCGAGGCGAGCGCCGCGTAGCTCGCGCGGTCATCGGTCGACAGCGCGTCCACCAGGAGCACCGGCGCGGTGCCGACCTCCGCGGCCTCGGCGGCCGCCCGGCGCCACCCGGTCGGGAAGAGCTCGTCCGACACGTCGGGGAGCGCCGGGCCCGGCCAGTCGCGCACGAAGGCCTCGCGATAGCCGGCGAGCGGGTTCGCCTCGTCGACGTCGGGTCCCGGATCCACGGTCGCCAGCCCGGTCTCCTCGCCCCACGTGGACAGCTCCTGGAGGAAGGGACCGGGATCGCGCGGCTTCTGTGTCTCCCCGTACCAGTGCGCCCCCGAGACGAACAGATTCTTGCGGGCGCGCGTGAGGGCGACGTAGCAGGTGCGGCGCTCCTCGATCACCTCCTGCGACCGGAGCGCGTCCTTGAACGCCGAGAGGTTCCCCTGGTAGGTGGGAAGGATCGCCGCGTCGCCGCGCAGCTCGAAATCGAGCGAGCGTGCCCGCTCCGCCGGATTGTGCTGGATGCGGTCGTTCGGCAGCATGCCCTTGGCGAGCCCGGGCACGAACACCGTGTCGAACTCCAGGCCCTTGGCGACGTGGATCGTCATGACCTTGACCGAGTCCGCCTCCGAGGGCTGCACGGGTGCCCACTCCTCGCGCTCCCCGGCCTCGACGGTGTCCACGTAATCCAGGAAGCGCTGCAGGGTGAGCTCGCCTTCGAGCGGCGAGAAGGCGTGCACCTCGTCGAGGAACGCGGCGAGGTTTCTCCGGCGCGCCAGCGCGTGCTCCTGATCGGTCGCCGCGTCGAGCTCGGCGAGCATCCCGGTCCGGCGGATCACCGTCGCGAGGAACTCGGGCACCGGCCGCCGTGCGGCCGCCCTGAGCTCGTCGAGCTCGGCCCGGAACTCCTCGAGCCGAGCCCGCCCCTCCTCCGACAGGCCGGTCGTCTCGTCCAGGTGCTCGAGCGCCTCGGCGACCAGGAAGGGGATCTCCTCCGAGAGGTCCTCGTCCTCGTCGCGCAGTTCGTACGTCTTGCCCTTGGCCCAGGCGGCCACCCGCGCGAGGTCGGTCAGCCCGATCCGGTAGCGCGGTCCGAGCAGGATTCGCCCGAGGGCGACGCTCTCGAGCGGGCTCGCGACCGCGCGGGCGTACGAGAGGACCTCGACGATCTCGGGCATCTTGAGCAGGCCGGCCAGCCCCACGATCTCGACCGGGACGTCGCGGTCGCCGAAGGCTCGCTGCAGCGAGGGGAACAGTCGCGACGTCCTGCACAGGACGGCGATCTCTCGCCACGCGTGTCCCTGCGACCGGAGCACGAGGATCCGGTCGCCGATCGCCTCGGCCTCGGCGACCTCGTCCCGATGGCGCGCGATCCCGACCGTTCCCTGCCCGTTGGCGGCCCAGGGATCCAGGCGCTTGTCCGGGTCGGGTCGCTGGGTCCGGGGGAGCGGCGAGATCAGCGCGTCGGCGGCCGCCAGGATCCGGGAGCCCGAGCGGAAGTTGGTGTACAGGGGGAGCTTCGGTGCGGGCGAGCCGTCGGGCCTCGCGAACCGCCGGGGGAACTCGAGGAGGTTGTACAGGCTCGCGCCGCGCCACGCGTAGATGTTCTGGTCCGGGTCCCCCACGGCCGTGACCGGATGTCCGCCGCCGAAGACGTCCTCGAGCAGCCGGGCCTGCGCCACGTTCGTGTCCTGATACTCGTCGAGCAGGACGGCGGCGAAGCGACGCCGGTACTCGTCGCCGACGAGCCCGTGATTGCGCACGATCGTCGCGGCGAGGCCGATCTGGTCGCCGAAGTCGATCACGCCGAGCTCCCGCTTCAGCTCGTGGAAGGCCGCGACCGCCCGGGCGAGCTCGATGCGCTCGAGCGACGCCTGATAGGCGCGATCGGACCGGTGCGCCTTGAGGCTCTCGAGCCGCTCCTGGTTGAACGCGACGATCTCCCCGGGCTCGACCAGGTGGTTCTGCGCCTGGTCGGCGAGGTCGAGGATGTTCGCGACGAGCGAGGGCTGCCACGTGGCGGACACGTGCTCGAACGACACGTGGTCGAGCACGCGGGCGCAGAGCTCGACGCGTTGGGCGGGCGTGAGGACCCGCTGGCCGGGCTCGATGCCCTCGAGCATCCCGTAGCGGTCGACGATCTCCTGCGCGAAGCCGTGGTAGTTGGCGACCTCGGGCTCCTCGCCCTCCTCGAGCTCGAGCACGGCGAGCGCCCGCCGGATGCGGTGGACGAGGTTCTCGGTGGCCTTGTTCGTGAACGTGAGACACAGGACGTTGCCGGGCAGCGCCCCCTCGTCGCCACCCGTCGCTCGATGCCGGAGCGCGAGCCAGACGACGCGCGCCGCCATCACCGAGGTCTTGCCCGAGCCCGCGCCCGCCACGACCACACACGGCTCCAGCGGCCACGAGATCGCCCGCCACTGGTCGGGCGTGGGCTCGGCGCCGAGGAAGGCCACGATCTCGATGGGGACGTCGAGGCTCATGCCGGCGAGCCCTCCGGGATCGCGAACATCGGCTGCCCCTCGGGGTAGAGGGAGCAGAGGGGCTTGAAGTCGCAGAAGTGACACTGGGCGGCGGGGTCCGGCCGGTAGGTTCCGAGCGCGTCGAGCGCCCGGACCCGTTCGATCAGCTCCGAGAGGCGCTCGCGGATCCGCGCCTGGTACTCCTCCTCGCCGGCCGGGGAGACGGGCCAGGCCTGGCTCACGATGTCGCCGGTCTTCCAGTGGCCCCGCAGATACGACAGATCCACCGCGCGAACCGGTCGGTATCGCTCGAGCTCGGGGGCGAGCGTGACGCCCAGGTAATAGATGCCGAGCTGCAGGCTCTCGGCGGCCTTGGGCGCCCGGTCGGGGTTCCCGGTCTTGAAGTCCGTGATCCGGAACCCGTTGTCGTGCGGGCCGATCCGGTCGATCTTCCCGCTGATCGTCGCGCCCTCGAAGGCGAACTCGAACCCGACCTCCGTGCCGCCCTCGACGGCCGGGAGCTCGCCGAAGGTCTCGAACCAGTTCGGGAGCATCTTCTCCACCGCCAGGCGCTTGAACGCGGCGCTCACCGCCTTCGAGGGGAACGGCGCGTCCTGCCACTCGGCCTCGAGCGAGGCGACGAGGGCATCGAGGCTCCGCTCCACCTCGCCCTTCTCGCATCGCTCGATGAGCTCGTGGACCAGCTTGCCGACCCACGCGTGGTAGCCGCCGCGCCGGCTGAGGCCGAGCTCCTCGCCCAGCACGAACTGGAGCTCGCAGTTCTCGAGCTTCTCGAGCCGTGAGAACGACAGGCGAAGGGCCTCGTGGAGCGGTTGGCCCGTCGAGGTCCAATCCCGCTGGAACCACCAACGTCCCGGTCGCTCGCCAAGCGCGAGCAGGCCGTCGATCGCCGCCAGGCGTTCCGGTGCGGCCGCCGCGGCGTCGGCGAGGGTTCGTCGCCACCGCGCCGACGCCTCGGCGACCGAAACGGGATTCGCGGGATCCGGCGGCGTCGGCGACCAGGGCACGCCGCGCTCGACGACGAATCGGGAGCGCGCCCCCTCCTCGCCGCCGTGCGAGTCGCTCGCCGTGAGCACGACGCGGCGGCGCGCGCGGCCCAGAACGGACGCGAACAGCCGGCGCTCGTCCGCCAGGCGCCGCCGCATCCGCTCCGAGCGCGCGCTGGTGCCCTCGAGCGCCGCGAGGTCGAACATCGGCTCCGGCCGGATCACGCTCGGGAAGTCGCCCTCCACGGCGCCGGCCACCACCACGGTGTCGAACTCCATCCCGGTCGCCCCGTGCGCCGTGAGGACCTGGACGGCGTCGGCGTCCGCGTCGCCGGTGCCGGCGACGCCGGGGCCTCCCTCGCCGCCCTCGAGCAGGTCGACGAAGGCGGCGACCGAGGGGTCGATCGATGCGCCGGATCGCTCGACCGCGCGCGCGAACGCGACGACGGCGTCCAGGTCCCGCCGGGCCTCGCCCTCGATCTCGGCCGCGGTGACGAGCCGCGCCGAATACGGGAGGCCTTCCCAGAGCGCGCGGAATGCCTCGATCACCGACGCGGACGACTTCTCCGCTCGGCGAAGGGCCTCGGCGAGCGCCGCCAGCCGCGAGCGATCCATCTCCGCGAGTCCATCGGTGCGTTCCAGGGCTTCGCTCGGCGACCGGCCGTCGGCGCGCGTCTCGCGCAGCAGGCTCCGCGCGGCGGCGGGGGACAGTCCTCCGAGCTCCGACGTGAGCACCGGCTCCGCGAGGGCGTCGCGCTCGAGCGGGCGCGCGACCCAGCGGAGCGCGAGCGAGAAGGGAACGGTCGCCGGCTCGGCGGCGAGCGCCAGCCCGCCCTCGGGGAGGTGTCGAGGGATCCGGGCGTCATCCAGTGCGCGCAGCAAGCCCTGGAGGTGCCGGCTCTGCCGCCGCACCACCACGGCGAGGTCGCGCCACGCGACCGCGTCGCGTACGTGAAGGCGCCGGAGCTCCCGGGCGATGCCGGCGTGCTCCTCGGACGTGTGTGTGGCCGTCCACGCCTCGAGCTCGACCGCCCTCGAGCGGTGGTTGGTCTCGAGCTCGACCCGGCCGGCACCCGCGAATCGCTCCGCGAATCGCAGGAGCGGCACCGGCGTGGTGCCCTGGAACGAGAAGACGTGCCCGTCCGCGTTGCCCGCGACGACGAGCGTCGTGGGTCGCAGCGAGGCGATCAGGCGCTCGGCGCCGAACGTCGTGTCCTGATAGTCGTCGACGAGGACGTGGTCCATCGGCGGTTCGCCGATCTCGGCCGCGACGGCCGCCTGCTCGACGAGGCCGGCGAAGTCGACGGCGCCCTCCGCGTCCAGCACCTGGAGGTACCGGCGCAGGAAGTCGGAGAGCTCGTGCCAACCGCCGAGCCCGCGCGCCTCGGCGGCCGCGTCGATGTCATCGGGCGTGACGAGCGCCTCCTGCGCGCGCAGCACGAATTGACGGATCTCGTCGGCGAAGCCGTGGAGCCCTAGCATGCCGCCGTACGCGGGCCAACGATCGGGATCCTCGCCCGCGAGGAGCTCGCGAACCTTCGCGAACTGCTCGGCAGCGGCCAGGATGGCGGGCGGCGACTCGTACCGTAGCTCGTGGTACCGAGCGCTCACGATCTGATAGGCGAGCCCGTGCACGGTCGACACCCGCAGGCTCGCGATCGAGGCCGGGAGCCGGCGCAGGAGGATCCGCCGAGTCTCGTCGCGCGCTCGGCGCGAGCCGACGACGAGCGCGACGCGATCGGGATCGGCGCCGTCTGACAGGAGCCGGAGGAACCGCTCGCGCAAGACCGCGGTCTTGCCGGTTCCGAAACCGCCGTGGACGAGAAGGGGTCCGGAACGGTGCTCGAGGACCTCGTGCTGACGTGGATCCGGTGCGAACGGGGCCATCTCGAACGAGAGGCTACTCCCGAGGGGCGACAGGCCCGATCCTCAGGAAGGGCGAGACGAGGCCCAGCGGACCAGACCACCGCCGGTGATGGCGCCGACGAGCGCGCCGTCGCGGAGCACGAGCGCCGCGCGCCCGGAGCCGAGCCGGATCGAGACCTGATCGAGCCGCTCCTCCGGATGGGCGACGAGAACGCGCTCGAGCGGGATGAGCGCCTCTCGCGCCGGACGCAGTGGGTCGTTCGCGCCGAGGTCGCGGGCGGAGTTGAACGAGATCATGCCGATCACCCTGCCGTCGGCCTCGACGACGGGAAACGCCTCCTGCTCGTGCCCGCTGAGGTAGCGGTGGAGCGTCTCGGACAAGGAGAGGTCGGCCGGGACGGCGGGCGGCGGTGGCTCCATCGCGTCGGCGACCGTCGCGTCGGCGAGCCGCTCAGCTATGCCGATCTGCTGCTCAGAGGCGCGGGCTCCCTGGAAGATGAACATGCCGATGATGCCCGCCCACACGGCGAGGAACAGGTCCTGCTTCATCACCGCGTACGCCGCGAACCCGAAGATCGCGACGCCGACGGCCATGCCGCTCCACGCCGCGACCCGCGTGCCGACGCGACGGCTGTGAGAGATCCGCCACACGACCGCCTGGAGCATCCGGCCGCCGTCGAGCGGCAGGCCGGGCAGGACGTTGAAGGCCGCCATGATCAGGTTGATGAAGCCCACGTACTCGAGCAGGCCCGGTAGCGGTCCGCCCGTTTCGGCCACAATGCGCGAGAGCCAGGTGAACAGCAGGCCGAGCGCGAGGCTGGTCCCCGGCCCGAGCGCCGCGATGACGAACGCCGGCCCGGGGCCCTTCTCCTCGGACCGTGCGGCCGTGAACCCCCCGAAGAACACGAGCGTGATGCCCTCGACGCGGATCCCCGCGAGCCGCGCCGCGATCGCGTGCGCGAGCTCGTGCAGGAAGACGGCCCCGAAGAACAGGACGGCGCCGAGGACCGCGTACGCGATGACCACGCCGTCGGCGAGCGCGGGAAAACTCACGTCGAAGCGCGCCCAGAGCGTGTAGACGGCGAGCGCGGCGATCCAGATCCACGAGGAGTCGACGTTCACCGGGATGCCGCGGATCGTGGCGATCCGGAACGAGCGGCCGAACATTCACCGAGGGTACCGGCCGATCCCGGCTTTCGACCGCTCGCTGCTAAGGTGAGGAAGGGTTTCCGGGGCCGCGACGCGGACCCGGGCAACGAGCGTCCGGCCCGGCCTACCCTCCCTTCCACGCGGGCGTGCCCGCGGGGCCGGGCCGGACCCTACTCCTCGAGCGCGAGCAGGTCGCCGAGCTGCCGCGCGTTGTTCACGGCGAAGTCCCGGTAGCAGTTGTTCATCAGCACGTGGGTCTCGCGCGCCTGCTCCGAGAGCTGGCGGATCCTCGGGACCCACTCCTCGAGCTCCGCTTGCGAGTACTCGTAGCGGAACCGCTCGGACGCGCTGACGTTCTTCTTGCCCCAGACCTCTCGGTCGCGTCCGTGGAACCGGACCATCGCGAGGTCCTTGGCCGTCACCGCGGCGATCGGCGGCAGCGACGAGTCGAAGCCCTGCGGCATGTCGACGCCCACGAAGGGGAGGTCGTGCTCCTCGAGGAACGAGAGGGTCTCCTCCGCGTTGCGCTCCTCGAGCCACGTCTTGTGGCGGAACTCGACGGCGATCCGGAAGTCCTGCAGGCGCTGGGCGCACTCGAGGACGTAGTCCTTGTTCCGCCGGCCGATGACGAACCACTGCGGGAACTGGAACAGCACGGCGCCGAGCTTTCCGGCCGAATGGAGCGGCATCAACGCGTCGTGGAAGCGCTGCCAGACCTCCTCGACGATCTGATCGGGCAGCTGCTCGCGGTAGAGGTTCCGCTTGTCCGCGAGCTCCTCGGGGACGGCCTCCTGGAGGTCCTTGTACAGCGACTCTCGCTTCGTGGGGTGGTTGGTGAGCAGGGAGTAGGCCTTGACGTTGAACGTGAAGTCCGCGGGCGTGCGCTCGATCCAGAGCACCGCGTTCTTCTCGCTCGGCGGGAAGTAGTAGGTGGAGTCCACCTCGACGATCGGGAACTGCTCGGCGTAGTAGCGCAGCCGCGCCTCGGCCGACCTCGCCTCGGGTGGATAGAAGTGGCCGTCCTTGACGAGGGTGGGATCGGTCCAGCTCGCCGTCCCGATGAGGATCCGCCGCACGCCCTGAGCGTAGCGGCCCGCCGTGACGAACGGAGAGGACGCGAAACGGCCGCGCCCTTCGACGCGGCCGTTTCGGGGAACCGAGTGGGATCAGCCGTGGTTCGGGCCGTCGTCACCCCCACCCGATCCCGAGTTGCCGCCGTGGTCGTCGTTCACGTCGTGACCGGACCCGTCGTCGCTCCCGTGTCCGGAGTCGTCGCTCGGCCCGGACTGGTCGTCGTTCATGCCGTCGCCGGGGCCGGAGCTGTCGTCGTCGCTCGCGACGCCGCCCTGGCACGCGGGGTCGTTCGCGTGCTCGGCCTCGTCGCAGTTGCCCCTCACGTCGCCGACCGTTCCCGGGGTCGGGTCGTCGCTCGGCGATGTGGTGACGGTGGTGGGAGCGGGCGTGGGCGAGTTCGCGGCGAACGCGGCGATGCCCAGGCCCAACACCACCATGATCGCGCCGATCAGCGCGACGATGCGAATGCTGTTCTTCATCGTGGTCCCCCCTCAATCGGTGTTCCTCCACCGTAGTCAGGGGGTCGTTAGGAGCGGAGGACAGGGGGGCCAAGGGGCGGATAAGGACCGAGGATCAGTCGTCGTCGTGGTCGTCCGAGCCGGAGCCCCCGCCGCCGTGGTCGTCGGAGCCCGAGTGGTCATCCGAGCCGGAACCTCCGCCCCCGTCGTCGGAGCCCGAGCTGGAGCTCGACCCGGGGCCCGAGTTGTCGTCGGCCGAGCCCGAGCTTGGGCTCGGGCTCCCCCCGGATCCCTGGTTCGAGCTCGAACCGGAATTGTCGTCCCCGCCGCCGTGGTCCTCGGGCGACGGCGAGTGCTCGGGAGATCGCTCGGGCTTGGGAGAGTGCGACGCGTCCTCCGACGGCGAGGAGAGTGCCGGCGGCGTGGCCGGCTTCGCGATCTCCTGTCCGGCGAGCGCGAAGGCGCCCGCCGTCAGGCCGAGGGCGACGACGAGCCCCGCCGCTCCCCAGGCCACCACCGAGAGCACCTTCTTCGACATCGCGTCGAGGCTACGCCCGGACGAGGTAAGAGCAGGTAAAGACGCTACGAGGCCGAGCGCAGACGAACCTCGACCCGCGTGCCCTCGCCAGAACTGCTCGTGACCGCCAGCGTCCCGCCCCACTTCTCGACGAGATCGCGGGCGATCGCGAGCCCGAGGCCCGACCCGCCCGCCGTCGTTCCCCGCCCTCGGTAGAACCGTTCGGTCACGCGCGCGAGCTCGTCCTGCGGGATCCCGGGGCCGTGATCCTGCACCGCGACGAACACGTGCCCGTTCTGCGCGCCGGACTCGACGGTGATCTCCCCGGGCGCGTAGGCGATCGCGTTGTCGAGGAGGTTGTCCAGGACCTGATCGAGGTCGGAGGGGTTGCCCTGCGCCGTTCCGCCTTCCCCGCTCGCGCGCAGGGTCGTCTCGACCCGGCCGGCTCGTTCGTTCCAGCGCGCGATCGCCCGGGCGATCGCGTCGCCGAGATCGACGTGCGTCGGCTCCCCTTCCTCGATCTCGCGCGACATGTCGAGCAGGCGATTCACGATCTCCGCGAGCCGGTCGACCTCGCGATCCGCGGCCTCGAGCTGGTGGCGGACGCCCTCGTCGTCGGTCTCGGCGATGGCGGACTCGATGCGGAGCTTCATGCCCGTGAGCGGTGTTCGGAGCTGGTGGGACGCGTTGGCGACGAACTCGCGTTGGGCACTCACGGTTCGCTCGAGGCGGTCGGCCATGTCGTCGAACGAATGGCCCAGCTCCTCGATCTCGCTGGCGCCGCCGACCTCCTGCGCGCGGGCAGACAGGTCGCCCGACCCGAGGCGCCTGGCGGCCGCGGCCAGCCGGGTGAGGGGGCGCGACAGGGATCCGGCCAACCCGAACGCCAGCAGGAGGCCGGCGACGAGCGCCGCCACCCCGATCGCGAGCAGGCCGAGCGTGGTTCGACGCACGCTGTCGGTCACCTGCTGCACGTCCTGGGTGATCCGGACCGCCCCGACGATCTGACTCCCGTCCTCGCTGAGGACGGGGACCGCGGTGGCCATGATGTCCTGTCCGAGGTCGGCGCTCGGACGGATGAACGAGGTGGACTGACCGCGCTCGAGCGCGTTGCCGATCTCGGGACGGCCGGGCGTGTTGTAGTTCTGGCCGACGGCCGAGGTCTTCACCCCGGCGACGACGAGGCCGGAGTCGGCGAGCACGATCCCCTGCTCGTCGACCACGATGACCCGAGCACCCGTCTGCTCCGAGGCGTCGTTCACGAGCGTCTTCAGCGCGCGGGCGTCGGTCAGGCTCTCGGGGTTGATCGCCGTCACGATTCCCTGCGTCGTGACGAGCGCGTTCGTCTCCAGCTCGGCGGTCGCCCGCTTCTGCAGCTGAATCGTGAGCGGCACCCCGAGCGCGACGAGCAGGACGATCAGGATGTAGGCGAACGCGAGCACGAGTCGAGTGCGGACCTTCGTGGCTCCCTACGCCTCCTCCGGGGCGAGGAATCGGAATCCGACCCCGCGGATGGTCGTGATGTAGCGCGGATTGGACGGGTCGTCCTCGATCTTCTTGCGGAGCCACGAGATGTGGACGTCGAGTGTCTTGGTGGGTCCGAACCAGTGCGGGTCCCAGACCTCGTCCATGATCTCCTCGCGCTTGAGCACCTGGCCGGCGTTGGTCATGAGCAGCTGCAGGAGGTCGTACTCCTTGGCCGCGAGCTCGATCGGCGCCTCGGCCTTGGTGAGCGTGCGCGAGGCGGGATCGAGCCGAAGGCTCCCGATCTCGACCGGCCCTCGCCGCTCGGTGGCCCGGCCGCGCCGCATGATCGCCCGGATCCGCGCGGTGAGCTCGCGCATCGAGAACGGCTTGACCACGTAGTCGTCGGCGCCCAGCTCGAGCCCGAGCACGCGATCGATCTCCTCCCCTCGAGCGGTCAGCATGATGATCGGGACGTCGGACTCGCGCCGGATTTCGCGCGCGAGATCGCGCCCGTCGCCGTCGGGGAGCATGACGTCGAGCAAGATCAGGTCGGGCGCCTGGCGTCCGTAGGCCTCTCGCGCGGCCTCGATGGTTGCCGCGATCTCCGCGTCGAACCCCTCGCGATCCAGGTTCTCGGCCAGGGGCTCGGAGATCGCCGGCTCGTCCTCGACGACAAGGATCCGGGGTTTCACACCCCGGATGCTACCGAGCGGCGAGCCGTCAGATCGTGACGCCTGGCGATGCCGTGACCGCCTCGACGCGCTCGAGCGAGGCGACGTTGCCCTTCGCCCGATACAAATCGGCCGCGGTCCGGAACTCCTTCGCCGCTTCCTCGGTTTCGCCGGCGGTTCGCAGGACGATCGCGAGATCGAAGTGCGCGTCGCCCACCATGTTCAGCAGGTCCGACCGGTCGGCGAACGCGACGCCCTCGCGCGCGAGCCGGACCCCTTCCTCGATCCGCTCCGTGGCGGCGAACACCTTCCCCCGAACCCCTCGCCAGGCCATCTGCGACGCCACGTCGTCCTCGGCCGTCGCCATCTCGCTTGCGACCGTGGCGTCGAGCGCCTCGCTCAGCTTGCCCTGGCGGTACAGGGCCTCGCCCATGAGCGCGACGGCAGTGGAGAACATGCTCTGCTCGCCCATGCGCTGGAGCGCCTCGACCGCGGGCCGAAGGACCGCCTCCGCCCGCTCGGCGTCGTCGGCGATCAGCATGGCCGAGCCGAAGTGCATCGAGATCGAGACCAGCTTCCACTCGATGCCGAGCTGCGTCGCGCGGGCGACCGCGCTCTCGAGCGCCCGCCGCGACTCGTCGAACCGGCCGGACATCGCGAGCAGGAAGCCGAGCCCGGCGAGGGCTGCCGGGTCCGGGCGTCGCGAGCTGGCGAGGTTCCGTTCGGTGATCTCGATGCAGCGTTCGACGGGGACCGGCCCGTGCGCGATGCCGAGGTTGGATCGCTGCAGCGCTTCGCGCTCGTCGCCCGCCTCGCGCGCGAGCCGCTGACTCGAGTCGTAGGCGTCGACGGCGTCGGCGGCCCGGCCCCGGCGACCGAACACGTCGCCGAGCAACCGCTGTGCCCGCGCCACGCCGGCGAGATCGTCCATCCGGCGAAGCGCGTCGGCCGCCTCGATCGCCACGCGCTCGGTCTCCTGGGTGTTCGTGGCGTCCGGGGTGCGCCAGAAACGGATGTCGGTCTGCTCGAGCCGGATCCGCCAGATCGCTCGATCGTCGGAGAGCCTTCGCGCGTCGAGCAGTCCGGCCTGGAGCACCGCCTCCGCCCGGTCGAGGGCTCCGGTCTCGATCAGCGCCGAGCCGAGTTGCCACGAGAGCTCGCAGCGGGCGGGGTCGTCCGCGTCGAGCAGGGCGAGGGCTCGGCCGAGCAGGCTGACGGCGGCGGGATCGTCGTCGCGCGCGAGGGCGCGAAGCCCGGCGGATCGAAGCCGGGTCGCCGCCCGCTCCGCGAGCGACGGATCGTCCGCGTCCGCGATTCCGAGCTCGACGCGATACCGATGCGCGGCCTCGAAGTGATACCCGACGATCTCCTCGACCTCGGAGATGCGCCCGCCCGCCGTGATCTCCAGGTGTGCGCCGAAGGCCTCGTGGGCGTCTGCCCGGTCCGCCTTGGACATCGCGCGATACGCCACGTCGCGGATCAGGTGGTGGCGGAAGCGGAACGTGCGTCCCGCGGTTGGGGACTCGTGGCGAACGGAGATCAGGTCCTTCGCCTCGAGGGAATCGAGCGCGGCGCCCAGTCGACCGTGTGCGACGCGCACGATCTCGAGGTTCTGCTCGGAGAACTCCTGCCCGATCACCGACGCGTGCTCGAGCACGAGTCGCTGCGGCGCGTCGAGTCGGTCGAGCCGTGCGCCGATGAGCGCCTGGATCGTCGCGGGGATCGGCACCTCGACGAGCTCGGAGGAGGCGATCCATCGACCGTCCTGCCATCGGAGCAAGTCGTCCTCGATGAGCACCGCGACGAGCTCCTCCAGGTACAGCGGGTGTCCCTCGCCCGCCTCCAGGATCCGCTCCCGCGCCTGCGCGTCGATCTCGACCGGACCGAGGAGGTTGTCCAGGAGTCGCGAGCTCTCCTCGCGGCCGAGCGTTCCCAGGACGAGGTTCGTGGCGTCGAGCCGCCCACCGCCCCAGCCCGGGCGATCCTCGACCAGCTCGGGGCGCGCCATGCACACGACCAGCAACGGAACCCCGCGAGAGGCGCCCCCCACGTGCTCGACGAGGTCCAGGAGCATCGTCTCGCCCCACTGGAGGTCATCGAACACCAGGATCGTGGGGCGTTCTCGGGCGACGGCCTCGAAGAAGCGGCGAATGGCCCAGAAGATCTCGCTCGGAACCGGCGGGCTCTCGCTCAGGCCGAGGATCGATGCGATCTGCTCCTCGATGAACTCCGCGTCGTCGATCGTGCCGATGAGCCGCGCGACCTTCGCCCGGGCCTCGTGCGCGCGGTCGGCCTCGTCGATCCCGGCCGCCTGTCGCACCATCTCCGCGACGGGCCAGAACGTGATGTCGCGGCCGTACGAGAGACAGCGGCCGTTCAGCGCAGTCGCGCGCTCGTGCACCTGGGCGAGGAACTCGGCGACGAGCCGGGTCTTGCCGACGCCCGCCGGGCCGAGCACGGTCACGAGCGACCCCGCCCGCTCCCTCGAGGATCGCGCGAGCGCCTGGCGAAGCACGGCCAGCTCTTCCTCTCGGGCGATGAGCGGCGAACCGAATCGCCGTCTCCCCGTCGGCTGCGCGGCGCCGCCGACGAGTCGATAGGCGACCAACGGGGTCTCCGACTCCAGCAGCAGGATCTCCGTCGGTTCGAGTCCGGTCGCGTGCTCCACGAGCTTGGCCGTGGCGCCGCTCATCAGGACCTCGCCGGGCTGTGCCGCCCGCGCGAGCTGGTCCGCGTCCTCGAGGGGTCCGACCGACTGCAGCGTCTCCGTGCCACGGTGGGAGCGCACGAGGACCTCTCCCATGCCGATCCCGATGCGGACGGCCGGGACGTCGTGATCTCGGATCTCGGCGGCGCCGCTCGCCGTTTGCATCTCCATCGCGGCCCGAATCGCCCGCAGGCTGTCGTCCTCGTGAACCAGGGGAACGCCGAAGACCGCGGCGAGCTTTCCCACCACCATCTGGTGAACCGTTCCTCCATGCGCCTCGACGATCTCGACCGCGTCCCGAAGGGCTCGATCCAGGGCGGCGCCTCCGGCCTCGGGATCGCTCCCACTCGTCGGATTGGGGGTCATTCGGCACACGAGGGACGTGATGGTCTTTCGGGTCGTTCGGGGGGCGAGATCGGCGACCGCCGACGGCGGATCGAGCGCCGGATCCTGCGCGAGGATCTGCTCCTCCAGCCGGCGCACCGTCGGGCCCGGCTCGATGCCGAGCTCCGTCGAGAGCCGGTGGCGAAGGCCGGTGATCGAATCGAGGGCCTCGGCCTGTCGTCCGGATCGGTACAGAGCGAGGGCCGCAAGCACATGGATGCGCTCGTCGAGCGGGAAGCCGGCGCGAAGAGACTCGAGATCGGGGACCACGTCGAGGTGCCGACCGATCGCGAGGTTGGCTTCGAGGCACAGGGTTCTCGCGGAGAGCTCCAATTGCTCCAAGGCCGCGAGCTCGGACTGCGGGAGGCCGGGGACGTCGACGTTCGCGAGCGGGGTTCCTCTCCAGAGCCTGAGCGCCGCCTCGAGGGCGTTCTTCGCCGCCGCGTGCTCGCCCCGGGCCATCTCCGACCGGCCTTGTGCCACCAGCCGCCGGAACTCGTCTAGATCGAGGCGGTCGCGGCCGAGATGGATGACGTAGCCGCCGTCCGTCGTCTCCAAGCTGACCGCCGGGTCGCCGGAAAGGAGCTTGCGGAGCCTCGAGACATGCATCTGAAGGGCGGTCCTGGCCGTCGGCGGAGGTTCGTCGCCCCAGAGGCCTTCGATCAGCGTCTCGGGGGGATGTGGCTGCTCCGCGCGAAGGAGAAGCAGGGCCAGCAGCCCTCGGACCATCGAGCCTCGCAGGGGAAGGGGTGCTCCGTCGCGCTCGACCTCTAGGGGTCCCAAGACGCGAAAGACCAGGTGACCAGGCACGTTCCCCCCCGACCCTCGATCGGGGCCAGCCTAGTCGAGTCCCCTGCTCGCACGCCACCGCCGAAGGGCCAGATCCGTTAGCCGCGCGTTAGCGGGTCGTTAGCGGGCCCCATCACCCTGACCTCAGCGACCCCCCGAGATAGGGGAAGGAGGCAGACCATGCGGGCTCTCAAGCGCCTGGCTTTCACGGCCGGAACGCTGCTCGCGCTCGCGCTCGCCGGCGGCGCGCACATGAGGTTCTAGGGCGGTCGGATGTGTGACGCGGCTCCGCTGCATGCCCTGCTTCCCCATCAGGGACATCCAACGGCAGGGGCTCCGCGATTCCGACTGAGTGCGTCTGCCCCCAGCCCCCCAAGGACCCCCCGCTCAGATACGGCGGGGGGTCCTTGTTCAAGGCCAGGTGCCGGCTACTTCGGATCGTTCCTGAGTTCGTGTTCACGCGAATCTTGTCGCTCCTGAAGGGAGGCTGGCCGCCTCGGCAACATCGATTGGAAGGCACCTTCCCCTGATAACGAGAGTCTCGGGAGGGGATCCTCATGGCCGTCACGTCAGAGACAGCGAGCGTGTCTTCGAACAGTCAGCCCGAGCCTCCTGATGGAGGAAATAGGAGTGGTCTCGCGCGCTTGGTCGGACTCGGAGTTGTCGCACTGGACCTCCTGATCCTGATTGCAGGGACCGTTCTCTCTGCTGGTCACGTGCGCGATGTTGCCTTCGAGATGGTTGCTTGGGCAGTGGCGGCAGCCGTCGTAGGCATTGCAGCCATCCAAACACCGGCCGGCCCGCAGTTGGGATTGGACATGCCGGTGTTGCTAGCAGCTGGCTACGTGCTGGGACCCATACCAGCGGGTTTGGTCGCCGCGGCCGGTTACTTCGACGCGCGAGAACTGCGCGGAGAGATCACTGTCGAACGGGCATTGTTCAATCGTGCGCAGACATCACTGAGTGTGATGGCCGCGACAAGCGTATTCATGGTCATCAGTTCGGCGCCGAGCCGATGGCCCTGGGCTCTGCTCGCGGCTCTGCTGGCAGTTGCAACGGACTGTGTTGTCAACTACGTCTTGGTCGCGGGCATCATGTCACTTCACGAGCGGCTGAATACGCGCATAACTCTGTCTCGGCTACGAGTTGGTTCGCAGACTTCGTTCGTCAGCACCTATGCGTGCCTTGGCTTGCTGAGCTTGCTTCTGGCGGCTACCTACGTCGAGGTGGGTGTCTCAAGTCTCATCTTGTTTGCCACGCCACTGGTTCTTGCCAGACAGGCGCTGATCACCAGTCAGAGGCTTGACCATGCGGAACAGACTGTCCGTGTGCAACGACGTGAGCTCGGGCAGGCATCGAGTCGAGTCGCAGATGAACGTCGTGATGAACGCCTTATGGTTGCTGCTGGGCTGCATGACGATGTTCTGCCGTCGCTCTTTCGGGTTCATCTCCTCGGACAGGTGCTGCGTCAAGAGATGGCCAACGGCCAGCTGCTCGCATTGGAGGATGACCTGCCCGCCTTGGTTCGTGCAACCAGCGATGCGTCGGCGGTCCTTCGTGACCAGATCCGTGGGCTTCGAAATTCTCCACTGGGTGCTCATGGGCTGTCTGCGACGCTGCGATTGCTGGTTCGCCATCTCGCAGTTGAGGCAACCGCAAGGATTGAGGAGCGTATCGACGACCTGTCTGCAACTCCCGTCGTGGAACTGTTGGCGTATCAAATTGCTAGAGAAGGACTCCGGAACGCGATGACGCACGCCCGAGCCTCGGTCATATGCCTGTCCCTTCGCAAGGAGGAGGACCAGTTTCGCTTGATTGTGGAAGATGATGGTGCGGGATTCAACTTGAATCAAGTCGACGAGTCGCAACACTTCGGAATCGCCTTGATGCGCGAGCGAGTCGAACTCGCAGGCGGCGTGCTCCAAATCGACACTCGGCCAGGCCGCGGGACTCGTCTGATAGCTCGACTGCCGCTAGCAGATCCAATCAGCACGTAGGCCCCGACAACGTCGGGGCCTACGAAGTATCAGTGGGGGGGCGCGAGTCGGTTGCTAGAAGCGCATGTGTGCGCCGCCGGCCAGCACCAACGCCGCGAGCGAGCCGACCGCGATCGCTATCCGCTTGATCAGCTTCACTGTCCACCTCCCTCACTCGGCCGAAGGACCTAGTCCTCTGACGCTTCGCTGCTCCACCCAAATAGCGCCGCCCACCCGCGTCGGGGGGACGGCTCGGGCCACTATCGGAGGACCCCCTAACGCCCCACAAGCCGCCTCTCCTCCCTACAGAACTTAACGTAGTGCGATTCTGGAGTGCTGTCGAGACACGGGCCAGTCTGTAAGCACCAGGAAGTCCGGTGGTTTCAACCTGTAGACAGACGGGCGAAGATTGGGCTCGCGATGGTGGCGACCCGATGACAGACGCAAGCGCTCAAGCGAAGACCCCCTCGGTCAACTGGCCGCTGGCTCTCTTCGAGATCGCCGTGGTGGGGCCAACTCTGGGGTTGCTCGTTCTCGGACTCATGAGGAACGACGCCTCTCCAATTGAGAGTGATTGGCTCGAGCTTCTCGGTTGGGTCTTGATCATCGGGCTAATAGAACTCCTGCCCGTACCGATGTGGCGGGGCACGACCATCGGCATGGGGTTCCCCTTGCTGATGTTGGTTGCGTTTCTGTACGACCCAGCAGCGGCAGCCGCCGCCGCATTCCTCGCGGCTTCTGATCCGCGCGAATGGAAGGGCGAAGTCGGAGTATTGAGGGCGCTCTTCAATCGATGCCAGGTGGCTTTGGCGGTCGGTGCGGCAAGCGCAATCTTCCACTCCCTTGCGTCTATCGGCACCTCGAACGCCCTACGGCTACTTGTTGCCGCCGGGCTCGCGGCAGTGGCTGACTACGTCGTCAACGCAACGTTGGTGGCTCTGGCCGCGAGTCTTCACTACCGCATGAATCCGCTTCGGGTGATTAGGCAGCTAAGAGTGGGTCGTCTTTCAGAGTTCGTCATTAGCTACCTGGGACTGGCCGTCTTCGGTCTGATTCTGGCTCACTTCTTCGAGAAGAACGGTTTCTGGGTCATCCCTGTAGCCGTCATCCCTCTTCTGCTTGCTCGCCAGATGTTCTTCCGAAGCAAGGCACTCGAGGAGGCGCACAAGGAGCTTCAGGATCGTGAGCACGTCCTCAGGGCGCTGTCGAACAGGATGGCCGAGGAGCGACAGGACGAGCGACTGCAGATCGCCGCGTTCTTGCATGACGACCTCGCGCAACTGCTGTTCCGCCTCTCCATCCAGGTGGACGTCGCGCGGCGCCATCTCGAGGCCGGCAAGGTCGACGACACCGAACGGGTGCTCGCGGAGATCAAGCAGACGAAGAACAAGACCTCGGATCGGATCCGCGCGCTCATCCGAGATCTGCACCGATCACCCCTCGGGCGAGCCGGGCTCGCGGAGGCGCTCCACAGCTTCATCGCGGAGACCGGCAGGGAGTCAGACGTTCGATTCCACACCGACATCGACGAGATCGACCTGCCAGCGCCGATCGCTTTGCTGCTGTACCACATCGCGCGCGAGGGAGTGATGAACGCGCTCAAGCACGCGAAAGCATCGAACATGTGGCTCACCGTCAAGCAGGACGGGGACGAGGTCGAACTCGTCCTTCGCGACGACGGCGTCGGCTTCGACGATCAGGCGCCGGAGCCCGAGGGGCACTTCGGGCTGACGATGATGCGCGAGCGGGCCACCGTCGGCGGCGGCACCCTGAAGGTCTCCAGCTCGCCGGGCGCCGGAGCGACGATCACGGTTCGCTTCCCCACATCGTGGCTCCAGGAGGAGCCTCCGGAGGCGGGGGAAGCTCCAGGACTATAGGTGCCGCGCTCGTCTCTCCGGGCCGGTGCTTGCCTCGGAACCCGAGCACGTCCGCGCTCCGCCCTCGCATCGCCGAGACCACCAGCCAGATCAGGCCCGCGTACACGAACACGTCGCCCACGCTCATCACCTGGTTCATCGGGGTTCCCACGGGGATCACGTCGGCCAGGAACGTGAGCACGTCGTCGTCGGTCATCAGGTGGTGCTTGGCGGCGCCCTCGTGCACGAGGAGCTGGACCACATCCTCCTGGCCGGAGGCCTCGAGGGCACGCATGCTGACCGGCATCCCGCCGTTCGCGACGATCACGAGGCCGTTGCTCGCCAGCCCGATGAGGATCAGCGGCATGCCCACGATCCGGACGTTCGCGATCGCGAAGACGAGCAGCAGCACGTACGACAGCGCAAGCACCCCCGTCCGCACCACGAGGTCGTTGCCGCTCGCCCCCTCGGGGAGCGGCAGGAACTGGATCCCCAAACCGGCGATGGCGAGGCCCCACCAGCGCAGGGGGAGTCGCTCCAGGCGGCGCAACCGCCCTCCGAAGACGTAGCCGAGGAGGACGGCGAGTGCGATGACCGAGACGAACAGTCGCATTCGTGGTCCCGGATCCGGAGGAGCGCCGATTGTGGCGCGTCCGCCCTTCGACTGTCCAGCCACGCACTAGCATCGCCGCGTGGCTCGAATGGTGCCGTTTCCGATGCTGCCGACCGACAGCTCGGCGGAGCGGCGCCTGTACGAGGGGTTCCTCGAGCAGCTCGACGACGACTACGTCGTGTACCACTCCGTCGATTGGGCGCTGACGGGTGGGGAGCGGCCCGAGCAGGGAGAAGCCGACTTCGTCATCGCCCACCCGCAGATGGGCGTCCTGGCCCTCGAGGTCAAGGGCGGAGCGATCGGCTACGACCGCGCCGCGGGGCGGTGGACGCAGACGGGCCACGACGGGACCCATCACCTCGACGAGGATCCCTTTCACCAGGCCGAGGACGAGATGCGCTCCCTCACGCGGATCCTGGAGGCGCAACCGCATTCCGGCCGGTGGGCGCACGCGCTCGGGTTCGGCGTCGCGTTCCCCGACGCTCGGTACGGTCGAGCCGAGCGGGCGAACGCACCGGCCGAGATCGTCATCGACCGCGACGACCTGCACCGCCTGTCCGAGCGCGTCCCCGAGGTGATGCGGCACTGGCTTCGGCCGGGTGAGCCCTTCGGCGCGCAGGGGATGAAGGCGCTCGACATGGCGCTCGGCTTCCGCGTCGAGGTCCGCGAGCCGCTCCGGCTGCGGTTCGACGATGAGGACAAGAAGATCGTCGAGCTCACCGGCGACCAGGCATGGGTGCTCTCCTTCGTGGCGAATCGGACGCGCGCCGCCGTGACCGGCCCGGCCGGCTCCGGCAAGACGCTCCTCGCGCTGCAGATCGCGAGGCGTCTGGCCGCACGCGGCCACCGCACGCTCCTCGTCTGCTTCAGCGCGCATCTCGCGAACCACCTCCGCGAGAGCGTCGGAGCCGACCGCGATCTCGACGTCTACGAGTTCCTCGACCTGTGCCGGCTGGCGGTACGCGAGGCAGGGCTCGAGGGCTCCGCGACCGACGCGGAGCTCCCGTCGAGGCTCGAGGACGCCGCGCGACGTCTCGGCCCTCGCTATGAGGCGATGGTGGTCGACGAGGCGCAGCACATGCGCCGGGAATGGTGGCCGGCCCTCCTGGCCCTGCATCGCCACCCCGACGACGGGATGCTCTACGTGTTCGCCGACGACAATCCGGGCATGGACGGCTCGACGCCCCCGATCCCGGCCGAGCTGCGCGTCGACCGGCTGCGCCACAACCTCCGAGGCTCGAAGGAGATCGGAGAGTTCGTCTCCGTCTTCTACGAGGGCGAGCGCCGGCCCGCGTCGACGGGACCCTCGGCACGACCGGTCGAGATCCTCGATTACGACGACGACGACGGTCTGGTTCGGCTCCTCGCCACGGTGCTTTGCAACCTCATCGAGGAGGAGGGCCTTCGGCTCGACGACCTCGCGCTCCTGTCGCCGACCGAGGACGGGACGGCACGGCTGTTGGCCCGCGGCAAGCTGGGCGGCTATCCGCTCGCGGAGGTCGCCGAGCCGGGAACGCTCCTCGTGACCAGCGTCCGTGCGTTCGAGGGCCTCGAGCGGTCCGTCGTGATCCTGGCCGAGCTGAGTGCGGAGTCCGAAGACCTGGACGACCTGCGCGGCGCCCTCTACGTGGGGGCCTCGCGAGCGCGAGACCACCTGATCGTGCTCGCGACCCGGCCGGTCGCGAGGGAGCTGCGCCACCTCGCCGGCATCACGTCCTGATAGTCGGGTGGCGTCGGCCCGGCCGGCCGGTACCGTTCGAGGCATCGGCGATCTCGGGTACTTCGGGCCGGACTCGGTTTCCTGGCGCGTCCACCGGGAGGTGACCGTCCTGTTCGGCGGCGCGCGGGCCGTCCTCATGCAGGCCGCCCACCCGCTCGTCATCGCGGGCGCCCGCGAGACCGGCTTCTACGAGCGGAACCCGTGGCGGCGGCTCCAGCGCACCCTCGTGCTGACGTACACGATCACCTTCGGCTCGAGAGCCGAGGCGGACGCGGCCGCGCAGCGAATCAACGACGTGCACGCGCGGATCAAGGGGGTCGACGCCGTGACCGGCCTCCCGTACGACGCCCTCGATCCCGAGCTCCTGCTGTACGTGCACGCGTGCCTGATCGAGAGCGCGCTCCTGTTCGAGGCGCTCGCGGTGGGCCGGCTCGACGCCCGGGAGCGTCAGCGGTTCCACGAGGAGCAGATGCTCGTCGCAGAGATGGTCCGGATCCCCCGAGACGCCATCCCGCCCACCGTCCGGGAGCTCCGCGCCCATCTCCGGCAGGTCGAGGCGTCCGGGATCCTCCGGGTCTCGCCCGCGGCGCGGGCCGTCGCCGACCTGTTCGACGATCCCCCGCGGGAGGCCGAGTGGCGACCGGTGCTGAAGGGCGTCTCTCGTCTCGCGTTCGGGACGTTGCCCGGAACGCTCCGGACGCTCTACGGGGTCGAGCTCACGCCGGGCCGCCGCAAGGCGATGCACGCCACGTTCGCGTCGATGCGCGTGCTCGGCCCGCTCCTGCCGCCGCGGTATCGCTACATCGCGCCGTATCAGGAGTGGCGCGCGCGCAACCGGGGACGAAATGGGAGCGGGACCGTCGAGGCCGCGAGGCGAGCGGTAGGGATCCGTCTGGACCGGGCGAAGAGCCTGCACGACTAGACTCCGCGCGTGGCGAGGTTCGACGGCGTGTTGCTCGACATCGACGGCGTGCTCGCGCTGTCGTGGGACCCGATTCCCGGCGCGATCGAGGCGCTCGCGTGGCTTCGCGCGCACCGGGTCCCGTTCCGGCTCATCACGAACACGACGACGCACACGCGCGCCGGCCTCGCACGGACGCTGTCGGACGCGGGGATCGTCGTCTCGGCCCACGAGATCGTGACCGCCGTCGTCGCCACCGCCGCGGTGCTGCGTTCGACCTACCCGCACGCCCGCACGTTCGTGCTCTCGGACGGCGACGCGCGCGCCGATCTCGAGGGCGTCGAGCTGGTGGACGAGGACGCGGACGTCGTCGTGCTGGGCGGGGCGTACGAGGGATTCGACTACGCGACGGTGAACCGGGCGTTCCGGATGCTGATGGACGGTGCCGCGCTCGTCGCGATGCATCGGAACCTCTACTGGCGCACGGCGGAGGGCTGGCAGCTCGACGGCGGGGCCTACGTCGCCGGGCTCGAGGAGGCCACGGGGAAGACCGCGACCGTGTGCGGCAAGCCGGCCGAGGCGTATTTCTCGTCGGCGCTCGAGCAGATCGACGTCCCGGCCGCCCGGGCCGCGATGGTCGGCGACGACGTGGTGAACGACGTCCTGGGCGCCCAGGCCGCGGGCCTGGCGGGCGTGCTCGTGCGGACGGGGAAGTTTCGCGCCGCGGACCTGGAGCGCGAGGAGCGCCGGCCCGACGTCGTGCTCGATTCGATCGCCGACCTCCCGAACCTGCTTGCCTCGGCGTAGGCTCGGGGCTCCATGGAGACGGAACGAAAGCGCCACGCGCGCTCGCTGTTCGCCGGGATCGCGCCCGAGTACGACCGGATGGGCTCGGTGCTCTCGTTCGGCCAGGACCCCCGCTGGCGACGCTTCCTGGTGTCGCGCGTGAACGCCATTCCCGGGTCCTGGGTGCTCGACGTCGCGACCGGGACGGGGCTCGTCGCGCGCGAGCTCGTGCGGAAGAACCTGCGGGTCGTGGGTCTCGACCAGAGCCCCTCGATGCTCCGCCGCGGGCGGCAGGCGCTCGAGGCGAGGGGGATGCAGGATCGCGTCCGGCTCGTGCTCGGCCAGGCGGAGTGCCTGCCCTTCGGCGACGAGACCTTCGACGCCCTCACGTTCACGTACCTCCTGCGCTACGTCGAGGATCCCGCCGCTACCCTCCGGGAGCTCGCGCGCGTGGTTCGGCCGGGCGGCGTTATGGCGGCGCTCGAGTTCCACGTCCCCCAGGACCCCTGGCTCCACGCCGGGTGGTCCGCCTACACGCGCGGGGTGATGCCGCTGATCGGCGGCGCGGTTTCGAGCGCCTGGTATCGAACGGGGCGATTCCTCGGTCCGAACATCTCCGAGTTCTACCGGCGGTATCCGCTCGCGGTGCAGGTGCGGATGTGGCAGGAGGCCGGGATCCACCGGGTCCGCACGAAGCGGATGACGATGGGGGCCGCCGTGGTGACGTGGGGGATCAAGGCGAACCGTCTCACCGATGAGTGACGCCGGCGACCGTCCCGCCTTCTACGCCCTGCGTTCCGGTGGATGGCGCGACTACTGGACGCTACTCCACCCGCCGTACACCCTCTGGCACCTCTCGTACGTCGTGATCGGCGCGTCGCTCGCCCCGGCGGTGAACGGCCGATGGCTGATCGAGACGCTGCTCGCCTTCCTGCTGGCGATGGGGGTCGCGGCCCACGCGCTCGACGAGCTGCACGGGCGGCCCCTCGAGACCCGGATCCCGGACGGCGTGCTTCGGGCGCTCGCCCTGGTGGGGCTCGCGGGCGCGATCGCCCTCGGCGTCGACGGCGCGCGCGAGGTCACGCCCTGGATCTGGGTCGCCATCGTCGTCGGCACCTTCCTGGTCGTCGCGTACAACCTCGAGCTGTTCGGCGGCGCGTTCCACTCGGACGGCTGGTTCGCCGTCGCGTGGGGCGCCTTCCCCGTCCTGACCGCGTACCTCGCGCAGACCGGAACGCTCCGCGTCGAGGCGGCGCTCGCCGCCGTCGCCTGCGCGGGGCTGTCCGCAGCCCAGCGCGTGCTCTCGACCCCGGTGCGCCGGCTTCGACGAGGCGTCGGCGAGGTCAGGGGCGAGCTCGTGCTCCGAAGCGGCGTCCGCGAGCCCGTCGACGCCGCTTCGCTCCGAGCCGCCCCCGAGGGAGCGCTCCGATGGCTGTCGCTCGCCGTTCCCCTGCTCGCCGTCGCGCTCCTGTTCAGCCGAATGGGCTGAGCTCCTCCCGCGTACGATCTCGGCACGTCGAAGGGAGGTTCGCGTGCCGTTCGAGGGGCTCGGGAAGATCGGACAGATCCACGTGAGCGTCGCCGACGTCGACCGCGCGGTGGCGTTCTACCGCGACGTCCTCGGCCTCCCGTTCCTGTTCCAGGTGCCGGGACAGCCGATGGCCTTCTTCGACTGCGGCGGCGTCCGCCTGTATCTGGGCGTCCCCGAGTCCGAGGAGTATCGCTCGCGGGGGATGCTGTACTTCTCGGTCGACGATCTGGACGAGGCGTACGAGACGCTTCGTGGGAGGGGCGTCGAGTTCGCGGCCCCTCCCCACCTGGTCCACGGTGACGACCACTCCGAGCTCTGGATGGCGTTCTTCGCGGACCCGGATGGGAACAACCTCGCGCTCACGGCCGAGCGCCACCGCGATCAGGGCTCGGGATAGCGCAGCGGCAGGCCGCGAACGCCGGCGTCGGCCGCCACCAGGCTCCATCCGCCGAGGCTCGACACGACGAGACGCGAGTCGGTGAAGGCGACGTTGGCCGGCTGGTTGAGGACGACGCCGTCCGGATCGTCCGCGAACACGTCCGCCTCACCGTCCGGGTGGATCCGCCAGATGCGATCGGGCCGGTAGCACCCGACGAACAGGCTCCCGTCCTCGGCGAGCGCGACGCCGTCCGGCTGCGATCCTGTGAGGTCCACCACCACGGCAGGGGTCCCCGCCCGACCGTCGTCCTCGACCGGGATCCGCACGACGACGCGGCCGCGCGACTCGACCACCAGCAGCGCCCCGCCGTCGGCGTCCATGCAGCAGCCATTCGGGAACCTCGGCGCGTCCGCCGTCCACACGACGGTCCGGCCATCGCGCGACACGCGATACACCAGCCCGTCGTCGTCTCCCCACTCGCCGGAGTCGGTGACGTACAGGGAGCCGGCCGCGTCGAAGGCCGCGAAGTTCGGAACGCGCATCGGCCGCTCCGACGTCCCCGTCGAGAACGTCTCGACGCTCCCGGTCGACGTCACCCGCTGGACGCAGGCGTTGCCGTAGTCGCACGCGAACACGGTGCCCGCGCCGTCGACCGCGACGCCGTAGATGAAGCCGCCGGTGGAGGCGATCTCCTCGATGCTCCCGTCCCATCCGATCCGATAGATCTGTCCGGCCTCGCCGCCGGCCACGAGGGTTCCGTCGGGCGCGACGGCGACGCCCTCGGGGTGATCGAGTCCCGTGGCCACGATCTCGAACGCGTCGAGCCTCACGATGCCGCCCACCAGCGCTCCACCGACGCGATGTAGTCGATCGCCGTACCCTCGTCGGCTCCGGGGCCCGACACGATCACCCGGATCACGTCGCGGCCGTCTCGCCACGTCGCCAGCACGGCCGACTGGTCGTGCGGGCAGCAGCCGCCGGGGAGGTGAAGGAAGAGCGTCGTGATCGACGGAAGGGCGACCGGGAGCACGTCGACCGCGCCGATCAGGTCGTCCGGATGGTCCTTCAACCACGCGAGGTAGCGCTCGGCGCCGGCGTCGGTCGCGAATCGGACGACGCGGACATCGACGCGGCGAACGGGCCCCCGCGGTCGCGAGTACGAGCGCCCGACGGCCGACTCGAAGCCGGCGTCGGCGAGCAGCGTTCCGAGCTGCCCCGCGTCCAATGCGTCGCCGGCGACGTCATGCGGCCCGAGCTCCGTCGCGGAGAGCGGCCGGAGCCCGGCGACGGCGTCCTCGGCTGGGAGCGGAAGCGAGGGCGCGCTCGGGGCGACGGCGTTCCGCCCGCAGGCGGCCAGCACGAACACGGCGATCACGAGCGCGACCCGAGCCCTCATCGCGATTGCCTTTCGAGGGGAGTGGACCGTTCGGGCGGTCGGGCGCATGATACGCGCGAGCTTGCGAGAGCGGTTTCGCACGAGGGGGGGCGCGATGGATCTCGACCGGTTCGACCTTGAACGACTGTTGGCGCGACGCACGGACCGACGCGGATTCATGCGGATGGCCGGGCTCTCGACGCTCGGGGCTGCGGCCCTCGCCGCGTGCAAGAAGGCCGACACGGGCAACGGCGGAGGCGGGGGTGGTGGCACCACCGGCGCGACCGGCACCTCGAGCGGCGCCGTCGTGCACCCGCCGATGGAGCAGGAGCCGGCCGGCCTGCAGGTCTACGACTGGGGAGGCTACGGCGACGGCACCTACTACCCGGACAAGGAGCGCAACGCGTTCTGGCAGCAGTACGTCGACGCGACCGGCGATACGCCGCAGTTCATCCTGTTCGAGAACGACGATATCGGCTTCACGAAGGTGGCCGCCGGCGCCCGCTACGACGTGCTCCACCCCTGCGCCTACCGGTTCCAGGACTATCTCGACCTCGGCGCGGTCCAGCCGTGGGACACGTCGCTCATCTCGAACTTCCCCCAGCTCAACCCGACGCTGCAGAAGTTCGGGCAGCTCGACGGGAAGCAGTACTACATCGTGGAGGACTGGGGCTTCATCGCGCCGTTGTACCGGGCGGACCTGGTCGAACCGGCGGAGGACTCATGGAGCATCTTCTTCGACGATCGCTACGAGGGCAAGATCTCGTGGATCAACACCCTCGAGATGCTGGTCATCTCCGCCTACCTGCACGAGGTCGCCGACCCCTGGAACATGACCGACGCGGAGCTCGCGAGCGAGCGTGACTTCCTCATCTCGAAGAAGCACCTCGTGAACTTCATGTGGGACCAGTCCATCGATCTGCAGAACGCATTCACGCGCAACGAGGTGTGGATCGCCTACGCGTGGCCCGACACGGTGGGGGTGGCGAAGACCGCGGGCCTGGACGTCGTGTACATGGAGCCGAAGGAGGGTCGGATCTCCTGGTCGTGCGGCTTCGGCCTGTTCGCCGACTCCGCCAACTACTACCACGCGCACGAGTACGTGAACTCGTGGTCGAGCGCGCGGTCGGCGGCGTTCCTGCTCGGTTGGTACTACTACGGACACGCGAACACGACCGTCGACCTCTCGGCGATCCCGCAGGACATCATCGACGCGTTCAGCCTCGACGACCTGTCGGTTCTGGAGCCGCCGAGATCGAACCCCGAGTCGTACATCCCACGCCGTGACGTCTACGCCCAGACGTGGGCCGAGGTGAGCGCGGCCTGACGGTCCCCGAGCCCGAGGAGCCCGTGGCGGACGTGGATCGCCGGGCCGTCCCGTTCCGGCGGGCTCGCAGCGAGGGCCGGGCGGCGACGCTCGGGCTGCTCTCGGGGCCGCTGCTGTGGCTGCTGCTGTTCTTCGTCGTCCCCGTCGCGTTCATCGCGGCGTACAGCGTCGGCGCGATTCACATCCTTCCGAACGAGGCTGCGGTGATCTCGCTCGAGGACTGGAAGCGGTTCCTGGTCGGCGACGCCTTCTACCTCTCACTGTTCTGGAAGTCGATCCGGATGTCGCTCACGGTCTCGGTCATCGTGGTGCTGCTCGCCTACCCGATCGGCTACTTCCTCGCCCTGTGCGTTCGCAAACGCAAGTACGTGCTCCTGCTGTTGATCATCGCGCCCTTTCTCACGAGCTTCCTTCTGCGCGTGCTCGCTTGGAAGGTGATCCTCGGCGACCAGGGCGTGGTCAACACCATGCTGTTCTCGCTCCACCTTCGAAGTCCGGACGACCCGATCGGCTGGCTCCTCTACAGCCAGTTCGCGGTCATGCTGGTGCTCGCGTACGTCTGGATCCCCTTCGTGGCGCTCCCGATCTTCGTGAGCCTGGACAACCTCGACCGGAGCCTCCTCGAGGCCTCGTCCGACCTCGGAGCGAGTCGGTGGCGCACGTTCCTGCGCATCACGCTCCCGCTCAGCCTGCCGGGCGTGATCGCGGCGTTCGTGTTCGTCTTCGTGCCCACGATCGGCGAGTTCGTCACTCCCACGCTGGTCGGTGGCACCAGCGGGTACATGTTCGGCAACGCGATCCAGGACGCCTTCACCCGCGCCCTGGACTGGCAGAGCGGCTCCGTGCTGGCGATGTTCCTGCTGGTCGTCGTCGCGGGCCTGATGGTGCTGTTCGGCCGGTACATCCGAGTCCAGAGCGTGGCCGGATGACGGACGTCGCGAGTTCGAACGGGGCCCGGCGATCCCTCCAGGTCTTCTACGTGCTCCTGGTGCTCTTCCTGTATCTCCCGATCGTCATCCTCGCGATGTTCTCGTTCAACTCGGGGGACGTGTCGTTCCCGCTAGAGCACTTCACCACCGAGTGGTACCAGCGCTTCCTGTCGAATCCCCTCCTCCTGGGGGCACTGCGCCGCAGCCTGATCGTGGCCACGGTGTCGAGCCTCATCGCCGTCTCGCTCGGCGTCCTCGCGTCGTTTGCCTTGCTCCGCCGTCGGTTCGTCGGGAAGTCCGCCACCTCGGCGCTGTTCTTCTCACCGCTCGTGGTCCCGTATCTCGTCTTCGGGATCTCGCTGCTCGTGCTGTTCACCGCGTTCGACAAGTTCCTCACGAACACGACCGGGTTCTACATCGGGCTCGGGATCCATTCCGTGATCATCGGGCACGTGGTCGTGTCCCTGCCCTACACCATGCTGACGATCATGCCGCTCCTCGAACGGCTCAGCCTCTCTCTCGAGGAGGCCGCCCACGACCTCGGGGCCGGAACCTGGGAGACATTCCGGCGCGTGACCTTTCCCCTGCTGCTGCCCGCGCTGCTCTCGGCGTTCCTGATCGCGTTCACGCTCTCCTTCGACGAGTACGCGATCGCGTCGTTCCTGGCGGGCACGCAGCAGACGTGGCCGGTCTTCCTCTTCGCGATGCTCCGCGTCCCGAGCCAGCTCCCGCAGGCCGTCGCGGTCTCCACGGTGGTCCTGTTCCTTTCACTGCTCATCGTGCTGACCGCCGAGATCGGCCGGCGGTTGGCCGAGCGCAAGTACGGTCCCGAGTACGCCGCGCGCGGCCTGGTCTAGGACTCGTCGTTCGCGCGAGACGCGCTAGGGTGGTGGGATGCCGTCGCCCGCGACCATCGCCGAGCTTCGCGCCTCCGGCTACCCGGATCGCACGGTCAAGGAGGAGCTGCGGGCGAACCTGCTCGGGACGCTCGCGCGGGGCGAGCCGTTGTTTCCCGCGATCGTCGGCTTCGACGACTCGGTGCTGCCGGCGCTCGAGCGGGGGATCCTGGCCGGCCACGACCTCATCCTGCTCGGCGAGCGCGGCCAGGCGAAGACGCGCCTGATCCGCCGGGTCGTGGACCTGCTCGACGAGCGCGCGCCGACGATCGCCGGCTGCGAGGTGAACGACCACCCCTACCGGCCCATCTGCGCCCGGTGCCGCGCCCTCCTCGCGGAGGACGGTGACGCCGTGCCGATCAACTGGATCGATCGCGAGGACCGCTACGCGGAGAAGCTCGCGACGCCCGACACGAGCGTTGCCGACCTCATCGGCGACATCGACCCGATCCGCGTTGCCGAGGGCCGGTACCTCGCAGACGAGCTGACGATCCACTACGGCCTGATCCCGCGCACGAACCGCGGCATCGTGGCGATCAACGAGCTCCCCGACCTTCCCGAGCGCATCCAGGTGGCGCTGTTCAACATCCTCGAGGAGCGCGACGTGCAGATCCGCGGCTACCGGATCCGGCTGCCGCTCGACCTCCTGCTCATGTGCACGGCGAACCCCGACGACTACACGCACCGAGGCCGCATCGTGAGCCCGCTGAAGGACCGCTTCGGCACTCAGGTCCGGACCCACTACCCGGACTCGCTCGCCGACGAGATCCGGATCATGGAGCAGGAGGCCCGGCCGCCGGCCGGCGAGGTCCCGCTCCGGGTCCCGCTCTACATGAAAGAGGTCCTCGCGGCCCTCACCGCCGAGCTCCGGCGCTCGCCGCACGTGAACCATCGCAGCGGCGTGAGCGTGCGGTACTCGATCGGCAACCTCGAGACGCTCGCCGCGGCGGCCGTCCGCCGGGCGGCGCGCACGGGGGAGCCCGAGGCCGTGCCTCGGGTCTGCGACCTTCCCGCCGTCCTCGAGTCCAGCCTCGGGCGCATCGAGTTCGACACCATCGAGGAGGGGCGAGAGGAGGAGATCCTCGCGCGCGCCCTCAAGACGGCCGAGCTCGAGGTCTTCCGTCGCCGACTCTCCGGGTTCGACTTCCAGCCGATCCTCGGTCGCTTCGAGCAGGGGTTCGCCGCCGAGACGTCGGACCTGTTGCCCGCGTCCGAGCTCCTCGCGCAGTTCGGCGAGCTCCCCGGGCTGTCGAAGCTCCTCGAGCGCCTCGGCGTCGAGGAGGAGAGCCCCGGCGTCGCGGCCTCGGCGATCGAGTTCGCGCTCGAGGGCCTGCACCTTTCCCGGCGGTTGAACAAGGACGGGGCGGGGCGCGTCGGGGCGTCCCGGTACTCGGGCGGCACCGCGTAGGATTCCCGCCGCCGTGTCCGAGCTCCACCACTACCTGGGCTACGTCGTGGTCGCGATCTTCGCGATCGGATGGGTGTTCGGCCTGGTCATGTGGATCGGCAAGCGCCAGGCCGGCGAGTGGTTCTGGCGATGGCTCGTTGCGGCCCAGGTGCTCGCGATCGGTCAGGCGCTCGCCGGGGTGGTGCTCCTGCTGCTCGGCAAGCGCCCGAGCACATGGCTCCACTACGTCTACGGGTTCGGCCCGCTCGTGATCCTCGGGATCGCGCACGCGCTCGCCCGCGACGAGAACTTCCGCTCGCGCCCGTGGATGCCGTTCGCGCTCGCCTCGTTCATCTGCTTCGGGCTCACCCTCCGGGCGCTGATGACCGGCCTCGGCATCGGCTGAGCACCGGCGGCCCTTCGGCGCACTCGGCGTAGGCTGAATCCGTGCGGTTCCGATACTCCCGCTGGGACGACTCCCAGGACCCGTTCGGCCCGGACGTGCCCGCGGCCGAGATGCTCGAGGAGCTCTCCGAGGACATCCTGTCTGGGGCCGGGGCCGAGGGAGCCCTGTCCCGGCTCCTGCGGCAGGGGATGCGCGGCCGGTTCACCGGGCTCGACGCCCTGCGCGCGCGCCTGCGCGAGCGTCGCGCCCGCGAGCAGGCGGCGCTCGACCTCCAGGGTCCGCTCGAGGCGATCCGCGCGCAGCTCGAGGACGTGCTCGAGCGCGAGCGGACGACCTTGTCCTTCGAGGCCGACGACGACGCGCGCATGCGCGAGACGTTCCTCGAGGCCCTCCCGCCGGACGTCGCGGGCCGCATCCGCGAGCTGAGCGAGTACCGCTTCCGGGATCCCGAGGCTCAGCGGCGGTTCGACGCGCTGCTCGAGGAGCTTCGGGAGCAGGTGATGGGCGCGTACTTCCGCTCGATGGCGCAGGGAATGCAGAACCTGTCTCCCGAGGAGCTGCAACGGTTCCGCGACATGCTCGCCGAGCTGAACGAGATGATCGAGCGTCGCGAGCGCGGCGAGCCCTACGACTTCGACGGGTTCATGCAGCGACACGGCGACATGTTCCCCGAGAACCCCACGACGCTCGACGAGCTCCTCGAGAACATGGCCCGCCGCATGGCGGCGATGTCCAGGCTCCTCGCCTCGATGTCGCCCGAGCAGCGCGCCGAGCTGCAGGCGCTGGCCGAGCAGGTGATGCAGGACCTCGACCTCGCCTTCGAGGTCGACCGGCTGGGCGCGAACCTCTCCTCGGCGTTTCCGGACCTGCCGTGGGGCGAGCCGGCGCTCGCCGGCGGCGAGGAGCCGATGCCGCTTTCCGCCACCGTGGACGCGATGGAACGGCTTCACGACTACGAGGACCTTGACCGGTCGCTGCGGGGCGAGTACGCGGGGGCGTCGGTGGACGACGTCGACGAGGAGGCGCTGCGGCGCACCCTCGGCGAGGAGGCCGTGCGCGACGTGCGCCGCCTGAAGCAGATCGAGCGCGCGCTCGAGCAGGCGGGTCTCGTCACGCGTCGCGAGGGACGACTCGAGGTCACCCCGAAGGGCGCGCGAAAGCTGGGGGAGCGGGCGCTCGTTCGCGTCTTCGAGCAGTTGCGGCGCGACCGCGAGGGCACCCACGAGGCGCGTCACGCGGGCGGCCTCGCGGAGCCGACGGGCGCGACCCGGCCCTGGCGGTTCGGCGACGAGGGCGAGATCGCCGTGCAGCGATCGGTGTTCAACGCGGTCCTCCGGGGGGGGCCGAGCTCGGTCGTCGAGCTCCGCCCCGACGACTTCGAGCTCGTCGAGGCCGAGCAGCGAACGGAGGCCGCGACCGCGTTGCTCCTCGACCTCTCGTTCTCGATGCCGCTTCGCGGGCACTTCGTGCACGCGAAGCGGATGGCGCTCGCGCTCCACGCCCTGATAGAGGGTCGCTACCCGCACGACACGCTCTACATGATCGGCTTCAGCGACTACGCCCGGCCGATGCAGCCGCAGGACCTGACCGCAGCCGGGTGGGAGCGCGTCTACGGCACGAACATGCAGCACGCGTTCAACTTGGCGGGGCGGTTGCTCGCGCAGCACCCACGGGCGACGCGACAGGTCATCATGGTGACCGACGGGGAGCCGACGGCGCACCTCGAGGGTGACGAGGCCTTCTTCTCGTGGCCGCCGGTCCCCAAGACCATCCGACTCACGCTCGCCGAGGCGATGCGCCTGGCGAAGGCCGGGGTGACCCTCAACGTGTTCATGCTCGAGGACTCGCCGGGACTGATCCGGTTCATGGAACGCCTCGCGGAGCTCACCGCCGGCCGGATCTTCCTGATGGACGACACGCGGATCGGCGAGTTCATCGTCCGGGACTACGTGGCCCGTCGCGAGCGCTGACGCTGGTCGCGTCGCGAGCCGTCAGGCGTCCCACCACATCGTGACGATGCGTTGCGACGGCGGGCCGGCCGACCAGAGCCCGTCGTGCTCGGCGAGGAGATCGCCGAGCGCCCGCGCGACCTCCTCGTCACGATCCGCGGAGAGGCAGAGGCGGCGACGTACGAGCGCGACGGCGTCGCCGCGCCGTTCGAAGCCGCCCGTGCCCGGCTCGATGCGATCCTCGCGGGCGACCTGGAGCCCGAGCTCGCGGAGCGCGGCCTCGGCGTCGCCCACGGTCGGCCCGTCTGGCCGCTCGAGGTCGTGAAACCGCCGCCACAGGTCGTGCATCCACGCCCACGGGTGTCGATCGGTGATCTCCACGACGCATCGGCGCCGGGCGTGGGCTCGCAGCTCCTCCACGAACGGCCGGAGCTCCTGCACGTTGTACAGGACGTGGCCGCAGACCACGACGTCGGCGACCTCCACCTCGTCCACGACGGCCGGCCACGTGCCGAGCACGCCGACCGCATCCACGCCGGCCTTCTGCGCGGCCTGCCGAAACGCGTCGAGCATCTCCTCGGAGCCGTCGACGCCGACGATCCGCGACGCCCGCTCCGCGAGGGGAAGCGAGGTCGCCCCGCTCCCGACGCCGACATCGAGGACGGAGCCGCCCGCCGGCAGCGCCTCGAGCGAGCGCAGGGTCGTCGGCGTCGGCGCCCGCTCCGTCGCGCGCTCCGCGCGCCGGCGAAACGGCTCCGTCGGGAAGCCGTAGGGGGACTCGGGCGCGGCGGACAGGATCGCGTCCGGGATCGTCCAGGCCCGGAGCTCCTCGCCCCACCGGTCGACCGCGCTCACGACTCGGTCAGCTCCCGGACGATCTCGTCCGTGTGCTCCCCGAGCAGAGGAGGCGCGAGTCGTACAGGGGGGCGTCGACCGTCGACCCGGATCGGATCGGCGACGAGGTCGAGCGGACCGCGCACGGGGTCGGGCACCCGCTGCACCGATGCGGCGCCCTCCGGCGACGCGAACACCTCGTCGAGCGTGCGGACCGCGGCGCACGGAACGGACGCGGCCTCGAGCCGCGCCAGCCACTCGGCGGCGGGCCGCGCGGCGAAGGCCTCCGCGAGCACGGGGATCAGCTCGTCCCGCCGTCGGACGCGGGCCTCGTTCGTCGCGAACCGCTCGTCGGTCGCGAGCGAAGCGAGCCCGAGCACCTCGCACGTGCGCTCGAACAGCCGGTCGTTGCCGGCGGCGAGGATGAAGGGGCGGTCGGACGCGCGGAACAGCTGGTAGGGAACGATGTTGGGGTGGGCGTTGCCCATCGGCCCCGGGACGAGACCGCCGAGCAGGTAGTTCGCGGCCTGGTTCACCATCGCCGCGACGCTCGCGTCGAACAACGAGACCGACACCCTCGCCCCGCGTCCCGTCTCGGCTCGCCCGACGAGCGCCGCCTGGATCGCGTTCGCCGCGTAGAGCCCGCAGATCACGTCGAGCAGCGCCACACCAACCTTCGTGGGCTCGCCGCCGGGGTGCCCCGTGACGCTCATGAGCCCGGATAGGGCCTGCACGATGATGTCGTACCCGGGCTTCGACGCCGACTCGCCGTCGTCGCCGAACGCCGTGAGCGAGCAGTAGACGAGCCCCGGGCGCTCGGCCGAGAGCGAGGGGTGGTCGAGCCCGAATCGCTCCATGAGGCCAGGGCGGAAGTTCTCGACGACCACGTCGCTTCCGAGCGCGAGGCGCCGGGCGAGCGAGCGCCCCTCGTCGGTCGCGAGGTCCAGCACGACGGATCGCTTGTTCCGGTTCAGCGAGAGGAAGTAGGCGGCGTCGTCGCCGACGAACGGCGGTCCCCACCCCCTCGTGTCGTCGCCCGTTCCCGGCCGCTCCACCTTGACGACGTCGGCGCCGAGGTCGGCGAGGAGCATCGTGGCCAGGGGCCCCGCCAGGACGCGGGAGAAGTCGGCGACGCGGACCCCGGCGAGCGGGAGCCGTTCGGGGTCGGTCACGGGGTCGGGCACGAACGGGGCTCCTCGAGGGGTCGAAATGAGCGGCGCCGCCGGAACCCGAGGGTTCCAGCGGCGCCACGCGCATTCCACCATCGCGGCGACCCCGCGGTCAAATCGGGCGACCGGTTTTGTCACTCTTTCTCGGCCTCACGGCAGGCTCGCGACGCTGTTCCGCTCCCGCGCACCCCGGACTGGCGCGACCCGCCCGAATGCAGCACGATTACCGGCGTGAACCAGGAGAGCCTCGACCGGGCGAACGCCTTCCTCGCGGCCGTCGCCGCCCGCGCGAGCACCGGCGAGCTCGTGGATCTGTCGCCCGCCGAGCTCGGCCGCGAGATCGGAGTGGAGGAGCCGCTCGCGGCCGCGCGCGCGATCCGGGCGCTCCTTGCCCGGCGGCGCCTGGAGGCGGTCGACGGCCGCTACCGGCTGCTCGACGCTCGGCCGATCGACGCCGGGGAGCGCGAGCAGGTGCCGCGGCCGCGCCGTGCGAAGGCTGCAGCGTCGGCCGCTCCGACCGCCGACGGGCGAGCGACCGGCGGCAAGCGCACCTCGTACTCCGACTTCGGGCGTGAGGTGGTGGACCGGCTCGTCGATCTCGGACGCGAGGTTGGGACGCTGCGCGGAGCCCTTCGCACCGCGCGGGAGGAGGCTCGCGAGGCGCAGGCGGCCCGCGACGACGCCGAGCGGCGGGCCGCGGCGCTCTCGGCCCGAACCAAGGAGCTCGAGGCGCGGGCCGAGATGGCCGAGAGCAACCTTCGGACCCTGCTCGCGGCGGCCAAGGGGGCTGGCCGCGACGCGCCGGTCGGCGACACCGAGATGGAGGCGATCCTCGGCGTCCTGAAGGGCGGGCCGGAGGACCTCGATCCCGGCGACGCGAGCGAGGCCGGCTAGCTCGGTCTCAACTCGGCCGGATCATCAGCCGGTGGCGAGGGGAGCGTCGACGCTCGACCGCCCCTGGCCGGCGCTCGCGAGATGACACGCCGCCAGGTGACCGGGCTGGAGCTCGTCGAGCCCGAGGTCCGTCCCCCGGCAGGCATCGCCGACGCCGGCTCGCTCCGCGGCGCCGTTCGCCAGCTCCGGGCACCGAGGGTGGAACCGGCATCCCTCAGGGATGCGCGTCGGGTCGGGCGGCTCGCCCGCCAGGATCGGGCGCTCGATCCCCTCGGCCTCGGGGACGACGTCGAGCAACGCCTGCGTGTAGGGATGGAGGGGTCGCGTGAGGACGTCCTCGGCCGGCCCGATCTCGACGATGCGTCCGAGGTACATGACCGCGACCCGATCGGCCACGGTCCAGGCGAGTCCGAGGTCGTGGGTCACGATGATGATCGAGATCCGATCCTCGTCCCGCAGCTTCATCAACAGCGCGAGGATCTCCCCGCGAACCGAGGCGTCGAGGTTGGAGACCGGCTCGTCGGCGACGATGACCTCCGGCTCGAGCACCAGGGCGCCGGCGATCACCACGCGCTGGCGCTGGCCGCCCGAGAGCTCGTGCGGGTAGAGCAGGTAGAACCGCTCGGGCGGACGCATCCCGGCGCGCGAGAGCGCCTTCGCGACGAGCGCCTCCTCGGTCTCTCCGCTCTCGCCGGTGTGGATGCCGTGAATCCGCAGCGCCTCGGCCACGATCTCGTAGATCGTCTGCCGCGGGTTGAGCGAGCCCATCGGGTCCTGGAACACCATCTGCACCCGACGCCGAAATGCCTTCCGGTGCTTCACCGGCTCGCCCTCGAACAGGATCTCGCCCTGGTTGGGCTTGATCAGGCCCATGATGGCGCGGGCGGTCGTCGTCTTGCCGCACCCGGACTCGCCGGCGAGGGCGAGGACCTCCCCGCGCCGAAGCTCGAAGCTGACGCCGTCGACCGCGCGAGCGTCGCTGCCCTTGCGGCCCATGACGCCGGCGACGATGCCGACCCGCCCCTCGAACGTGATCGCGAGGTCGCGGACCTCGAGGACCGATTCCGCCGGCTGCCCGTCGCGGTCCTCGAGGCTCATTCGGCCGTCCTCGGAGCGTCGACGAGCGCGCCTTCGACGAGCAGGCACGCGGCGCGACGCCCCTCCCCCGCGGCGTAGAGCTCCGGCACCGTCGTCGAGCAGGGCTCGAACGCGACCGGGCACCGCGGATGGAACGAGCAGCCGGAGGGGATCGCCGCCGGGTCGGGAGGATCGCCGCCCAGCCCCGATGGGTTGCGGCGGAACCGCTCGTCGCCGATCGCCGGGAATGCCGCCGCGAGCGCCTCCGAGTACGGGTGCTTCGGGCTGTCGAAGACCTCGCGCGCGGTCCCCTCCTCGATGATCTTCCCGGCGTACATGATCGCGAGCCGGTCCGAGACCTCGACGAGCACGGACAGGTCGTGCGTGATGAACAGCATCGCGAGGCCGAGCTCGCGCTGGAGGCTCTTGAGGAGCTTCAGCACCTGCGCCTGGACCATCACGTCGAGGGCGGTCGTGGGCTCGTCGGCGATCACGAGACTCGGGCTGCACGCGAGGGCCATCGCGATCATCACGCGCTGCTTCTGGCCGCCCGAGAGCTCGTGCGGGTAGTCGCGAAGCCGTCGCGGCGGCAGGCCGACCTGCTCGAGCAGACCGCCGACCCGCACCAACGCCTCGCGCTCGCCGGCCTGCCCGTGGATCACGATCGCCTCGGCGATCTGATCGCCGACCCGCTGCACGGGATTCAGCGCATGCATCGCGCCCTGGAACACGACCGACGCCTCGGTCCATCGCACGGCGCGCAGGCGTCCCGGCTTCATCGACAGCACGTCCTCGCCGCCCAGCACCACCTCACCCTCGACCTTCGTCTCGGGTGGCAGCAGGCGCAGGATGGCGTTCACGATCGTCGACTTGCCGCACCCGGACTCGCCGGCGAGGCCCAGCACCTCGCCCTTCTCGATGTCGAAGGTCACGCCGCGAACGGCGGGCACGGGCCCGCCCTGCGTGGAATAGGTGATCGCGAGGTCACGGACCGACAGGATGCTCATCGCCGGCGCAGCTTCGGGTTGACGATCTCGTCGAGGGCGAACCCGCACATCGTGAACGCCAGCACGACGAAGACGATCGCGAGCCCGGGCGGGACGAGCCACCACCACTGCCCGGCTCCGGCCGCGCCGGCGCCGAAGGCGAACTCGAGGATGCGGCCCCAGGAGATCGTGAGCGGGTCACCGAGGCCGAGGAACGCCAGGGTGGTTTCCGACAGGATCGCGATCGCGATCGTCAGGATCGTGTTCGCAAGGATCAGCGGACCGACGTTCGGCAGGATGTGGCGGGAGACTGTATGCCAGCCGCTGGCGCCGAGCGCCTGACCGCGCTCGACGTACGCTCGCGTCTTCACGGACAGCACCTGTGCCCGGATGATGCGGGCGGTGCTCGGCCACGAGGTGATCCCGATGACGAGGATGATCACCCCCAGCGATTGCCCGAGGATGGACGCGAGCACGATCGCGAGCGGCAGGAACGGGATCACGAGGAACCAGTCCGTGAGGCGCATCAACACCGACTCGGGCCACCGGCCGTAGTAGCCGGCCACGATGCCGATCAGCGAGCCGATCACCATGGAGATCGCCGTGGCGAGCAGCCCGACCGTGAGCGAGATCCGCGTTCCCCAGACGGTCAGCGCGAAGACCGAGCGCCCGAAGTTGTCGGTGCCGAACGGGAACCCCGGGCTCGGCGGGCTGAACGGGACGCCGTTGCACGGGCAGGTCGCGTTCAGCGCCTCGCGGGGCGCGATGAGCGGCGCGAAGATCGCCACGAGGATGAAGAAGGCGAGGATGTACAGCCCCCACATCCCCATCTTGCTCTTGCGGTAGACCGCCCAGATCCGCTTGGCCGAGCGCCGGCGCCGCGACCAGACGATCGAGCGCCCGGATCGGGGCGGTTCTGCGGGCGGGCCGGGCTCGAGCTCGCTGCCGGCCGGCGGCGCGTCGAGGACGTGCCCCATCGGCTCGGACGGGCGCATGCTAGGCCGCCCTCACGCGGGGATCGAGGTACGAGTACAGGACGTCCGCGAGCAGGTTCGCGACGATCACCGCCGCCGAGAACAGGAAGAAGAGCCCCTGGAGCAACGCGTAGTCGTTGGCGTCGATGGCCTGCACGGTGAGCCACCCGAGACCGGGCCACGAGAAGACGTACTCGATGGTGATGGCTCCGGAGAAGACGAACCCGAGGGACAGCAGCGTGAGGGTGAGGGTGGGGAGCGCCGCGTTGGGAACGACGTGGTCCCACAGCACCTTCTTCTCGCGCACGCCCTTGGCTCGCGCCGTTTGGACGAAGTCGTCGTTCATCACGTCGATGAGCGAGTTCCGCATGATGAGCGAGTACTCGCCCAGATAAGCCACGGTGAGGACGAAGAACGGCAGGACCATGTGGTTCAGGACGTCGACGACGTGTGCCATCCCCGTGAGCCCGGATGCGGGGGTCTCGTACCCCCCGGTGGGGAACAAGGCAGGGAAGGGCCCCACCCCCCCGGCGAACGCCATGAGGACGAGGATCCCGAACCAGAACTCGGGCATGGCGTAGACGAACAGCGTGAACCCGAGGGACCCGACGTCAAACGAGCTCCCGCGTTTCCAGCCGCCGTAGATGCCGATGATGAGGCCGATCACGGCGGACGCGATCGTCGAGGTGCCGACCAGCAGCACCGTGGGCCAGACCTTGTCGCGGATGACGTCGTAGACCGGCGCCCCCCGCAGGAAGAACGACTGCCCGAAGTTCAGCGTGAACGTGTCCTTGATGTAGATGACGAACTGCTGCGGGAGCGGCTTGTCCAGGCCGAGGTCGTGCCGGAGGGCCTCGACGCTCTCGGGGTTGTAGGCGGACGTGCCGCGCAGGAGCAGCGCCGCGGGGTCGCCGGGAACGATCCGGAACAGGAAGAAGTTGAAGGCCACGACGAACAGCAGCGTGAGGAAGGCCTGCAGGACCTTGCCGACCAGGTAGCCGCGCATGACGGTTCGGGCGGGCCTCCTTCGAACGCTCCTATGCCTCGTCCTCGTCGGGGCGGCGACCCCGCACGACCATGACCACGACGATGATGGCGACCAGGGCCACCGCGCCGAGCCACACAGCCGCCGGGATCCCGCGCGATTCCTCGGAGCTCGTGGTCCCTCCCTCGGAGGCGCTCACGGGCTTGAGCGTCGTCCAGATGTCGCTCGGTCCGCCGTAGCCCTGGAGCAGGTCGCCCTTCGGCTCGGGCTGTGGGGCGTACCCCGTGAAGCGATCGGTTCGGTAGGCCTGGAAGAGCGGCTCGTACCACATGACCGCATACGCGGAGTCCTCGTAGAAGATCTTCTGCATCTCGTGGGCGATCTCTAACCGCTTGTCGGGGTCGAGCTCAGATAGTTGCTGTTGGTACAGATCGTCGTACTGCGGGTTGCAGTAATAGGGGTCGTTGTTGCCGTAGGTGCTGCCGTCGGGCGGGCGCTCGACGCACGTGAACACGTTGAGCTGGCCCGAGGGATCGGGGTCGGGCAGCCAGCCCCACGAGAACAGGTCGTACGTCCCCGCGTTGATGATGTCGCCGAGGGAGTTCGAGGTCACCGCCTCGACGTTGGCCTTGATCCCGATCTGGCTCAGCCACTCGGAGACGAACGGGGAGGCGTCGATGGAGGTCTGTTCGCTCGTCCGCACGTAGTACCGGAACTCGAGCGGGCGGCCGGGCTCGAGCGAGCCGGGCGGCATCTCCCGGACGCCGTCTCCGTCGGTATCGACGTAGCCGGCGTCGTCGAGGAGCTGGTTCGCCCCGGGGATGTCCCAGGGGATGACGTCGTCGCCCGTCGGCGTCCATCTCGCCCCGGGGACGGAGACGGGCGGAATGATGGTGTCCCCCGGGATGCCGTACCCAAGGAGCACCTTCTGCGTGAGGTCCTCGCTGTTGATCGCCATCCGGATGGCGCGCCGGACGGTGACGTCGGTGAGTGCGGGATGGCCATCGCCGTGCGGGACGAAGTCGCCGGAGGGATCCTGATATGCGGATCCCGTGTTCATCCCGATCTCGTCGAAGGCCGGCACGCTGCCGGCCATCGTGCCGATGTTCGGCTGGTCGATGAGCGAGTTGTAGATGTTTGCCGACGAGAAGTAGGCGAAGTCGATCTCACCCTGCTTGAGCGCCTGTGCGAGCGCGTCCTCGTTCTTGTAGATGCGATAGATGAGCTCGTCGACCGCGGGCTCGGGGCCGGTCCAGTACGGGTTCTTCTCGAGCTGCACGAACTCGCCGATCTGGTAGTCGGTGATCATGAATGGGCCGCTCGCCACCTGCGGCACGTTCTCGTACTGCTTCGGCTTGTCGATGCCCTCGAACACGTGCTTGGGCAGGATGTAGTCGTACATGTAGGGGAACTGTCCGCTGTATAGGCCGGTCGGCTCCTTGGTGCGGAACGTGACGTGGGTGGCGTCGGGCGCCGTCACCTCGCCGTCGATCAGCGTCAGGTAGCCCTGCGGCAGGTACGCGTGGTTGAACTTGTACAGGTTCAGGGTGAACGCGACGTCCTCGGCGGTGAGGGGTTCGCCGTCGGACCAGGTGACGTCGTCGCGGATCGTGTACGTGAACTGCATGTTGTCGGGGCTCGTCTCGATGTCGGTCGCGAGCCCGGGGCGTGCGCCGAGGTTCTGGTCGAAGTTGACCAGCAGGTGGTAGCTCGCCGTCCAGAAGTAGAAGTCCGTCCCGAGATAGCCCGCCATCGGGTTCAGCGAGCTCGGCTCGCTGGACGATCCCCAGGTGAACCGGACGGGCGCACCGCCGTCGCTCCCGGTCGACCCGGTCGACCCGGTGTCCTGCGCGAGGGCCACGCTCGCGAACGCCCCCGTCGCGAGGATCGTGACGAGCGCCACCGCGATCCCGAACCTGCCCCTGGAGCCCCTCATCGCGCCTCCTCCTTCCGGCCGTCCCCGGTTCGCCGCGGACCCCCCTCGAGGCCTACGGACGCGCGCGACCGCCGGAGTTGCGCGCGATTGCCGTCCGGGACGACGAGCCGCGCGGGATCCGGCATCGGCGGTCTGTATAGCACGGACCCCGAGCGCTTCGGTAGCCACCGATTCGGCAGGCAGCAGCGGTTCGATTGCTCCGAAACTGACCGCAGGTCAGCGAAGCTCAGAGCACGCCGGCGAGGTCGATCTCCTCGTACTCGTTCTCGCACGGGTTGCCGGCGGCGACCCACATCCTGCCCTCCTCCAGCTCCGCGACCATCGAGAACAGCACGGCCGAGGCCTCGTCGCCCTCGGCGGGGTCAGGGTGCAGGCAGATCGCCTGAGGAGAAGAGCCGTGGTCGCGCAGGATATCCATCACCTCGGGCACCGTTCGCGGGGATCGCTCGGCGAGCAGCTGCTCGATCCGGGCGTACCGAGCCCGGCTGCCCGCCGAGGGCTCGGGCCCGAGCTGCGCGAGGCCCGGGTCCAGGTAGTGGTTCGTGTGGATCGCCGGCTCGTCGACGACCGCGAGCGCGGTCGCGGTGGTCTCCACGACGAAGGCGTCGCCGCCGGGGAACGCGAAGGTGTGCCCGTACCCGCCCGCACGAGACGGCAGCCCCGCTCGCGCGACCGCGTCCCCCCGGTCCATCGCCTCCAATGAGTGCCGGGACACCAGCACGCGCGGCACGCCGACGCCGTCGTCGGAGGCCGTCAGCGACCCGATGCCCTGCGCGGCGCCGTGACTGTTCATCCCCACGGCCGGCAGGCAGCAGACGACGGTCGGCGAGGCCACGCGAACGGGGCGGTCGTCGGGGATGTCCACGACCAGCGCGATGTTGCCGAGGTCGCCGGCCAGCCAGTGCTCGTTGTGCGCGAGGATCGTCGCGTCGGGTCCGGTCACCGTGAAGCTGGAGCAGCGTTCGATCGGCGGCGACGGCGGCTCGAGGTAGCCCTCCTTCCGCTGAAGGAATCGCAGCGCCCCCTCGGGCGTCTCGAGCATCGGCTCCAGCTCCTCGAACGCGTTGATCGCGAACAGCTCCAGGACCGGGACCATCGCGCCGACGGACATCCCCTTCAGCGTCGCCATGAACGCGGGGAACTGGCCCTCGGCGGCGACGAGATACGGCGTGAGGACGTCCTGGAGCCCTTGCGAGCTGACCCCGCGACGAGACAGGTAGCGGTGGTAGAAGTCGACGGACTCGTTGAGGAGGTCGCGGAGCTCGCGCCCGATCTGCTGCCCGCGCGCGTTGGGATCCCCTTCGGCCCGAACGATTCTCAACTCGCCCATCGCAGCTCCGCCCTCGCCGTCACCCGGAACGGACAGCGTAGCCTCGGCGACTCGGCGGATGGGGGAGCGCCGGGGCTTGCGCGCCGGGCTCGCTACGGGTCGGCGAGCGCCTCGATCCGGCGGATGAACGGCGTCTTGCCGTCGACGTACGTCATGACGTCGTTCGGGTGCTCGCGCACGAGCCGCCGTTTCAGCTCCTCGTATGCGGCGGCGTCCTCGGGATGGGCTCGAAGGTGGTCTCGAAACCGCAGGTGCCGAGCCTCCCACTCGCCGCCCGCCGCGCAGACGTGAATCTGGTGCTTGCGCACGCCGTCGATCTCCCGCCGGAGGTACTGGTGCTCGGTGTCGGTGGGGTCGACGACGAACTCGTACCCAAGGGCGATGAGCGGCTCGACGAAGCGGGCGCGCGGCACCATCGCGTCGACCGACACCTGGATGTCGATGGTCGGCTTGGCCGCGAGCCCGGGAACCGCCGTCGAGCCGACGTGGTCCACGCGAACGGCCACCGGCCCGAGCGCGGCCCGGATCCGATCCGCCTCCTCTTCGAACATCGCCGCCCACGCCGGATCGGGCTCGACCAGCTCGTAGGCGCGGCTCCGTCCGGCGCGAAGGCCGGGCCGGGCGCGCGTGCCGCGAACGTGGCCGAGGACCGCGAGCGCGTCGAACAGCGATTGCTGTGCGGCGTCGCCGTCGGCCGTGTCCTCCGGATGCCACTGCACGCCCACCATCCATCCGGCCTCGAACGGGCGATCGTCCGCCCCGCCCCCCGGCTCGCGCTCGATCGCCTCGACGAGCCCGTCCTCGCTCCACCCCGTGGCCCGCAACCCCTCCCCGACGCGATCGACGCCCTGATGGTGGTGCGACGAGCACGTCAGCGTCTCGACGCCGGCCGTCGCCCGCAGGCGGCTCCCGGGGTCCGTCCGCACGTCGTGCAGCGACTGGATGTCCTGGACCGGCACGCCGTGCTCGAGGAGGCCCGGTACCACCGGGAGATGCTGCAGGAGCGTGCCACCGAACGCGACGTTCATGACCTGCATGCCGCGGCAGATACACAGGGTGGGCACGCCTATCGCGTCGGCGGCTCGCAGGAGGTCGATCTCGAACGCGTCGCGGTCTTCCTCGACGCCGTACACGTGCTCGCCCGGCGCCTGCGCGTACCGCTCGGGATCGACGTCGCCGCCCCCGACGAGCAGGAGCGCGTCGAAGGGATCGAGGAGCTCCTGCGGCGATCCCGTTTCCCCGGGGGACAGGATGGCGGTGCGGGCGCCGGCCCGCCGGAGGCAGTCGAGGTAGGGACCGGGGACGCCGTAGCCGCCATGCGGCCATCGGGGCACCCGATCGTCGGCGAGGTGGTAGGCGACGACGGCGACGAGCGGCCGGTACGGGGTCATCGGGTCCTACACCGCGCGGTCGTAGCGCTCGCGCTCCCAGTCGGTGACCGTCTCGCGCCACGCCTTGAGCTCCCAGGCCCGGGACGTGGCGTAGTACTCGGCGAACCGCTCGCCGAGCTCGCGTCGCAGGACCGCGTCGGCCTCGAAGGCCCCGAGCGCCGCCTCGAGGGAGCCGGGCAGCTCCGGGAGGTCGTCGCGCGCGTAGGCGTCGCCCTCGACGGGCGCCGGCGGCGTCGCCCCGCGCCGGAGGCCGTCGGCGACCGAGGCGACGAGCGCCGCGAGCGCGAGATACGGGTTGGCGTCGGCGCCGGGGCGCCGGCACTCGAACCGCCACAGCTCGGGCCGGGTCGACCGGATGACGCGGACGGCGCACGAGCGGTTCTCGAACCCCCAGGTTGCGTTGATCGGCGCGAACCATCCCGGGACGAGCCGCTTGTACGAGTTGATCGTCGGGTTCAGCAGCAAAGACGCGGCCGGGAGGTGGTCGAGGACGCCGGCCACCGCGGCGTCGAAGGCAGGCGGCAGAGGATGGGTGAGGTCCGACGCGGCGAAGGCGTTCGCGTCGCCGTTCCACAGCGAGACGTGGAGATGGCCGCTCGATCCCTCCTCTCCCGGAACCGTCTTGGCGAGGAAGCTCGCGCGCAGCCCCATCGACGCGGCGAGCTGCTTGGCGGCGAACTTGACCAACGCGGCGTCGTCGGCGGCGCGAAGGCCGCGCCCGGGCGTGAGGTTCAGCTCGAGGAGTCCCGGCCCGGCCTCGGTGTGGACCGCCGAGAGCTCGATCCCGAGCTCTCGAAGCGCCGGGGCGAGCTCGGACGCGAACGCGGCGTAGCGGTCGATCTCCGTGAGGCTGTAGCTGATGCCGCTCGACAGGGGATCGCCGTTCGCGTCCCAGATCCGGATCTCGTACTCGAACGCGGCGAGCACCTCGAACCCCAGCTCGGCGACGCCGTCGAGGACGTGGCGTAGCACCTCTCGCGAGGCGAGCTCGCAGGGCGAGCCGTCGGGCCAGGTCGGCGTGGCGAGGCAGACCCGCCACCCGGGCCGCCATCGCAACGGGTGCAGCGTCTCCGGATCCGGGTGCACGACGAGGTCCGCGGCGCCGGTTCGGATCCCGAACCGCTCGTAGTCGGCGATCGGCGTGTCGACCGGGTCGAGGCCGAGCAGGAGGTCCGTCATCACCGTCCCGTGCCGGAGCGCCGACTCGAACGCCTCGGGTCGCAGCGCCTTGCCGCGGAGCGAGCCGTTCACGTCGGGCATGCCGAGGAGGATGAACTCGCCGAGGGGCTCGCTCATGGCGCGTTCGTGCCGGAGAGCGTCCGCCCGAGAACGCGCTCGACCTCGCCGATCGTCGCGGCGAACCGCTCGACCATCTCGGCGAGCTCGGCGTCGGTGCTCGTGTAGGCGGGGGCGAGGAGCGTCTGGTCGCCCGCGTAGCCGTCCGCCTGGGGATGCGTCGACGTGACGAGGAGGCCGTGTTCGAGCGCGAGGTCGTCGACGATCGTCGCGGCGTCGAGCTCGACCGGCAGGAACGACGTGCGCGTCGCGCGGGTCGACGAGCTCGACGCCGAGGAGGAAGCCGCGGCCGCGAACCTCGCCGACGACGCCGAAGCCCGCGAGCGCCGACGCGAGCTCCTGCCGCAGGGCCGGCCCGCGATCGCGCACGCGGTCGACCAGGCCCCGGCTTTCGAGCTGGTCGAGCACCGCGAGCCCGACCGCGGTGGACAGCGGGGCGCCGTCCCACGTATGGCCGAGGTCGAACTCGCGCGAGCCCCGGTCGAGGGCGTCGTACACGTGCCGGCGGCACAGCACCGCGCCGAGCGGCGCGTACCCGGCGCCGAGCGCCTTGCCGACCGCGACGATGTCGGGCTCGATCGGCAGCTGGTGCGCCGCGAGCCAGCTCCCGACGCGGCCCATGCCGGTCACCACCTCGTCGAGGCAGACGAGGAACCCGTGCCGCTCGCGACGCTCGGCGAGGCCTCGCCAGAACCGCTCCGGCGGCGCGTACCCGGGCAGCGCCGCCGCGCTCACGGGCTCGGCGAGGAAGGCGGCGATCGTCCCCGGGCCCGCCCGTTCGAGGAGGCGATCCAGCTCCTGCAACGCGGCCTCGCCGGTCGGGTCGAAGCGCGACGTCGACGGCGGCAGGTGCAGGTGGTCGGCGAGGTAGGGAGTGAACGGCTCCTGCAGGGCGGGCCTCCCGTTCAGCGCGAGCGTCCCCATCGTGGAGCCGTGGTAGGACTGCGCCGGCGAGATCACGCGCCAGCGCTCGGGCTCGCCCCGCTCGACGTGGTACAGGCGCGCCAGCTGCAGCGCGGTCTCGTTGGCCTCCGAGCCGCCCGAGACGAATCGCGCTCGCGCCATCTCCGGGGCGGCGATCGCAAGCAGGCGCTCGGCGAATCGCTCCTGCGGCTCGCTCGTGAAGTGGTGGTTGTAGAAGTACGCGATGCGTTCGGCCTGCTCGGCCGCGGCCGCCACCACCTCGGGGACCCCGTACCCGAGGCACGTCACCATCGCGCCGCCGGAGCAGGCGTCGAGGATCCGGCGTCCGTCGGTCGTCGTGAGCCAGACGCCGTCGCCGCGCTCGACGTTCGGGTAGGCGAGGTCGGCGAAGCGGGGGAACACGCTCGTCTGCTCGGATCGGATCGTCGCCTGCACGGTTCCTCCGCCGCCTACGCCGTCGTCGCTTCCCGCGCGCCGAGGCCGGCGATCCGGTCGTGGAACCGCTCGAGGAGCTGCCACGACGTCCGGCGGCTCTCGTCGGCGCGCCGATGCGTCTCCTCCAGCAGCGCGTCGGGATCGACCCCGTCGGCGTCGAGCTCATGCCGGTACGTGCGCACCCAGTCGTCCATGATCTGCGGGGTCACCTCGGGGTGGAACTGCAGCCCGAGGCTGCGACCCGCGACGAAGGCCTGCGGGCCCACGTCGGACTCGGCGATCACGCTCGCCCCGGGCGGCGCGGTGAACGAGTCGAAGTGCCACTGGAACCACGGGCCCTCGGGGACGAGCTCGGGATCGGTGCTGCGGACGGGGAGCCACCCGATCTCGGACTCCTCGGAGCGGAACACGTCGGCGCCGAGCACCCGCGCGAGCATCTGGCCGCCGAAGCAGAGGCCGAGGACGGGGACGTCGGCGTCGACGGCTCGACGCAGGAGCCGGGCCTCGCGCCCCACGAACGGCTTCGTGTCGTCGAACGCGGCGAACTCGGAACCGAGCGACACGATGAGGTCGTAGTCGGTCGGATCGAGCTCGCGATCCTCCAGGTCGATGCGGAAGGTCTCGACGAGGGCCTCGTGGGACGCGAGCCATTCGGTGACGAGCCCGGGGGGCGTGGGGTCCTCGTGCTGCAGGACGAGCGCGCGCAACGGGGCGGCGCCGGCGGGAGTTGGGCTCACGGCGCACCTCCGATCGGTGAGGGGGAGCTCGCGGACGAGGCGGCGAGCTCGGACTCGACCTGCTCCGCGACGCGGGTCACTGCGTCGGCGAACCGGGCGACCATCTCCTCGAGATCCTCGTCGCCCGCGGTGAACGCGGGCGCGAACAGGGTCTGGTCGCCCGCGTAGCCGTCTCGCGTCGGCTGGGTCGACAGCGTGATGAGGCCGCCCTCGAACGCCGCGCGGTCGATCCGTCCGGCCACGCGAAGCTCCGGCGGCAGGAACGACCGGCCGTCGCGCGGATCCACGTACTCGACGCCGAGCAGGTAGCCCTCGCCGCGGACCTCGTGAACCATGGGAACGGCCTTGAGCGAGCGCTCCAGCTCCTCGCGAAGGATCGGCCCCCGATCGCGGACCCGCTCGACCAGGCGCTCGGACCGCATCGCCTCCATGACCGCGAGCCCGACGGCGCACGAGAGCGGGGCGCCGTCCCACGTGTGCCCGAGCGTGAACCGGCCCGAGCCCTCCGCGATCGCGTCGAACACGCGGTCCCGGCACAGGACGGCGCCGATCGCCGCGTAGCCGGCCCCGAGACCCTTCGCCGTCGCGATCAGGTCCGGCGCGCAGGCCGTGGCCTCGCCCGCGAACCAGCGACCGGTGCGGCCAACGCCGGTGACGATCTCGTCGAAGCACACGAGGAACCCGTGGCGCTCGCGTCGCTCGGCCAGCCCCTCCCAGAAGCCGCGAGGCGGGGTGTATGCGGGAAGCGCGGCCGCGCTGATCGGCTCGCAGAAGTACGCCGAGACCGTCTCGGGCCCCACCCGTTCCAACGCTTCGTCGAGCGCCTGCAGCGCCGCCTCGCCGGTCGGATCGAACCGCCAGGTGCTCGGCGGGATGTGCTCGTGCCGGGCGAGGTACGGCTCGAAAGGGCGCTGGAGCCCTGGGCGTCCCGTCAGCGCGAGCGTCTCCATGGTCGGACCGTGGTAGGCCTGCGCGGGCGAGATCACCTGCCAGCGCCCCGGCTCGCCGCGCTCGACGTGGTAGCTGCGGGCAAGCTGCACCGCCAGCTCGTTGGCATCGGCGCCCGCGGTCGTGAACCGCACCCGGGTGAACCCCTGCGGGGCGACCTCGACGAGCTCTCGGGCCAGGCGCTCCTGCGCGGGGTTCGTGAGCCGCTCGTTGTGGAGGAACGGCAGCGTCTCGGCCTGCGCCCGGGCTGCCGCCACGATGTCGCGGCGGCCGTGGCCGAGCGTGGCGGCCATCGACCCGCCGCTCATCGCGTCGATGTACCGGGTGCCGGCCGCGTCCTCGACCCAGACGCCCTCGCCGCGGACGATCACCGGGTAGGCGTGAGCGAGCTCGAGCGGCAGCACGTGGCTTCGGCTGCCATCAACGAACGCCTGGGCCACCCGGACCTCCTTCGCGTGCTCCGGTCGGTCGTCCGCCGAACGTCGCGCCGGCGGCGTGAGCGTACCCCACCCGCCCCGTGGCCCGGAGTCCCGCCCGGTCGCTCGGGAGCGGCCGTCGCCGGCCGCGTCGCCTCGCGTTGCGGGTCTCGGCCCCTCACGCTATACCCAGCACCGCAGGTCGATCGGGGCGAGCCCGAGGAGGGGAGCGCAGATGAGCGACGTCACGAAGGTGCTCGAGGACTGGCGGAACCAGGGGATCGCGTTCGTCCGGTTCGAGCTCCCGGACCTCCACGGCATCTCGCGCTCCAAGACGATCCCGATCGGTCACGCGTCGGGGTATTCGGAGCGCGGCCTCAACATGTACGGCGGCACGAGCGTGCTCGACACGCGCTCCGACGTTGTCCCGGGCACGCTGTATCACGAGGAGCGCGGATACGGCGACCAGCTGCTGTTCCCCGACCCCGACACGGCCGCGGTGCTCCCGTGGGCTGATCGGACGGCGAGGCTGATCTGCGACACGCAGTGGTACGACGGCAGCCCGCTCCGCGCCACGCCGCGGCATGTCTTCCGCGAGGCGCTCGACAAGGCGCGCTCGATGGGCTTCGAGCCGGTGATCGGCTCCGAGTTCGAGTTCTACCTCGTGGATCCCGAGACGCACGAGCCGTTGTTCTCCGGCTACCAGATCTTCAACACGGTCCGCAACGACTACGTGCCGACGATCCGGCGGATCCTCGAGGCCATGCCGGAGGTCGGCGTCGACATCATCACGTCGAACTGCGAATACGCCGGGTCGCAGTGGGAGATCAACTTCGCGCCGGGTCGAGGCCTGGCGGGCCCGGACAACGCGTTCACCTTCAAGAACGGCGTGAAGGAGATCGCGAAGCAGGACGGGCTCCTCGCGACCTTCATGAGCAAGCCGTGGCCGACGTCGGCGGGCAGTGGTTGCCACACGCACGTGTCGCTCGTGCGCACCGAGTCGGGCGAGAACGCGTTCGGCGACGAGGAGGACCCGCAGGGACTGAACGCGACGGGCCGCGCCTTCATCGGCGGCATCCTGAAGTACGCCCGGTCGATCGACGCGGTGATCGCGCCGACCGTGAACTGCCTTCGCCGCCGCCGTCGCCACACGTTCAGCCCGACGAACATCTCGTGGGGGCTGGAGGATCGCTCGGCGCTGATCCGGGTGAAGGGTGGGCCGGTTTCGAACAAGCACATCGAGTACCGCGCCCCCTCGGCGATGTCGAACCCCTACCTCGTCGGTGCGGCGCTGGTGCAGGCGGGCCTGCGCGGCATCGAGGAGGGGCTCTCGGCGCCGGAGCCGTCGAAGCGCGGGGTGCCGGCCGAGGAGGACGACGCGCTCGAGAAGCTCCCGACCGACCTCCACGAGTCGCTCGACGCGCTCGAGCAGGAGCCGGCGACCAAGGACTTCTTCGGCGAGGAGTTCCTCACGGCCTACACCACCATGCGGCGCTACGAGCTCTCGAGGTCGAACGACTGGGTCACCGATTGGGAGCGAACCGAGTACCTGGAGCTGTTCTGAGCCCCGCGGCCGGGACGCGGGGCGGGTCGGCTCGCGGCGGCTCGGACACGGCCGCCAAGGTCTCGCGACGGCTCGCGGCCTCGGGCGTCGAGGCCGTTGCGCTCGCGCTCGTCGACAACGCGGGCGTCACGCTCGTGAAGACCGTCCCGCTCCGACGATTCGAGGAGGCGGCGAGGTTCGGCGTCGGGTTGTCGCCGGTGTTCACGGTCTTCCTCGTCGACGACCAGATCACCTCGTCGCCGCACATCGGGGGGCCGACGGGCGATACGCGGCTCCTGCCGGATCCCGCCGGCACCGTCGCGCTCGCCGCGAGCCCGGGCTGGGCCCTCGCCCCGGTCGATCAGCTCGACCAGGAGGGGCAGCCCTACCCGGCCTGCGTCCGGACGTTCGCGCGGAGCATGCTCGAGCGGCTCGCGCGGCACGGGATGGAACTGCGCGGGGCGTACGAGATGGAGTTCTTCCTCGGCCATCGCCCGCCGGTGGGGCTCGGGCCCGAGGCCGACCCGCCGCCGGCGCACCGCGGGCCCGCGTACAGCGCGATCGCGCTCGCCGACGTCGAGCCGTTCGCGACGTCGCTGATCCGCGCGCTGGAGGAGCAGGGGACCGGCGTCATGCAGTTCCACCCGGAGTACTCGACGGGACAGCTCGAGCTCTCGGTCCCGCACGGCGTCGGGATCGCGGCCGCGGACACGAACCTCGTCGTCCGGCACACGGTCCGGGCCGTGGCGCGGAACCACGGCCTCGCGGAGTCGTTCGCGCCCGTGGTCTTCGCCGGCCTGGTCGGCAACGGCGCCCACCTGCACCTCAGCCTGTGGAACCGGGCCGGACGCAACCTGTTCAACGGCGGGCGCGGTCCCGAGGGCATGACGCGCGAGGCCGAGTCGTTCGCGGCCGGCGTGCTGGCCGCGATGCCGGCCCTCACGGCCATCACGGCCCCCTCGGTGGCGAGCTACCAGCGGCTCCAGCCGCACCGGTGGAGCGGCCCCTGGGCGTGCTGGGGCCGCGAGAATCGGGAGGCGGCGCTGCGCTTCGTCACCGGCATGGTGGGCAGCCGCCCCGAGGCCGCGAACCTCGAGGTGAAGGCCATCGACCCGGCGGCCAACCCGTACCTTGCGCTCGGGGCCATCGTGGCGGCCGGGATCGACGGCATCGAGCGTCGCCTTTCCCTGCCCGAGCCGGTCCTCGTCGATCCCGCATCCCTGCCGGCCGCACGCCGGCGCGCCCTCGGCGTCCGGCAGCTCCCGTCGTCGCTGGGCGCGGCCATCCGCGAGCTCGAGCGCTCGGACCTGCTTCGCCGGGCCATGGGCGACGTGCTGTTCGACGCGTTCCTTGCGACCCGGCGCGGCGAGCGCGATGCCTTCGAGGGGAGGTCGCCGGAGGAGGTTGTCTCCGCGGTCCGCTGGCGCTACTGAGGGGATGGAACGCCGATGAAGAAGGTGAAGCTCTCGGGCGCGGAGGTCGTCGACGCCCACACCCATCCGTACCGGCTCGAGGACCTCGTCGGACGCCCTTCCGAGGGGTTCGACACCCGCGCGATGTTCCTGGGCGAGGCGTTCCACTCGTCGTCGCGCGTGCACGAGGATCTCTGGCCGCTCGCCGACTCGATGACGGACTCGACGGTGTTCGCGATCGCGCTGCGACGGTGGCTGGCCGGGCATCTCGGGTGCGAACCGACCCGGGAGGCGGTGACCGCTGCCCGCCAGGCGGCGCTGCAGGCCGACGCCGTCGCCTATACGAAGGGGCTGCTCGAGGCCGCCGGCGTCGTCGCGGTCCTCTCCGACGAGGGCTTCCCGCAGCCCCCGATCCCGGCCGCCGAGTTCGCGCGGACGATCGGCGCGACGGTCCACCGCGTGGCGCGGCTGGAGCCGTGGATCCTTCGACGCCGCGACGGCTCGTTCGACGACCTGGTCTCTGGCGTCGAGGCCGACGCCCGCGAGGCCGCCGGCGACGCGAACTGCGTCGCGTTCAAGTCGATCGTCGCGTACCGCACCGGTCTGGACGTCGGCGATCCGACGCCGGCGGATGCGGAGGCGGCGTTCGGCAAGTGGCGCGCCGACGACTGGCGCGAGAGCCGCGAGCACGCCAAGCCGGTCCGCGACTTCCTCATCAGGCGCACGCTCGAGGTCGCCAAGGCGACCGATCGGCCCTTCCACTTCCACTGCGGCGGTGGCGACCCGGACATCGACCTCGCGCACGCCACGCCGCAGTCGCTGTTCCCGCTCCTCGTCGACGTCCAGGATCAGCCGGTCGTCCTCGTCCACTCCGGCTACCCGTGGGTTCGCGAGGCCGCGTACATCGCGTCCGTGCTCCCCAACGTCTACCTCGAGCTCTCCGAGCTCATCCCGTGGGGATGGGGACAGGTCGAGTGGGCGCTCGAGATGCTCGTGGGAACCGTCCCCGCAGCGAAGCTCCTCTACGGCTCGGACGAGGCGGGCGAGCCCGAGGCGTTCTGGGCCTCGGCCCTGCTCGCCCGATCGGCGCTCGAGCGCGTCCTCACCCGGTTCGTGAAGCGCGACTACCTCTCCGCCTCGGACGCGAAGCGGCTGGGCAGGCTGGTGCTGGCGGGAAGCTGCCGCCGGTTGCACGGCATCGGCGGCGAGTGACCGGTGAGCGTTGAGGGCCGCTCACGAGTCGTGAGCGGCCCTCAGCTGCTGCGGATCGTCTGCTAAGCGGGCGAACCGCCAACCCCGCCCGGCGAGGTGCCAGCGGTCGTCGGCTCGTTCAGGTTTACGACCGTGGCGCCGACCTCAGCCGCGATCTCGTCGATCAGCTGGACATCCGACTTGCCCCCGCGCATCCCCTCGGAGATGAACCAGATCGTGATCCCGGCGACGATCGAAACGACCGCGATGACTGCCAGCCACGTGTTCCATTCTCCCAGGGTCGGGAATCCCGGCGGATACCACGTGCCGGTGAAGATGAAGAACACCGCGGCGAGGTTCGCCAGGAAGCCGACCGCGCCGCAGGCGTAGAGGAACCCCTCGTTCGTCCTCCGCGCCTTCTCGAATCGCTCCGGATCGGCCCGCTTTGCGAAGAAGATGTCGAGGAACAGCAGAGCCGTCGAGATGCACCAGATGATGGTGAGCCCTGCGAGGAGCGCAAAGTATGGCTTGTTCGGGTCGCCGCCACCGGCCTGCCCGATGCCGAAGAAGATGATGGCTGTGATGATCGACGCCAGGATCGTCTGCAGCAGGACGGCGTTCGCCGGCACCTTGTTCTTGTTGACGCGACCAATCATCGGGGGCAGCCGCTTCTCCAGTCCGGAAACGAAGAGCAGCCGGGCGAACGAGTAGTTGTAGACCATCGAGGCCGTGATGAAGAACCACATCAGGACGAGCGCCACGGCGATCCCGAGCGCGTCACCCATCGCGATGCCCACCCCCTGCGCGCCTCCGGTCGTGCCGTTCACCTCGGCGACGGAGACGGTCACCATGTTGCCCCACGTCGTCCAGAGATAGGCGGCCATCACGATGATGCAACCCCAGAACAGGTACTTCTTGATCGCGGCCTCGCCGCCTACGACCTCGACGCCCATGTTCAGCGGGACCTCGATCCCGAGCAGGGCGAGGACGGCGAAGGAGTAGAAGGTCAGGTACCCGGGCAGCCCGAGCACGATCTTGTCGCCCTGCCACGGGTTCCACAGATCGGTGGCGAACGAGTTCGCCGCCGGGTTGCCCTTCAGCAGCCAGACCACGCCGGCGAGCCCCATCACGAAGATCGCCGCGCCGTAGAAGAAGAACTGGAGGTTCACGTAGTTCTGGGTGAGGCGCATCCGGAGCAGCGACAGGATCGCTCCGAACCAGAGGACCGCCAGGATGACCAGGCCCTGCTGCCAGGCCTCCGTCAGGATCGTGCTGTCGCTGAAGGCGGCGACCTGCTGGGCGAAGGCAACGACGAGGATGCCGGCCGCGACCATCACCAGCGGTCCCGGCCACCAGGCCACGAACCCGGCGAAGAACCCCCAGAACGGGCCGAGGACCTTGTGGGTCCAGACGTACAGCGACCCCTCCTCCGGGAACATCCTCCCGAGATGCGCCGTGATGAAGGCGCCGGTGAGGAGGAACGTCAGGAACGCGATGATCCAGAAGACGAACACGGACGGGCCAGCGAACTGCAAGCCCGCGGAGTTCGTGATGAACAGGACGATCCCGACGAAGATGACGATCAGGTCGAAGGCCGTGAGGGACCGCGCGACCAGGAGCGGCGCGATCTTCTCGGCGACCATCACCTTCTCATCGGCCTGCGCAGCCATGCGACCCCCTCCCTTGTCGGGGGGACCCCGCGAGCCGAGGCGGGAACCCCCACCAGGTCACGTCGTCGCGAATCCTTGCACCGGAGTGCGGTCGCTGTCTAGCCGGTGGCCGATCGATTTCTCCCCGCCGCCAGGACCACGTCTGCGAACCTGCCGAAGAGCCGGGTGGCGCGCGCCTCCTGGGTCGCCAAGAAACGATCGGCCTCATCCAGGACCTGGGCAGTGGTCTTCCCCCACGCTTGCACGACGTCCTCGCCAGCCGCCCGGAGCCAGAGCTCCAGCTCGGCCCGGTCGATCTCGAAATGGAACTGCATGCCCCAGGCGTGGTCGCCGATCCGAAACGCCTGGAGATGGACTTCGTCCCCGGTGCCGAGGATCGTCGCGCCCTCCGGGAGCTCGAAGGTGTCCTCGTGCCAGTGGAAGACCATGTCGCCGTCGCGGAACACGGACATGAGCGGGTCGGCGGCCGCCTCGGGCGTCACGTGGAGGACGTTGAACGCCAACTCCCGCACGTCGGCCGCATACACCTCATGACCCATCGCCCTCGCGAGCATCTGCGATCCGAGGCAGATCCCCAGAAGGGGAACGCCCGCGTCGACGGCCCGGCGCACGAAGCCTCGCTCCTCCAGGAGGAAGGGGTAACGGTCGACCATGTCCACGTTCATCGATCCCCCGAAGACGATCACTCCGGAGACCGCGTCGATCGAAGGGAGCGTGCCGCCCGACGGGGCACGGTGCTCAAAGACCTCCAGCCCTCGAGCCCCGAGGCCGGCCGGGGCCAACCCGAAGGTCTCGTTCTGATCGTGCCCGATCAGCAGGACGGGCCGCATCTCACGAGTCTCTCGAGGCCTATGGTCAGCCGCGCTCGAAGTACCGGGCGAGCTCCCAGTCGGTCACGGTCGTGTTGTCGAAGATGACCTGCTCCTGGACCGCCGTGTTCAGCAGGTGCTCGAAGACGAAGTCCCCGAACGCCTCCCGGGCCACCTTCGAGTCCTTGAACGCCTCGATCGCCTCGTGGAGCGAGTAGGGGACGCGGGCCACGTCCTTAGCCTCGTAGGCGTTGCCGACGAACATCTCGGGCGGCTCGACCTTGTTCTCGATCCCCCACAGGCCGGCCGCGATCGTCGCCGCGAACGCCAGGTAGGGGTTCGCGTCGGCGCCGGGGATCCGGCACTCGACCCGCGCGCCCGTGTGCTCGCCCACGGTGCGGAATCCGCAGGTGCGGTTGTCCCGGCTCCACACGATCGCCGTCGGCGCCCACGAGCCCAGCTGGTAGCGCTTGTAGGAGTTCACGAACGGCGCGTACATCCAGGCCATCTCGCGCGCGCACGCCATGAGGCCGCCGAGGTACCAGCGGTAGGTGTCGCTCATGTGGTGCTCGCCCTCGTCGGACCACATCAGGCTCTTGGTCCCCTCGGCGTTCCACACGCTCGAGTGCAGGTGGCAGCTGGAGCCGGCCTCGGCCATCGTCCACTTCGCCATGAAGGTGATCGCCACGCCGTTCAGCTCGGCGATCTCCTTGACCCCGTGCTTGTACAGGGCGTGGTGGTCGGCGTTCGAGAGCGCGTCCGAGTAGGTGATGTTGATCTCCTGCTGGCCCTTGCCGAACTCGCCCTTGCTGAACTCGACGGGGATGCCCGCACCCAGCATCGCGTTGCGGATCTGCCGGACGATCCACTCGTCCCGCGTGGTCTGGAGCATGTGGTAGTCCATGATGTACGGGGAGCTGGGGCGCAGGTCCCGATAGCCGCGCTCGGCGGCCTCGCGGTACGAATCCTGGAACAGGTAGAACTCGAGCTCCGAGCCGGTCTTGATCGTGTAGCCGGCCGCGGCCGCGCGCGCGATCTGGTGCTTGAGGATCGTCCGGGGCGCGACCTCCACCTCCTGGTCCTTCTCCTCCTCCTCGAAGATGTCGCAGAGCACCATCACGGTCTTCTCGAGCCAGGGGCACCAGCGAAGCGTGCTCATGTCCGGGACCATGCGGAAGTCGCCGTACCCGGTCTCCCAGCTCGCGTAGCGGTATCCGGGCAGCGGCTCCATCTCCATGTCGATGGCGAGCAGGTACAGGCACGCGTGCAGCCCCTCCTCGCCCAGGATCTCCTCGAGGAAGAAGTGCGGGACGACGCGCTTGCCCATGAAGCGGCCCTGCAGGTCGGTGAACATGCACAGAACCGTGTCGATCTCGCCCTTGCCGGCGAGCTCCTCGAGGTGCTTCGCGTCGAGCATGCCCTGCGGGTGCGTCATCTCGCTCCCCCTCGTGAGTTCGTTCGCGTATCACGTGCACCGACGGTCCGGGCTGTCAAACGTGCGGAGACGAAGACGGCGGGCCCCGAGGGGCCCGCCGTCCGCGCGTTGGATCGAGCGACCCGCTACCCAGACGGGGCCTGGGTTCCGGTGCTCGAACTCTCGCCGCGCAGGATCGCCTCCTGCTCCGCCGCGCTCGTCACGTAGCTCTCCTGCGGCACGCCCTTCTCGCCCTGCGTGAGCGCGAACTCCTCTTCCGGTGAGAGGACGAGCCGGTTCCTCCCGGCGATCGCGAAGTACAGGACCCCGAGGACGTAGTAGATCGCCACGCCATACACGCCGGGGCGGTAGGCCTCGTTCAGGAAGATCGCCACGAGGGACACGGCCGCGAGCAGTCCCGCGATGACCGCACCCGGAACGCCCCACTTGCTGCGGTAGGGCCGCGCGATGTTCGGCATCTTCCTGCGGAGCAGGACGAACGACGTCATCTGGAAGATGTACGAGATGACCGCAGCGAATACCGCCATGTTCAGCAGCGCGGCGACGATCTGCGTGCCGAGCTCCTCACGCTGCAGGATGTACACGAGCAGCGAGACCGCGTACCCGACGAGCGCCCCGGCGATCAGGGCGACATGGGGTGTCTTGCGCTGACCGTGTGTCTTCGACAGGAACTTCGGGAAGTAGCCGGCGCGCGACAGTGAGTACGTGTTCCGGCCGTACGCGTAGATGATCGTGAAGAAGCTCGCCACGAGGCCGATGAGGAACAGGAGCCCGAGCAACTCGGTGGCGCTGTCCTTGCCGAAGATCGCGAACAGCCCATCCAGCAGCGGGAACCCCGACTGGCCGTAGAGGAACGCTCCTCCCGGCAGGGCCGTGTTGAAGACCAGCGTGAGGATGGCCGCGATCAGCAGCGTGTGCATCGCCCACACGGATCCCTTGGGCACGTCGCGCCGCGGGTCCATCGACTCCTCCGCCGCGAGCGGCACCTCCTCGATCGCGAGGAAGAACCAGATCGCGAAGGGAAGGGACTTGAAGATCCCGCTCAGCCCGAACGGGAGCATCGGTCCGCCTCCGCCGGGGATCGGTTCGCCGCCGCCCTTGGGGATGTTCGTCCACAGCGAGAAGTCGAGCTTCCCCGAGAAGATCGCCGCAAGGAAGAAGAACACGAGGACCGCGATGGACAGGACCGTGATGACCACCGTGAATCGCATCGTGGCCTCGATCCCGAGGATGTTGATCCCGACGAAGATGATGTAGAAGACCGCCCACCACATCGGGAGGCTGTTCCACCACGGGTCGCCGGTGACGTTGAACAGGCCCGCGACGATCTCCTGCATGAGCAGCCCGATCGCGCCGACGACGACCGCCGGCGTGATCACGTACTCCATGTTCTCCGCGAGGCCGGTGAGGAACCCGCCCCACGGCCCCATGGCCGATCTCGCGAACGAGTACGCACCGCCCGTGTGCGGGAGCGCGGGGGACATCTCGGCGATCGAGTAGACGAGGCCGTAGTACATGATCGCCATCAGCGCACCGGCGATCAGCAGGCCGCCGAATCCTCCGGTTCCCAGGCCGAAGTTCCAGCCGTAGTACTCGCCGGAGATGACCGCCCCGACGCCGAGGGCCCACAGCGACCAGACACCTGCGTGGCGCCGAAGGCCGCGCTTGTCGAAGTAGTCCTGGCCCACCTCCTGGTAGGTCACGGACCCGACCTTGCGTTCCGACACGTGGCCACCTCCCCTGGCTGCACGGACCGTCCGTCGGTCGTTCGGGCCGTATCGAGCCATAGCCGGCCGGGGCATGTCAAACAGGAGAAGTCCCCACTGAGGCTCGCGCCGTGCCTGCCACGCTCGGGATCCGTGTTGACGACCGGGCTTTGTCAGACAAATACTGATGGCTCGGGAGGGGTGCGGGTGCGACGGTCGGGTTCCAAGACGCTCTCGGTGCGGCGCCACATCGCCACGCGGATCCTCGACGAGCCGGCGGGGAGCCAGCTCCCCCCGAGCCCGAGCTCGCGGCCGAGCTCGGCGTCTCGAGGGCGACGCTTCGCGAGGCGCTTCGGTCCCTGGAGGAGGAGGGGCTCGTCCGGCGGACGCGCGGGGCGGGGACCTTCGTGTCGGACCGCCCGCGCATGGCGAACAACCTCGACGCGAACTTCGGCGTGACCGACGCGATCCGCGCGTCGGGCATGGAACCGGGAACCGAGCAGGGGGTCCTACGCGTCGAGGCCGCCTCCGCCGAGGAGGCCGAGCGTCTGGACCTCGAGCCGGGCGAGGACGTGGTCGTCGTCGACCGGGTTCGCACGGCCGACGGGCGACCCGTCGTCCTGTCGCGCGACATCCTGGCCATGCGCGTCACGGGCGACGACCCGGCGCTGCTCACCAAGCTCGAGACGAGCTCCGTGTACGAGGTGCTCGAGCGCGATCTCGGCCAGGTGATCCATCACGGGCTCGCGACGTTCCGGCCGACGCGGGCGGACGGACACGTCGCATCCCGTCTCCGCGTCGCCCGCGGGACGTTGCTCCTGTATCTGCGTCAGGTGGACTTCGACGAGTCGGGCGCTCCGCTCGTCTCCTCGCACGAGCACCACCTGGCGGACGCGTTCGAGTTCTCGGTGTTCCGGCGGGGTCCGGGGAGGAGGCACACGTGACGGCACAGGTGGGCAAGGCGATGCGACTGAAGCGCGTGATCGATCCCGCGGGCGTGTCGATCATCTGCGCCCTCGACCACGGCATGACCTCGCCGACGTTCCTCGAGCCGCTCGCGGACATCGCGATGCGCGCCGCGGAGACCGTGGCCGGCGGCGCGAACGTCATCATGATGAGCAAGGGCATGATCCGGATCGCGGAGCCGGCCTTCTCGCCGACGACCTCGCTCGCGCTCCTGCTCTCGGCGTCGGGGAACCCGGACGGCGACCGGCCGCAGATCGTGCAGATCGCCGAGGTGGAGGAGGCGCTCGTGCTCGGCGCCGACGCCGTCGTGCTCTTCACCGCGCTCGGCGGCGAGACCGAGCCCGGGATGATCGACATCCTCGCGGCCGTCGGGCGCGAGTGCGGGGCGCTCGGCATGCCGTTCATCGCCGAGGCCGAGTTCCCCACCACCTACGCGACGGTCGAGGAGCTGAAGCAGCAGTACGGCTTCGAGTACCTGCGGCGCAACGTCCGCCTGTGCGCCGAGCTCGGCGCCGACATCGTGAAGACGAACTGGCCCGGGGACCCGGAGTCGTTCGGGCGGCTCGTCGAGGCGGCGAACGGGATCCCGGTGGTGCTGGCCGGCGGGTCGCGCCTGGAGGACGCCGAGCTGCTGTGGCGCATGCAGGTCGCGGTCGAGGCGGGGGCGATCGGGTGCTCGGTCGGCCGGAACATCTTCATGCACGCGTCGCCCGAGGCCATCACGCGGGCGCTCGCCCGCGTGATCCGCGAGCGCTGGGCGGCCGACAAGGCCCACGAGGCGCTCCAGGACGAGCTGGCGGGGCGGTGATCGAGGCATGCGCGCGGCGTTCATGACCGACGTCGATGCCGTGGAGATCCGCGACACCGAGGAACCGAAGCTCGACCCCGCCGGCGCGATCCTTCGCGTGGAGGCGTGCGGGATCTGCGGGACCGACGCCCGGACGTTCTTCAACGGCGACCCCCGCGCTCCCGCGCCGTGGGTGCTGGGCCACGAGCCGGTGGGCGTGCTCGAGGAGGTCGGGCACGAGGCGGCGCTGCCTCCCGGCGTTCGCAAGGGCGACCGGGTGTTCCTCGGCTCGATCCTGACGTGCGGCGAGTGCCGCTGGTGTCTCGACGGCTTCCAGAACCTCTGCGAGCACCATCTCCTCTACGGGTACGACCCGTTTCCGGGCGCCTACGCCGAGTGGGCGGCCGTCCCGCCGATCGCGACGAAGAACCTCATCCCGCTGCCGGGCGACCTGCCCTCGGACCTCGCGACGGTGGCCGATCCGTTCGCGTGCGCGCTGAACGGCGTCGAGATGCTCGACGTGCGCCTCGGCGACACGGTCATGATCCTCGGAACGGGGCCCATCGGGTGCTGGCAGGCCGTCATGTGCCGCGACCGCGGCGCGAGCCGGATCTTCCTGTCCGACGTCAAGAAGGACCGGCTCGACGTCGCGCTGGGCATCGTCGGCGACTTCGTCGACGACGCCTGGGTCTCGGGCGCCGACAACGGCGTCTCCGAGGTGCTCTCCCGGACGGGGGGTCACGGGGTCGACCGCGTGAGCGTGGCCGCTCCGGCCAAGGCCGCCCAGCAGGCGGCGCTCGAGATGGCCGCCAAGCGCGCCCGGGTCGTCTACTTCGCCGGACTGCCCAAGCACGACCCGGTGAGCCCGCTCGACATGAACCAGCTCCACTACAAGGAGCTCGCGATCCTCGGCGCGTACGGGGCCACCCATCGGCAGTACCGGATCACGATGGATTACCTCGACCGCCGCCAGGAGGACCTCGCGCGCGTCGTCACGCACCGGTTCTCGCTCGAACGCATCGGGGACGCGTTCGAGACGATCCGCTCGGGCGCCGGGCTGAAGATGGTGATCCTGCCGTGAGCGGGCCGTACGTCATCGGCTGCGACGTCGGGTCGCAGGGCACGAACTGCGCGCTGTACTCGGCCGACGGGACGCTGGTGGCGTCCTCGTACCAGGCCTATGACCTCTCGTTCCCGTTCCCCGGCGCCGCCGAGCAGGACCCCGACCTCTGGCCGGCGGCCGTCGCGGCGGGCGTGCGCGAGCTCCTCGAGCACGTCCCGGAGGGGCCCTCGGCCGTGAAGGGGCTGTCCTTCGGATCGCAGCTCGACGGGATGGTGGTCTGCGGGGCCGACGCGCGCCCGCTGCGCCCCGCCATGATCTGGATGGACCGCCGCGCGGAGGCTCAGGCGGCCGCCGTGGCCGAGCGCATCGCTCCAGAGGACTTCTATCACCACGTGGGCGCCAACCTCGACTCCTCGCACGCGGTGTTCAAGGCGCTCTGGGTCCGCGACGAGGAGCCCGAGGTGTGGTCGCGTGCGACGTTTCTGATGTCGCCCGGCACGTACGTGCTGCGCGAGGTCTCCGGGACGATCGCGGTGGACTACTCGAACGCCTCCTCGCTCGCGCTCCTCGATCCTCGGTCGCGGAAGTGGTCGGCCGAGGCGCTCGCGGCGGTCGATCTCCCCGAGCACCTGCTCCCGGCGGTGGTGGCCGCGACCGACCCGATCGCGTTGATCACGGCGGCGTTCGCGGAGTCAACGGGGCTCGATCGCGCGACCGTGGTTGCCGTCGGCTGCGGCGACGAGATGGCTGCCACGCTCGGCGCCGGCGTGTTCGCCCCCGGGGAGGTGTGCGACGTCGTCGGGACCGCCGAGCCCGTGTGCGCCGCCTCGGCCGAGCCGCGCGAGGACCCGACGATGCTCGTCGAGTGCCATCCCCACGCCGACCCCGACGCCTGGCTGCTCGAGAACCCGGGGTTCGTCTCGGGCGGCAACCTGCGGTGGTGGCGCGATCAGTTCGCGCCGATCGAGCGGGGCGCCGAGGCCGAGGGCCTCGGCGACGCCTACGACCTCCTCTCGCGCGAGGCCGAGCGGGTCCCGCCCGGGGCCGAGGGGCTCGTGTTCCTGCCGTGCATGCAGGGCGCGATGGCGCCGGAGTGGAACGGGGCGGCGCGCGGCGTCTTCTTCGGGCTGACGCTCGCCCACAGCCGCGCGCACATGACGCGAGCGATCCTCGAGGGGAGCGCGTTCGCCCTCCGCGACATCCTCGAGGCGATGAAGGCCGCGGGTCTGGACGTTCGCCGCCTGACGATCGTCGGCGGCGGCGCGAAGGGGCCGTTGTGGCGTCAGATCAAGGCCGACGTCACGGGGCTTCCCGTCCGCGTTCCGCAGAGCGTGGAGACCACCGCCACCGGCGCGGCGATCCTCGCGGCGGTCGGCGCCGGCGTGCATGCGAGCGTGGTGGACGCGGTCGAGGCCTTCGTGGCGTTTCGGCCCGACGGGCACGAGCCCGATCCGGAGCGGCGCGAGGTCTACGACGAGGCGTACCGGCGGTACCGGGAGGTGTATTTCGCGCTGAAGCCGGCGTTCGCCTCTGCCTGAGCGTCAGCGCGCGCGGCGCAGTGGTGGCATCCGCCGGCGCACCGCCCCGGCGAGCACGGCCACGAACACGGCGAGCGCGGCGGCGGGGACGACGCCCATCGCGTTGTCGGTCCACGACCAGAGGGTCCCGGTGGCCAGGCAGACGGCCGCGGTCCAGGGCGTGACCCGGCTTCGGACCAAGACGACCAGCAGCAGGAACGACAGCAGCATGTAGCCGGGGAGCCAGAAGTCCCAGCTGGGGGTGATCTGCGGACCCGGGCCGCCGACGGCGAGGAGCGCCTCCATCACCGGGGTTATCGTCCCCCGAGGCCGGAGGGTTCAGTCCGTTCTTTGCCGGTCAGTCCTCGGGCGTGACGTATGCCGCGGTGATCCCCCCGTCCACGACCAGGGAGGCCCCGGTCATGAACGAGGAGTCGTCGGAGGCGAGGAACAGCGCCGCCTTCGCGAGCTCGTCCGCCCGGCCGAGCCGGCCCATCGGGATGTGGACGAACCGCCGCTGGCGCCGCGCGGGATCCGAGAGCAGCTCGGCGAGCAGCGGCGTGTCGATCGGGCCCGGGCACAGGGCGTTGCACCGGACGCCCCTGCGCGCATACTCGACGGCGATCTCGCGGGTCATCGCGAGCACGGCCCCCTTCGAGGCCGTGTAGGCGGTCTGCGACGTCGCGGCGCCCATCCACGCGACGAAGGAAGCGACGTTGATGATGGACCCGCCCCCCGAGTCGATCATCGCCGGGACGCCGTACTTGCACCCGAAGGCGACGCCCTTCACGTTGATCGCGAGGGTCGTGTCCCAGATGGAGGCGTCCGTCGAGTCGACGGAGCCGTCCTCGGCGAGCATGACGCCGGCGTTGTTGTACAAGACGTGCAGGCCGCCGAAGCGCTCGACGGCCGCCGCCACCATGTCCTTCGCGTCGGACTCGGACGAGACGTCCGCGTGGACGTAGGCGGCCTCGCCGCCGTCGGCCTCGATCTCCTTCGCGATCGCGAGGCCCGCGTCGTCGGCGAGGTCGGTGAGCACCACCTTCGCGCCCTCGGCCGCGAACAGCTTCGAGGCGACCATCCCCATGCCGCTCGCGCCTCCGGTGATCAACGCGACCTTGCCGTCCAGCCGTCCCATGACGCCACCTCCCTGCGACGAGCGGAGCATACGGGCCTATCATCTGGCCCGTCGCCGAACGAGGAGCCTTGTCATGACGACCGAGCTGCTGGTGCTCGGCGGCGAGCGCACCGCCGCCGCCGACGGGACGGCCTCCGACGTGATCGAGCCCGGGACCGGGCTCCCGATGACCCAGGTCGCGGACGCCGGCGTCGAGGACGCGCGTCGAGCGGTCGACGTCGCCCACCGATCGTTCGAGGAAGGGCCCTGGCGACGCATGAGCGCGACGGAGCGCGGCCGGGTGCTGCTGCGAGTGGCGGTCCTGTTCCGCGAGCGGCTCGAGGAGTTCGCGGCGGTGGAGTCGCGCAACGCCGGCAAGCCGATCAACGCCGCGCGCGGCGAGATGGGCATCGTCGCCAACGTCCTGGAGTACTGGGGCGGGGCCGCGAACAAGATCTTCGGCGAGACGATCCCGGTCTCGGATCCCGGGCTCGACATCTCCCTGCGCGAGCCGGTCGGCGTCTGCGCCCTCATCACGCCGTGGAACTTCCCGCTCGTGATCGCGACCTGGAAGATCGGGCCCGCGCTCGCCTGCGGCAACTCGATCGTGGTCAAGCCCGCCACCTTCACGCCGCTGTCGGTGCTGAAGCTCGCCGACCTGCTCGTCGAGGCGGGGTTGCCCCCGCAGACGATCAGCGTCCTGCCCGGTCCGGGCTCGAAGGTCGGAACGGCGCTCGTGTCCGATCCGCGGGTCTCCAAGGTGGGGTTCACGGGGTCGACGGCCGTCGGGTCGCAGATCATGAAGCTCTGCGCGGACAACATCACGCGCGTCTCCCTCGAGCTCGGGGGCAAGTCCGCGAACGTCGTGTTCGCCGACGCCGACATGGACGTGTGCGTCGAGAAGTCGATGTGGTCGATCTTCGACAACACGGGACAGGACTGCACCTCCCGCGCGCGGATGTTCGTCGAGCGACCCGTCTACGACGAGTTCATCGAGCGCATGGCCAAGCGGACCGCCGAGCTGCACGTCGGCATGCCGGACGACGAGTCGACGGACCTCGGGCCGATGATCTCGGACGGACAGCGCCGGACCTCGCTCGACTACATCGCGATCGGGCTCGAGGAAGGCGCGCGCCTCGTGACCGGCGGCGAGGTCCCGCCGGAGCCGCCCGGCGGCTTCTACCTGCGGCCGGCGATCCTGGCGGACGTCGAGAACTCGTGGCGCGTGGCTCGCGAGGAGATCTTCGGTCCGGTGGCGTGCATCATGCCGTTCGACACCGAGGAGGAGGCGATCAGCCTCGCCAACGACACGCCGTACGGGCTCTCGGGCTCGGTCTGGACGCGGAACCTCGGCCGCGCCATCCGCGTGGCCAAGGGGATTCGGACGGGCGTCCTGTCGGTGAACTCCGCGCACAGTGTGCACACCGAGGCGCCGTTCGGCGGCTACAAGCAGAGCGGGATCGGCCGCGAGATGGGGATGCACGCCGTGAACCTGTACACCGAGGTGAAGAACATCTACTTCTCGCAGGACTGACCCGTGGGGGACTGGCGAGTTCTCCTGAACGGGGATCCGTTGCCCTGGCTCCTCGACGACGAGGTCCCGGCCGTCCGCCACCTCGCCCTGCGGCTCCTGCTCGACGAGCCGGAGGACTCGGCGAGCGTGCGCCGAGCGCGGGCCGTGGCGATGCGCGTCCCGCCGATCGCCTCGATCCTTGCGCACCAGACGCCGGAGGGCTTCTGGGAGAAGCCCGGTCCGGGCTATGCGCGGAAGTACACCGGGACGGTCTGGAGCCTCATCTTCCTCGACCAGATGGGCGCGGACGGCCGTGACCGGCGCATCGCCCGCGCCTGCGAGTACGTCATCGGCCACGCCCAGACCTCGAGCGGCGGTTTCGGCGCCTCGGGGTCGATCGGCGAGCGGCCGCCGCCGCCGTCGGCCGTCTACCACTGCCTGAACGGCAACCTGCTCCGCGCCGTGATCGACTTCGGCTGGCTCGACGACGAGCGCGTCCGCCGTTCGGTGAACTGGCAGGCCCGCTCGATCACCGGCGAGGGCTTCGACGACTTCTACCGGTCCGGGACGTCGGGTCCCGGGTTCGGGTGCGCCGTCAACTGGGGGCACCCGTGCGCGTGGGGCGCCATCAAGGGCCTGCGCGCGCTCGCGGCCGTTCCCCCTCGGCGGCGGGCGCCGCACGTGCGGCGCGCGATCGGCGCCGGCGTCGAGTTCCTCCTGTCGCGGGATCCGGCCGAGGCCGACTACCCGACCGGCACGAACGTGAGCTCGTCCTGGTTCAAGCTCGGGTTCCCCTCCGGCTACGTGGCCGACGTGCTCCAGAACCTCGAGGTGCTCGGGGAGCTCGGCCGCGGTCGCGATCCGCGACTCGGCAACGCGATCGAATGGCTGCTCGGCGCAGCAAGACGCCGACGGCCGCTGGGCCAACCGGTATTCCTACGCAGGCAAGCTCTGGTCCGACGTCGACCGACCGGGCACGCCGAGCCGGTGGGTCACCCTGCGGGCCTGCGCGGTGCTCAAACGGGCGGCGTGATCGAGAAGATCGCGAGCGGGGTCCGCCCGACGATGAGTTGGTAGATTCGCTCGCCGTGGAACTGCCCGAGGAGCTCGCCAGCAGGCCCCCCCGCAAGCCGGGCGTGGAGCCGACGGCCACGCTGACGCTCGACGCGTACCTTCGGTTGAAGGCCGAGCTCGATGGGCTGCGCACGGACGGCCGCTCGCACATCGCCGAGCGTCTCAAGGTCGCCCGCGAGTACGGGGACATCCGCGAGAACGCGGAGTACGACGCCGCCAAGAACGAGCAGGGTCTGATGGAGTCGCGGATCCGCAAGATCGAGCACATGCTCCGCGATCCCGAGATCGTCGAGGCGCCTCCCTCCTCCGAGGTCGTTGGCGCCGGGATGCTCGTGACCCTGCGGCCCCTCGAGGACCCCGATCTCGAGGACGAGGTCTACCTGCTGGCCGAATCGGCCGAGGAGCGCGTCCCCGGCGTGCGGACGATCACGATCACGTCCCCGCTCGGGCGAGCGGTGATCGGGGCCCGCGCCGACGACGAGGTGGCGTACGAGGCGCCGGGCGGTACCTTCCGGTACCGGGTCGTCGGCCTCGAGCCGCGGTCCTGAGCGCGACGCGCGTCCGCCAACGGCGCTAGCCTCGCCGGGATGAACGAGCCACCGGCCACGGATCCCGGAGAGCCGGGACCGGAGGAGGTCCCGCGGATCCGGGACATGCCGGCGCCGCGACAGGCGACCGGGCTTGCCGCCAAACCGCTGCGGTGGGTGTTCACCTGGCCGTACCGGGTGTTGCTCGCGGGCGCCTACCGGAGCGGGTTGCGACCGTGGCACCTCACGCTGCTCGCGCTCGCGACCAACGTGTGGGTCGGCATCCTCCTTCTGCGCGGCGAACGGCTCGTCCCCGGGTTGCTCCTCATCCCCGCGGGGCTGCTCGACGTCCTCGACGGCGCCGTCGCCCGGCTCCGGGGGGAGGAAAGCCGGTTCGGCGCCTTCCTGGACTCGGTCCTGGACCGGGTGTCGGACCTCATCTTGTTCGGGTGCCTGTACTGGTCCCTCGCGGAGCAGAGCGGCCAACGGTTGGAGGCCGGGCTCGCCCTCGCCACGATGGTCATCGCGGTGTCGGTGAGCCACATCCGCGCCGAGGCCGAGGCGGCCGGCGTCTCGCTGTCCGAGGGGTTCTTCCAACGGCTCGAACGCTACGTCGCCATGTTGATCGGCCTGACGGTCCCCGGGGCGCTGTTGCCCGCGCTCGCGATCCTGACGACGCTCGGCGCCGTCACCGTCGTGCAGCGGGGATGGATGGCGCTCGCCCGCGTGCCGGCCCGGCCGGCGGCGTCGTGAGGTCGCTCGGCCCGCCGTCGCCGATGCGAGAAGATGCCGAGCGTGAGGTGGGAACGTGGATGAGGGCTTTCGGCGCATCGCGGCGCTGGCCGAGGTTCCCGAGGGCGAGCTGCGCGCCTACGACCTTGCCGAGGCGCGCGTCGCGGTCGTGCACGTCGAGCAGGAGCTGTTCGTCGTCGCCGACGAATGCCCGCACGATCTCTCATCGCTCGCCGAGGGGGAGCTCGGCGCCGACGAGGACAGCGTGATCTGCCCGGGGGACGGGAGCGAGTTCGACCTTCGGAGCGGCGAGCCCCTCGACGGGCCCGCAGTCGACCCGATCCGGGTGTTCGGCGTCCGCGAGCGCGACGGATGGATCGAGGTCGCGCCGCCGGCCGAGGAGTCGTGAGCGCGGTGGTGAAGGAGCTCGCTCCGCAAGCGGTGGTGATCTTCGGCGCCTCGGGCGATCTGACCAAGCGCAAGCTGCTTCCCGCCTTCTACCACTTGTTCCTGCAGGGGGCGCTGCCGAAGGGCTTCGCGATCGTCGGCTACGCGAGGTCCCCGATGACGGACGACGAGTTCCTGGAGCAGGCGCACGACCACATCCGGGAGTTCTCCCGGCACCGACCGGAGGGACAGGTCTGGGCCGACTTCGCGCGACACCTTTCCTACTGCCAGGGCGAGTTCGCCGACCCCCTCGCGATGGGGGGGCTCCTCGAGCACCTCGAGCGGGCCGACGAGCGCCTCGGGACCGCCGGGGGTCGGTTCTTCTACGCCGCCACCCCGCCGACCGTCTATCCCGACATCGTGCGCCGGCTCGGCGAGGTCGGGCTCCACCGCGACGCGAAGATCGTGTTCGAGAAGCCGTTCGGCCGGGACCTCGCGTCGGCGCAGGAGCTGAACGCCACGATCCACGAGGTCTTCGACGAGTCTCAGGTGTTCCGCATCGATCACTACCTCGGCAAGGAGACCGTCCAGAACGTCCTCGCGTTCCGATTCGCGAACGGGATGTTCGAGCCGATCTGGAACCGTCGCTACATCGACCACGTGCAGATCACGGTCGCCGAGTCGATCGGGATCGAGGGGCGGGGTGTGTTCTACGAGCAGACGGGCAGCATCCGCGACATCATCTCGACCCACCTCTTCCAGGTGATGACGTTCGTCGGGATGGAACCGCCGGTCGCGTTCGAGCCCGACCGGTTGCGCGACGAGACCGTGAAGGTGCTGCGGGCCACCGAGGCCTGCCATCCCGACCGGATCGTCCGCGGCCAGTACCGGGGGTACCGGCAGGAGGAGGGCGTCTCGGACGAGTCCAACGTCGAGACCTTCTCGGCGATGGAGCTCACGGTCGACAACTGGCGGTGGGCCGGCGTGCCGTTCTACCTGCGGACCGGCAAGCGGCTGCAGGAGAAGGCGAGCGAGATCACCCTCAAGTTTCGCAAGGTCCCCTTCAACGTGTTCAAGAACACGGAGGTCGACCTCGCCAAGCGCGACCACCTCACGATTCGGATCCAGCCCGACGAGGGCATCACCATCGCGTTCAACGCGAAACGGCCCGGTCCCGGGATGCGTCTGGGCCGTGTGACGATGGAGTTCGACTACGACGAGGACTTCCCCCAGCAGGAGATCCCCGACGCCTACGAACTGCTGATCCTGGAGGCGATGCGCGGCGACCACTCCCTGTTCATCCGCCAGGACGGGGTCGAGCGCGCCTGGGAGATCCTCCAGCCGGTGCTCGACCATCCCGCCCCCGTCCACCCGTACGAGCCGGGGACCTGGGGCCCGCCCGAGGCCGACGCGCTCATCGCGCCGCGGAAGTGGCACGTCACCAAGGAGCACGACGAGCCCGACTACCCGAGCGCAACCCCTTTGCACCTGCCCGACGCGCCGCGCTGACGGCTGGCGCCCGGCGCGCGCGACCGGGTACGCTTCGCGCTCTTTCCCGGCTTCGAGGAGGCACCGGTGACCGAGCGCACGCGCTTCGACCTTCCCTCCGATCGCATCCCGACGGCTTGGCAGAACCTGTTGCCCGTGATGGCGCAGGCGGGGATCCCTCCCCTGCCGCCACTGCATCCGGGGACGAAGGAGCCGGTGACCCCGGACCTCTTCGCCCCCCTGTTCCCCGAGGCGCTGATCCTGCAAGAGGTCTCGACCGACGAGTGGATCGACATCCCCGGCGAGGTCCTCGACGTCTATCAGCTCTGGCGGCCGTCGCCGCTGTTTCGCGCCACGCGGCTCGAGCGCGCGCTCGACACGCCGGCGCGGATCTACTTCAAGTACGAGGGCGTCTCGCCCGCGGGGTCGCACAAGCCGAACACCGCGGTGGCGCAGGCGTACTACAACCGCGAGGCGGGTGCGCGCCGCCTGTCGACGGAGACCGGCGCCGGGCAATGGGGGTCATCGCTGTCGATGGCGTGCAGCTTCTTCGGCCTCGAGTGCCTGGTCTTCATGGTGCGAGCGTCGTACGAACAGAAGCCGTACCGGCGCATCTTCATCGAGACCTTCGGCGCCGAGGTGCGGTCCTCGCCGACGTCCACGACCCAGGCCGGGAAGTCGATCCTGGAGGCGAACCCGGACTCGACGGGCTCGCTCGGCATCGCCATCAGCGAGGCGATCGAGGTCGCGGCGACGAACGAGGACACGAACTACTCGATCGGGTCCTGCCTGAACCACGTGCTGCTGCACCAGAGCGTCGTCGGGCTCGAGGCCAAGGAGCAGATGGCGATGGCCGGCGAGGTGCCCGACGTCGTGATCGGGTGCGTCGGCGGCGGTTCCAACTACGGCGGGCTCGCGTATCCGTTCATGGCGGGGCGGCTGCGCGGCGAGACGCCCGACATGCGGTTCCTCGCGACCGAGCCCGCGGCGTGCCCGACGCTCACGAAGGGCCGATTCGCCTACGACTTCGGCGACACGGCGCAGCTCACCCCGCTGCTTCCCATGTACACGCTCGGGCACGACTTCGTCCCCGCGCCGGTCCACGCGGGCGGGCTTCGCTACCACGGGGACTCCCCGTCGCTGTCGCTGCTCGTCAAGCACGGACACATGGAGGCGGCCGCGTACACGCAGAACGAGGTGTTCGAGGCGGCCGTGCTGTTCGCCAAGGCCCAGGGGATCGTGCCGGCGCCGGAGTCGGCGCACGCGATCCGCGGCGCCGTGAACGAGGCGCGCGCGGCGCGCGTAGCCGGGCAGGAGCGGGTGATCCTGATCGGGCTCTCGGGTCACGGTCACTTCGACATGCAGGCGTACGACGACTACCTGAACGGCCGGTTGCCCGAGGTCGAGTTCGACCCGGCGGCGGAGGAGGCGGCGCTCGCCCGGCTGCCGGAGGTGCCGATCGGCTGAGCTCGAGGTCCGCCGGCTCGGGGAGGCCGACCTCGGGGCCCTGCACCGAGTGCTGCCCGTCTGGAGCTCGACCGAGTACGAACGCCGGCTCGCCGCCCAGCGTCGCGGCGAGCTCGTTCAGGTGATCGCGTGGGACGGACGCGAGCCCGTCGGGCGAGGGATGGTGCTGTTCCCCATCCACGAGGAGTACTCGATCTCGGCGGCCCGCGAGCGCTGCGCGGAGGTGCGCGACGTCTTCGTCGAGCCCTCGCGACGCCGGCAGGGGGCCGCGCGCGCGATCATGGGCGCGCTCGAGGCAGCCGCGCTCGCGGCCGGCCAGATCGCCGTCGGCCTGTCCGTCTCGCTCGACGAGGCGGCCGCGCCGGCGCGAGCCCTGTACGAGCGCCTGGGATATCGCCCTGCGCAAGGGCCGTACCTGACGAGCACCAACCTGGACGGCGACGACGGGCCGATCCCCGTCGGCGCCGTGTTGATGTATCTGGTCAGGTCGCCGTGACCTCCGCGAGCCGCAGCTCGAGGTACGCCCGCTCGCTCGGATTCGTTGCGAGCGCCAGCGCTCGACGGTAGGACTCGGCGGCCTCGTCCCGTCGTTCGAGCCGGCGAAGGAGATCGGCCCGCGCCGAGTGGAACAGGTGGTAGCCGTCGAGGTCGCCCGCGAGGGCGTTCACCATCGAGAGGCCCCGCGCGGGCCCGTCGGCCATCGCGACCGCCACCGCGCGGTTCAGCTCCACGACGGGCGAGGGCGAGAGCTCGGCCAGCCGCCCGTACAGGGCCGCGATCTGCGGCCAGTCCGTGTCCTCGGGTCGCGGTGCCTGCGCGTGCAGTGCGGCGATCGCCGCCTGGATCTGATACGGGCCGGGCCGCCGAGCGGCCATGGCGGCGTCGAGGGCGGTGATCCCCTCGTCGATCATGTCGTGGTCCCACCGCGCCCGGTCCTGGTCCTCGAGCAGCACGAGGGCTCCCCGCTCGTCGGCCCGCGCATCGCGGCGCGAGTGCTGCAGGAGCATCAGCGCCATCAGTCCCTCGGCCTCGGCCTCGTTCGGCATGAGGGCCACCAGCACCCGGGTCAGCCGGATCGCTTCGTTGCACAGATCGGTGCGCACGAGCGGGCCCGAGGTCGCCGCGTAGCCCTCGTTGAAGACGAGGTAGAGCACCGCGAGCACGCCCGGCAGTCGCTCGGGCAACAGCTCGGGCGGGGGGACCCGGTACGGGATCGCGGCGGCGACGATCTTCCGCTTCGCCCGCACCAGCCGCTGTGCCATCGCGGCCTCGGCGACCAGGAACGCCCTGGCGATCTCCCCCGTGGTGAGGCCGCCGAGGGTTCGCAGCGTGAGCGCGACGCGAGCGTCCATCGGCAGCGCCGGGTGACAGCACGTGAAGATCAGCCGCAGCCGGTCGTCGGGGATCCCACTCACGTCGGTCTCGTCTCCGCCCAGGGACTCGAGCTCGGCGAGCCGGGTCAGCGTTTCGGTCTTCTCGCGCAGGACCCGCTCGCGCCGGAGCCGGTCGATCGCCCGATTCCGCGCGGTCGTCGTGATCCACGCTCCCGGGTTGCGCGGGACCCCGCGCTCGGGCCAGGTCCGCACCGCCTCGGCGAACGCCTCCTGCACCGCGTCCTCGGCGAGGTCGAAGTCGCCGAGCACGCGGATCAGGGTGGCGACGACCCGTCCGTGCTCCGTGCGAAACAGGTCGTCGACGACCGCACGCGGATCGATCCCGCTACTCCTGCCCGAACTCCATGATCGGCCGGATCTCGATGGACCCCCGCCCGACGCTGGGGATCTGCGACGCCGCCTCGATGGCCTCGTCCAGGTTCGCGCAATTGATCAGGTAGTAGCCGCCGAGCTGCTCCTTCGTCTCGGCGAAGGGCCCGTCCGTGGTGAGCGTCGTGCCCTCGCTCCCGCGCACCGTCGTGGCCGAGGACGTCGGCTCGAGCGCCTCGCCCCCGAGGTGCCAGCCCTTCTGTTGGAGCCAGTCGGTGTAGTCGTTCCACCGCTTCATCTCGACCGCCTGGTCCTCGGGCGAGAGCCCCATGCCGTCCCATTCCTTCTCGTCCCCGTAGATCAACAGCAGGTATCGCATGCCGCCTCCTCCCGATCGGAGCTCCGATCGACCGTCGTCCACCCTCCGTCACCCTACCGACGAACGGCGACGAACGGGTTCGACAGGTGCGGGCGAGGAGCCGGCTCAGATCGGGAACGAGACGGCCCGCTGCGGCAGGGCGAACGCCGTCGCCGCCGCCCGGATGGCATCGCGCGCGAGGTAGTCGTAGCCGGTGGGCGTCATGTGGATCCCGTCGGGTGCGCGCATCTCCTGCAAGACGCCCCGCTCGTTGCGCAGGTAGGCCGTGTAGCCGCCCTCGCGGTTCTCGAACAGGTTCCACGCGTCCACATAGGTGGCGAGCGGGTTGGCGGCGGCCGCCTCTCGATAGATCGCGTTGACCCGCCGGTAGAACTCCCATCGCTGGTGCTCGGCGACGACCGGGATCCCGACCCAGACGACGTGGGTTCCGTTCGAGGTCGCCTCGCGCAGGAAGGCGTCGACGCGCTCGCGATAGGCGTTCACCCACGCGATGCTGCCGACCTCCACCTGGCCGCCGCTCGGGGTGATCTGCGACTGGTTGTCGTTCGAGCCGAGCTGGACGAACACGAGGTCGGGCCGGAACTCCTCCTCGAGCTGGCGCATGGCGGACTGCCAGTTGAAGTAGTCCTGCCTCGCGAGGCCCGTCGACTGGCGGCCGAGCGGCAACACCCGGCTCACGTCGGGATCGAACAGCTGCGCGATCGCCGGCCCGAGTCCCTGCGACAGCGAGTCGCCGACGACGGCGACCCGCAGCTTTGCGTCGCCGGTGGGAAGGCGGATCTTCGGGTCGGCGGCGGCAGCCGGCGAGCCCCCGCCGTCGGGCGGCGGCTCCTGTTCGGCCGCTTGCGGTGTGGCGGGGGACGGGCTGGTGTGCTCGGGTGGTGGCGGCGACGGATCGGCCGGCTCGACGATCGGCGGAAGCGGCGGCAGGTCGATCTGCGGGAGGTCGAGCTCGCCGCCGGCCGGGGCGTCGAGGTCGCGTCCGAGCACGCGGAGCACGACGCCGGACGCCCGATCGACGCCGAGCGCGTCGGACACGGTCGTGAGCGGCCGGAGCAGGGCGAGCGCCACCGTTCGGCGGGTCCCCACCGGCCCGCCCTCCGCCCCCTTCTCGAGCACGGGCGCGAACAGCAGCGCCCACAGGACGAGAGCGACGACGAGCGTCACGAACGCGTCCTTCGCGCGGACCGTTCGCCGCCCGCGTGCGGGCGTCATCGGCCTCGGCTCGGGGTCCTCGAGCGATGGCCTCGGCGGGGAGATCGTCTGCGCCATGGTCAGAAGCGGAAGTAGATGAAGGGCGAGACGCCCTGCGGGCCGAGGGACGTGATCGAGAACAGGACCAGGGCGAACGCCGCTCCCTGCAGGACGGGGACGAGCCGGGAGAACGACCGCTGGAGGGCGTCGGCCGGCGTCCGCGGGGCGTTCTGGAGCAGCAGCATCGCCGCGATCACGGCGACGACCGCCGGCGTGACCAGCGGGGATGCCTCGCCCCAGCCGTGCACCAGCCGTCCGAGCACCGCGAGCGCCGAGCTCATCGAGTCGGCGCGGAAGAACACCCAACCCAGGCAGACGAGCTGGAAGGTGACCACCGTGGCGATCGCCCGGCGCCCCGCCGACGTGGGTTCGGCGGGACGCGCGTGCGCCTCGCGCCATCGACGGCGGGCCCGGCCGACGATCTGGCCGCCGCCGTGCAACCCTCCCCAGACGACGAACGTCCAACCGGCGCCGTGCCACAGGCCGCCGAGCAACATCGTGATCATCACGTTCACGGCGGTGCGGAGCTCCCCGCGCCGGCTCCCCCCGAGGGGGATGTACAGGTAGTCGCGCAACCATCGGGACAGCGTCATGTGCCATCGCTGCCAGAAGTCGCGGAGCGAGATCGCGGAGTAGGGCCGGTCGAAGTTCTCCGGGAACTCGAACCCGAGCAGCAGCGCGGTGCCGATGGCGATGTCGCTGTACGCGCTGAAGTCCGTGTAGATCACGATCGCGTAGCCGTAGATCGCGAGCAGGGTCTCGAGCGCCGAGTGCGCACCGGGCGCGCCGAAGACCGGGTCGACGATCTGCGCGGCGAGGAAGCTCGACACGACGATCTTCTTGAACAGGCCGCCGGCGATCAGGTACGCGGCGCGCGACACGTCGATCGACGACGAGTCGCGAGCCCGACGAACCTGCGGGAGCAGCTCGTCGCCGCGAACGATGGGCCCCGCGACGAGATGCGGGAAGAACGACAGGTAGACGAACGCGTCGAGCCACGGCGCGGGCGTGATCTCCAGCCGCGAGACGTCGACGACGTAGCTGATGGCCATGAACGTGTAGAAGCTGATCCCCACCGGCAGGACGACCTGCAACAGGGGCAGGGGCGCGGACAGGCCGAGCGAGTCGAACCCGTTCGCGAGGCTGAGCGCGAAGAACCCGTAGTACTTGAACCAGGCGAGCGGGGCGAGCAGCGCGACGACGCTCACCGCCGTGCGACGCCGGCGGCGCCGCTCGTCGTCCTCGCGCTCGACCCAGATCGCGCCGAGCTGCGCGACCGCGCTCACGAGCGCGAGGAGCCAGACGAGGCGCCAGTCCCACCACGCGTAGAACGCGTAGCTGGCGGCGAGCATGAAGCACTTCCAGGCGCGGCGATGTGGGTTCAGCACCCAGCTGAGCGCGAACACCACCGCGAAGAAGATCGCGAAGTCGGTGGTCGGGAAGAGCATGCAGTTGTGGTCCTGCAGCCTCCGGGTCGGCGCGGGGACGTCACCGACTCAGACGCGTCGATCGGCCATGGGGTTCTCCCCGCACGCTAGGCTAGCGGACCGTCATGGCCGGCGCTCCCGATCCGCTGGACTTCCTGGACCTGGATCGGCTTCTGTCGGACGAGGAGCGCGCGATCCGGGACGCGGTCCGCGGCTTCGTCGCCGATCGGGTCCTGCCCGACATCGGGGACTGGTTCGAGCGCGCGGAGTTCCCGCGCGAGGTCGCCGCGGGGCTCGCCGACCTCGGCCTGCTGGGCATGCACCTGGACGGCTACGGCTGCGCCGGCACCAATGCGGTCTCCTACGGTCTCGCCTGCCTCGAGCTCGAGTACGGCGACAGCGGCCTGCGCTCGTTCGTCTCGGTCCAGGGCTCGCTCTGCATGTTCCCGATCCATCGATTCGGCTCGCCGGAGCAGAAGGAGCGCTGGCTGCCGGCCATGGCCCGCGGCGAGGTGATCGGGTGCTTCGGGCTCACGGAGCCGGACTTCGGATCCGATCCCGCCCGGATGCGAACGGCGGCCAAGCGCGACGGCGACGACTGGGTGCTCTCGGGCACCAAGATGTGGATCACCAACGGCGGGATCGCCGATCTCGCGATCGTCTGGGCGAACGCCGAGGACGGCGTTCGCGGCTTCCTCGTCCCGTCGGACTCGCCCGGCTTCTCCACACGCGATATCCATCGCAAGCTCTCGCTGCGCGCGTCGGTGACCTCGGAGCTGGTTCTCGACGAGGTGCGACTGCCCGCGGACGCGGCGCTGCCGGGCGTCGTCGGGATGAAGGGCCCGCTTTCCTGTCTGTCCGAGGCGCGCTTCGGCATCGTCTGGGGCGCGATGGGCGCCGCTCGCGCCTGCTTCGAGAGCGCGCTTGCGTTCGCCAAGACCCGCGTGCAGTGGGGCCGCCCGATCGGCGGCTTCCAGCTCACGCAGCGCAAGCTCGCCGACATGGCCGTCGAGCTGAACAAGGGAACGCTGCTCGCGCTGCATCTCGGCCGGATGAAGGACGAGGGACACCTGCTGCCGCAGCACGTGAGCCTCGGCAAGCTCAACAACGTGCGCGAGGCGCTCGAGATCGCCCGCGAGGCGCGCGGCATCCTCGGAGCGAGCGGCATCACGCTCGAGTACCCGGTGATCCGGCACATGAACAACCTCGAGTCGGTGCTGACCTATGAGGGAACGAACGAGATCCACACGTTGATCCTCGGGGAAGCCTTGACGGGCCTTCGCGCCTACGAGTAACCCTCGTCGCGGGTAGCCTGTGGCCCGCGTTCGCTCATCCTCAAGGAGGCACAGATGGCCCGGGAGTTCGACTGGGTGCTGTTCGAGAAGGCGGTGGAGATCACGGCCTCGGCGGTCCGCGGCGCGATGGGAGGCCAGAACTGCCAGCCGCCGAAGTACGCGGGCGAGGTGTTCACGGAGGTCTACGCGGCGCTTCGAGGGGCCGCGGCCGAGCTGCCCGAGCGCGGCAAGGCCGGGTTCTGACCATCCCTCGGCGGTGAGCGGCGAGCGCGAGCGCTCGGCGGCACTTCTGGACTGGTACCGGCCCCGCCGGCGCGCCTACCCGTGGCGCATGACGCCCGATCCCTATCGAATCCTGGTCTCCGAGCTCATGCTGCAGCAGACGCAGGTCGCGCGGGTCGTCCCGGCGTTCGAGCGGTTCCTCGCGTCCTTTCCGACCCTCGGCGCGCTCGCGGCCGCAGGCCGAGGAGACGTGCTTCGAGCCTGGGACGGCCTCGGCTACAACCGGCGGGCGCTCGCGCTGTCGGAGGCCGCGCGCTCGATCGTGCGCGAGCACGGCGGCCGGGTCCCCTCCGACCCGGCCACGCTTCGAACGCTCCCCGGCGTCGGGCCGTACACGGCCGCGGCCGTCGCGTCCCTCGCGTTCGGCGTCCCGGTCGTCGCGCTCGACACCAATCTGCGACGGGTCGTCGCGCGCGTGAGCCTCGGCGTCGAGCCGGAGGAGGCTCCACGACGCCGGGTGCTCGAGATCGCGGAGTCGTGGCTGGACCGTCGTGACCCCGGCGCCTGGAACCAGGCCGTCATGGACCTCGGGCGCGAGATCTGCCGTCCGCGCCCGCGGTGCGACCGATGCCCGCTCGCGCGGTCGTGCCGGTTCCTGGCCGGCGGCGCCGTTCCGCACCGCGCGAGGAGGCGGCAGGGTCCGTTCGCGGGCTCGTCGCGACAGGCGCGGGGCGCGATCGTCCGGGCGCTGCGCGAGCGCTCGCCGATGACGATGGCGACCCTAGCCGGCCGGACGGGCGTCGAGCCGCCGCGGGTCGCCGAGGCGGTGCGCGACCTGCATCGCGATGGGCTCGTCGTCGCCGGAGGGTCCGCGCTGGCGGCGAGCCCGCGGGGGCGCGTCCGTCTCCCCGACTGAGCCCTCGCCCCGCGGTCAGTCGCTTCGAAGAGTCGGTGCGACCTCGGCCGCGAAGAGCTCCACCGCCCTTCGCGAGAGGTCCGCGTCCATACCGGGGTAGTGCAGGCGGACGATCAGATCCAGCTCGCGGCGACCGGCGAACGGCGCCAGGAGCGGCCGCAACGCATCGAGCACGTTGCCCGGCGTTCCCGCCGGCACCGAGCGGCGGAGCTCGTCGAGATCGGGCGTCGGGAGCTCGAGCGCGTCCCGCTCCGGCGTGTCCGCGCCCTCGTCCCAGGCGTCGTACGCGCCGTGCCGGTAGGCGACGGCCTCGGCGATGTCGGCCCACGGGTCCGGGTCCGTCGAGACGAAGGCGTCTACCATCAGCGCGAGCCCGAGCGCCGACGGGTCGCGACCGACGTCGCGCGCCGCAGACTCGGCGACGGCGACGTAGCTCGCGAGGTCGTCCATCGTCGCGTGTGCGAGGTAGCCGTCGGCGAGCCGTCCGACACGGCGGACCGCTGCGTCCGCGTACCCGCCGAGGTAGATCGGCGGGCCGCCCGGCCGCGCCGGCGTCGGCGTGACCTTCACCCGTTCGAACGTGAACGCCCGTCCCTCGAACGAGAAGCGCCGCCCCGTCCACGCGCGGCGCAGGACCTCGATGGTCTCCTCCGTGCGGAGCCCGCGCTCGGCCATCGGGACGCCGAACATCCGGAACTCCTCCTCGCGCCATCCCAGCCCGAGGCCGAGGACGAGGCGACCATCGCAGAGCTGATCGACGACGGCCGCGTCCTCCGCGAGCCGGATCGGATCGTGCAGCGGCGCGAGCACGAGGCCGGTGCCGAGCGCGATGCGCTCGGTCGATGCGGCGAGCGCCGCGAGCATCGGCAACAGGGAGGGGAGGTAGCCATCGGAGGAGCCGTGGTGCTCGCTCACCCACGCGGAGTCGAACCCGACCGCCTCCGCGAGGCGCACGAGCTCGAGGGTGTCGGCGTACTCCCGCGCGAACGACCGCGGAGATCCTGCCGGGATCTGACCGGTGAACAGGCCGAGGCCGATCCGAACGGTCATCGGCGAAACCGTACCGCGGCCCGGGCCGGAGACGTCGCAGCGTCGGAGCGGTTCGTGGAGGGCTCTTCCCTTGACGTCCGAGTCGCGTCGGGGCTAGGGTGGCTCGTGGTTTCAGGAATCGTTCTCATTCCCAACTTCCCCGAGGGGAGCGCGACGAGATGTGGCGAGCGGCCGTGGCCGGCCTGCTGTTCGCCCTCGTCCCCGGCACGGCGGGCTGCGCGCCGGCCGGCGAGTCGGGATTGGAGAACGACTCCGTGCACGTCGTCGCGAGCTTCTATCCGCTCGCCGAGGCTGCTCAGGTCGTCGGCGGCGACCTGGTCTCGGTCGACGATCTCACCCCACCCGGCGTCGAGCCGCACGACCTCGAGCTTGCCCCGGACGACCTCGAGCGCCTCGTGACCGCCGACGTCGTCGTCTACATCGGCGACGGGTTCCAGCCTGCCGTCCAGGACGGAGTCGACCAGGCGAGCGGCACGGTCGTGGACGCGCTCGACGCCGTCGGCCCGCTCTTGCCGCCGCCCGACGAGGCATCGGGCGAGCTCGTCTCCGATCCACACGTCTGGCTCGATCCGAAGCGCTACTCGAAGATCGTCGGAGCCGTGGCCGAGGCGCTCGCCGACGCGGACCCGCAGGATGCGGCGACCTTTCGCGCCAACGCACAGGCGTATCGCGCCGAGCTCGACGAGTTGAGCCATGAGTACGCCACCGGGCTGCAGAGCTGCGACAGCCGGACGATCGTGACCAACCACGCGGCATTCGGCTATCTCGCCGAGGGGTACGGGCTCGAGCAGGTCGCGATCTCGGGGCTCGCCCCCGAGGCCGAGGTCGACCCCGCGCGCCTGGCCGAGCTCCGAACGCTGGTGCGGGACGAGGGGATCACGACGATCTTCACGGAGGAGCTCGCGCCGCCGGAGGTGGCGCAGACGCTCGCCGAGGAGGCGGGGGTAACGACGGCGGTCCTCAATCCGCTCGAGGGCCTTACGCCCGAGGAGCTCGCTGCGGGCCAGGACTACCTTTCCGTGATGCGCGACAACCTGAGGACCCTGCGAGGAGCCCTTGGCTGCGCCTGAGCGCCACGCGACGCCGCGTGCGAGCGCCCCGCCCGGCGGCGAGCTGCTGCGTGCCGACGGCGTGTCGTTCGCGTACGGGCGAACGCCCATCCTGGAGCACGTGGACCTGTCGGTGCGCGCCGGCGAGTTCGTGGCGCTCGTCGGCCCGAACGGCTCGGGTAAGTCCACGTTGCTGCGCGTCCTGCTCGGCTCGCTCGAGCCCTCGGCCGGCACCGTCCGGCTCTTGGGCGAGCCGCCTGCCCGCCTTTCGGATCGGGGCCGAATCGGCTACGTGCCGCAGCGGCCGGTCCTGGACTCCGAGGTGCCGGCGACCGTCGAGGAGATCGTCGCCGCCGGCCGGCTCGCCCGGCGGGGGTGGTGGCGGCCGCTCCGCCAGCAGGATCGCGACGAGGTGCGGCACGCGCTCGAGTCCGTCGGTCTCGACGACCTGAGCGGGCGACCGCTGAACGAGCTCTCGGGCGGGCAGCAACAGCGCGTGTTCATCGCCCGCGCCTTCGCGAGCGAACCCGACCTGTTGCTCCTCGACGAGCCGATCGCCGGCATCGACGTCGAGTCCCAGCGCCGCTTCCGCGACTCGCTCACGCACCTGATCGCCGAGCACGGCGCGGGGGTCCTGCTCGTCTCGCACGAGCTGGCGGCCGTCGCGCCCGACCTCGACCGCGTCGTCGTGCTGAAGCACCGGGTCCTGTTCGACGGCCCCCCCTCGGAGCTCGCGGCCTCCGGCGTGAGCCTCGGCGTGCACCCCGAGGACCTGCCGCTCTGGCTGGAGGGGCTGCGCTGATGGGAACAGCGATCGGGGCGCTGCCGTATCCGTTCGAACTCGAGTTCATGCAGCGAGCGCTCGTCGCGAGCCTCGCGGTCGGGATCTTCGCGCCGATGATCGGGACCTTCGTGGTGCAGAAGCGGATGTCGCTGATTGGCGACGGCATCGGGCACCTCGCGTTCGCCGGCGTCGGCGCCGGCGTGCTCCTCCAGGTCTGGCCCGTCTGGGGGGCGCTCGTGGTCGCCGTCTTGGGGGCGCTCGGGCTTGAGTGGCTTCGGGCGAAGAAGGCAGCATCGGGTGATCTCGCGCTGGCGCTCTTCTTCTACTCGGGGATCGCGGCCGGCGTGGTGCTGATCAGCCTCGGCGGCGGGTACGACGCCAACCTGCTCGTCTATCTCTTCGGGCAGCCGCTCACGGTCTCGAACTCGGAGATCGGCGTGATCGTCTCACTCGGCGCGGCGATCGTCGTCGCGATGCTGATCCTTCGGCGCGTCCTGTTCGCCGTGGTGACCGACGAGGAGTGGTCCCGCGTCGCGGGGTTGCCGGTGGGGTTCGTGAACGGGGTGCTCGCCGTGCTGATCGCGGTCTCCGTCGTCGCCGCGATGCGCATCGTGGGCATCCTGCTGATCGCCGCCCTGATGGTCCTGCCGGTCGGGAGCGGCCAGCTCCTTGCGCGGTCGTTCGGCGGGACGCTCAAGTGGAGCGTCGCGATCGGGGTCGTGTCGGTGGTGGCCGGTCTCGCCGGGGCACGGATCTGGGGTCTCGCGCCGAGCGGAATGATCGTGCTCGTGGCCGCGGGGATCTTCGGGGTGCTCGCGCTCGTCAAGCGCGGCGCCGCGCTGCGGCTTCGTCCGGAGGGGTCGACGCCGTGAGCGGCATCCACGGGGCGGTCGAGGCGCGGCTGCGCGGCGTCGGGCAGCGCTACACCTCGCAGCGCCGCGCGCTCGTCGATGCGCTCGCGCGCGCCGGCAAGCCCGTCGCGATCCCCGAGCTCGCGGACGCGAAGGCCGGGCTGCCGCAGAGTTCGGCGTACCGCAACCTCGCGGTGCTCGAGCAGGCCGGCGCCGTGCGGCGGGTCGTCACGGAGGAGGAGTTCGGCCGCTACGAGCTCGCCGAGGACCTGACCGAGCATCATCACCATCTGGTATGCCGGAGCTGCGGCGCCGTCGAGGACGTGACGGTGCCACCGAGCTTCGAGCGGCAGGTGGCGCGCGCCGTGTCCGACGTCGCGGATCGCACCGGCTTCTCGGCCGTCAGCCACCGGCTCGACCTGATCGGAACCTGTCGCAACTGCCGCTAGGCGGACAGGTACGGGTGATCCGGTCGTTCGACCGGGTCCACCGAGATCGCGCGCACGATGACCTCCCGGCCGATCGGGTAGATCACGCCCTTCACCTCGACCCAGTCGTTGTCCTCGAAGGCGCCCGGCGTGACGTTGACGACGCGGACCTGAGCGACCGTGGCGTCGGCGACGCAGCACGTGACGACGTACCGAGTGAGCAGGAGCTCGTCCGCCGGCGTGTCGGCGTAGCGGGTCACGAACCCGACGAAGTCGACGGTGTCGCCGCCGCGGGTCGCGAGCGCGCGCTCGCCCTCGGGCGTCGTCTGACCCGCGGCGACGTCGACGAGCGTCAGGTCGCCGGTCGCGATGTCGCCGGCAGAGGTCGCCACGCCGACGCCGGCGAACCCGGCTCGCTTGCTCGCCGAGAACGTGCCGAGCGTGGCGGGCGGCAGCGCGACGACCAACAGGACGGGGACCACGATCGTCGCCATGATCGCGAGCTCGCGGCGCCGGATCGGCTCGGGCAGGGTGGTGCGCGCGGACGCCAGCCGGCCGAGCGCCGCGGCGGAAAGCAGCACGGCGGCGACGGGCACGATCCACTGCGTGCGCGTCGACAGGTAGAAGGCCTGCCGTCCCGAGAGCAGGAGGAACCAGAACAGGCCCGCCCACGCGCCGAGCACGACGGCGCCCGCGACGCGCGCCGGGCTCCACCGGCGCGCCGGCGCCGACTCGGGGCGGCCGCGCGCGGCTCGTCGGGTGACGACGGCGTCGCTCATCCGAGCAGCACCCCCAGCCAGAGCGTCCCCGCCAGCGTCGCCGCCGCGACCGCGAGAACCACCGTCCGGACGAAGCCGCGCCGGAACGTCCCCGCATAGAGCGCGAGGAGCTTCAGGTCGATCATCGGCCCGAACACGAGGAACGCGAGCTGCGCGGACGGGCCGAACTGGACGAACGACGCCGCCACGAACGCGTCGGACTCCGAGCAGAGCGAGAGCACGAGCGCCAACCCCATCATCACGAGGATCGCGAGCACCGGCGCGCCGGCGACCCCGTCGAGCACCGAGGTCGGAAGGAACGTCTGGATCCCCGCCGCGATCCCGGCGCCGAGGATCAGATACCGGCCCATGAACAGGAAGTCGTTGCCGAGGTGCACGAAGAGCCGGCGCCAGCGCGCCTCGGGGCGGCCGAGCTCGGTCAGGTGCTCGTGGGTCTCCTCGGGGTTCGGCTTCAGGAGCTCATCGGGCGAGCGGTTGCCGATCACCCAGCCCACCGCGACGGCCACCAGCAGGCCGAGCAGGAACCGCCCGCCGACCATCATCCACAGCGTGGAGCGACCCCGGTAGGCGACGTACGTCGATGCGATGACCACCGGGTTGAGCACCGGGGCCGCGAGCATGAACGTGACGGCCGCCGACGGCATGAGCCCGCGCTGGATGAGCCGGCGCGCGACCGGGACGGAGCCGCACTCGCAGATCGGGAAGGCGAGGCCGGCCAGGGCGGCGGCGGGGAGCTGCAACGGTCGCGGGAGCCGCCCGAGCCGCTCGAACGTGCCGATCGGCACGAAGACCTCGACGAGGGACGCGGCGAGCGCGCCGATCATCACGAACGGAAGGGCCTGGACGAGGATCGACCCGAAGATGACGAGGTAGGTCCGGACCCAGGCGAACCGCTGCGGGTCCGCGAGCCGCAGGCCCAGCGCGCCCGCGACCAGGAGGGCGGCGACCAGCATCGCGCCTCGCGGCGAGACGGTGCGGGATCTGGTTGCGGCGACGGCCATCAGCGAGCCCTCCGCGTCCTCAGCAGTACCGCGCGAACGAGACGGCGAAGCCCTGGAACGCGTCGGCCATCATCTCCCCGCCGTCGGGGTTCGTCACGCCGAGCAGCGCGTCGACCGCGACCTCTCCGGTCACCTTCGCTCGCGCGAGCACACCTTGATCGAGGAACAGTCCCCCCGGCACCGCGCCGGCGACGGCACGTCCGGAGCCGGGCACGGCATCCTCCACCGCCGCGATCAGGTCGGTGTCCGGGACGGCGGACGAGCCGGGCTCGATCGCGCCGGTGCCCGCGACGACGACGAGCACGGATCCCTGGGTTGCGTGTCGGGCCGCGGTCACGATCCGCTTGGTCTGCGCGTCCAGCTTGCCCACGGCGCCGCTCAGGGCGACGCCGAGCACGTCGGTGACGTCGTCGGCCCCGTAGCCGGCCGCCAGGCGACGAAGCGCGGCCGTCGGCAGGTCTTTGCCCTCGCCGACCGACACGTCGACGGGGTCCTCGTCGGGATACCAGCCACCGCCGACCAGTCCTCGGTCGGCCTCATTCGTGCCGACGAGGCCGACGAGCGCCCGGCCGCCGCTCTGCTCGTCCACGTCGTCGGCGAGCGTCGCGATCACCTGCACGGGCGCGTCGTGCCCGAACGCGTGCGCCACGTATCCCTGATCGTTGCGGACGAAGGAGCCCGTGATGCCGTGCTGCGCAGGGAGCCCGCCGGTGCCGATCGTCGTGAGGATGGCCGCCGGGTCGAGCGGGAGCGACCCCGCTGAGGCGTCGAGCGTCCCGGCCCCGTCCGCGAGGAGGGACGCGAGGAACGGCCAGTCGCCGGGGGCGGCCTCCAGGTCGGAGGAGCCGGTCCGCTTCCAGCCGATGAACAGGACGAGCCGGGGGTCGGCGGCGTCCGCGACGCCCTCGATCGCGGTCCCCGATCGCACGTCCGGGAACGGACGGTCCAGGCCGATGGCCTCGGCGACGGTGGGGGCGACGCGGTCGAGCGTGAGGCCCGCGGGGACGTCGGCGCCCGCGGTCACCCCCGGCCCCGCGAACGCGAGCGGCACACGCCCGGCGTCGGATGCGTGCGTCGAAGGCCACGCCACGCCCATCGCGTTTCCGTCGCTGCGCGCGACGGCCACCTCCGCCGTCACGCCGAGCACGTCGGGGGATCGGCCCTCCCGATAGCCGTCGGCGATGGCCTCCTTGATCGCCGTGGGAAGAGGACAGAAGGGAACGCGGGGCGTCGCGCCGGAGCTCCGATCGCACGATCGCCCTGCGCACACGGCCTGGAGGACCCCGGCGGGGATCGCGATCGCGGCGAGCACGACGAGCAGGATGAGCAGTCGGCGACCCGTCACGAGATCTCCACGCTAGCGCCGGCCCGGGTGGTTGTCGTTCTTCGCGCCGTGGTGTTTCGTTTGCGCTTCGTGACCACCTCCCGGCGTCTGCTCGCGCTGCTCGGCGTCCTGATCGTGCTCGCGACAGCATGCACGCAGGACTCGGCGACGAGCGGGAGCACCCTCGGCGCGAGCGGGCCGCCGCCGAGCGCCACCACCTCCTCGAGCGGCCCTGCGAGCCCGACCGGCGAGCCGAGCGCTCCGGTCGAGCTCGCGACCGGCGACCTCGCCGACCTTGCGTGCTCGCTTCCGCACGAATGGCTCCTTCGGACCTGGCGGGGCAATCGCGACGACCGCAGCGCCGAGCTGCAGATCCTGCCGATCGAGCCGAACTTCGTCGGCGCGGGACTGCCGCACGTCGGGCCCTGGGACTACGCCCAGGACATCCCGATGTTCTGGTACGGACCCGGGCACATCGCGCCGGTCGGCGTCGTCGACCGCCCGGTCACGCTCGCCGGCATCGCGCCGACACAGGCGGCGCTGCTGAACTTCCCGTTCGCCACGCCCGACGGCTCGCCGATGGGCGAGGCCGTCGCGGGCAACCCCGCGCCGCCGAAGCTGATCGTGACGATAGTCTGGGACGCCGGCGGTCGCAACGTGCTCGACCGCTGGCCGCACGACTGGCCCTATCTTCGGTCGCTGATCCCCGACGGCGCGTGGTACGACCGCGCGACCGTCGGCACCTCCCCGACGAGCACCGCGCAGACGCACGCCACGATCGGCACCGGCGTGTTCCCCGACCACCACGGGATCGTGGCGCACCGGCTGCGGATCGGCGAGGAGCTCACCACGCCGTGGGCCAAGGGGCCCGCGTACCTCATCCGGCCCACACTCGCCGACCTCTACGACCTGGCGATGGGCAACGAGCCGATCGTCGGCGAGCTTGGGACGGTGAGCATCCACCTGGGAATGCTCGGACACGGTTCGATGTGGGCGGGCGGGGACCAGGACATCGCGGCGGTGCGCGAGGTCGTCGGCGCCGACACGCTCGGGGCCGAGGGGTTCGAGTGGAACCTCACGCCGGCGCTGCAACCGTTCTACCGCTTCCCCGATTACCTGAACGACGTTCCCGGGTTCGACGACGACGTCCGGGCGACCGACGCCGCCGACGGACAGATCGACGGGAAGTGGCGCGAGAACGACATGGACCAGCTCCTGTCGGGGTTCGACACGCCGGCGCGGATCCCGTACCAGACCCGCGCGCTCGAGGAGATGATCACCCGCGAAGGTTTCGGCGCGGACGACGTCCCGGATCTCCTCTTCGTGAACTACAAGATGATCGACTACATCAGCCACGTGTGGACGGTGAACAGCCCGGAGATGCAGGACGCCGTCGCGGCGCAGGACGCGTCGCTGCGGGAGCTCGTCGAGTTCCTGAACGCGACGGTCGGGCAGGGCGCGTGGGCGCTCGTGCTCACCGCGGACCACGGCTCGATCCCGGACCCGAAGGTGACCGGCGCTTTCCAGATCTCGGCGACCCCGATCGTGAACGGGATCAACTCCACCTTCGACACCGACGGCGACGACACGCACATCGTGCAGCTCGTGCAGCCGACCCAGATCTTCGTGAACACGCACGAGCTCGAACAGAACGGCCACACGCTCGAGGAGCTCTCCTCCTGGATCATGGGCCTCACCAAGGCCGACACGGCGCAGCCGGGCGTCGTCGTGCCCGCCGACCAGGCGAACGACCTCGTGTTCCAGGCGGCCTTCCCGTCCGCGATCATGCATCAGCTCCCGTGCCTTCCCGAGGCTCGCGGGTGAGGCGCGGGCTCCCGGCCGTCCTCCTGGCCTTCGGGTTGGTCGCCGCCGCGTGCACGTCGAGCCCAGGCGGCGCGCCGTCGTCGGGTGGGAGCTCGCCCGGCGCGTCGACCGGTGAGACGGGCTCCGGGGGCGCGCCGGCAACGACGCCGCCGCAGCCCGCGGCCGGGGCGCTCGCCGAGGCCGCATGCGCGATGCCGCACGATCAGCTCGTGCGGGTGTGGCGGGGGACCGACCCGAGCCGGTCGGGGCAGATCGTGTTCGTGCCCCAGGAGCCGAACTTCGTCGGGTCGAACTTCCCGCACTCGGGACCGTGGGACTACCTGCAGGACGTGCCGCTCCTTTGGTACGGCCCCGGCGTCATCCCCGCGCTCGGCTCCGTGGACCGCCCGGTGACCCTCGCCGACGTGGCCCCCACCCAGGCCGCGCTGCTCGGGTACGACTTCGCGGCGCCCGACGGCCGCGCGCTGTCGGAGATCCCGGCGCCCCAGCCGCCGCCGCCGCTGATCGTCACGCTCGTGTGGGACGCGGGCGGGCGGAGCGTGCTCGACTCGTACCCGAACGACTGGCCGGTCCTGCGATCGCTCATCGACGGCGGCGTGTGGTACCAGCACGCGTCGGTCGGGTCGAGCCCGTCGATCACGCCGGCCACCCACGCCACGATCGGAACCGGGGCCTACCCGATGCACACGGGCCAGACCGACGCCGAGTTCCGGATCGGCCCCGACCTCGTGCGGGCCGGCGCCCTCGGCCCGTCGCTGCTGATGGAGCCGACCCTCGCCGACCTCTACGACCGCGCCATGGAAAACGCACCGCTGGTCGGCGTGCTCGCGAGCGTGACCTGGCACCTCAACATGGCGAGCCACGGCGCCCTCTGGGGCGGCGGCGACAAGGACCTCGCGGTGTTGCGCGTCCCGACCGCGGCGGACAACGAGGGCGCCGAGGGAACGATCTGGAACCTCCAGGGCCGGAACCAGCCGTTCTACGAGTTCCCCGACTACGTGAACGACCTCCCGCCGCTGTCGTCGTACACGGAGGCGCTCGACCGTGCCGACGGGGCGATCGACGGGAAGTGGCGCGACAACTCCATCGAGCAGGCCGAGAACGGCTGGGCGACGCCCGCGCGGATCCCGTATCAGGAGCGGATGATCCAAGAGGTCGTGACGCGCGAGGGCTTCGGCGCCGACGACGTCCCCGACCTGCTGTACATCAACTCGAAGGCGATCGACCACATCAGCCACATCTACAGCGTCAACAGCCCCGAGATGCAGGACACGCTGCGCTGGCAGGACGAGGCGCTCGGGCAGTTCGTCGCGTTCCTGGACCGCGAGGTGGGCAAGGGCCGGTGGGTGCTCGTCGTCACGGCCGACCACGGCGCGCAGTACGACCCGAAGGTCTCGGGCGCGTTCCAGGTCACGCCGGGCCAGCTGCAGGCGGACCTCAACGCAGCATTCCCGTCCTCGACTGATCGCTCGGTGTTCCAGGCGGTGCGAACGAGCCAGATCTACCTGAACGAGGACGTCATGCGCGCGAGCGGCTACTCGTTCGACCAGATCGCGCAGTTCGTCCTGGACTACACGAAGGAGCAGGGCGCGATCGACCCGTCGACCGTCCCCGCCGACCAGCTGGACGACCGCGTCTTCTCGATGGCGCTGCCGATCGACGAGCTGCCCGACCTGACGTGCTTGCCGGAGGCGCACGGGTGAGGTCGGCGACGGCGGCCCTCGTCGCGCTCGTCGTCCTGTCGGCGGCGTGCACGCAGGGTGCCGCGACGGACGATGGAGCCTCCGGCTCCCCGAGCGGGGCCACCTCGGGTCCCACGAGCGGCCCGCCCTCGGCCCCGCCGCCCGGCGGGTACGCCGGCGACCTCGCGCGGATCGCATGTCAGAGCCTCGATCACGACGTGCTCCTGCGCACTTGGCGCGGCGTTCGCCTCGACCGCAGCGGCGACATCCAGATCATCCCGAAGGAGCCGAACTTCGTGAACGGCGGGCTGACGCACGCCACGCCGTTCGACTACACGCAGGACGTCCCGATGTTCCTCTACGGGCCGGGGTTCGTTCGCCCGGGCGTCTACGACGCGCCGGTCACGCTCGCCGACGTCGCGCCCACCACGGGAGCGATGCTGAAGTACGACTTCGACGCTCCCGATGGAACCGCCCAGAGGCGCGCGCTGCTCCCGGCGAGCGAGCGCTCCCTCCCGGCCCTGGTCGTGACCATCGTGTGGGACTCGGGCGGCGTCGACGTGCTGGAGCGCTGGCCGGACAGCTGGCCGTACCTGCGATCGCTCGAGCCGGATGGTGCCTGGTTCACGAACGCGACCGTCGGCGCCTCGCCCTCGAACACGCCGACGGGGCACGCGACCATCGGCACCGGCGCGTTTCCGATGGACCATGGGTTCGTCGACGAGTACATGCGGGTGAACGGCCGCATCCAGAAACCGAACGAGAACGGTCCCGGGTTCCTGCTGGTGCCGACGCTCGCCGACCTGTACGACCGCGACATGGGCAACGAGCCGAAAGTGGCCGGCATCGCGACGCTCGCCGCGCACATCATGATGCTCAGTCATGGGTCGCAGTGGGGCGGCGGCGATCGCGACATCGCGGTCACCCGGGAAAAGGAGTTCGCCGCGACCGCGGGCGCCGAGAGCGTGAGCTGGAACCTCACCAGCGACATGTCGCCCTTCTACGAGCTGCCGGATTACGTCAACGACCTGCCGCCGCTGTCCGACTACGTCGACGACCTCGATCGGGCGGACGGTGCGCTCGACGGGAGGTGGCGCGACAACGACATCGCGCAGCTGTCCGATGGGTTCGACACGCCCGCGCGCACGCCCTTCCAGGAGACGCTCATCGAGACCGTGATCGAGCGCGAGGGCTTCGGCGCCGACGACGTGCCCGACCTCCTCTACCTGAACTACAAGGCCATCGACACGATCGGGCACCTGTTCAGCGCGGACGGCGTCGAGATGTCCGACGCCGTCGCCACGCAGGACGCCACGCTCGAGCGCCTCGTGACGTTTCTGAACGAGACCGTGGGGCGGGGCCGGTGGGCGATGGTGCTCGTCGCCGATCACGGCACCCAGCGGGACCCGGCGACGTCGGGCGCGTTCATGATCGACATCAACAAGCTGCAATCCGGGATCGCGCAGACCTTCGACGGCGACGGCGACGGCGTCCCGCTCGTGCAGAAGGTCCGGCCGACCGAGATCTGGCTCGATCGCGACGAGCTGGCGGACAACGGGTACACGCTCGCGCAGGTCTCGCGCTGGCTCCTCGAGCTCACGCAGGCCGACACGTACAAGAATCAGAACCTTCCGGCCCCCGGACACGAGGGCGACACCGTGTTCGCCGCCGCCCTACCGTCGTCTATCCTGTCCTCGCTCCCGTGCCTACCCGAGGCCCGCGCGAGCACGTCGTGAAGGAGCGGGGGATCCGGATGGCGCTCACGAAGGACCGGTCGGACGAGGCCGTGCGCATCCCCGAACCCGGTCGGCGAGGACCGCTCGGCAGCCCGTGGGTGCTGGTCCTCGCGATCGTGGTGCTGCTGCTCGCCTTCGGCTGGACCTTCCTGCAGGACCCCTCGATCAGCGCCCCGACGCGCGACCCGGCCTGGTACACGTGGCGCTCGAACCTGATGATGCACGACGACCCCGGCCTCATCGCCGGAGACTGGGGTCCCTTCTCCATGTTCGGCGGCGGCTACCGCGTCTCGGTGCCGCTGTACGGGTCGATCCTGCAGCGGGTCGCGGGGATCGACCTCTACACGTTCAGCGCGTTCCTGATGATCGGCGTTCCGGTGCTGACCGGGCTCGCGCTCGGCGCGTTCAGCTGGCGAAAGCACCGGGATCCGCTGCTCTTCCTGCTGGTCATGCTCGCGACGGCGGCGCTGTTCATGACGACGCCGTACGTCGGCTACCTCGACAACATCACGGTCCTGTACTTCCTGTCGATGATCCTCGCGTTCTTCGAACCGGGCCGAACGTCCTGGGGCGCGAGGAGCGCGCTCTTCCTCCTCGGCATCGTGGCGGCCTACACCCACCCGACGACGTGCGTGATCTTCGGGGCCTCGTTGATGGGGGTCTTCGGGCTGCGCGTGCTCACGAGCCGGTTCCACCTCGGGCCCGCCCTCAAGGAGCTCGGGCCGTCGCTGATGGCGACCGGCTTCGGCATGGTCTTCGGGCTCGCGTCCTGGCTCGTGTCGCCGTGGGGAGTCGCCGGATCGCTGGCCGACGCGGCGCTGCCGCCCCCGTACACGCGCGAGGTCTTCATGAAGCGGCTCGGCGGCTGGGTCGACTCGCTCCAGCCGGCGATCATCGTGCCGCTGGTGCTGCTCGCGATCGGATGGACGATCTGGCGCGCCCGAAAGGACCGGCAGCCCTCGGATCAGTTCGGGACGATCTCGGCGCTGCTGCTGCTGCCGTTCCTGGGAACGCTCGGATGGATCGCGGGGGCCGCCTATCCCTACTACCGGTTCATGAACGCGACGGTCGCGCTCTTCGCGCTCGTGGGGCTCGGGGCCTACGTGGCGATCCGGTGGTTGTGGAGGCGCGAGGGCCTCGCGAAGGTTGCCGGCGTCGTCGCCTCCGTGCTGATCGTCGGATCGCTCGGCTACGTCTGGGTGAGCGGGCGCGACGCGGCGCAGTGGGCCGATCCCGACAACCAGTGGATCGACCAGCCGACGCGAACGGCGCTCGCCGCCGCCCGCGCGATCGTCGAGGATCAGCCGCAGGACGCCCCGATCGTCTTCGTCGTGAACTTCGGCGACACCTACCAGTCGTACGGCTGGGCGAAGACCTTCACGAACGTCTCGAGGACCGGGTTGCCGGGCGACGCCGTGAAGCGCTCGATGACCTACTTCGGCGAGGTCGACGACCTGCTCGCCGACCGTCCGACGGTACTCACCGATTCGACGTACAACAAGATGTCGCAGGGCTTCTACGACGAGCTCGCGACGCTCCGCGAGGAGTACACGGGGACGCCGGTCGTGTTCCTCGTCCGCCAGTTCAACGAGGGGACGGTGAACGAGGACCTGCTCGACTCGGGCGACCCCTCGCTCGTCCCGCTCGGCCAGGACGTCGCGGTGCTCACCGGCACCGGGCTCGCAACGCCGTCCTCGGATTCCGTCGACGCCGCGCGCGCCGCCGAGGCCGAGGTCGCCGACTTCTACGCGAACCACCCCGGCGTGTTCGGCAACCTCGGACACACGCTCTGGGTGATCGCCGCGCTCGCGCTGCTGCTCGCCGTGCCGGGCCTGCTCGCCGCCCGGTTCTTCGAGCTCGACGGGGTCTGGCTGCGGGTGGCGCTCGTCCCCGGCATCTCGGTCGCGTTCACCGTGATCGCGGGGATCATCGTCGTGGCCGTGCACCGAGCGCCGTTCGGGGCGGCCGACGGCTGGGCCTCGATCGGGCTCGCGACCGCGTTCGCCGCCGGCCTCCGCTTCGGCGCGAGGCCGCTCCTGCGGGTGATGACGGCGTTCGGCGACTTCTTCAACCGGATGTTCTCGACGTTCTCCAACGCGGACTTCGCGGCGTTGATGGGCGTGCAGTTCCTCGTCATGGCGGCCGACGGCCTCGTCCGCGGCTCGATCGCGAAGTCGATCGCGTTCGGCGGCCAGGAGGGGTTCGACATCACGACGGTGCCCTCGGCCGACTACCTCCTGAAGGTCGTGCTGGCGCTCTACGTGCCGTACACGTTCCTCTCGCCGTTCATCGGCGTCCTGATCGACCGGTTCGAGCGGCAGCGCGTGCTCGCGGTCTCGAGCGTCGTCACGGCGATCGTGACCGCGGTGCTCGCGGCGGCGATCCTGATTCCGCTCGGCGACGCGACGTCGGAGGGCAAGGTGGTGGCGACGGGCGGCTTGGTGCTCGCGATGCTCGTGATGCAGGCGTGCGTCCGCATCATGCTCGCCGTGAAGTCGGCGGCGCTGCCCGGGGTGCTGCACGGCAAGGACCTGATGAACGGCAACGGGTTGTCGCAGGCCGGCGGCGCGCTCTTCCAGGTCCTCGGGGCCGGCGTGGCGTTCGGAGCCGGCGGCGCGCTGCCGTCCTGGATCATCGTGCTGGTCGGCGGCGGCGGCCTGCTCGTCTCGGCGTTCGTCGCGAAGCGGATCCAGCGGATGGAGATCACCAAGCACGTGACCTCCTTCGCGCAGGAAGCCAAGCGCGTGATCAAGGACATCGTGAGCGGGATCCGCGAGGTCGCGAGCCGGCCCGCCGCGGCCCTCGGCCTGTCGGCGTTCCAGATGCTGCGGTACCAGTTCTGGGGGTTCGTGCTCGGCGTCTTCGCGCTCTACGCCCGATCGCTGGTCGAGAGCGGCGACGTCGACACGATCGCGCTCGCGATCGTCGGCGGCGGAGGCTTCCTCGGCGGCGCGCTCGGCATGGTGCTGGCGCAGCGCTGGAAGGATCGCGTGCCGCCGATCCGCATGCTCCTCGGCTCGATGACCGTGCTCGGCGCGAGCGCGGTGGTGTTCGGGTTCTGGGTCAGCCTCGCGGGGTTCAGCGCGCTGCTGTTCTGCGGCTTCTTCGCGTTCTTCCTCGGCAAGATCTCGGCCGACACGATCATGCAGCAGGCGATGCCCGACGACTTCCGAGGCCGGGCGTTCGCGCTGTTCGACATCGCCTACAACCTCGGGTTCATCGTTCCGGCGTTCATCCTGGTCCTGGTGTGGAACGACGACAACGTGAGCGCGATCCTCGTCACCTCCGGCGTGGTGTTCCTGATCCTCACCGCGCTCGTCGCCAGATGGGCGCGGTCGATCCGCACCGAGCTCGCACCGCAGGACGATCTCGCCGCGACGGCGCCGGAGATGCGATGACGCCGGGGCCCGCCTCGCCCGATCCCGTCTCCGATCCGAGCGGCTACCAGCGGCACCTGCTCGGCCTGCTCGGCGACGACGACCCCGCGGCCGTACAGGCCGTGGCGCCCGCGGCGTGGCGAGCCCTCTTCGAGGAGGCCGGCGATCACCTGCGCGAGCCTCCCGAGCCCGAGGAGTGGTCGGTCCTGGAATGCCTCGGCCACGCCGCCGACGCCGAGATCGTCTCCTCCGCGCGCTACCGATGGATCGTCGCGCACGACGAGCCGCCGCTCGTCGGCTACGACCAGGACCTGTGGGTGCAACGACTCCACCACGGCGACGACGATCCGAAGGAGCTGCTCTCGATGCTCGAGTCCCTGCGTGCGGCGAACCTCGCGATGTGGGCGCGCAGTACCGAGGCCGAGCGCGAGCGGATCGGCGTCCACACCGAGCGCGGGCCCGAGAGCTACGACCTCACCTTCCGGCTGATCGCCGGGCACGATCGGTTCCACCTCGCCCAGGCCGGCCGGGCGCTCGAGGCCGTCCGGTCCTGAGGGCCGGGCTCGGGGAGGATCGGACGTGCCCGAGGTTCGCACCGAGGACGCCGTCCTGTACTGCGAGGTCGACGGCGAAGGGCTGCCGGTCACGGTTCTCGCACACGGCCTGACGAACAACCGGAGCGAGCTCGCCGCCTTCACGCCCTTCGTGCCGGGCACCAAGGTCCGGTTCGACCTGCGAGGGCACGGGCATTCGAGCAGCCCGCCGACCGGCTACCGCTTCGCGGACTTCGGCCGCGACGTCGACGCGGTCGCGAGCGCGTTCGGCGCCACGGTCGCCGTCGGCACCTCGCTCGGGGCGGGCGCGATCGCCAACCTCGTCTGCCGCATCCCCGACCGGTTCGAGCGGATGGTCTGGCTGCTGCCGGCCGGGCTCGACGGCCACTTCGCGTCGGCCGCGCGCTATCACGCGATCGCCGGCAGGCTCGAGGGCAAGACCTCGCAGGAGGCGCTCGACGCCGTCCTGAACGACCCGGATCGGGTGACCGAGTATCTGCGGACGCCCTGGCTCGCCGAGGTGGATCGCGTCCTGTGGCAGCACGACGATCCCGACGGGCTCTCCCGCGCCATCCACGGCGTCGTCGAGGACTGGCCGATCCCCGATCGCGAGCTGCTCCGGACGGTCCACATCCCGACGCTCCTCGTCTGCATCGAGGGGGACGACATCCATCCCGCCGAGCTCGGTCGCATCATGGCCGACCTGTTGCCGAACGCGGAGCTCATCGTGTTTTCCGGACAGGAGGAGCTGTTCGCGCAAGTCCCGTCCCTCGTCGCGCGCGTGTCGGCGTTCATCGCCGCCGGGAGGTAACGGAATGCCCGCGCAAACCCCCGGGTTGCAGTCCACGCGATGACGGAGCTCGACGACTTTCGGGCCGAGAAGGACGACTTCTTCCGCGAGCACCCGAGCTCACCGCTGCTGCCCGAGCAACGTGCCTCGTTCGACGGACTCTCGTACTTCCCGGAGAACGACGGCCTCGTGATCCGCGCCCCCATGCAGAGCGAGGGCGTGGACCTCGAGGAGGAGATCGCGTTGCCGACGACGACCGGCGACACGCAGGTCTATCGCCGCGCCGGCGTCGTGCGGTTCGAGGTCGACGGCGAGGCGGCGCAGCTGACGCTGTTCCGGTCGCTCGCGATGCACGACCTGTTCCTTCCCTTCCGCGACGCCACGAGCGGGAGCGAGACCTACGGAGCGGGCCGCTACCTGGAGGTCGATCCGCCCACCGCCGGCGAGGACGTCGTGGTCGATTTCAACTATGCGTACAACCCCTACTGCGCGTACAACCCGGAGTGGAGCTGCCCGATCCCGCCGGGGGAGAACTGGCTCGCGGTCTCGATCCGCGCCGGGGAGCGGGCGTTCGAGGGCTCCTGAGCCTCGGGTAGGCTCTGGGCCGTGACCGAGGAGCTCTACTCGACCGACGCGTACGCGCGGTCGTGCGAGGCGACGGTCGTCGAGGCCGGCGATGACGGCCTCGTCCTGGACCGGACCGTCTTCTACGCGCGAAGCGGCGGGCAGCCCGGCGACTCCGGCCTCCTGAGGTGGGACGGTGGCGAGGTCCGCGTGGCCGACACGATCAAGCGGGACGGCCGGCTCCTGCACGTGCTCGAGGGCGACCCGCCCCCCGTCGACGAGCGCGTCACTGCCGAGATCGACTGGGACCGGCGCCACACGCTCATGCGGACGCACACGGCGCTCCACGCCCTCTCGGGCATCGTGTACCGGGACTACGGCGCGAAGGTCACGGGCGGCAATATCTCCGAGCCGGGGGTCGCGCGGATGGACTTCGAGCTCGAGACGATCACGCCGGAGTTCGGGCGCGAGGTCGAGGAGAAGCTGAACGCCGAGCTCGCCGCGGCCCGCCCGGTCCACGTGAGCTTCTTGCCGAGAGCCGAGGCGCTCGCCGACCCCGAGCTCATCCGGACGAAGGTGAACCTCATCCCCGAGTCGGTCGACCCGATCCGCGTGATCGACATCGAGGGCCTGGACAAGCAGGCCGACGGCGGGACGCACGTGCGCTCGACGGCCGAGGTCGGGCCCGTCCGCGTCGTGAAGACGGACAACAAGGGCAAGGCCTTCAAGCGCATGCGGATCGAGCTCGGCGCCGCGGATAGCACCGGCTGACGTTGTCGGAGTCGGCCGAGGCCGCCACGCGCCGCGACGTCGTCGGTGGCCTCCTCGCGGCCGCCGCATCGCTGCAGTTCGGAGCCATCGTCGTGCTTGGCAAACGCATCCTGGAACACGGGATGACGGTCGAATCGATGCTCGCGCATCGCTTCGGCGTCGCGGCCGTCGTCCTCGCGATCTGCCTCGTGGTTCTCCGGCGGCCGCTGCTCGCCGAGCCGGGCGAGCGGGCCGGACTTGCCGCGCTGGCGGTGTTCGGCTACGCGATCGAGGCCTCCTTGTTCTTCACGTCGACGCGTCACGGCACGGCGGCCGCGGTGACCTTGCTCTTCTTCACGTATCCCGTGTTCGTCACGATCGGCGCGTGGCTGCTCGGGCAAGGTGCGCCGGCTCGGCTCACCCTGGTCGCGTTGGGCTGTGCGCTCGCGGGGGCCGTCATCGTCGCGAGCACCGGAGCCGGGCTAGCGGTGGAGACGGCGGGCGTGGTGCTCGCGCTCGCCGCCGCCGTGACGTACAGCGCGTACCTGCTCGGCAGCGACCTCGTGTTGCGGCGGACGAGCCCGCTCACGAGCGCGCTCTGGGTGAGCTGCGGAGCCTCGCTCGGCCTGTTCGCGTACTCGGCGATCTCCGGTCGCTACGCGGTGCCCCAGGCGGGCGCGGACTGGTGGGCGATCGTCGCGATGGGAATCGGAACCGCGGGCGCGTTCGTCTGCCTTCTCGGGGCGCTGCAGCGGATCGGCGCCGTCCGAACCTCGATCATCTCGGCCACCGAGCCGCTGTCGGCCGCCTTCCTCGCCTGGCTGTTCCTGGACGAGTCCGTGAGCCTCGGGACGGCCGTCGGCGGGGCGCTCATCCTCGCCGGCGCCGTCGCGGCGAGCCTGGCCCGCCGCACCACGGCGCAAGAGCAGCAGATCCCCTAGCCTCGGCTCACGACGCGAGCAGGATGCCGATCGCCGCGAGCGCGACGTAGATCCCCACGCCTCCGGCGACGAGCATCACGCGGAGCGAGCCTTGGATCGGCGAGCGGCCGAACGCGTAGTACGCGACCGGCCCGAGGAGCGGGATCGCGATCACGGCCGCCATCCACGCGATGCGAACGCCGTTCGGGACGGCCTCCTGCCGCACGAGGTCCCAGAGGGCGATCGAGACCCAGGCCGAGTACAGGATCAGCGGCAACGCGTACACGTACAGGCCGATCAGGATTCCGGCGAAGCCGGTCGCCAGGGGAACTCCGAGCACGGTGACCTCCCGAGAGACGTCGGACGGCGCGAGCGTCGTCAGGTCGCGCGCGTCGCGGATCTGCACGCGTTGCGGCACGGCGATCTCGGCGATCGCCGGGTTCGGCGGCGCGGCCTGGGCGCCGGGCATGTTCTCCTGCGGCGGCGGGTCGGGCTGCGCGCGCCAGTCGCCGACCTCGATCTCGCCGAGGCTCGCCTGCAGGTAGCGGGTGACGGGTCCGATCGCGGCGCTGAGGGAGCCTCCCGGCAACGCCCGGAGCCACGAGTCGCAGCCGCTTCGCCACTCGATCGCCGGAGGCAGACTCGTCGAGAACTCGTTGCCGCTGAAGCAGTCGCCGCCGCCGGCCGGGGCGGCGAGCACCAGGTCCGCCACGCCGGAGCGGCGAACGAGGTTGTCGCGTACCTCGTTGTCGTAGGTGAGCCACACGTTGCGGTCGGGGGAAGGCAGGAGCGCGATGCCGTAGGCCCGCTGATCCTCGACGAGGTTCTGCGTGACGACGTTGTCGCGCCCGCCGTTGACGATGATGCCGATCCCGAGCGACGGGTACTCGAGGGTCTTCGCCGGCGCGTCGGCGTTGTTGTTGTCGTGGACGTAGTTGCCGGCGATCACCGCGTCGGACTGCGGCGCGAGCTCCTCCGAGTCGAGCGTGTTCGGCACGATGCCGCTCATGTTGTCGCGCCATTCTGAGTTGACGATGAACAGGTCGCCTCCCGCGTTGGTTCCGCTGAACCCGATCGCGTTGTTCTCCGCCAGCACGTCGGTGACCACGGCGTGACAGGGGTGACACTGGCCGATGTAGAAGCCCGAGTCCGGGTGGCCGCTCGCGTACGAGTGGTCGAACTGCCCGTACGCGGAGTCGTACGCAAAGATCCCGTAGTCGCCGTCGTTGTACGCGGTGAGGTAGGAGCCGCGATAGCCGAACACGCTCGACCACAAGAACCCGTTCAGGACGTAGTGCCGCGCGGTGAGGTTCTCGATCGCGACCCCGTCCGCCTCGATCACCTGGATGCCATTGTCGAGCTCGAAGTCGCCGTCGAGGATCGTCGTGTTGCGGTCGAGACCCCGGATCGTGAGGAACGGCGTGGACACGACGACCGCCTCCCGGTAGACGCCGGGCGCGATCAGCACCTCGCCGCCCGGCTCGGCGGCGTCGACCGCCGCTTGGATCGTGGGCGCATCCTGGGGGACCCGCACGAGGTCGCCGGGGAGGGAGGGCGGCTCCTCGCGGCCGGGCCCGACACCGCTCGAGCCACCGGGCAGCGGCGCGTCCCCCACCAGGACGACCCCGATCATCCCGGCGCCCGGCGCGCCGTGGAGCGAGCAGTGATAGGCGAACGCCCCCTCGGCGTCGAACGTGAACGAGAACGCGTCGCCGGGCTCGAGCAGGTCGGAGCCGAACGCGCCGGCGTCGGCGATCACGTTGTGGGGGCTCCGGCCGTCGTTGGTCCATTCGACCTCGCCGCCGACCGGGACACGCACGATCCGGGGCGAGAAGACGTTGTCCAGCGCCTCCACCTCGTGGACGCGGTCGTCGGTCGTGGCCCGGGCACCCGGCACGAGGAGCAGGGCGCTCGCCGGGATCAGAAGGAGGGCGCGCAGACGACGGCGCATCGGCGCGGAGGCTACACCGGTTCCCGCCCGCCTCGGGGAGCGGTACCGTGAGGGGATGGCACCCGAGCGACTCACCGCCCTCGACGCGTCGTTCCTGTATCTCGAGCGCCCGGCGATGCACATGCACGTGGCCGGGCTGGCGGTGCTCGATCCGTCGACCCGGCCCGACGGAGGGCTGCGCTTCGAAGACGTCGCGGGCGTGATCGCATCGCGACTGCACCTATTGCCCCGGTTCCGGCAGAAGGTGGTCTCGGTGCCGTTCGACGTCGCGCTCCCGCTGTGGGTCGACGACCCCGAGTTCGACCTGGACTTCCACCTGCGCCGAACGGCGCTGCCGGCCCCGGGCGGGCGTCGGGAGCTTGCGGATCAGGTCCAGCGGGTGCTCTCGCGTCCGCTCGACCGGACGAAGCCGCTCTGGGAGCTCTACGTGATCGAGGGGCTCGAGGACGGCCACGTGGCGACGCTGATGAAGGTGCACCACGCGATGATCGACGGCCTGTCGGGGATCCATCTGGCCGCCGCCATCTACGACCTCTCGCCGGACCCGCCGGCCGTCCCGCCGCCCCCGGCCTGGCAGCCGGAGCCTCAGCCGTCGAGCCGGGACCTGCTTGAGGAGGCGATCCGGGAGCTTGCCACCCACCCGGCCCAGGCCTTTTCGGCCGCCGTCGACAACGTCCGGCGCTCGCCGGCGCTGGCCGCCCTCGGGGTCGGAACGGTGATGTCCGGCGTGCGGAGCATCTTCGACATGGGCGCGAGGCCGTCGTCCGCGCTCGACGTCCAGATCGGGCCGAACCGTCGGTTCGCGATGGCCGAGGCGCCGGTCCAGCGATTCAAGGAGATCAAGGACGCGCTCGGCGGCACCGTGAACGACGTCGTCCTCGCGGTCGTCGGCGGCGGGCTGCACCGGCTCCTCAAGGCACGCAAGGAGCCGACCAAGGGACGCACGCTGCGCGTGATGGTGCCCGTGTCGGTTCGCGGCCCCGGCGACGGGCCGATCGGAAACCGCGTCGCGCCCGCGTTCGTCGACCTTCCCGTCGGCGCGATGTCGCCGAAGCGCCGGCTCGCGCTCGTGCGCGAGGGCACCCTCCATCTCAAGGACTCGATGATGGCGATGGGCGCCGACGCGATCATCGGGCTCGGCGCCTACGCTCCGGGAGGGCTGCTGGCCGCCGCGGCACGTCTGGCGAGCCGGGGACCGTGGTTCAACCTCGTGGTCTCGAACATCCCCGGCCCGCAGCAGCCGATGTACCTCGCCGGCGCACGGCTCGTCGCGAGCTACCCCTCGATGCCGCTCGGCGAGAACTCGGCGCTGTCGATCGCGTGCACGTCGCTTGCCGGGACGATGGCGTTCGGCATCACCGGCGACTGGGACGGCCTTCCCGACGTCGACCGCCTCGCGCTCGCCCTGGACGAGTCCCTGGCGGAGCTGGCCAAGGCCGCCGGCGTCTAGCGCGACCGCGTCGGGCCGGGAGCGGGGAGGCGGGCGAGCCAGTCCTCGACCGCCGCGAGCCACCGGTCGGGCGCCTCCATCTGCGGGATGTGGCCCACCTTCGGCAGCAGGCGCATCTCCCATCCCGGATGTCCCGCGAGCGCCGCCTCCGCGTACCGCAGCGGCACGAGACGATCCTCCCGCCCGTGGATCACGAGCACCGGACACCGGATCGCGTCGAGGATCCACCGGGCCGCCTCGGGCCGCCGGCCCAGCGCCAGCAACGATCGTGCGGCCTCGACGAACGCGGCACCGGCATCCGCGTCGCCCTGGAGCCGGACGAGCTGCGCCACGTGCTCGCGGATGAGAAGCGGGTCGATCCGTCCGGGGTCGGCCGCGACGATCCGCAGCCCCATCCGCACCGCCTGGTCCGCCTCGAAGCGGTTGAGTCGCTGCCGCGAGACCCACTCCCCGACGCGCGGGACCTGGTACAGGCCGAAGCCGAGCATCACGATCGGCGCCGGGGTGGCACCGCGGACCCAGGGGAACACGGAGTTCGACAGGACGAGACCCTCGACGGATCCCGGGTCGAGGGCTGCCTGCAGCATCGAGATCCCGCCGCCCATCGAGTTCCCGCACACCACCACGGGCGAGCCACCGCCGATCGCCTGGATGAAGCGGGAAAGGAGCATCCGGCAATCGGACAGCCGGCTCCCGCGGCCGGCGAGGGGCGTTCGGCCGAATCCGGGGAGGTCGAGCGCGAAGACGCGTCCGTGGCTGGCGAGCCCGGGCCCGACCGAGAGCCAAGAAAGGAGCGATCCCCCGAGCCCGTGCACTAGGACGAAGGTTCGCTCCCTCGGGCCGTCCCACGCGACGAAATGGGTCGGCCCATCCAGGTCAATCCACTGGCTCTGCGGCACCTCGATCGTCATCTGCGCTCCGTGTCGCCGGTCGCCATGATGCGCCTCGGCCGGGCCGCGCGACGACGCTCGCCCGTCCAACTGGACGGCAAGATGCCGAAGGAGCCGACGCCCTGCCCGCGTCTACACTGCGGGGCATGGCCGTCGTCCGTCTGCGTCCGCCGCTCCGCGAGCTCGCCGGGGGCGAGCGCGAGGTGGCCGTTTCGGGTCGGACCGTGGGGGAGGCCCTGCGCGACCTCGAGCGCTCGCACCCGCGGCTGAACGGATGGGTGCTCGACGATCAGGGGCGGGTACGCGAGCACGTCGCGGTCTTCCTCTCCGGGGAGCGCGTCGGCGGTGATGCGGCGCTCGCGGAGGCCGACCGCCTCGAGATCGTCGGGGCGGTCTCGGGCGGGGCGGACGAGACCGAGATTCTCGCCGGAACGAAGAAGGGCCTGTTCGTGCTGCGCGGCACGCGGGGCGGCCCCATGGACGTCGCGGCGCGCGCCTTCCCCGGCGACTCGGTCGAGTACGCGATCCGCGATCCGCGAACCGGTCGCTACTACGCGAGCGTGACAAGCGGTCAGTTCGGCCCTCGCGTGCTCTTCACCGACGATCCCACGGGAGCGTGGGAGCAGTCGAGCGGACCTCGCCTGCCGGAGTGGACCGAGGCGAGCGTCGAGCGCATCTGGGTGATCACGCCCGGCGAGGAAGACGGTCTCCTCTACGCCGGGGTGGATCCCGCGGCCCTGTTCGAGAGCCGCGACGACGGCCTGACCTGGGAGCTGAACCGGAGCTTCTGGGAGCATCCCGGCCGGCCGGAATGGACGCCGGGCGCCGGCGGCCTGATGGTCCACTCGATCTGCCCGTGGCCGGGCGACCCGAGCCGCCTGGCCGTCGGGGTCTCCGCGGTCGGCGTGTTCGTCACCGAGGACGCCGGCGCCACGTGGGCGCTCGGCAACGCCGGGATCGTCCCCCGCTATCTGCCGGAGGAGGCCCTGTCGCAGCCGTACGGTCGGTGCGTGCACAACATGCATCGGACGCCATCGCGTCCGGAGCGGCTGTTCATGCAGTTCCACGGCGGCGTCTATCGATCGGACGACGCCGGGAGCAGCTGGACGAGCATCGCGGAGGGACTGCCCTCGGACTTCGGCTTCCCCCTCGTCGTCGACCCCGCGGATCCCGATGCCGCCTACGTCGTCCCGCTGAACGCGGATCGCGATCGCATCACCGCCGAGGGCCGGGTCCGCGTGTACGAGACCCGAGACGCGGGCGGAACGTGGCTGGCCCGGTCCGACGGCCTGCCCCCTGCCGGCTACCTGACGGTGCTCCGGCAGGCGTTCGGCCAGGACGGCCGTTCGCCGCTCGGCTTGTACTTCGGGGCCACGTCGGGAGAGGTCTTCGGCTCGGCGGACGCGGGCGCGAGCTGGTCGCTCGTTGCGACGGACCTGGCGCCGGTCCTGTCCATCCGCGTCGCCTAGCTGTCGAACGGAAAGGGCGGCCCGGGGAGGCCGCCCTTCCTGGTTGGAGCGGTGGATCGGGGAAGCGGTCGTCCATCCGGCGAGGCGGCTCAGGCCTCCTCGTCCGACTCCTCGTCGTCCTCGTCCTCGTCCTCGGGCTCGACGATCGCTTCGGCCGAGTCCCGGGCCGTGAGCGGAGCCGCCTCCGCCGGCCGGACCCCGCCGAGGATCTCGTCGAGGTCCCTCTCGAGCGTGATCTCGTCGGCCACGCGTCCTCCTTCGGTCGGGTCGCGGGAATTGGACCGCACGGACGTGGCGGGACCGGGAACCGCCCGTGGTCACCGGCTGAAGGCTCCGTGACGATTGCGGCGAGCGACCGTCCGTCGCTCGCCCTACGGGAACCGGCGGGCGGGGGGTGTCGAACGCCTATCGATGACGGAATACCGGCCTTCTCCACGATGTCTACATACGTGGCTGCCTTTACAGGGCAGTGGGGCACAGGTACCATGCCAGTCGAGAGCCCGGGGAGGCTAGTTTTTCCACGCCCAGGCACATCCGCACCACGTAGGTCCCGAAGACCTCGCGGGAGCATCTTGGGCCCCGTGCCGAGGCTTCGAGGAGGAGAGTGAGTAGATGCCAGAGCCTGCACGACCGCTCGGAACGGATGACGCCGACGACCTCCGGCTGTACCTGGAGGCGGCGGCGCGCGAGCCGCTCCTCACGAAGGAGGAGGAGGTCGAGCTCGCCATCCTGATCGAGCACGGCAAGGAGGCCGAGGAGCGCCTTCGCGCCGGGCGACTGCGGTCGGAGAAGTCGATCATGAAGGCGCGCCAGGAGGTCCGCAAGGCCGAGGCCGCGCGTCAGCGCTTTATCATGGCCAACCTTCGGTTGGTCGTATCCGTCGCCCGCAAGTACCAGGGGCAGGGGCTCCCGCTCCTGGATCTCATCCAGGAGGGCAACATCGGCCTCATGCGCGCCGTCGAGCTGTTCGACTGGCGGCGGGGCTTCAAGTTCTCGACGTACGCCACCTGGTGGATCCGCCAGGGGATCACGCGCGCGATCGCCGATCGCTCTCGGTCGATCCGCCTGCCGGTGCACATCCACGACCGGCTTCGCAAGCTGAATCGCACGCGGTTCCAGTTCGCGCAGACGATGGGCCGTGAGCCCTCCCGCGAGGAGCTTGCGAAGGCCCTGGACACCACCGTGGAGGAGATCGACGACCTCACCGAGATGGGCCGGCGCGAGCCTTTGTCGCTCCAGTCGCCCGTCGGCGAGGACACGGAGCTCGGCGACCTCATCGAGGAGGTCGACTCGGACGCGCCTTTCAACGAGGTCGAGGACGCGCTGCTTCGCGAGGAGATCGGCACCGCGGTCGATCGCGTGCTGGACGAGCGGGAGCGCCACGTGGTGGCCCTGCGGTACGGGCTCGAGAACGGGCAGCCGCTGTCGCTGCGCGAGACCGGCAAGGTGCTCGGGCTCTCGGGCGAGCGCGTTCGCCTGATCGAGCGCGAGGCCCTTCGAAAGCTGCGCGACTCGAACCTGATCTCGGCCGTCGCCGCGAACTGATCCAAGGACTCGAACCAGGCAAGGGGCCGGCCCTTCGGGCCGGCCTTTGTGGATTTCCGGCCGAGCGACGCCGCTCCCTTTGTCGAGGGTCGCCTCGAGCGGGACGATGAGGGTGGACGCTCGACGAGCCGTGAGGGCGTGACGACGATGCGGTCGAGGAACCCGCGCGATGGGGAACCGTGGGAGAGCGTGGCGGACCCGCCCGGCTGGGCGCGCCATGTCGTTTCGTTGACGCTCGAACCCGTCACGCTGCCGGGCGAGCTGGTCGTTCCCGACGGAACCCGGGGAATCGTCGTGTTCGCGCATGGAGCGGGCTCGGGCAGAACGTCGCCGAGGAACGCCATGGTGGCCGGCCGCCTCAACCGCGCCGGGCTCGGGACGCTGCTGTTCGACCTCCTCACGCCGGACGAGGCGAGGGACCGGGATCGCGTGTTCGACGTGGACCTGCTTGCCCGCCGGCTCGAGGCGGCCGCGAGCTGGGTGCGGCGGTGGCCGGGGCTGGGCGACGTCCCCCTGGCCCTGTACGGCGCCAGCACCGGGGCGGCGGGGGCGCTCGTCGCGGCCGCAAGGCTCCGCGACGAGGTGGCGTGCGTCGTCTCTCGCGGGGGACGGCCGGATCTCGCCGGTGATGCCCTCGAGCAGGTCGCCGCGCCGACGCTGTTGGTGGTCGGCGAGCTCGATCCCGTCGTGCGCGACCTGAACGAGTCCGCCCGGCGCCGGCTTGCCTGCGAGTGCCGCCTCGAGGTCGTCCCCGGCGCCGGCCATCTCTTCGAGGAGGCCGGGGCGCTCGAGCGCGTGGCCGAGCTCGCGACGTCGTGGATCACGGGGCATCTGTCGGCAGGCGGAGGCCCGCCTCGTCTCGCGGACGCGCTCTGAGCGTCGGCGATACCCGAGCGCGCTTCGGGTCCGCGCCCGGGAACGTCCCGGGGTTCGGGATCGCCGCGTCAGGGATCGCCGCGCGGGGCCCGGGCACCAGGCGGGCGTGCGCTCAACCTCCGTGCGTCGTCGACCCGCTCGGCGATGCCCGCCATGATGGATTCGGTGAAGCGCAGAACGTCTTCCGTCGACGTCGCCGATCCCTCGGCGGGGAGCGGAGAACCGAAGACGAGCGAGAGCGTCGGGCGCCAGGGACGGCCGTACCGGAGGCCGGGCTGAGGCCACCGGACCTGCGTTCCCCAGATGCCGACCGGGATGACGGGGGCGCCGCTCTCGAGGGCGATCCGTGCGGCGCCGCTCCGTCCTCGCTGGAGTCCGTCCTCCGGCGACGGGTTCACCCGTCCCTCGGGAAAGATCCCGGCGAGCGCCCCGGCTCGGACCGTGGTGATCGCCTCGTCGAGAGCCCCGGTGTCCCCTTCCCCGCGACGGATGGGGATCTGCCGGTAGGTGCGGAGCGCCCATCCGTAGGCGGACCGGTCGAAGAACTCGGCGCCGGCGAGGAACCGGGTCATCCGGCGCGCTCGCTGCCCCACGACCAGCGCGAGGACGACCCCGTCGAGGGCGCTCACATGGTTGCCCGCGACGATCGCGGGACCGGTTCGCGGGATCCGGTCGGCTCCGCGGATCCGGATTCGGAACAGGAGGTACATGACGAACCCGACGACGGCGATGCCGAAGCGCCACCATCCGTTGAGGTCGCCCCGTTCGGCCATCGGGCGGGATGCTACCGGGCGGCGGCGCGCCGGCTTGTGCCGGCGCGCCGCCGCCGTCCGATCAGTGCTCGCAGGTGACGACGCTCTCGCCGTCGGTGCAGGTGTCGCCGCCGTACCCGCCGTTCAGCGTGTCCGTTCCGTCCCCGCCTTCGAGCCGATCGTCGGCGTCGTTGCCGAAGACGTCGTCGTCGCCGCTTCCGCCCGACAGCACGTCGTCGCCCATGTCGCCGGCCACGAGGTCGTTGCCGGATCCGCCGGACTCGACGTCGTTCTCGCCGTCGCCCTGGAGCACGTCGTTGCCCGGTCCGCCGGCCATCCGGTCGGCCCCGTTCTGGCCGAGGAGGTAGTCGTCGCCGCTCTCGCCGCGCAGGTCGTCGCGGCCCGCGTCGCCACCGCCGCCGGTCAGGTTGTCGTCGCCAGGGCCGCCGATGACGAGGTCATCTCCGTCCCGTCCGTACGCGCCGTCGTTGCCGCTTCCGCCCGAGAGCTTGTCCAGCCCGTCGCCGCCGGACAGGAAGTCATCGCCGTCGCCGCCGCAGAGCAGGTCGTTGCCGCCCATGCCCTCGACGATGTCGTTGCCGTCTCCGGCAATGATGACGTCGGGGTCCGACGTCCCGATCAGTCGATCGGCGTCGGCCGTCCCCGTGATGGTCGCCTCCCGCCCGAAGCACGTCGTCGCGTCATCCGTTCGCTCCGAGCTGCCGGTCGCCGACAGCGCGGGGGCCGAGTAGCTCAGCGCGCCGAGCACCGCCACCATCGCGAACGTCGAAGCGAAACGTCGCACCGATTGACGTCCCATCGGGTCCACCTCCTTCCTTCCCTTGCGTTGCTGGCCCTTGCGAGCCGACGCTAGGGAGGAAGGGGTTGCGAGAAACCCGTGGGATCACGCGTGTTTGAGAATGGTGACGCACGTCACGCCGCTGGATCGGCGACGCGGCGCGCGCGATTGGCGAATCGGGCCGCGGCCCCAGGTGCCGCCCGCCCGATGCCGCGCGCTCACCATAAGAAGCCCGGAGGAACCGGGTCGCACAGTCGACGCAGCTTCGTTCGCAGGGCCCGCTGGACGAGGGAGTAGGCCGTCTGGCCGTCGCGGTTGGCGATCTCGAACGGGTCGCGCGCGAGGTCGTACAGCTCCTCTTCCCCGGTCGCGTATCGGATGAGGACGTAGCGATATGAGTGGATCGCGCAGAGGGTCGGGGCGCCGTTGACGCCGTTGCCGACGTGTTCGACCAGGAACGCTTCTCGCCAGTCCGAGCTGCTCTCGTCGCGCATGAGGGCCAGCAAGCTGCGGCCCTCCATCGCGGGGGCCTCCGCCCCGGTGAGTGCCGCGAACGTCGGAGCGAGGTCGATGTTGAGGACGAGGTGATCGTCTCGACGGCGACTCGAGACGAGGGCGTCGTAGCGAACGACGAACGGAACGGCGATCGCCTCCTCGTAGGGGACGCTCTTGCCGGCCAGCCGATGCTCCCCCCACAGCATCCCGTTGTCGGACAGGAAGACGATCATCGTGTCGCGGAGTCGATCGCTGTCGCGAAGGGCTCGCACGATCGCCCGCACCGCCCGATCCACCGCCTGGAGCGACTCGATCTGCCGTTCCCGGAAACGGTCGATCTCCTCTGCCCGGGTGGCATCGATCGAGGGGAGACGAGCCACGTAGCTGGGCTTGTCCTCGACGTCCGACTCGTCGTAGCCGGTGGGACGCCACGGCGGGAGCGTGGAGAACGAGCCGCGATCGGAGCGCTGAGGGATCGCGGGCTCGTGTGGGGCATGCGGGGCCCAATACAGGAAGATCGGCGTGTCGGGGTCGGTCTCCTCGATGAACTCGACCGCTTCTTCGCGAGGGACGGTGGTCCCGTAGCTGGCGGAGTCCGAGCCGTACTCACGAACGGTCGTGTCCGAGATCGCCTCGTAGTCGAAGTAGCCGCCGTTACGGTGGGTCGCGAACCACCGATCCCAGCCAGGGGGGACGTAGGGATCGCGGCCGTACTGGTTGAGGTACTTCCCGAAGAGACCGGTTCGGTAGCCCGCCGCGTGGAGCCACGTGGCGACCGTCGAGTCGTCGTCCTTGAACGCATGAAACCCCCCGTCGGGGCGGTGATTCGTGTACACGCCGGTCGAATGGGAGTACAGGCCGGTCAGGATGCTCGTGCGGCTCGGACAGCACACGGGATTCACGACGTACCCGTCGGTGAACGTGATGCCGTGGCGAACGAGGAGCCGTCGAACGATTGGCAGGTAGCGGAGCGTGTCCCGGCGCTGGTCGTCGGTGAGGAGCACGACGATGTTCGGTTGCGGCGGCCGGGTGCCCGTCTCACCTGTCGCGCTCGTCGGCGACCGGTCCGCGGCCGGATCCGCCGAGGTGAGGTCCACCGTGATCAGGGTCGCTGCCAGGAGGGCGACGACACCCAAGTTTCGAAGCCTCACCGCACCCATCTCGATCACCTCCTTCCCGTCGCGCGGGCGGGTCGAGGCCGACGCTAGGAGGGGTCGGGTTGCGAGAAACCCGAGAGATCACGGGGCTTTGAGGAAGGTGCCGATCGTCACTCGTCGTGATCGACGAACAACGCGAGCTCGGTTCGAGAGCGCAGTCCGAGCTTCGCGTAGGCGTGCGAGAGGTGGCCCTCGACGGTGCGCACGCTCATGGACAGGGTCCGCGCGATCTCCCGATTGGTTCGTCCAGACGCGGCGAGGCGAGCGACACGAGCCTCGGACTCGGTGAGCCCGGTGAGCGAGGCGCGGCGTCCGCTGACTCGGCCGAGCTCCGCCCGTGCTCGCTCGGCCCACGGCTCCGCCCCGAGCTCGCCGAACGATCGGAGCGCGTTTTCGAGCGCCTCTCGAGCGGGTCGCTTCTGGCGGTCGCGCCGGCGGCATCCGCCCAGCGCGAGGAGCGAGCGGGCCGTCTCGAACGGCAGGGGGAGCGCGTCAAGGAGCTCGACGGAGCGCTCGAGCAAGGCGAGCGCAGCCACCACGTCTCCGGTCTGCGCCTGCAGCAGCCCGCGCGCTCGGGCGGCCGCGGCGAGCGCCGACGGGCGATCGAAGGAGGTTCCGCGCTCCTCGAGCCAGTCGATCCGCGCTTCGGCTGGCCCGTACGTTCCCGCGCCGATGAGCGCCTCGGCCTCATCGGACAGGAACGGCATCTCGGCGGGCTCGGCGATCCCGATGTCCGAGGCGATCCCGCTCGCGCGTCCGAGATGGCGCACGGCGATGTCCGGATGCCCGAGCCCCAGCTCCAAGAGTCCGATCGAACACAGGCACCATCGCTGAGCTAGCCGGTCGTCGCCCGCCGCGTGCAGGCCCTCGCGGGCGAGGGCGCGCGCCGGCTCTTCGCGACCCTGGAGGGCCTCCAACGCGGCGAGGATCCCGAGCTCCATCGACTGACCCAGGTCGAGCTGTCTCGCAAGGGATCGGGCCTCCTCGGCGTGGAGGGTCGCTGCGCTCCAGTCCCCGTCCCGGAGCTCGAGCTCGGCCAGGCGAACGAGCGCGCCTCGGCGCCCGGGCTCGTCGCCCCGCTCCCGCGCGAATGCGAGCGCCCCCAACAGCCGCTCGCGCGCCGGCTCGTGACGAGCGAGCACGATCTCGGCCTCCGCGAGCACCAGCTCCATCTCGCCGTCATGCGGCGCTGACGACAGGTCCGCCGATCGCAGTACCTTCGCGGCCTCGCCGCGAAGGATGCCGACGCGGGCGATCGTGCTTCGCGCCGCGGTCAGCAGCGCCGCGTCGCCGGATCGCTCGGCCGGCTCGAGCGCGGCGAGCGCGTGCTCCTCGGCCGGCTCGAGCTCGCCGCTTCGAAGCAGCAGCGCCGCGAGGTCGCGATGCACCTCGGCTGAGACCAGCGTGTCCTCACCGGCCGCAGCCGTGGCCGCCTCGAGAGTGCGCCGCGCGCCGGCGATGGCGCCCCGTTCGAGCTCGAACCCGGCGATCCGTCGCAGCGACTCGGCGCGATCGGTCCCCGTCTCCGCGAGGCGAAGCGCCTCCCGCGCGTGCGCGTCCGCCGCCGCCGTGTCTCCGGCGACGAACCGATCCTCGCAGGCCTCGAGGTGCCGACGCCGGAGCTCCACGCGGGAGCTCTCCGGTGTCAACCGGATGGCATGCTCGAGCAGCTCGGCCGATGCGTCGGGGGCGCCGCGGTCGCGCGCGAGGCGTGCCGCGTCCTCGAGCGCCAGGGCGATGTCCTTGTCGGAGCCGTCCGCGGACAGGGCGAGATGACGCGCACGGTCCTCGGGATCGGAGGTGCGGTCGGCGAGGCGGCGGTGGATCTCGTGGCGGCGAGCCCTCGACGCGGAGGCGTAGACGGCCGAGCGGTAGAGAGGGTGCGTGAATCGAACCTCGCCCGCCGTGACGACGATGACGCCCGCGTCGATGGCCGGCTGGAGCGTCTCGGCTCCGCCCTCGGTGCGCAGGAGATCCACGGTCGGTCGTCCGAGCGCGGCGGCCGCCAGCAAGAGGTCGAGGCTCGAGGCGGGGAGCGTTCCGAGGTGCTGGCGAACGACGTCGTCGCGCAGGCTCTTGGGAATGGGAAGCGACTGCCCGGTCACCCCCTGATCCCCGCGAGCGGCCGCTCGGGCGATCTCCGTCGCAAAGAAGGGGTTGCCGCCGCAGATCTGCCACAGTCGCTTCGCCTCGGTCGTGGACATGGTGAGACCGGTGCGCTCGCGGACGAGGGCCGACAGCTCCTCGGGTCCGATAGGGCTCACGGCGACGTGATGCAGGCGATCCGGCGCGATCGCGTCGCCGGCGCCGAGGGGCGGCGGCGCGTCGATCGCAGATCGCGCGAGCAAGAAACCCACGGGCTCGCTCGAGAGCCGTCGAATCGCGAACGTCAGCACCCGAGCGGTCGAGGCATCTAGCAGGTGCACGTCGTCGACCGCGACGAGGACCGTGGCCTCGCGCGCGATCGTGTGCAGGACCCCGAGCGTGGCGCTCGACGTCGCTCGCGCGTCCGGCCGACGAGACCCGCGCGGGCTCCGGAGCAGGGCGACCTCGAGCGCCGTTCGTTGCGGTTCGGGCAGCTTGTCCCACGCTTGCGACGGGAGCTCGCGAAACAGGTCTCCGAGCCCGACGAACGCCAGCTCCGCGTCGGAGCCCGAGGGCCGGCACGAGAGCACGTGACAACCCTGCGAGCGGGCGAGCTCGACGCCCTCGTTCCAGAGCGTGGTCTTGCCGATGCCGGGCTCGCCCTCCAGGAGCAGCGCCGAGGGGCCGGCGGCGAGGTCGCCGACGAACGAAGCGAGCGTGTCGCGCTCGGTCCGTCGCTCGACGGTCATCCGCTCCCCCGGGTTGCCGTGAGGCACATCGTGCGACCGGGGATGGAGACGGTCAAACGGACGCGTCTCGCGGTTTCCCCTGTCCGGGCGGGTTGCGGGGTGCTACAACACGCTCCAGGCAAATGGACCCTCGCGTCGGGACCGAGTTCGCAGGCCATCGGATCGAGGACGTCATCGGACGGGGCGGCGCGAGCGTCGTCTACCTCGCCGAGCACCTCCGCCTCGGCCGCAAGGTGGCCCTGAAGGTGCTCGCCCCGCACCTGGCCGACGACGAGGCGTTTCGCGAGCGCTTCATCCGCGAGTCGCGCATCGCCGCCGGCCTGGATCACCCCAACGTCGTGACCGTGTACGACGCCGGCGAGACCGAGGGCAACCTCTACATCTCGATGCGCTACGTGGAGGGGAGCGACCTCGGGCGGCTCCTTCGCGCGCAGGGGCCGCTCGACGCGTCGCGGACGGTCTCGATCCTGTCCCAGATCGCGAGCGCGCTCGACGCCGCCCACGCGCAGGGGCTCGTGCATCGAGACGTGAAGCCGGCGAACATGCTGGTGGAGGCCGTTCCCGAGCTCCCGGGGATGGACCGGGCCTACCTGTCCGACTTCGGGATCTCCAAGCGCACGACCTCTCGCGAGGGGCTCACGCGCACCGGCCAGTTCGTCGGGACCGTCGACTACGTGGCCCCCGAGCAGATCACGGGGGAACCAGTGGACGGGCGCACGGACGTGTACTCGCTCGGCTGCGTGCTGTACGAATGCCTGTCGGGCACGGTGCCGTTCGCCGGCGAATCCGGCGTCGCGACGATCTACAGCCACCTGCACGACCCGCCGCCCGCGCTCGAGGGCTTCGGGGAGCAGGGCCCGGGGCTGAGCCGGGTCGTCACGAAGGCCCTGGCGAAGTCCGTCGGCGACCGGTACGACACGTGCGGCGGGCTGGTCGAGGCCGTTCGGAGCGAGCTCGCCTCCTCGGCCGCGACGGCCACGCTCGAGCGCGTCCCGGCGGCTGTGTCGGGTCCGGTGGTGCCCGCGGGCCGGCTTGCGTCCGCGCCCGAGCGGCCGCCTCGACGGGGTCGCGGCGTGATGCTGTCCGTGCTGGCCCTCGGGATCGCCGCGATCGTCGTCTGGGGCGCGATCGTCCTCCCGGGCGACGGCGGGGACACGGAGGGCGACGTGACGAGTCCCTCGCCGACGATCACCCAGTCCCCTTCCCCGCCTGAGACGCCATCCGGTCAGAAGACCGCGCTGGACCTCTCGTGGAGCCCCGTGTATCCGGATCCGGTCTTCGGCGGCGAGGGCCGGCAGGCGATCCTCGACGCCGTCGTGACCAGCGACGGGATCGCGATCGCCGTCGGGCACGCGACCCGGTCGCTGCCGTCGCAGGAGGAGGTCGCGGCGGTGTGGCGCTCGGTGAACGGTCGCGTGTGGAACGTCATCCAGTCCGGCTCCTTCGGCACGGAGGGGCACCAGCGGATGATCGCCGTGACCGAGTTCGGCGGCGAGCTCATCTCCGCCGGGTGGAGCGCCTCGGACGCGGCCGTCTGGACGTCGTCGACCGATGGGTCGACCGACGGCAGGAAGTGGGAGAGCGTCGCCTCCGACGCGTTCGGGGGCAGCGGTTTCCAGTACATCCGCGACATCGTCTCGCTCGGGACGGAGCTGATCGCGGTGGGCTCGAGCGGGAGCCGCACCGAACGCGATGCCGCCGCCTGGCGCTCGACCGACGGCCACACGTGGGAGCGGATATTCGACGAGGACTTCGATGTTCCGGGCAAGCAGGAGCTCTACGCGGCCGAGGTCGTCGACGGCCGTGTCATCGGCGTGGGGTTCAGCACCGAGAATTCCGACACGGACGCCGCCGTCTGGACCTATGACGGCAGCGGCTGGACTCGCGCCGATCCCGATGGCCTTTGCGACGCGGCCTCGCAGGTCATGCTCGACGTCGCCGGCGGCGGCGGCCTCCCGGTGGTGGCCGTGGGGTGCGCGGCCTCGGTTCGCTGCGACACCGCGGACGTGGTCTCCTCGGACGCCGCCGTCTGGATCTCGCAGGACGGGACCACGTGGGAGCGGGTCGGGTTGGAGGACCCCGACCTCGGCGGCGAGGGGGTGCAGGCGATGAAGGCGATCACCGTCTACGGAGATTCGTTCACCGCGGTCGGCGTCCGGGCGAGCCCCGGGCTCGTGGACGTCGACGGCGCGATCTGGACCTCGAACGACGGTCGGATCTGGGCCACGGACGGGCCGCGCTCGCCCACCGGCTCCGTCCTCGGGGGCGTGGGGGATCAGAGCCTTCGCGCGATCGTCGAGTTCGGGGTTCGGAACATCGAGCTGCTGGGGTTCGGCGTGAAGAACGAGGGAGACGTGGAGGACGCCGCCGTGTGGCGGGGGGTCGATACGGGCTAGCCCGCGCCACGACTCCTATACTCCGGCCCGCGATGGACCTCGCCGGCCTGCAAGAGATCGCCGCTCGTCGCTACGAGGACTTCGAGGCCGCCCTCGAGCGGATGGTGAACGTCGACTGCGGCTCGTACACGCCCGCGGGCGTGAACGAGATCGCGGACCTGTGCGTCGAACGCTTCCGCGCTCGCGGATGGGCGGTCGAGCGCCATGCGCACGACCCGGGGCCGGGCGAGGAGCCGCTCGGCGATCTCGTCATCGGGCGCCTCGGGGGCGGCGGCGGCGGCCCGCGGGTCCTGCTCATCGGGCACACCGACACGGTCTTCGATCCCGGCACCGTCGCCCAGCGGCCGTTCAGGATCGAGGATGACCGGGCGCTCGGCCCCGGCGTGTCCGACATGAAGGGCGGGCTCCTCACGGGGTTCTTCGCGATCGAGGTGCTGCAGGACGCCGGCTTCGACGGGTTCGGCCGCGTCACGTACGTCTGCAATCCCGACGAGGAGATCGGCTCGCCGTGGTCGCGCGACGTGATCCGCGAGCAGGCCGGCGAGGCCGACGTCGCGTTCGTGCTCGAAGGTGCGCGCGAGAACGGGGACATCGTCAGTGCGCGCAAGGGCGTGAGCGACTACCGGATCGAGATCGCCGGTCGCGCCGCGCACGCGGGCGTGGAGCCCGAGCGGGGCCGCAGCGCGATCCTGGAGGCGTCGCACAAGACGATCGCGCTGCAGGCGCTGAACGAGCGGTGGCCGGGGGTGACCGTGAACGTCGGCGTGGTGCGGGGAGGGACGCGCCCCAACGTGGTCGCCGAGCGGTGCGCGATCGACGTCGACGTGCGCTCGCCGCAGGAGGAGTCCCTCGCCGCGGCCGAGGCGGAGGTCCTGCGGATCGCCGAGTCGCACACGGTGGCCGACGTCTCGGCGGTCGTCACGGGCGGCGGCTGGCATCGGCCGATGGAGAAGAAGGAGGGCGGGGCGCGCCTGGCCGCCCTCGCGATCGAGGTCGCACGGGAGCTCGGGTTCGAGCTGCGCGACGCGGCGACGGGCGGCGCCTCGGATGCGAACACGACCTCGGCCGCCGGGGTGCCGACGCTCGACGGGCTCGGACCGATCGGCGGCGACGATCACGGGCCGAGAGAATGGCTCGATCTGTCGAGCGTCGTTCCTCGAATCTCGCTGCTCGCCGGGCTAGTCTCCAGAGTCGAAACCGTTCTCTGAGTCGTCCCCGAGCGACGGAGGCTGGGCCCGCGTGGAGATCGCCGCCGTGCGATTCGACAAGCCCGACGACTGCAACGTGATCGTCGGGCAGTCCCACTTCATCAAGACGGTCGAGGACCTGCACGAGGCGTGCGTCCACGTCCCCGGGATGCGGTTCGGGATCGCCTTCAACGAGGCCAGTGGCCCGTGCCTCGTGCGGCGGAGCGGGAACGACGACGAGCTCGTCGGGATCGCCGTCGCGGGCGCGCAGGCGATCGGCGCCGGGCACGTGTTCGTCATCGCGATGCGGGACGCGTTTCCCATCAGCGTGCTGAACGCCGTCAAGGCGGTCCCCGAGGTGTGCCGGGTCTTCTGCGCGACCGCGAACCCGCTCGAGGTCCTCGTCGGCCAGACCGACCAGGGCCGCGGCGTGCTGGGCGTGGTCGACGGGTCCGCCCCCGCCGGCGTCGAGACGGACGCCGACGCCGCCGAGCGCCGCGACCTCCTTCGACGATTCGGCTACAAGCTGTGACCCGCGCACGGGTCACGCCGGATCGGGCCGACCGCCTCGTCGAGGCGGACGCGCGCTACCGGCGGCTCGTGGCCGAGATGCTCGAGGACCGCCACCGCCTGCTGATGCGGCTGGAAAACGCACAGGAGGAGGAGCGCCGCAGGATCGCTGCCGACATCCACGACGACCCCATCCAGGTGATGACGGCCGCCGACCTCCAAGCGCAGGAGCTCGTGGCGACGCTCGAGGACCCGATCCTTCGTCTGCGCGCGGAACGACTGAGCGACACCCTGCAAGACGCGGTGCGCCGTCTGCGGCACCTGCTGTTCGAGCTGCGCCCGCCGGCGCTCGAGCGCGACGGATTGGTCGCCGCGCTCCGGTCGTATGCGGCGGCCCTCGAGGGGCCCGAGATCGTGGTCGAGGACGCGCTCGCGTTCGAGCCACCGCCCGAGCTTGCCGCGGTGGCGTTTCGGATCGCCCAGGAGGCCATCACGAACGCGCGCAAGCATGCGCGGCCCTCGCGGGTGACCGTCACGCTCACCTCGGAGCAGGACGGGCTCCGGCTGCGAGTGGTCGACGACGGCGACGGCTTCGACGTGGCGATCGCCGAGGACCCCGACCCCGGGCACATCGGCCTCGCCGCGATGATCGAGCGCGCGGAGCTCGCCGGCGGATGGCTGCGGCTGGACAGCCGTCGCGGGCTCGGCACGTCGGTCGACGCGTGGCTGCCGGACTGGTGGCGGCCGGCCGAGCGCGTCCTGGAGCTCGGCGCTACTCCCGGGTCGTGACCTTCGAGGCGCGGGTGTACTCGCCCGGCGTGCGGCCGTGGGTCTGTGCCAGCTTCCACGCGAGGAGCTGCACCGGCACGATCGAGACGGCCGAGAGCAGCGCGCGGTCGAGGTAGCCGGTCGCCACCGAGCGCGCGCCCTTCGGCGCCTCGCCGTCGGGCGTGACGACGAGCACGTTCGCCCCCGTGGCCACGAGGTCCGCGGCGAGCCCAAGGTCCAGGCGCCGCGTCTCGGGCTCCGTCGCCAGCACGATGGCGGTCATGTCGGGCCCCGCGAGCTCGAGCGGCCCGTGGCGGAAGGCCCCGGCCTCGAAGGACTCCGCCATCACGCCGGACTCCTTCAGCACGAGGGCGCCCATCTCGGCCGCCGCGCGCGCCGGGCCTCGCCCGATCAGCGCCATCACGTCGCGCTCGCCGTGCCACGCCTCGAGGTCGGTCGCGACGGCCTGCGGGTCCTCCAGCAACCGCTCGGCCGAGAGCGCGGCGCCCTCGGCCGCGGTCCGGGTGCGATCGATCGCGGTCTCGACGCTGTCGCCGGCGAGCAGCCGGGCGATGCCGGACAGCGTCGCCATGGCCGCCGCGAACGTCATCGTCGACGGGCCCGCCTCGTCGCCCGCCCACGTGTCGAGCCGGACGTCCGCCCTGCGCGCGAGATCGTTGCCGAGACCGTTCGTGATCGAGATGACGAACGGCCGCAGGCGCTGTTTGGCGATCTCGATGGCGAGCTTGACGATCTCGGCACTCTCGCCCGACTGGCTGACGATGACGGCGAGCGTCTGCGCGGAAAGGATCGGCCGGCGAAAGTGCAGGAGCTCGGCGGTGTCCACGAGGATGGCCGGGACCCCGCGACCGGCGAGGTCGTTCACCGCCGGGTAGCACGCGTCGTAGGAGCTCCCCATGCCGGTGAACACGATCGTCCGGGAGGCGCCCGCGGCTTCGCGGATCCGGTCGAGGTGCTCGCGCTGATCCAGGAGCGCCGCGGCGGCGCGCCGCAGCGCGTCCGGCTGACCGGCGATCTCGGCCAGGAAGGGGTCGGCGAAGCCCTCGAGCGATCTCACGGGCTCGAGTCTACGGCCACCGCTCCGCGTTCCGACGCCAGCGCGAGGCCGGTCTCGGGGTCGAAGAAATGGAACCCGCGAGGGTTGATCGTCAGGCGGACGACGCTTCCGGGTCGGCAGGACGTCCTCGGGTCCACGCAGGCGCAGAACACCGCGCGGGGCTCCTCCGCGAGCAGGGGGATCTCGTCGCGTTCCTCCTCGCCCGCCGCGAGCGTCTCGTGGGTCTCGACCGGCGGCGCGTCGATCGTGAACAGGACGTTCACCTCGGAGCCGAGCTCCTCGGTGACCTCCGCCTTCACCTCGATCGTCGGCAGCTCCTGTCCCGACCACACGTCGGCGTCCTCGAGGTCGGGCGGCCGGATGCCGAGGATGACGTCCCGGCCCTCGAGCGCGCTCGCGTCCCGATCCGCGCCCAGCGGGATCCGAAAGCCGGCGAAGGAGACCGCGTCGCCCTCGACGCGGGCCGTCACCAGGTTCATCGGGGGCGAGCCGATGAAGGCCGCGACGAACAGGTTCGCCGGGCGATCGTAGAGGCGCTGGGGCGTGTCCACCTGCTGGAGCACGCCGTCGCGGAGCACCGCGACGCGCTGGCCGAGCGTCATCGCCTCCACCTGATCGTGCGTCACGAAGACCGTGGTCGTGCGCAGGCGCTCGTGGAGCTTCGCGAACTGGGCGCGCATCTGCACGCGGAGCTTCGCGTCGAGGTTCGACAGCGGCTCGTCCATGAGGAACGCCTGCGGCTCGCGCACCATCGCCCGGCCCATCGCGACGCGTTGCCGCTGGCCGCCCGAGAGCTCGCCCGGCTTGCGCTGCATCAGGCCGTCGAGCCCGAGGATCCGGGCGACGTCCAGCACCTGTCGGTCGCGGTCGGCCTTCGGCGTCTTTCGAAGCCGCAGGCCGAACCCCAGGTTCTGCTCGACGGTCATGTGCGGGTACAGGGCGTAGTTCTGGAACACCATCGCGATGTCCCGGCGTTTCGGGGGGAGGTCCGTGACCTGCAGGCCCCCGATGTAGACCTCGCCGGCGGTGACCTCCTCGAGCCCGGCGAGGATCCGCAGGATCGTGGACTTGCCGCAGCCCGACGGGCCGACGAGCACCATGAACTCCCCGTCTCCGATCTCCAGGGTGACGTCGTCGACCGCAACGACGTCGTTGCCGAACACCTTGGTGACGCCGTCCAGGAAGATCTCCGACATCGCGTTCCTCCTACCGACGCGTTCCCGGCAGCTCGTGGTTCAGGTTGTCCCGCACCCGCGCCTTCGCGGCTCGGGAGGCGCCGATCCGATCCAGCCCGAGCAGCGCCGCCCCCACGACCGGCGGCGTCGACAGCACCGTGACGGAGGCCCGAGGGGCGACGGCCTCGACCCCGACCTCGATGCGCTCGAAGAACGGCGTGAACCGGTTCCGGAAGATCCCGCCCCCGAGCACGACGTCCACGTCGAGGTCGGTCATCCGGAGTCGCCGCATCGCGGTGCCCGCCATCGTCACCACCTCGTCGGCCTGCCGATCCGCGATCGCGCGGGCGACCTCGTCCCCGCTCCTGGCACCTTCGAACACGAGCGGCGAGAGCTCGGACAGGCGCGAGCGGGACAGGCGCCCCAGGTACATGGCCTCCATGACCTGGCGCGGCCGGCGCAGGCCGAAGTGCGCCGGCACGGTCGTGGCGAGCACCGTGCGATCGCCGCGGCCGTCCTGGGAGCGCAGCGCGTGCCAGAGCGCCGCCTCGCCGATGTCCGCGCCGCCTCCCCAGTCGCCCGCGATGTCGCCGAGCGCGGGGAACCGGTACGTCCGGCCCGAGGGAGCGACCGCCGAGCAGTTCGTGCCGAACCCGCACACGACGCCCACGCCCCACGTGCGGTCCGTGCCGGCGCGCAGCACGGCGAAGGTGTCGTTGCGAAGGAGCAGGTCCTTCGCCCAGCCGCGTCGCTCGAGCCATCGCAGGATCCGGCGGTCGTCGACCGGGAGGTCGGCGCCCGCGAGGCAGAAGACGCCGAGGGGGGCGAGCGGCGCGTCGGGGTCGAGCCCGGCCGCGCGCGCGAGCGCCTCCACGGCGTCGGCCACGGTCTCGAGCAGGCCGGGCTGGTGGCCGTTCGCGTCGGTGGGCAGCACGCGCGTGGACGCCAGCACGGTGCCGTCGCGCGCGATCGCGACCGCATCCGTCTTCGAGCCGCCCCCGTCGATCGCGATCAGCGCGGGCCGGCTCACGGCAGCTGCTCCAGCTCGTCGACGGTGACGAACGATACGCCGGCGCTCGCGAGCTCGGCGAGCACGCGGGGCACCGCCTCCGCCGTGCCGCCCGGCCACGTGTGGAGTAGCACGACGGCGCCGTCGCCGTGGGCGGCCGCCCCGTCGACGACGTCCCGGGCGATCTCCTCGCCTGAGCGCCAGGGCTCCCAGTCCTGCGACTCGACGTGCCAGTGGACGTTGCGGTAGCCGAGGGCGCCGAGCGACTCGCGCACGCGCGCGTCGGCGTGGCCGTCGCCGAACGGACAGCGGAACCAGGGCCGCGGATCGGACCCCGTGACGGCGGCGATCGTCTCGCCGGCGCCCGAGACGTCCGCCACCAGGCCCTCGTCCGACAGAAGCGTGAGGCGGGCGTGGTACGTCGAGTGGTTGCCGACGAGGTGGCCGTCGTCCGCGATTCGCCGGGCGAGGTCGGGGTTCGCCATCGCCCACCTCGACTGGACGAAGAACGTGGCGCGAACGCCGGTCTTTCCGAGGGCGTCGAGGATCCGCGCGGCGGCGTCGGGGGGCGCGTTCGGCCGGTCGGGATGCTCGGCGTCGAACGTGAGGGCGACGCGGCGACGATCACTCACGGGTCGTCACCTTGCTCCCGCGCAGGTAGGCGCCGGGCTCCCGGCCGAGCCCGACCGCCAGCCGCCGCGCCAGCAGCTGGACCGGCACGATGGACACGGCCGAGCCGAGCAGGCGGTCGACGGTTGGGATCGGTACCACCAGCGCACCCGCGGCCCGCACCCCTTCGGCGGCGAGGACCGTCACGGACGCGCCCGCCTGCACGAGGTCCGCGGCCAGCCCGAGATCCAGCGCGCTCGTCTCCGGCTCGGTCGCGAAGATGATCGCGGCCAGGCCGGGGCCCGCGAGCTCGAGAGGGCCGTGACGAAAGGCCGCGGTGGCGAACGACTCGGCCATCACGCCGCTCTCCTTCAAGGTGAGCGCGCCCATCTCGGCGGCCGCTCGCGACGGACCGCGTCCGAGCAGGGCGACCACGTCGCGGTCCCGCACGGCGCCCTCGAGCGCGTCGGCGGTGCGGTCGGCGTCCTCGAGGACCCGCTCGATCGCGGCGGCGGCCGCCGCGGCCGAGCGCCGCACGTGGTCGATCGTCGCATCCGGGGCCTCGCCGGTCAGCGCCCCGGCGACGGCGGCGAGCAGGACGAGCGCGGCCGCGAACGTCATCGTGGAGGGGCCGGTCTCGACCCCCGCCCGCGTGTCGAGCCACAGGTCGGCTGCGCGCGCGAGCCGGTTGTCCGGCCCGTTCGTGACGGAGAGGACGACCGGCCGATCGGTCCGGCCCGACAGCGACTCGGCCAGGCGAACAACCTCGGCGGTCTCGCCCGACTGGCTCACGACGACGAGCAGGCCGGCCGACGGCAGGGCCGGGGACCGGAAGTGGACGAGCTCGGCAGCGTCCACGTGCCCGGCGACCATGCCTCGCCGGGCGAGCTCGTTCACCGCCGGGTAGCACGCGTCGTACGAGCTGCCCATACCCGTGAACAGGGTGAGGGCTCCGGTGCGATCGGCGACGGCCCGGACGACCGTCCGCTGGTCCCCGACGGCCTCGGCCGCCCGGCGCACGGCATCGGGCTGCCCGAAGATCTCGGCCGAGAATGGGTCAGGAAACTTTCCTAACCATTTCATCGGGTGGAGTGTACGATGCCGCCACGATGGGTGTGAAGGTGGCCGTCGTCGGTGGAGGGAGCACCTACACACCTGAGCTCGTCGAGGGGTTCGTTCGCCGCGCGGATCGGTTCCCGATCGACGAGCTGGCGCTCCTCGACGTCGATCCCGAGCGCCTCGCGGTCGTCGGCGGGCTCGCGGGCAGGATGCTGGATCGCGCCGGCTACGGCGGCCGGCTGGTCCTGTCGGGAGACCGCGACGAGGCGATCGACGGCGCCGCGTTCGTCATCGTCCAGCTTCGGGTGGGCGGCCAGGCCGCGAGGCTGCTCGACGAGACCATCCCCCTTCGATTCGGCTGCATCGGGCAGGAGACGACCGGCCCGGGCGGGTTCGCGAAGGCCCTGCGCACCGTCCCGGTGGTGCTCGACCTCGCCGAGCTCGTTGCGCGCCGCGGCGCTCCCGGGGCGTGGCTCGTCGACTTCACCAACCCCACGGGGCTGATCACGCAGGCGCTGCTCGACGAGGGCCATCGCGCGATCGGCCTGTGCAACGTCGCGATCACGATCCAGCGCCACTTCGCCGAGCGCTTCGGCGTCGAGCCCGGGCGCGTCGAGCTCGAGCACGTCGGCCTGAACCACCTGTCGTGGGAGCGAGCGGTGCGGGTCGACGGCGTGGACCGGTTGCCGGAGCTCCTGACGACCGAGCTCGATGCGCTCGCGGAGGAGGCCGACGTTCCCGCCGAGCTCATCCGGGTGCTCGGCGCGATCCCCTCGTACTACCTCCGCTATTACTACCTGACGGGCGACGTCCTCGCGTACCAGCGGGAGGGCAGGACGCGAGCCGAGGAGGTCATGGAGATCGAGGCCGGGCTCCTCGAGCTGTACCGCGATCCCGAGCTCGTCACCAAGCCGGCGCTCCTGGAACGCCGCGGCGGCGCGTACTACAGCGAGGCGGCCGCCCAGCTCGTCGCCTCGCTCGCCGCCGGGACCGGCGACGTCCAGGTCGTGGACGTTCGCAACGACGGCGCCATCCCGGGTCTCGCGGATGACGACGTCGTCGAGGTGGCGGCCCGAATCGACGGCGAGGGCGCGCATCCGCTGCCGCTCGCGCCGCTCGCCCCCGACCAGCTCGGGCTGGTGCAGCACGTGAAGGCGTACGAGCGACTCACGATCGCCGCCGCCACGAGCGGGGACCGGACGCTCGCGCTCCGCGCGCTCCTCGCGAACCCGCTCGTGCCCGACTTCCGGACGGCCGTCGGGCTCCTCGACGCCATCCTGTCGGCGAACCGCGACCACCTGCCGCGCTTCGCGTGAGCACAGACCGTATGCGCGACGTTCGCGTCGACGCGACCACCAAGGGGTTTCCTCCCACCGACCCGATTCCGCTGTCGGAGGTGGGGTCGCGCGGATGGACCCTCAGCGACCTCCAGCCGCCGGTGCTCGCGCTCCGCCGCTCGGCGCTCGAGCACAACCTCGCGCTGATGGCGCGCTGGTGCGAGCTCGCGCAGGTGTGGCTCGCCCCGCACGGAAAGACGACGATGGCGCCCCTGCTCTGGAGGATGCAGCTCGACGCCGGGGCGTGGGGGATCACCGCCGCGACGGCCGTCCAGGCCCGCACGATGCGCGCGTTCGGCGTCCGCCGGATCCTGGTGGCGAACGAGCTCACGGACCCGGGCTCCATTCGCTGGGCCGCCGACGATCTTCGAGACGAGGCGAACGAGTTCACGTGCTACGTGGACTCGGTGCGCGGGGTCGAGCTGCTCGAGCGCGGGCTTCGCGACGCGTCGGCGCCGCGCCCGTTGCCGGTCCTCGTCGAGCTCGGCTACGCGGGAGGTCGAACGGGGTGCCGGGACGTCGCGGAGGCGAGCGAGATCGCGCGCTCGGTGGACCGCTCCGGGCTGCTCGAGCTCGCCGGCGTCGCGGGGTACGAGGGCACGATCGCGCACGATCGGGCACCCGGGAGCCTCGAGGCGGTGCGCACGTACCTCGACGAGCTGCGGGCGCTGGCGGTGCGGGTGGTGGATGCCGGTCTCGTTCGCGGCCACGCGATCGTGACGGCGGGCGGGAGCGTCTACTTCGATCTCGTCGCTGAGCGACTGGCCGGGGGTTGGCCCGCCGGGGCCGAGGTTCGTCCGGTCCTGCGCTCGGGGTGCTATCTCACCCACGACGTCGGGGTCTACGAGCGCGCGTCCCCGTTCGCGAGCGCGCCGCCGGCCGAGCGGTTCCGGTCGGCGATCGAGGCGTGGGGGGTCGTCGTGTCCCGGCCGGAGCCGGGCCTCGCGCTCGTCGGCCTCGGCAAGCGAGATGTGCCCTCGGACCTCGGGTACCCGCGGCCGCTCGCGGTGCGCCACGACGACGGGACGACCGAGGACGTCGACGGCCGAGTGGAGATCACGTTGCTGAACGACCAACACGCCTATTGCCGGGTGGATCCCGGAGTCTCGCTCGCGGAGGGAGACCTCGTGCGTTGTGGCATCTCCCATCCCTGTACGGCGTTCGACCGTTGGCGGGTGATCCCGATGCTCGACGACGACGACCGGGTCGCGGACGCCGTCGCCACGTTCTTCTGAGCTCGCGACGCGTGTCGCTACGACGCGGGCCGGCGCGCGACGGCCTCGACCTCGACGAGCAACCCCTCGGCGAGTCGCACGCCGACGGTCGATCGTGCAGGGTACGGCGCGCGAAATCGCGTCGCGTAGACCCCGTTGAACGCGGCGAAGTCCCCGAGGTCGGCAAGGAACGCGGTCACCTTCAGCACGTCGTCGAGCCCGCATTCGGCGGCGTCGAGGCAGCGCTCGAGGTTGTCGAAGACCGCCTCGGCCTGCCGCTCGATCCCACCGGCGACGAGCGTCCCGGTCTCGTCGAGCGCGACCTGCCCCGAGACGAAGACCAGATCGCCGGAAAGGACCACCGGGCTGTACGGGGGAACGGGGCGAGCCACGCCCTGCGGCTGCCGGGCGTCTCTGGTCATCGCGAACCTCCTCGCGCGAACGGGCCCGCTGCCTTGACGGCCGCGGGACGGCGAGCGTAGCATCCCGGCAATAGTTAGGAAAGTTTCCAAACACAAAGGCGATCCGTTCGAACAGCGAAAGGTGGGGCGACGGCCGACCAGACGTTCGCCGCGGGGACCCCGAGCCTGTTGAAGGCGATCAACGAGCGCACGGTGCTCGAGTTCGTGCGCCAGATGGGCCCGGTGTCCCGGGCGCAGATCGCTCGCGACAGCGACCTGTCCAAGCCGACGGTCTCCCAGGCGCTCGCCGCCCTGCTCGCGGGCGGGCTCGTCCGCGAGGCCGGGCGCTCGAGCGGCAGCCGGGGCCCGGCCGCCGTGCTCTACGAGCTGAACCCGCGCGCCGGATGGGTCGTCGGACTGGACGTCGGCCGCGACTTCGTGCGCGCCGCGATCGCCAACCTGTCCGGGGACATCGTCGCCCGCCGCGACGAGCGGGCCCGGGTCCGCAGCCAGGCCACCCTCATCTCCCAGATCGGCGAGATCGCCCACGGCGTCGCCTCCGAGGCGGGCGTGAAGTGGGGGCAGGTGACGTTCGCGACCGTCGGGAGCCCGGGCGTCTTCGACCCGGCGACCGGTCACGTCGCGCTCGCGCACGCGCTCCCGGGCTGGGGAAGGAGCGGTCTCGTCCAGGCGGTCCAGCAGGAGCTCGGCACCAAGGTCGGGTTCGAGAACGACGTGAACCTCGCGGCGCTCGGCGAGCTCTGGCGCGGGCTCGGCAAGGGCGTCGCGAACTTCGTCTACCTCCACGTGGGGACGGGGGTCGGCGCCGGCCTCGTGCTCGGGGGCGAGCTCTATCGCGGGCAGACCGGCTCGGCCGGCGAGGTCGGGTACCTGCCGATCGGGGGCGATCCCCGTGACCCGGCGCTTCGCAAGCGGGGAGCGCTCGACACGGACGCCGGCGCCACGGGGGTGGTGGCCGTCGCGCGCAGGCTCGGGATGAAGCCGCCCCTTTCGGCGCGCAACGTGTTCGCGGCAGCCCGCCGCGGCGACCGCGTGGCGCGGCGGGTGGTCGCGCTCGAGGCCGATCGGATCGCGCTCGCGATCGCGGCGATCGTGCCGGTCGTCGATCCCGAGCTCGTGATCCTCGGCGGCGGGATCGGACGCAACGGCGATCTCCTCCTCGAGCCCGTCGCCGCCGCACTGCGGCAGATCACCCCGTTCGCTACGCGCCTGGAGGTCTCGCCGCTCGGCGAGGAGGCCGTCGTGCTCGGCGCCGTGTGGTTGGCGCTGCAGGCCGCTCAGGACCTGCTGTTCACCAGGATCCGGGGGGTGGTGGCGACGTGAGGCGAGCCGGAGCCGTCTCGAGGCACGAACAACGTGACGGGAGCACCAACCGAGAGGGGGCCACATGAAACGGCTGATGATCCTGCTGGCGACGTTCGGTCTGATCGCCGCCGCATGCACCGCGGGCGGAGGAAGCGAGACGCCCACCAACGTCGCCGCGCCGCCCAGCGCCGGCGAGGACCACGAGCCGGTCACGATCGACATGTGGATCCCGTTCAGTGCCGATCACGAGGTGGCGGGGGTCCAGCAGGTGTTCGACCGGTTCCACGAGCAGTACCCGTGGATCACGGTCAACGTGACCACCGGCGTGGAGGACGACCAGGTGACGCTGTCCGCGATCCGGGCGGGCAACCCTCCCGACGCCGTGATGTCGTGGTCGCTGGACGACCTGGCGGCCTTCTGCGACACGGGCGCGTGGCAGGACCTCACGCCCTACATGGAGTCGTCGAGCTTCGACGACAGCCAGTTCCCGCCCTCGGTCGCCCGCTACACGGGGTTCGGCGGGAAGCGCTGCGCGTTTCCGTTTCTCACGGACGCGACCGGCCTGTACTACAACACGGACATGTTCGCCGAGGCGGGCATCACCGAGCCGCCGAAGACCCTGTCCGAGCTCACCGCGATGGCGAAGCAGCTCACGGTCTTCAACCCCGACGGGTCGATCAAGCGCGCGGGCTTCGTGCCGTGGTTCGGCTACTACGAGATGGTCCCGCTCGACCTGTCGATCAGCTACGACGCGGACTGGTACAACGACGACGGAACCTCGGCCGTCGGCAGCGACCCCGACTGGGTGTCGATGTTCGAGTGGCAGAAGGAGCTCGTCGACTGGTACGGCGCCGACAACCTGCGCAAGTTCGTCGCGGCCGCGGGCAACGAGTGGGGCGACGCGAGCCAGGACTTCCAGCGTGGCAAGATCGCGATGATGATCGACGGCGAGTGGCGGACGGCGTTCATCAAGAACGGCACTCCGGCCCTCAACTACGACACGGCACCCTTCCCCGTCCCCGACGACAAGGCCGACACCTACGGGCTCGGGCGTGTTGGGGGAACCATCATCGGGATCCCGCGCGGCTCGGCGCACCCGAACGAGGCCTGGTTGCTCGTCTCGTTCATGGCGACCGACACGGACTCGCTGGTCGGAGCGGCGAACGCGATCGGGAACGTCCCGACCACGAACGCCTCCCTCGCCTCCACGGACCTGTCGCTGCCGCCGCAGTTCCAGACGTTCCTGGACGTGTTCGGCGACGCCGGGTCGCACTACAAGGACATGAGCATCATCGGGTCCGCCGACCAGAACATGGTGTCCGACTTCGCGGAGGACTGGCAGGCGGGCGACGTCCCGGACCTCCAGGCCGGGCTCGCGCAGCTCGCGCAGCAGATCGACGACCAGATCGCGTCGGCATCGTGAGGACGGTGGCGGGATCGCTCAGACGCTGACCGCGGCCGCGGGCCGCCGGCCGCTGCCTCCGAGGCGGCCGGCGGCCCGGCGCGCCACCCGCCGGCGCTACCTGACGGTGGCGCTGTTCATGTCGCCCTGGCTCATCGGGTTCAGCGTCTTCGTCCTGTATCCGGCGCTCGCGAGCCTGTACTACTCGTTCACCAACTACGACCTGCTCTCGCCGCCTCGGCTCGTCGGGCTCGCCAACTACCGGTTCATGTTCACGAAGGACCCGGTGTTCTGGCAGGCGATGCGCAACACCCTGTGGATGATCGGGATCGGGGTCCCGCTGCAGATGGCGACCGCGCTGCTCACGGCGATGCTGCTCACCAGGCCGCGGAGAGGCGTCAAGGTTTACCGGACGATCTTCTTCCTCCCCACGATGGCGCCGGCGGTCGCGGCGGCGCTCGCGTTCTTCGTCATCTTTAACCCGGCGACCGGTCCGGTGAACCAGCTGCTGTCCGGCCTGGGGATCAAGAACCCGCCGCTCTGGTTCCTCGACCCGTTCTGGTCCAAGTGGGGGCTGTTGTTCCTCGGCCTGTGGGGGATCGGCCAGACCATGATCATCTACCTGGCCGGGCTCCTCGACGTCCCGCGCCAGCTCTACGAGGCCGCCGACATCGAGGGCGCGACCCCGCGGCAGAAGTTCTGGTACGTGACGCTCCCGTCGATCTCGCCGGTGCTGTTCTTCTCGCTGGTCATCGGGGTGATCGCCGGGTTCCAGTACTTCACGCAGGCCTACGTCGCGAGCATCACGGTCGCCGGCCAGCCCACCGGCGCGGCCGCGGCCAACGTCGGCTCGCCGCAGGGCTCGATGATGTTCTACTCGCTGTACCTGTACCAGCAGGGATTCTCGTACTTCCGGATGGGCTACGCCTCCGCGATGGCGTGGATGCTGCTGCTGCTGACGCTCGCCTGCACCATCCTGTTGATCAAGTCCTCGCGACGCTGGGTGCACTATCAGGGCGGTGGGTTCCGATAGCCATCGACGCCCCCGCCCGTCCGTGTCCGCGAGATGCCGCGCCGGTCGCGCGCCGCGCCGAGCCGGCGGAGGTCCGTCGTCGCCGATTCCTCATGACCGTGGCGAACCACGCCGTCCTGATCGCGCTCGCGGCCGTCTTCCTGCTGCCCGTGATGTTCATCGTGCTGACGGCGCTGATGTCCGGCCGCCAGTCCCTCACGCCGGCGATCTGGCCGAGGCCGTTCCACTGGAACAACTTCGCGGACATCTTCGCGCGGCTTCCGCTGCTCCGGTACACGTGGAACACGTTTCGGATCAGCGCGCTCGCCACGATCGGCGTGATCGTTTCGTGCGTCCCGGTCGCGTACGCGCTCTCGCGACTTCGATGGCGGGGACGGCAGGCCACCTTCCTCGTCGTGCTTGCGACCCTCATGCTCCCCGTCCAGGTCACGATCGTCCCGCTCTACATCATCTTCGTGCGGTTCGGGTGGGTCGGGTCGATCAAGCCCCTCGTCGTGCCGTTGTTCTTCGGCGACGCGTTCACGATCTTCCTGCTGCGGCAGTTCTTCCTCACGATTCCCGAGGAGCTCTCGGACGCCGCCCGCGTCGACGGGGCCAACGAGTTCCAGATCTTGACGCGCGTCATCGTCCCGCTCGCGAAGCCGGCCATCGCGGCGGTGGCGTTGTTCCAGTTCCTCTACTCGTGGAACGACTTCTTCTCACCTTTGCTGTATCTGATCGAGAAACCCGACATGTGGACCTTGTCCCTGGGGCTCTCGCAGTTCCGCGGGCAGTACCAGGTCGAATGGAACCTCACGATGGCGGCGTCGATCCTGTTCATGATCCCGGTGATCGTGCTGTTCTTCCTCGCGCAGCGAGTGTTCGTCGAGGGCGTGACGCTGACCGGCGTCAAGGGGTAGCGCGAACGCAGGGGACCTGGCCGCTCGAGGCGTCGGCGTAGCCCGGCTGCCCGTGCGCCGTGACCCAGCTCCAGCGGTACCCCGTGGCCTTCAGGGTCAGCTCCAGGATCCCGAAGGAGTCGGCCTGCGCCGCCGAGAGGTTGTCGGGCCGAAGGCCGGAGGGAAGTGCGTAGTGGCTCCTTCCGCCCGTGCCGACGACGAACTCGCGGATCCCGTGCTCGAGATCGAGCGCCCCCGCCGGGTCCTGGGGGTCCCATCGCTGGTAGTTGTGCGAGTGGCCGTTCAGCACGACGTCGGCGCTCGCCGCGTAGAGCAGATCCCACAGCGGCTGCACCTGGGTAGACGCCCCGCTTCCCGTCGAGAAGGAGAACCGCGGGTGGTGCCAGTAGGCGAGGGTGCAGGGGTACTCGGCGTCCGGATGGTTCGCGAGGTCGTGGCGCAGCCAGGTGTACATCTTGTTGCCCGTACCGGGACGATCCGGATCGGCGGGCGGGCCGCACCCTCCGGCGGCGAAGCAGAGCTCCGAGTTGAGCGCGATCACGTGCCAGCACGGGTCGTCGGGACAGGCGCCCACGTCGAACGAGTAGAAGCCGAGCCGCTTCGGGCCCCGCACGCCGTCTCCGAAGTACCGGAAGTAGCCCTTCGGCCGCCCGTTGGGGTCCTCGGCGTACTCGTGGTTGCCGGGGACCGGGCTGAGATTCGCGAGCGCGCGTCCCCAGGTCGGGTCGAAGTAGGCGAGGTAGTCGGCGTACGCGCCCGTCTCGTACTGGTTGTCGCCGAGCAACAGGACCTCGTCCAGCCCGGCCCCGCCGATCAGGTCGGCCGTGTCGTCGAACTGACACGTCGCGGGCTCGGCGCGACCGTTGGGATCGGCGTCGCAGGCGATGTCGCCGGCGGCACCGATCACCCAGCGCCCGTCGGCCGCCGCTTGATCAGGAGGGAGGCCGGCCGCGTCGGAACCGGCGATGGGGTGCGCGGCCGACGCGCAGCTCGTCGCGGCGAGAGCGAGCACGGCGAGCGCGGCGGCGAGGTGACGGGACCGCCGCATCACCAGACCCGGAACATTCCGGGTCGATCGTCGGGGCGGCGATGGAAGCCGTAGCGCTCGTAGAACCCCTCGGCGTTCTGCGCCGCCATCAACCCAACGAACGCGCCGGGCTTGGCTGCGCCCTTGAGGTACCGCATCACCCCGTCCATCACCAGTCCACCCAGGCCGCGGCCGTGGTATTCGGGCATCACCATCACGTCCTGCACGTAGAAGTACATGCCGCCGTCGCCGATGACCCGACCGCACGCAATGACCTCGTCGCCGTCCAGGACCACGCACGAGTACAGCGAGCTCGCGAGGCCCGCCGCCAGACCCTCCTCGGGCATCTCGCCCCATCCGACGGCCCCGCGCAGGCGCCGATACTCCTGCACCGTGGGGGCGCGCTCCTCGAGGACGTAGGGGTCCATCGGGCGAGTCTAGGCGCGTGGCCCCCTTCATCGTCCTCTCATGGGTGGTGCAGGACCATCGCCCGTGGCGAAAGGAGGCATCTCATGACGCGCAGAACGCGGTGGATCGCCGGCGGGGCGGTCGCGCTCGCCCTCGTCGGCGGCGGCGCGGGATTCGCCGCCGCGAGCTCCGGAGACGACGAGCCGCTCGCCGGCCCGGCGCTGGAGCAGGCGAGCGCGGCGGCGCTCGAGCACACGGGGGGAGGGACGGTCGTCGACTCCGAGATCGGCGACGACGGCGCGGCGTACAGCGTCGAGGTGCGACGCGCCGACGGGAGCGTCGTCGAGGTGAGCCTCGACGCGCGGTTCCGCGTCATCGGCGAGGAGGCCGACGACGCCCCTTCCGGCGAGCGCGACGGCGCCGAGGGCGACTGACCGGGCCGACGGCATCGCGGAACGAGTCGGCCTTCATGAAGAGGAGGGTGTGATGTCTCGCAAGTTCACCATGCTCGCGATCGCGGGCGCGCTCGTCGTCGGAGCGTTGCCGGGCGGGGTGGCCTCGGCGGGTACCTGTCCGATCACGCTCCCGCAGGGAGGCGATCCCGCGAACCTCGACCCGGCGAACTTCGTGGACCGGATCGACAATCCCTACCTGCCGTGGACCGTGGGCGCTCAGTGGGCCTACCGGGAGAGCGATCCGAAGGGCAACGCCGTGAAGGTCACGGTGACCGTCACGACGCGCACGAGGCAGATCCTCGGCATCGCCGCCACCGTCGTCCACGACTCCGTGACCGATCACGGCGAGATGGTGGAGAACACGTTCGACTGGTACGGGCAGGACGTGTGCGGCAACGTCTGGTACCTGGGCGAGAACACGAAGGAGTACGAGAAGGGGGTCGTCGTCAGCACGGCCGGATCCTGGGAAGCGGGCGTGAACGGCGCCGAGGCCGGCGTCATCATGCCGGCCGACCCGCAGGTCGGTCAGGCCTACCGGCAGGAGTACCTTGCGGGCGAGGCGGAGGACAACGCGGCGATCCTGAGCCTCGACGAGCAGGCCGAGGTGCCGTTCGGGCACTTCGACGGCGCGATCCTGATCAAGGAGTTCACCCCGGTGACCCCGGACGCGCTCGAGTACAAGCTCTACGCCAAGGGGATCGGCGAGGTCATGGCGATCGCGGTGTCGGGAGGCGACGACCGCGAGGATCTCCTGAGCTACACGCTTCCGGCGTAGCGGGTCGCCGCCGAGCAGGCTGCGGGGCGGGGCGTCGACCGCTCGGCGGGCCGGCGAGCGCCGGGCCGTCCCAACGGCAACGGGACGATCGGCTCTGTGGGCGTCGATCCTGCCGGAGGAGCCTCGGTCGAGGGGAACGGCATGACTCCTCTGGGTGCGTCGGTCGGTGACGTCGTGCGCGAGGGGTCCGTGCGACCTCCGGCCGGTCGTGTCGAACCAGCGGATCTTGGCCGCGAAGCCCTCCGTCGAGGACGCCTCGCGTACCTGGACAACCTCAAGACGCTCTTGATCGCCGGCATCATCGCGTCGCATGCCGTGATGGGGTATGCCACCTTCGGCAGCTGGACCTATCAGGACGTCCAGGAGGTGACCCTCTCGGACGTCGTCGAGAAGGTCTACGCGATCTTGTTCCTCGCCCTCGGTGGGCTGTTCCTCATGGCGCTGTTCTTCCTCGTCTCGGGGATGCTCACTCAGGACTCGCTCGTGCGGAAGGGGTCGTCCCGCTTCGTGTCGGATCGGCTCCTGCGACTGGGCGTGCCGTTCGCGGCCTACACCCTCCTGGTGTGGCCGCTGCTCGAGTACTCGCTGTTCGGACCCTTCCTGCACGTCGGCTTCTGGCGATCGGTCACCAACACCGACCCGATCCTCGACAACGGCCCGATGTGGTTCGTCGGCGTGCTCCTTCTCTACTCCGTCGCGCTCGTCGCCTGGCGGCGACTGTTCCCCCCGCCGGCGTCGTCGACGGAGCCGCTGCGCTGGCGTTACCTGGCGGCGCTGGCGCTCGCTGTCGGGGTCGCGTCGTTCGCCGTCCGGTTGGTCCTGCCCGTGGACTCGAACCAGCCTCTGGGCCTGAAGCTCTGGGGGTGGCCGGAGTACCTCGCGATGTTCGGCCTCGGCGTCGCCGCGGCTCGAAGGGGGTGGCTCCGGCCCGTGCCGCCCTCCCTCGCGCGGGGCTGCGGGGTCGCCACGCTCGTCGCGACGTTCGCGGTCGTGATCGTCGCCGTGACCACCGACCTGCGCGGCCTGGACCAGGACGTGTACCTCGGAGGATGGGGCCTGCCGGCGGTGATCTGGGCGATGGCCGAGGGCGTGCTCGTCGTCTCGGGGCCGATCTGGGTGCTGGCGTTCGTGCAGCGGCGCCTGGACGGCACGGGGAGGGTTCGGCGAGCGATGGCGCGGAGCTCCTACGCCGCCTTCATGTTGCAGGGGCCGGTCCTCGTCGCCCTCGCGCTCGTGCTTCGGCCCGTGGGCCTTCCGGGAGACGTCAAAGCGCTCCTCGTCGCGACGCTCGGCATCGTCGGATCGTTCGCCCTTGCCTGGCGACTCGTCACGCGGACGCCCGTCGGCCGGATCCTTTGATCGCCTCGGCGGCGCCGCGTGAGCATGCGCGCGGGATGCCGGCTTGACCGCGCCGCGTGCCCGCCGGATCCTCCGCGTGTGCTCGTGGAGACGAGGTATGCGCGACGCGGCGAGGTTCACGTCGCGTACCAGGTCCTCGGTGAGGGCGACCTCGACCTGGTGTTGGTCTCGGAGTGGTTCAGCCATCTCGAGGCCCGGTGGGACATCCCTTCGTTCGACCGGTTCCTCCGGCGCCTGAGCTCGTTCACTCGGCTGATCTCGTTCGACAAGTACGGCATCGGTCTGTCCGACCCGGCGCCTCCCGGCTCGCTTCCTCCCCTGGAAGAGTGGATGGACGACGTCCGAGCCGTCATGGACGCCGTCGAGGTGGAGCGGGCCGCAATCCTCGGAGCCGGGGACGGAGGAACGATGGCCGCGATGTTCGCGGCAACCTATCCCGACCGAACCAGTTCGCTGATCCTGGCGAACTCGGCGCGCGCATCTCGTGGGCGGCCGACTACCCGATCGGGATCCCCGCGTCCCAGCAGGAGCAGCTGATCGGGCTCGCGGGGCAATCGTGGGGGACAGCCGAGTTCGCTACGGCGACCAACCCCAGCCTCGCCGAAGAACCGAGCGTCCAAGCGGAGGCCGCCAGGTATTCTCGCTTGGCCGCCAGCCCGGCGACGGCGGAGGCCGTGATGCGGATGCTGGTCCAGCTCGACGTCCGCCCGATCCTTTCGAGCATCCGAGTGCCCACGCTCGTGCTCCACCGCCGAGACAACGCGGTGCTTTCGATCGACAACGGGCGCTATCTCGCCGAGCACATCGAGGGCGCGAGGTTCGTCGAGCTTCCCGGTGCGGACTTCGCCTTGGCGATCGGCGACGTGGAAGCCGTCGTCGACGAGGTCGAGGAGTTCCTCACCGGAGCGCGAGCGTTCGTCGACGCCGACCGCGTCCTCGCGACGGTTCTGTTGACCGACATCGTCGGCTCGACCGAGCGCGCCGCCGAGCTCGGCGATCAGCGATGGCGAAGCTTCCTGGACCTGCACGACCGACTCGCCGAGCGACAGCTCGCCCGCTACCGAGGCACGCTCGTCAAGGCCACCGGCGACGGCCTGCTCGCCACGTTCGACGGGCCCGCGAGAGCGATCCGGTGCGCCCTCGCGCTCCGCGACGGTCTCCGCGGCATGGGTTTCGAGATCCGCTGCGGGCTTCACTGCGGCGAGATCGAGCGACGCGGCCCGGACGTGAGCGGCCTCGCCGTGCACATCGCGGCGCGCGTGCAAGCCGTGGCGCGTCCCGGCGAGGTGCTGGTGACCCGGACCGTCAAGGATCTCGTGGTCGGGGCACAGATCCCCTTCGCCGACCGCGGGTCCCACGACCTGAAGGGCGTGCCCGACGAGTGGCAGCTGTTCGCCGTCGAGGACGGGTGATGGCCTCCTCGACCAACTCGGGGCGACCGACGTGACGCCGCCGGTTCACCTCGCGGTCGGTCTCGTCCAGACTTGAGCCCGTGGACGAGCGGAAGGTCGCCACGGTGCTCTTCGCCGACCTGGTCGGCTCCACGGAGCTGGGCGGATCCCAGGATCCCGAGCGGACCCGGGCCATGCTCGAGCGCTTCTACGACGCGATGGCGGCCGAAACGGTCGCCGCGGGCGGCACGATCGAGAAGTTCGCCGGGGACGCGATCATGGCGGCGTTCGGCGCGCCCGCCGCGTTCGAGGATCACGCCGAACGCGCCCTGCACGCGGCCCTGTCCATGCGCCGGCGGCTCGAGTCACTGTTCGGCGGCGCGCTCGAGCTCCGGGTCGGCGTGAACACCGGCGAGGTCATGGTGGGTCGGCCTCGCGAGGGGAGCTCGTTCGTGACCGGCGACGCCGTGAACGTCGCCGCCCGCCTCGAGCAGGCCGCGGGCCCGGGAGAGATCCTCGTGGGCGAACGGACGGTCGCCGCGTCGCGCGGCGCGTTCGAGTTCGCCGAGCCGATGACGGTGCAGGCCAAGGGCAAGCCCGACGGGGTGCCCTGCCGGCGGCTCCTTCGATCCCTGTCCTTGATGCGCCCGCGCGGGATCCGCGGGCTCGGTGGAGCCTTCGTCGGGCGGGACGGGGACCTCGATCGGCTGCTCGTTGCCTATCGGGCCACGGTGGAGGAAGGGCGGCCGAGGCTCGTCACCATCGTGGGCGACGCCGGCGTTGGGAAGTCCCGGCTCGTCCGGGAGCTGTGGGTCCGGCTGAAGCAGGAGCGTCCCGAGCCGCGGTGCCGGACGGGCCGGTGCCTCCCGTACGGCCGCGGCATCACCTACTGGCCCCTCGGGGAGATCCTTCGCGAGCAGCTCGGGATCCTCGACAGCGATTCGCCCTCCGAGGTCCTGCGGCGGCTCGGCGACCGGGAGATCCTCGGTCTCACGCTGGGGCTGGACTCCGCCGGCGATCTGCATCCGCTTGCCGTCCGTGACCGGCTCCACGATGCATGGATCGAGTTCCTCGGCTCGCTCGTGGCCGAGCGCCCGCTGGTGGCCCTGGTCGAGGACCTCCACTGGGCGGAGCCGCCCCTGCTCGACGCGATCGAGCAGCTGGCCCGGGAGGTCGACGGGCCTCTGCTCCTGCTGGGCACCGCCCGCCCCGACTTCGTGGACGCCCGCGCCGGCTGGGGAACCGGGCGCTATCAGGCCGAGACGATCTGGCTCGAGCCCCTGTCGGCGACGTCGGCCGAGGAGCTGATCGACCGGGTCCTCGGTCCCGACGTCGCCGAAGCGGAGCGGCGTCGGCTGGTCGATCGCGCCGAAGGGAATCCGCTGTTCATCGAGGAGGTGCTGGAGACCCTCGTCGATCGGGGCTTCCTGGCTCTGGACGACGGCGTGTGGAGGCTGTCGGGGCTCCCGGCCGACCTCGAGGTCCCCGACACCGTGCAGGCCGTGGTCGCCGCCAGGATCGATCTCCTGGGGCCCGAGGAGAAGGCCGCGCTGCAGGCCGGTGCGCTGATGGGGAGGGTCTTCTGGACCGGCCCCGTCTACGACCTCGTCGAGGGGCAGCCGGATCTCCGGGTGCTCGAGGACCGGGACTTCGTCCGCCGGCGCGCCGAGTCCTCTCTCGAGGGCGAGCGCGAATACGCCTTCAAGCATGCGATCACCCGGGACGTGGCTTACGAGAGCATCCCGAAGGCGAAGCGGGCGGCGTGGCACGCGGATCTCGCCGAGTGGATCGTGCGCACGATCGGGGAACGCGACGAGGTGGTGCCGATCCTCGCCCACCACTACGCGGCCGCGGCGAGCCCGGACGTCGCCGATCTCGCGTGGGCGAACGATCCGAACCGGCTGGATCGGCTTCGCCGAAACGCGATCCGGTGGCTGCGCCGCGCGGGCGAGCTGGCGACGAGTCGGTACGAACTCGACGACGCCGCGGCCCTGTTCCACCAGGCCCTCGAGATGGAGCCGGAGCCGCCGGTCGAGGTGGAGCTGTGGCGGTCCCTCGGGCGGACGGCCGCCCTCCGCTACGACGGAGTCGGGTTGTGGGATGCGATGCGGCGGGCCATCGACCGCTGCGAGGACTCGCGCGTGCTGGGGGAGCTGTACGCGGAGCTGGCGCACCAGACCACGGACCGACCCGGGATGTGGACGCGCTTTCCCGATCGCGATCTCGTGCAGGGATGGATCGACCGGGCGCTCGAGCTCACGCAACCCGGGACGCCCGCCCGATGCCGTGCGGTGATCGCGCTCTGCTACTGGCAACAGGACCGGCCGGCGTGGGCACTCGAGGAAGCAGAGGAGCTGAGCGAGCGGCTCGGAGACCCGGCACTTCGGATCGGCGCGCTCGAGACGCGCTCGTTCGCCGAGTTCGCCGCCGGCCGGTACGAGGCCGCGCTCGAGTCGGCGCTTCGCGCCGTCGACCTGGAGCGACGGCACGTGAGCGACCCGGACACCGGCGAGCGGCTGAGGGAGGAGATGACCTCGCTGTTCGTCATGTGCGGCCGCCTGGCCGAGGCACGGGAGCTGATCGAGCAGCACGCCGAGGTCAGCGCGAAGCTCTTCCCGCACCACCGCCTGCACTCGGTGGCGCTGGAGCTCGAGCTGCACGAGGTGCTCGGGCAGTGGGACGAGATCCGGTCGATGATCGCCCGCGTGCGCGATGCCGTCCACGAGAACGCAGCCACGCCGTGCGTCCGCGGCCCGCGCAGCCTCCTCGTGTGCGCGGCTGCGTGCGCGGGGCTCGGCGACGGCGTCGAGGCCGATCTGCTCGAGCGCGAAGCTCACGAGCTCCAGGTCGAGGGATTCGGTTGGATCATGGATGCGCCCCGGATCCGGCTGGCGCTGCATCGCCGCGACCTCGCCGACGTGCGCCGGCTGCTCGAGGAGTCGGACTTCCCCATCACGCGGCGACAGATCTGGTACTTCACCGCAGCCGTGGCCGCGCACTTCGACGCGCTTGCCGCGCTCGGGGAGGCCGAGCGCGCCGAGCGAGATGCGTCCGAGTTCCTCGACACGGACACGGTCCTCACGGCGTTCGCGATGCGCGCGCTCGGGATCCTTGGACGCGATTCATCGCTCGTGGACGCGGCGGCCGCGCGGTTCGAGCGCTTCGGGTTCGACGTCCAGGCCGCCGATACGCGAATCCCGCCCTAGGGGTCTGGGACGAGACTCCCAGCGCTCACCCGCGACGCGCCGGTAGCCCGGGATCCGATGGGTCGATTGCATCCGCCGGACGCGGCCGAGGGCGCACGATCAGATTGACGATGCTCCCGGCGATCGCGCCCAGCGCGGCGCCCCCGAGGACGTCGAGCGGAAGGTGGGCGCCGACGTAGAGGCGGCCGAAGAGCACGACCGCCCCGAGCGCGAGCGCCACGATCACCCACCGCGCCGAGAGGTGGGCCGCCGCGACGACGGTGAGCGCGGTCGCGACGGCGGCGTGTCCCGACGGATAGCCGAGGCTCCCCGGACCGAAGATCTCGCGTTCCTCGACGGCCGCGAGGAGGGCAGCGGGACGGCCGCGTTCCACGACGTCCTTGACCACGAGGGCCATCAGGTACACGCCGACCCCGGCGAGCGCCAAGCCGAGGCCGAGGCGGTACCGGCGGAACAGCAGCGCGATCGCCGCGAGGACCGGGATCGTGATGAACGTTCCGTACTGCATGAACGGCCACACCACCGTGTGGAGAGCCTGGGGCAGCTCGTTCGCCGTCCGGAAGATCTTGACCTCGAGCACGGAGAGCTCGGCGCGAGCCGCCAGGATTGTCGCCAGGAGGGCGATCGTTCCTCCGCACAGGACGAGGAGGTTCCATCCCTTCTCGGTGGGAAGCCGTAGGGCGGATCCCGCGTCCCGCGCCGCCTCTTCGCTCATGACTCGTCCCCCCGCCGCGGTCCAAGCCGAGTATGCGGTGGGGACCTCCGGAAGGCCAGCCGGGTGGGTTTTCTCCCCGTCGAGACGTCGCCATCCCGAATGAGGGCTCCCGCCTACTGCTGCCGGCCGCGGAATTCGGCGTCCGTGACGTGCGCCCCCCATTCCGACTCGGGGCCCTCGGCAGGCGCCTCCCACATGGCGAGATGCGTCATGAAGCGGTCGGGTGCCGCTCCGTGCCAGTGCCACTCGCCCGGGGCCGTGTGGACGACGTCGCCGGGGCGGATCTCGACGATCTCGCCGCCGCGGGACTGCACCAGTCCGGCCCCCTCGGTGACGTACAGCGTCTGGCCGATAGCGTGGGCGTGCCAGGCCGTGCGGGCGGACGGTGCGAAGCGGACCGTGTTGACTCGGATGCGCGAGGGCTCCTCGCCCTTGGCGATGACGTCGAACCAAACCTCGCCGGTGAACAGCTCGGCCGGACCTCTGGTGGACGGCTGCCTGGGTTGGACTTCCAACGCTCCTCCTTGTCGTCTGTGCTCGAGCTGCCGGATCGTCGCATCATGACCGAGCGAGCCGTGACAACGAAAGGAGGCACGCGGATGACCGGATGGACGAGCGACGAGCTCGCGAAGGTCGCGGCGGCAGTTGAGCTGGAGATCGCGTCCCTCCGACGCGACGGTTCGCTGCACAACCGGAGGACGATCTGGGTCGTCCGATTCGGCGACGACCTGTACGTTCGATCCGTGAACGGTCCGACCGCCGCCTGGTTCCGCGGCACCCAGGTGTGCCACGAAGGTCGGATCTGGGCCGGCGGCATCGAGAAGGACGTCACCTTCGTGGACGCCGACGACGACATCAGCGACCAGATCGACGACGCGTACCGCACCAAGTATCGCCACTACGCCGCGAGCATCGTCGACCACACCGTGACCCCCGAGGCGCGCTCGGCGACGATCAAGCTCGTGCCGCGCCCGACAGAGGCTCCCTAGCCCGAGGACGGGGGCGGTCCCGGCGGCGTCGTCGTGACCGCGGGAACGCTCGAGGGCGCGGCCGGCGCCGCGGCCGGAATCGTCACCACATCCGGGCTCGTCGCCGGCGTCGCAGCCGGTTGCCACATCGACTCGTACCGGATGGCCGCGATCTTCCGGTCGATCCACGCGATCAGGCCGTGCATACCCAGCGCGAGGAGCCCGTACATGAACATGGCGAAGAGCATGGAGACGTCGAAGACCGAGCCCTGTTCGCCCTCGATGGAGGGGAAGATCCCGCGGAACGGCTGCATGATCCGCTTGGCTGCGCGGTAGACCCAATCGACGAATGGGGCCGTGGTATTCGCGTTGAAGAGCTGGAGGAAGAAGGCCATCGCGAGAATGACGATGCAAGCGATGGCAAAGCCGTAGACGAACAGGATCAGCGCGCGGCTGATCCTGTAGGCCGGACCTACCCGACGGACATTAGTCTGACTCGACATGCGGGCCTCCTTCTGGTCGACGTGCTCGTCTGCGCTGCCCCCGATCCCACCTCCTTCGAGAACGTGATAACCAGATCAGGCTAACCCTCGGACGCGACGGGCGCGAGCCGCCGCAGCTCGCCCTCGTCGATTACGAGCTCGTGCCCTCGGCCTGTTCCTCGGCGTAGTTGATCAGGTCGAGCTCGCCGGGCGATCGGCCCTCGGCGGTGAGAAGCGCCGCCGCCTCCGCTCGGTGCTGCGTCCCGTGATTCACGACGTGCACCAGCATCTGCCAAACGGGCACGCCTTCGTGGATGTACCCGACGAAGCCGTCGGTCACGGTCGGCAGCCAGGCATCGACAGCGGCCCACTCCGCTTCCCAGCCGTCGCGCAGCTGCTCGATCGTCGGCAGCGGCTCGCCTTCGGGCTCGGGGGACTCGCCGGTGTCCTGGAAGCTGTGGCGCCAGCGCTGCGAGGCGCCGAGGTGATGCACGAGGATGCCGCCCATGCCCCGCTCGCCGACGACCTGCGGCCGCGTCCACACGGCCGGGTCCAGGCCGTCGAGGACGGTCAGCACCCGGCGGGTCGCCCAGCGGTCATACGCGAACAGGAAGCGAATCTCGTCGGCCTGCATCGGTGGTGGCTTCTGGTGCGCGTCGAGTCGCCAGCGCGCTCTCCATGGAGCGTAGCAACTCACCATCACCTGTTCAGCGCGGCTCCATGCCGCGATCCGCCGAGAAGGCTCCGAGTGCGCAACCGAACAAGACGGAATCGTGTCAAGATCAGCCCGTGGCGCAAAGCGAGCCTGAGCCTCAGGAGTCTCAGCTGGGGGATGCCGTCCTCGACGCCATGCGTGGGGCTGTGCGCATCCTCGGCGGGGTGGTGCAGATGGCAGCGGGCATGACGAGGTTGTTAGCCGTTGCCGTGCTCAAGGCTGCGGAAGCGGCCGAGAAGGCTGTGGAGGCGTCGGAAGAGGATGAAGAGCAGCCGGAGCCAAAGCCGAAGCCTCGTTGACGGACGTCCGGGGAATCAGGGTCGTCGTGAGCGCCAAGTAGCTCCCGCCCATGGCCGGCCGAGAACGCGAAATCTTTGTCCGCCTTCCAGCCCGCGGCCCTCGGGATCCGGTGTTCGATCCGGCGCCGAGGTACGCTGACTCGACGGAGCGCATGCGCATCGACGGGTTCGCGTTCGGCTCGATCCGGATCGACGGAGTGGTCTACGAGCACGACGTCGTGATTGCTCGCGGACGTGTCCGTAGGCGGAAGAAGAAGGCGTCGAAGCCGTTCCGTGATGCGTTCGGACACACCCCGCTGTCCATCGAGGAGGATATCCCCTGGGACTGCCGGCGCTTGGTGGTGGGCACGGGAGCAGACGGAGCCCTGCCCGTGATGGCCGAGGTCACGGCCGAGGCCGCTCGCCGGGCGGTGACGCTGGTGACCGTCCCGACCCGCGAGGCCATCCGAGTGCTCGAGAGTGAGCCCGAGGACACGAACGCGATCCTGCACGTCACCTGCTGATCGCAGGAACATCCAGGTGAAACCGAGGAGGCTACGGGGCTCGTTGCCCCCTGGCCTTCGCAGATGATCGGCGAGCCATCCACGACACCCTCGGAGCTCGCGTCCAGGGACAATCTTCGTGCCTGCGCCGCCCTCTCGATCCCTTCCCGGTCCTGCTCTGGAGCGGCAAGCGGCTCTTCGATTCGGGAACGATCCCCGCCGGCCTCGAGCTCATCGCCAGCACTACCTCTTCCACCGGCGTGGTCATCAACCGGTACCGTCGTGCAGGCGACATCAGATACGGCTCGTTCGCAGTCGACGAGCGAGGGGGAGTCGAGGCGCTTGACCGAAGGGGACAAGCGCTGATCGAGACCATGCGCTCCGACCGGCGGTGGACGCCGAAGCACGAGTGCTTGCGCGATATGTCATTGGGCCGGAGCGAGCGGCTAACGCCGAGGAATGGCGGGTCCTCTGATTCCGTGCGGGGGCGCGTGCAGGGCAGTGTTGCGACCCCTTCAGTCCGCGCGACGGCAGCATGGAGAGATCGAGAAGAGGATGAGGAGCCTGGAGGACTCCACCATCCCTCCCCGTTCTCTCCACGCGGAGGCGGACGGGAATCGAACCCGCCTGGGAGCTCTCGCCCCCACACCGGTTTTGAAGACCGGGGGGCCCACCAGGTGCCCTGACGCCTCCGCAGCCGAGGATAGCGAGGCGCGAGCGCCGCGCCTCTCAGTAGATGCCGCCGCCGCCCGATCCGCCGCTCGCCGCGACGAGGAAGATGACCGCGATCGCGATAGCCGCGACCACGAGGCCGATTGTGACGGCTCGACGGTTGCTCCGTCGTGGGGCTCTCGTTCCGCTGGAATCCATGTCGTCCTCCGATCCGGATGGGCGACGCGCTCGCGCCGCCTCTGTTCCTCTAACCGGGTACTACCGGCGAATGTGGCCCGGCGGACGTGTGACGTCGATCACACCGGGCTTTGCTGCATCGCGCCCCCGCCTTTACCAGGCGTTATCGCGCGGGTTCCTAGGCTCCGTCAGAGTCGATTGAAGGAGGGGACGGGATGAAGAAGCTCATCGCAGCGGTGCTCGTGACGGCACTCGCGCTCGTGGTTCCGGCCGGGATGGCCTGGGCCGGGAACTCGGATGTCATCGAGCGCGGTTCGTGCGACGGGAACTCGGAGTGGAAGCTCAAGCTCTCGTCGGACAACAGCGGGATCGAGACCGAATTCGAGGTCGACCAGAACGTCTCGGGCGATCAGTGGAAGGTCAAGATCAAGCACGACGGCGAGGTCGCGTTCTCGGACACCCGCACGACCCACGGCTCGAGCGGGTCGTTCACGGTGCGGATCGTCGAGAACGACGGCTCCGGGACCGATAACTTCAAGGGCAAGGCGAAGAACCTGTCGACGGGCGAGATCTGCGTCGGCACCGCGTCCTTCTGACCCAGTCGGACGTTCCCAAGATGCTCGAGCCCCGGGCTCTCCCGGGGCTCGAGCATGTCCGTCCGCGGTCCGACCGCCGATGTCGAGCGATCAGTAAATGCTGCCCGACCCGCTGCCGGCTGCCAGGACGATGACGACCACGACCGCGGCGATGACGGCGAGCGCCACGCCGATCCCGATCAGCCTCCGCCTGCGATCGCGCGACTCGAGCTCACCGGAGTGATCCATGTCGACCTCCCGATCTCATTCCGACTGGTTCGGCCTTCCTTCTTCTGGCAACGAGCACTACCGGCTCACCGTTCCCCGCGGACGTGTGATGAGGATCACAAGTCCGCCCGCTTCGCCGTGACGAGCGTGCCCGGGGATGCCGGGATCCGTCGGCGGGCTGCTCTACCATTTCGGAGGATGGAAGCCGCGTTCTTCGACCTCGACAAGACGATCATCTCCCGCTCGTCCTCGCTCGCCCTGTCGCGGCCGATGTATCGGGCGGGCCTCGTCACGCGCGGCCAGCTCGTGCGCGGCGCCTACGCCCAGCTCGTGTACGCGCTCATCGGTGCGGACGAGAAGAAGATGGAGCGGCTAAAGGAGGGGATGCTCCAGCTCACCAAGGGCTGGGATCGCCACGAGGTCGAGGACCTCGTCCGCGACGTCCTGATCGACGTGATCGACCCGTACGTCTATCAGGAGGCGCTCGACCTGATGGCGCTGCACCAGGACGAGGGCCGCCGGATCTTCATCGTGAGTAGCTCGCCGGAGGAGGTCGTCCGGCCGCTCGCGGGTCACTTCGGGATCTCGGGCGTGATCGCCACGCGCGCTCGGATCGTGGACGGCAAGTACACGGGGGAGCTCGAGTTCTACTGCTTCGGCGAGTCCAAGGCCGAGGCGATCCGCTCGATCGCCGAGCGCCTCGGGATCGATCTCGACAACTCGTTCGCCTACACGGACTCGATCACCGACCTGCCGATGCTGGAGGCCGTCGGCCATCCCGTGGCCGTGAACCCGGATCGGGATCTCCGCAAGGAGGCGGAGGCGCGGGACTGGGACGTTCGCGACTTCCGCCGCCCGGTTCGCATGCGCAGCCGGATCGCCGCAACCGCGGCGCACCCGCGAACGAGGGTCGCGGCGGGCGTCTTCGCCGCGGCCGTCGCCGCCGCCATCGTCGGCTATCTCGTCCTTCGTTCGCGGTTCTCCTCGCGCGACTCGCGGTCCGACTGAGCCGGCTCGCGCGAGCCGAGCGCCCGGGTGTATGGTCGAGGTGTCACCTTCGGGTGACCGCGAAGGGAGCAGAAACCCACGCGCGTCCTGCCGCGGGAGGCATGCCGCGGGCTCGACGGCACCGCCGTCGGTCCCCCGGCACGTGCAGACAGCGCATGTTCGCTGCTCCCTTCGTGCTGTCCGGCCCCGCTCAGTCCTGCGGCGGGCGCCGGTACTCGAAGTGCATCCCGTCGGGCTGGATGAAGGTCCCGCCCCAGATGAACCCCCAGCGCTCGAACACGGCCACCATCTCCGGGTCCTGCTCGGGCTCGCCGCCGAACGGGTTCTGCGGGACGTTGATGTCGAGCGCGATGCCCCAGGCGTGGTGGGAGATCCCCGCCGTCGGGATGCGGTTGATCATCCGGGGCGCGAAGCAGCCCGAGTAGCTCGTGATCGAGTCCTGCAAGCCGAGCCGGATGATCTCGTCGATCGCGCCGCGGATCTGCGGGAACAACGCGACGTTGCACGTCACATCGCCGAGCAGCGGCACTCGCTCGGTCGCGATGTGCGCCGCCGTCCACGCCGGGTCCAGCGTCAGATATCCGGGCGCGCCGGCGCGGGGCTTCGCTGCAAACTCGCCGAACAGCTCCTTGATCGCGACGGGCGGCAGCACGGCGTCGCCGTTTCGGAAGTAGGGGGTCTCGCCGGGCGCCCGGACGCGGACGAGGGTCCCGGGCGGCAGGACCCGGCGAACGGCCGTGGCGACCTGCCGCTCGCTCGGCGCGCCGTCCGGCACGATCAGGGCGTAGCGGTCGTGCGTCACGCCGATGCGGGCGCCCACGTCCCTCGAGACCAGCAGCTCGTTCGCGCCCACGAGCTCGTCGGGAAGGATCGCGGCGATCTCGACCCGCTCGGCTCCGAACCGGAGCACCGCGCCGGGCCCGAGCCCGCGGAGCTTCGCGCTCGACTCGCCGAGCACGCCCTGTCCCCGCGCCAGCGAGACGACGACGGATCGATCGGCGGGCGGCAGGAACGGGGCGTACGCGCGGGGGTCGACGGCGGCGACCTCGAGCGGGATCGCGAACGTCGGCGGCGGGTCGTCGACGACCTCGCCGTCTTGGGTCGTCGACCGCGTGAGCCACGTGTTGTCGCTCGCGACGACGACGGCGCGCCGGATCCCCGGCATCTCGGCGACCGCCTCGGCGAACCCGTCCGGAAGCCCGCCCGGCACCCATGCGAGGAACGTGTCGGGAAGCTCCTGTGTCGTCACGAGCGGCGGCGTCGCCACCGGCGCCGACGGGATCGCCCCCTCGGTCGGGATCGACGCCCCGCCCTGGAGGGCGAGCGTGAGCACCGCGCCCGACGCGAACCCGACGAGCGCGCCGAGCGCGAGGCCCCCGGCCCGGCGACCGGTCATCGACCCGTGGCCGGCGAGATCGCATCGGCGACCGGGATCGACGCCGCGATCGCGAGAAGCTCGTCGAGCCCCAGACCGGGGGCGTCGAGCGAGCGATACAAGCCGCCCGAGTCCCACTCGAGGAGCGACCGGCCGGGGGTCCATCGCCCGGGCGCGCCGCCGACCTCGACCGCGGACTGCTCGGGCGCGCTCGCAGGGGGCAGCGCCGGCGCCGCCTCCACGTGCAGCCGGACCGGGCCGGTCCCGGCGTCCACCTCCGCGCCGCGGAAGAACAGCGTGACGCCGACGTCCGTTCCGACCCGCGCGAGCTCCACGCTTGCGAGCACGTATCCGGGCGGCAGCGCGGTCGGAGTGTCGACCGGGAACGGGACCTCCGCGGAGGCGCGCTCGAGCGAGACGCGCTCCACGACCGCGCCGTCGGTCCCGCGGACTCGCCACGACTCGGGCATCGGCGTGCCCACAACGGGAAGCGTCGCGGCGGCCGCGAGCAGGCCCGAGCGCGGCAGGTTCGTCTCGAGGTACAGGTCGGTGCCTGCGGCGTGAATCGACAGGCGCCGGCCGTGGTCGGCCGTCGCGGGTTCGTAGTACGCGACGCCCCCGCCCGCGAGCGCGACCTCCTCGGCTCGGACGCCGACCGGCCCGAACGGGGCGTCCGCCGACCACGATCGCGTCTCGCCGAGCTTCAGGAAGGACAGGCCGTCGGCGTACGTCACGATGGATCCGCCGCCGTCCGCCCTCGCGGCGTCCGGGATCACGACCCGGTACAGGTCGAGGCCCGCGAGTTCCCTCGGCGCGACGGGCTCGAACCCCGTCCGCGCCGAGACGTCGTCCACGCCGACCGAGCGCGCGCCCTGATCGTCGCTGGACGCCGTTCGGGGCGCGTCGAAGACCACGGCAGCGGGCGTGTCGAGGTCGACCGAGCGCGCGTCCACCGCGAAGATCGGGTCGCGGGAGGGCTCGTCCGGCAGGCCGAAGCGCAGGGCCCACGCATCGCGCTCGTGCCCACCCGCGGGGAAGACCTGCCAGCGAAGCGGGAACCAGCTCGTCGCGTCGAGCCAGATTCGGACGCGATCGTTCGGGAAGAACGGACGCCAGTCGCCACCGAGCGACAGGAAGGGGAACAGCGAGGCCGCGCGCTCGAACGGTACCTGCACTACGACGGCCCGACGTCCGAGGACGGTGTCCCGACCGACGACGTCGATCGAGCCGGGGTCGGCGAGCGCGGTGAGGGGGAGGACGAGGTCGGTCGGCGCCGGCGCGGCGGAGGAGTACGGGACGCGGTTGCGGACGGCGCTCTCGCGCTGCGGGCACGTGGTGCTCGGGCACGGCGCCGGGCCCGACAGGTACCACGAATCGCCGTTCACGATCAGGCGGAGGTCGGTCGGGGTGGCCGGCGACGGGTAGTCCGTGTGATCGACGACGTCGAGGCGGAACCGCTCCGGCGCGCGGAACCAGACCTGCATCGAGAGCTCGCGCACGGGAACCTCGGGTGAGAGGTGGTGCTCGGTGATCGCGAACGTCGCGTGGTACGCGGCGAGGCCGGCCGCGGCGCCGGCGACGCCGTCCGCGACGGCCTCGGCCGCGAGCGCCGCGTTCCTCGGCGACGAGTCGGTCGAGGACCACGGACCGCCGACAACGAGGCTCCCGATGAGCGCGCCGACGAGCGCGGCCGCGATCACCGAGGCGAATCGCGGCACCCGCCGTCGCGAGCTCGGCAGCCGCGTCGGCCGGACGACCCGCAGGCCGGGCCGTCGAGCTCCGGACTCGGCCTCGACCGCCGCCATGATCGGCTCGACGAGATCGGGGACCGCGGGAACGACCTCGAACCGCGCGGCCTCGCGCAAGCGGTAGGTACCGCGCTCGAACGCGCGGCATTCGGCGCAGGACTCGAGGTGCTGCTCGAGCGCGACGAGCGCCCTCGGCGCGATGCGCTCGCCGTCGAGGCGCTCGGAGATCAGGCGCTCGGCCTGCTCATGATCCACCGGCGTCCTCCTCGACGATCAGCGCGCCCATCATCGCCTTGCGGGCGCGATGCATGCGGCTCTTGACCGTGCCGACGCGCACCCCGAGCACGTCGGCGGCCTCCTGGTACGACAGCCCGAAGACCTCGATCAGCAGGAACGGCTCGCGATGGTCCTCGGACACGGCGTCGAGGGCCGCGGAGAGCTCGAGGCGGGCCTGCGGATCGGTCGGCCCAGGTCGCGCGGGCTCGCGCTCCGCCTTCTCGAGCTGCACCGAGCGCGCCCGGATCGCGTCCATCGCGCAGTTGCGGGCGATGCGGAAGAGCCAGCTCGTGAACTTGGCATCGCCGCGAAAGGTCTTGAGGAATCGGAAGGCGCGAAGGAACGCCTCCTGGGTCACGTCCTCGGCGAGGGCCCGGTCCCGCGTGAAATGGCAGGCGAACCGCCAGACATCGGCCTGGTAGCTCCGCACGAGCTCCTCGAACGCGTCGAGGTCTCCCTCACGGGCGCGCGCGAGCGTTCGCGGGTCCGGATCCTGCACCGAGCTCCTCTCGCTCCGGCCGGACAACCAAGCCTAGCCCCGCGGCCCGGCCGCTCGATACCCCGGTTGAGCTGGGGAAGCGTGACCGGAACGGGGACCCCCCTCTCGTGATCCGCCGTCTTCGGGGAGATGACCGATCGGGAACGGCGAAGGTTCCGGAGGGCGGCGGAGGTGGAGCTAGCCGGAGCGGCGTGCGGAGGGGTGCTCGAGGCGCTCGGCCAGACGCTCGGCGCGCTCGGCGGCCTCCTCCTGGTCGTTCGCGGTCATCGCGCCCGTGATCTGCAGGAGCTCGGCCTCGACCCGCGGGCCGATGCGGCCGGTCCCACGCTGCAGCTGCGCCTCCAGGCGTCGGATCGCGCGTTCGAGGCGGGCCACGGGGTCACGCTCGTGCGCCGCCCTCCACGCCTCGAGGTCGATGAGCGTTCCCATGCCGCGATCGTAGACCCGGGGTCCGACACTCCAGTGGAGGCTCCGCGACGCCGGCCCGGCGGCGAGACGTCGGGCTCGCGGCCGATCACCGACGAGTCATGCGCCGCCGCCCACCATCATCCGCACGAGCCCGATGTGCGGGTTGTCGGGATAGTCGTCCACGATCCGTTGCCACTCCGCTCGAGCCTCCTCGACCTTCCCCTCGTCCCGGAGGAGGAGCCCGATGTGCCCCCTCGCGTCGATCGCCGTCGTGTCGTCCGGTTCGAGCTCGAGGCATCGCCGGAGGCTCTCCATCGCCTGCGCCGAGCTCTCGAACCCTGCCTTGCCGAGGAAGTAGTGGCCGAGCGCGCACTCCGAGGCGCGTTCGATGACGAGCCGAGCGAGCTCGACGGCTCGCTCGCTCCGGCCCGACCCCATGTCGGTCAGCCGCTGCAGCATTCGCACCGCATCGACCGACTCACCGTCGAGCAGGCCGTCGAGAACCTGGCGGCACAGGTAGATCTCGGTCTGGACCAGGAAGAAGCCGCGCCGTAGCTCCTCGGTCCGAGCGAACTCCGCCATCGCCTCGTCGTACCGACCCAAGAGGGTGAGCGTGTAGCCCAGCTCGTAGTGTGGGTATGGTTCGTGGGGAGCGAGGGCGATGGCTCGTCGGAAGCTGGCCTGCGCCTCGGGATACCGCGCGGCCGCCCCCTTGGACATTCCCTCGTCGAAATGCCGCCTCCAGCGTTTGGCTTTGCCAGGCATGAGGACCCCTCCCGCCGATCCCGCCCCGGGAAGCAGCAGCCGGGTGAATTGTCTCCCTCGGCCGGCCCGCCTGGTGAACACGCGCAGGATTTCGGTTGTCGGGATGCCGGCGTGGCCTCGACCGCCCGGGGGTCGATAATCGTCGACGTGACCGATGAGCGACCAGACCCGGAGCACTCGGTGCCGCCCCTGTCGACACCGGAGCGCACGAACTTCTTCGAGGGCCAGGTGCTCGACGCGCAGGACCTGCGCCGGGAGCAGGAGTACCACCTCCGCATGCGACGGCTCCTGAACCGAATGCTGCACGGGCAGGGAGTCGTGAGCGGTCTGGCGGTCTCGAGCGGTGACGAGCCGGCGACCATCGTGGTCGAGCCGGGCCTGGCGATCGATGCCTGGGGACGGGGGATCGTCGTCCCGGTCCAAACGACCATCGACGTCGGCGAGCGTGAACCGAGGTCGTTCACCGTCTTCGTCCGCTATCGCGAGTCGCTCACCGAGCTCGTGCCGTCCCCCGAGGGGGAGCGAGCGCGGGCCATCGCCGAGGGTTCGAGATCGTCATCAGCCCGGTTGCTCCGCCGTCGCCGCCCGAGCCCTTGGAGGAGCCGCTGGTCGTCCTCGCGACCGCGACGCTCGACCGAGCGCGCGAGCGAGTCGTGGTCGATCCCCGGACGGATCGTCGCGAGATGCCGGGCGTCGGAGCCCTGCTCGACCGGATCCGCGCGCTCGAGAAGCGCCTGGAGCGCCGTTCGCCTTCCGCCGGCGACGAGCCCTAGGCGGCCGGCCCCGCACGGCGTGCGGAGATGGCCGCTTCGGGTCCGCGGCCGGGCTCGGCGGGGAGCGTCTGGTCGAGCCAGTCCACCAGGACGTTCATCACATCTGACTGGACTGCGAGCGGGAGCTGGAATCCCGAGGTGCCGAGGATGGGCATCGTGCGAACCTCGGCGATCCGGCCCGGCTCTCGGGGGAGCTCCGACACGGCGAGCGCGAGGCTCCGGCCCAGCTCCTCCTTGCCGAGGAACAGGAACAGTGAGTTCGCGGACGCGACGCCGGCCGGCACCTCCGGGCGAAAGCGCATCCGCGGGTCGATTCGCTCGGTGCGCAGCAGCCGACGGGCGATCCGCCGCATCCGCGGTGCGCGGCGCGCCGAGCGGCGCGCCGCACGCCCGACCGCGGTGCGACCCTGTCCCTGCAAGATGTTCTCGGGAGAGCCGAGCAGCAGGCTCGCGACGCTCACGCACCGAGGGTCGACGGACGCCATCGCGAATGCCGTCCACGCTCCGAGGCAGTTCCCCGCCACGCCGTAGTCGCGCAGCCCCGTAGTCTCGAGCGCGAACTCGGTGACCGTCATCGCCTCGTCCGTGAGCGGGTACGTTCGGCCCGTCAGCGTTCCTGTGCTGTCGCCGAACTCCGGGTAGTCGGTGCGAACCGAGGCGATGTCGCGCGTGGCGAGCTCCCGAGCCATCCGGGTCCAGAACCGGTTCTTGTGGCTGCGCGGCGCGCCGAGGCCCTGCAACATGACCGCCAACGCGCGCGGCTCGTGTTCGGGAAGGGTGATCACGGCGGCGAGGTGGTCGCCCCCGGAGGGCACGAAGACCGGGTGATCGGTCACCGCGGCGCTCGCGCGCGAACCTCGGCGCCGGCGCACCATCGCGCGATGGTCTCGAGGATCCCGTCGGACAGGTCGACCTGCACGTCGACCTTTCGGGTCCCGCCGGCGCGCCGATGCCGCGGCAGGCCGAACCGGAGCGCTTCGGGGTGGGCGACGACGCGGAGCTCGGACCGCCCCCCGGCGACCGCGAGCCGATCCGCGAGCAGCGAGAGCGGCCGCTGCGGTTCGGGGGATCGCGTCACCTGGATCACCAGCGATCGGCCCGCGAAGGGGGGAAGCTCCGCGAGCAGGTCGAACGCGTCGAACTCCGCCACGACCTCCGGGCGGAGCGGGAACCCCTCGACGTCGACGACGCCGGGTGTGCCCGAGGTGGGCCCTTCGGGATCGCTCGGCCGGTCCGCGAGCGACGTGCCGATCGACCGGCGGACCGTGGCGCGGATGTAGGCCTGCCCGCGAACCACGGGCTGTACGAGGGCGAGGGCATCGGCCCGAGCGCCGGCCATCGCGGCGACCGAGCCGCCGAACAGCGCGCCTGCGAGCCCCACCCTCTCGACGCCGGTCGCCCCGCGAAGGACCTCGAGGGCGTCCTGTGCGTCGCCAACGTGCGAGCGGAGCGTGACGTGCTCCGCGTCGAGGTCGCTGTCGCCGTAGCCCTGCGCGTGATAGCGGAGCGCGACGAGCCCCGCCGCCGCGAGCCGCCGCGCGAGCGCCGTCTCGAGCGAGAGGAGGTAGGCCTGGTCCATCGCGAACGACCCGCAGATCACCCATCCCGTCGTCGCGCGGCCCTCCCAGGGCTCCGACAGCACCGCCACGGTGGGCGCGCCGCCGATCTCGGGCGACAGGAAGCGCTCGCGGAAACGTCGCTCGGGGTCCTCGAAGACGCGGTGCCGCTCGAGACGTTCGACGTCGACGGTCACGCGGCGCCCCGCTTCTCGTCGACCAGCACGGCGATGACGTCGATCGTCTCGAAGGCCTCGGCGTTCAGCTCCTCGTCCTCGAACTCGATGCCGAACTCCTCTTCGAGGAATCGCAGGAGCTCCTCGACGCCGACCGAGTCGAGCAGTCCCGAGGAAAGGAGCGGGGTGTCGAACGCCACCTCGGCGCCGGCGTCCTCCGCGAGGATGAAGCCCGTGATGTAGTCGCGGATCGCGCCGCGCACGTCGGGGACCTTCGGCTCACTCTGCGTCACCGGGCCACGCCCCCCGAGATCCTGCCCACCACCAGCTCCTCGAGCTCCCCGTCGACGAACGAGCGTCGGACCGAGCTCCGCCGCAGCTTGCCGCTCGTCGTCACCGGGACCGATCCGCGGGGGAGCACGACGACCTCGCGGGGGACGATGCCGATGGCGTCCGCGACGGAGCGCCAGACCATGCGAGCGAGCGTCGCGGGCTCCTCGCCGCCGGTCGACTCCACGGCCACGATGACGTCGCTCGCGTCCGGATCCAGTCCGAAGGCCACGCTCCGCCCGCGTCGCACCCCTTCGACCCGCTCGGCCGCCCATTCGATCTCCTGGGGCGCGTAGTTCCGACCCATCACGATCACGACGTCCTTCGACCGGCCCGTGACGCAGAGCTCGCCGTCGAACAGATAGCCGAGGTCGCCGGTGTGCAGCCAGCCGTCGCCCGTCGTCGCCTCGGGGCCGTCCTCGCCGAGATATCCGTCCATGAGCGACGGTCCGCGGATTGCGATCTCGCCGACGACCCCGTCGCCGACCGTTCTCCCGTCGACGAGGATGCGAACCTCCATCCCCGGGACGGGCACCCCGCACGACGCAAGACGGGTCGCGGCGGGACCGGTCGCCGGGACCGCCATGCCCGAGGCGAGCTCGTCTCGATCGACGCACCGGAGCGCGAGACCGCGTCCCGTGGGACCGACGGTGACGGCCAGGGTCGCCTCGGCGAGCCCGTACGCCCCGTGGGGCGCGTCCTGCCGAAGGCCCAGGCCTCCGCCGACCTCGAGCAACCGGTCCACCACGCGCGGGTCGATGGTCTCGGCGGCAAGGGTGCAGCCGCGGAGTGACGACAGGTCGATGCCATTGGGGCGCCGCGCGGCCAGGCGCAGGGCCGCGTCCCACGCAGAGGTGGGTGAGGGGGTCATCGTCGCGCCCACGGTGCCGACGAGCCGGAGCCACTCGGTCGGGTCGCGTGCGAAGCGCTCGGTGGCGAGGATGTGCGTCCGCGTCTGTATCACGACGGACCACACCAGGAAGCCGAACAGCCCCCAGTCGTGGAAGAACGGAAGCCAGGAGAGCTGGACGCACTCGCCCTCGAGCGCGCACGCGGCCGACGAGCTCCGAACCCCGGCGAGCACGGCGCGATGGCTGAGCGCGACGCCCTTGGGGGTCGCGGTGCTCCCCGAGGTGAATTGGATCACCGCGCGGTCCTCCGGTCGCAGATCGGGGAGCGGGCTCGCGGACGTCGGATCGCCCCGATCGTTCCAGTCGATCCCGGCGCTCTCGGGAAGGTGGGGAAGGAACCGCGGGTGCGCCAGCACGAGGTCGCACCCGGCCACGGCCAGCATCGCGCGGAGGCGTTCGCGAAAGGCGCCGGCGTCGGGGATCCGCAGGTGGTAGGCGAGCGGGACCACCGTGCCGCCGGCGAGCCACGTGGCGAACGCCCACGTCGCCCAGCGCGGATCGTTGGGACCGAGGACGCCGACGGCGGCGCCCGGTCGCACGCCCCACGCGGCGAGCGCGGCCGCCCCCTCCCGGGCCTCCCGCAGCAGCGTCGCGGCGGGCACTCGCCGGGGACCCTCGGGCAGGTGGAACACCAGCTCGGACGGGCCGCCCGCCGACTCCTCGAGCGCCTCCGCGAGGGTTCCCGCCGTCACGACGCAGCCCCCCCGACGTGCCGGGGCGTGGCGACCATCGGCATCCCGTGCGCCGGGCGGAACAGCGGCGCCGCCGGTTCCACCGGATGCCCCGGCACGAGGTCGAGCTGCCACCGCTGCGCGATCGTCGAGATGAAGAGCGCGCCGGAAAGCGTCGCGAGGGGCTGGCCGATGCAGACGCGCGGCCCGGCGCCGAACGGGAGGTAGGCGAAGGTGGGGATCCGCTCCGCGCCCTCCCTGTCCCATCGCTCGGGACGGAACTCCTCGGGGTCGGCGTACCAGCGGGGGTCGCGGTGGACGACCCACGGCGAGATCAGCACCACCGAGCCGGCCGGGATCACCCGACCCGCGATCTCGTGGTCGACTGCCGCGGCGCGACCGATCACCCAGGCCGGCGGATATAGGCGCAGCGTCTCCAGGTACGTCCACTGGACGAGCCGCAGATGAGGGACGTCCGCGGCGGTCGCCGGACGACCCTGGAGGACCGCGTCGACCTCGGCGAACACCCGCTCGCGGATCGCCGGATGCTCGGAGAGCGCGTACCAGGTCCAGGCCATCGAGTTCGACCAGGTCTCGTGGCCGGCGACCATGAACGTGAGGATCTCGTCGCGGAGCTGCCGTTCGCTCATGGAGTCGCTCGGTGCGTCCTCGCCGGCGCGCAGCAGCCTCGACAAGACGTCGGACCCGTCGGCGCCCTTCGCGCTTCGCTCGCAGATGATGCGCGCGACCGTCTCGTCGAAGCGGTGAAGGATCTCCTCGAACTCCCTGTTCTCCTGCGAGGGGATCTGGTCCAGCAGCCGCGTGTAGGGCGACGCGATGCGCGTGAAGCGGTCCAGGCAGGAGGCGAGCGCGCGCGCCGTCTCTCGCGCCTCCTCGTCCGCGATGTCGGCGTCCAGGACCGCCTTGGCGAGGAGGGACATCGTGAGCAGGACCATCGCGTCGACGACGTCCACGACTTGGCCGGGCCGCCATTCGTCCGCGATGCGGCTCGCGCGCTCGACCATGAGGCCGGCGTAGTCGAGCATGCGGTCGTGGTGGAACACGGGCTGGATCGTCCGGCGTTGCGTGCGGTGCAGGTCGCCCTCGCTGGTGAGCAGTCCCTCGCCGATCAGCCGCTTCGCCTCCTGAAGGGGCGGGCCCTTCACGAAGCTCCGATGGTGGGTGACGAGGACGTCCTTGATGTGGTCGGGATGACCGAGCACGAACAGGCGATAGCGTCCGAGCGACACGCATGCGACGTCGCCGTGCTCGCGCGCCGCGCGCCCCACGGCGTCGATCGGATCGGCCCGAAAGGCCCGAAGCAGGTCGGGCGGGGCTTCGGCGTGCGCGGTGCGCTCAGGCATCCCGCCCTCAATCTTCGTCGATCCCCAGCCGCGCCGTTTGCGCACCGGAGGTCTGGAAGCTACTCCGCGCCTCCCGCTCGACCCACCCACCGCTCGCGTACGGCTGCTCCCGCTGTTGCAGTAGCGCGGGGACGGTGCCGGGTGGAGACCTACTCGGACGGGCTTGCGTACTCGGTCGCGCCGAGCAGGTGGAGCGAGACGTAGGGCTCCCCGCCGATCACCCACGAGTCGTGCCCGGGCCCGACGTGGAACAGGTCGCCCGGCGTGAGCTCGTACTCGGCGCCGTCGGCCATCCGCACGCCCGTCCGACCCGAGACGACGAGGCCGACGTGCTCGACCGGGCAGAGCGCCTCGCCGGTCGCCTTCCCGACGTGCTCGCTCCAGACCCACCCCGGCTCGTAGCTCGCCCGCCCGATCGTCACGCCGCCGATCGAGATCACCGAGAACGAGCCGAGCTCGAAGGCTCGCGACTCGTCCGGCTCCTCGAACCGACGGATCTCCACGTCCGCCACGTCGATGCCCCCCTCAGCTGCCGGCCTTGAATGACAGAACTGTCACATCGGGGGGGCGCCGCCGTCGACTATCCAGCGAGAGCGGTCATGGCTACTGTATGCGGCGAGGTGGGGTATGACGTCGTCGGTTGAGCGGCCCGAAGACGAGCTGGCGCCCGTCGGTCGCATCTTGGTGATCGACGACGAGCCGCGCATCCTCAACTTCGTCCGCCGCGGCCTGGAGGCCGAGGGGATGGCCGTCGATTGCGCGCGCGACGGTGAGGAGGGTCTCCGCCTCGCCCTCGCCCACGGGTACGACCTCGTCGTCTTGGACCTCGTGATGCCCGGCCTCGACGGACACGAGGTGCTCCGGCGCATCCTCTGGCGCAAGCCCTCGCAGCCGGTCCTGATCCTTTCCGCGCTGAACGACACCGCTTCGAAGGTGAGCTGCCTGGAGCGCGGCGCCGAGGACTACATCTCGAAGCCGTTCTCCCTCGAGGAGCTCCTCGCGCGCGTGCGGGCGCGACTGCGAATCGCGGCGCGGTCGATCCAGACACGTCTTTCGGCCGGCTCGCTCTCCCTCGACCTCATCCGGCGGCAGGCCGACGCCGGCTCGGGTCCGATCTCGCTCCCCGAGCGGGAGTTCCTGCTGCTCGGAGAGCTGCTCCGCAACGCCGGCCATACGGTGTCGAAGGACCGCCTGCTCGCCTCGGTCTGGGGGTACCACTTCGATCCGCGCTCGAACGTCGTCGACGTGTACGTGCGACGCCTTCGCGCGAAGCTCGGAGCCGAGACCATCGTCACGGTCCGAGGTGTGGGATACCGGATCGATGCGGCCTGACCGGTTCGAATGGCCCAACCGCGTGCGCTGGTACGACGTCGCCTGGGTCCTGTTCTCGATCGCGAACCTGTTCGCGATGCTCCTGTGGCCCGACTGGGAGACCGTGCCGTTCCACTTCATCTGGGTGAGCCTGACGATCCTCTATGGCTTCCGGGTGTGGAAGGCCCGTCCGACGACCGTTGTCCTCGCCTTCGTGATGCTCCTGACCGGCGCGCTGATCTGGATCGACGTGGCCCGGGGTTTCACGACGATCGACGAGATCACCGAGGTCCCCCTCATGGCGGCCATGTTCGTGGCGATGGTGTGGCACGCGCGCCGGCGGCTGACCGCGATGGAGGAGGCCGAGCGCGTGTCGCTCGCGAACCTGCGTCTGCTCGAGCGAGAACGGCGGTTCGTGCAGGACGCCTCGCACGAGCTGCGCACGCCGATCACCGTCGCCCTGGGACATGCCGAGCTCATCCAGCGCATCGCCGAGGATCCGACCGTCGCGGAGGACGCCGCCGTGATCGCCGACGAGCTGATGCGCCTGCGGCGCCTCGCCAATCGCCTCCTGCTGCTCGCCGGGTCGGAGGATCCGGAGTTCCTGCACCCGAAGCCGGTCGACGTGGAGACGATCGTGGTCGAGGCCGTCCGCCGCTGGACGGCGACGCCGCGGCGCTGGCTGCTCGGAGATACCGACGAGGCGACCGTCGTGGCCGACGCCGACCGCCTCGAGGTCGCGCTCGACGCCCTGATCGAGAACGCCGTGAGCCACACGCGGGAGTCGGACACGATCGAGGTGGCGACCCATCGCCGGGGCACGCGCGCCGTGATCTCGGTTCGCGACACCGGAGCCGGCATCCCCGACCCGGACCTCGACCACATCTTCGACCGGTTCGCGAGGGCCGATCCGGGGCGGAGCCGGAACACGGGCGGCTTCGGTCTCGGGCTGTCGATCGTGAAGGCGATCGTCGACGCCCACGGCGGCGAGGTGCGCGTCACCAGCAGGGTGGGCGTCGGAACGACGTTCGAGATCCTGTTGCCGCTGTCGCCGATCGCACTGACCCGAGCCGATCGCATCCCGATCCCGGCGTCCGAGGGGCCGGCTCGCGCCTCGCAGCCCGCCGTCGGCGCCCTCGATGCCCACGCGAGCGACCATGACGTTTGACCCCGTGGTCGTCTTCGGCCTGGTCGTCGCCGGGGTCGTCTACGTCCGCGCGGAACGTCGCGTGCGTCGCGAGCGCGGCGATCGCAGGGTTCCCCGCGCCCGGCGATGGGAGTTCCTCGCCGGCCTGGCGTTCGTCTTCCTCGCGCTCGAGTCCCCGATCGACGCGGCCTCGGCCACGTCGTTCTCGATGCACATGGTCCAGCACCTGCTGCTCACCATGGTCGCGGCGCCGCTGCTCGTGCTCGGCGCCCCGGTCACGCTCGCGCTCCTCGCGTCCTCGCCCGCCGCCCGGCGGAGGCTGTCCACTGTGCTCGTTCACCCCGCCACCCGAGCTCTCTCCCAGCCGATCGTCGCGTGGGCGCTGTTCTTCGGCGTCCTGTGGGGATCACATCTCACGGGGGCGTTCGACGCGTCGCTTCGAAGCGACGGCATCCACGCGCTCGAGCACGCCGCGTTCCTTGTGACGGCGGTGCTGTTCTGGATGCCGGTCGTGGGCCGGGACCCCGCGCCGTCGGGCCTGTCCCACCCGGCCCGCATCCTGTTTCTCTTCTTCGCGATGGCGTCGATGGCGTTCCTCGGCCTGGCGCTGTTCAGCGCGAGCCACGCCTGGTACCCGACCTACGCCGCGGTCGAGGGCGCCTCGAGGGCGGCCGCAGACCAGCGCACCGGGGGAGCGATCATGTGGGCCGGCGGCATGATCCACATCGTGCCCGCACTCGCCCTCGTCATGCTGGAGTGGATGCGGGTCGAGGAGCGCGCCGCGCGGCGAGCCGACTCCCGGCTCGCGCGCACGCCGGTTGCCTCGCCGACTTCGGGCGGGCGACCGTGAGGGGCGTCGCGGACCGCTTCGACCGCTGCGTCCGCTGCCGGGACCGCGTCCCGTGGGGCGAGTCCGTCTGCCGGCGCTGCAACCCCGCCCGCCTGCCCAGCCCGAGCCCGACGCAGTACCACGCGACCGTCTTCCTGGTCGTGCTCGTGACCCTGCTCGTCGTCACCGGCTGGTTGATGATCCGGGGCTGACGGCGCCTAGGCTCGCTCGGCGTGAGCCCGTGAGCGCGCCACGTCGCGAAGCCAGCCCGCCGCGGAGACGGCGAACGCGATCGCGCCGAGGAGCAACAGCCACGCGCTCACGACGAGCCCGAGCGCGATGACCACCGCGGCCACCGCGAACCCGAACGGCCAGATCGTCGGAGCGATGTGCATCTCGACCTCCTCGCCCGGCTCCGGGCCGGCCGCCCGGCGCGCCTGCATCCGCGCGACGAGCCCCACGAAGCAGAACGTGGCGGCGGCCACGAGCAGGAGCGTCGTGCCGGCCGGCTCGTGGCTGGTGAGCCCGTAGACGGCCCCGGCGAGCGCCAGGAAGACGGTGAGCGAGAGGCAGATCCGCGAGATCGTCCTCATCTCATCGCCTCACGTGAGGAGGTAGAACGTCGTGAACAGCAGGATCCACACGACGTCGACGAAGTCCCAGTAGATGGCCCCGGCGGCGAGGGAGTCGTGGTGAGCGGGCGACAACGCGCCGCCCGTCGCCTGCCCGAGGACGAGGCAGAGGAAGACGACGCCGCCGAACACGTGCGCCATGTGGAGGCCGGTCATCACGTAGAACAGCGAGCCGAACGTCCCGTCCTTCACCCCGAAGCCGAGCTGCGAGTAGTCGTAGAGCTGGAGTAGGAGAAACGCGATCCCGAGGGCGATCGTGACGGCCAGGAAGACAACGGCTCGCCGCCGGTCGTCGCGGCGGATCGATCGCAGGGACATCTGGATGACCAGGCTGCTCGTCACCAGGATCACCGTGAGGATCGCCGGCACGGTGCTCTCGAGGTCGGGGATCCCGGGGGGCGGCCACACCTTCTCGGTGGCGCGGATCGAGAAGTACGCGCCGAAGAACGCCGCGAAGAACATGGCCTCGGACGCGACGAACAGGACCATCCCCATGACGGGCCCGCTCAGCTCCCGAGAGGGGCGTTCGCTCGGGACGGCGAGCGCGCTCATGCCTCACCCTCCTTCGCGGCCATCCGGAGGTCGTACACGGGACGATCCGAGCGGATGGGCGGCAGGACGTCGAAGTTGTGCGCCGGAGGCGGAGAGGACGTCGCCCACTCGAGCGTGTTGGACTCCCACGGGTCGTCGGGCGCCGACCGAGGCTTCCGCAGCGTGAGGAAGATGTTGACGAAGAACAGGAGCATCGCGACGGCGATGACGAAGGCGCCGACCGAGGACAACAGGTTCAGGAAGCTCCACCCGCGGTCCGGCCCGTAGTCGGCGATCCGCCGGGGCATGCCCTGCAGTCCCAGGAGGTGCATCGGGAAGAAGGTGAGGTTGAAGCCGACCAGCTGCAGCCAGAACTGCCAGATGCCGAGCTTCCTCGAGAGCATGCGGCCGGTCATCTTCGGGAACCAGTAGTACATCCCCGCCATGACGCCGAAGATCGTCCCGCCGAACAGCACGTAGTGCAGGTGCGCGACCACCCAGTACGTGTCGTGGATCGCGAAGTCCATCGCGGGCGAGGCGGCCCACACGCCGTTGATGCCGCCGATCAGGAACATCGAGATGAAGCCGAGCGCGAACAGCATCGGAGGCTCGAACCGCAGCTTGCCCTTCCAGAGGGTTCCGAGCCAGATGAAGAACAGCACGCCCGTCGGGATCGAGATCAGCTCCGTGGTCACGCTGAAGAACGGCAGCTCGACGGCGCCGGTCGCGAACATGTGGTGCGCCCAGACGCTGAACGAGAGGGCCGTGATCAGCAGGAACGACAGGATCACGCCCCGGTAGCTGAAGATCGGCTTGCCGGCGAACACGGAGACGATCTCGGTCACGATCCCCCAGGCGCCGAGGATCAGCATGTACACCTCGGGATGACCGAAGAACCAGAACACGTGCTGCCAGAGCAGGACGACGCCGCCGCGAGTGGGGTCGAAGAACGCCGTCCCGAGCTGCCGGTCGGCGAACACCATGATCAGCCCCGCCGTGAGCACCGGCGCCGCCAGGATCACCAGGAGCGAGGTCGCGAGGATGCTCCAGGTGAACACCGGCATCCGCATCATCGACATCCCGGGCGCTCGCATGCGCAGGATCGTCACGATGAAGTTGATCCCGCCGAGGATCGAGGCCGTCCCGACGATGATGAGCCCGGCGACCCACAGGTCCTGGCCCGTGCCGAGCTGCTCGGAGAGCGGCGGGTACCCGGTCCACCCCGCCGCGGCGGCACCGCCCTTCGCGAGGAACCCCGACAGGATCGTCAGCCCGCCCACCGGCAGGAGCCAGAACGACAGGGCGTTGATTCGCGGGAACGCCATGTCGAGCGCCCCGATCTGCAGCGGGACGAAGTAGTTCCCGAACCCCGCGAGCAGCGGGAAGATCACCAGGAAGATCATCAGCGTCCCGTGCAGCGTGAAGAGCTGGTTGTACGCGTGGGGGGCGAAGATCTGGGTCCCGGGCCGGGCGAGCTCGGTCCGCATGAGCAGGGCGAACACCCCGCCCACCGCGAAGAACGCGAAGCTGTTGATCAGGTAGAGGATCCCGATCTTCTTGTGGTCGGTCGTCTTCAGCCAGTCGAGCAGCCGGCCCCGCTCCGGTTCGGGCGCGAGCTCGGTGGATGGGGCCTCGGTTACGGCCACGTCGGTTCCCTCACCTCATCTCCTGCCCGTCATTCGACGATGAACGCTCCCGACATCGCGGGACCGTGGACGTCGCACTGGAAGTAGTACCGACCGGGAGGCAACGGATCGAGATTCATGGAGGTCTTCGCCGGCCCGGTGATCTTCGGTCCGATGAAGTACGTCGTCTTCTGGAAGAAGCTGTCGTAGATCGAGAAGTTGTGCTCGATGCCGGGGTCCTGGTTGTCGATGTTCACGGTGAACGGTGCGTTCCCCGGAACCGCCAGGCAGAACGCGTTCCACGAGGTGTTGTGCGCGACGAGCGACAGGGTCGGTCCCTCCGACTCGCACGTGATGCTCTGGGCCTCCTCGCGCTGCTGCTCGATCCAGGCCTGGTAGTCGAGCGAGCTCACGACCCTCACCACGAACGTCATCTTCGAGTGCCACAGGCCGCAGAACTCGGCGCACTGCGCGGGAAACGTCCCCAGCTCCGTCGGCGTGAACTCGAAGCTGCTGGTGCGACCAGGGATCGCGTCGCGTTTGAAGAGAAGATCCGGCACGAAGAACGAGTGGATCACGTCGCGGGACGTGAGCGTGATCTTCACGGGCTCGTCGACGGGCAGGACCATCTCCGCCGGCTTCACGAGGGTCTTGCCGCTGACGAAGATGCCTTCCTGCAGGTACAGGAACGTCCATTCCCACTGGAACCCCTCGACGCGTACCTGCACCTGGGGCGGCTCCGTCTGAGAGATCCGCAGGAGCGTCGTCTCGCCGAACGGGAACAGGAGCGCCACGATCACGGCGGGGACGGCGAAGAAGACCGCGAGCGAGCGATTCCCGCCCACCGTCTGGGGCGCCGGCTCGCGATCGCGCCGGCGGTACCGCACGATGCACCAGATCAGGGCCGCCTCGATGCCGATGAACACGGGCAGGGCCAGGATCAGGATGACGATGTAGAGCTGGTGCACGTCCTCGCCCTGGGGCGAGATCCCCTGCTCGGCGCAGCTCGACAGCAGCAGCGCCGACGCCGCGATCCCGAAGCGAACGAGAGCGGCGCGGATCGTGCGCATGCGGGTCGGCTCGGTCGCGTCGATCAGGTCACCGTGAAGGTGAACACCATGCCCTTGGAAGCGTGCGTCGGGCCGTCCTCCGTGCCCTCCTGGGTGCCCGTCTCCCAGCACGCGAAGAAGTAGTTGCCCGGCGGCAGGTAGAACACGTTCGACAGGGTCGCCCCCGTGTCCACGCCGGCGATCTCACCGAAGGCGAGGAACTGGGCCTCGCACTCCGCGCCACCCTCGCATCCGGGTACCTTCGCGCTCTCGATGATGTCCTGCGCCGTCGCACCCGTGGGGAGCGCCTTCACGATCATCTCGTGGGTGATCGGGAACGACTCCTTGTTCGAGAAGTTGATCTGGAAGTTGCCCGAGGGGATCGATTCGGGCATGCCGTGGAACTTGAACTGCTGTCCGAAGACGTCGTAGATCGGCGTCGCGGGCTCGTCCTTGGAGCACGCCGAGGCTACGAGCACCACGACGGCCACCAGCGCCGCGACCCGTCCGAACCTTCGAAGCGATCGGCTCATCCCACCCCTCCCGTCGCCGTCACGTCCATCGGGCGTGTCACCTTCGAACGCTACAGGGCCGGAGGCAAGTCGGATGACAGGACTGTCACGATTTCGTTCGAGGCGTGCTCAGGGAACAGGCAGGCGCAACGGGGCACATTGCGCGGTTGTCATGTTCGTCCGCCGGCCGAGTCCTGGAGTCTCCGGACCCACGTGATGCCTTCTCAGAAAATCCCCTTGCGCGACGCCGGTCGGTCACCAATCGGCCGATGAAGACATCACCGGCCGCCGTCGCCGATCGTGCGTCGCAAATCGGCCGGCCTGGCGATTGTCCTCTGTCGGCACCCCGCGTAGTGTCCGCCCACGCGGTTCGCCGCGACTCCCCGAGCCTCTCCCTCGCTTCCCCCATCGCATCGGTCCTTCCCCCGGACGTCATGGAGCGCAGATGGAGGAGGTCGCGAGGATCGTGCTGGCGCTGGAGCCGCCCGAGGTCGCCGAGGAGGTCCTGCACTTCCTCGATCGAAGCGGCGTCGCGCGGGTCGTCGGCACCGCGTCCGACGAGCGACAGCTCCTCGACGCGATCCACCAGCTCGAGCCCGATGCGGTCGTCGCCGCGCCCTCGCTCGCGCCTCCCCGGGGGTCGCTGAACGGCAGCACGCTGATCACGGTGGATACGTCGCAGTCCGTCGGCACGCTTCGCCGTGCGATCCGATCGGGAGCGGTGGGCTTCTATCTCTGGCCCGCCGAGCGCGAGGGGCTCGCCGAGGCCGCCGCGAGGATCCGGCCCCCGCTCGGCGAGCCGGTCGAGCGGAAGGCTCGCGTGGTCGCCGTCTACGGCTCGCGCGGCGGCGTCGGCGCGACCTTTGTCGCCACTCATCTCGCCGCGGCGCTCGCGCGGCGAGGACGTCGGTGCGTGCTCGTCGATCTCGACGTCGCGTTCGCCGATGCAACGGCGGCCGTCGGCGTTCCGGAGGACGAGCGGCCCCGAACGATCGGCGATCTCCTGCCGCTCGGCGACGAGATCTCCCCGCGCCACGTCGACGAGGTTCTGTGGCGCCATCCGGGCGGCTTCCACGTGCTGCTCTCGCCAGGCGGCGAGATCGGCCCGATCGACGTGCGCGGCCGTCATTTCCGAGCCGCGGTGACGGCGGCCCGGCAGGTCAGCGACGTCGTGGTGCTGCACGTCCCACGGGCGTTGGACGAAGTCTCGCGCACGGGGCTCGAGATCGCCGACCGGGTGCTCTTCGTCCTCGGGTTGGACGTCCTGTCGTTTCGCGACGCGAAGCGGGTCATCGACGCCGTCGGGCTCGAGGAGCGTTCGGCGTTCGTGGTCAATCGCGCGCACCGATCGGCGATCACCGCGAACGACGTCGAGCGCGTGTTCGGCGCGGCGGCGCTCGCGGTCATCCCGACCGATCGCGCCGCGGCGGCGGCGCAGGACCGCGGGCGACTGCTCCCGATGCGAGGTCGCGTCGGCAGGTCGATCGATCGCCTCGCTCGGCGGCTGGAGGAGGAGGACGAATGACCGCGGTCGACGCGCTGAGCGATGTCCGTCGGGGCCTGCACGAGCGCCTGCTTCGGCGGGTCGACGCCGGCGAGCTCGACCGCGTTTCTCGCGCGGAGCGCCGTCTTCGCGTACGGGAGGAGGCGCTCGCCGTCCTTCGCGAGCAGGGTCACATCCTGCCGCAGGGCGTGCTGGCGAAGGTAGTCAACGAGGTCTCGGACGCGGTCGTCGGGATGGGTCCGATCGAGTTCCTGCTCAAGGACCCGGACGTGACCGAAGTGATGGTCAACGGTCCCGACGACGTGTACGTGGAGCGGAAGGGGCGGATCGAGAGGGTGATCGATCGTCTGTTTGAGGGGGAGGAGGCGGTCTTTCACCTGATCGAACGCATCGTGGCGCCCTTGGGCCTTCGGGTCGATGGTTCGTCACCTTGGGTGGACGCGCGACTGCCAGACGGTTCGCGGGTGCATGCGATCGTTCCGCCCCTTTCGCTCTGCGGTCCCGTGCTCACGGTCCGCAAGTTCTCGGCCGTGCCACTCGGACCGCGCGATCTGCTCGCGAAGGGGACCCTCGGGCCGCGCATGCTCGCGTTCCTCGCCGCCTGCGTGCGAGGTCGAACCAACGTCATCGTGTCGGGAGGGACCAGCTCGGGCAAGACCACGCTCCTCGGTGTGCTCTCCTCGTTCGTCCCCGACGGCGAACGCATCGTGACGATCGAGGATGCGGCCGAGCTTCGCCTGGCGAAGCCCCACGTGATCGGCCTCGAGGCTCGTCCGGCCAACGTGGAGGGCGAGGGTGAGGTGACCGTCCGCGAGCTCGTTCGCAACGCGCTTCGCATGCGACCCGACCGGATCGTTGTGGGGGAGGTTCGCGGCGGGGAGGCGCTCGACATGCTCCAGGCGATGAACACGGGTCATGACGGCTCGCTCTCGACCGCGCACGCGAACTCGGCCCGGCATCTGCTGTGGCGGCTCGAGACGATGGCGCTGATGTCCGACGTCGAGCTTCCCGCGGCGCACGTCCGGGCTCAGGTGGCGTCGGCGATCGACCTCGTTGTTCACATGACGCGGCTGCGCGACGGCCGGCGAGTGGTCTTCCAGATCGCCTCCGTTGAGGATCTTGGGGACGACGGAGATCCGATCGTGACCGAGCTCTTCGGTTTCCGTCCCCGGCTCGGACCGGAGGGTGCGTTCGTCGCCACCGGCATCGCCCCGACGCTCCTCCGCGTGCTCGTCGAGCACGGCGAGACGGTCTCGGATCGCCTGTTCGATGCGGGGATCGACGGCGGCGAGGGAGTTCCGTGATCCGTGTCATCCTCGCGGCGGCCGCGTCGACGTCGTCGATCGCGTTCCTCGGCGCGACGGTGTCGGAGCCCGCGTCCTCGTCGGGATCCCCGGCCTCCTCGGGGAATCGGCGGATCCGAGCGAGCTCTCGCCCTGCGGTGATGGTCGCGGCGGGGGCGCTCGGCGCCGTCGCGGGCTGGCTGGTGGCCGGTCCCCCCGGCGCGCTCGGTGGCGGGGCGGCCGGCGCGGCCATCCCGTTGGTGCTCGAACGGCGCCGGCGCTCGCGAAGCGCAGCCCGGACCGAGGAGCAGCTCGTCGACGCGGTGACCGCGATGGCCGCCTCGGTTCGGTCCGGACGCTCGCTCATTCAGGCGATCGCGCAGGCCTCGGAGGTCGGCCCGCCGCTCGGGAAGCTGCTCGCCGAAGCCGCCGATCGGGTGGCGCTGGGTGCTCCGATGGACGAGGTCCTCGCGACGCTCGCCGAGGCGATCGGCGGGGACGAGGCGCGACTCGTGACGGGGGTCCTCGGACTGCACCGGCGGGTCGGTGGGGCGATGGCGAGCTCGCTCGACGACCTAGTGCGAACCCTGCGAGCTCGCCGCGACGGCGCTCGCGAGCTCCGGTCCCTCACCGCTCAGGCCCGCCTGTCGGCCGCCATCCTCGGCCTGTTGCCGATCGGCTTCTTCCTGTTCCTGTCCGTCGTCGCTCGTCGCGACGTGGAGAGCGCGTATCGAACGACGCTGGGGGCCTCGGCGATCGCGATCGGGCTCACCCTGCAAGGAGTGGCGTTCTTGTGGATCCGTCGGCTTCTTCGCGTGGAGGTCGCGTGAGCCGCGTGTGGTTCGCCTCGGCGCTCGCCGCCCTCGCGCCCGTCCTCGTGGTCGGAGCGATCGCGTCGGGTCGATCGGGCACGACCGATCAACTGGGCGGCCTCGTGACGAGGTCGTCCCCCGGGCGCGTAGTGGGGATCCTGAGGTGGATCGGGCGCTCCCGGCTCGGGCGTCGAGTGCGGCGCGACCGATTGATCGGCCTGCAGGCCTCGGCGGATCCCGGTTGGACCACCGACGAGTGGGTGGGGACCAAGCTCGTGCTCGGTTCGGCCTGTCTTGTGGGCGCGACCGCGCTCTCGGTCCCCGTCGCGGGGTTCGCGCTCGGCATCCTCGCCTGGCGCACGCCCGAGATCGTCCTGGGCCGGCAAGCGCGGCGGCGAGTCGCGAGGGCATCGTCGGAGGTGCCACTGTTCCTCGACCTGCTCTCCGTCGCCTCCGCGGCGGGCCTGGCGCCGCAACTCGCCGTTCGTCTGGCGGCGGAACCTCTGCGGGGCCCGCTCGCGGCCGACCTTGGGCGGGCGCTGCAACGAGCGGAGCTCGGCCGTCGGTGGCGCGACGAGCTCGGGGCGGTCGCCGACCGGCTCGGGCTCGCGGAGCTTCGCCGCGCGGTGGCGGTGCTCGGCCGTAGCGAGGCGATCGGATCCGCCCTCGCCGACGAGATGTCTCGGCTCGCGGTCGATGTGCGTGAGACGAGACGCGCCCGGGCGACCGAACGTGCACGAACGGCCCCCGTGAAGATGCTGTTCCCGCTCGTGTTCCTGATCCTTCCCGCGTTCCTCCTCCTCACGGTGGTGCCGGTGCTCCTCAGCACCGTGCGGTCGATCGGCTGACAAGGAGGTGGCGCCGTGTTGTTGTCCTGGTACGTCCGCGCGCGAACCCGCTGGTCGGATGACCTCGGTCAAACGACGGCGGAGTACGCGCTCGTGATCCTCGCGGCCGCGGCGGTGGCGGTGGTGCTGATCGCGTGGGCCCGGTCGTCGGGCAGGCTTCCCGCGTTCTTCGACGACATCATCGATCAGGTCGCCGGGAGCGCGCAGTAGCGGAGCCGGACTAACGCCTCTCGTCGAGGTACTTCTTCAGACCCAGGTAGGGAAGGATGAACGCCGCGACGAGCGAGGCGGCCCAGACGATCACCGCAGCCAGGACCCACGTCCCGATGCCGTCGACGGTGAACCCGTCCGAGATGAGATCCGTGATGAGCAACGCGATCAGCGTGGCGATCAGCGCCACGCCTCCGAGCGCCCTCGACTGGTTCTTCCGGAGCTGATTGGCCATGAACGGAGTCATCAGGCCGAGGACGACGGTGAAGATCACGACGGCCATGATGAACGACGACGCGTCGATGCTCATACCGTCCAGTACGAGCGAGGCGACCCACAGCCCGATGGCGTTCGCGAGAAGCAACACCCCGGTGCGGACCAGGAAGCGGATCACACCCGGATCCTCACACTCGAGCGGATCCGGGGCAAACCGGGGCCTGCGGCGGTCGGCCGGCGAGGATTGCGCCGGTGGGAAGATTCGGGAGCGTGGATCGGCGGTGGTCGAGTTCGCGCTCCTGCTGCCGATCCTGTTCCTCGTCCTGCTCGCGTTCGTCCAGGTGAGCGTGATCGCCCGCGACCGGCTCGTGCTCGCGCAGGCTTCGCGCGCGGGGGCGCGCGAGGCGGCGATCACCGACTCCGAGCCCGACGTGCTCGAGGCGGCGACGAGGGCAGGGGCCGGTCTGGATCCGGCTCGACTGCGGCTGGCGATCGCGCGAACGGGGACGCGGGGGTCGCCGGTCACCGTGTCGGTCTCTTACGACGTGCCGATCGCCGCGGCGCTCGCCGGCTGGCTCCTCCCGTCGACCGTCACGCTGGACGCCGTCGCGGCGGCCCGGCAGGAGTTCGGGTGAGGCCGGAGTCCGACGACCGTCGCCGAGAGGCCGGATCGGTCTCGGTGATCGTCGCCGCCGTGCTGGTGGCGCTACTCGTCCTCGCGCTCGGGGCCGCCGACGTCGCGAGGGTCCTGCGGGCCGCCGCGGACGCGCAGACCGCGGCGGACCTGGCCTCGCTCGCGGTCGCCCAGGAGCTCGCGATCCCGAGCGGGCTGGATCCGACCGAGCTGGCTCGCGAGTACGCCGAACGAAACGGCGCCGCGGTCGCCTCGTGTGCGTGCGCCCCGGGCACGTTCGAGGCCGTCGTCACGGTCCGGGCATCGGTGGGGCCCCTCGCGCTGTTCCCGGACGATCGCGCCGTCGAGGCGACGGCGAGGGCGGTGGTGGATCTCCCGGGTTGAGGCCGGGTCGGTGGGCGAGGACGGAGCCGTGGGCCCCGCGGGACGCGAGCAGGTTGCGTAAGAGTGCTGCTGCATCTGACGCATGCCTCACGGCCGCGAACGCGCACACTCGTGGTCGGCCCTTGGGGGCGCTCTTGGTAGTGCTCGAGCCTGCGCAGTCGGGAGGAACGGTTCCACGATGCGGTTGCTTCGCAGGGGCGGCTCGGCCGCCGGGCACGAGGACGCGCTCGACGCGGCGCGCGAGGAGCTCGATTTGCTCCGCCTGGAGAACGGGCGTCTTCGAAGCGAGCGCCTCGGCGGTGGCGTGAGCGAGGCGATCGCCCGAGCGTGGGGACACACGGGCGGCGATCTGTGGGCGGGAGGCGCCGATCCCGAGAGCTGGACGCTCGGCGCCGAGGGGCGGGCGCTGCGGGAGACGCTGCTCGAAGCGTGCGAGTCGATTCGGCGGACGATGGCCTCGGTCCGGGCCCAGTTGCTGCTCGGCCGGCCGATGACGGAGCTCGACCGGCGCGTCGGCCTGCGCCGGATCTCCGACTACGTTCCCGGCGAGGTGGGGGACGCCGGGAACGGGGCCCGTGCCCTGGCCCCGTCGGTCGAGGACGCCGAGTGATCTTTCGGCGATGGATCGCGCCGCTCGCCGCGGCGGCGCTGCTGGTCGGTTTCGTCCAGCCCGCGACCGCCGCAGCGGGCCAGCTGGTCGACCTGAAGGTGCTCGTGCTCTCGGCCACCGGCGAGGAACCCTCCTACCAGGCGTGGACCGAGGCGCTTCGGCGCGAGGGGGTCCCGTTCGAGACGATCGTGGCCAACACCGCGCCGCCGATCGACGCCACGTCGCTCGAGGTGGACGCCAACCACGCCCGCTACCAGGGGATCGTGATGGCCACGGGCGGGCTGATCTTCTGCGACGCGAGCGGATGCGCCTCCGCGCTCGCGCCCGAGGAGTGGGCGGCGATCGAGGATTTCGAGCGGACGTTCGGGATCCGCCAGGTCGACGCCTACACGTTCCCCGGTCCGAGCTACGGGGTGGACTGGCCGCACGGCTCGGGTGATCTGGGCGGCACGACCGCCACGCTCACGGCGGAGGGTGCCGCCGCGTTCCCGTACCTCGCAGGCCCGGTGCCGATCGACGTCGGCGCGTACGGCTACCGTCCACGCCGCTCGGCGACCCGAACCTCCGGACGTTCGTCGAAGCGCCCGATGGGTCAACCCTCGTGGGCCAGTACACGCAGGCCGACGGGCGCGAGGTGCTCTTCGCGACGTTCGACAGCAACCCGTCGATGATCCAAAGCCTGCTGCTGTCGCACGGGATCATCGGCTGGGTGACGCGGGGCGTCCACCTCGGCTCCTGGCGGAACTGGTTCGCCGTCGACGTCGACGACGTCTTCTACGGCGACGACCGCTGGGATGTGGACGCCAATACCACGCCCGACCCGAGCCCGAACCCGATCCGCATGACCCCGGACGACGTCGCCTATGCGGTCGACTGGCAGGCGGCGAACGACCTTCGGTTCACGCTCATGTTCAACGGGTTCGCGAGCGACGAGGCCGTCGCCGAGAACGGGTCGGACCCGCTCACCGATGCCCTGATCGCCGACCGGTCCTCGTTCCGGTGGGTGAACCACACGTACGAGGCGCTCGACCTCGACGCGGCGAGCGCCCCCGTGATACGGGGCGAGATCGAGAACAACCTCGCGTTCGCGGCCGCGCACGGAATCGCGCTCGATCCGCACGAGCTGGTGACCGACTCCCACTCCGGACTCGCCAACCCCGAGATGCCGGCGGCGCTCTCGCAGACGGGGGTCACGCGGATCGGCGCGGATGCATCGCGAACCTTCGACCAGACGCAGATCGGGCCCGCGCTTACCGTGCCCCGGTATCCGTCGAACGTCTACTACAACACCGGGACCCAGGCCGAGGCCCTCGACGAGTACAACTACCTCTACTTCGAGGCATGCGTCCCGAGCCCCGTGACCACCTGTTTCACGCAGCCGGCCACGTGGCAGCAGTACGTGGACTCGGAGGCGTCGATCATGCTCCGGCACGTCCTGTCGAACGACCCGCGGCCGCACTACGTGCATCAGTCCAACCTCGCCGAGGACCGGACGCTCTACGACGTGCTGGACGAGGTCCTGACGCGCTACCGCTCGTATTTCACGGTCCCGCTCGACCAGCCGACGTTGAGCGAGTCCGGCGACGCGCTCGACCGCCAGCGCCGGTGGGACGCGGCGCTCGCTACCGGTCAGGTGAGCGCGTACGAGCTCGACGGCCACGTCCACCTGCAGTCCACCGCGGCGGTGTCGGTGCCCACCACCGGCATCGCGACGCCCACCGACGAGCCGTACGGCGGCGAGCGCTCCGGATGGGTGTCGCTCGGCGGCGGATCCGCCGTGTACCCGGCGATCGCCACCGCGGCGAACACCGCACCCGTCGCCCAAGCCGGGAGCGTGACGACCGACCGGGACGTCCCGGCCGCCGCATCTCTCGTGGCGACCGACGCCGACGGCGACTCGCTCACGTACGCGATCGTCGCCGCGCCCGCCCACGGCGTCCTATCCGGGGCGGGCGCGAGCCTCACCTACACCCCGAACGCCGGATTCGTCGGGTCGGACCAGTTCACGTTCCGGGCGAGCGACGGGGCACTGGACTCGAACCTCGCCACGGTCTCGATCACGGTCCAAAATCCCGCGAGACCGTCGATCACCTCGTTCTCCCCGGTCTCGGGTCGGCCCGGCACCCGCGTGACGATCACCGGCCTGCGATTCACCGGCATGAGCTCGGTGACGTTCGGCGGGGTCCCGGCGATCTTCAACGTGCCCCGCGGAGGCACCCGGATCGCCGCGACGGTGCCCGCCGGCGCGACGACCGGCCCGATCGCGGTCACGACCTCGGCGGGAACCGGAGCGAGCGCCACCAGCTTCGTCGTGCTCCCTCCGTTGCCAACGATCACCGGCTTCTCGCCGAGCGGCGGCCCGGTGGGGACGCTCGTCACGATCAGCGGGAGCGGGTTCATCGGGGCCACGAGCGTGCAGTTCCAGGGCCGGTCGGCACCGTTCACGGTCGTCGACGTCGGCACCATCACCGCGACCGTTCCGACGCAGGCGCGAACCGGGCGGATCACCGTGGTGACCCCCGCCGGGACGGCACGGAGCCCGACGAGTTTCGTCGTGGGCTGAGCCAGCCCTCCATCCCCGCATCGGAACGAGCCCTCAGCCGAACGGCGGGTCTGTTTGACGGCACCGGGGTGTACCATCCCCAACCATGGCGGTGCGCTCGATCCGGCAGCGACGAGGCAAGCGCGAGCTCCTCGCGACGGTCGACTACACGCTCGCGAAGCGGGCCCTCCTCGCGCAACTGCGCACGGGTCTCCTCGGGCGGGCCGACATCTGCGACGCCCACCCCGAGCTGCTGCGCGCGGCCAAGAACGTGGGCGAGCACTCGCGACGCGACTGCCCCGTGTGCGTCGGGGCCAAGCTCCGGCTCCTCGCGTACGTGTACGGCGACAGCCTGAAGGAGAACAACGGGCGCGTCTGGCCGCTCGACGTCGGGCTCTCGATGGCCGCCGACCGCCCCGGCTCCTGGTGCTACGTCGTCGAGGTCTGCACCGAGTGCCAGTGGAACCATCTGTCCGAGGCCTTCGTGGCCCGGGCCGTCTGACGACCCACGACGTCACGGGAACTCCACAGGCGTTTGCCCAGGTCATGTCCCTGGGAACGTTCGGGCCGTGGATACAATCGAACCAATCGTGGCGGTCGACACCGCAGCCCCCAGGACCGATCGAGGTCGAAGGCACGCCCCCCGCAAGAAGCGCACGCAGAAGGGCTTCAAGGCCTGGCTGAGGCGCTGGTGGTGGGTGTTCGTCGTCGTTCCCGCCTCGGCCATGCTGCTGGTCCTCGGGATGCTCGTGTACGTGTACTCGCAGCTCGAGCTGCCCGAGACGCCGCCGCCGCTGCAGACCACCTACATCTACGACCGCGACGGCAGCCAGATCGCCACCCTGCACGCCGGCGTCGACCGGACGATCATCCCGATCTCCGAGATGCCGAAGACCCTGCAGCGCGCGGTGATCGCGGCCGAGGACAAGGGCTTCTACCAGCATCCCGGCATCGATCCGATCGGGATCGTGCGGGCCGCGTGGACGGACCTCGTCACGGGTGAGGTGGTGCAGGGGGGCTCGACGATCACGCAACAGCTCGTCAAGAACGTGTACGCGGGGCAGTACGTCGAGGACCCGGTGACGAACGAGCAGACCTACGTCATCCCACCCCGGACGCTCGGCCAGAAGGTCCGCGAGTCGCTCCTCGCCGTCAAGGTCGAGCAGGAGTTCACGAAGGCCGAGATCCTCGAGAAGTATCTGAACACGGTCTACTTCGGCCACGGCGCCTACGGGGTGCAGGCGGCCGCGCAGACCTACTGGCAGAAGGACGCGAGCGAGCTCACGATCCTGGAGTCCGCGATGCTCGCCGGCCTCATCCAGAGCCCGTCCACCTACGATCCGGTCGTCGACCCGGACGGCGCGCAGGTTCGCCGGAACTACGTCCTGGATCGCATGGTCGCCGACGGGTACCTCGACGCCGAGCGCGCCGCGGCGATGAAGGACGTCCCGGTCACGACGAACGCGATCGAGGTCGGCCTGCACTTCCCGGCCAAGCTCGGCTACTTCCTCGACCACACGCGGCGCACGCTGATCGACCACTACGGCGAGTCGGTGGTGTTCGGCGGCGGCCTGAAGGTGACCACGACGCTCGACATGGAGATGCAGCACGCGGCCGAGGCGGCGGTCGCGAACCGGCTCCCCTCGCCCGACGATCCCGACGCGGCGCTCGTTGCGATCGATCCCCGCACCGGCGGGATCCTCGCGATGTACGGGGGGAAGAACTTCAACACCGACCAGGTGAACCTCGCGACCGGGGCCGGCGGCACCGGGCGGCAGGCGGGGTCGGCGTTCAAGATGTTCACGCTCGTCACGGCGCTCGAGCAAGGCTACGACCTGAACGCCCACTGGTCCGGACCGGCCTCGATCACGATCCCGGACCCGGCCTGCTACACGAACGGGCAGCCGTGGGAGCTCTCGAACGCGAGCGACTCCGAGAGCGGCACGTTCACGTTGCTCTCGGCCACGACCCACTCGGTGAACACCGTCTACGCCCAGGTCGCCTCGGCGGTGACGCCGGCCGCCATCGTCGACGTGGCGCACCGGCTCGGCATCCGCTCCGAGCTCGAGCCGGTCTGCTCGATCACCCTCGGGACGCAATCGGTCACCCCGCTCGACATGACCGACGCCTACGCGACGATCGCCGACCGCGGCGTGCACCACCGGTCCACCCCGCTCGAGGAAGTCGACCACCCCGACGGCACCGTCGACGAGTTCAACCAGCGCGGGCAGCAGGTGATCCCCCAGAACGACGCCGACCTCGCGACCTACGCGCTCGAAACCGTGATCACGAGCGGGACCGGGACGAACGCCCGCCTGTTGGACCGTCCGGCTGCCGGCAAGACCGGGACGAACCAGGAGTACCGCGACGCCTGGTTCTGCGGCTACACGCCGCAGCTCGCGGCCTGCGTCTGGGTCGGCCACTCCGAGGGGCAGATCTCGATGACGAACGTCGAGGGCTTCTCCGCGGTCTTCGGCGGGACGATCCCCGCGCTCATCTGGCACGACTTCATGACCTCGGCGCTCGCCGGCAAGCCGGTGCGTCCGTTCGTCACGCCGTCCTTCGAGGGCTACACGCAGGGTCCGCCCACGCCGGTCCCGGTTCCGGCCCCGTCGATGACGCCTTCGCCGACCGAGTCGCCTTCGCCGACGCCCTCGCAGGCCCCTTCGCCGAGCCCGAGCCCGTCGCCGACCGAGACCCCCCCGCCCACCCCGAGCCCCAGCCCCACGCCCAGCGAGCCGCCGACGGGCACGCCCACGCCCACGCCGACCTCGACGCCGTCGTTGATGCGGGAGCGGGCGCGCGGCCCGGGCGGCTAGGAGGCCTCGCTCACCGAGAACTCGCGCGGCGCCGGCACGGCGTCCAGGGGCAGCGTCGCGAGCACGGTGGTGCCCTTGCCCGGCGTCGAGTGGACCATGAACGTGCCGTTCGCGAGCTCGACGCGCTCGCGCATCGAGGCGAGCCCGACCCGCCCCATCTGCAGGTACTCGCGGGCCTTGCCGGAGTCGAAGCCGACGCCGTTGTCGGCCACCTCGATCCGGAGCTGCCCCCCGACCGCCTCGACCGAGACCGCGACCCGGCTCGCGTGGGAGTGCTTCGTGCTGTTGGACAGCGCCTCCTGCACGATGCGGTAGGCCAGCGTCTCCAGGTCCTGCGGGATCTCGACGACGGCCCGCCCGACGAACTCCGACTTGACGTCGTTGTCGTGCCCGTATTTGTCCACGGTCTCGCGCAGGGCCGGGATGAGGCCCCGCTCCTCGAGCAGCGGCGGGCGCAGGCCGGACATCAGCCGGCGGAGGTTGTCGGCCTCCTCCGAGAGCTCGCGCCGGACCTTGGCGAGCACCTCGACCCCTTCATCCTCTTCGCCGGCCTTCAGCATCAAGAGCACGGCCTCGAGCGAGAGCGAGGCGGCCGACACGCCCTGCACCGGGCCGTCGTGCAGGTCGCGCGCGATCCGGTTCCGCTCGCTCTCGATGGCCGCGTTGGTCCGCCGCATGATCCGCGTCCGGTCCTCGTCTCGGTCCTGGAGGAACTTGAACAGCGACCGGATCGTCTGGTCGGCCACGCGGGCCGCCGTCACGTCGCGCACGAGCAGGAGCCGGCGCGGGGGATCGCCCGGGATCTCGGAGGTCCGGGCCTCGAGGTAGACGGGGTTGCCCTCGCGCCGCAGGGTCCCCTGCCCGGTGACGGGCAGCGAGGCGAAGGACTCGTCCGCCTCGATCGACGCGGCGAGCGCCGACCAGGGCTGGTGCGCGACGAGCGAGTGGGGGAGCTCGATCATCCGGCAGAATGCGCTGTTCGCACGGACGATGACGTCGCGCTCGTCGAGCTCGACGATCCCGTCGACGGCCGCCTCGAAGACCGTCCGCAGCCGCTCCTCGGACTCGCGCAGGGTCTCGTTCGCGTTCTGGAGACGCGCCAGGGCCTTGTCCGTCTCGCGGAGAGCGACCTCCTTCTCGTCGAGCGCGTCGTGGACCGCCCGCTGAGCGTGGGCCCCGCGGACCTGGTTCACGAGGATCCGCAGGACGATGCCGAAGGCGAGGATGCCGATGAGGCCGGACGCCTGCACGACGCCGAGGCGTTGGTCGATCTCGAGCGTCGCGACGAGGCCGAGCGCACCGCATGCGGTCGTGACCGACAGGGTCGTGAGCAGCGCGCGACCGTAACGGGCGGGCCGGCGCGAGCGACCGTCCACGCGGTGGCGGGGGGTCATCGTGACGAGCAGGGCGATGAACAGAGCCGAGAGCGCCACGGGGAGCTCGACCTCGGGGACGCCGGGACGGAAGGTGCCGCGCTGCCAGGAGTCCCCGAAGGTAAGCATCGCCGCCGAGAGCGCGCACATCGCACCGAACAGGCCGATGTGCGGAAGGGTCGGCAGCCACAGCGCGAGCGCGCCGTACGCCGAGACCGTGGCGGCGACGATCACCGCGAACTCCGCCGAGGACCAGGCGACCCCGGCTCCCGGCAGCCCGGGCCGCAGCAGCAGAAACAGGGCGATGCCGAGGGCGATGCTGATGAGGACGACGTCGGCGGCGATCTCGCGCCGGTCCTCGCGAGGGACGTGGCCGCGGAACTCCAACACGACCGGCACGAGCAGGAGCGCGGCAACGGCGAGCAGCGCGGGATCGTACGGCGTCGGCGACCGCGGATCGACCCCCGTCACCTCGACCATCGCGATTGTGGCCGTGACCGCGGTCAGCGCGAGCATGCCGAGCCCGAGCCACGTGGCGCTTCGCCACGCGTTCGGCTTGCGGGCGCGTGCGAGGATCGCGATCGTCGCGATGAGGCAGGCGATGGTGACGATCCCGCCGGGCAGGCCGTCGGCGTGCCGCAGCTCCGGAAGCCCCACTAGGTATGCGAGGACGACGCCGGCGCCCACGAGGAGAAGGACGACCGGCGCGAACCAGGCGTTGGCGCGCGCAGGCTGGATCGACATCTCGGAGCCGTATGTTCGCCCAGCGAGGTCCGGGACTCCATCACCCGGCCGGGGCACGTACGGATAGGGACGGCCTAGGTCAGATGGAGGGCCCCACGGTCGCGCCCCGGGCGGACCCCGATCGGTCTACTCGATCAGCCGGCGGCGGAGCGCCTCGGCGACGGCAGCCGTGCGGTCCGAGGCCCCGAGCTTCTCGAAGATGTGCTCGAGGTGCGTCTTGACGGTGTCGGGGGAGATGTACAGGCGCTCGGCGATGTCGCGGTTCGTGTGGCCGAAGGCCAGCAGCTGAAGAACCTCGATCTCGCGAGCGGTGAGCGTCTCTGCGCGACGATCGCGCTCCTTGGCCTGGCTGAGCTCCTCGGCGAGGGCCACCACCAGCTGGGGGTCGATCACCATGTTCCCGCCCGCGACCAGCCGCACGGTCTGGATCAGGTGCTCGGCGTCCCGGGCCTTGAGGACGTAGCCGCGGGCGCCCGAGCGCACCGCCTCGACCACGAACTGCCGGTCGTCGTAGGCGGTCAGCATGATGACGCCCACCTTCGGGAACCGGTCGCGGAGCTGGCGGGCGGCCTCGAGGCCGTCCATCTCGGGCATCCGGATGTCCACGAGCGCGATGTCGGGGTTCTCGCGCTCGACGAGGTCGACGAGCTCCTTGCCGTTGGCGGCTTCGCCGACGACCTCGATGCCCTCCGCCATATCGAGGTATCTCCGGAGCCCCTGGCGAACCAGGGAGTGGTCGTCCGCGATCGCCACCCGAACCGTCACCCGTCCACCCTTCCACGTGCGGTCGTCCCGGCGACCATCCTATATGTCGGCACGCAGTCGTCAGAAGATGTAGTACCAGTTGACCGTGAGCAGGGCGAGCAGGCCCAGCCCCGCCGCCCCCACCGCGGCGATCCCCCAGCGGGGGATCCGCCACCGCTCGGCGGCCTCGGCGGCGGCCCAGAAGGCCGGGAACATCGTGAGCGCGAAGCGGGGCATCGACATCAGGGGACGATCGGGGAAGACGAGGCTGAGCGGGATCAGCAGGCACCCCCACAGGTAGAACCCGTACGAGGGCCGGAACCGTACGAGCGCGTACCCCGAGGCCACGAGGACCGGGATCACGATCACCCAGTCGGCGAGCCAATAGCCCCCGTTGGTGTTACCCATGTAGCGAAACGCGATGCGCGTCCCGTCGATCAACGTCGCCCAGGGCCAGGAGAACTCGCGCTGCCAGTTCTGCTGCCGGGAGAACGGCATGAGCCAGTCGCCGGCACGCAGCTGCCACCAGCCGAGGTACGCCAGGGTCCCGAGCCCGCTCGCCGCCGCCGCCAGCAGGCCGGGCCATGCCCGCCCCCTGCCCTCGGCGCGCTGATGGAGCGCCTCGACGGCGAGCGCGGGCGCGAGCACGATCCCGACGCTCCTCGTGAACGCCGCGAGGGCGCCGGCCGCGGCGGCGACCCCCCACCTGCCCCGCCTCGCTCCCCAGAACGCCGTCACGGCGAGCAGCAGGAACAACGATTCGCTGTACGGCATGAGGAAGAAGTAGGAGGTGGGGAAGAAGGCGATCAGGACGACCGTCGTTCGCGCCCGCCGCTCGTCGAGCTCCATCGACGAGAGGAGGTAGGTCATCACGAGGGCCCCGTAGAACGCGGCGTTCGAGATCAGGAGCGACACCCCGAACGGGTGGCCGAACGCGAGCACCGACACGGCCCGGATCGAGAGCGGGTACAAAGGGAAGAACGCGGCGCTCCCGTCGGCCGGGCCGTATCCCGAGTCCGCGATCCGCAGGAACCACAGGGCGTCGAAGCGCTCCCACGCCGTGAACAGGTTCTGCCAGCCGGGGTCGGGCAGGGGGTGGGCCGGCCACCCGGGGACGCCGACGGGATCGAGCGGGGGAATCGCGGCCACCCCGACCAGCCCGATCACGAACACCAGGAGCCGCAGGCCCAGGAACACCAGTGCGCAGTAGCGAAGGGCGTCGAGAACGGGCGGGCCGGAGTCCCGGGAGGCCGGAACCGGCTCGACCCCGGCCTCCCGGGCATCGGCCGCCCGCGCGCTCATGCCGGCGCCGCGGCGAGGAGGGGCTCGGGCCCCGGGACGAGCACGGGCGCGGGCTGGCGACGGCGCACCCAGGCGACCACGCAGACGACCAGGATCAGGGCGCGCACGAGCACCGCGGCCTCGAACGGCGCGAACGGGAGCCCGCGAAAGCCTGAGAGCTCACCGAAGAACGAGAAGCGCGTGACGAACACGGCGACGTCGGCCGCCTCGAACGCGACGAACAGCCGCAGGTTCGGCAGCGCGAGGGCGAACCAGGGGAGCAGCCACAGGCCATACTGCGGCGAGTACACCTTGTTCGACAGCAGGAACAGCACGAGCACGGGCAGCCCGAGCGTCCATCGCGCGAAGCCGGGGTCCCGCACGGCCTTCTGACGCCAGACGAACGCGACGAGCGCCACGAACAGGAACGCCGACACGATGTTGACCAGTCGCGTGTTGGAGCACGAGGACAGCCCGCCCGAGATGTGGCGGCATGCGATGAACCACAGGCTGTCCCAGTCGGCCGGCCGGGCCGAGTTGAAACGGAAGAACTCCCACCATCCCGTGGGGGCGGCCAGGGCGATCGGCACGTTCACCGCGAGCCAGGATCCGGCGGCGCTCCACGCGAGGTGCGTGCCTCGGTCCGGCTCGCGCGAGCGGAAGCGGCCGGCCACGAACGGGATCAGCAGGAGCGCGGGGTAGACCTTCGCGGCGGCGGCGAGCCCGAGCAGCACCCCGGCCCAGCCGTCACGTCTTCGCACGTACAGCAGCGTCGCGCCCGTGGCGAGCGCGACGGCGAGCAGATCCCAGTTCACGAACGCGTAGATGAGCAGGGTGGGCGCGAGCGCGAAGTACAGGGCCCGGCTCCCGCCGACGACGAGATACAGGCAGAGCGCCGTCGCGAACGCCGCGACCGAAAGGATCACCGCGTTCGCCAGGAAGAAGTCGCGATGGCTCGACCCCGAGACCCACGCTGCCAGCCGCATCGCCCACATCGACAGGACCGGGTACTCGTCGCACTCGCCCGGCGTCGTGGCGTCGCAGGGATCCAGGTACGGGAGCCGGTCGCCCGAGAGCTGCTCGGTGTCGAACAACGGGATGATGTCCGTGTAGCACAGCCGTGTGTACTGGCGTCCGTCGGACCAGTCCCCCGAGATGCAGGGCGACTTCTGCGCGAGCCCGACGGTCAGGGTCGCCGCGAGGCAGACGAACACCGTTCCGAGACCGATGCGACGCGCTGCGGACGGCACCGGGGGCATCATCGCACGGCCGATGGACCCCGGACGTGCGACGGGGCCGCCGAGGGGGAGGCGGCCCCGTCATCACCTTCCGGGAACGGACCCAGGGGTCCGTCCGGCAGCGGGCGGCGCCTTGTGAGCGCCGGTCCGTCGTGCCGTCAGGTGCAGCATCGGCAGTGGCGGCCCGTCGGCGATATGGCCCAGGGGGGTGGTCTTGTCATGCCCCGTCCGGGGGATCGCCCCCGACACCGGGCTCCGCCCTTCGGGGACTCAGAGGTCGATCTGGCTGTGGCGAACGGCCAGCGCGACGGCCTCGAGCTTGGAGTGGACCCCGAGCTTGCCGAGCACGTTGCGGACGTGGGTCTGGACGGTCTGAGGGCTGATGAACAGGGCCGCAGCGATGTCGTCGTTCCGCTCGCCCTGGGCGACGTGACGAAGGATCTCCCGCTCCCGGTCGGACAGCCCGGCGAAGCGCGCCTGCACCTCGCGCTGCTCCTCCCGCTCCTTGGTGACCTGGTGGAGCAGCCGCGCGAGCGTCGCGGGGTCGATCAGGACCTCCCCCTCGGCGGCCGCCTTTGCCGCGGCGAGGACCTCGTCGGCGGGCTCGTCCTTGCCCAGGAAGCCGGAGGCGCCGGCCTCGACGGCCTCCACGAGCAGCCGCTCGTCGTCGTGCGCGGTCATGATCACGACCTTCGTGGCCGGCGAGCCCTCCTTGATCCGCCTCGTCGCCTCGATCCCGCTCATCCCGACCTTGAACTCGATGTCCATGAGGACGACGTCGGGCCGGTGCTCGTCGCACAGCTCGACCGCGCGGTCGGCGTCGTGCACGGCCGGGGCCACCAGCCGGAGGGCGGGATCGCGCTCGACCACCATGGACAGCGCGTCGGTGAGCGTCCGGTGGTCGTCGCAGATCAACAGCGTGATGGGCTCGGTGCCCAGCTCGTCCTCCCTACTTGTCCCGCCTACTTGTCCGGCGACGGCAGGCTGATCCGCAGGATGGTACCGCCGTCGTCGCGCTCCGCGACGTCGACCCGGCCGTCGTGTGCCCGGACGTGAGCTCGAGCCAGGAACAGGCCGAGCCCGGCGCCGGGGGTCTCCTCGTAGCCGGCCGGCCGCCAGCCGGCGAACCGGTCGAAGACCTGCTCGACCCGTTCGGGGGGGATCCCGGGTCCTCGATCCGCCACCTCGATGTGCGCGAGGGCGTCGTCGCGACGGACGGTCACGTCGATCGGCGCGTCGGGGGGCGAGAACTTCGCCGCGTTGTCGATGAGGCCCTCGATCGCCTCGCCGAGATAGCGCCGGTCGGCCCGGACCGAGATCCCGGGATCCGTTCGGACCGTCATCGGGTGCTCCCCGTGCGGGGCGGCCCAGGCGATCTGTTCGACGAGGGCCCCGAGGTCCTCGTCCTGCAGGTCGTACACGACCTGATCGGCGTCGACCTTCATCGCCGTCGCGGACTGCTCCACGACGCGTTTGAGCCGCCCCGCCTCCTCGTCGATCAGGCCGAAGAACTCCCGGCGTTCCTCGTCCGGCATCTGGTCGTACATCCGCGCGCCGGTCGAGGCGAGGCCCTTGATGGCGAGGAGGGGGTTCTTCAGCTCGTGGGAGAGCTTCGATACCGTCTCCGCCCGTTCGGCGAGCGGGTCGGAGCCGTGCGCTCGCAGCTGCAGGATCAGGACGCCGGCCGCCACCACCGACACCACGAACGCAACGATCCCGAGCAGCACGAGCGTGCGGGCGCGGCCGGGCCCGGTGGAGCCGAGGGCAGCGCCGAGGAGCGCCGCCGTCGTCCCGGCGGCCGCGAGCGCGAGGGCGAGCACCCACCTCGTCGACCTCACGGCCGGAGTCTAGGCGGGATCAGGCGCCGTACGCGTGCTCGGCGTCGGGGAACGTGCCGCTCTCGACCTCGCTCGCGAACGCCCGCGCGGCCTCGCCGATCTCGTGACGCAGGTCCGCGTACGCCTTCGCGAACTTCGGCAGCCGCTGCGAGAGGCCGAGCAGGTCGTTCACCACCAGCACCTGCGCGTCGGTGCCCGGACCGGCGCCGATGCCGATCGTCGGGATCTCGAGCGTGCGCGTGATCTCGGCCCCGAGGTCGGAGGGAACGCCCTCGATCACGATGGCGAAGGCGCCGGCCTTCTGCAGCGACTGGGCCTCGTCGAGCAGCCGCGCCGAGTCCTCCCCCCGCCCCTGGACTCGATAGCCGCCCATCCCGTGGACCGACTGCGGGGTGAGACCGACGTGTGCCATCACCGGGATGCCGAGCTCCACCAGTCGCTGCGTGAGCTCGACCTGCGGGCCCTCCAGCTTGACCGCGTGCGCCCCGCCCTCCTTCAGGAACCGCCCCGCGTTGCGCACGCCGTCGTCCGCCGAGACCTGGTACGAGAGGAAGGGCATGTCGCCGACGACCATGGCGTTGCGGGCGCCGCGGGCGACCGCCCGCGTGTGGTGGAGCATCTCCTCCATCGTGACCGGGAGCGTGTTCTCGTAGCCGAGGACGTTGTTGGCGACCGAGTCGCCGACGAGCAGCACCGGGATGTCCGCCTCGTCGAGGATCCGCGCCGTCGGGAAGTCGTACGCGGTCAGCATCGCGAATCGCCTGCCCTGCGTCTTCCACGCGCGCAGGTCGCGGATCGTCACCGTCATCGCTCGCGCCTCCTTCCGGCAGTGCACGGCTGGGTTCGGGCAGTGTACCGGGGCACGGGGTGTCAGCAGCGGCTGCTAGGGTCGCGACCAGGGACAGCCGGTACACTCTGGGGGCTCCGACCCATTCCTGCTCCCTCGAGGGAGCCGCCCAGACCAGAGGAGGTGGGGAGCTGAGGCGGTACGAAGTCTTGTTCATCCTGCCCGCGGAGGCCGACGAGTCGGTCGTGTCCGCGGCGCTGGACCGCATCGCTCGCGTCGTGTCCGAAGGAGGCGGCGCGGTCGGCAACGTCGATCGCTGGGGCCGTCGCAGGCTGGCGTTCGAGGTGGATCGCCAGAACGAGGGGTACTACGTCCTGGCGGAGTTCACGGCGGAGCCCGAGACGATCGTCGAGCTCGAGCGGACGCTGCACCTGGCCGACGAGGTCCTGCGGTTCAAGGTCGTCGTGCGCGGCGAGGCCGCGTAACGAGGAGTCACTTCCCCCTCCCCGGCACGCCATCCGCCGGGGAGCGGATTCGGAACGGAAGGTGATGGAGATGGCGAGCGAGAACCAGATCATCATCGTGGGCAACCTCACGGACGACCCCGAGCTCCGGTACACGCCGAACGGGGCCGCCGTCGTGAAGTTCCGCGTCGCCGTGAACCGCCGGTACAAGGACGAGGCCGGCAACTGGAAGGACGGCGACACGTCGTACTTCTCGGTGAACGCGTGGCGCTCGCTGGCGGAGAACGTCGCCGAGTCCCTCACCCGGGGAACGCGCGTCGTCGTGGCCGGCCGCCTGCAGATGCGCTCCTGGGAGAACCAGGAGGGGGAGAAGCGCACGGTGGTGGAGATCGAGGCCGACGAGATCGGCCCGAGCCTGCGATGGGCGACCGCGAAGGTCGAGCGGCAAAGCCGCTCCGGCTCGAGCGACTGGTCCGCCCCCGCCGTCGTCGGCGCCGGTATCGGAGACGAGGAGACCCCGCTGGATGCCACCGAAGTCTAGGAAACGCCCACCCAAGAAGGAAAAGGACGAGAAGGGCTGGCAGAAGAAGCAGAAGCGCAAGGTCTGCATCTTCTGCAAGGACCGGATCGAGTACGTCGACTACAAGGACACCGCGATCCTGCGCAAGTTCGTCTCGGACCGCGGCAAGATCCGCGCGCGCCGCGTGACGGGCAACTGCTCGCAGCACCAGCGCGACGTCGCCTCCGCCGTGAAGAACGCCCGCGAGATGGCCCTGCTGCCCTACTCGACGCGATGAAGATCATCCTCCAGAAGCCCGTCGACAAGCTCGGCGCCCCTGGCGACATCGTCGAGGTCGCGGACGGCTACGCGCGCAACTACCTGATGCCGCGGGGGCTGGCCGTCAAGGCGACCAAGGGCGGCGTGAAGCACATCGAGAGCCTCAGGCGGGCGCACACGACGCGCACGAACAAGGCCAAGGCGGAGGCGGAGCAGGTCGCGAGCCGGCTCATCGCGACGCCGATCGCGATCACCGCGCACGCGGGCGAGGAGGGCAAGCTCTTCGGGAGCGTGACCGCGTCCGACGTGGCCGACGCCATCGACAAGCAGACCGGGATCCACGTGGATCGGCACGACGTCCACCTGGACGAGCCGATCCGCTCGGTCGGAACCCACGAGGTCCGCGTGCACCTGTTCGCGGAGGTCGACCCGGTCATCTCGGTCGAGGTGCAGGGCTCCGAGTCCTAGCGCTCATCGTCCACGACCCCGGATCGCTTCGGCGTCCGGGGTCGTTTGCGTGTTCGGTCGGCGGGGCGCGCTTACGGTCGGGGGATCCCGCCGGGCTGCTCGTCTCCGCCTTCGCACGCGGTCCGTGCTCGTCGAGGCTCGGGGGGTCCGGCTCCGCTCGTCGACGCCCGGCGGGACCGCCCCTCCCCGCGCGCCGTCGCGGCCGTATGCTCAGCAGCCGATGAGCGTCCTGTCGTACCGCCCGGATCCCTCCGAGTTCGCCTGGACGTTCGGCGGGGTGCCGCCGGTGCGGACGGTGCGGCCGGGTGACGTCCTCGAGCTGTGGACCGAGGACGCGTTCGGCGGCAAGGTTCGCGGGCCCGAGGACCTGATCTCGCGGGTGATCGAGTTCCCGTTCGTGAACCCGCAGACGGGTCCGTTCCTCGTCGAGGGCGCCGAGCCCGGAGACACGCTCGCGATCCACTTCGTCTCGATCGAGCCGTCGCGGGACTGGGCCGCGTCGTGCACGATCCCGCTCTTCGGCGCGCTCACGTCGACCCCGCGGACCGCGACGCTCCAGGAGCCGCTCCCGGAAGTGGTGTGGATGTACGAGGTCGACGCCGCCGCGCGGACGGTCACCTACCACGCGCGGAGCAGCGGGCACTCGGCCGTGCTTCCGCTCGATCCGATGCACGGGACCGTCGGCGTGGCGCCGGCCTCGTTCGAGGCCCGGTCCTCGCTGGTCCCGGACTCGCACGGCGGCAACATGGACTCACCGGAGATGCGCGCGGGCGCGACCTGCTACCTGGGTGTGAACGTCGAGGGCGCGCTGTTCTCGCTCGGCGACGGCCACTGCCGCCAGGGAGAGGGCGAGATCTGCGGCGTGGCGGTCGAGGCGGCGATGGACACGGTGATCTCGATCGACTTGATCAAGCGGCGGTTCACCGCGTGGCCGAGGATCGAGAACGACGACTACGTGATGTCGACCGGTTCGGCCCGTCCGCTCGAGGACGCGTTCCGGATCGCCCACGTCGACATGGTGACGTGGATGGGCGAGGAGTACGGGCTCGAGCGGCTCGACGCCTACCAGCTCCTGACCCAGGTCTCGGAGAGCCCGGTCGCCAACGTGTGCGATCCGAACTACACGTTCCTCGCGAAGGTCGCCAAGCGGTACCTGCCACGTGTCGAGGCCTACGGCGGCGCGCACAGGCGGCTGAAGGAGATCGCGGCGGCGTATCGGGCAGCCCGCGGGTGGCCGCGGCGCGAAGCACGCCAAAGAGCGCACCTCGCGGCTAGGCGACGGGCCGGTTCTCGATGAGCGCCCGCGTCGGGATCCGTCCGGTGATGATCGTGCCCTCGTGCGGGCGGGAGCGGATCTCCAACGCTCCGCCGAGCGCCTCGAGCCGATCCGCCATGCCCTGCAGACCCGTCCCCCGTGGGACCCGGGCGGGGTCGAAGCCGATGCCGTCGTCCTCGACGACGAACGTCAGTCGCCCGTCATCCGCGCCGAGACGAACGGAGACGCTCGACGCGGCCGCGTACTTGGCGACGTTCTGCAGGGCCTCGAGGCAGGAGAAGTACGCTGCCGCTTCAACCTCCTGCGGGTACCGCTCGACCCCGTCGGCGTGGAGCTCGACGGGGATCGCCGCCTTGCGGATCTGGGCCCGCAGAGCGGCGGGCAGACCCTTGTCGGCGAGCAGGGGCGGGTAGATCCCCCGCGCGAGATCGCGGAGCGTCTCGAGTGCATCGACCGTGTCGGCCTGGATCTCCGTCAGCATCGTCCGCGCCCGGTCCGGGTCCCGGTCGATGAGGGTCTCCGCCAGGCGCTGCTTCACCGAGAGCGCAACGAGTTGTTGCTGCGCTCCGTCGTGGAGGTTGCGCTCGAGCTTGCGACGCTCCTGATCCTGCGCCGCGACGAGTCGCTGCCGCGAGGCGCGCAGCTCCTCGATGAGCCGGGCGTTCGAGAGCACCAGACCCGCCTGCGCCGCAAGGTCGGCGACGAGCTTCTCCTCCATCGGGGTCGTGTGTTCACCGGCCTTCTTCGAGATCGTCACCGCGCCGAGCAGCTCACCCTGGTGGCGAACGGGAACGGCGAGGTCCACGTCGCCCGCGAGGGGGAGACCCTCGGCGGAGATCGGCATCGGCGGGAGCGGTGCGGCGTCGCCCGGCCACGAGCCGGTGGGCCTCAGGTGGTCGCCGACCCTCAGCCACACGTCCGCCCTGGCGGCGTCCGTTCCCTCGGCGAGCATTCTCGCCATGCGAGGCAGCAGATCCTGCGTCGCAAAGTTGTCCGCCAGGCGGTCCGCGAAATCGGAGAGCACGTCGTACGGGGTCGCGCGTTCGCCGTACACCAGCCGGTTCGCCAGTCGCTGCGCCCACTGGCGTACGGGCTGGAACGCGACGGCCACGACCGCGGTCGCCACGACCGCGAGCAGGACGCTCGGTTCCCCACCTTGCGAGCCCACGAGGGTCCCCACGCCGACGACGACTCCCAGGTACACGATCGTCGCGAACGCCGCCAACACGCCGACGACCACGGTCTTCCCGATCACGACGTCGATGTCGTACAGCCGGTACTTGAGAATGGCGATGCCCGCGGCCACCGGTATGCCGGTGATCGCGACGATCAGCAGTGCGGCGCTGATCAACTCGGTCGTCCGGTTCATGCCGAAGAACGCGAACGCGAACGAGACCGGAAGGAACGCGGCCGCGTAGACGAACCACCGCAGCTGCTGTCGCTCTTCCCCTCGCGCCCTTCGCAGACGAACGACGAGCGCGACGACGGAGGCGATGACCGTCCCGAACAACAGGAAGAACAGCGTCCATCCGAGAACCTCTCCCTCCGGCAGGATCGCATACGGGTTCTGGATGCCGAACCCCTCCACCGGTCCCGCGGTGACGTAGCTGCCGAAGAACAGGAGTGTGGAAGCGACGAGTGCCATCCACCCGATGACCCGCCATCGTCGGGAGAGGGCGCGGCCGTCGGGGAAGAGGAGGAACAACAGCACGAGGAGAAGCTCGGCGATGAAGAAGGCGTTGTTCCAGGTGACGGCCGCGAACACCCCGGCGGGGAGCGAGCCGGGGTGAGAGACGATCGCGTAGGTCGCGTACCCGAACGTCAGGTCGTCGATCGCCCACACGAGCGCGACCCCCGACAGGACCCATCCGATCGCGTTGCCGGGGTGCCTTGACGCGATCACCGCTCCGATGGCCGACCAGGCGAGGAAGACGAAACCGGAGACGACCTTGCCCGGGAGCCCGAGGACCTCGTTCTCGGGCGTTCCGGTCGCGAACTGGAACGCCAGGCCGACGACCTCCAGGACCACATAGAGAATCGTGAGGGCGATCGCCAGCCGCCGGGCCGTTCGCGTGCTCACCAGCTCACCTCCAGGCCAATGCCTCGACCGTGAGCGTCTCCGGTTCGGATTGTCGCGTTGCCCTGGGCCGGAAGGAAGGGTGAACCCCGCACGGAGTCGGTTCGGCTTCCGCGCGCTCGTAGGGGTGCCAGCACCCCGGGTCGCAGGCCTTCGCGGGCATGCGCTATTCCGCCCCGTTGGCTCCCAGACGGTGCCGATCGGGCAAGAATTACGGGTCTGTGATTTGCTTGTCAGAGGCGCCGGTTAGACACACGTGTCCACAGGTTCTCCACATGGGGAATCGCCTGGTAGGAGGCACAGTGACAAGGAATCTTCGGGCGCGACCAGCGACGGGGGTTATCCCATGGGTTCTCCGCTGGAGGGCGGGAGGCCCGCGGGCTAGCGTCTCCGCCGGTTCGGACGGGGGCGAAGGGGAGGGGCCGGGTCGTGGCGCGCGCTGCTGAGGACGTTCGGCGTCTGCGACCCGATCGCGTTCCCCCACACAACCTCGAGGCCGAGGAGTCGGTCCTCGGGTCGATGATGCTCTCGGCCGAGGCGATCGCCGACGTCATCGAGATCGTTCGCCCGCCGGACTTCTACGCCTCGGCCAACTCGAAGATCTTCGACACCCTTCGCGAGATCTACGGCCGCGGCGACCCCGTCGATGCGATCACCGCAGTCGAGGAGCTGAAGCGGCGCTCGCTGCTCGAGGAGGTGGGCGGCCACCTCTACATCTCCGAGCTCGTCGAGCGGGTGCCGACGCCGGCCGCCGCAGGGTCGTACGCGCGGATCGTGGCCGAGACCGCCCTGCTCCGCCGCCTGATCTCGGCAGCCGGGGACATCATGGAGATGGCGTACTCGGCGCCAGCGGAGCCCGAGCGGGTGGCCGACGAGGCCGAGCAGCGCATCTACGACGTCGCGCGGCACGACGAGAAGGATCAGGTCGCCACGCTGCGCGATCTCGTGGACCAGGCGATGACCGACCTGGAGAAGATCCAAAACCGCGAGTCGGCGTTCGCCGGCGTGCCGACGGGGTTTCGCGACATCGACGCGCTGCTCTCGGGCATGCAGGCGGGGAACCTCATCATCATCGCCGCGCGCCCCGGCGTCGGGAAGTCCTCGTTCATCACCAACGTCGCCCGCAACATCGCCGTCGACTCCAACCTGCCAGTCGCGATGTTCTCGCTCGAGATGTCGCGCTGGGAGATCGGGATGCGCCTGCTCTGCGCGGAGGCCCGGGTCCCGTGGGACTCGATCCGCAACAAGCGGGTCGGGGCGGAGGACTGGTCTCGGATCGCACAGGCGGCCGACTCGCTGCACGAGGCGCCGCTGTTCATCGTCGACTCGGGCAACGTCACGCTGGTGGACATCCGGGCGAAGGCGCGGCGGCTCGCCGCGCGTCGTCAGGGCCTCGGGGTGATCATGGTCGACTACCTCCAGCTCATGTCCCATACCCGCCGGGTGGACAACCGCCAGCAGGAGATCGCCGAGATCAGCCGGGGCCTGAAGATGCTCGCCAAGGAGCTCGAGATCCCGGTCGTCGCGGTGTCGCAGCTGAATCGCGATCCGGAGCGGCGCCAGGACAAGCGCCCGCAGCTGTCGGACCTGCGCGAGTCCGGCGCGCTCGAGCAGGACAGCGACGTCGTCATGTTCATCCATCGCGACGACTCGGACCCGGCCAAGAAGGGGCTGGCCGACATGATCGTCGCCAAGCACCGCAATGGGCCGACCGACACGATCCCGCTCACGTTCCTGCCGCACCTCACGCAGTTCCGCAACTTCGCGGCGGCGTCGGCCTAGCGGTCGCGTAGGCTGCGGCGACCATGGCGGTCGATCGGCGCCGCGTGCGGGCGGTCCACCGGCGGCTCGAGCGGCACTTCGGCGAGCTCGAGCCGCCCCGGCGGAGCGATCCGCTCGAGGAGCTCGTGCTCACGGTGCTCTCGCAGCACACGAGCGATCTCAACGCGGAGCGAGCGTTCGCCTCCCTGCGCTCGGCCTTCCCGACCTGGGCCGACTTGGTGCGTGCCCGCCCGGCCGACGTCGCGGACGCGATCCGCTCCGGCGGGCTCGCGAACACGAAGTCCCCGCGGATCCAGGCGATCCTGCGCGAGGTGCTCGAGCGCGAGGGCCGGTACGACCTCGCGTCGCTTCGCGCGATGTCCGACGCGGATGCGACCGACTACCTGTCGTCGCTCCCCGGCGTGGGGCCCAAGACCGCGGCGGTCGTGCTGGCGTTCTCGCTCGGGCGCGACGCGATGCCGGTCGACACACACGTGCATCGCGTCACGACGCGCCTCGGCTGGATCCCGCCGGGAACGTCGGAGGCGAAGGCGCATCGCGCGCTCTTCGAGCTCGTGCCCGCGCAGATCCGGGTTCCCCTGCACGTCGGGCTCATTCGGCTGGGGCGCGAGACCTGCAAGGCGGGCCGGCCCCGGTGCGAGGAGTGTCCGGTGTTCGAGCTCTGTCCGACCGGTCCGATCGTGCTGGGCCGTGCGGAGGAAGGCGCGAGATGAGCAACGATCGACCAGGCAGCTGAGATGGCCTTCCGTGAATTCGCCGATGCCAGGATCCGCGTGTTCGCCCCCGTCTTGGCGTGGCGTCGCGCACGTGAGCTTCTTCGTCGCCAACCCTGAGTCGACAAACTGTTCCCTCCAGCCCAGACGGCGCGGGCGCTTCTTGCGTTCGATTGCGTTCGATTGCCGGGACACAAGACGTCACGAGTCTGCGACGGACTAGCTTATCTGCACGCAAAGGCTCTTCGGAACCCTCCCGTACCAGTGACGACCGCGTCCGCTTCAGCATGCATTCGGCGATCGTGCAGAATGTGACCCGGCGACACGAGGGGTCAAGTCGAGTGCCAGAGGGGATGAACGTCGAGGTCGCTCACACGCTTGCCGAAGGTGAGCACCGTCCGGCCCAGCGTGGATGGGAGGAGTTCGTCGAGATCCTCGAAGCGATCGCGCTCTCGATCATCGCGATCGCGACGGCCTGGAGCGGCTACCAAGCTGCCAGATGGGACGGGCGACAGGCGTTCCTGTACGGCGAGGCGGCGAAGTACCGCGTGGAGGCGACGACGGCCGCAACGCTCGCGGCCAAGAACGACTGATGGACATCACCACCTTCGGTACGTGGATCCAAGCGAAGACGTCGGGGAACCATGAGGTGGCTAAGCTGTACGAGCGGCGATTCAGCCCCGAGTACAAGGTGGCGTTCGATGCATGGCTGAGAACCCATCCGTTCACGAACCCGGAAGCGCCGCCCGGTCCGATCTTCATGCCCGAGTACCACAACACGCAACTCGAGCAGGCAGACGCGCTGAACGAGCGAGCGAGTCGGGCGTTCGAGGCCGGAACCGCGGCTCGGGAGACGGCGGAGCGGTACATCCGCGGAACCGTGCTGTTGGCCACGGTCCTGTTCTTGGTGGCTCTCTCCCAACGCTTCAAGCTCCAGAACGTACGGATCGGACTCATCGTCTTGACCGGCGTGCTGATCGTCTACGCGTTAGCAACCTTGGCGACCTATCCGCGTCGGTAGGACGACAACGCACTCTGAGCAGATCGCCGTGATCGTGGCCTCGGTGAGTTCGTCCACGCCTCGCAGATCGCGGCGTGAGATCGACGGCGAGCGTCTCTCCTGAGGAGTCGAACAGACCGTCGAAGAACTGGTGGCGGCTTTTCGCCTGTCCGGGGCGTTCACGCCGGGCGATATAGCCTATCCCTCATCCTCGGATCGGAGCGGGCGAGGGGAATCGGACCCCCGTCTCAAGCTTGGGAAGCTTGCGTTCTGCCATTGAACCACGCCCGCGGTGCGCACCCGCCGGGGCGGGCGACGCCTCAGTGTAGCTGCGTTCCTCGGCGCGAGCGGTCCTGCTAGCCTCCGAGCCCCATGGCCGAACCGGACCCGGACTTCTGGCCGACCGCGCTGTCGACGATCGCCGCGCACGGGGCCCTCACCGCGGACCAGGCCGCCGAGGCGATGCGTCGCGTGATGGCCGGCGAGGCCACCGCGGGGCAGCTCGGAGGGCTCCTCATGGCCCTTCGGACGAAGGGCGAGACGGTCGACGAGATCGACGGTCTCGCCCGCACGATGCTCGAGTTCGCGAGCCCCGTGCACCCCCCGACGCCGGTGATCGATACCTGCGGGACGGGAGGCGATCGGAGCGGGACCTTCAACATCTCGACGATCGCCGCCGTCGTCGTCGCGGCGGCGGGGGTCCCGGTCGCCAAGCACGGCAACCGGGCGGCGTCCTCGCATTGCGGCTCGGCCGACCTCCTCGAGGCGCTGGGCGTGCGGATCGACCTGGATCCCGAGGGCGTCGAGCGGTGCCTGGCCGAGGCCGGGATCGCCTTCATGTTCGCGCCGGTGTTCCACCCGGCGATGGGTCACGCCGGGCCCGTGCGCGGCGAGCTGCGCGTGCCGACGGTGTTCAACTTCCTCGGCCCGCTCACCAACCCCGCGCGGCCGTTCGCGCAGGTCGTCGGCGTCTCGGACCCTCGCATGCTGCCGCTCATGGCCGAGGTGCTCGCGCGCCGCGGGATCCGCGCGAAGCTGTTCCGCGGAGCGGACGGGCTCGACGAGCTCACGACGACGGGTCCCTCGACGGTCTTCGAGGTCGAGGGCGGCGCCGCGCGCGCGTCGACGTTCGATCCTGCCGAGGTCGGGCTGCCCATCGGGGAGGCGACGGAGCTGCGGGGCGGGGACGCGGATGCCTCGGCGGCGATCGCCCGCTCGGTCCTGGCCGGCGAGGCGGGTGCCCGGCGCGACGTCGTCGTCCTGAACGCGGCCGCGGCGCTCGAGGTGGCCGGCGCCGCCGGCTCGATGGCCGAGGGGGTGTCCGTTGCGGCCCGGGCGATCGACACCGGCGCCGCGACCGCCACCCTGGAGCGCTGGGTGGCGGTCTCCCGCGCCGAGTAGCATCGCGCCGCGATGATCCTTTCCGACGTCGACATCCGCAAGGAGCTCGCCTCGGGGCGCATCGAGATCGATCCCTTCGACGATACGTCCGTGCAGCCGTCGTCGGTGGACCTGCACGTCGACGCGCAGTTTCGCGTCTTCGCGAACTCGCGATACCCCTACATCGACGTCCGCACGCCCATGCCCGACCTGACCGAGCTGGTGGAGATCGCGGGCGACGACCCGTTCATCTTGCACCCGGGCGAGTTCGTTCTCGGCTCGACCCGGGAGCGCGTGCGCCTGCCCGACGATCTCGTGGCCCGCCTGGAGGGCAAGTCGTCCCTCGGACGGCTCGGGCTGCTGATCCACTCGACGGCCGGGTACGTCGACCCCGGGTGGGACGGCTACCTCACGCTCGAGCTCTCGAACGTCGCGAACCTTCCGATCACGATCTACGCCGGGATGAAGATCGGGCAGATCTCGTTCTTCAAGCTCTCAAGCGCGGCCGAGAACCCGTACGGCTCGAGGGAGACGGGGAGCAAGTACCAGGGCCAGCGCGGACCGACGGCGAGCCGGTTCTTCGAGGAGTTCCGGGAGGGCTAGTCGCCGAGCCGAGCGAGCGCGTCCTGCGCCGCCGCCTGCACGCCCGGCAGGGGATCGCGCAACAGGCCGCTCAGGGCCTCGCGCGCGCGCGGGTCCCGGAGCTCGGCGAGCAGCTGCGCCGAGCGCGCTCGAATCCGCTCGTCCGGGTCGGCCACCGAGCGAAGCAGCGCATCGGCCGCCTCGGGCCCGCCGATGGCACCGAGCGCCTCGATGCCGCGGAGCCGGCGCTCGGGCTCGATCGCGTCGAGCCGGGCGAGGAACTCCTCGGGCGTCGAGATCCCCCGCAGCAGCGCGCCGACCGTCGGGACGACGGCCGGGTTGTGTTGCATGAGCACGTCGATCAGCAGCTCGACCGCCGGGGTACCGATGCGGGTCAGCAGCTCGGTCGCCGCCTCCCGCAACCGCGGGACGGCGAGCACGCCGGCGAGCCGCCGGGCGACGGCGGGCGAGCTCCACTGGGTCAGGACCTGGCTCGTGACGTCGCGGACCTCCTGGACCGGGTCGTTCAGCGCGGTGACGAGGAACCCGAGCACCGCCTCGTCGTCGATGACCCCGAGCGCGCGAATGACCCCCATCCGAACCTCCGCGTCCGGATCGCCGAGCGCCTTGCCGAGCGCGCTCGCGGCGGCGGGGTCGCGAAGGCGGCCGAGGGAGACCGTGGCAGTTCTGCGCACGAGCGCCGACGGATCGTGCAGGGCCTGGATCGCGCCCTCGACGCAGCCCGGGCTCCTTCCCCAGCCGCACACCTCGACGGCGAGAACTCGCTCCTCGAGGTCGTCGGACCGGAGCCGCTCGAGGGCGATCTGCGTGAGCGAGCCGCTCCGGACCCCCTCGAAGGTCGAGATGATGTCGTCGCGGCCCGCCTCCGGCGCCCGGCGCAGCGAGGACCAGACGAGCTCGGGATCCGCGGCCTGCGCCGCGAGCCGCTTCGCCGCGGCGAGCCGGACGCGATCGTCCTGGTCGCGCAGCGAAGAGGTGAGCGCGTCCACGGCCTCGGCGCCGTTCACATCGGGCAGCGTCTCGATGGCCGTCGCGCGAACCTCCGGATCGGGATCGGAAAGCGCGACGACGATCGTGCTGGTCGGCGGGGCGATCGTGAGCTGGGACAGCATGCGAACCGCGCGCGCGCGAACGATCGGGGAGACGTCGGACTCGAGCGCGACGCGGGCGACCTCGAGCGCCGTCCCGTCTCCGGACTCCGCGAAGACGTCGAGCACGGCCTGCCGCACCGCGATGGACGGGTCGTCCAGGCCCGAGCGCAGGTAGGGAAGCAGCGGCGGCCCGCCGACCTGCCACAGCATCCGGATGGCCTCGGCCTGGCTCGAGTCGCGAACCTGCGGAAGCAGCGCGGCGAGCTGGTCGGGCGACATGACGAAGGACGTCAGCGCGTCGACGAGGCTGTGGCGGGCGTCCACGGGGAGCTCGGCCGCGGCGTCAAGGATGTCCGCCGCGCCCTCGATGAGACGCAGGCTCTTCGCCGTCGCCGCGGCGAGCGAGAGCTGCGATGCATCTCCGCTTCGGATCGCGTCCCGCGCCCAGGCGGCGATGGCGGTTCGATCCATCCCCGCGAGCCCGGACAACGCGAGATGGCGAACGGTGGGATCCGCGTCGATCAGCGCCCGCGCGAGCGACGCGATGCGCTCGGACTCCTCCTCGTCGGCCGCGGCCGTCGAGCCGGGGAGGGGCTCGAGCGCGGCGTCGGCCATGTCGAGCTCCGCGTCCGCCGCGATGGCGAACGCGCGGATCTCCTCGATCGGGTCGGCGTGGTAGGACGCGAGCTCGCGAAGGACGTCGGGCGAGCGGTCGTGCGACAGCAGCCGGATGGCGCCGAGGCGCGGCACGTCCGGCCATGCGAGCGCGCCGAGGATCCGGCGCGATCCGAGCGCGAGCGCGAGTTGGCGGAGGGCGGGCTGCTCGGCCGGCATCGGCGGCGGGTCGAGGTCGCCGACGGCGCCGAGCACCTTGCCGAGCACGCGGTCGTCGACCGGCGCGGCGGCGACGATCTCCGGCAGTCGCCGAAGGACCGCCTCATGGGTCCGGGGCCAATCGCGCGCGGCGAGCAGCGACGCGATCTGACCGGCCTCGCCGCGCCGCGCCGCGAGCTCGACCGCCACGGCCCGAACCTCGTCCGTCGGATCCTGGAGCGCCTGCCAGACGGCGCCGGGCGACACGCGATCGTGGCGGCGGACGAGGGCGGCAAGCGCCATCATCCGGATGTCCGCCTCGGGATCGAGCAGCACAGCCTCGAGGCGGTGCGTGTCCGACTCGGACAGCTCCCGGTCGCCGAGCGCCTCGAGCGCGACCCGCCGCTCCCGTGGATCCGTCGACGTGAGCGAGGGAGCCACGTTCGGAGGCGGCGGCTCGGCGAGCGCAGGCGGCACCGCGACGGGTTGGAGCGGAGCCGTGTCGTCGACGGGCTCGGGCGGAGCTGCGTCGTCGAGCCGGTCCGGCTCGGCGAGCACGTCGGCGGGGGGATCGACGACCCGCGACCTGGTCCACCCGTCGGGCTCCTCGGTCGGCGACGCGAGCTCCGACATCGGGTCTTCCGGTCGCGTCGGGGCGACCATGTCATCGTGCGTCGGGGCGACCACGTCCGGTTGCGTCGGAGCGATCGCGTCCGCCCCGTCCCCGCGGGTCACCTCGTCGAACGCCAGTTCCGCGCCCGCGGCATCCCCCGAGTCGAGAACATGCGGCTCGACCTCGCCGACCACGTGGAGGTGGGGTTCGCGGTCGTCGTGCTCGATGGGCGGTCGCGGCTCGGCGGGCGACAGGCTCGCAGCCTGCAAGAGGTCTTCGATCGCCCGGGCGGTCGGATCCTCCGCGTCGGGAGGTGCGGGCGCCGGCTCGAGGCGCTCGGACTCCTCGGGCCGCCCGTCGATCGTCTCGAGCGCGAATCCGTCGTCGTGCTCGAGCGACGCCGGCGGGTCGACGGGCTCCTCGTCCTCGTCCTCGGCCCCGGTCTCCTGATCCGCGAGCGCCTGCTGTCGTTCGGCGAGCGCCCGCAGGCTCCGGTACCAATCCTCCTCGTAGGCCTCGCGGTCGGGGGCCGGCGCGCCGGCGTCGGACGACCCGGAGCCGTCGTCCGGCGGCTCCATCGAGCGAGCCCCGAGCAGTCCCTGCTTGTCAGCCATCGTCCGTCTCGCGGCCTCGCCGTCCGGTCCCGCGCCTGAGCGAAGCGCCGGGCGTTCCCGATCGCTCGCTCCCGTCCGCCCTCTGGGGGGCGGTTGCTACGTCGTCCTCCCTGCCTGGATCCCGACGACGCTGGCGAGGGCCTGGGCGGTGGGTCCGATGCCCATCGCGACGGCGGCCATCGCGGCCTGCGTCCGGTTGCTGACGCCCAGCTTTCGGAAGATGGCCGCGAGGTGTGCCTTGACGGTCTTCTCCGACAGGTAGAGCGCGCGGGAGATGTCGCGATTGCTCTTGCCCTCGGCCAGCAGCGAGAGGATGTCGGTCTCCCGCTGCGTGAGCGCGCTCGTCGGCCGGTGCGCGGCCTCCCCGTTGTCGGAGACGGTGCCGTCCATGGCGTCGAACAGGTTCTGGATGACCTTCGGCGAGAGCACGTTGCCGCCGCCGGACAGGGCCACCTTGATCGCCTGCTCGAGGTCCTCGGGCGTCGCGTCCTTGAGCATGTACCCGGCCGCACCCTCCGCGAGCGCGCGCCGGACGTAGTGCGCGTGGTCGAACGAGGTGAGCATGATCACCGGGACGTCCGGCCAGCGCATCTTGATGTCGTGCAACAGCTCGAGCCCGTCCGAGTCGGGCATCCGAACGTCGACGAGTGCGATATCGACGGCGGAGGACTCCATCGCCTCCAACGCCTCCGACGCGGTGCCCGCCTCGACGACATCGGCATCTCGGAACGAGTCGCGCACGACGTGGCTCATGCCACGCCGCACGAGCGCGTGATCGTCGACGATGAGGATCTTCACGGTCTTCACCCCTTGCTCCTGATGGGCAGTCTCGCGACCACCCGCGTGCCCTTGCCGGGCGACGATTCGATGTCGAGCGTGCCGTCGAGATCCGCCACCCGGCGGCGCATCATCTCGAGGCCCAGGTGGTTCGCGTGCAGCTCGATCTCCGCCGGGAGGAAGCCGCGCCCCTGATCCTCGACGGCGACCTCGACGCGGTCCCGCGCCGCGCGCACCCGGACGACCACCTCGTCCGCGTTCGCGTGCTTGGCGGCGTTCGCCACGCTCTCCCGGATCACCGAGGAGGCGACGTCCAGGACCGGCGCGGGGACGGTCTGCAGGTCGCCCTCGACCGACCACGTCGCGGGCAGCTGCCAGCGCTCCATGACGCCCCCGATCAGCTCCTCGAGCGACTGCGCGGCACCGCTCTCCTGCGTCGAGAGGTTCGCGAGGACCGCCCGGATCTCCCCGAGCGCCTTGCGGAGCTCGGACGCCGCGGCGTTCAACGCGTCGACGGCCTGGCCGGGCTCGATGTCGGCCCGCCGCGCGTGCCATTCCAGCTCGAGCACCGATGCCGTCACGACCTGGGTGAGCCCGTCGTGGATCGCGTACGCGAGCCGGGTCCGCTCGCGCTCGATGGGATCCGCGGGCGCGACGCCGCCGAGCTCGAGGCCCGGCGACTCGGTGTCGACCGAGGCGAGCGATTCGAGCATGGCGGACAGGGTGGCCACGGACCGGCCGGGCGCGCCCTCCGTCAGGTGCGCGAACACGAGGTCGTCGCCCCGCGGGAAGGCGATCCAGCCCGAGGCGGAGCCGTCGAGGATTCGGTCGAGCGGGACGACCTCCGTTCCCGGAGACGCCCACCAGGCGACGCGACGCCGCCCGCTCTCCGCGCGCACGACGCCGACGGCGTCGAGGTCGAGCAGCTCGGCCAGACGCCGGCACTCGCTCGCGTCGGACAACGAGCCTCCGAGGGTCATCGTCGCGTCCACGTCCCTCCTGCATCGCGGTACAGGGCGTCGGGCTCGCGCCGATCGCCTTCGGGCGATCGCGCGGGCCTCGATCCGGCACGGGCGATCCGTGCCGCCTGCCTCCGTTCGACCCGACCACCGGTCGGCACCCATCGCTCGGCGGATGCCGCAACCGTTCGGTCTAGTCCCTTCTTTCGGTCGATTGCCGGGGGGCCTTGAACGCGGGCGGCGGCCAGGCAGGCACCCGCGCACCGGGATGCGCCCGCTCCGCCGTTGCGTGCCCGGCCACCGGTCGAGCGGGTGAGACCGAACGGACTACGGAGCCGGTGCCGAGACCGGGTCGCCGAGGGCGCGGGCCACGAGCTGGGCGAGGTCGAGGACCCTCGTGTCGTCGCCCCGATCTCGCGCGCCGTCCTCGAGCATGATCAGGCAGTAGGGGCAGGCGACGCCGACCGCATCGGCGCCGGTCGAGGCTGCCTCGTCCATCCGCTCCCGGTTGATCCGCTTGCCGATCCGCTCCTCCATCCACATCCGGGCGCCGCCGGCGCCGCAGCACAGGCCGCGCTCCGCGTGGCGCGGCATCTCGACCGTCTCGATGCCCGGGAGCGCCTCGAGCGCGGCCCGTGGCTCTCGATAGACGTCGTTGTGCCGGCCCAGATAGCAGGGGTCGTGATAGGCGACCGTCGCCGGCGTCTGCGGACCCGGCCGAAGCCGACCCTCGGCGACGAGCCGGGCGATCAGCTGGGAATGGTGGATCACCTCGTAGCGACCGCCGTAGTCGGGGTACTCGTTGCGCAAGGTGTTGAAGCAATGGGGGCAGTTGGCGACGATCTTCGTCACGCCCGCTCCCTCCAGCGTGGCCACGTTGCCCTCGGCGAGCGTCTGGAACAGGTACTCGTTGCCCATCCGGCGAGCCGGGTCGCCGGTGCAGAGCTCCCGAGGCCCGAGGATGGCAAACGACACGTCCGCACGGGACAGCACCTGCACGACGGCGCGAGACACGGCCTTGGCGCGATCGTCGAAGGAGCCCGCGCATCCCACCCAGTACAGGTACTCGGGCGCTCGCTCGCCCTCGGCGACCACGCGGACGCCGAGCCCGTCGGCCCACGAGGCCCTCTCGGCCTGCGGCGATCCCCAAGGGTTCCCCGCCGACTCGAGGTTGCGGAGCATGCGCCCGGCTTCTTGCGGGAAGCGCGCCTCGGCCATGACGAGGTTCCTCCGCAGGTCCACGATCGTGTCGACGTGCTCGATGTCGACCGGGCACTCCTGCATGCAGGCACCGCAGGTGGTGCACGCCCAGACGACCTCGTCGTCGACGACGTCCGGCACGAGGGCGGTCGGCGTCGCGGGCTCTCCCGTCTCGCGGCCCGCGAGCAGCTTCGGCCCCTCCTCGAACAGGTGGTCGCGAAGGTTCATGACGAGGAGCTTGGGGGACAGTGGCTTGCCCGTGTTCCACGCCGGGCACGCCGATTGACAGCGCCCGCACTCGGTGCAGGCGTAGAGGTCGAGCAGCTCCTTTCGCGTGAGGTCCTGCACCGTGGCGGCACCGAGCACGAGGTCGTCCGCCTCGGCCTCGAGGTCGATCCGCAGCGGCGTGAGATACCCCCGAGCCCGGGTGCTCGCGAGGTAGACGTTGATCGCGCTCGTGGCGATGTGCAGGTGCTTGGAATACCCGACGTACACGAGGAACCCGAGCACGAGCGCGAGGTGCCCCCACATGGAGACCCACATCACGAGCCGTTGCCAGCCCTCGGACAGGAGGTCGATCAGCGTCGAGACCGCGGTCGAGACCGGCGTCCACCACCAGTCGGGCGCGTACCCCAGCGCGATGCGCGCGCCGCGCGCTACGAATAGCGTGACCACGATCCAGAAGATCAGCCCGAGGATCCGGTAGGCCTCCCGCCGGTGGCTCCCCACGAACCGCTCGGGGCGCTGGCCGATCCGGATCCCGACGGCGATCGCGAGACCGACGACCACGCCCGCCGCGAAGAGGTCCTGCACCAGGCCGAGCCATCGGGCTCCGCCGATCCACGGGAGCTCGAAGGTCGGATCGATGACCTGCCCCGCGACCTCCAAGATCGTGGTCAACAGGACGAGGAAGCCCCAGAAGATCAGGGCGTGCATGAGCCCGGGCACGAAGCGTTGGAAGAGCTTTCGTTGCCCGAGGACCTCCGTCCCCTCTCGCATCACACGGGCGGGGAGGTCGCCGCGCCGCTCCGTCGGCCGCCCGAGGCGCACGAGCCGATACAGGAGCCGTCCCCGGCGCGCCGCAACCCCGGCCGTCAGGGCGACCGCCGCGAGCAGGACGAGTGCGCGGGCGATCATCGTGCGGAGCATACCCCGGCGGGGCCTGCGAACCGTGCCCTCTGAGGAATGCCTCGAGCAGGCACGGAGTTGACAGTAATACGCTCAAGTTCCATCATGCCGATGGACTGAGAGCACGTCGGCGCCGAATTCTCGCGCCGGCGGGCGCCACGAGCACAGAGTCAGGAGGAGTGAATGCCACGAGCCGTGGGCATCGATCTGGGGACGACCAACTCGGTGGTCTCCGTGCTGGAGGCCGGCGAGCCGGTCGTCATCCCGAACGCCGAGGGCTCCCGGACGACCCCCTCGGTGATCGGGTTCACCAAGAACGGCGAGATCCTGGTCGGAGAGGTCGCCAAGCGGCAGGCCATCACCAACCCGGATCGGACCGTCCGCTCGGTCAAGCGACACATGGGTTCGAAGGACTGGACCCTGCAGGTGGACGGCAAGGACTGGACGCCGCAGGAGATCTCGGCCCAGATCCTCGGCAAGCTGAAGCGCGACGCCGAGGCGTATCTCGGCGACACGGTCACCCAGGCCGTCGTCACCGTCCCCGCGTACTTCGACGACTCGCAGCGCCAGGCGACCAAGGAGGCCGGCCAGGTGGCCGGTCTCGAGGTGCTGCGGATCATCAACGAGCCGACCGCGGCCGCCCTCGCGTACGGGCTGGACAAGCAGCACGACCAGACGATCCTCGTCTTCGACCTCGGCGGCGGGACGTTCGACGTCTCGCTGCTCGAGATCGGCGAGGGCGTGTTCGAGGTCAAGGCCACCCACGGCGACACGCAGCTCGGCGGCGACGACTGGGACCAGCGCGTCATCGACTGGATGGTCAAGGAGTTCAAGAACAACTACGGCATCGACCTCGCCAACGATCGGATGGCGCTGCAGCGCCTGAAGGAGGCCGCCGAGAAGGCCAAGATCGAGCTGTCGCAGGTCTCCGAGGCGACGATCAACCTGCCGTTCATCTCGGCCGGCGCGGAGGGCCCGCTCCACCTCGAGATGAAGCTCACGCGCAGCGAGTTCGAGCGCATGACCGAGGATCTCGTGCTGCGCTGCAAGGAGCCGTTCGACCTCGCCGTCAAGGACTGGGGCAAGTCGGTCGACGCGATCGACCACGTGATCATGGTGGGCGGCTCCACGCGCATGCCGATGATCCAGGAGCTCGTGAAGGAGATCACGGGCGGCAAGGAGCCCCACAAGGGCGTCAATCCCGACGAGGTCGTGGCCGTGGGAGCCGCCATCCAGGCGGGCGTCCTCAAGGGCGACGTCAAGGACATCCTGCTCTTGGACGTGACCCCGCTCACGCTCGGCGTGGAGACCAAGGGCGGGATCTTCACCAAGCTGATCGAGCGGAACACGACGATCCCGACCCGCAAGTCCGAGATCTTCACGACCGCGGACGACAACCAGACGAACGTGGAGATCCACGTCCTTCAGGGAGAGGCGGAGACGGTGTACTCGCCGGGGGTGCGCTCGCTCGGCAAGTTCATGCTCACCGGCCTTCCGCCCGCGCCGCGCGGCATGCCGCAGGTCGAGGTCGCCTTCGACATCGACGCGAACGGGATCGTCAACGTGTCCGCGAAGGACATGGCCACGGGCAAGGAGCAGGCGATGACGATCACCGGGGGTACGGCCCTGTCGAAGGACGACATCGATCGCATGGTGACCGACGCCGAGAAGTTCGCCGCCGAGGACCATCAGCGGCGCGAGGCCGCCGAGGCGCGCAACGCCGGCGATCAGCTCTCCTACCAGGTCGACAAGTCCCTGGAGGAGTGGGGCGACAAGGTGTCCGCGCCCGATCGGGACGAGCTCACGAAGCTGAACGACGAGCTGAAGGAGGCGCTGAAGGGGGAGGACGTCGACAAGATCAAGGCCGGCACCGACGCCGTGATGCGCAAGTTCCAGGGCATCGGGCAGTCGATGTACCAGCAGACTCCCGAGGCCCAGCAGGCAGCCGCTGCCGGCGTAGGCGGGACCACGGCTTCCAGCGCCGAGGGCGAGAACGACGTGGTCGAGGGCGAGATCGTGGACGAAGGAGGAAACGAGCAATGAGAGACACGCTGGTCCGTTGGGATCCATTCCGGGACCTGGTCTCGATCCAGGACGAACTGAACCGCCTGTTCGGACGGACGTTCACCGGGGTCGAGCACATTCGCCCCGCGGTGGCGGGCACGTGGATGCCCGCGATGGACGTCTTCGAGACCGAGGACAAGATCGTCGCGTCGCTCGAGCTTGCGGGCATCGAGCCCGAGGCCGTCGAGGTGGCCGTCGAGGACTCGACGCTCACGGTGAGCGGCGCGCGCGAGCTCTCGAGCGAGGTGGAGCAGGAGAACTACCACCGCGTGGAGCGCCGGTACGGCGCGTTCACGCGGGCCATCACGCTGCCGCAGACCGCGGACACCGAGAAGGTCGAGGCGAAGTTCGACAAGGGCGTCCTCACGATCGAGGTGCCGAAGATCGAGAAGGCCAAGCCGAAGAAGATCCAGGTCAAGGCCGAGTAGATGACCGAACGGGACGAGCGCGAGACAGACGAAGAGCGGCCGAAGGTCCGCATCGTCGACAAGCGCCGGTTCCGCGAGGGTGATGCCGCGCCGGCCGAATCGGCCGGCGCGGTCCCTTCCTCCGAGGCCGGGGCGCCCGCACAGCAGGAGGATGCCGCGGTCGACGAGGTTGCTCGCGCGCGGGCCGAGGCCGCCGAGTATCGAGACCACCTCCAGCGGCTGCAGGCCGAGTTCGAGAACTACCGCAAGCGGATGACGGTCTCCCAGCAGCGCCTCCTCGACGCCGAGCTGCAACGGTTCGTCGCGCAGCTGCTCGAGGTGCTGGACGAGTTCGACCTCGCGCTCATGGCGGCCGAGCGCAGCCCGGACTTCGAGAGCTTCCGCAAGGGGGTGGAACTCGTCTACGCGAAGCTCGCGGACACCCTGCGGAACGAGGGGCTCGAGCGCATCGAGGCCCAGGGCGAGGTCTTCGATCCGAACGAGCACGAGGCCCTCATGCAGACCGGCGACGGCGACGGCGAGCCCCACGTCGCGGAGGTCTTCCGACAGGGGTATCGCCTGCGGGGCAACGTGATCCGGCCGGCCAGCGTTCGCGTCGAGCGGCGATCGTGAGGAGGCCGGCGTGAACGGCGACGTCCGGCGCGAGTGGTTCGAGAAGGACTACTACCAGGTGCTGGGCGTGCCCAAGAACGCCTCGGCGGCGGAGATCAAGAAGGCGTACCGAAAGCTCGCGCGGCAGCATCACCCCGACGCCAATCCGGGGAACGCACAGGCGGAGGACCGCTTCAAGGAGATCTCGGCCGCCTACGACGTCGTCGGCGACGAGGACGAGCGCAAGCAGTACGACCAGGTCCGGGAGATGGCGTCCTCCGGCTTCGGCGCTGGCGGGTTCGGCGGCGGCGCGCCCGGAGGCGGCCGTGTTCGATTCGAGGACGCGAGCGGATTCGGGGTCGGCGATCTCGGCGACCTGTTCGGCGGACTGTTCGGCGGCGCGGGGCGCGGGCGAGGTCGGACGACATCGGCACGCGGGGACGATCTCGAGACGGAGATCACCGTCACGTTCGACGACGCGATGTCGGGAACGACCGTCCCGGTACGAATCCAGGGCCCGGCCCCGTGTGAGACCTGCGGGGGGTCGGGTGCGGCGCCGGGTACGAGTCCGGTGACGTGTCCCAAGTGCGGCGGCGCCGGACAGGTTGCCGTGAACCAGGGGTTCTTCCAGATGTCGCAGACGTGCCCGCGCTGCCACGGGTCGGGCCGGATCGTCGAGACCCCGTGCCCGACGTGCAAGGGAACGGGAAGCCAACGGCGGACGCGGAGCTTCCAGGTGAAGGTGCCAGCGGGCGTCAAGGACGGCGCCCGTATCCGGCTCGCGGGCCGAGGAGAGCCGGCGCCGGCAGGTGGGCAGGCCGGCGATCTGTACGTCCGCGTCCACGTGCGACCCCACGCGTTCTTCGGTCGAAAGGGCCACGACCTGACGGTCGAGCTGCCCGTCACGTACGCGGAGGCGGCCCTCGGCGCCAACGTCGAGGTCCCGACGCTGAACGGCCCGGTGACGATGAAGGTTCCGGCCGGGACGCCGAACGGGAAGACGTTCCGGCTCAAGGGCAAAGGCGCGCCGAAGCGCGGTGGAAACGGCGACCTGTTGGTCAGCGTGAACGTCGAGGTGCCGCAGAAGGTTTCGAAGCCGGAGCGGGAGCTGCTGAAGCAGCTGCAGGAGGTCGAGAAGGACTCGCCGCGACGCCGTCTCGGCGTCGCGTGAGGGACGAGCGGGAGCGCACCGCGGCCATGAACGAGACAGGCAAGCACAAGGGTCGCCCGGACGAGCGGGCCGTGTACATCATCAGCGTCGCGGCCGAGCTCGCCGGGGTGCATCCGCAGACCCTGCGCATGTACGAGCGCAAGGGCCTGCTCCAGCCCAAGCGGACGTCCGGGAACACGCGGAGGTACTCCGAGCACGACATCGAGCGGATTCGCGCGATCCAGGAGCTGACGCAGCTCGGGGGGATCAGCCTCGCGGGCGTGAAGCTGTTCATCGAGATGCGCGAGGCGCTCGAGGAGATGCAACGGCGCACCGCGGAGCTCGAGCGCGAGCTCGGACGGCGGCTCGCCGAACGGGCCGAGCGCGCGGAGATCGTGCCGCTGCGGAGCCTGCTTCGGTTCGTCTGGGTCGAGGACGACGGCCCGTGACCGAGCTCCGTGGGACGCTCGCGGCGCTTCGGGCCTTCCGGCCGGACGAGATCGATCCGGCGATACGGCGCATGTTCTCCGGCAGCAGCATGGTGCTCGTGGGCGAGGAGGACGATCGAGCACGCCGATTGCGGGCCCGGCTCGAGCGCTCGGGCGCGCGCAACGAGTGGGAGGTGCTCTTCGCGATCGAGGCGGAGGGCCGCCTGGTGGGCGACGCGCAGGGGCGGTGCTCGGACATGGCGATGCCACCCGGCGTGTGGGAGATCGGGCTCGAGCTGTGGGACGACGCGGATCGGGGCCGGGGGCTCGGGCGCGAGGTGGTGCGGCTGCTCACGTCCTATCTCTTCGCGGACCAGGAGGCCATCCGCGTGCAGGCGAGCACGGACGTCGGCAACCGCTCGATGCAGCGGCTCCTGGACCGGCTGGGCTTCGCCCGGGAGGGCGTCCTGCGCGGGTTCATGCCGAACGCCGACGGCCCGCCGCGCGACTACGCGATGTACGGGCTGACGAGGAGGGACTGGGAGGCGGCAGGGGACACATGGACTCGAACAAGCTGACGATGAAGTCGCAGGCCGCGCTCGACGGGGCGCGGCAGCAGGCGATCGCGCGGAACCATCAGGCCATCGAGCCCGAGCATCTGCTGTTCGCGTTGCTCTCGGATCCCGAGGGCGTCGTCTACCCGCTGCTCCACGACCTGGGGGTGGCGCCGAAGCCGCTGCGCGACCGGATCGACGCGGCGCTCGACCGCCTCCCCAAGGTGTACGCGCCGGGCGGCGAGGTGCGGATCTCGCCCGCGCTCGGCGCCACCCTCGAGGCGGCGTTTCGCGAAGCGGAGGCGCTGACCGACGAGTACGTGTCGACCGAGCACCTGTTCCTCGCGCTGCTCGAGGGGAACGCTCCCGTGTCGCGAATCCTGCGCGAGTCGGGGCTGGGGCGAGACGCCGTGCTCGCGTCGCTCGCCCAGGTCCGCGGGCGACAGCGCGTCACCGACCAGAACCCGGAGGAGAAGTATCAGGTGCTGGAGCGGTACGGGCGTGACCTCACCGACCTCGCGCGCCGCGGCAAGCTCGACCCGGTGATCGGCCGCGACGACGAGGTCCGGCGCGTCATCCAGGTGCTCAGCCGCCGGACGAAGAACAACCCCGTGCTGATCGGCGAGCCCGGGGTGGGCAAGACGGCGATCGTGGAGGGCCTCGCGCAGCGCATCGTCGCCGGCGACGTGCCCGAGTCGCTGAAGGACAAACGCGTCGTCGCGCTCGACTTCGGTGCCATGGTTGCGGGCTCGAAGTATCGCGGCGAGTTCGAGGAACGCCTGAAGGCGGTGCTCCGCGAGATCGTCGAGTCCGAGGGCGAGGTCATCACGTTCATCGACGAGCTCCACACGATCGTCGGCGCGGGAGCGGCCGAGGGCGCGATGGACGCCGGGAACATGCTCAAGCCGATGCTCGCGCGCGGTGAGCTCCGCGCGATCGGCGCGACGACGCTCGACGAGTACCGCAAGCACATCGAGAAGGACCCGGCGCTCGAGCGGCGGTTCCAGCCCGTGCTCGTCGAGGAGCCGAGCGTGGAGGACACGATCGCGATCCTGCGCGGCCTGAAGGAGCGCTACGAGGTCCACCACGGCGTCCGGATCCAGGACCCGGCGCTCGTCGCCGCCGCGGTGCTCTCGGATCGCTACGTGAGCGGCCGCTTCCTGCCCGACAAGGCGATCGACCTGATCGACGAGGCGGCCAGCCGGCTGCGGATCGAGATCGACTCGATGCCGGTCGAGATCGACGAGGTCGAGCGGCGGATCAAGCAGCTCGAGATCGAGCGGGCGGCGCTCCGCAAGGAGACCGACCCCGTGTCGAGGGAACGGCGGGAGCGACTCGAGCAGGAGCTGGCGGACCTCGAGGAGCAGAGCTCCGCGATGAAGGCGCATTGGCAGCAGGAGAAGGAGCGGATCGATCGCATCCGCGCGCTGAAGTCGGAGATCGAGTCCACCCGCGGCGAGTTCGAGCGCGCCGAGCGCGAAGGGGATCTGGAGCGGGCCGCGGAGCTGCGGTTCGGCCGGCTGGTGCAGCTCGAGAAGCAGGTCGAGGAGGAGAACGCCAAGCTCGAGGAGGTCCAGCGCGAGCGCAAGATGCTGAACGAGGAGGTGACCGAGGAGGACGTCGCCCAGGTCGTCTCGGCGTGGACCGGGATCCCCGTCAGCCGCCTCATGGAGGGCGAGATGCAGAAGCTCGTCCGCCTCGAGGAGGCCCTGCACCGCCGCGTGGTGGGGCAGGACGAGGCGGTGAGCGCGGTCGCCAACGCGATCCGGCGCTCGCGAGCCGGGCTCGCGGACCCGAACCGGCCGATCGGGTCGTTTCTGTTCCTCGGGCCGACCGGCGTCGGCAAGACCGAGCTCGCCCGCGCGCTCGCGGAGTACCTGTTCGACGACGAACGCGCCGTGGTCCGGGTCGACATGAGCGAGTACCAGGAGCGCCACACGGTCTCGCGGCTCGTGGGGGCTCCTCCCGGCTACGTCGGCTTCGAGGAAGGCGGGCAGCTCACGGAGGCGATCCGGCGACGCCCGTACTCGGTCGTCCTGCTCGACGAGATCGAGAAGGCGCACGGCGACGTGTTCAACGTGCTCCTGCAGCTGCTCGACGACGGGCGGCTCACCGACGGGCAGGGACGAACCGTCGACTTTCGCAACGCGATCGTGATCATGACGTCGAACCTGGGCAGCGGCATCTTCGGCGATTCGTCGATCTCGGCCGACAAGCGTCGCGACGAGATCCTCGAGGACGTCCGAGGGTTCTTCCGACCGGAGTTCGTGAACCGTGTCGACGAGATCGTCGTGTTCGAGCCCCTCGAGCGCGACCAGCTTCGCGAGATCGTGGACATCCAGGTACGCGCGCTCGCGGACCGGCTCGCGGCGCGATCGCTCCGCCTCGAGATGACGGACGCGGCGCGCGAGCACCTCGCGACGGCCGGGTACGACCCCGCCTTCGGGGCCCGCCCGCTCAAGCGCCTGATCCAGCGCGAGGTCCAAGACCCGCTCGCGATGCGACTGCTCTCGGGCGAGATCGCGGACGGCGACCGGATCGTCGTCGACGCGTCGGGCGGCGAGCTCGCGTTCCGGATCGAGCGCGAATAGGCCGTTCGGCGTCCCCCGGTCGAACCTGGGATCGGACCGAACGCCAACCTATACTCGCCGCATGAATCGCCTGTGGGTGCGCGCGGTCGCGATGGGCGTCGTTGTGATCCTCGCGGCCGCGCTGCTCAAGTTCCTGCCGCCGATCATCGTCCTCGCGGTGTTCATCGGCGGCATCGCGCTCGCGTTCAAGACCGGTCGAGAGCGCGCGCGGTCCGCCGAGACGCGCGGCGGCGCCGAGATCCTCGGCCTGCGGCGCGAGACCACCGATCCCTTCGGCATCATCGGGTATCCCGTGACGCTGTTCGGTCGCGCGAGCGACCCGGCGATCGCCGAGCTCGTCTGGGGGAGATGGCGGGGGATCGACGTGCATGCCTTCGAGCTCTCGCTGGACCCGCCGTCGGTCACCGGGGAGTCGCGCGGACGAGAGACGTTCGCCTGCGCGATGGCCACCGTCGAGGGCCCGCTCCCGGGACTCGTCGTGGAGCCGCAGCTCTTACTCACGCTGCTCCAGACGGCGCCACCGGGAGCGGCGATCGAGCTCGAGGATCCGGCCTTCGACGCGGCCATGAACGTCTGGTCCGACGACGAGTCGTTCGCGCGCCGGCTGCTCGACGAGCCGGCGCGGAACTGGCTGCGCTCGCTCGACCTGCACTGGGGCATGGAGGTCCGAGGCAAGATCGCGATCCTGTACGGCCCCCGCCCGGATCACCCGGATCTCATCGCAACGCTCGAGGTGCTGCGCGACCTCCTCGGTCGTCTCCCGAGCGACCTCGGCGCGGCGCATCCTCCGGCGTGACCGGGCGAGCCCGGTTCCGCAGGGCACCAGGCCCCTCGACCGCTCACCGATAGAGACCGCATGCCCTACCTCGTGTGGTTCCTCGTCATCGCGGTGGCGGTCGGCGCCGTGGTCGGATCCTTCTACGCGAGACGCAAGCGCCGCGAGGGGCTCGCGAACATGGCGCGTCAGCTCGGCCTCGAGTACTCGCCCGAGGACACGCAGGGGTGTCTCGCGTTGCCGTTCCAACTGCTTCAGCGTGGCGACGGCCAGGGCACCGAGAACGTGCTCAGCGGGACGTGGCAGGGCCTGTCGCTTCGCGCGTTCGACTTCTGGTACTACGAGGAGTCGACGGACTCCAAGGGTCGAACGACCCGGACGACCTACCGGTTCTCCTGCGCGGTCACCGAGGTCGACGCAGCCCTGTCGCCGCTCACCCTCGGTCGCGAGAACGTCCTGACCCGGATCGCGGATTCGATCGGCCTCGCGGACATCCAGTTCGAGCTCGACGACTTCAACCACGCGTTCACGGTGAAGTGCCAGGACAGCAAGTTCGCGAACGACCTCATCGACCAGCGGATGATGCGGTGGCTGTTGCAGACCGACGGCGCCTTCGCGTTCGAGACCAGTGCCCGCTGGATGCTCGTCTACTCGAAGCGGCGCCGCCCGACCGACCTGATCCCGCTCGTGGGCACGCTGAAGCAGTTCCGCGACCAGGTGCCGCGGGTGGTGTACGAACTGTACGGCCTCCGCCCGACCGGCTAGGCTGCCGGGCGACCACCGGGAGGAAAGGAACGACCGTGCTCGTGCTGTGGATCGTGCTGGGCGTCCTCGTGCTGATCGCCATCGTTGGCGTCTTGTCCTACAACCGCTTCGTCTCGCAGAGGCAGCTCATCAAGGACTCGTGGGCGAACATCGACACGGAGCTCCGCCGCCGGTACGACCTGATCCCCAACCTCGTCGAGACCGTGAAGGGCTATGCGTCCCACGAGCGCGAGGTCTTCGAGGAGGTCGCCCGCACGCGCTCGATGGCCGCCGGCGCGACCGGCTCGCCCGCCGCCCAGGCGGCCGCCGAGGGGCCGTTCGTCGCCGCCCTCGGCAAGCTGTTCGCCGTCGCCGAGAACTACCCCGAGCTGAAGGCGAACCAGAACTTCCTGGCCCTGCAGCAGGAGCTCGCCAACACGGAGGATCGGCTGCAGACGGCCCGCCGCTTCTACAACGCGAACGTCCGCGAGTTCAACACCCGCGTCGGGCAGTTCCCGTCGTCCGTGATCGCCGGGATGTTCCACTTCGAACCACAGGAGTTCTTCGAGATCGAGGAGGCGCTGCGCGAGGCCGGCGCGCCGCAGGTGAACTTCTCGGAGCAGGGGCCGTCGGTCAATTTCGAGCAGCCCTCGGTTCCGCAGGCGCCCTCGCCGCCGCCGGGCCCCGCCGAACCGACGCCGCCGGCCCCCCCGGCGGGGACGCCGCCCTCCTAGCCCGGGGCGGGTTCCGGCTCGATCGCGGCGAGCTCGAGCTCGGGTGTGGGCCCGCACCCCTCGATCATCGTCGCGTGCCGGACGTCGGTCGTGAGCCACGACCAGGTGGCCGCCCAGGCGATCGCGATCAGGCCGAGCACGACCGCCGTCGGCCTCGCCCCGTAGGTCGTGGCCGTCCACCCGGTCACGAGGGCCGACACGGTCAGGGTGAGCGTGATGAGCGCGGAGTCGACGGCGAAGATCCGGCCGCGGATGCGATCGGGCACGATCCGTTGCAGGCCGTATGAGGACAGCGTCCACTGCGCGCCGCCTCCGAGGTGCGCGACCATGACGGCGGGCGCGGCGAGCAGCAGCGTCGGCATGAACCCGAGCGCCGCGTAGCCGAGGCCGAACACGGCGAGCGCGATCCCGATCGCCCAGAAGAGGTGACGGTCGTCGGGCCCGGCCAGCCAGCGCCCGAGGAACGGGCCGATCAGCGCGCCGACGCCTCGCGCCGCCATGAGGATGCCGATGCCGACCTCGCCCGCCGAGAACTCGGTGGTCGCGAAGACCGAGACGAGGACCAGCACGCCGGCCGCAATCCCGAACCCCGCCTTCACGGCGAGCAGGGCGAGGACCCGGTGGTCCCGTCGCGCATACCGAACGGTCTCCACGGTGGCGCGCACGATGTGGGACTCGGGCTCCTCGGTCCTCTCCTCGGAGAAGGGTCGCCGGATGCGGGCAATCAGCAGGCCCGAGACCGCGAAGGTGCCGGCGTCGATGAGGAACGCGACGTCGCGACCGAACGCGGCGGCCACGATGCCGCCGAGCGCCGCCCCGACCGCCAGCATCGTGCCCCAGAGCGAGCCGAAGAGCGCGTTCGCCGGCCCGAGCTGACGCGGCTCGACCATGTTCGGGAAGGCCGCGCTCGAGGCGGGGTCGAACACGGCGGAGAACGACGAGATCGCGCCGAGCAGGAGGTAGGCGACCCACATCGTGTCCTGGTCGCGAACGAAGAGGAACCCGAGGCAGAGCAGGGCCCGGGCAACGTCGCAGGTCACCATCAGCCACTTGCGGTTGAGCCGGTCCGACAGGACGCCGCCCACGGGCGACATGAGGAAGAACGGGATCTCCTGGGAGGCGATCAGGAGCGCCACCGAGAGCGCGGATCCCGTGAGCGAGAGCGCGAGCCCGAACAGGGCCACCACGAGGAACCAGTCGCCACCGAGCGAGATCAGCGAGGCGACGTAGAGCTTGCGGAAGTCCCCGTTGGTTCGCAGCAGGGACAGCGCGGCCCACAGGCCCTCTCGATCCTCGACCGGCTCGCGCGTCCCCACGACGATTTGCCAGACTACAGGCGAGTGCACCCACGGCCCGGCGAGCCTGAGAGGAGCGACCCGTGCTCGAGCGCTTCACGTGGTTCCGGCAATCGGCCATGCGGTACGCGGGCGACGGCCTGACGATCTACATCGACCCCTGGGGAACGGCGGCGGACGACGCGAAGGCGAACCTGATCCTCATCACCCACGCGCACTTCGACCACCTCCAGCCGCACGAGATCGAGCGACTGTCCTCGAAGGGGACCAAGCTCGTCGCGCCCGCGGACGTGGCGAAGGAGCTCTCCGGCGACGTGACGGCCGTCGCACCCGGCGAGTCGCACGAGGTGGCCGGCGTCCGCTTCGAGACCGTGCCGGCCTACAACGTCGTCGAGGAGCGCCTCGACATGCACCCGAGGTCCAACAACTGGGTGGGGTACGTGCTCGAGCTCGACGGGCGGCGCTACTACCACGGCGGCGACACCGACGCGCTCCCGGAGCTCGAGTCGCTGCGAACCGATATCGCTATGGTGCCGATCGGCGGGACGTACACGATGGACTACCGCGAGGCGGCCGGTCTCGTGAAGGCCATGCGGCCGCAGCTCGCGGTCCCGATGCACTACGGGTTCGTCGTCTGCTCGCCGTCGCACGGGGCGCTGTTCCGCAAGGAGGCCGCGCCCGTCCCGGTCGAGATCCTCGAGCCGGCGAACCCGTTCGAACAGACCTGAGGAAGGAGCGACGATGACGCTCGGCTACGACCAACCCCTGTACATCCTCGCGTTCGACCACCGCGGCTCGTTCCAGAAGAAGTTCTTCGGGGTCGCGGGGGAACCCAACGCGGAGGAGACCGGGCGGATCGCGGACGCGAAGGCGGTGATCTACGAGGGAGCGCGCCGCGCCTTGGACGAGGGCGTCTCTCGCGAGTCGGCGGGCGTGCTCGTCGACGAGCAGTTCGGCACGGCGATCGCGCGCGACGCGAAGGCGAACGGCCTCACGCTCGCCATGCCCGTGGAGAAGAGCGGGCAGGACGAGTTCGACTTCCAGTTCGGCGACGAGTTCGGCACGCACATCGAGGGCTTCGACCCGACGTTCAGCAAGGTGCTCGTCCGGTACAACCCCGACGCCGATCGGGCGATGAACGAGCGCCAGACCGAGCGCCTGCGCCGCCTCGGCGAGTGGCTGCACGATCGCGACCGCCGGTACCTGTTCGAGCTCCTTGTCCCCGCCACCGCCGAGCAGATCGCGGCTACGGGCGGCAACGAGGACCGGTGGGACAAGCAGGAGCGACCCAAGCTCATGCGCCAGGCCATCGAGGAGCTCCAGGCGGCCGGGGTCGAGCCGGACATCTGGAAGATCGAGGGCATCGACCGGCGCGAGGACTGCGAGATGATCTCGGCCGCCGCGCGCGCCGGCGGGCGCGACGGCGTGGCCTGCGTGGTCCTCGGCCGCGGGGCCGACGACGCGGCGGTGGACCACTGGCTCCGGATGGGGTCCGGCGTGCCGGGCTACATCGGCTTCGCGATCGGGCGGTCGATCTGGTGGGATCCGCTGAAGGCGTTCGTGGACGGGAACCTCGCCCGCGACGAGGCGGCCAAGCAGATCGCGGCCAACTATCGTCGGTTCATCGACGTCTACAACGGGGGGTAGGGGCGTGGCGATGGCGGTCATCAAGACGATCGACCTGGTCGGCGTGTCGTCGGAGTCCTGGCGGGACGCGGCCCATCAGGCGCTGTCCGAAGCCGCCAAGACCATTCGCGGCATCGAGAGCATGGACATCCTCGGCACCAGCGCCGTCGTGCGCGACGGCGTGATCGCCGAGTACCACACGCAGGTCCGGATCAGCTTCCGCATCGAGCGCACGATGTAGCCATGTACCGTCCCGCGGGCGGTGGCGGGGTCCTCGAACCGCCATAGACTCCCCGGCATGCCGGCGTGCCCCGTCTGCGGTCACGAGAACGACGACGAGGCTCGCTTCTGCTCGTCCTGCGGGAGCGGGCTGCGGGGCGACGTTCCTGCGCCGATCGCGGAGGAGCGCAAGGTCGTCTCGGTGCTGTTCGTCGACCTCGTCGGCTTCACCGCGAGGTCCGACCACGCCGATCCCGAGGACGTCCGCGCGACCCTGCGCGTCTACCACGAGCTCCTGAAGCGCGAGATCGAGCGCCACGGGGGGACGGTGGAGAAGTTCGTCGGCGATGCGGTGATGGCGGTGTTCGGAGCGCCGGTGGGGCACGAGGACGACGCGGAACGAGCCGTTCGTGCGGCGCTTCGGATCGCCGAGGCGATCGAGGAGCTGAACGGGGAGCACCCCGGCTTGGACCTCGCGATCCGCGCGGCCGTGAACACCGGACAGGCGGTCGTGGCCCTCGAGGCGCGTCCGGAGGCCGGAGAGGGGTTCGTGACGGGGGACGTGGTCAACGTCGCCTCCCGGTTGCAGGGCCTCGCGCCGGTCGGCGGCGTGGTCGTCGGCGAGCTCACGTACCGCGCCACGATGGGACCGATCGAGTACGAGGCCCTGGACCCGGTCGACGTGAAGGGCAAGGCCGAGCCGCTTCCGATCTGGCGGGCGACCGGAGCGCGAAGCCGGTTCGGAGTCGACGTCGAGCAGCGGGCACGGACGCCGTTGATCGGGCGCGACCACGAGCTCGGGATCCTGAAGGAGCTGTACGGGAGGGTCACGCGCGACGCGAGCGTGCAGCTCGTCACGATCGTCGGCGAGCCCGGCGTGGGCAAGAGCCGGCTGGTGTGGGAGTTCCAGCGGTTCATCGACGACCTGCCCGATCTCGTCACGTGGCGCCAGGGGCGCTGCCTGCCCTACGGCGAGGGGATCACGTTCTGGGCGCTCGGCGAGGTCGTCAAGTCCCATGCCGGAATCCTGGAGAACGACTCCCCGGAGGAGGCCGCCGAGAAGCTTCGCCATTCGGTCGCACAGGTCGTCGAGGACGAAGGGGAGCGCGATTGGATCCGCTCTCGGCTCGAGCCCCTCGTCGGGCTCGGCGAGGAGGCGCAGACGACCGAGCGCGACGAGTCCTTCGCCGCGTGGCGGGGCTTCCTCGAGTCGATCGCCTCGCGAAGCCCGTTCGTGCTCGTGATCGAGGACCTGCACTGGGCCGACCCCGCGATGCTCGCGTTCATCGAGCACCTGTCCGAGTGGGCGAGCGGGGTCCCGCTGATCATCCTGTGCACCGCGCGACCCGAGCTGTACGAACGCGACGCGGCCTGGGGCGGCGGCAAGCGGAACCACACGGCGATCTCGCTCGTGCCGCTGTCCTCCGAGGAGACCGCGCAGCTGATCGCGGCGCTGCTGGACCGGGCCGTCCTGCCGGTCGAGACGCAGACCGCCCTGCTCGCGCAGGCGGGCGGGAACCCGCTGTACGCGGAGGAGTTCATCCGGATGCTCGTGGATCGCGAGCTGCTGGTGCACCGCGGTGCGACGTGGGACGTGGTGGCCGGCGACGGCGAGATCCCTGTTCCCGAGACGGTCCATGCCCTGATCGCCGCCCGGCTCGACACGTTGCCGCCGGCGCGCAAGTCGCTCCTGCACGACGCGGCGGTGATCGGCAAGGTCTTCTGGGCGGGCGCGATCGCCGAGATGGGCGACGTCGACGTCGAGCAGGTCCGCGAGGGCCTGCACGAGCTCGCGCGCAAGGAGCTGCTCCGGCCGGCCCGGCGATCCACGATCGAGGGCGACGCCGAGTACGCCTTCTGGCACGCCCTCGTCCGCGACGTCGCCTACGGCCAGATCCCCCGTGCGGCGCGCGCGGACAAGCATCGGGCGGCGGCCGCCTGGATCGAGCGCGTGTCGGGGGACCGGGTCGCCGACAACGCCGAGCTGCTCGCGTACCACTACGAGCACGCGCTCGAGCTCGCCCGAGCCGCGGGTGGCCCCGTCGGGGATCTCGAGGCCCAGGCCCGGCGGTTCCTGGTGCTCGCCGCCGAGCGCGCAACCCGCCTCGACCTCACGAAGGCGTCCGGCTACGTGGATCGCGCCCTCGGACTCTCGAAGCCCGGGGACCCGGACCGCCTCCACGTCCTGCTCGTCGGGGGCCGCCTGTCGATCGGCGGAACCCGGGAGCACGCGTCGGATCGCCTGCTGCAGCTGGCGCTGCACGAGGCGCGAGCGGCGGGAAACGCGGAGGCGGAGGCGGAGTCCCTCGCCTGGCTGTCGCGATACGTGTGGATGCAGGGCGAGAGCGCGCGGCAGTTCGAGCTGCTGGAGGAGGCGTCGAGGGCGCTCGAGGGGCGTCCGCCCGGTCGGGAGCTGGCCAGCGTGCTCGCCCGCCAGGTGGCGGCGTTCTGTCTCAACGGGCAAGCCGCCGAGACGCTCGCCCTGGCCGAGCGGGCGGAGCCGCTCATCCGCGAGTTCGGGTCGGAGACGGACCTCGCCGTCATGTTGCAGATGCGCGGTCAAGCGCGCGTCGATCTCGGCGACGTCGCGGGCGGCATCGCGGATGCGCGCGAGGGCCTGCGGATCGCCGTCGAGTCGGCGCCGGCTCCCTTCGCGGTCGCCGCCCACGTGAACGTCGGCGATCACCTGTGGTTCACGGAGGGTCCGGCCGAGGGAGAACGTCTCTACGAGGCGGGGGTCGAGCTCTCCGAGCGCCGGGGCGCGACCCGGCCGGGTGACTGGGCCCGGATGCAGACGATGTGGACTCGCTACGACCTCGGGAGGTGGGACGACGTGCTCGAGATCGGCGAGCGAGTCCTGCTGAGCGACCCGGAGGGCAAGGAGGCGCTGACCGATCAGCTCTCGGTGCTCGCGGAGATCTACCGCCGCGACGTGCTGCTGCACCGCGGGGCGGACGAGGGTACCGCCGTCGGCGACGTGGTCGAGCGAACGCTGTTGCCGCGAGCTCGGGAGATCACCGACGGACAGGTCCTGGTCCCCGTCTTTCGCGTCGCCGCCTTGGGCCGGCTCGGCGGCGGCGACCCGGACGGCGCGCGCGCGCTGGTGGAGGAGGCCGACGAGCTGCTGCGGAACCGGCCGGGCTTCCGGAGCTGGTTGCTCGACTGGGTGTCCCGGGTCTGTCTCGCGGCCGGTGCGCCGGACCTGCTCCGATCCCTCATCGACCAGGGCATCGAGCACATGACCCGGGACGCCAACAGCATGGCGTCGGCACGGGCCGCGCTCGCCGAGCTCGAGGGCGACCTCGCAGTCGCCGCGGATCGCTGGCAGGACGCGGCCGGACGCTGGGAGGCCTTCCCCTCCGTGCTCGAGCACGGCCTCGCGCTCGAGGGCGGCGGCCGGTCCCTGCTCGCCCTCGGCAGGTCCGGAGAGGCCGCCGAGCGCCTGCAACGGGCCCGGGAGCGCTTCCGGGCGCTCGAGGCGGTGCCGCTCGTCGCCGAGGTCGACGCCCTGCTCGCGCGCGCCACGGCGAAGACCTCGTAGCTGCCGTCGATACACTCACCTCCTCATGCCGGCCTCCATCGTCGTCGGGACCCAGTGGGGGGACGAGGGCAAGGGCAAGGCGACGGACTATCTGGCCGACCGGATGGACCTCGTCGTCCGGTATCAGGGTGGGCAACAACGCCGGACACACGATCCTCGCCGAGGGGCACACCCTCAAGCTCCAACTGATCCCGTCGGGGATCCTGTATCCGCACATCAGGTCGGTGATCGCGGACGGCGTGGTGGTCGACCCGCGCGTGCTGCTCGAGGAGATGGACGGGCTCTCGGTCCTCGGCGTGGATCCGTCCGGGCTGGTGGTGAGCGGCAACTGCCACCTGATCATGCCGTACCACCTGGAGATCGAGAAGGTGACGGAGCGCTTCCTCGGCAAGAACGCGCTCGGGACGACGAAACGCGGGATCGGCCCGGCGTACGGCGACAAGGCCGCGCGGATCGGGATTCGGATCCAGGACCTGTTCGACGAGAAGATCTTCCGCGAGAAGCTCGAGATCGTGCTGAAGGAGAAGAACCTCGTCCTGACGAGGGTGTACGGGCGGCTCCCGCTCACCGCCGACACGATCGTCGACGACTACCTCCGGTACGCGGAGCGCCTGCGGCCGCTCGTCACCGACACGTCGAAGCTGATCCACGACGCCCTGCGCGAGGGCAAGAACGTCCTGCTCGAGGGCGCGCAGGGAACGATGCTCGACCTCGACAAGGGGACCTATCCGTTCGTCACGTCATCGAACCCGGTGACGGGCTACGCGCTGGCGTCGGCCGGGATCGGTCCGCGTGAGGTGGACCGCGTCATCGGCATCACGAAGGCGTACGTGACCCGCGTGGGCGCCGGGCCGTTCCCGACGGAGGACCTCGGTCCGGAGGGCGACCGGCTCGGCGAGCGCGGCAACGAATTCGGCACCGTCACCGGCCGCAAGCGCCGCTGCGGGTGGTTCGACGCCGTCATCCTTCGCTACGCCGCGCGGGTGAACGGCCTGACCGAGCTGTTCGTGACCAAGCTCGACGTCCTGTCCGGCTTCCGGAGCCTCAAGGTCTGCACGGCCTACCGGGCCGACGGCGAGACGTTCGAGGACTTCCCGCCACACCAATCCCTGTTCCACCGGGCGGAGCCCGTGTACGAGGAGCTCGAGGGTTGGGACGAGGATCTGACGCAGGCGCGCGCGTTCGGCGACCTGCCCGCCGCGGCCCGCAAGTACCTCGAACGGATCGTCGATCTCGTCGGGGTGCCGATCGGCGTCGTCTCCGTCGGTCCCGGCCGAGAGCAGAGCCTGACCGCCGAGTCGGCGGACGGCGACGGGATCGGGCCGGGCTCGTCGTGAAGGTCCTCGTCGTCGGGGGCGGCGGCCGCGAGCACGCGCTCGTCTGGCGCCTCGCGCAGAACCCGACCATCGACCGGCTCCTCGCGACGCCGGGCAACGCCGGGATCGCGCGCGACGCCGCGTGCTTCCCGGTTCCCGTCGACGACCTGAAGGGGATCCTCGACCTCGTCGAGCGGGAGGTGGTCGACCTCACGGTGATCGGCCCCGAGGTCCCGCTCGTCTCGGGGCTCGCGGACGAGCTCTCGGCGCGAGGCCGCCTGGTCTTCGGGCCGACGAGCGACGCCGCGCGCATCGAAGGCTCGAAGGCGTGGGCGCGGGCGCTCTGCGATCGGCACGGGATCTCGGCGCCGCGGTCGCGCTCGGTGGCCACGATGGCGGAGGGGATCGCGGCGCTCGGCGAGTTCGACTCTCCCTACGTCGTCAAGGCCGACGGGCTCGCGGCCGGCAAGGGCGTGGTCATCGCCGAGGACCGCGCGGGGGCGGAGCGGGCGCTCGCGGCCGCGCTCGAGGAACACGCGTTCGGGGACGCCGGCGCGACCGTGCTCGTCGAGGAGTTCCTGACCGGCAGGGAGGTCTCGGCGTTCGGGCTCACCGACGGGCGTGACGTGCTGTCGCTCGGCTTCGCCCAGGACTTCAAGCGCGTGGGCGACGGCGACGCGGGGCCGAACACCGGCGGCATGGGCGCCTACTCGCCGGTCCCCTTCGTCGACGACGCGACCGCCGCGCGGATCGTCGACGACGTGCTCGTCCGCACGGTCCAGGCCATGCAATCCGAGGGCGTGCCGTACCGCGGCGTGCTGTACGCAGGGCTGATGCTGACCGACGACGGCCCGAAGGTCCTCGAGTTCAACGCCCGCTTCGGCGATCCGGAGACGCAGGTGCTCCTCCCGCGGCTCGGCTCCGACCTCGCGGAGCTCTGTCTCGCGTGCGCCGAAGGGAACCTGTCGCTGTACCGGGCGAACCTGTCCCCTCGCAGCTGCGTGACCGTGGTGCTCGCCTCGGGCGGGTATCCCGGCGAGTACCGCACGGGCTTCGAGATCTCGGGGCTGCGCGAGGCCGCCTCGGTCGAGGGCGCGCTCGTGTTCCATTCCGGGACCACGGAGCTGCAGGGTAGAGTGGTCACGTCGGGAGGGCGGGTCCTGTCCGTCGGCGCCCTCGGCGAGACCCTCGCGGAGGCGCGGACCCGAGCGTACGAGGCCTGCTCCCGCATCTCCTTCGAGGGGATGCACCATCGCGACGACATCGCAGCGCGAGCGGCGGAGGAGGAGCGGACGTGAGCCAGGACATCCCCCGGGTCGGCGTCGTGGTGGGCTCGCCCGCCGAGCTGTCGGTCATGCAGCAGGCGACCGCGATCCTGGAGAAGCTCGAGATCCCGCACGAGGTCCAGGTGCTGTCCCCGGCTCGCAGTCCTGACCTGATGGACGAGTACGCCCGAACCGCGTACGAGCGCGGGCTGCGCGTCCTGATCTGCTCGACGGGGATCTCCGGCCACGCCGCGTCGGCGGCCGCGGCCCGAACCGTCCTGCCGGTCATCGGCGTACCGGTCGCGAGCGAGCAGATGAGCGGGACCCAGGCCCTGTACGTCACGGCACAGATGCCCGCGGGCGTGCCGGTGGCCACCGTCGGGGTCGACGCGGCGATGAACGCGGCCGTGCTCGCCGCCGAGATCGTGGGCGTCGCCGACCCCGAGGTCCAAAAGCGCCTGTGGCAGTTCAAGGAGGACCTGTCGGAGGGACTCCGGCTGTGAACGCCGCGCGATGATCCCGCGTTACGCCCTGCCCGAGATGACGGCGGTCTGGTCCGACCAGGCGCGGCTCGGCCACTGGCTCGAGATCGAGATCCTCGCGGTCGAGGCCCTCGCGCGGCTCGGCGTCGTGCCCGATGCCGACGCGCGGCAGATTCGCGACCGGGCCGCGTTCGACGTCGACCGCGTGCTCGAGCGCGAACGCGTCACCCGCCACGACGTGGCCGCTTTCGTGCAGGAGGTCGGAGAGTCGGTCGGCCCGGCCGGCCGCTGGGTGCACTTCGGGCTGACGTCGTCCGACGTGTTGGACACGGCCCTCGCGCTCCAGCTTCGCGAGGCGACCGACCTGCTGCTCGGCCGGATCGAGCGGCTCCTCGGGGTCACGAAGGCGCTCGCGCTTCGCCATCGGGGCACGCTGATGGCCGGACGGACGCACGGCGTCGTGGCGGAGCCGACGAGCTTCGGGCACAAGGTCGCGCTGTGGACGTTCGAGCTCGACCGCGATCGCGAGCGGCTGCGGCGCGCCCGCGAGGTCGTGAGCGTCGGCGCGATCAGCGGCGCCGTCGGCACGTACGCGCAGGTCGACCCCCGGGTCGAGGAGGAGGTCTGCGCGCGCCTGGGCCTTCGCGCGGCCGAGGCGTCGAACCAGATCGTGGCCAGGGACCGCCACGCGGAGCTCATGAGCGCGGTCGCGATCACGGCCTCGACGCTCGATGCCATCGCCACCGAGATCCGCCATCTCGCGCGCACCGAGGTCCGCGAGGTGCAGGAGCCCTTCGCCGAGGGGCAGAAGGGCTCGAGCGCGATGCCCCACAAGCGCAACCCGGTGCGCTGCGAGCGCATCACGGGGCTCGCGCGCGTGATCCGGGGCAACCTCCAGGCGGCGCTCGAGAACACCGTGCTCTGGCACGAGCGCGACATCTCGCACTCCTCGGCCGAGCGCGTGATCCTTCCCGACTCGACGCTCGCGCTGGACTTCATGCTCGCGGAGCTGACGGAGGTGCTCGAGGGGCTCCGCGTGTTCCCCGAGCGCATGGCGGACAACCTCGACGTCGGCGGAGGGCTCGCCTTCTCGCAGGACGTGCTGCTCGCGCTCGTCGACGCCGCCATGACGCGCGACGACGCCTACGCGATCGTCCAGGCGGCGGCCGCCCGTGCCTGGGACGAGGGCGCGTCGTTCCGCGAGGAGATCGGCGGAGACCCGGCGGTCCGCGAGCGCGTGGGCGATCGGCTCGACGAGCTGTTCGACTCGGCGCGCGCGCTGCGCAACCTCGACGTCGTGTTCGACCGTCTCGAGAAGGTCGAGGTGCACGACACGTGACGTCCTCGCCGAGGCTCGCGGGCAAGGGGAAGGTCCGGGACATCTACGAGGCCGGCGAGGACCGGCTGCTGCTCGTCGCCACCGACCGGATCAGCGCGTTCGACGTCGTCCTGCCGAACCCGGTCCCGGACAAGGGCAGGGTGCTGTGCGGGCTCACGCTGTTCTGGCTCGAGCACACGAAGGACCTGATCGGCAACCATCTGATCGACGCCGACCGCGCGTCGTTCCCCGAGCCCTTCCGGTCCGACGCCGAGCTCGCCGGGCGCGCGATGCTCGTGACGAAGGCGCAGGTCGTTCCCGTGGAGTGCGTCGCGCGCGGCTATCTCACGGGCTCGGGGCTGAAGCAGTATCGCGCCGAGGGGCACGTCTGCGGCGTCGGCCTGCCGGCCGGGCTCGACGAGGCATCGAGGCTCCCCGAGCCGATCTTCACGCCGACGACGAAGGCCGCCGAGGGGCACGACCTGCCGCTCACGTTCGACGAGACCGTGGACCTCGTCGGCCGCGGGCTCGCCGAGCGCCTGCGCGAGGTCACGATCGCGCTGTACGAGCGCGGAGCTCAGGTGGCCGCCGAGCGGGGGATCCTCGTCGCCGACACCAAGTTCGAGTTCGGGTTCGCGGGCGGCGAGCTCATCCTGATCGACGAGGTGCTGACGCCGGACTCGTCCCGGTTCTGGCCCGCTGACGGGTACGAGCGGGGCCGAGCACAACCCTCGTTCGACAAGCAGTTCGTCCGGGACTGGCTCGACGAGAGCGGGTGGGACCACGAGCCGCCCGCACCGGAGCTGCCGAGCGAGGTGACCTCGCGGACGGCGGCGAAGTACCGCGAGGCGTACGAGCGGATCACCGGCGAGGCCTGGGAGGCCTACCGGCGGCGGTGGACGTGATGCGCGTCCGATGAGATACGCCTTCGAGGTCCTCGTCCGGCTGAAGCCGGGCCTGCTCGACCCGCAGGGCAAGGCGGTCGAGGGCGCGCTGCCCGCGCTCGGGTGGACGAACGTCTCGGACGTCCGCGTCGGCAAGCACGTCGAGCTGTCGGTGGAGGCCGCGAGCGAGGACGCGGCGAGGGCGCAGGTCGAGGAGATGGCGCGCCGGCTGCTGTCGAACCCGGTGATCGAGGACTTCCACGTCGTGACGGCCGCGGAGGTCGGGGGGTGAGCCGCCGGGTCCCGAAGATCGGCGTCGTCACGTTCCCCGGATCGCTCGACGACCGGGACGCGGTGCACGCGGTGCGGTTCATGGGCGGCGAGGGGGTCTCGCTTTGGCATGCGGAGCCCGACCTCCGGGGCGTCGACGCCGTGGTGTTGCCGGGCGGCTTCTCCTACGGCGACTATCTGCGCACCGGCGCGATCGCCCGCTTCGCGCCGGTCATGGACGAGGTGCGCGCGTTCGCGGAGCGCGGCGGACCCGTGGTCGGGATCTGCAACGGGTTCCAGATCCTCTGCGAGGCGGGGCTGCTGCCCGGCGCCCTGATCCGCAATCGTCAGCTCCGGTTCGTCTGCCGATGGGTCCAGGTCCGCGTCGAGACCTCGCTCTCGCCGCTCACCGGCGGGCTCGCGCCGGGCGAGGTGCTTCGCGTCCCGGTCAAGCACGGCGAGGGGCAGTTCGTGGCCCGCGACGACGACCTGCGCCGCATCGAGGGCGACGGGCTGGTGGTGTTCCGCTACTGCGCACCCGACGGGACGATCGACGACGAGCACAACCCGAACGGCAGTGCGGCGGCGATCGCCGGGGTGCGCAACGAGGAGGGCAACGTCGTCGGCCTCATGCCGCACCCCGAGCACGCCGTCGACCCCGACGTGGGGGCCACCGGGGGCCAGTCGATGTTCGCCGCGCTGCTCGAGACCGCGCTCGCGCGCGTGCCCGCCGCGTGAGCGAGGCGGAGCCGCTGCACCGACGGCTCGGCCTCACCGACGACGAGCTCTCGTCCATCGTGACGACGCTCGAGCGTGACCCGAACCCCACCGAGCTCGCCATGTATGCCGCGATGTGGTCCGAGCACTGCTCGTACAAGAGCTCGAAGGTCCTCCTGCGCCGGCTGCCCACCGAGGGCCCCGCGGTCCTCGTGGGGCCGGGGCAGGACGCCGGCGCGGTAGACGTCGGCGACGGCCTCGCGGTGGTCTTCAAGATGGAGTCGCACTCGCATCCGAGCGCCGTCGAGCCGTACCAGGGCGCGGCGACCGGCGTCGGCGGCATCGTGCGCGACGTGATCGCGATGGGTGCCCGACCCATCGCGCTGCTGGACCCGCTGCGCTTCGGACCGCTCTCGCAGGAGCGCAACCGCTGGCTGCTCGAGGGCGTCGTCGCCGGCATCGGGGGCTACGGCAACTGCATCGGGGTCCCGACCGTCGGCGGCGAGGTGGCGTTCGCCGAGCCGCACTCCGCGAACCCGTCGGTGAACGTGATGTGCGTCGGGGTCGCACCGGCCGACCGCCTGGTGACCGCGTCGCGGTCGGTGGAGGAGGGGTCGGTGCTGCTCCTGTTCGGCGCGGCCACCGGACGCGACGGGATCGGCGGCGTCTCGGTGCTCGCATCGCGAACGCTCGAGGAGGACGCGGGCGAGAGCCGGCCGAGCGTCCAGATCGGCGACCCGTTCGCCGGCAAGCTCCTCATCGAGGCCTCGCTCGAGCTCGTCGAGCGCCACCTGCTCGAGGGGCTGCAGGACCTCGGCGGCGCCGGCCTCACCTGCGCGGTGAGCGAGTCGGCGGTGCGTGCCGGGCTCGGCGCGACGCTGCGGCTCGACGACGTCCCGCTCCGCGAACCGAACCTCGAGCCGTTCGAGATCCTGACGAGCGAGTCGCAGGAGCGGATGCTCGCGATCGCGGCGCGCGGCAACGTCGACGAGGTGCGGGCGGTCTGCGCGCGGTGGGGCCTGGACTGCGTCGCGGTCGGGACGACGACGCCCGGCGGCCTCCTGCGGGTGCTGGCGGGCGAGCGCACGGTCGCCGAGGTCCCGGCGCGCTCGCTGACGGAGGACGCCCCCGCCTACACGCGGCCCATCGCCGCGCCGATTGGGCGGTACGAGGCCGCCGTTGCCGACGACCCGACGTTCGCGACGTTCACGTCGACGCCGTCCGACGCGCTCCTGGCCGTGCTCGCGTCCCCGAACGTCGCGAGCAAGCGGTGGATCTGGGAGCAGTACGACTCGCTCGTGCAGGGCGGCACCGTGCTCGCCCCCGGCGGCGACGCCGCGCTCGTGCGGATCGAGGGAACGCTGAAGGCGCTCGCGCTCTCGACCGACGGCAAGGGTCGGTTCGGCGCGCTCGACCCGTACCTCGGGGCCGCGCACGCCGTCGCGGAGGCGGCGCGGAACGTTGCGTGCACGGGCGCCACGCCGCTCGCGATCACCAACTGCCTGAACTTCGGCAACCCCGAGCGGCCGGAGGTCATGTGGCAGTTCGCCGAGTCCGTGCGCGGGATCGCCGACGCCTGCCGGGCGCTCGAGACGCCCGTCACCGGCGGCAACGTGAGCTTCTACAACGAGTCCGGGGACTCGGCGATCTGGCCGACCCCGGTGATCGGCATGCTCGGGCTGCTGCCGGACTACCGGCTCGCGGTCCGGCACGCGATCGCCGAGGGCGCGCTCCTGTACCTGCTCGGCGAGACCTTCCCCGAGCTGGGCGGGTCAGAGCTCGGCGAGGTCGAGCTCGGCGTCGTGGCGGGGCGGCCGCCGGCGCTCGACCTGGACCGGGAGCGCGCCTTGCACCGGCTGCTGGTCGAGGGCTCGCGGGCCGATCTCGTGCGCTCGGCGCACGACTGCGGCGACGGTGGCCTGGCCGTCGCCCTGGCCGAGTCGGCGATCTCGGGCGGCACCGGGTTCGCGGTGTCGATGCCCGGCGACCTGCCGGCGCACGTGGCCATGTTCAGCGAGTCGGCGTCGCGCGCCGTGGTGAGCGTCGACCCGGACCGAGCCGCCGAGCTCGAGGATCTCGCGGGAGCGCTGCGCGTGCCGTGCGCCCGTCTCGGCGAGACCGGCGGGCCGCGGATGGTCTTCGATCGCGTCGCCGACGTCACGGTGGACGAAGCGGCCGCGGCCTACGAGGATGCCATCCCGAAGCTGATGGCCGGATCGGGCGTGCACGAGCGATGAGCGAGGCGCAGGAAATCAGCCGCGAGGAACTCCAGCTCGCCGCGCGTAACCACGGGATGCCGCTCGAGGCGCTGCGGTACGACGTCACCCCGGCCGGCCTGCACTACCTCCTCATCCACTACGACATCCCCGATGTGGACGAGGACGCCTGGCGCTTGTACGTCGGCGGCGCCGTGTCGAGACCGGCGGCGCTCTCGCTGCACGAGCTGCGATCTCGCTCGAGCCTGACCCGGGCGGTGACCCTCGAGTGCGCGGGGAACGGACGCGCGCTGCTCGAGCCGAGACCCATCAGCCAGCCGTGGCTGCTCGAGGCGATCGGCAACGCGGAGTGGACGGGCGTCCCGCTGCGCGTCGTGCTCGAGGAGGCGGGCGTCGGCGACGGCGCCGTCGAGGTGCTCTTCTCCGGGCTCGACCGCGGCGTCGAGGGCGAGGTCGAGCAGGACTACGAGCGGAGCCTCCCCCTCGCCGAGGCGATGCGCGAGGATGTGCTGCTCGCGTTCGAGATGAACGGCGCGCCGCTGCTGCCCCAGCACGGGTTCCCGCTGCGGCTCGTCGTTCCCGGCTGGTACGGCATGACGCACGTGAAGTGGCTCTCGAGGGTGACGGTGCTCGCGGAGCCGTTCGAGGGGTACCAGCAGTCGCGCGGGTACCGGCTGCGCGCCGATCCCGACGAGCCGGGAGATCCCGTCCGCCGGATCCGGCCGCGCAGCCTGATGGTGCCGCCGGGTATCCCCGACTTCCTCACGCGCGGGCGGATCGCCGAGAGCGGAACGCACGTCGTCCGAGGCCGGGCCTGGTCCGGCGTCGGCCCGATCGAGCGCGTCGAGTTCAGCGACGACGACGGCCGGACGTGGTGGGACGCGCACCTGGACGCGCTGCCGCGAGATCCCTTCGCGTGGCGCGGGTGGCGGTTCGAGTGGCTCGCCTCGCCCGGGGAGCGCGTGCTCTGCTGTCGCGCCACCGACGCGACCGGCGAAACCCAGCCCCTCGAGCCGAGCTGGAACGTCGGCGGATACGTCAACAACGCGGTCCAGCGCGTCTCGGTCGCCGTTCGCGGCTGATCGGCTCGGGAAAGATCGTCAAGACCGCGTCGCGTCCCCGGGGGTCCGCGGGGCGGATGCTAGCATCGGCGCCTCAGTGGGTGCGGAGAGTCCGAAAGAGGAGTGCGGCCTGTTCGGGGTGTGGGCCCCGGGTGAGGAGGTCGCCAGGCTCATCTACTTCGGGCTCTTCGCCCAGCAGCACCGCGGCCAGGAGTCCGCCGGGATGGCGGTCTCCGACGGCGAGCATCTCCTGGTCTTCAAGGAGCTCGGGCTCGTCGCGCAGGTCTTCAACGAACCGACGCTCGCGACGCTGCAGGGCGACCTCGGGATCGGGCACACGCGGTACTCGACGACGGGCTCGACCACCTGGGAGAACGCGCAGCCGGCGTTCAAGACCGACGGGCATCGCTCGCTCGCGCTCGGGCACAACGGCAATCTCGTGAACACGCTCGAGCTCGCCGAGCGCGCCGGCCGGGCCGGCGCCGCGAGCACCGACTCCGACCTCGTCGCAGCATTGCTCGCGTCGGCCGGATCCGAGGACCTCGAGGGCGCGGCGATGGAGGTCCTGCCCGCGCTCGAGGGCGCGTTCTCTTTCGTCCTGATGGACGAGCGCAGCCTGATGGCCGCGCGCGACCCGCACGGGCTGCGCCCGCTGTCGATCGGCCGGCTGCCGAGCGGGTTCGTCGTTGCCTCGGAGACCTGCGCGCTCGACATCGTCGGCGCGGTCTTCGTCCGCGACGTGGAGCCCGGCGAGCTGGTCAGGATCGACGACCGAGGGCTGCACTCGGTGCGCTTCGCCGAGAGCCCGCGCGACGCGCTGTGCATCTTCGAGTACGTCTATCTCGCGCGCGCCGACTCGCGCATCCGAGGGCGGACCGTCTACGAGGTGCGGCGCGAGCTCGGCCGGCGCCTCGCGGCCGAGGCCCCGGCCGACGGAGACCTCGTGATCCCGGTCCCCGACACGGGCCACGCGGCCGCGGCGGGCTACGCCGAGGTCTCCCGGATCCCCTACGGCGAGGGGCTGATCAAGAACCGGTACGTCGGACGAACGTTCATCCAGCCGTCACAGGCGCTGCGCGAGCGCGGCGTGAAGCTGAAGCTCAACCCGATCCCCGAGACCATCCGCGGCAAGCGGCTCGTGGTGATCGACGACTCGATCGTCCGGGGCACCACCACGCGACAGCTCGTCCAGACCCTCCGCGAGGCCGGCGCGGCCGAGGTGCATACCCGGATCACCTGCCCGCCGATCCAGTGGCCCTGCTTCTACGGCATTGACATGTCCACGCGCGCGGAGCTGATCGCGTCCGATCTCACGGTCGAGGAGATCCGCCAGTACGTGGGGGCGGACTCGCTCGGGTATCTGTCGCTCGCGGGCATGGTCGCGGCCACGGGCCAGGACGCGGGCGGCTTCTGCCGGGCCTGCTTCGACGGCGAGTACCCGATCCCGATCCCCGAGCACGCGGGGAAGTTCCTGCTCGAGCACCCCGCCAAGTCGTGAGCCGGGGCTCGAGCGGGAGCGAGCGAGCGTCGCCTCCGCGATGAGCGACGCCTACCGGCGGGCCGGCGTCGACCTCGACGCGGCGGCCGAGGCCATCGGCCGCATCCGCGAGATCGCGGCCGGCGCGTCGCGGGCCGAGGTGGCCGAGGGCGTCGGCGGGTTCGCCGGCCTGTTTGCGCTCGGGCCGGATCGCTTCCTCGCGGCCGCGACGGACGGGGTCGGCACCAAGGTCGAGGTGGCGAGGCTGGCCGGCCGCCTGGACACCGTCGGGATCGACCTCGTCGCGATGTGCGCGGACGACGTCGTCTGCACGGGCGCCGAGCCGCTGTTCTTCCTCGACTACCTCGCCGTCGGACGGGTCCTGCCCTCCGAGGTGGCGGCGATCGTGGGCGGCGTGGCCGAGGGATGCCGGCGCGCGGGGTGCGCGCTGCTCGGCGGCGAGACCGCGGAGCACCCGGGCGTCATGGAGGCCGGGCGGTTCGACCTGGCGGGGTTCTGCGTGGGCATCGTCGAGCGGGATCGGCTGCTCGGGCCGGCGCGGGTGGCCGAGGGCGACGTCCTCGTCGGGCTCGCGTCGAGCGGACTGCATGCCAACGGGTACTCGCTCGTCCGAAAGGTGCTCCTGGAGGACGCCGGGTACGCGCTCGAGGACGAGTTTCCGCGTCTCGGCCGGCCGCTCGTCGACGAGCTACTCGAGCCGACCGCGATCTACGCGCCCCTCGTGCTGGAGCTCGCCCGCGAGGGCCTCCTGCACTCGGCCGCGCACGTCACCGGGGGCGGGCTCGACGAGAACGTCCCGCGTGCGCTGCCGGGCGAGCTCCACCCGCGATTCGAACCGGGCACCTGGCCGATCCCGTCGATCTTCGAGATCGTGGCCGAAGCGGCCGGGGTCCGGGTGGACGAGCTCCGGTCGACGCTGAACCTCGGGATCGGCATGGTGCTGGTGGTGGCCCCGGAGGCCGTCGACGAGGTGGTCGAGCGGGCCCGCCATGCGGGGACCGGGGCCTTCGCGATCGGTTCGGCCGTGAGCGCCTGACTACTCAAGACGGGCCCCGGCGCCGCCGCGCGGTACCGCGCTCGGGGGAGGCCCTCCGCCCCGCGGAAACGGGCCCTTGGCCCGATTCCTCATATCGGGTAGGAGCCGATACCTTCCGGAGATGATTACGACCGAGGTCGCGACCCGCGTGCTCGTCGTGGACGACGAGCCGCAGGTGGTGTGGATGCTCCAGTTCAGCCTGGAGGCCGAGGGCTATCAGACGTACGCGGCGCGCGACGGCGTGGCCGCGCTCGCCGAGGTCCACGAGCACCACCCCGCCCTCATGCTGCTCGACATCATGATGCCCACCATGGACGGGTGGAGCGTGCTCGAGCACCTGCAGGAGCTGCCCGAGGAGGATCGGCCGCGCGTGGTCGTCGTGTCCGCCCGCTCGAGCCTGCGCGATCGCGCGAAGGCCGCCGAGCTCGGCGCCGACGCGTTCGTCGCCAAGCCGTTCAGCGTCGACGACCTCATCGACGTGCTGCACGGGCTCGAGAAGGCCAGCTAGACCTCGACCCGGAGCCCCGCCTCCGCCAGCAGACCCAGGAGCGGGCCGAGCAGCTGCGCCGGGCTCGCCACCACCAGCTCCTTCCCGTCGTCCTGCGGGATCACGCGCACGATCCCCCCGGCGGCCTCGACGATCGCCCGCCCCCCGCACAGGTCCCACGGCGCGAGCCCGACCTCGTAGTACGCGTCCACCTGGCCGGAGGCCGCCGCGACGAGATCCCACGCCGCCGACCCCGCGTGCCGGATGTCGGCGATCCGGGGAAGCACGACCGCGGCGACCCGGGCCTGGCGCGCTCGCGCCTCGGGGTCGTAGCCGAATCCCGTCGCGATGACCGACGCGGCCAGATCCCGCCGCACCGAGGGGCGCGCCGGCCGGCCGCCGCGGACCGCGCCGACGCCCTTCACGCCCTCGGTCCGGATGCCGAGGGAGTCGACGACCACCCCGACCATCGCCTGGTCCTCGACCTCGACCCCGATCGACACGCACGAGCCCGGATACCCCCGGACGTAGTTCGCGGTGCCGTCGAGCGGGTCGATCACCCAGCGAATGCCCGTCGTGCCGGCGCGATCGGTGCCCTCCTCGCCGAGGATCGCGTCGTCGGGACGCTCGGCGAGGATGCCGTCGACGATCGCCCGCTCGGCGGCGCGGTCGACGTTGGTGACGAGGTCGGCCACCGAGGTCTTCTCGCTCACGGCGAAGCCGCGTTCGCGGCCCTCGCGATGGATCACCGCCGCGCGCTCGGCGAGGCGGACGGCGAGCTCCCGCAGCGGCTCGAGCTCAGTGCGGGAAACGCTGGTGCTCCTTGGGCACGACCGTGGTCCCGACCGCCCGGCACGTGAGCACCGGCTCGTCGAGGAACTCGGCCGCCGAGTCCGAGACGTCCGTTCGCGCGCCGCCGACCTTCCAGACCTCGAACGCGCACGTGCGCGACGTGGTCCCCACCCGGACGATCCGGCCCATGGCCTCGATCCAGTCCCCCGCGTACAGCGGCGCGAGGAACTCCACGGACTCGTAGGCGCGGAACAGCCCCTCGTCGCCGTCGTAGCGCATGGCGAGCTCGGTGATGAGGTCGCCGACGATCTCGAGCTGCTTCGCCCCGGCGACGAGGTCGCCGCCGTAGTGCGCGTCCTCGGACCCGAGGCGCCGCCGGATCATCGCGGTCGGGAGCTCGTCGGCCATCGCGTCAGGCCCCGACGACCTTGCCGAACCGGACCCCGCGAGCGGGGACGCGCGCGAGCGCGCCGTCCTTGCGGCGGACGACGTAGGTCTCCGCGCCGTCGTCGTAGTACTCGAACACGCCGACGACCTCCTCCACGAAGCCGTTCGGGAGCTCGAACTGGAACGACACGCGGCGGCCGGCGTCCTGCGGTGTCACGAGGTTCTGGCCCTTCACGCGCGGCAGGTTACCGCGGCAGCGCCCCGAGCCGCTCCGCCGACTCGAGCAGGTCGACGAGCATGCCGAGCCCGCGACCGACCGTCGCGCCGTCGAGCACGCGATGATCGAAGGTCAGGGACAGCGTGCAGGCGAGGCGGGGCTGGACGCTTCCGCCGACGACGAGCGCCCGGGGCTCGAGGACCCCGAGCGCAATCGTGACGGCGTGGCCCGGGTGCAGCAGCGGCGTGCCGGACTGCGACCCGTAGCTCCCGGTGTTCGTGACGGCGATCGTCGCCCCCGTCGTCTCGGCCGGCCGCAGGGATCCGGCTCGCGCGGCGTTTGCGAGGCGCTCGATCTCGGCGGCGATCTCGCCGATGCCGAGGTTGCCGGCGTCGCGAAGGACCGGCACGAGCAGGCCGGCCTCGGTGTCGGTCGCGAGCCCGACGTGGACGTCGCGATGGCGAAGGATCCGGTCGCCGTCCCAGCTCGCGTTCAACATCGGGTGCTCGCGGCAGGCCTCGGCGAGCGCCCGCACGAAGACGGGCAGCGGGGAGACGCCGAGCTCGCGACGGAGCGCGTCGAGCGCCGTGCACTCCACCTGCCGAAACGTCGTCACCTGGGGGATCGCGGCGGCCGCGCTCAGGTTGTCGGCGATCGCGCGTCGCACCGGGGAGACGGGGATCTCCTCGACGTCGGAGGTGACCGTGACGGTCCAGGTCCCTCCGTCGGAGAGGGGAAGCTCGCGCGTCGGTTCCGCGGCGACGCGCTCGACGTCCTCGCGCGTGATCCGGCCGCCGGGCCCGGTGCCGTGCACGCGCGCGAGGTCGACGCCGAGGTCCCTGGCGAGCCGGCGGACCGCCGGCGTGGCGGGGACCGGCGACGTCGTCTCCGGGGAAGCGGCGTCCACCTCGAAGGTGATCAGGAGAGCGCCGACGGCGATCGTCGAACCCGCCTCGGCGTGGAGCGCCACGACGACGCCCGTGTACGGCGAGGGGATCTCGACGGCCGTCTTGGCGGTCTCGATCTCGGCGATCGGCTGGTTCAGCTCGACGGCGTCGCCCTTGGCGACCAGCCACGCGGCCACCGTGGCCTCCTCGAGTCCCTCGCCGAGGTCCGGCAGGACGAAGACGCGCTCGGCCATCAGTACGCGACCGTCCGCCGGACGGCGTCGGCGATCCGCTCGACGCTCGGTAGGTAGGTCTGCTCGAGCGCGGCCGGGGGGTAGGGCGCGTCCGGACCGGTGACGCGGAGGACGGGCGCCTCGAGGTGGTCGAAGGCCTCCTCCATGATCCGCGCGGCGACCTCGGCGCCCATGCCGAGCGTGAGCGGGGCCTCGTGGACCACCACGGCCCGCCCGGTCGCCCGCACGGCCTCGGCGATTGCCGCGGTGTCGAGCGGCACGAGCGTGCGCAGGTCGAGGACCGTGCACCCGATGCCCTCCGCCGCCAGCGCCACCGCCGCCTCCAGGCAGCGATGGACCATCGCGCCGTAGGAGATCAGCACGCACTCGTCCCCGTCGCGAAGGCGCCGGGCGCCGCCGAGCCCGTCGGCGGGCGCGAGCTCGCCCTCCTCCTTCGGCCAGTAGCGGCTCTTCGGCTCCAGGAAGATCACGGGATCGGGATCGGCGATCGCCGCGGACAAGAGCGCGTAGGCGTCGAGCGGCGTCGAGGGCACGACGACCTTCAGGCCGGCCGTGTGCGCGTAGTACGTCTCGGGGCTCTCGCCGTGATGTTCCTTTCCCTTGATGCCGCCGAAGGAGGGGATTCGGATCACGATCGGCATCGCGACGCGCCCGCGCGTCCGCATCCGGTACTTGGCGACGTGCGAGATCACCTGGTCGAGCGCCGGGTACGAGAAGCCGTCGAACTGCATCTCGGCGATCGGACGCCACCCCGCCATCGCGAGCCCCACGCACATGCCGGCGATCCCCGCTTCGGCGATCGGCGTGTCGAACACGCGCTCGCGTCCGAACCGGGCCTGGAGCCCGTCGGTGACTCGGAACACGCCCCCGAGCGGGCCGACGTCCTCGCCGAACACGAGCGTGCGGGGATCGCGCTCGAGCGCGTCGGCGAGCGCGGCGTTCAGGGCCGCGACCATCGTGACCTCAGCCACGCCCGAGCCGCTCCTCGCGCTCGCGGACGAGGGTGGCGGGCGGCGCCGCGAACACGTGGTCGAACGCCTCGGCCTCGGGCGGCGGGTCCACCGCCGTGATGCCGGCACGAACCTCGGCGACCCAGGACTCGGCCTCCGTCTCGCACGCCTTCACGAACGCGTCGTCGATCACGCCCGTCGTCGTCAGGTGACGGCGCAGCCGCTCGATCGGATCGCGCTCGCGCCAGGCGGCCACCTCGGCCTCGTCGCGGTACCGCGTGGGATCGTCCGCGGTCGAGTGCGGCCCGATGCGGTAGGTGACCGCCTCGATGAGCGTCGGACCCTCGCCCGCCCGGGCGCGCTCGACGGCTGCCCGGGTCACCGCGTAAACGGCGAGCGCGTCGTTGCCGTCGACGCGGACGCCGGGGAACCCGTAGCCGGCGGCGCGAGCGGCGATCGGCGCCGCCGTCTGCTCGTGCAGCGGGACCGAGATCGCCCACCCGTTGTTCTGGCAGAACAGGATCGCCGGGGCGCGGAAGACGCCCGCGAGGTTCGCCGCCTCGTGGAAGTCGCCCTCGGAGGCCGACCCGTCGCCGAAGTAGGCGAGGGCGCACGCATCTCGCCCGTCGAGCTTGGCGCCGAGCGCCCAGCCCACGGCGTGGACGATCTGCGTGGCGACCGGGACGCAGATCGGCGCGAAGCGGTTCGCGATCGGGTCGTACGGGCCGCCGTGCCACGTCCCGCGGTGATACTCGAGGTACTCGACGGCGTCCACGCCCCGCGCGATCGCGGCGGCGAGCTCGCGAAACGAGGGGAACACGAAGTCGTCCGGTCCCAGGGCGAGCGCGCTCGCGACCTGCGCCGCCTCCTGGCCCTCGAAGGGCGGGTAGACGGTCAGCTCGCCCTGTCGCTGCAGGGCCATGCACTCGCGATCAAGGAACCGGGCCCGGATCATCAGCCGCAGCAGCTCGCGGAGCCCATCGGGGGACAGACCGACGTCGGGATCGCCGGTCACCGAGCCGTCCGGCGCGATCACCTGCACTGTGGGGACGGCGTCGGCTCGAGTTTCGGAAGGGCTCACGTGCGCGATGACCTCGGGGGACGGGCGGGCGCACGGAGCATATACACTGCGCGCCGTGGTCCCCGTCGCCGAGCTCCGCGTCTACCAGCCGCTGGAGGCGTTTCCCCCCGCGGAGCAGGCGGAGTGGGAGCGGTACATCGTCGCCGGCGCCCCGCGGCCGATCCGACCGCGCTTCGTGGATCGCGCGACGCCCGCGGGACTCGGCTTCCTGCTGCCGAGCGGCGAGGACGGCGCGTTCGTCAAGGTCGTCGAGGGCGCGTACTTCGTGTGCCCCGACCGCACGCGCCTGCGTTCGCTCGCAGGGCTCCTCGCGTTCGCCGACGCGGCGCCGTTCGAGCCGGCCGAGGCATTCGTGGCCCGTCGCGACCTACGCCGCGCCCGGACCCAGCTCGGCCGGATGCGGCGGCGTAACCCCGGACACGTGGCCGCGTTGATGCAGAGCCCGTGGCACGTCCCCGTCCGGTGGTTCGTCCTGTTCGACGACGAGGAGCGCCGGCTGCTCGAGATCGACGGGCGGCATCGCCTGTCCTACCTCACTCCCACGCGACGGGCCCTGCGCCGGGCCGAGCGGGCCGTCCCGGTGCTGCGGCACACCGAGCTCGGGCCGATCGCCGACCTCGTCCTGGAGCTGCACCAATGGCTCTCGTTGTTCGACCCGGGGTCGCTGCTCGAGCTCGACTACGGCGGCCTGTGCGACGTGCTCACCTGGGACGAGATGGACGACGATCATAGCGCGCGCGAGGTCGGGGAAGCCCTTCGTGCGCTGTCGGCCGAGGAGTACGCGAGATCCGCGGAGCTGTATCAGGTCGCGCTCGGCCGGTCGAGCGAGCTGCGGAATCGCGAGAGCTCGAACTGACCGCGGCCGCGAGGCCGCGGCACGGGGTGGCCAGGGGCAGAATCGAACTGCCGACACCGCGGTTTTCAGCCGCGTGCTCTGCCAACTGAGCTACCTGGCCCGTTGTCGGACGGGTGTCCGCCCGGCGGCGAGCGGACGGCTCGCCGCCGGGCGTCCCGCGTCGCGCGCCCGACGGGCTTCGATCCCGCGATTTCCGCCTTGACAGGGCGGTGAGGACGGCCAGACTCCTCTACGGGCGCGTGCTCGGATATTCGGTTGTGTGTGCCCCCAACGGGATTCGAACCCGTGTCGCCGCCTTGAAAGGGCGAAATCCTCGGCCGCTAGACGATGGGGGCCCGGGCGCACCGTGCTCGCCCCCCGTGGGCGCCGACGAAGTATAGCCGCAGGTCCGAGCGCCGCGGCCGGCCGCCGACTTCAGCCGGGCACGCCGCGCGCCGATGCCTTCATCGTGCGGTCGGTCCTTGAGTTCCTGGGGTTCCTCGAACCGGATCGGACCCGCCGCGAGCCGGTCGCGCTCCCCGCATGGTCCCGACGGATGCCGTGGCTGGCCCCGGTCGCGCTCGCGACCGCGTCGACCGTAGCCCTCGCGCTGGTTCGGGCGCTGCTCGTCTAGCCGATTCGCCCGCCGGGCGGAGTCGATCGCCCGGCCGAAGCGTCGCTTCGACCGAGCACTCCAGCACGTGACGCGCCCCCGCGCTCGCCCACAGGGCGCGACGGGGCTCCAGTCGCCGTACCTCGAGAACCCGGAACCGGTCGTCGAGGCGCGCGACGAGGATCGGGAACCGCATCCCGAGGGTGTGGACGGACGTCGCGCCGAGGAGCAGGAGCGCGGCGTCGGGCTCGAGGCCCTCCCGTCCCCGCAGCCCCCGAACGCGCTCGCGGCGGGTCTCGGCGACCTCGCACCGCAAGGCCCGCCCACGCGGGTCGAGCAACACGAGCGAGCGCATGCTGGCGACCTTAGCCCGCGGCGCCGACGGGTCAGGCCGTCACGAGCGCGGTCGCGCGGCGCGCAGCGACGACGTCGCCCTTGCGTTCGAACAGGTCGGCCGCCTCGGCGGCGGCCGCCGACGCCTCCTCGTCCCGGCCGCCGGCGCGCAGCACCTCGGCGAGGTCCAGCAGCACCGTCGCCTGCGAGTCCGGGTCCTCCGCCTCGAGGATGAGCGCGAGGGCCTCGCGCACGAGCCGCTCGCCCTCGTCGACGTCGCCCCGGCGGGTCGCGACCTTGCCGCGCACGCAGCGCCACAGGAACTGGGAGGAGACGTCGTCGTCGGCCGCGAGCTCGGCGCACTCGGCCGCGTAGCGGTCCGCCTCGTCGATCCGATCCTGCCGGTACAGGGCCTCCGCGAGGAACCCGGCCGTCGTCGAGCGATAGTACTTCTCGCCCATCGCCTCGAGGGTCTCCAGGTCGCGGCGGAGCTCGGCCTCGGCCGCGACCGGGTCGTCGGCCAGCAGCTCGATCGGCCCCGAGGAGATCGAGGTCACCGCCGCGTGCAGGTTCCACCCGAGCTCCTCGAGCGACGCCCGGCTGGTCCGGTAGAGCTCGCGTGAGCGGTCGAACGCCCCGCGCATGGCCTCGAGGTGCGCGAGCGCGAGCAGCGTCATCGCCTCGCCCTTGCGGTCGTTCTCGCTCGCGCGCAGCAGCTCCTCGCACAGCTCGATCGCCTCGGGGACCGGTCGCGGCCCGTAGAGCGCGCAGGTCGCGAGCACCGGCCGGACGCGCTGCTCGAGCGTGCGATTGCCAGCCAGGCGCGCCTGCTCGATCATCTCGCGGGCCGTCGCCTCGCCGGTCTCCCAGCGGCACGCGCCCCAGTGGTACTCGACGAGCCGACGCAGGGCGCGGGACAACCCCTCGTGGTCGCCGAGCGACTCGAGGAGCGGGAGCACGCGCTCGACCTCGGTGGCGATCTCGCCCTCGATCGTCTCGGGCTCCGTCGAGGAGCGCAGCTGCAGGAGCACCATCCGGGCGTTGGCCTCGAGGGCGCGATCGCCGGACGCGACCGCGTGCTCGGAGACGGCGTCCAGGATCGCCTGGGCCTCGGCGAACTCTCCGACCTCGATCATGGCCTCCCCGGCCTGGAGCAGCAGGCGTTGACCCGATGCCTCCCCGGGCGAAAGGAGGGCGGCGGCACGGCGGAGCAGGGTCGCCGTCGCGGGCATGTCGCCGCGCGCGAGCGCCCGCCGTCCGGCCGATGCGAGATAGGCGGAGCCCCGGCGGCCCACCTCCGCCGCGTGCTCGTCGACCGGGCCGAGCTGGGTGAGGATCCGGTGCGCCTCCTCGAGGTGGTACCCACGGATCTCCTCGAACTCGAAGACCCGGTCGGGGGCGACCCGCTCGAGCCAGTCGACGAATCGCTCGTGCAGCTCGGCCCGCATCCGCTTGAGGACCCCCAGGTACGCCGCATCCCGGATCAGGATGTGCACGAATCGGAACGCCTCCTGGCCCGCGAACGAGGACTCGTGCGGTCCGACGAGCTCCTTGGCGATGAGCCGGTCCAGGCTCGGGCCGACGTGCTCGCGGACCGTGTCCGGCGAGAGCGCCTCCACGGCCCCGCGGAAGAACACCTGGCCGATCACCGACCCACGCTCGATGACCGCCCGCTCGGTCGAGCCGAGGCGATCGAGCCGTGCCGACAGCAGCGCCCCGATCGTGGGCGGGATCTCCAGCGCCCCGAGATCGGACACGAGGATCCAGCCGCCGTCCGCGCCTCGTTGCAGCGTCCCGTCGTCGATCAGCATCGAGAGCATCTGCTCCACGAACAGCGGGTTGCCGTCGGCGGCGTGGACGATGCGCTCCCGGACGCGCTCATCGAGCGCCTCGCGCCCGAGGAGGTTCTCGACGACGAGCGAGCTCTCCTCCTCCGACAGGGGCTCCAGGCGGATCGTGAGGGCGCCGGACACGCTCTCGTCCCAGTCCGGATGGTCGTGCAGGAGCTCCGGGCGGGACGAGCAGAGCAGGACCACCGGGGTGTCCTCCACGGAGGTCGCGAGGAAGCACAGGAGGTCGAGGAAGGTCTGCTCGGCCCAGTGGATGTCCTCGACCAGCACGATCAGCGGGCGTTCGCGGCCGAGGATCTCGAGGAGGCGCCGGACGGCCCAGAAGGTCTCCTGCACGGCGAAGGACTGCCCCGACAGGCCGATCGCGGCTGCGATGCGCTCGGTGACGTCCTCGGCGCCCGTCCCGAGGAGCCGGCCGAGCTTGGCCGAGGCCACCTCGAAGGAGTCGTCGTTGTCGACCCCGGCCGCCTCGCGCGCCATCTCCGCGAGCGGCCAGAACGTGATGCCGTCCCCGTACGACAGGCATCGCCCGCGGAGCTGCGCCGTGGTCGGTTGCGACCGGTCGAGGAACTCTTGGAGCAGCCGCGACTTGCCGACGCCGGCCGGCGCGACGACCGTCACTAGCCGGCACGTCTTCGTCTCCTGCGACGCGGTCAGGGCATCGAAGAGCAACGAGAGCTCGGCCTCGCGGCCCACGATGGGCGCGTCGAGGTGCCGCGAGACCCCCTCCTCGCGCGACACCGCAACCAGCCGGTACGCGGGCATCGGCTCGGACTTGCCCTTCAGCTCGAGCGGCTCGACGACCTCGACCTCGACCGCGTCCCGCACGAGCCGGTAGGTCGACTCCCCGATGAGGACCTCTTGCGCCGGCGCGTTCTGCTCGAGGCGCGCCGCGACGTTCACGGCGTCGCCGGTGACCAGCCGCTGACCGTGCGTGACGTCGCCCGCGACCACCTCACCGGTGTTCACGCCCGTCCGGTTCTCGAGACGCACGCCGTGACGTGCCTCGAGCTCCTGGTTCACCTGCTCGAGGGTTCCTCGCATCTCCGCGGCGGCCCGGACCGCTCGAACGGCGTCGTCCTCGTGCAGGACCGGCAGCCCGAAGACGGCCATGATCGCGTCGCCGATGTACTTCTCGACGGTGCCGCCGTGGCGCTCGAGCACCGCCTGCATCCGCGAGAAGTACAGGTGCAGCACCTCGCGCAGGGTCTCGCTGTCCAGTCGCTCGGCGAGGCTCGTCGACCCTTTCAGGTCGGTGAAGACGATCGTGACGGTCTTTCGGACCTCCTGCAGGGGAGTGTCGGGCGCGAGCTGCGCCCCGCACATCCCGCAGAGGCGGAAGCGATCGGGGTTGTCCTCGCCGCAGCTCGGGCAGGTCTGCACGAGCGGAGTCTAGGCACCGGTCCGGCCCACGGCACGAATCGTGCCGTGGGCCGGACCCACACGAACCGTGGTCGGCTTAGGTCTTGCCCCGCCCGTCGAGGACCTTGAAGACGATCGTGACGTTGCCGAGGCGATCCTTGGTCTTCGACACGACGCAGTTGAGCGGGTTCGCGACGCTGCAGCCCGGCAGGAGCCCCTGGGTCACCTGCGCACCGTTGACGTCCGTGAACGTCTTGCCGGGAACGTCGGTCGCGAAGCACACCTTGAAGTCCGACAGCTTCCTGCCGGCCGCCGTCTGCTTGAAGATCACTAGCGTGATCTCGAGCGTCACGCCCGCCGCGGGCTCACCGCCGTCGAGCGCGAGCACGGTGATCGTGTCGGGCATCACCGGCACGTAGCCGGTTCCCGCGCACGGATCGTCTCCGGTCCACGCCATCGCGAGCTCGAGGTTCGGCGGCACGTCGGTCGCGTGGACCGCGCCCGTTTCCGTGTTCGACCCGTTCGACGTCGCGGGGGAGTCACAGGTCCCGCCGGTGCAGATCTGTCCCACCAACGCGATGTTGAACGGGCCGGAGACCGCGGGGTCGATCCCATCGGAGGACGCCGTCAGGGTGTAATCGAAGCCGGCGAGGTCGATCGTCAGAGGGGAGAACGTCGCGAGGCCCTGCACGGCGGGCACCCTGACATCGCTCGATCCGTTTAGACGCAGGACGGCACCGGCCGTGCCGCCGCCGAGCGCGAGCGCGATGGGCGCAGCCGACGTCGTGATGCGCTGCCCCGCGCCGTCGAGGACTTCGACCGCGACCGAGGGCCCGCTCGGGTCGTACGGCGTGCCCGTGATGGCCTCGCTCTGGGTCGCGGTGCTGCCGCCGAACTCGGCGCTCGCCGGCGAGATCGCGAAGCCGAGGTGGCAGAGCCCGGAGAGGCCGACGAGGAGATCGCTGCCGCCGGCGTTCAGCTGGAAGTCTCCAGGACCGGAGTGGTCGCTCGAGTGCATCGCGTCGACGCTCCATGGCGCGTCGCCCTCGCAGGGCGCGATCGCAACGAACGTCACCGCCAGCGATGTGCCCGGCTTCACGAGCAGGTTGCGGAGCTGGATCGTGCTCCCCGCCACGGTCGCCGTTCCCGGCGGCGCGAGCGTGATGACCTGCTCGGGCAGGACGTAGCCGGCCGGCGCGACCACGTCGGAGGACCCCATGGTCAGCCTGGGCGAGTCGTTGGAGATCGTCAGCCGGAGCGTCGCCGTCGAGCCGGCGGCGACGGGCTCCGAAACCCCGTCCACGTCCGCCCGGAACGGCTTCGGGGAAGGCGCCGCCGAGGCCGTCGCCACCAAGGCCATCGCGGCGACGAGCGCGGCGACGGTGAGGACGGCGATCAGCGATCGGCGGCGAGGCGAATACGGACGTGTTAGCACGGTGCCCCCTCAGTTGACGGACCGCTCGAAGCTAGGCGGACCGCGTCGAACATGTCAACCGACGTTCGCGGGAGGGGAACCACGGCCGCCGGGGGGCTCGGAGCGTGTCCTTTGCCCGCTCCGAGCCGTCGAAGCGCCGGGTGGGCGAGAGACGATCAGCCCGGCTTCGCGTAGTTGCTTGCGCCGTACCAGTCCACGACCACCGCGGGCTCGTCGCCCACGACCCAGGCGTCGTGGCCGCTCGGGAGCGAGGTGACGTCTCCGGGCTCGGCGACGAACTCCATGCCGTCGTCCATCTGGATCGCGAGCCGCCCGCTCAGGTGGTACTGGAAGTGGGGCGCCTCGCAGCTCTCGGTTCCTGCGATGGGCTTGAGGTCGGTGGACCAGCGCCACCCCGGCTCGAAGACCAGCCGGCCGATCTCGCTGTCGCCCACCTTCAGGATCTCGGCCCTCCCGTGTGGGAACTCGCGGACCTCGTCCGGCTTGCCGAAGCTCACGTGCTCGGTCTGCTGCACGATCGTCCTCCTTCGCTCGGTTGCGATAGGATCGTTACCTACTAGTAGGTAGGACGTCAAGTCCCCGAGCGACGTGGAAGGATCCCGCGATGAGCAAGGGCGAAGCTCCCGGAGACGGCGGGACGGACGCCGCGATCCTCGACGTCGCCGAACGACTGGTGCAGACGCGCGGGTTCAACGGATTCAGCTACGCGGACATCGCCCAAGAGCTCTCCGTGACGAAGGCGAGCCTCCACTATCACTTCCCGAGCAAGGCCGACCTCGGTCGAGCGCTGATCGATCGGTACTCGGTGCGGTTCGCCGAGTCGCTCGACCTCATCTACGCGACGGCGCGCGGGCCGGGCGACGCGCTCCGCTCGTACGCCGGCCTGTACGCGGACGTGATGGCCGAGCATCGGATGTGTCTGTGCGGCATGCTCGCGGCCGAGTACGAGACGCTCCCCGAGCCGATGCGCGACGCGATCGTGCGCTTCTTCGCGGTGAACGAGGAGTGGCTCGCCAAGATCCTCGGCCGAGGCCGGCGCGAGGGCTCGCTCGCCTTTTCGGGAACCCCGCGGGAAGCGGCGCGGGGCATCCTCGGCGGCCTCGAAGGGGCGATGCTCGTGGCGCGGGCTCGAGGCGCGGACGACGGCTTTCGCGCGTCGGCCGACCGGCTCGTTCGAAGCCTCGCCGGCGTCACTCGGTACCGGGCAGGCTCGTAGACGGTCCGCAGCAGGACGGCGACCGCCACACGGCCTGGGTTCGCGAGGGAGCTCCCGCGGCCATCGCGCGATCCCGACACGGTGCCATCCACCCGTGTCGCGGTGGCCCGCTAGAGTCTCGCGCCGTGGACGTCGTGAGCGCGCTCGACGCCGGCCGTTGGTCGTGGGGCGGGGCGGAGACGGCCGTCGAGCGGCACCTGGGTCGTGAGTCCGTCGCCCTGTCGACCGCCGACCGCGAGGCGGTGGCGACGGTGCTCGGCGAGGATCTCGAGGACGGCGTCATCGAGGTCGACGTCTCGATCGCCGCCGGGCGCTCCTTCCACGGCGTCGCCTGGCGGGTGCAAGGCGACGACCGCTACGAGTCCTTCTACCTGCGCTCGCACCAGAACGGCAACCCCGACGCGATCCAGTACACGCCCGTCATCAACGGGATGGCCGCCTGGCAGCTCTACCACGGTGCGGGTTTCTGGAACGCCGTGCGGTTCCCCGTCGAGCAGTGGTTCACGATCCGCGTGGAGTTCGAGGGCCAGGCGGCGGCGATGTCGCTCGACGGCGAGCAGGTCCTGCACACGAGGCTGCGGCAACCGGCCCGGGAGGGGGCCTTCGGCGTCTTCGTCCTCGAAGGGGGCCTGCACGTCGCGGAGCTGCGCTTCGCGCAGGGGGCGTCCGTCCCCCCGGTCCCCGCCGCCCCCGTCGACCCCGACGCCGTCGCGGCGTGGGAAGTCTCGGAGCCGTTCGCCGAAGTCGACGTGCCGGAGACGCTGGTGCTGCGCGATCTCACGTGGACGAGGCTCGATGCTGAGCCGTCCGGGCTGACGAACCTGGCGCGCGCGCATGGGATCTTCGGCGAGATGAACACCGTCTACGCCCGGACGACGATCGGGTCCGATCGCGCCCGGCGCCGGCCACTCGAGCTCGGGTTCAGCGACCGGGTCGTCGTGTTCCTGAACGGCGAGCGGATCTACCGCGGCGACGACACGTATCGCTCGCGGGACTACCGGTTCCTCGGCAGCATCGGCTGGTTCGACACCCTCTATCTTCCGCTCGTCGCGGGCGAGAACGAGCTCGTGGTGGCGGTGTCCGAGGACTTCGGCGGATGGGGGGCATCCAGGCGAGGCTGCCCCACTAGAGGAGATCCAGGACTTCTGCGGTCACAACAGTGTCGGTCGTGGGCCGGGCAGGATTCGAACCCGCGACACGAGGGTTAAAAGCCCCCTGCTCTGACCAGGCTGAGCTACCGGCCCCGCGCGGAGTCTACGGCGGGAACCTGGCTCTCCTCGCCGGCCGTCCAAGGCGAGCCACCGACCTCCGCGAGGTGATCGTTTGAAGCCGAACGCGAAGTGGGGCATCGCCGGACTGATCCTGGGAGTGGTCGTCGCGCTGATGCTGCCGACCGTGGCCCAGGAGTCGCCCTCGCCCGGCGGCTCGTCCACCGATCGAACCGTGACCACGAGCGGTACGGCGATCGTCCGGTCGTCTCCCGACGAGGCGCTCGTAACCCTCGGCGTCCGAACCGACGCGGCCACCGCCCAGGAGGCGATGCAGGCCAACGCCCAACACATGAGCGACGTGATCGACGCCCTGCGCAACGCGGGGCTCGACGCGAGCGACCTGGCTACGGCCTCGATCAACCTGTACCCGCAGTGGGACAGCTCGGGCACGTCGGTCGTTGGGTTCACGGCCGAGAACCAGGTCACGGCGACCGTGCACGATCTCGACCGCGTGGGCGCGATCATCGACCGCGGGGTCGACGCCGGAGCGAACATCGCCAGCGGGATCACCTTCCGCGTTTCCGACGGGAACGAGGCCGCCGACCAGGCACTCGCGGAGGCCGTCGCGAACGCCCGCCACAAGGCCGAGCTGCTGGCCGCCGCGGCCGACGCCGAGCTCGGTGCGGTCGTGAGCATCACCGAGATCTCCTCGGCGAGCCAGCCGCCGGTCATGTATGCGGCCGACGCCTCGGCCGGCGGCGCCGCGACTCCGGTCCTTCCGCCGACGCTCGAGTCGCAGGTGATGGTGAGCGTCGTCTGGTCGCTCGGCTGATCCTGCAGATCGCTTGGGTTCGAACCGCTACCGGCCCTCGGGTCGGTAGCGGTTCGTGATCGGCATCCGCCGATCACGGCCGAAGGCCTTCGGCGTGATCTTGATGCCGGGCGCGGCCTGCCGGCGCTTGTACTCGGCGCGGTCGATCATCGCGACCACTCGCCGGACGACGTCGCGATCCGCGCCGCCGGCGACGAGGTCCTCCGGCGACCGATCGTCCTCGACGTAGGCCTCCACGATCGGGTCGAGGACGTCGTAGGGCGGGAGCGAGTCCGTGTCCTTCTGGTCGGGGCGGAGCTCGGCCGAGGGGGGCTTGGTGAGCACGCGCTCGGGGATCGGCCCGTCGCGTCCGTTTCGCCATCGGACGAGGTCGTAGACGAGGGTCTTCGGCACGTCCTTGATCGGAGCGAACCCGCCCGCCATGTCGCCGTACAGCGTCGCGTAGCCGACGGCGTACTCGCTCTTGTTGCCGGTCGCGAGCACGAGCGACCCGAATCGGTTCGACATCGCCATCAGCAGGTTGCCGCGGATTCGCGCCTGGAGGTTCTCCTCCGCGATCCCTGGCTCGGAGCCGCGAAACGGCGCCTCGAGCGCGCCTAGGTACGAGGCGAACACGCGGTCGATCTCGATCGCGTCGAGCCGGATCTCGAGGCGGTTCGCGACCGCGGAGGCGTCCTCCAGGCTCTCGGGCGAGGAGTAGCGCGAGGGCATCGCGAGGGCCCGGACCGCCTCGGGACCCAGGGCGTCGGCGGCGAGCACGGCGACGAGGGCGGAGTCCACGCCGCCGGACAGCCCGAGCACCACCTCGCGAAAGTCGTTCTTCCGCACGTAGTCGCGGAGGCCGAGGACCAGCGCACGGTAGATCTCCTCGGGTTCGGCCGGCGGGGCGGGTCGTTCCTCGGCGAACGAGAGCTCGCCGTCCAGCTCGACGACGAGCAGGTCCTCCTCGAAGACGGCGGCGCGGTGCCGCGGGGTCCCGTCGGGCGCCACCGCCAGGCTCCCGCCGTCGAAGACGAGCTCGTCTTGCCCGCCGACGGCGTTCACGTACAGGATCCAGGCCCCGGTCTCGAGCGCCCGCTCGCGACAGATGGTCTCGCGCTCACCCGCCTTGCCCCGGTGGTAGGGCGAGCCGTTGATGTTCACGATCACCGGCGTTCGGCGTTCCGCGTACGCGTCGAACGGCGGCCCCGGCGCCCACGCGTCCTCGCAGATCGACAGGCCGAGCTCGGAGCCGGCGAAGCGAACGGCGCACTCGGCCTCGCCCGGGACGAACGTGCGCTGCTCGTCGAACACGCCGTAGTTCGGGAGCTTCACCTTGTGGTAACTCGCGACGACGTCGCCGTTGGCGAGGAGGGCGGCCGCGTTATGGATCCCGCGGTCGGTCCGATCGACGAAGCCCGTGAGGATCGAGCAGCCGCCGGCCGTGTCCTTCGCGAGGCGCAGGACCGCCTCCAGGTTGTCGTCCACGAAGGCCGGGCGGAGCACGAGATCCTCCGGCGGGTACCCGGTGATCGCGAGCTCGGGGAACACGACGACGTCGGCGCTCGCCTCCGTCGCACGCGCAGTCCAGGCGGTCATGAGCTCGACGTTTCCCTCGAGGTCGCCGACCGTCGTGTCGATCTGCCCGAGCGCGACGCGGATCACGGCGTCAGCCTAGCGTGGCGCCTCGGGCGATCCCCTGAGGCGAACCGGGCCTACTCGACGCCGCCGATGTCGAGGTTGTAGGCCTCCCAGACGAGGTCCGCGCCGAGCTGGCGATGCCGGACGATCTTTCCGAGCAGGCGTTGCAGGTCGTCGCGCGCCTCGGGGAGCGGCCAGTCCTCGCCGACGGACATCGCCTCGAACCGCGACACGAGCGCCTCGGTTCCCTCGCGGAGCTCGGGGTGCTCGCGGCGCAGCTGGTCCATCTTCCCGGAGAGGCGAGGGGCCTTCTGGCTGATCTCGTCGTAGAGCCCGTCGGCTCGCTCGGTGACCTCGATGTGCTCGGCGATCGCGCGGCCGAGCTCCTCCAGGTTGCGCAGCACGTCCTTGGACCAGTCCGCCTCCCGCCCGACCGCGGGGCTCGAGATCGCCTTCTCCGTGGCGACGAGCGCGAGGTGCAGGTCGGCCCGGCGACGGGCCGTCTCGGCAAGCGTGGGCGTCAGCTCGGTCGAGAGGAGCTCGTCGTGCTCGGTCATCGGGGCCTCCTGACGGCGACGTGCTTCAGCAGTCAGGCTACCGGAACTGCTACAGGACCGGGAGATAGCGTTCGAGCTCGTACGGCGTGACGTAGGACTTGTACGCGTCCCACTCCTCCCGCTTGTTGCGGATGAGGAACTCGTGCACGTGCTCGCCGAGCGCCTCGCGCAGGACCTTGGACTCGCTCGCGAGCTCGATCGCCGAATGCAGGTCGGCGGGCAGCGACCGGATCCCGGCCGCACGCCGCTCCCGCTCCGTCATCTCGTAGATGTTGTTCGAGGCCTCGGGCGGCAGCTCCAGTTCGTCCTCGATCCCCGCGAGCCCGGCGGCCAGCATCGCGGCGAAGCCGAGGTACGGGTTGCAGGCGGGGTCGGGCGAGCGGTACTCGATGCGCGTGGCCTCCTCGTTCCCGGGCTTGTACTGCGGGACCCGAACGAGCGCCGAGCGGTTGCGCCGCGCCCAGCACACGTACACGGGCGCCTCGTAGCCGGGGACGAGCCGCTTGTACGAGTTGACCCACTGGTTCGTGACGAGCGTGATCTCCGGGGCGTTCGCGAGGATCCCGGCGATGTAGTGCTTCGCGAGCCCCGAGAGGTGGTACTCGTCCGCCTCGTCGAAGAACGCGTTGCGATCGCCCCTGAACAGCGACTGGTGCGTGTGCATCCCGCTCCCGTTCACGCCCATCACCGGCTTGGGCATGAACGTCGCGTAGATCCCGAACTCCTGCGCGACCTCCTTCACCGTCAGCCGGTAGGTCATCACGTTGTCGGCCATCGTGAGTGCGTCGGCGTAGCGGAGGTCGATCTCGTGCTGGCTCGGCGCCACCTCGTGGTGGACGTACTCGACGGGGATCCCCATCGACTCGAGGTAGGCGACGGTGCGCTTTCGCCAGTCGGTGGCGACGTCGAGCGGCGTCTCGTCGAAGTACCCGCCGCGGTCCAAGAAGGCCGGGTCGTCGGCGGCGCGGAAGTAGAAGTACTCGAGCTCGGGCCCCACGTAGAACGTGAATCCGAGGTCGGCCGCCCGCGCGAGCTGCCGCTTGAGGACGTAGCGGGGGTCGCCCTCGAAGGGCGTGCCGTCCGGGTTGAAGACGTCGCAGAACATGCGCGCGACCTCGGCCTCCGTCTTCCAAGGGATCAGCTGGAAGGTCGAGGGATCCGGCACGGCCACCATGTCGGACTCCTGGATCCGGCTGAACCCGTCGATCGACGAGCCGTCGAATCCCATGCCCTCGGTGAAGGCGCCCTCGAGCTCCTGCGAAGTGATCGTGAAGGACTTCAAGAACCCGAGGACGTCGGTGAACCAGAGTCGCACGTACCGGATGCCTCGCTCCTCGATGGTGCGCAGCGCGAACTCGGCTTCGTTGGACAGGGGCACCCGTCGAGGGTAGCCGACGCAATCCCGCGCACCGTTACGCGAGGGTTAACTCTCGCGCGCGCGGGAGCACGATAATCGCTTGCGTGGCGCTCGAGATGCGCGAGGTCGGATGCTGACACCGGAGGTGATCGAGGACTCGGTTGCCGCGGCGCCCGACCCCGAGCTCGCCCGCGTCGCCCTCTCGCGCGTCGCCGAGGACCCGCGGGCCCGAGAGGCCCTCGCGCGCGAGGGCGTCCTCCCGGTGGCGGTCCGGCTTCTCGGGTTCTCGACGGCCGCCGCCGACTTCCTCGTCGCGCACCCGGAGGAGGTGGTTGCGCTCGCGGACGTCGCGCATCGGTCGCGGGCGACGCTCGATGCCGAGTGCGCTCGCGACCTCGACCGCCTCGGTCCACAGGACGGCCTGCGCCGCTTCCGTCGCCGGGCGATGCTCCGCGTCGCCGCGCGAGATCTCGTCGGCTCCGTGCTCGAGGAGATCGTGGCCGAGATCTCGGCGGTGGCGGAGACCTGCCTGGTGCGCGCGGTCGACCTCGTGGACGCGGGCGGGCTCGCGGTGATCGGCCTCGGCAAGCTGGGGGGCGCCGAGCTCAACTACGCGTCCGACGTAGACGTGGTGTTCGTGCACGCGGATCGCGAGGCGGGCCAGGAGGCCGCCGACCGGTCGGCGGCGGCGCTGATCCGCCTGTTGTCCGAGCCGACGGCCGCCGGGCTCGCCCTCCGCGTCGATCCGACCCTTCGTCCGGGCGGCCGCACGGGTCTGCTCACGCGGTCGCTCGACGCGATGCGCGATCACTACGCGAGCCAGGCCGCAACGTGGGAGCGGCAGGCCCTGCTGAAGGCGCGCCCGGTCGCCGGCGATCGCGACCTGGGGAACCGTTTCGTCGACATGGTCACTCCGTATGTCTATCCCGAAGTGCTTGCACCGCAGGCGATCGAGGAGGTGCGGCAGGTCAAGGTCCGGCTCGAGGAGTACGTGCGGGCGCGCGGGAAGGCCGCGACCGAGGTCAAGCGCGGTCGCGGGGGGATCCGCGACGTGGAGTTCGCGGTGCAGCTCCTGCAGATCGTGCACGGGCGCCGCGACGAGCGACTTCGCGAGGCGAACACGCTCGCCGCCCTTGCGGCCCTCGCCGCCGAGGGGTACGTGGCCGAGGCCGACGCGGAGGCGCTCGCCGGCGCGTATCGCTTCCTGCGCACCCTCGAGCATCGCCTGCAGATCGTCCGCGACCTGCAGACGCACGAGCTCCCGCCGGATCGCGCCGCCCGAACGACCCTCGCGCGCTCGCTCGGCATGCGCGACCCCGAGGCCCTGCAAGCCGAGTACGAGCGGCAGACCGAGCTCGTGCGCGGCCTGCACGAGCGGCTCTTCTACCGCCCGCTCCTCGAGGCCTTCGCCGGTCCGAGGGCGCCGCGCCCCGGCACGGACCGACCCGCGACCGAGGAGCTGCTCGGCGGCCTCGGCTTCCGGCGGCCGTCCGACGCGTTCGAGGTGCTCGGCCGCCTCGTCGACCCGTCGACGCGGCTCGGCAAGGTCCTCGAGCACCTGTTCCCCGTGCTCGCGCCGCCGCTTGCGCTCGCGGCCAACCCCGACGCGGCGCTCGTGCGGCTCGAGCGGGTCGCGTCGGCGATCGGCTCGGGTCGCACGATCGCCGACGCCCTCGCGAACGACCCGACGGCGGCACGCCGTCTCGGACACGTCGTCTCGGCGAGCTCGTTCGCGACGGACCTGCTCGTCGCCGAGCCCTCGCGTGTGCTCGCGCTCGAGGACGGGGTCCGGCCCGCCGATCCACATGCGGCCCTCGTCGGCGTGATCGCGCGAGCCGCGAGCCGGGAGCTCGAGCCGCAACGGACGGGGCTCGCGATCGCTGAGGTCGCCGATCGCGTCGTCGGCGAGGCGCTCGAGGCGGCGGAGCCGTCCCTCCCGTTCGCCGTGATCGGGCTGGGCAAGCTCGGCGCGCAGGAGCTGAACTTCGCGTCCGACCTCGACCTGATGTTCGTGTACGAGGGCGAGGGCGCCGAGGAGTTCCGCGACGGGGCGCGGATCGCCGAGCGCGTGATGAACGGCATTCGCGACGCCGGCTGGGAGCCCGACGCCGACCTGCGTCCGGAGGGCCGGAGCGGCCCCCTCGCGAAGTCCTTCGCCGCCTACCTCGAGTACTGGGAGCGCTACGCGGAGACCTGGGAGTTCCAGTCGCTTACCCGGGCGCGGTTCGTGGCCGGAGACGAGTCGCTCGGGCGGCGGTTCTGCTCGTTGACAGCCGATTTCGCCTACCCCGAGTACCTGCCGGTCGAGCGCGTGGGGGAGATCCGCCGGATGCGCGAGCGCATCGAGCGCGAGCGGGTCCGCCCGCCCGAGGCCGCCCGCTTCCACTTCAAGCTCGGCTACGGGTCCCTCGCCGACGTGCAGTTCGCGGTCGAGCTGTCGCTCATGCGGTTCGGGGGCGCTCACCCGGAGGTTCGCACGAGCCGGACCCTCGAGGCCATCGAAGCGCTCGCGGCGGCGAGGCTGATCGAGGACGGCGCCGCCCTCGCGCTCGGCGAGGCGTTCGTGTTCCTGTCGGACGTCAAGAACACGCTCGAGATGGACCGGCGAGTGCACGCCGAGGCCATCCCGCCGGCGCCCGAGGACCAGCTCGCGCTCGCGCGGCGGCTCGGGTTCGAGGAGTATCCCCGACAGACGTTCCTCGAGGAGTACCGGCGCATCACGCGGAGAGCGCGCCGGGCGATGGAGCGGGTGTTCTACGAGGAGGGGTGATCCCGAATGAGCGAGTGGCAACGACGGCGGATCTCGTCGGGCTCGCCGTACGAGTCCGTGATCGGGTTCTCGCGGGCGGTGGTGTCGGGTCACCACGTGAGCGTGGCGGGGACGGCGCCGCTGATGCCGGACGGCTCCGCGCCGCCCGCCGACGCCTACGGCCAGGCGCGGCGCGTGTTCGAGATCATCCTCGGCGCTCTCGCCGAGGCCGGTGCGGGAGCCGAGGACGTCGTCCGAACCCGGACGTACCTCACCCGCGCCGAGGACTGGGAGGCGGTCGGGCGCGCGCACGGCGAGGTCTTCGCCGACGTGCGACCCGCCAGCACCATGATCGTCGTCTCCGGGTTCCTGGATCCGCGATGGCTCGTGGAGATGGAGGCGGACGCCATCCTGTCGTCCGAGCGCCGGTGAGCCGGACCGCGCTCGTCACCGGCGCCTCGAGCGGGATCGGTCTCGAGCTCGCCAAGCGGTTCGCGGCCGACGGCTTCGACCTCGTCCTGGTGGCACGGACGGGGGCGGCCCTCGAGGAGCTCGCGCAGCACGTCGAGGAGCGGCACGGCGTTCGCGCGCACGTCGCGCCGATGGACCTCACGCATGCCGAGGCCCCCGAGCTGCTCACATCGGAGCTGCGCAGCCGGGGCATCGCCGTTGACGCGCTCGTGAACAGCGCCGGCTTCAACCAATACGGGGCGTTCGCCGAGGCCGACGAGCGCCGCATGCTCGAGCTCCTGCACGTCAATGTCGACGGGCTCACGCACCTCACGCGGCTCCTGCTTCCCGGCATGATCGAGCGAGGCTGGGGTCGCATCGTCAACCTCGCGTCGAACGCCGCGTTCCAGCCCGGGCCGCTCATGGCCGTCTACTACGCGTCGAAGGCCTACGTGCTGTCGCTGTCCATCGCGCTCGCCGAGGAGCTCCGCGGCACCGGGGTGAAGGTGACCGCGCTCTGCCCGGGGCCGACCGCGACGGGCTTTCAAGCCGCGGCGGGGATGGAGCATTCCAAGCTCGTCGTCGGCAAGACGCTGCCATCGCCCGCGGAGGTGGCCGACTGGGGCTACGAGGTGATCAAGCAGGGGAAGCCCTTCGCCGTGCACACCGCGCGGTGGCGCTCGATCGGGTTCGCAATCCGGTTCCTGCCCCGGACGACGGCCGCTCGCATCGCGATGCGAGCGCAGGAGCGCGCGCCCTTGCCCTAGATCCGGTCGATGGCCCGGACCTCCATCCGCGGCCCGAACGCCGGCGCGCGAATCCCGCTCGCCTCCAGGAGCAGTTGCGTCCGGCCACGATGCGGCCGGTACGGCTCGAGGAGCTCGAGCATGCGGGCGTCGGTGCCCCGAGGCTCGCCGGCGAGGGCCCACGAGACGAGGTTCGGCAGGTGGAAGTCGCCGACCGAGACCGCGTCGGCATCTCCCAGGGCCGTGCGGGCGACCTCCGCGACGCTCCAGACCCCGACGCCGGGCAGGAGGCCGATCCTCGCCTCCGCGTCGGCGAGCGGAAGGCCGGCCGCGGCGTCGAGCCAGTCCGCCCGCGCGCACGCGCCGCGGACGGTCTCGGCCCGGCGCCGCTCGACGCCGAAGGGGTGGAACGCGTGGTACGGGAGCTCCGCGACGCGCGCCGGATCCGGCGGCAGCACGAGTCCGAGCGGTCCCGGCGCCGGCTCGCCGAGCGCGTCGACGAGGCGCCGGTAGGCTCGCCGCGCCTCGGCCCCGGTGACCTTCTGCTCGAGGATCACGGGGATCAGGCGCTCGGTCACGAGCTCGGTCCGGGGGACGCGCAGACCACGGTGCCGTCGCCGGGCCTCGCGGACGGGACCCGGCGGCGGATCGAAGTCGGCGTCGTCGTCCAGCGCGCCGGACCAGGCGGGCGCGCGGTGCAGGAGCCAGTCCGCGCCCGGTCCCCACGCCTCCACCTCGACGCGCTCCGGCGTCGATACGAATCGGGCGGACACGGGGCCGTCCGGGGTGCGTGACGCGCGGACGACGTCGAGCCGCGCGGCGCGCATCGTCGGGTCCCCTCGCCCGCGCGCGAGGGGACCGAGCGTCAACCCGAGATCGATCGGCCCAGAGGTCGGGATCGAGCGCGTCGGCACGCGGCCGAGCCTAGACCCGACGAGGGTCGAGCGGCCCCCAACCGGGGCCTACAGGTCGTAGTACAGGCTGAACTCGTACGGGTGCGGGCGCAGGCGCACTGGGTCGAGCTCGTGCAGCCGCTTGTACTCGATCCACGTGTCGATCACGTCCTGCGTGAACACGCCGCCCTCGAGCAGCCATTGGTGGTCGGCCTCGAGCGCGTCGAGTACCTCCTCGAGCGAGCCGGGCACCTGGCGAACGGCCGCCTTCTCCTCGGGGGGCAAGTCGTACAGGTCCTTGTCGATGGGCTCCGGGGGCTCGATCTTGTTCTTGATCCCGTCCAGGCCCGCCATCAGCATCGCGGCGAACGCCAGGTACGGGTTGCAGGAGGGATCGGGCGTGCGGAACTCGAGGCGCTTGGCGACCGGGTTCTTGAAGTACTGCGGGATCCGGACGCACGCCGAGCGATTGCGCTGCGAGTAGACCAGGTTGATCGGCGCCTCGTAGCCCGGCACCAGCCGCCGGTACGAGTTCGTGGTCGGGTTCGTGAACGCGAGCAGCTGGGGCGCGTGCGTGAGCAGCCCGCCGATGTACCAACGAGCGGTGTCGCTGATGCCCGCGTACCCCACCTCGTCCCAGAACAGGTTCTCGTCTTCCTTCCACAGGCTCTGGTGCGTGTGCATCCCCGAGCCGTTGTCCATGAAGATCGGCTTCGGCATGAAGGTCACGGTCTTGCCGGCGGCGCGGGCCGTGCTCTTGACCACGTACTTGTACTTCATGACGTTGTCCGCGGTAGCGAGCAGCGTCGAGTAGCGCATGTCGATCTCGGCCTGTCCGGCCGTGCCGACCTCGTGGTGGTGCACCTCGATCTTGATGCCGACCTTCTCCAGGTTCAGCACCATCTCCGAGCGCAGGTCCTGGTAGTGATCCATGGGGGGCAGGGGGAAGTACCCCTCCTTGTACCGCGGCTTGTAGCCGAGGTTCGGCTCGCCGTCGAGCTCGCGCTCGCGCCCCGAGTTCCACACGCCCTCGATCGCGTCGATGTGGTAGTAGCCCTCGTGCTGGTTCTGATCGAAGCGGATCGCGTCGAAGATGTAGAACTCGCACTCGGGTCCCCAGTACGAGGTGTCCGCGATGCCGGTCTGCTTCAGATGCAGCTCGGCCTTGCGCGCGATGTAGCGGGGGTCCCGCGTGTACATCTCGCCGGTGACCGGGTCCTTCACGAAGCAATTCAGGTTCAGCGTCGTGTGCCGGGTGAACGGATCGAGATACGCCGTGTCCGGGTCGGGGACGAGGAGCATGTCGGATTCCTGGATCTCCTGGAACCCTCGGATCGACGAGCCGTCGAACCCGAGCCCCTCCTCGAAGCTCGCCTCGCCGAGCTCGGAGACCGGGACCGAGAAGTGCTGCATCAGCCCCGGAAGGTCGCAGAACCGAAGATCGACGATCTCGGTGCCCGACTCCTTCGCGAGTGCCAGGACCTCCTTGGGTGTCGCCATGCCGTGCCGTCCCCCTTTCGAGCCCGTGGTCCGAACCGTCCAAGGGTAGGGCCGAGCGGCGGGGGCGCGGTTTCGCGCGCGTTAACTCTGGGTGAATCCGCCCGGCGGGGCCGGCGTCGCCTCCCAGTCCCGGACGTACTCCGCGATCCGGGCGATCAGCGCGGCGGCACCCGCGACCTCGACCACTCGCCCCGCGGGGGTCTTGAAGAACGGATGACGAAGGATGAGCGGCGTGGCCAGGAGCAGGGACCTGGCCGCGATGGCGCGCGCCCGCTGCCCGGTCGGGCTGTCGAGCCAGTCCCGCGCGTCGTCCGCGGAGCGCGCGAGCGAGTCCTCCAGCTCGCGCGCCATCCGGCGAAGGTCTCGGCTCGAGATCCGCGTCACGGCTGCTTACCCTACCCGGCTCGCCGGCCCGACCCGACACCGGCGGTCCCGCGATCGGGGGGTTCGGCACCGTGCCGGTTCAGAAGCGCGTCGCCGCGGCCGATAGCTGTTCACATGCGGATCAAGGCGACCCCCGAGGCGCGTTCGCTGATCCTCGAGCGCGGGGGACTGCTGTTCGTCCGCCTCTCCCGCGTCGTGAGCGTCCGCGGGGCGATGCGCTACCTGCTCGTCTCGACGGAGCCGCCGTCCGACGCCCTGGACTACCAGCGGTTCGAGACGAAGGGGTTCCTGCTGTTCCTGCAGCCCGGGGTCCGTCCACCGCGAGAGCTCCACGTGGAGGTGGTGGGAAGGATCCGTCGACGGATCGCGGCCTTCTGGAACGGCTGCGCCTTCATCGTCTGAGGGCTCAGGCGTCCGACGCCCGATACCCGACGCCCCGCACGGTCTCGATCAGGCTCTCGAACTCGGGCCCGAGCTTGGCCCGCAGCCGCCGGATGTGCACGTCGACCGTCCGTGTCCCGCCGTAGAAGTCGTATCCCCAGACCTCGCGCAGCAGCGCCGGGCGCGTGAAGACCCGACCGGGGCGCTCCGCGAGATACCGCAGGAGCTCGAACTCCTTGTACGTGAGGTCGATCGGCCGCCCCTGGACGGTGACGCGATAAGTGTCGAGATCCAGGGCGAGCGGCCCGAGCTGCACGGTGGTCGGGCTCGCCGGGCTCGACCGGCGCCGAAGCATCGACAGCCGCAGGCGGATCTCGGCGGCGGGCGCGCCCGGGGTGAGCAGCTCGTCCGCGACCTCGTCCCATCGGAACCGCTCGAGGTCCCGGCGTTCGACGAGGACGACGACCGGGACCGCGGCCCGGTGCTCGAGGAGCGCGCGGAGGACGGCGTGTCCCTGACCGGGGTTCTCGCCCGCGTCGACGAGGACGAGCTCGGGCTCGAGGGCCAGGACGTCGAGGACCGCCGCGACGGACAGGTGCTCCGTCTTCACGTCCAGCACGAGGTCCCCGAGCGCGGGGAGCGCGTCCAGGGGGGTTCGGTCCGCGAGCAGGACGATCGGGGCCACGACCTCTCCGAGGGTACCGGCTCCGGGGTTCCGGCGATAGCCTGAGCCGCGATGCCCGTCCTTTCCGTCCGGCTGTTCGCCGCGCTGCGCGACCTCGCCGGCTCGAGCGAGGTGTCGGCCGAGGGAGCGACGGTCGGCGAGGTCGTCGACGCGCTGTCCGCCCGCTACGGCGAGCGTTTCGCGGCGATCGCCCGAGCGGGCTCCGTGGTCGTCGACGGGGAGCGCGCGCGCGCCGACACGGCGTTGCGTGGCGGCGAGCAGGTCGCGTTGCTCCCCCCCGTCTCGGGAGGGTGAGGAGGGGCCGCTCCCCACATCCGTGGTTTTGTCATACTTGGTCGGCCCGATGCGCTTTCAGCGGCTTCTCCTCATCGTCAACCCGGTCGCGCGGACCTACTCGAAGGCCACGCTCGCGGTCATCGAGAAGGCGCTGTCCGCGGACTTCCGGCTCGAGGTGGCCGAGACCAAGGAGCGCGGTCACGCCTCCGAGCTCGCGACGCAGGCGGCCTCGGACGGGATCGACCTCGTGGTGGTCTTCTCGGGAGACGGCACCGTGAACGAGGTCGTGAACGCCCTGGCCGGGACCGAAACGGCGATCGCGGCCCTGCCCGGTGGGGCGACGAACATCTTCGTGCGCGCTCTCGGGATCCCCCTGGACCCGGTGGAGGCCACGGGGACGCTCATCGCGAAGGCCCTGGACGACGAGGCGTTCAAGCTCTCGCTCGGCGTCGCGGACGGGCGCTACTTCGCGGTCAACTGCGGCGCGGGCGTCGACGCGGCAGCGATGAAGCGCCTCGATGCCAAGTTCCCCAGCACGAAGGCCAAGTTCGATCGCGTGGCGTTTCGGGTCGTCGCGTGGGAGCTGCTCGTCGGCTACGCCGGCCGGATCCCCGACCTGGAGGTGCGCGTCGACGACGGGGAGCCGACGCCGTCGCTGTCCGTGATGGTCGGCAGGACCGATCCGTACACCTATTACAAGGGGCGGGGAATCCGGATGACGCCCGAGGCCTCGCTCGACGAGGGTCTGGACGTGCTCTCGGTCCGCAAGCTGCGTCGCCGAAGCGTGCCCCGGATCGCGTGGCAGGTGTTCGGCTCGGCCCGGCACGTGCACGGCCGGGACATCGACTACGTGCACGACGCGTCGCGCGTGCTCGTGACGGCCGAGAAGCCGTTCCCGGTGCAGGTGGACGGGGACACGCTCGGTGATCACCGCCGGCTCGACATCGAGCTCGCGCGCGAGATCCTCTGGGTGGTCGCCTAGGCCTAGGCGCGAAGCGAGAGGCCGGAGCGGGTCAGCGCTCGAGCGCGGCCTCGCGCTGCTGGATCCCGCACTCCCATTTGGACAGGCCCGCCCACCGACCCGCCCGCTCCGGCTCCCCCGATAAGTGCATCCGCGTGCACGGGGCGCAGCCGATCGACGCGTAGCCGAGGTCGTACAGGGGGTTGTGCGGAAGGTCGTGCTCGGCGAGGTAGGTCCACGTGTCGCGGCGCGTCCACGTGGCGACCGGGTTGATCTTGACGATCCACCGACCGGGCTCGAACTCGTACCGGTCGACGATCGGGCTCGTCGCGCGCGTGGGCGACGAGTCCCGGCGAAACGCGGTGACCCAGGCGTCGAGGCCGCGCAGGGCCTCGAGCATCGGCTGCACCTTGTTGACGTCGCAGCAGCGAGCGGGATCGCGCTCGTACAGCCGCGGGCCGAGCGCGGCCGCCTGCTCCTGCACCGAGTAGGGCCCGACCAGGTCGACGACGTTGAGGCGCAGCTGCTCGGCGAGCCGGGCCTTGAAGGCGAGCGTCTCCGTGAAGTGGAAACCGGTCTCGAGGAACAGGATCGGCACCCCTGGCCGGATCGCGGTCGCCATGTGCATCACGCACGTGCCCTCGGCCTGGAACGCCGAGGCGATCGCGATCCGCTCGATCCCCGAGTCCTCGAGCGCCCAGCGAACGACCTCGCGCGGCTCGGCGCGCTCGAAGCGGTCGTTGAGGTCGTGGACCTCCTCGTCGGAGAGGAGGGTTCGGGGCATCGAGGCCTCCGATCGGGCGAGCTCACAAGTATAGGTGTGGGCATCGTTGCGAGGCACCTGAGCAGGGCCGACGCCGCCGACCCGCCGCTATGCTGAGGGTCACCCCCGCGCGGAAGGAAACCGAACGCATGACGACCGACCAGACCATCGCGCCCCACGGCGGCACGCTCGTCGATCTCCTGGTCCCCGAGGCCGATCGCGAGAAGCTCCTCGACGAGGCCCAGCACTTCCCGAAGGTCGCGGTGAACCCGCGCGAGCTCTCGGACCTCGAGATGCTCGCGGTGGGCGCGCTCTCGCCGCTCACCGGGTTCCAGGGCGCGGCGGACTATCGCTCGATCCTGGATTCCCTGCACCTGGCGAACGGGCTCGCCTGGACGATCCCGGTGACGTTGTCCCTGTCGGACGAGGAGGCCAAGCGGATCGGGGGCGCCGAGGCCGTCACACTCCTCGATGCCGAGGACGGCGCCCCGGTCGCCATCCTCGAGGTCTCCGAGATCTTTCGCCGCGACCGCGAGAAGGAGGCCCAGGCCGTCTTCGGCACGCAGGATCTCGAGCATCCGGGGGTGGCCGCGCTCCACGAGGCGGGGAACCTCTGCGCGGCGGGCGAGCTCCGGGTGCTCCGGCTGCCCGAGCACGACGACTTCGTGGACTATCGCCTGACGCCTGCGCAGACGCGCGCCGAGTTCGCGCGGCAGGGGTGGAGGACCGTGGTCGGGTTCCAGACCCGCAACCCCATCCACCGCGCGCACGAGTACCTGCAGAAGTGCGCGCTCGAGATCGTCGACGGCTTGCTCGTGCACCCGCTCGTCGGCGCCACCAAGGGCGACGACGTTCCCGCGGAGGTGCGCATGCGGTGCTACGAGGCGCTGTTCGAGGGCTACTACCCGAAGGATCGCGCGATGGTCTCCGTCTTCCCGGCCGCGATGCGCTACGCCGGACCGAAGGAGGCGATCTGGCACGCGATCGCGCGGAAGAACTATGGCTGCACGCACTTCATCGTCGGCCGCGACCACGCCGGCGTGGGCGACTACTACGGCACGTACGAGGCCCAGGAGATCTTCGAGCGCTTCGCGCCGGGGGAGCTCGACATCACGCCGCTCATGTTCGAGCACTCGTTCTGGTGCAACCGGTGCGAGGGCATGGCCTCGCCGAAGACCTGCCCCCACGATGCGGCGGAGCGCGTGTCGCTCTCGGGCACGAAGGTGCGCGAGATGCTCCGAGCCGGTGAGCGGCCGCCGATCGAGTTCAGCCGGCCCGAGGTGGCCGACATCCTCATCGAGGCGATGCGCGAGCGCTCCTGAGCGCGTCGCAACCGGTGCGCATGTAGGACCGGGCGACGCCCGTTTGCCCTCGCCTCCGCGGCTTGGGTACGCTCGGGCCGCCTGAGACCGACGGTCGCCACCTCGCGACCGACGGCCGCAAGGGGGCCACGACGACCGTACGTACACGCGTGATCCGGTGCCTGCTCACCCTCGGCTTGGTCGGGGGCGCCCTCGGGCTCTCCCCGGCGCTCGCCGACACCAAGCACGATCTCGATGCCGCCAAGGCCGAGCTCGCGCAGGTGCAGGCGGAGCTCGATCGCGCGACGGCCGCGTGGAACGGCGCGGTCACCAAGCTCGGCGAGACCAGGGACGAGATCCTCGCGACGCGCGTTCGCATCTCCGGCATCGAGCGCAAGCTCGACCGGATCGACGAGCGCCTGTCCCGGCGCGCCGTGGTCGCCTTCACCAACGGCCCCGCGGGCACGATCGATCTGTTGCTGTCCTCGAGCTCGTTCACCGAGTTCTCCGACCGGCTCGAGTTCCTCGGCAGCGTCGAGCAGAGCGACGTGGATCTCGCGCTCGAGCAGCAGAACGCGCAGGAGGACCTGCGGCGCGAGCAGGACGACCTGCTCTCGCTGTCCCAGCGGCAGGCAGACGAGGCCGCCGACCTGAAGGTGGCGCAGGAGGAGATCGATGCGCAGTTCGCGCGGATCTCGGACCGGGTGAACGACCTGACCGCGAAGTACCGCGAGGAGCTCGCGGCCCAAAAGCAGCTCACGATCCTCGGTCAGAGCCCGGACCCGAGCTCGCCCATCCAGGTCTGCCCGGTCGCCGGGCCCAACTCCTTCGTCGACTCGTTCGGCTGGCCTCGCCCCGGCGGCCGGACGCACCAGGGGATCGACCTGATCTCGCCGTTCGGCACCCCGATCGTCGCCGCGCACCCGGGCGTGGTGTCCCACAGCTCGAGCGTCCTCGGCGGGATCCAGGCGTACGTGCGGGCGCCGAGCGGCACGTACACCTTCTACGCGCACCTGTCGAGCTACAGCTCGGCGAGCGGCAGCGTCGGCGCGGGGACCGTGATCGGCTACGTGGGGAGCACGGGCGACGCCGGCTCGACCAACCACCTTCATTTCGAGTACCACCCCGGCGGGGGCGCCGCGATCGATCCCTATCAGATGCTCCTCGCCGTTTGCTGAAGCTCCCGGGCCGACTGGCGCGCTACCATTCCCGCAGCCGATCGCGGGAGCGCGCGTGAGCGAGCAGGCCAATCGCAGGATCGATCACATTCGGGCGCCGGAGTTCGTCGACGCGCTCGGGGAACTGTCCTTGGACGAGCTCCGGCAGCGGCGCGACGACTGCCTGGCGGAGCGGGAGTACCTCTCCCTGCTGCGTCGGCTCGTCCAGGGCCGCGCCGAAATCCTGAAGGCCGAGATCGAACGGCGCGGGGGCGGGGCCGACCAGGCCCCCCTCGTCGAGCGCCTGGCCGAGATTCTCTCCGGGGAGCCCCAGGGGCCCGCGCGCGGCGAGGCGGTGCGCATCAGCGTCCCGGAGGAGGAGATGGGGCTCGCGCGGCGGCGGGTCGAGCGCCTCGTCGCCGACGCCGGCATCTCGGACCCGGGGGCGCTGGACGACGACCGCCTGGTTGACGCCGTCGAGGTTCTCGCGAGCGAGGAGCGCGAGGTCTCCGAGGCTCGCGCCGACGTCCTCGCTGCCCTCGACGCCCTCCAGGACGAGCTGAAACGCCGCTACAAGGACGATCCCTCGCTCGTCCTCAGCTGATCCGCGGCCGGTCGCGGCTGGCCTCTACGGCGAGGGCGGTACTGCCGGCAGGGGACGCTCCCGCCGGATGGGGGATGGGCGCGGCCGAGGCGCATTTGGGCCCAGCGGCGGATAGGCGCCGTCGGGAGAAGTCGCCACCCTAAGCGGGCTCCGGGCCAGCCCGGCGCACGTTGCGGCTCCCCTGATGACCGAGACCACCTCCTTCCCCGTTGCGGGCGGGTCCCTCGCGGACCCCGAGCTGCCCGCCGTCCACGACCAGCTGATCGTCTTCGCCCGCGAGCTCGGCGAGCTCTACCGGCTGGAGCGAACCCGCAGCGAGGAGCTCCAGCAGGTCCTGCAGAGCCTCCAGGAGAGCTACCTGGCCACGATGAAGTCGCTGGCCCAGGTCATCGAGGCCAAGGACGAGACCACCCGCGGCCACCTCGACCGAACGCAGGCATACGGCCTCGCGCTCGCGAGACGGATCGACCCGGTCCTCGCGTCGACGCCGACGCTCGGCTACGGGTTCTTCCTCCACGACATCGGGAAGGTAGGCGTCCCCGAGCAGATCCTGTGCAAGCGCGGGCCCCTCGACGGCGCCGAGTGGGACGTCATGCGCCGCCATCCGCTCGTGGGCGCGCAGATCGTCGCCCCGATCACCTTCCTGCGCGACGCGCTCGACCTCATCCGCCACCATCACGAGCGCTTCGACGGCACCGGGTATCCGGACGGCCTTCGCGGGGCGGACATCCCGCTCTCCGCGCGGATCTTCTCGGTGGTGGACTCGTTCGACGCCATGACGAGCGACCGGCCCTACCGCGGCGCGATCGGCGTCGAGCGGGCGCTGGCGGAGATCCGGTGCGGCGCCGGCAGCCAGTTCGATCCCGAGGTCGTCCGGGTCTTCGTCCGGATGATCGAGCAGGGCCCCGGCGACGGCGACGAGGACTTCGCCGCCGCGATCCGGCTCGCCGTCTAGCGCCGCCTCGGTAGGCTTCGCCCGTGCCGTCTCCCGCGCCCCTCGTGCGCGTCCTCCGATCGGGGGTCTGCGAGAGCGTCCACATGGGCCATCTCGCCGTCTGCGACGCCGACGGGCGGCTGCTGGCCTCCCTCGGGGATCCCGAACACACGGTCTTCGCGCGCTCGTCGATGAAGCCGGTGCAGGCAGCGGTGTGCCTCGGCTTGATCGAGGCGGAGCTTCCCGACGACCTCGTGGCGATCATGTCCGGCTCGCACAACGCCGAGCCCACGCACGTGCGTGCCGTCCGCCGGCTCCTCAAGGCGGGGGGCGGCTCGGAGTCCCGGCTGGCCTGCCCTCCCGCGCTGCCGGCGCTCACGAAGGACGTCGCCGCAGCGGGCCGACCTCGGCCGATCTTCCACAACTGTTCCGGCAAGCACGCGGGGATGATCGGGGCGTGCGTCGGGTCCGGCTGGCGGGTCGAGGGCTACCTCGAGCCGCGTCACCCCTTGCAGCGCGCGATCCTGCGAGCGGTGCGGTCGAGCACCGGCGTCGAGCGGCCGGAGATCGGCGTCGATGGGTGCGGCGCCCCGGTCCACGCCGTGCCGCTCTCGGCGATGGCCACGCTCTACGCTCGGCTGGCGACGCCCGGGCGGCTCGGCCGCATCGGGCCCCGGGCGGCTCGAGCGGTCCGGGCGATGCGGGAGCATCCGTTCCTTGTCGCGGGGACGCGGCGGGTCGACACCGCGCTGATGACCGTGGCCCCCGGCGTCCTCGCCAAGGTCGGGGCCGAGGCCCTGTACTGCGCAGCGATCCTGGATCGCGGGATCGGCGTCGCCGTGAAGGTCGCCGACGGCGGCGACCGCGCCTCCGGGCCGGCCCTCCTGCGCGCGCTCGCGCTGCTGGACGCGCTGTCCCCGGCGCAGCTCGACGAGCTTCGCGCGTTCGTGCGGCCGCCGGTGTTCGGCGGCGGGCGTCCCGTCGGCGAGCTCCAGGCCGACTTCCGGCTGCGCCGGGCGCGGTCCTGAGGTCCATCTCGCACCTGCAACCGATCCGGCGGTCGTGGGTACGATGCTCGGATGGTCGAGACCGCGCACGGGCCCCGGGTCGCGGTCGTCAGCCTGCACACGTCGCCGCTGGACCAGCCCGGCTCGGGCGACTCCGGCGGCATGAACGTCTTCATCCGTGCCGCGGCCGAGCGGCTGGGGGCGAGCGGGCTCGCGGTCGACGTGTTCACGCGGCGCCGCGGCGACGACCTCGACGAGGTGAACGACCTTGGTGGGGGCTCCCGGCTCATCCAGGTCAAGGCGGGCCCGCCGGCGCCGGTTCCGAAGGAGGAGCTCCCTCGCTACCTGCCCGAGTTCCTGGGCGGCGTGCTCCGGCGCCAGCGGGCGGAGGGGGTCGGCTACGACGTCGTCCACACGCACTACTGGTTGTCCGGCTGGGTGGGAAGCAGCACCAAGGAGATCTGGGGCGTTCCGCTCGTGGCGTCGTTCCACACCCTCGGCAAGGTCAAGAACTACTCGCGCGGGCTCGGCGAGACGCCCGAGCCGCCGGAGCGGCTGGTCGGCGAGCAGCGAGTGATCGCCGCCGCCGACCGGCTCGTCGCGGCGACGCCGGCCGAGGCGGCGCAGCTCGTCGGGCTGTACCGGGCCGACGCCGAGCGCATCCGCGTCATCCCGCCCGGCGTCGACCACCAGCTGTTCTTCCCTCGCCCGGGCGACGAGGCGAGCGCGCGGATCCACCTGTCGGGGGCGCGCCTGCTGCTGTTCGTCGGGCGCCTCCAGGTGCACAAGGGCCCCGAGGTGGCCGTTCGGACGCTCGCGGAGGTGATCGCGCGCGATCCGGAGCGCACGCAGGACGTCGTCCTCGCGATCGTTGGCGGCCCGAGCGGCTCGAGCCACGGCGCCGAGGTGGCCCGCATCATGGACCTGGCCTCGACGCTCGGGGTCGGCGAGCGCGTGGTGCTCTTCCCGCCGCAGCCGCAGGCCCGGCTCGCCGACTTCTACGCGGCGGCCGAGGTCGTGCTCGTCCCTTCGCGATCGGAGTCGTTCGGGCTCGTGGCGCTCGAGGCCCAGGCGTGCGGCACCCCGGTCGTCGCGGCGTCCGTCGGCGGGCTCCGGTACGTCGTGGCGGACGGGGTGACCGGGTACCTCGTCGACGGACACGATCCCGGCGACCACGCGGACCGCGTGCTCGCCGTCCTTCGCGACCGACGGGCCGCGGGGCGGATGGGCGAGGCGGGCGTCGCGCACTCGTTGCGGTTCTCCTGGGACTCGACCGCCGGCGAGATCCTCGGCGTGTATCGCGAGCTGTTCGACGGCGAGCACGGATGACCGTACCGGTCCTGTCCGGCCGGCACGTGCGCCTGCGACCCGTCGAGGAAGACGACCACCCGCTGATCCTCGCGTGGCAGAACGACCCCGAGGTCTGGTGGTGGATGGACTACGAACGCACGTTCACGCTCGAGGACATCCACGAGAGCGAGGCGCGCGCCACGATGGAGGGTCACCCGTTCCTGATCGAGGCGCCGGACGGGACGCCGATCGGCCGGATCGGCCTCAACCAGTTCAGCGAGCGCGACGAGACGTGCTCGCTGTACGTGTTCGTCGGCGTGCACGAGGCGTGGGATCACGGCTACGGCGGCGACGCCATCACCACCCTGCTCGGCTGGGGCTTCGACGAGTTCGGTCTGTATCTCGTCCAGTTGTGGGGCCTGTCGACGAACGCGCGCGCGATGCGCTCGTACGAGAAGCTCGGCTTCCGCGTCGACGGCACGATGCGCGAACGTTCGAAGAAGAGCGACGGTCGTCGCTACGACCGCACGGTGCTCAGCATCACGCGCGCCGAGTTCGACGCACTGCATCGCCCCTAATACGTTGCGGCGCAAGGATGTGCAGGACACGGACGCGAAACGTCCACCTTCTTGTCACTCTTTCTCTTGTCTCGTCTACCAGCGCATTTGTACCGTGACCTGCGCGTTCGTCGAGTTGACCCTGCTGCGTGCCGCCGATACATTTCGCCTCGCTCCGAGCAGCCGGAGCGGCCGAGTCAGGGAACCGAAGCCGGGACCCCTGGGAAAGCCGTAAGACCGACTGGGCGCACCTGCTCGTACGGTTGGGAAGGCCAACTAGCTGTGCGGGTGGGGAGGCTCGGGAGGTCCCAAAGCCCAACGAAAGGGTTTACGGCCAGGAAACCGAGACGGCGGTGAGAGGTTGCTCGGGGCACCTGAGCCCGAGGGGCTGACGGTGGCTGGAGACTTCGGTCTTCGGCGAGCCGGAGGTCCCTCGGGTTCTTTTTCTGTACGGTTTCGCGGTCATGGCCTCCGAGCGCGAGACGGAGCAGCGGGGCAGGCGTGACCTGATCGTCGAGGTCGCCATGCGGCACTTCGCCGAGCATGGCTATCGCGGCGCCCGCGTCGAGGACGTCGCCTCCGAGGTCGGGGTCGCCAAAGGCACCGTCTTCCTCCACTTCGGGAGCAAGGAGGGCCTGTTCCTCGCGGCCTTCGAACGAGCCGTCCGCGAGCTGCCGGCCTGGCTCGACGTCCCGCCCGAGGTCAAGGACGCCGGGTTCTGGGCGGTCCTGGACCACTGGCTTCAACGCACCGAGGAGTTCCTCGCCGAGGTGTGGGTGCCCAATCGCGTGGCGATGATCGGCCGGCACGACACCGGCCTCGGGCTGCGGCGCCCGATCGACCGCTTCATGCGGAGTGAGGACCCGTACGGGACCCTCGAGTTCGTCGAGTTCGGGGTTCGTCGCGGCGAGATCCGCGACGACGTCGACCCCGAGATGATCGCCTCGATGCTGGACTGGCTCGCCGAGCGCTTCCAGGACGCGCTCTCGAGCGAGGAGCTCGACCCCGGCCTCGTCCACCGCAAGCCGTTCGTGCCCGAGCGCCGGGCGATCCGAATCCGCGAGTTCCTCGACCTCCTGCGCTCGGGCCTCGCCGCCCGCTGACCCTCGACGACGCCCGCGCTCGACGCCACGCCCGACGACCTGCCAACATGTCGTCCCTCCGGGCCGGGCGGCTCGGCGGCGACGAGAGGCGATGCGGCGTGGACGGACGAACGGTGGCGTTCCTCGGCGGGGGCCGGATGGGAGAGGCCCTGGTCTCCGGGCTGATCCGCTCGGGCGGCAGGAGCGCCGAGGAGATCGTGGTGACCGCCCGGCGCGAGGAGCGCGCGCGCGAGCTCGTCGAGCGCTACGGCGTGGCCGCCACCGTCTCGAACCCCGACGCCGTCGGGCGAGCCGAGGTCCTCGTCCTGATGGTCAAGCCGCAGGACATGGAGGCGCTCCTGCAGCAGATCGCCGCGAGCGTGACGCCGGAGCATCTGGTGGTGAGCTTCGCCGCCGGGATCCGGACCTCGTTCGTCGAGAAGCATCTCGCGACGGACGTGCCGGTCGTCCGCGTGATGTCCAACGTCGCCGTGCTCGTCGACGAGGCGATGTCGGTCGTGGCCCCGGGGTCCCACGCCGACGACAAGCACCTCGCGATCGCCGAGGAACTGCTCGGCTACGTCGGCAAGGTGCTCCGGCTGAAGGAGACCCACCTCGACGCGATCACGGCGACGAGCGGGAGCGGGCCCGCCTACTTCTTCCTGCTCGCCGAGGCCATGATCGAGGCGTGCATCCTTCTGGGGCTGGCGCGCGACGTCGCCACGGACCTGATCGTCCAGACGATGCTCGGCTCGGCCAAGATGCTCCGCGACACCGGCAAGCATCCGGTCGAGCTCCGCGAGATGGTGACCTCGCCCGGAGGCACGACGATCGCGGCCATCAGGGTGCTCGAGGAGACCGGCGTGCGTGCCGCCTTCCTGAACGCGATCGACGCGGCCCGCCACCGCAGCGCCGAGCTCGCCCAGGGCGGGGACGAGGACGATGGCCTCAAGTAGCGAAGCGGTAGGCCCTCCGTCCGGCATCGCTCCGCGGTGACGGACGAAGAAGACGATGGCCTCAAGTAGCGAAGCGGTAGGCCCTCCGTCCGGCATCGCTCCGCGGTGACGGACGGAGAGGACGAGGAGTAGAGGAGCGACATGGGACGTGGAGACCGCAATCGGGTGCGCTGGGCGCACGATCGGGAGCGCAGGAAGAAGGCCGCGGAGAAACGGCAGGCCGCCGAGCGCGGCGCGGCCCGGAAAGCGGCCCGCAAGAAATAGGAGTCAGGCGCGCGCGATCCGGTTTCGGAGCACGCCGATGCCCTCGGCTTCCAACTCCACCTCCGCCCCCGGCCAGATCCGCTGCTCGAATCCGGGGGTCGCGAACGGGCTCGCCGCGAAGGCCTCGCCGGGCGCGAGGGTCTCGCCGCGTGACGCGCGCGCCACGTCGTCCAGCAGGCCGGTCGCTGTGCCGTTCAGGTTCGCCTTCGCCCACTGCTCGCCGTCGACCCGGACGGTGACGAAGGACGTCTGCGGGTCGAGCTCCTCGGCGGTCGCCACGCAGGGCCCGATCGAGAGCGCTACCCCCTCCGGCGATGGCATCGGATCGCCGCTCGCGCTTCGCGCGAAGAAGTCGCCGACGAGCGTGTAGCCGAGCATGACCGAGGAGGCGTCGTCGGGCGCGAGCGGATCGCGAACCGCACGACGCACGACGCCCGCGATCTTCGGCCGGAACTCGAGCCAGCCGGCGCCGGCCGGCCATGGGATCTCGTCGCCGGGGCCGAACACCCGGCGGGCGGCCTCCGCCGCATCGGGCGAGCGCAGCGTCGCGGGCATCACGGGCGCGAGCAGGCGCGCGTCGGCGACGACGTAGGCCTCGGCCTCGTCGCGCTCGAGGGCGGCCCGGGCGGCGTCGAGGACGGTGCCTCCGTTGCCCCTGACCAAGTGCTCCATCGTCGCCGGGAAGGCGGGGTGGCCGACCAGGTCGGGCAGGTCCACCACCTTCCCCTGCAGGAGCGCTCCCAGTCGCCGGTGCCCCCTCCGGTCGAAGGTCACGAGCCTCAAGGGACTTCGAATGGTACGCCCGGTGCGACGGGCTTTCTCGATATCCGCGGGTCAGTTCGGCGAGCGCCCGCGGACTTGGGGAGCCCGCGTCCCTGCGGATACGATGTGCCTGGTCAGCGCACGCATTCGCGAGGAGGGTCCCCATGGCCGAGCAGGGCTTCCGCATCACCTACGCCACGATGTCCGCGGACAACGAGGAGCTGCATCGGCTGTACGAGCAGGGCATCGGGGTGGCCCGATCCTGGCTCGGCCAGAAGCACCCGCTGTTCGTGAACGGCGAGGCGCGCGAGGGATCCGGATACAAGGAGGCGCGGTCGCCCATCGACGGCGCGGTGATCGGGGAGTTCGCGCTCGGGACGCGCGAGGACGTGCGCGACGCGGTCGCCGCCGCGAAGGCGGCGTTCCAGGACTGGGCGAACCGGCCCTGGCAGGAGCGCGTCGAGATCATGCGCAAGGCCGCCGACCTCATGAGCGAGCAGCGCAACGAGCTCGCGGCCCTGATGGCCATGGAGGTGGGCAAGAACCGGCTCGAGGCGCTCGGCGACGTCGAGGAGTCGGCGGACCTGATTCGCTGGAACGCCAACGAGGTCGAGAAGAACGACGGGTTCCGCAAGCCGATGCAGCCGCTCGGCTCGCCCGGGGAGTACTACGACGTCCTGCGGCCCTACGGGGTCTGGGCCGTCATCAGCCCCTTCAACTTCCCGATGGCGCTCGCGGCAGGCCCCACGTCCGCCGCGCTCGTGGCCGGGAACTGCGTGGTGTTCAAGCCCGCCCACATGGGCGTCTTCACGGGGCTGAAGCTCTACGAGCTGTACATGGCCGCCGGCGTCCCGAAGGGCGTGTTCCACTTCCTGAGCGGGCCGGGCAGCGTCGTCGGCGACGAGATCGTCCACCACCCCGACGTCGCCGGCATCACGTTCACGGGCTCGTACGAGGTCGGGATGGGGATCTACAAGAACTTCGCGAAGGACTTCCCCAAGCCCGTGATCTGCGAGATGGGCGGCAAGAACCCGGCGATCGTGACCGACAAGGCCGACCTCGACAAGGCGACCGACGGGGTCCTGCGGTCGGCCTTCGGCTACGGCGGCCAGAAGTGCTCGGCGAACTCCCGCGTGTACGTGCATCGCGACGTGTACGACGACTTCGTCCGGCGCCTCAAGGAGAAGACGGAGAAGATCCAGGTCGGTGACCCCTTGAAGAAGGAGAACTGGCTCGGTCCGGTGATCGACGAGGGCGCCGTCGAGACGTTCGAGCGCGCCGCCGCCGAGGCCAAGAAGAACGGGAACGTGATCACGGGCGGCGAGCGGCTGGCCGACGGCGACCTGGCCAAGGGGACGTTCGTGCAGCCCACCGTCGCCGAGCTGCCGGCCGACTCCTGGGTCTGGAAGGAGGAGCTGTTCGTCCCGTTCGTCGCGGTCGCGCCGTACGACGACCTCGACGACGCGATCCGGCTGGCGAACGACACCGAGTACGGCCTCACCGCCGGCTTCTACAGCGAGGACCGGTCCGAGATCGACACATGGCTGAGCTCGATCGAGGCCGGGGTCGTGTACGTGAACCGGCGCGCCGGGGCGACGACGGGCGCGTGGCCGGGCGTGCAGCCGTTCGGCGGCTGGAAGGGCTCGGGCACGAGCGGCAAGGCGGGGGGCGGGCCGTACTACGTCCAGCAATACCTGCGCGAGCAGTCGCGGACGGTGATCGAGGAATGAGCCTCGGGGAGCTCGTCGATCTCGCGAACGCGCAGGCCCCCCGGCTCCTCACCGAGGTCCCCGGGCCCGAGGCCCTCGCCCTGATCGAGCGCGATCGCAAGGTCACGAGCCCCTCGCTGCCTCGCGCCTACCCCCTCGTCCCCCGGCGCGGTGCGGGGTCGGTGGTGGAGGACGTCGACGGCAATCGGTTCCTCGACGTGAACGCCGGCATCGCCGTGACGTCGACCGGGCACGCGCACCCCGAGGTGGTCGAGGCCATCCGTCAGCAGGCCGGGGAGCTGGTGCACTACTCGGCGAGCGACTTCTACCTGCCCATCTACTCGGAGGTCTGCGAAGAGCTCGATCGAATCGCGCCGTTCGCTGAGAACGCCCGAAGCTTCCTCACGAACTCGGGCACCGAGGCCGTCGAGGGCGCGATCAAGCTGGCGCGGTACGCGACGGGACGGCAGTACATCATCGCGATGATCGGTTCGTTCCACGGACGCTCGTACGGCAGCGTGTCGCTCACCGCGAGCAAGGTGAAGTACCGCACGGGCTTCGGGCCGCTGCTTCCCGGCGTCGAGCACACCTACTTCGGCGACTTCGAGCATCTCGAGCACGTGCTGTTCCGGCGCCTGGTCTCGCCGACCGAGGTGGCGGCGATCGTCGTCGAGCCGATCCTCGGCGAGGGCGGCTACGTCCTCCCGCCGGAGGGATGGTTCGCCTACCTCCGCGAGCTCTGCGACCGGCACGGGATCCTGCTCGTCGTCGACGAAGTGCAGTCCGGCATGGGCCGGACCGGGAAGATGTGGGCGATCCAGCACTTCGGGGTCGAGCCCGACGTCGTGCTCGCGGGCAAGGGCATCGCGAGCGGGATGCCGCTCGGCGCGATGATCGCCCGCGAGCGGCTGATGACCTGGGAGATCGGGGCCCACGGCTCCACGTACGGAGGGAACCCGCTCTCGTGCGCGGCCGCGCTCGCGACTCTGCGGTTGATCGAGGGCGGTCTGATGGACAACGCGCGCGAGCTCGGCGCGGTGCTCATCGCCGGGTTGCGCGAGATCCAGTCGCGACACTCCGCGATCCGGGAGGTGCGCGGGCTCGGCCTGATGATCGGCATCGAGCTCGACGACCACGACAGGATGCTCGCGGTCGAGCACGCGGCGTTTCGTCGCGGGCTGCTCGTCCTCGGCTGCGGGGACTCGACCATCCGGATGTCGCCGCCGCTCGTGTTCCGCCGGGACCAGGCGGAGACCGCCCTCGAGATCTTCGAGGACGCCGTCTCCGAGGCCTCGTAGGCGAACCGAAGGGGGTGCTCGTGGCGTCGACGGTTGACACGCTGACGTTCGACTGCGCGGATGCGCGCAGCATGGTGAATTTCTGGTCGGCCGCGCTCGGGTACGTGCTCGACGACATCGACGACGACGGCGCCTATCTCGTCGATCCGAGCGGGAAGGGCTGGGCCCTGTTCTTCCAGGTGGTCCCGGAGGGCAAGGCCGTGAAGAACCGGCTGCACCTCGACCTGCGGCCGCCCGAGTCGATGGCCAAGGAAGTCGAGCGCGTGAAGGCGCTCGGCGCCACCGAGTTCCGGTTCGTCGAGGAGGGCGGCAGCTTCTGGACTGTCCTGCTCGATCCCGAGGGCAATGAGTTCTGCGTGCTGCGCGGGCCGGAGGACGGCTGGAGCCCCGAGGCCTGAGATGAGCAAGCTCGCCACGATGCGCGACGCAGTGGCCGAGCTCGTCCGCGACGGGGACACCGTGGCGATCGAGGGGTTCACGCACCTCATCTGCTTCGCCGCGGGTCACGAGATCATCCGGCAGGGGCGCCGCGACCTCACTCTCGCCCGCATGACGCCGGACGTCATCTACGACCAGATGATCGGTGCCGGGGTTGCGCGCAAGCTGATCTTCAGCTGGCTCGGCAACCCCGGCGTCGGCTCGCTCCACGCGGTGCGCCGCCGGATCGAGAAGGCGGATCCGGAGCCGCTCGAGATCGAGGAGTACTCGCACTTCGGGATGGTGTGTCGCTACGTGGCCGGCGCGTCGAACCTGCCGTTCTTCCCGATCCGGTCGTATTACGAGAGCGACATCCCGCGCGTGAACCCGAACATCAAGCCCATGCGCTCGCCGTACGAGGACGGCGCCGAGGTCTTCGTAGTCCCGCCGCTGCGCCCCGACGTCGCGATCGTTCACGCCCAGCGAGCCACGGCCGACGGCGACACGCAGATCTGGGGCCTGCTCGGCTGCCAGAAGGAGGCCGCGTTCGCGGCCGAGCGCGTGATCGTCGTCTGCGAGGAGATCGTGGACGAGTCGATCGTTCGCGAGGACCCGAATCGGACCGTGATCCCGAGCGTCGTGGTCGACGCGGTGGTCGAGCAGCCCTACGCCTGTCACCCGAGCTACGCCCAGGGCTACTACGACCGCGACAATGGTTTCTACCGGGAGTGGGAGGCCATCTCCAAGGACCCCGAGGCGCTCGAGGCCTGGTTGAAGGCATGGGTCCACGGCCTGGAGAACCACGCCGAGTACGTCGAGCGGATGGGCGATCGCTGGGAGCGGCTCCGGCCGGGGGAGCGGCGGTCGGGCCAGGTCAACTACGGGGACTACTCGTGAGCGACGCTGGCTACACGAAGAACGAGATGATGATCGCCGCGAGCGCGCGCACGCTCTTCGCCGAGCGGATCTGCTTCGTCGGCGTCGGCCTGCCGAACATCGTCTGCAACCTCGCGCAGCGCACCGTCGCGCCCGACCTCCAGCTCGTCTACGAGGCGGGCGTGTTCGGCGCCCGGCCGGCGCGGCTCCCGCTCTCGATCGGCGATCCCACGCTCGTGTCGGGCTCGACCGCGGTCACGTCCATGTTCGAGCTGTTCGCGTTCTATCTCCAGGCGGGGTTGATCGACGCGGCGTTCCTCGGCGGTGCGCAGATCGACCGGTTCGGGAACCTCAACACGACCGTGATCGGCGACTACGCGGCCCCGAAGGTGCGGCTCCCGGGGTCCGGCGGCGCGTGCGAGATCGCGATCCACGCCCGCAAGATCCTCGTGATTATGCGTCAGGCGCGACGATCGTTCGTGGAGCGCCTCGACTTCCGCACCTCGCCGGGACACTCGGGCGACCCCGAGCACGACCGGGCGCGGGGATGGTTCGGGAGCGGGCCCACGAGCGTCGTGACCGACCTCGGCACGTACGGGTTCGACGAGGCGAGCGGCGAGATGACGCTGCTCACGCTCCACCCGGGCGTGACGGTCGAGCAGGTGCGCGAGAGCACCGGGTGGGAGCCGAGGATCTCGGGCGACCTCGGCGAGACCTCGCCGCCGACCGAGGAGGAGCTCCGGATCGTGCGCGAGCTCGATCCGGCGGGGGCGCTCACGTCGTGAGCGGGAGCGAGACGGAGCCGTGAGCGATCGCCCGAGCGAGCCGGATCTCGAGACCGGCGACGACGAGGACCCGCCGGACCTGGACCTCGACACCTCCGGCGAGCCCGAGCCCGACTGGGCCGAGGCCATCCGGCGCGGTCGCCGGGAGCGGGCGGAACGGCTCCGCGAGCAGTTGCAGGTCCCGGAGGAGGAAGAGGAGTCGCAGGAGCCGCCCGAATGAGCCACGTCTTCCATCGGGTGCTCACGCGCGAGCTTCCGCGCGCCGTTCGCGCGCAGGGAATGTGGATCGAGGACGCCGACGGCCGGCGCTACCTCGACGCGGCGGGCGGCGCCATCGTCGTGAGCGTCGGCCACGGGGATCCGTCGCTCGTCGAGGCGATGCGCGAGCAGGCCTCGCGCACGCCGTACGTCCACGGCACGGTGTTCACCACGGACGCCCTGGAGTCCTACGCCGACGAGCTCGCGCCGATCCTGCCGATGGACGGCCCGCGCATCTATCCCGTCTCCGGTGGGAGCGAGGCGGTCGAGACGGCGATCAAGCTCGCGCGCGCGTACCACCTCGCGCGCGGCGAGGACGCGCGCGCGCTCGTGATCGGGCGCCGCTCCTCGTATCACGGCAACACGCTCGGCGCGCTCGACGTCGGGGGAAAGGAGGCCTTGAAGCGACCGTACGCCCCGTGGCTCGGGCGGTTCGTGCAGGTCGAGGCGGTCGACGAGTACCGTTGCCCGAACCCCGGTCATCCGACGGGCTGCGGCGCGTGGCACGCGGAGCGGCTCGAGCGCGCGATCGTCGAGGCCGGCCCGGACACCGTCGCGGCGTTCATCGCGGAGCCCGTCGCCGGGGCGACCCTCGCCGCGGCGGTGCCGCCCGACGACTACTGGCCGGCCGTCGCGGAGGTCTGCCGGCGCCACGGCGTGCTCCTCATCGCCGACGAGGTCATGACCGGCTTCGGCCGGACCGGACGCTGGTTCGGCGTCGATCACTGGGAGGTGCGGCCGGACATCCTCACGGCGGGGAAGGGCTCGACCAGCGGCTACTGGCCCTTCGGGTTCGCGGCGTGCAGCGACGAGGTGTTCGAGGCGGTTCGGCCCGCGGGCTTCGTCCACGGCTTCACGTGGTCGCACAACGGCGTCGGGGCGGCCGTCGCCCACGCCACGCTGCGACGGCTGCGGCAGAACGACCTCGTCGAGGCGAGCGCGCGACGAGGCGAGCGCCTGCACAAGGAGCTCGCCGACGCGCTCGCGGACGCCCCGATCGTCGGCGACGTCCGAGGCATCGGGCTCATGATCGGGATCGAGCTCGTGGCCGACCGCTCGACGAGGGTCCCGTTCGCGCGCACCGAGCAGGTGACGGAGCGGGTGCTCGCCGCCGCCCGCGAGCTCGGCCTGCTCCTGTACTCGAGCACCGGCCACGTCGACGGGACCGACGGCGACCTGCTGATGCTCGGCCCGCCGTTCGTCATCGCCAACGACGAGGCCGATCTGGTCGTCGAGCGCACCGCGGCGGCCATCGCGCGCGTGGTCGGGTAGCTCATGGGCGGGCGCGCCGGCCTCGTCCTGTGTCCCGAGGCCAGGATCTACGACCACGGGCCCGAGCACCCGCTGCGCCCGCAGCGCGTGCTCTACACCTGGGATCTGATCTCTGCGTGCGGGCTGCTCGACGCCCCGGGCGTCGCGCGCCTGGAGTGCCGTCCCGCGTCGGACGTGGAGCTCGAGCTCGTCCACGCGCCCGAGTACGTGGAGGCAACGCGGCGGGCCGGTCACGGCGAGGCCGGCGAGTGGTGGCGGTTCGGCTACGCGCCCGGCGACAACCCGATCTTCCCGAGAATGCACGAGGCCGGTGCGCTCGTGGCGGGCGCCTCCCTGGCCGGCGCCCGGGCGGTGCACGAAGGGCGCGTCGAGCACGCGTTCAACGCGGCGGGCGGCCTGCACCACGCGATGCCGGCGCGCGCCTCCGGGTTCTGCGTCTACGACGACCCCGCGATCGCGATCGCGTGGCTCCTGGAACGAGGCGTGCATCCGATCGCCTACGTCGACGTCGACGTGCACCACGGCGACGGCGTGCAGGCGATCTTCTACGAGGACCCGCGTGTGCTGACGATCTCCCTGCACGAATCGGGCGAGTACCTGTTCCCCGGAACCGGCTTCGTGAACGAGCGCGGCGCCGCCGGAGCCGAGGGCACCAAGGTGAACGTCCCGCTGCACCCCGGCGTCTCCGACGAGGCCTGGCTCGCCGCCTTCCGTGCGGTCGTGCCGCCCCTCGTCCAGGCGTTCGCCCCCAAGGTGCTCGTGACGCAGCTCGGGTGCGACACGCACGTGACCGACCCGCTCGCGCACCTTCGGCTCACGACCCGGGCGTATCGCGAGACGGCGGCGGAGCTGCACGCCCTCGCGCACGATGCCGCGGGCGGGCGGTGGCTCGCGACGGGCGGCGGCGGCTACCAGTGGGCGACCGTCGTCCCGCGCGCGTGGACGCTCGCGTTCGCCGAGATGGCAGGCGCCGCGCTCGCCGACGCCCTGCCCGAGTCCTGGATCGAGGCCGTCGAGTTCGAGCTGCGCCGCGAGGTTCCCCCGACCTTCACCGACCCGGCGGTCGACGACGACCGCCTCGATGCCGAGACCGAGGCGACGATCGAGCTCGTACGCTCGATGTGCTTCCCGTTCTTCGGGCTGGAGCCCTAGCGTCGAGGAGGGAAGCGAGGAGGTGCAGCATGGGCGAGTTCTCTCGAGGCGGTCCCGGCCCCATGCCGTCCCGCCGGCGCGAGCTCAGCGAGGAGGAACGCCAGGCCGAGATGCGGGACGAGGCCGAGCACGAGCGGCTCTCGCGCGAGGTCGAGCGCACCCGCCGGCCCTGGTGGAAGTTCTGGGCGCGCCGCTCGACCTGAGCGCCTAGGTCTTCTCGGCGCCCGTGCGCTCCCGCAGCGCATCGATCGTCCGCTCGACACGGCGCGCCCTCGTCTCGGGGCGCTTCGCCTCGGCGATCGACGTGACGTACTCGCGCCGATGGGTGTACGAGAGCTTCGCGAACGCTTCGCGCGCGCCCGGATGGGCGCGGAACGCACGCTCCAGGTCCTTCGGGATCTCGACGTCGCGCGGCCGGTCGTCGTTCTCGACGGCGACCTTCAGCACGTCGCCGACGGCGACGCCGGCCTCCGCGATGATCGCCTTCGTCACGCCGATCATCGCGACGCCGCTCATCGTCACGATCGAGCCGCGGTAGGTGACGCCGTTGAACGTGGCGGTCACGGGGATCCGGCCGCCGCCCCCGAGCCGCTCGACGGCCGTCGCGGGCACCTCGACGAGATGGCCGCCGGAGCCGCGCGCGCTCGTCCGGAGCTCGGCCGCGAACGTGACCTTCGCCATCGCGGGGAGCGTAGCGCTCAGCGCGCGTGACGGCGCGTGATCGCGCCGACCCCCCACCGGTAGAGCGCAGGGGTCAGGACCCGGAACACCTGCATCGCGGCGAACGAGCGCGGCACCGAGACCTCCGGCGCCCGGTCGCGCCGGACGACGTCGACGATCACCCTAGCCACCCGGTCGGGCTCCATCACGAGCGCGGGCGGGACGTCGGTCTGCGGAAAGCCCTCGGTTCGCGTGAACCCGGGATTGACGGCGGTGACGAGCACCCCGTGGGGTCCGAGCTCGTAGAACAACGACTCGCTGAACGCGACCACGGCGTGCTTCGTGGCGCCGTAGACGGAGGATCCGGGCGTCGCGAACCGGCCGGCCAACGAGGCCACGTTCACGACGTGGCCGCTGCCGCGCTCGAGCATCGCCGGCAGGAACGCCTTCGTGACGTGGAGGACGCCGAGGACGTTCACCGCGACGACGCGATCGATCTGCTCGATCGACGCGGTTCGAAACGGCGCGCCGCCCGGGATCCCCGCGTTGTTCACGAGCACGTCGCATCGGCCGAGCTCGGCGTGGGTGCGCTCGACGAGCGCGGTCACGTCGGCCTGCTCGGTGACGTCGCACCGAACCGCCAGCGCGGTGGCCCCGTGCGACGCAAGGCGCTCCGCGAGCGCCTCGAGCCGGTCGAGCCGCCGCGCCGCGAGCACCACCCGGCCTCCCGCCATCGCGAACCGCCTGGCCGCGGCCTCGCCGATGCCCGCGGAGGCGCCGGTGACCACGACGACCGCGCCGCGAAGTTCCACCCGGGAAGCCTACGGGCAGCCCTTTCGTACGATGGGAGCCGATGGACGTGATCCGGGACCACGCGGCCCGGCTTCCCCCGATCGACGAACGATGGACTCCCGGACCCGTCGAGCGCGAGCGGCTGGTGCTCGGGCTCCTCGAGGGGCGCATCGCCGGCGACGAGGTGAGCCACCCCCTGGACAACGTGTTGCGCAACATCGACCTGCTGCTCGACGGCGATCCGGACAAGCAGTTCGGGATGACAGGCCTGGCCACGATGTCCGCCGATCGGGTCCTCGCGCTCGTCGGCGACGCCGCGGGCTTCGAGCCCGACCCGTCCGCGTGGACCGGTCCGGTCCCCGTGGATCCCGAGCGCGTCCTCGACGCCTGCGCGGCGGTGGGCGACCGCCTCGCGGCCGCCTGCCGGCGGGGCGAGCGGGTGATCCTCGCGACCGGACATCCGCTCGGCCTCGCGCACCTGTATCTTGCGGTCGGGCGGGAGCTCCGTGCTCGCGGCGCCGATCTTCGAACGCCCGGGGACGGCCTCGCGTGGCGCGACGGCGACGCGGACCATCCCTGGCACCTCGGATACCTGGACGGCCTGGCGCTTCTGCTCGACGGCTCGAGGGCGCGGCACACTCACAGCGGGGAGGCGATGGACCGGATCATCGACGTCGAGCGCCCCGACCTCGTCTTCGCGGACCACGGGTTCGCGGGGGCGGCGATCGAGCGGGGCGTGGACACCGTCGCGATCGCGGACGTGAACGACCCGGCGCTCCTCGTCGCGCGGGCGCAGGGACGGAGTGGACCGGTGATCGTGATGGACGACAACGTGCGGCCGCAGGACTACTGGCCCTGTTTCCAGGCGATCGCGGCTCGACTCGACGACGGCGCGGAGCGCGGAGCGCGGCCGGACGCCGGGTGAGTAGGATGGGCGGACCTTGTTGCACACCACCGACCCAGAGGCACGGTTCGATCGCGTGAACGGGCTTGCGCCCGCCCCCATCCATTCCGACATGCCCGACCAGAGCCAACGGATCCGCCGGCGGGAGGCACCGGCACCGCCCCTCGAGTAGCGCCCACGCGGGAGAAGCGGGTCTCCGGGCCGATCCATCCCGGAGGCGCACGTGAACGAGTACGAAGCGCTCGTCGACGAGACCGTTCGGACCAAGCACACGGTCGTCCTGGTCGGCGGGCTCGACACCGGCAAGAGCACCCTGTCCCGATCGCTGCTCGCGGCGGCCGTCGCCGCCGGTCGCCCGGCGGCCTACCTCGACGCCGACGTCGGTCAGAAGAGCATCGGGCCGCCCGCGACCATCGGGCTGAAGCACGTGCGCGCGGCGAACGATCTCGAGCCGGAGGGCTTCGCCGACGCCGACGCGCTGTCGTTCGTGGGCTCGACGTCGCCCGAGGGACACCTGCTCCCAGTGCTGGCCGGCGTCGCCACGCTGCATCGCCGGGCGCGAACGGAGGGCGCCGACCTCGTCGTCGTCGACACCTCCGGGCTGGTCTCGGGCGTGTACGGGCAGATCCTCAAGTACCACAAGGTCGAGCTGCTCGAGCCGGACCTCGTCGTGGGCCTGCAGCGCGGCGAGGAGCTCCTGCCGCTGCTCGGCGTCATCCAGCGGTTCTTCGCGACCGAGGTGGTCCCGCTCGGCGTTCATCCCGGCGTCGTCCCGACGACGGTGGACCAGCGCGCCGAGAATCGCGAGCGCGCGATGCGCCGGTACTTCTCGGGCGAGCTGCACAGGTTCCGGGTCAAGCCCACGGTGTTCATGCCGGCGCTCCCGCCGCTGTTCGACCACTCCAGCCTGCATCGGCTCCTCGTCGGCCTCTCGGACGGCGCGGGCTCGTACACCGGGCTCGGCTACCTCGAACACTCGCCGGAGGACGGGGTCCTGCGGCTCATCTCGCCCGTGGCAGCCGGCCCGAAGGCGCTTAGACTGGGGTCCGTCCGGCTCGACGAGGGCTTCCGCGCCAAGCGCGTGGACCTTCGAAATCTCTTCGGGTCGGAGTAAGCCGCACCGACAGAGAGGAAACGCGTGCCGTCGCTGGTCAAGAAGCGCCGCAAGAAGATGCGGAAGAAGAAGCACAAGAAGCTCCTGAAGAAGACCCGCTGGCAGCGGCGTCAGCAGGGGCGGTAACCCCGGAGCGTCCGATGGTCGCCCCGCCGCGCCGGCCGGGAGCCCTCCTGCTGGGGTTGCTCGTCGCGGCGCTGGGTGCTTGCTCGAGCTCGCCGCCGCAGTCCGCCCCGCAGGGCTCGCGGGCCGTGGAGTTCTCGTCCCGGGACGGCGTGCGGCTGGAGGGCCGGCTGTTCGGAGGCGGCACCTCGGCCGTCGTGCTCTCGCACATGCGGCCGGCCGACCAGACATCGTGGTTCGCGTTCGCCGATCGGCTCGCCGACGACGGGTACCTCGTGCTCACGTTCGACTTTCGCGGGTACTGCCCCGGAGGCGACGGCGGGTGCTCGGACGGCGAGCGCGACATCTCCGCCATCTGGCAGGACGTGCTCGGCGCCATCGACGAGGTGCGGTCGCAGGGCGCAACGTCCGTGTCGCTCGTGGGGGCGAGCATGGGCGGCACGGCCTCGCTCGTGGCCGCCGCGCAGGACGGCGTCGAGGTCGGATCGGTCATCACGCTCTCCGCTCCCGTCTCGATCGAGGGCCTCGTCGCGGACGCCTCGGTGCTCACGCGGATCGCTGCCGGGAAGCTCTACATCGCCGGCGTGGGCGACGCCCAGGCGGCCGCGGACGCCCAGACCCTGTACGAGCAATCCCCCCCACCAAAGCGCGTCGAGATCGTCCCGTCGGACGACCATGGGACCGACCTGTTGACCGGGGGGCAGGGGGAGGTCGTGAGCCGGCTCATCGAGACCACGCTGGCGCAGGCCGGCGGGCCGTAACGGCTTTCGGTCAGGGCGCGACGCTCGCGCTAGGGAACGGCGTTCCGACCTGCGGTCCCGGGAAGCGTTCCCCGTCCTTGCTCGCCAGCACGAGCTGGTAGATCGCCGCCCCCGCGAGCAACAGGAACAGGCAGATCAGCGTGATCAGCGTGAACCGGCGCACGCGCCGAGGCTAGCAGCGGCGGCCGGCGGGCGGAGCGTGGGCACCGCCCGCCGCCCGTCCCTACACCACCCGCACCTGGAAGGCGGCGCCGCCGCGCACGATCACGTCCTGCTCCCGCACGCTGGTCCGCCCGTACCCCTTCACGATCAGGTCGTTCTTGTGATCGCCGCCGTTCAGCCGCTCGATGAGCTCGTCCAGGCTGCCGAATCGGCCGCCGTAATAGCGGCTCCGGCCCCGTCCGCCCGACAGCCGGATCGTCTCGGAGCCGTGGGCGTGGCGGGGGACCTTGACGCTCGTGGTCGCGACCACGTTCGGCCCGTCGACGGGATCCAGCGTGATCTCGATCGTCACGACGTCACCCGGCCGCGCCTGCACGACCGATCGGGCCTTCAGCGACGGCTGGACGGGGCTCGACACGCGCACCTTCGCGATGGTCGAGGTGAGATCGGCCGCGGTGATCATCCCGTTCATCTCGACCCCCGTGAAGGCGATGTCCTCGACCCCGTTGAACGCCAGGGCGTAGAGGGCATCCGTCATCGGGGAGGCCTCGTACGCCGCGCCGTAGGGGCTGTAGCTCATCAGGCGATTCGAGACCGTGAACGCCGAGCCGTCCTCGCGGGTCCCGGTGATCGTCCATCCGAACCGGAGGGTCCCCGGCGCGTCCTGCTGGGCGACGTACGTCAGGTTCGACCAGGCGTGATAGGAGGCCGCATCCGCGAGGAACCAGTCCAGGTCCCAAGCGACGTCCGTCTCGCCGTGACGCGAGAGCCCCGTATCCGGGCTCGTGACGTCGCTCGAGATCGGGACGAGGGTCGGCAGGACGCCGAACGCGCCCGTCACTCCGGCGAACCCGTCGCGCGTCATGACCCCGTGGACGGCGCCGAGCGTGCCGATCTTGCTGCCCCACAGCGCGCCGTTGTCCATCGCGATGATGTCCACCTCGTTCATGCCGAGGGACACGGGTCCGCTCCCGTAGAACATCGGGTGGCCGAACCCGAGCGCGACCCCCCCGCAGACCGCCGTCGTGGTTCCGAACCCGTAGGACGAGACGTCGCCATAGGACAGGGCCACCCCGAGCCCGGCTCCCGGCGCGAACGGCGCGGGACTCAAGGTCTGGGCCGTCGGGGCCGCGACGGATCCGGCACGAAACGCCTGCACCTTCATGCCGCGATCGGCGAACCGGCTCTCGATGTCGGCGAGCGGGACGCCCGCCAGGCCGGAGATGCCCATCGGAAGCGGGACCTGCTCGAGCGTCGCCCCCGAGTCCAGTTGCGTACCCGCAGCCGCCGCGGCTCGCCGCACGGGCGCCGTGAGGGAGATCGTCGCCGGCACCGACCCGCTCCCGTCCGCGCCGGGGAGCGTGAGCATCCCGACCATGTCCTCCGCGGCCGTCATCCCGAAGATCTGTCGGTCGGACGCGATCGCCCACGCGAGCGCCCCCGCGAGGCGGCCACCGACGTAGATCGGGGAGCCCGACATCCCCGCCGCCGCGCCGCCGGTGACGGCGAGGAAGCTCGACGGTCCGGTGATCTTCGCGACGACGATGTCGACCCCGAGGTAGATCGCGTTCGGCAGGACGCCGAGGATCTCCACGTCGAACGGCACGATGGTGGTGCCCTGGATCACCGTGTACCCGACGCCCATCATCCCCGCGCTCATCTCGCTCGTCGGGAACGTCGCCGGCGGGCTGCCGCAGGGCGCGGCGGCGGGCGCCGGGCCGGCCGCGAGCATCGTGGCGACCAGCGCGATCGCGAGCAGCGCGGACGCCGCGACCCCGGTGTGCTCGCGCGTGAAATGGAAGGAGCGAACCAACATGGGCCCCACCCCTCTCGGCCTCGGTTCGATGCTAGCTCTCTGACGCGACGCGGGTGAGGTCCGTTCCTCCCGGTGAGGAGGGGGCCCCGCCCGTCGGCCTGGGCTCGCGGGTCAGGCGGCCAGGTGCAGCCGGGAGGAGCAGAACTCGCGATTGGCGAGCAGGGTTCGTCGCAGGCCGTCGGGGTCGTCGGCATGGCGGCGCAGGTCGATCTCAAGCGAGATCGAGCCGGCGTAGCCGACGGAGGCCAGCCGGTCCAGGAAGCCACCGAGCGGGAGCACGCCCTCGCCCACCGGAAGGTGCGAGTCCCACCCCTTGCCCGCGTTGTCCGAGAGGTGGACGTGGGCAAGCCGCGTGCGGAGCGCCGCGATCGCGTCGAGCAGATCCAGCCCCGCGACGGCCGCATGGCTCGTGTCGAGGACGACGTCCGCGAATCCCTCGAGGTCCTCGAGCGTACGAATCGCGTGGAACGCGCCGAGCGACCTGCCGCGAACGCGCACCGGGAACATGTTCTCGACCCCGACGCGAACCGAGGTGCGTTCCGAGAGCGTGGGCAGCTCCTCGCGGAGCCAGGCGCGATACCGCGTCTGCCAGCGGTAGGGCGGGTGCACCACCACGAGCGGAGCCCCGACCCGCTCGGCGAGCTCGATCGCGCGGAACACCTTGCCGATCGGCTCCCTTCCCCACACGCTCCGCGTCATCAGCAGGAAGGGGGCGTGGATCGCGACGATCCCGAGGCCGTTGTCCTCGGCGAGCTCCGAGACGCGGCGCGCGTCCTGCGTGTCCGGGTCCTTCGTGACCATCAGCTCGACGTACTCGAACCCAGTCTCGGCGAGCAGCGGGAACACGTCGTGCAGGGAGAGGCTGAACAAGCTGACCGTCGAGCAGGCGATCCTCGGGCCGTGGGCGGCCGCGCCGGGGGTCACGACATCCGATGCTAGCAGCGGTCACGAGGCGTCGAGCACGGTCGGTATGCTGCCGAGCCGATGTGGATCTTCCCGTTGCTGGCCGCGGTCGTCGCCCTCGTCTTCGCGGCGCTCCTCGCGCAACAGTTCATCCGTCGCCGGCGCTCCTCGCAGGCGTTTTGGGCCGTGGCGCTTCTCATGTACGCGATCGCGTCCGGCATGGTCGCCCTGGGCGCGGCGGGAGGATGGACGTCCGGTGAGTTCCGCATCTACTGGACGCTCGGCGCCGTCCTGAACGTCCCCTTCCTCGCCCAGGGCGAGCTCGATCTGCTGGTGCACAACCGCACGATCCGTCTCGGGCTGTACGTGCTGCTGGCCTTCGTGTCGGCGTACGCGATCGCGGTCGTCCGCACGGCGCCGATGCCCGGAGGCGCCGGGGCCCTCGCCGAGCCTCTCCCGTCGGGCAAGGAGGTGTTCGGCGACGGCTCGCCGGCGCACCGGCTCCCGCAGCTCATCGCCATCCCCGCGTACCTCGTCCTCGTCGGCGGCGCGATCTGGTCCGCCTGGCGGATGCGCGGACGTCCCGAGCTCCGCGACCGGTTCGTCGGCACGCTCCTCATCGCGCTCGGCGCGACCGTCATCGCGGGCTTCGGCTCGGCGTTTGCGGCGCTCGGCATGCTCCTGCCGTTCTCGATCGCCCTGCTGACGGGCATCGCGATCATGTTCGTCGGCTTCCTGCGCGCGTCGCGCCGCGCGGCGTCCGCGACGAGGCCCGCTTCGATCCCGCCGGAGACGACCTCCGAGTAATCCGAACCCCGAGGGCTCGCGAAGGAAGGGCTGACCGCGCCCGGCGACGGCGGCATCGTGGCGCTCGGCATCATCCTGACCGCCAACGGCCTGACGCAGGTGTGAACGCGAGGGGTGTCGCTAGGGGAGCTGGGCCCGCCACGAGCGGCCGGTGGTGCTCGGCGTGGTCGGCGTCGAGCCCAGCGCCTCCTCGGTGATGAGGATCTCGTCGAAGCGGGAGACGTCGACGGTGAGCTTGATCAAGACGAGGCCGGCGTTCGGCACGAACATCCCGTCGACCGGCGTGAACGATCCGCCCGAGCCCAGCCACAGCTGGTACGCGTGGCCGGGTTCCGGCTCGGGACAATCGTCGGCCACGAGGTAGAGCCGCCGCACGTCGCGCGCTGGGACGCCGACGAACCCGGAGGAGGGTGGCGTGTCGCCCTCCGGGTCCAGGGTCACGGGGTCGACACCCGGGGACCGCATCAGGGACAGGAGCTCGATGGCGAGGCTCCGCGCGTTCTCCGCCTCGGAGGCCCGGCCCGCCATCACGAAGGACAGTCCGCCCATCGCGACGAGCGCCACCATGCTCGCCGCCACCGCGAACCACGACCCGCGGCGCGAGCGACGGCGTCCGAGCGGCACCTCGTCGATGCCGCGGTGGATCCGGGCAAGGACCAGGTCCGGGGGCGGAACGGGGTCGGCGGCGAGGGCAAGGTCCGCGGCCAGCGACTGGAAGTCCGCCACGGTCTGCCGGCAGGACAGGCACGCGGGCACGTGCTCGGCGAGGATCCGGTCCGCCTCGACCGCGTCCTCGCCGGAGAGGGAGAGGAGCGAGTAGCCCGCGAGGAGCTCCTCGATGCGCTCGTGTTCCAGGCTCACTCGTCCTCCCCGGAGAGCGCTCGCCGCAGCTTCCGCATCGCCGCGAGGGTCCGAGTCTTCACCGTCCCGACCGGGATGCCGATCGACTCGGCGATCCGGGTCTGGGTGTAGCCGCCGAAGTATGCCAGCTCGATCACCTGCCGCTGCTCCGGGGGGAGCGTCGTGAGGGCCTCCCGCACCTGCTTGCGTCGGACGCTCAGGTACGCACCCTCGACGACCTCGTCCGCAACATCTTCGTCACGAACGGGCTCGAGGTTCGAGGCTCGCTCGGTTCGCTGGCGCAGGCGCTCCTCGCGTCGGACGGCGTCGACCGCTCGGTGGTGAACCAAAGAGAGGAAGAAGGAGCGGAACGCCCCCCGGGCGGGGTCGTAGGCCTCCGGGGCACGCCAAAGAGCCAGGTAGGCGTCCTGGACCACCTCCTGGGCGAGTGCCTCCTGGGCGGTGATCCTGAGCGCGAGCCCGTAGGCGGCCGCCCCGTACCGCCGGTACAGCTGGTCGAACGCGGCACGGTCCCCGGCGGCCAGCCGCCGGTGCAGCTCGAGATCCTCGGCCCCCTCCTCCTCGTGCATCCCGGTTTTCCTACCACAGGGACCTGAGGCGTCCCTAAGATGTCGGCCCCGTGCCACAGGTCGTCCTGTACTCGCGCCCCGGATGCGGCCTCTGCGACGAGGCCCGAGCGGTGATCCTCGCCGAGGCCGATCGAACCGCCTTCGCCTTCGAGGAGGTCGACGTGTCCGGGGACGACGCCCTCGAGGTCGAGTACGGGATCCGCATCCCGGTCGTGCTGATCGACGGGGCCGAGGCCTTCGAGGTACGCGTGGCGCCGAGCGCGTTCGCGGAGGCGGTCGGCGGGTAGCTCGTGCATTCGTGAAGCACGCTTCACGAATGCACTATCCTTCCCCCGTGACGGAACGGCCGATCCCGGAGGCCACGGTCGGGCGCCTGCCGATCTACCTCCGGGCGCTCGTCGAGATCGCCGAGAGCGGCGCCACCACGGTCTCCTCGGAGTCCCTGGCCGAGGCCACCGGGGTGAACTCGGCGAAGGTCCGCAAGGATCTGTCCCACCTCGGCTCGTACGGGACGCGCGGCGTGGGATACGACGTCGCGTACCTCATCCACCAGATCCGACGCGAGCTCGGGCTCACGCAGCACTGGCCGATCGTGATCGCGGGCATCGGCAACCTCGGGCACGCGCTCGCGAACTATCGGGGGTTCGCCGAGCGCGGCTTTCGCATCGCCGCGCTCGTGGACAACGATCCCGCCAAGGTGGGCGAGCCCGTCGGCGATCTCCGCATCCGGCCGCTCGAGGACCTTCCGGCGATCGCTCGGGAGCACGCGGCGCTCATCGGGGTGATCTCGACGCCCGCGGCCGCGGCGCAACAGGTCGGCGATGCGATGGTCGACGCCGGGATCCGCTCGATCCTCAACTTCGCCCCGGCCGCGGTGGCGGTTCCCGAAGGGGTGTCGATGCGCAAGGTCGACGTCGCGGTCGAGCTGCAGATCCTCACGTACTACGAACAGCGCAAGGCGGCGCTCGCGGACGTGAAGCGGAAGGGGAGGGCTACTTCGCGATCGTGAACCACATGACCACGAAGATCACGACGACCATGATGCCGAACAGGATGAACTGCACGGCCCCCTGATCGATGAGTCTTGCCGTCTCCTGAGCCAGCATTCGCCCCCCTTAGGCGGGTCCGTACCACGGCGGCGCGGTCCCGCCCGTCAAGATCTCCTTGCGCTTTCGCTCTGCCTTGTCGAGGAACGGGAGGTGGATCGCGAACCCGAGCACCGACCCGATGAGGAACATCCACGAGTAGCGGTTCACGCTCCCGGAGTCGTGGCGCATGTACAGGGTGACCCGAGGGCCTCCGCCCGTGAAGTAGGCCTCGGCGGCGGCGAGCGAGACGTCGCCCGACGTCGCGAACCGGATGTTCTCCACCGTGAACTGCGTCGTCGTGACCGCGCCGGGATCGTGCTCCGCGAGCCCGAGGCTCTCGTTGGCCTGCTCGACCATGAACCCCTGCGCGGCCGCCGTCACCGACTGGACCGAGGAGGTGTCGTTGTCGTTCGTGCCGGGGACCCGCCAGGCATCGCCGTCCGGGTAGGTCGAGTAGACCTCGTAGACGGGCTGGGGGTCGGTCCCGAGCGACTCGACGACCCACGTCGGCTCCATGCCGCGCGGCCCGAGGTTCTTCGGCGTCGTGGGTCCCTGCGAGATGAAGAAGCCCGTGAGCCACATGAAGGACAGGATCGTCATCCAGCCGAAGAAGGAGACGGCCAGGACCAGGTAGCCCATGCGGCGCCCGAACACGGCCGACAGGAGCAGCAACACGCTCCCCACGAAGAGCACGAACGCCACGATCACCGTGAGGCCGCCCTTGAAGAGCGTCTCGCAGGGGATGTCGAACCCGATGCAGCTCTGGGCGAGCATCACAGCACCACGTTGGTCGTCGGCGACGGCTTCTTGCTGAGGTCGCCGCCGAGGAACTGGTCCACCGCGGCGGTCTGCGCGTCCGGGTTCAGGCAGACGTTGTGCTCGAACGGCACCTGGGACTCGTCCTGGATGCTGACGACGTAGTTCACGATGTCGTTGATCTGCTGGTCGTTGAGCGCGCCCGCGTACTTGATGCTCCACGAGGGCATGAGGTTTCGGCCCTGCTCGATGGTCGTGTAGATGTCGTTGAGCCCGTAGATCAGCGCGTGGCCGGTGAAGGGACCCCCGCAGACCGTCGTGAGGTTCGGGGTCGGGATGGGCGTCCCGGTCTTCGTGTTCAAGATCACGCTGCCCTGAAGCTCCGGGCCGTGACAGCGGACGCAGCCGACCCCGTTCTGGTTGTCCTCGCTGAACAGCTGGACCGCGTGGCTTCCGCGGTTGATGGCGTCGGTCGTGAGCGCGTCCTCCTGGTCCAGGTTGCGGGCCGGCTCCATGAGCCAGGTGACCGGCACCCACACCAGTAGGAACAGGAACAAGATGACGCCCCAGCCCTGCAGCTTGACCAGGAGAGGGGTCTCGAGGTCGGCGTCCGACGGCCCGGGACGCATCCCGCGGGGGATGTCCGGCGCCGAGACCGCCGCCTGCCGCCGGCCGCGAAGGAGCAGAACGCTCAGCGCGATCGCGATGAAGATGAGGCCCCCGACGGCGAGGACGATGCCCTGCGCCTGCGAGAGCCCGATCATGCCGTGGCCACGCAGAACGGCCCCGACTGCGGCCGCCGCAACGTGTCGGTCCCTCGCGGTGGTCCGAGGATGATCTCGGAGGTGTCCACCATCACGTCGCCCGAGTCGGTGACGTCGACGCGGAATCGATCCATCCCGCGGGGGGCGGGTCCGAGCTTGTACTCCCCTGCGGTGTTGTACTTCGACCCGTGACAGGGGCACTCGAACCACTGCGACTGCTGGCAGAACGGGACACGGCAGCCGAGGTGCACGCACCGCTGGTAGAGCGGCATGATCCCCTGGCTCGAGACCGCCTCGGCCTGGTAGTCGATGTCGCCGTCGGGCCGGCCGTCGTAGGCGACAATGTAGAACCGCCCCGTGCCCGAGTAGAACGGCTGGTCGGAGTCCACGATGATCGCCTTGATGTCCTCGATGTTCCCCGCGTTGATGACGGAGCCAAACCCGCCCTTCAGGTTTGGCCACAAGAACGCGAGGCTCGCCCCGCCGAACTGCGCGGCGTAGACCAGCACCGAGGCGACCAGCGACTTGCGGAAGAACTCTCGCCGGCTCATCGGCTTGGGGCCCTTCGGCGCCGGCTCGCCGAGCGCCGTGGCGGTGGCCGCGGCGTCCGCCGCATGCTGCTCGCGTCGCGCGCGCACGAACGAGAGGCCAAACACGATCGCGAACAGGTCGATGATCACGATGATCACCACCGCCGCGAACGTCCCGCTCGAGATGCCGAGGACCCCGGTCACAATTCGAAGAACACCCCTTGCGCCCACGGCCAGATCCAGTTGTAGCCGGTGCCGCGGAAGAAGGACCCGATGATCGTCAGCGTGGCGCCGAACATCATGAGCATCGTGAACAGCGTGATCGCGATCTTGCGGTCGCCTGGCCGCGTGCTCGGGTTGCGGTCGAGGAACGGCACGACCGCGAGCGCAAGAAGTACCAGCGTGGGCGCGAACAGCACGCCCGCGACCATCGGGTGGAAGTAGCGGAGCAGTTCCTGTAGGCCGAGGAAGTACCACGGCGCCTTCGAGGGGTTCGGCGTGAGGTTGGGGTTCGCGAGCTCACGAAGAGGGGCGTTCACGAACGTCGAGAAGATGACCAGGCCCACCGTCATGATGAGCAGGGCGATGAGCTCCTCGATCAGCAGGTGCGGCCACACGTTGATCCGGTCCCCCTGCTCGCGCTCGACGCGCTGAATCCCCTCGGGCGGCACGAGCGCCAGGAGCCGGTGCTTCTCCTCGGCGCCCTTCTTCGGCTCGGGGACGTTGCCGGTCGGCACCGGCGCCTGACGGGCGGGCGCGAGCGTGGTGCCCGCGACCGCGGCCGGCGCCGTCGCCACGGCGGCGGCGACCGGCACCGCGGCGGGCGCGGGCGCCGTCGCGGCGGGGCGAGCCGCCGGACCGTCGCCGCTTCCCGGGGAAGCGGGGGCCGGCGTCGCGGGAGCCTCCCCGTGCGCCGCCTTGTAGGCGCGGACGGCGGCCGAGCGGGCACGGCCCTCGGCGACCCGCCGGTCGGTGCCCTTACCGAGCTCGTCGGCCAGGACTCGGTCGAAGGTCTCCTGGTCGAGCGGCGTATCCTCGCGAGCCATGTTCCCCCTCTACAGTGGTCCCGAGATCCCGCCGTCCTTGCGGATCCTCCAGAAGTGCACCGCCAGGAAGATGACGAGCACGAACGGGAGCGCAAGGACGTGTAAGACGTACCAACGCAGCAACGTGTCCGGACCGACCACCACCCCGCCGAGCAGCAGGAAGTTCGCCTGCTTGGCGATCATCGGGGAGTAGCCGGCGAGCGAGGTTCCGACCGTCACCGCCCAGATCGCCAGCTGGTCCCAGGGAAGCAGGTAGCCGGTGAACGAGAGGCCGAGAGTCAGGAACAGCAGCACGACGCCCACGACCCAGTTGAACTCGCGCGGCGGCTTGTAGGAGCCCGTGTAGAACACGCGCGCCATGTGCAGCGTCACGGACAGCACCATGAGGTGCGCCCCCCACCGGTGCAGGTTGCGGACGAGGTCGCCGAAGAACACCGACGTGCGGATGGTCTGCATGTCCGCGTACGCCTGCGCCGCCCCGAGCTCGGCCGCGGGGCGATAGAAGAACATCAGGAAGATGCCCGTGACCGTCAGCAGGATGAACAGGAAGAACGAAAGGCCGCCGAGGCAGAACGTATAGGTCAGCTTCAGCCCGTGACGCTTCATCTTGACCGGGTGCAGGTGGTACAGGACGTTGTTCATCGTCGCGAGCGCCCGGTCTCGTGACGTGTCCTTGTAGCCGCGACGGAAGATGGAGCCGGGCCGGAAGATCGACTTCCAGACCTCGGTCTCGCGGACCTTGTCCAGCACCTCGCCGGGCGAGGGCAGCTTGAGCTTCACCCGGTTCTGTCCCCCTCCGCCGCCTACTCGGCCTCGGCCCGCTGGGATTCAGGGACCGCGGCCATCGTCCGTTGCCCGCCACCCGCCTCGGGCAGTCGCGCATAGTACAGCGTGTCCGTGGGGCACCGGTCGACGCAGACCGAGCACCTCGTGCACGCGTTGTCGTCGACGACGAACACCGAGTACGCCTCGCCGATCTCCGCCCCGACCGCATCGTCCGCCGCGTCGCGGACGATGTCGGTCGACATCATGTAGATGCAGTTCCAGGGGCAGACGTCCTCACACGCCCGGCACAGGATGCAGTTGTCCGGGTCCAGCATCAGGTGCTTGGGCGACTTCACGCCCTTGGCGAGCCACGCGGGGTCGACCGACTCCACCACGTAGTCGGTGTGCACGTCGACCTCGGTCTTGGTGAACGGCATCAGGCACCGGGTCCCATCGTCACCGGTAGCCGCCCGTGGGCCGGTCCGCCGACGCCCCGCGGAGCTTGCGGCGCCAGTTCTGCATGATCGCCCCGGCGACGACGACCGTGATGAACGGTCCCACGGCGAGGTTGACGGCGACGAAGTCTCGTGCCAGCGGGCGCCAGTTCGACGTGCCCGAGATGCCTCCCCAGCTCAGCTTCTGCTCGGCGAAGTACAGCCAGAACGAGGGGATCACCGCCATCGTGATGACGCAGAAGAACGCGGTGCCGAGGCAGAACAGGACGGCCGTCGTCCAGGTCCACTCGAACGACTTGACGGTCGGCTCGACCCGCTCCTTCAGCTTCACGAGCCTCTGCGCGACCTTCACGCGGACCCCATCATCACGCGGATCGCAGCTCCCCGCTCCTCGCCCCGTCTCGCCGCCGGATTCTACACATCGACCTCGGGCGGCCCGGAAACCGCCGCCGGCCGCCGGCGGCTCGTGAAAACCTTCACAAGCAGGGCCACTATGCCAAGGAGCGCAGGGCCCCGCAACCCACCTGCCTAGACTTGCCGCGTGCTCGCCGACTTCGTCCGAGACGGGCTCGCCTCGTGGTGGGCCCCCGGGCTTGCGTTCGTCGCCGGGGTCGTCTCGTTCGCCTCACCCTGCGTCTTCCCGCTCGTGCCCGGCTACCTCTCCTTCGTGGCGGGCGGAGAGGCGGTGGACGAGCGCAGCCCCATCGTGCCGATCCTGCTGTTCATCGGGGGCTTCGCGGCGGTGTTCACGGCGCTCGGCGCCTTCACGGGCGCCGCCACGCGCATCCTGCGCTCGCCCGCCGGGATCCGGATCTCCGGCGCGATCATCGTCGCGTTCGGCGTGCTGATGGTCCTTTACGCGCTCAAGCTCGGCTCCCCGTCGCTGTTCGCCGAGCGCCGTCCGCTCCTGCAACGCGTCCGGCCCGGCCGGGCCTGGGCGTTCCCGCTCGGCGTGGCCTTCGGCGCCGGCTGGACGCCGTGCATCGGGCCGGTGCTCGCCGGCGTGCTGGCGATCGCGGCCGCCCAGGGCGGGTCCCTGCGCGGGGCGATGCTGCTGTTCGTCTACTCGATCGGGATCGGCCTGCCCTTCTTCCTGGTCGGGATCGGGATCCGGTGGTTGATGGGCGTGCTCGCGTTCGTGCGTCGGAACTACCACTGGTTCGCCGGGATCTCGGGGGTCGTGATGATCGCCGTGGGCGTCCTCGTCGCGACCGACCTGTGGACCCGGATGCTCGCGCCGGTCCTTCGGGCGATCAGCGACTTCACGCCGGCCATCTGAGGGGGGCGATCCCGGCGGCGCCCCGATAGGATCGATCCACCGCGATGGCCTCCTCCCCGCCCACGTTGCGCCGCTCGACCGCGATGGTGTGGCGGTCGCTTCGTTCGATGCGCACGGCGCTCGTGCTCCTGCTGCTCGTCGCGCTCGCCGCCGTGGCGGGGTCGCTCGTGCCTCAGGTGGGGGTGGCCGACGCGAGGATCGCGGCGACGTTCCGCGCCCACCCGCTTCGGGCGCGGATCTTCGACCAGCTCGGCCTGTTCGACGTCTACGGCTCGTGGTGGTTCACGGTCCTGTACGTCCTGCTGCTCGTCTCGCTCGGCGCCTGCCTGCTCCCGCGAACCCGGGCGTTCGTGCGGAACCTGCGGACCAAGCCGGTGCCGGCCCGGGAGCTGGACGGAATGCGCCACTACGCCGAGCTCGCGGTGCCCAACGGTCCGGACCGGGCAATCGCCGGCGCCCGGCGGGTGCTCCGGCGGCGACTGTTCCGGGTGAACGGCCCGAACGGCCGCCCCGCGCTCGCGGCCGACAAGGGCCTCGCGCGCGAGCTCGGGAGCCTGCTGTTCCACTGGTCCTTCTTCCTGCTGCTGATCGGGATCGTCTGGGGAAAGGGAACGGGGTTCACGGGACGGGCCGTGATCGTGGAGGGGGAACGCTGGGTCGAGGCGCACGCCAACTACGACGGCACCCTGCGGGAGGGGCGCTTCTTCGGCGAGGACCACTCGGGCGCGCAGGTCCTCGTCCGCGACTTCCAGGTCACCTATCGACCCTCGGGACAGCCCGAGGACTTCGTCACCCGCGCGACGATCTCCGAGGCCGACGGCTCGGGGGCGCGCGACGTGGAGATCCGCGTGAACGAGCCGGCCGAGTTCGACGGCGTTCGCTACTACCAGTTCGGGTACGGGTGGGCTCCGGTCGTCGAGGCGCGCAGCGGTGGCGAGCTCGTCGCCTCCGAGCCGATCGTCTGCACCCAGGACCCGCCGCCCGAGGGCGTGAGCCCGCTCCAGCTGCCCTGGAACTGCGTCCTCAAGCTGCCCTCGCTCGACCCGCAGGTCGGGGTCCGCTTCGAGCTCTGGCCGGACAGCCGTGGGCTGCTCGCCCTGCTGCAGACCGGCACCGCGATGCCGATGTTCGGCGAGTTCGCGCCGGTCATGAGCTACACGGTCTACGAGGGCGATCTGCGCAGCGAGCTCGTGCAACAGGCCGGCGTGCTCGACACCACCGCCATGCGGGAGGTCGACCGGGGCGTGATCGGCGCGGGCGAGACCGCCGAGATCGGCGATGGCGTGACGATGACCTTCAGCGACCTGCGCCGGTACACCGTGCTGGAGGTGGCCCGGGACCGCGGGCTGTGGATCGTGTTCGCGGCGGCTATCCTCCTGCTCGCCGGGTTGCTCCCGGCGCTGTACACGTCGCGGCGCAAGCTGTGGGTCACCGCCGAGACGAACGGAGGGGGAACCGTGCTGAAGGTCGGTGGCTTCGCCCTCCAGCGGCGGCAGCAGTTCGAGGAGGAGTTCTCGAAGCTGGTGACCCAGCTCGAGCGAGCCTCGCGCGAGGGGGAGCGGGTGGACGCATGAGCGCCGCGAGCTGGGCCCGGATCTCGACCGACGCTTTCAATGTCGCGTTCTTCGCCCTGCTCGTGGCGATGCTCGCCGCCTTCTTATCACCTCGCGTTTCGCAAGCGCCCGGTCTGGGCGGCGTCCATCGCGCTCGCGATCCTCGGTGACCTGGCGCTACTCGTGTCGCTCGTCGCGCGCGGCGCGGCCGCAGGCCGGATTCCGCTCGGCAACATGTACGAGTACTCGCTGGCGCTCGCGTTCCTCGTGGTGCTCGCCTACCTCGTGTTCGTGGAGGGCCTCGCGCGCGTCCACATGCTCGGCGGCTTCGTGCTCGGCTTCGCCACCATCACGATGGCGGTGGCCGCCCTGTTCCTGCACGTCGGCCCGGCGCCGCTCGTGCCGGCCCTGAACTCGTACTGGCGCCAGATCCACGTCACCTCGATGATCGTGAGCTCCAGCCTGCTCTCGCTCGGGTGCGTCCTGACCGTCCTGTATCTCGTCAAGGACCGGCGAGAGCGGCGGGAGGCGATGCCGGAGATCGCGGGGGGCGCGGTCGACGTCGACCCCCGCTCGGAGGATCTGCCGCACGACCTCGTGGCGGCCTCCGACGAGCCGGAGGCGCGGGTGGTAAGGCGGCGGGGCATCCTGCCGAGCGCGGCGACCCTGGATCGGCTCGCGTACCGGATGATCGCGTTCGCGTTCCCGATCTGGACGTTCGGCATCATCACCGGTGCGATGTGGGCCGAGCGGGCCTGGGGCCGGTACTGGGGCTGGGATCCGAAGGAGACCTGGTCGTTCGTGACGTGGGTCGTGTTCGCCGGCTACCTGCATGCGAGGGCGACCTCCGGATGGCGCGGCCGCCGCGCGGCGGTCATCGCGCTCGTCGGGTTCGCGAGCCTGCTGATCACGTACTACGCGGTGAATCTCTGGATCGTCGGGCTGCATTCGTATGCAGGGGTGTGAGCGGAGCGCCCGATCCGTCCGGCCGTTGAACGGTGCTACAGTGCGCCGGGCCTCGGTGCCCGGCCGAGGACCGCGCGGAGGGAACCGGTAGGAGTGGTGCGCAGGAAGACGCTGCTGGCCGTCGGTCTGGTGGCCTTGGCCGCGGTGGCCGGCGCGTGTGCCCCGAACGCCACCCAGAGCACACTCGAGCCGGCCGGAGAGTTCGCCCAGAAGCCGTACGACCTGTTCACGGTGGTCTTCTGGGTGGCGGCCGGCATCTTCGTGCTCGTCGAGGGCGCGCTGCTGATCTTCGTGATCCGCTACCGACACCGGAAGGGCCGCGACGGCATCCCCCCGCAGGTGCACGGCAACACCCGGCTCGAGATCGCCTGGACGATCCTGCCGGCGGTGATCCTGGCCGGCATCGCGGTGCCGACCGTCACGACGATCTTCGACCTCGCGCAGAAGCCGGAAGCCGGGACCATGCAGATCGACGTGCTCGGCCACCAGTGGTGGTGGGAGTTCAGCTATCGCAACGAGGGCTTCACCACCGCCAACGAGCTGCACATCCCTACGGGGGAGGCCGTGTACCTGAACCTGTGCGCGGTCGGCGTCGCCGGCACCCCCGGGCAGCCGGCGGCGGCGCCGAGCTCGTGCCAGCCCGGTCCCCCCGACGGGCCGCCGCCCGCGCTCGTCGGCGACGCGGTGATCCACTCCTTCTGGGTGCCCGAGCTCGCGGGGACGCAGGACGTGGTGCCGGGGCAGACGAACGCCCTGTGGATCGAGGCCGACGAGCCCGGCACGTACCGCGGGCAGTGCAAGGAGTTCTGCGGCCTGTCCCACGCGTATATGAAGGTGGTCGTCGTCGCGCAGACGCCGGACGACTTCGCGCAGTGGGTGCGCGACCAGCAGGCGCCGGCGACGATGCCGGATCCGGGGACCTCGGCCGCGATGGGCCAGCAGCTGTTCGCGTCGGGTCAGTGCATCGCCTGTCACGCCATCAACGGTCTGCAGGACGAGAACGGCGAGCCCGTCGTCGGTTCCAACAGCGCCCCCAACCTCACCCACCTGATGAGTCGCGAGTGCTTCCGCGGATGCACGATGCCGATCACCCGCGAGAACCTCGAGCGATGGCTGGCGGATCCGCAGAAGGTCGAGGCAGGCTCCTGGATGAAGCTCGACCCGCCGCTCACCCAGGATCAGATCAACGCTCTCGTCGACTTCCTGATGACCCTCTCGTGACCGAAGGAACGAGCGCCGCATGACGAGCGTGAGCGTGCCGATCGAGCGGCGACGCGGAATCCTCGCGCGCCCGCGCGCGACCGAGGGGTTCTGGTCGTGGTTCACGACCGTCGACCACAAGAAGATCGGGATCCTCTACGGGATCACGGCGTTCGCGTTCTTCCTGATCGGCGGGTCCGAGGCCCTCCTCATCCGGGTGCAGCTGGCGCGTCCGGATCAGGACATCGTCCCGCCGAGCACGTTCAACGAGCTCTTCACGATGCACGGCGTCACGATGGTCTTCTTCGTCGTGATGCCGCTGTCCGCCGCGTTCTTCAACTATCTGATCCCGCTCATGATCGGCGCCCGGGACGTCGCCTTCCCGCGGCTGAACGCCTACAGCTACTGGGCGTTCCTGTTCGCCGGGTTCTTCATCTACTCGAGCTGGTTCCTCGGCGGCGCGCCGAACGGTGGCTGGTTCGGCTACCCGCCGAACTCGGTGCTGGATCCGACGCGAGGCATGACGTTCTACGCCGTCGGGCTGCTGATCGCGGGGCTCGCCTCGACCGTGTCCGCGATCAACCTCGCCGTCACCGTCATCAACATGCGGGCGCCAGGCATGACGCTGTTCCGGATGCCGGTGTTCGTCTGGATGGGGCTCGTCGTACAGCTGCTCCTGGCGTTCTCGCTGCCGATCGTGACGATCGGCCTGACGGAGCTGCTGTTCGACCGGCGCTTCGGCACCCACTTCTTCGACGCCGCGGCCGGGGCCTCGCCAGTGCTGTGGCAGCACCTGTTCTGGCTGTTCGCGCACCCCGAGGTGTACATCCTCGTCCTGCCGGCGATGGGGATCGTCTCCGAGATCCTTCCCGTGTTCTCGAGGAAGCCGCTCTTCGGCTACCAGTTCGTCGTGTTCAGCGGCATCGCGATCGGCTTCATCGGGTTCGGCGTGTGGGCCCACCACATGTTCGCGGTCGGTCTGGGCCCGATCGCCAACACCGCGTTCGGGATCTCCACGATGATCATCGCGGTGCCGACCGGCGTGAAGATCTTCAACTGGCTGGGAACGATGTGGAAGGGCGACATCCGCTTCGCCACACCCATGCTGTTCGCCGTCGGCTTCATCGCGATGTTCGTGATCGGCGGCCTCTCGGGCGTGTCGCACGCGGTCGTGCCGTCGGACTACCAGCAGACCGACACGTACTACATCGTCGCGCACTTCCACTACGTCTTGTTCGGCGGCGCGATCTTCGGGCTGTTCGGCGGCATCTACTACTGGTGGCCCAAGGTGTTCGGACGGATGCTCTCCGAGAGCCTCGGCAAGGTGAACTTCTGGATCATGCTCATCGGCTTCAACATGACCTTCGGGCCGATGCACGTGCTCGGCCTCCAGGGGATGCCGCGTCGGATCCAGAGCTACCCGGCCTCCCTCGGGCTGTCGTTTTGGAACCTCGTGTCGTCGATCGGCGCGTTCCTGATCGCGGCCAGCGTGCTGGTGTTCCTCGTGAACGCCGTCGCGAGCTTCCGCAAGGAGAAGGAGATGGTCGCGGATCCGTGGGACGCGCGGACCCTCGAGTGGCTGACCACCTCACCACCGCCGCCGCACAACTTCGACGAGATCCCCGTGGTGCACTCGCTCGACGATTTGTGGCACCGCAAGTACGCGGAGACCCAGGGGGGCCGGGTCGTCCCCGTCCCCGCCGGAGGCTCGGGGGAGGCCGCGCACGAGGGCGGCCACGGCGGTCATGCTATTCATCTGCCGGGTCCGTCCTACTACCCGATGATCGCGGCGCTCGGGCTCCCGATCATCGGCTACGGGGTCATCTTCAACTGGTGGCTCGTCGGCGTCGGCCTCGTCGTGATGCTCGCCGGGATCTTCGGCTGGGCGCTGGAGCCTTCGGCGGAATGAGCGCCTGATGGCCACGGTCGAGCACGCCGACGCCTCCCACCCGATCGTCGAGGCGCACGCCACCAGCACGGGCCTGCCGAACGTCAAGCTCGCGATGTGGCTGTTCCTCGCGTCGGACTGCCTGCTCTTCGGGGCCCTGATCTCGACCTACGTGCTCTATCGCGGCGCGAGCGTGACGGGCCCCTATCCGAGCGACGTCTTCGACATCCCCTACACGTCGGTCTCGTCGTTCGTCCTGCTCGCGAGCTCCCTGACCATGGTGCTGGCCCTTGCCGCGCTCCAGTCGGGCGACGTGGCCCGCTCGCGCATCTGGCTGCTCGCGACGGCGCTGCTCGGCATGACGTTCGTCGGCGGCCAGGTCTACGAGTTCACGGCGTTCGTTCGCGAGGGCCTGACCCTGCAGGCGAACGTGTTCGGGACGTCGTTCTTCGTGCTGACCGGGTTCCACGGCACGCACGTGACCGTCGGGATCCTGATGCTGCTGACGCTCGTGGCGCTCTCGCTGGGGGGGCGGCTCGGGCCCGACAAGGCCCAGACCGTCGAGATGGTCGGCCTGTACTGGCACTTCGTGGACATCGTGTGGATCGTGATCTTCACGGTCGTCTACCTGATCCCGACCGGAAGGCCCATCTCCTGATGTCTCTCGAGCGGACGCAGGCCGAGGTCGCCGAGGCGAAGCCGCCGTCCATCCGGCGGCGCCAACACTCCCGGCACCCGAGCGCCAAGGAGTACATCCGCATCGCGCTCATCCTCGGCGTGATCACGGCCATCGAGGTGGCGATCTACTACATCGACTGGGTGTACGACCACAAGATGCTGATCCCGCTGTTGTTCTTCTTCGCGACGATCAAGTTCACGCTCGTCGTGCTCTGGTTCATGCACCTGAAGTTCGACGAGCGGATCTACGCTCGGTTCTTCATCATGGGCCTGGCCGGCGCCACCACCCTCTTCCTCATCGTGCTCATGATCTTTCAGGTGTTCTCGGGGTAGTTGGGATGCCCGCCTTCCACGTGCACCCGGACGTCTGGCTCCTCCTCGGGGCGATCTGGTTCGCGCACGCCGTCGCCTTCCGGCGCCACGACTGGAGCTCGCCGAGGGAGCTCGCCGATCGCCGACGCCGCCGCGTGCTGTTCTCGGCCGGGATGCTCACGCTGTGGGTCGCCTCGACCTGGCCGATCCACGACCTGGCGGAGCGGTCGCTGTACTCGATCCACATGGTGCAGCACCTCGCCTACACGCTCGTCGCCGCCCCGCTGATCGTCGCCGGCATCCCGGCGTGGATGTGGCGCGACCTCCTGCGTCCGAGGCCCGTGCGGGTGGTCTTCGGCTTCCTCACCCGGCCGGTCGTGGCGCTCATCGCGTTCAACGGCCTCTTGCTGTTCACGCACTGGCCCGAGGTCGTCGCCGCGGCGGTGGGGTCGGAGTGGATCCACTTCGGCCTGCACGTCCTGCTGTTCGGGTCCGCGATCGTGGTGTGGTGGCCGGTCCTGTCGCCGCTCCCGGAGCTGCCGGCGCTCACCCCGCCGGCGCAGATGCTGTACCTGTTCCTCCAGTCGCTCGCGCCGACGATCCCGGCCTCGTTCCTCACGTTCGGGCACACCCTGCTGTATCCGGTCTACGGGACGTTCCCGCGCATCTGGGGGTTGTCGGCGCTCGACGACCAGCTGATCGCCGGGCTGGTGATGAAGCTGCTCGGCGGCCTCATCCTGTGGGGCTTCATCGCGGTCATCTTCTTCAACTGGTACGCGCGCGAGCGCAACGGGTGGGACGCGCTCGCGCTGCGCAACGTCGAGCGGGACGTCCGCGCGAGGATCGCGAAGTGAGGGCGGACACGCGCGACCGCCTGGTCCTGCCGGTGCTCCTGCCGATCGGCATCCTGGCGGCGGTCGCGCTCGCCCTCTGGGGCTTCTCCCGGATCTTGCTCGGGGTGCACGGCGCGGCGGCGACGGCCGTCGCGCTCGTGGTCGCCGCGTCGATCCTCGTCATCGCCGCCGTGGCGGCCGGGAGGCCGCAGGTGCGAGGCTCGACGATCGTCGCGATGCTCGGCGCGACGGCGGGGATCGCCATGCTCGCCGGCGGGATCGCCGTCGCGGTTACCGGTGAGGAGGGTGGGGAGCAGGGCGGACCCGGTGGCCCCGGCGCGGTCGTCGAGCTCGCCGCCGCGAACCTCGCCTTCGACCCGACCTCGCTCTCGGCCCCCGCGGGACAGCCGTTCGCGATCGCCTTCAACAACCAGGACGCCGGCGTGCAGCACAACGTCGAGATCTTCGCCAGCGCGGACTTCTCCGGCACGGCGCTGTTCGTCGGCGACCTGACGACGGGGCCCGCGCAGGTGAGCTACGACGTCGCGCCGCTCGACGCCGGCACGTACTACTTCCGGTGCGTCGTGCACCCCGCGACGATGACCGGCACGATCGAGGCCGCCGGCGGTGGCGGTGGCGGTGGCGGGGGTGGCGGTGGCGGCGGGACCCGGGTCACGGCGCAGGACCTCGCGTTCGACACCACCGAGATCCGCCTGGACGCCGACACCCCGGCCACCCTCACCTTCGAGAACCGGGACGCCGGGGTGCAGCACAACATCGCGATCTACTCGGACCCGAACCTCGGCGAGAACCTGTTCCGGGGGGACCTCGTCACCGGTCCCGCCTCGGCGGAGTACGCGATCCCGTCGCTGCCCGCGGGCGAGTACTACTTCCAGTGCGACGTGCACCCCGCCATGAACGGGAGCGTGGTCGTGGCCGCGACGGGCCCGCCGCCGCAGGGTCCGGCGTCGACCGGGGCGTCCGGCGGGACCGGGGTGTCGGGCCAGACCGGCCCTCCCTGACGTCCGCGATCGGCGGCCGGCGTGGGACCATGACGCGCGTCATGCGGCGACTCCTTCCCGTGATCCTGGTCGTGCTCTCGGCGTGCGGCTCGTCCCCGGTCGACTCGGGCCCCGCCGTGGAGCGCGTGGACGGCGCGATGCCGACGCTCGAGGGTGATTCGCTCCAAGGCGGCACCCTGTCCCCGGAGGATTACGCGGGGCGGGTCGTGGTCGTGAACTTCTGGGCCACGTGGTGCGGGCCGTGCCGGCGGGAACAGCCGGTCCTTTCGGCCGCGCACGCGGAGGGTGGCGACGGGGGCCCGATGTTCGTGGGCGTGGACTACCGAGACGACGCCGCGGCGGCGCGCGCCTACCTCGGGGAGTTCGACGTCCAGTACCCGAGCCTGCTCGACGAGTCCGGCGACATTGCCTACCGGTTCGGCGTCCCGTTCCTGCCGACGACCGTGATCGTCGACGCCGACGGCAACCTGCGCTTCCGCGTCACGGGCGCGATCGACGCCGCGACGCTTCGCGACCTGGTCGACCGCGCGTCGTCCCCCTCGGGCTAGAGAGGCCGGGCCGGAAGCATCGCGTCTACTGCGACCGCGGCGAACAGGAGCGCCAGGTACAGGATCGAGTATCGGAACAGCCGCATGGGCTCGGCGGCCGAGTCGCTCCGCCACAGCGTGAGGGCCCGCCACAGGAACCAGCCGCCCAGCACGACCGCCGCCGCCGCGTACGTGGGTCCCATGTGGCCGAGCGGCACGAGCGCGAGCGACGTCGCGAACAGCAGGAGCGAGTAGCGGACGATCTGACGCCGCGTCTCGCGCTCGCCCCGCACGACGGGGAGCATCGGGATCCCCGCCGCCGCGTAGTCGCCCTGGTAGCGGAGCGAGAGCGCCCAGAAGTGGGGCGGGGTCCAGACGAAGACGATCGCGAACAGGATCCACGCCGGGACGCCGACGGTGCCCGTCACGGCCGCCCAACCGACGAGGGCCGGGACGGCCCCGGCCGCCCCCCCGATGACGATGTTCTGGACGCTCGTGCGCTTCAGCCACATCGTGTACACGAAGACGTAGAAGGCGATGGCCGAGAGCGCGAGCGTCGCGGCCAGCACGTTGACGACGATCGCGAGGAAGAAGAACGAGATCGCGCCGAGCGCGTAGCCGAACGCCAGGGCCCGCTCGGGGGCGATGCGATGCGCCGGGAGCGGGCGACGTCGGGTGCGGCGCATGACCTCGTCGACGTCGCGATCGAGATAGCAGTTGATCGCGTTCGCCGAGCCCGCGGCGACCATGCCCCCGAGCAGGGTCGCGACGACCAGCCAGGGCGAGGGCATCCCCCGCTCGGCGAGCAGCATCGCCGGCACCGTCGTGATGAGGAGCAGCACGACGATCCGGGGCTTCGTGAGCTGGAAGTAGGCGGCGGTGGTCTCGCGAAGGGATCCCCGCTTCCCGTTGCTGCGGACGTCCGTCTCGGACGGCTGGCTCGAACCGCGGACGGCGAGGCGCCGGCTCACGGTCGCCAGGGCCACGAGCACCCCCCAGATGAGCGCGGAGCCGGCGACGTGCGCCGTCACGGCGGCGGGGGCGAGGCTCGACCAGACGTTCGCCGCCCCCACGAGGATCTGGGCCCCCATGAGCGCGAGCGCGACGCTCGAAAGGACGACGAGGTCCGCCGACCGATGCTCCATCGAGCGCGCCCGGATCACGACCCAGATCACCAGCACCGCGACGATCGCGGCGAGGATCCGATGGACGAACATGAGCGTGGCCGCGCCGCCGAGCGTCGGGACGAGCCGCCCGTTCATCAGCGGCCAGTCGCGAAAGGCGAGTCCGGCCGCCTCGGCGCGGACGTAGGCCCCGACGACGAGGAGCGCGCCGGCCGCGGCGGCGGTCCACAGCGTGAGGCGGGCGAACGCGGGGTCGGCCCCCTCGGTCGGTGCCGGTCGTTCGAAGCGGAATGCGTTCGTCGTGACGACCACGAGCACGCCGAGCAGCGCCATCGCGGTCGCGAAGTGCAGGGTGACGAGCGTCGCCTCGAGGTCGCCCTTGACGACGACGCCGCCGAGCGCGGCCTGGACGAACACCAGCCCCACCGCCAGCAGGGCCGGGCGAACGATCTGGGGGACCGCGCGGTACCGGCGCCAGGCGACGAGCGCCTGCAGGCACACGAGGACGACGACGACGGTCGCGAGGAACCGGTGGCTGTACTCGATGAGGGCGTGGTACTCGAGCGGCGGGACCAGCCGGCCGTGGCAGGTCGGCCACCCGGGGCATCCCAGGCCCGAGCCGGTCGCGCGGACAAGGCCGCCGACGGCGACGAGCAACACGGTGGACGCCGTCGTGGCGATCGCGAGCTTCTGGAATCGGGTCATCGGTTCCGATGTCGCCGTCGGAGTGCCCGAACGATAGCAGTCGCGCCGCGCCGCCGGGTCACGGGTGCCCGCGGCGGCCCGCGGCGAGTTGGCATACTCGGGCCGTGACCGAGCCGCCGACCGCCGCCCCGGCGCTGCGGACCGTCCGCGACCTCGTCGACCCGGAGCTCGAGCGGTTCCTGGTCGATCGCCGGGCCGAGCTCGCGGGCATGGACCCGACGGCCGTCGTGCTGGTCGACGAGATGCGCCGGCTCGCGCGCGCCGGCGGCAAGCGGATCCGGCCCGCACTGTGCTGGTGGGCCCATCGCGCGGCGGGGGGGACGGACGGGCCGGCGATCGTCCGCGCGGCGGCGGCGCTCGAGCTCCTGCACACGTTCGCGATCGTTCACGACGACGTCATGGACCGGTCGGTTGCTCGCCGCGGCGTCGAGTCGACGCCCGTATGGTTCGCGAAGGCGGCGCCGCCGGGCGTCGACCCCGAAGCCTACGGGACGTCCGTCGCGATCCTCGTGGGGGATCTCGCCGCCGCCCTGTCCGAGCGGCTGCTGCGCACCTGCGGCGCCGAGGCCGAGCCGCTCGCGCTCGCCCTCGGCCGGTTCGACCGGATGCGCACCGAGATGGCCGCCGGCCAGCTCCTCGACGTGGGGGGGCCCGACGGCCGGGGGGCCTCGGCGCGGGTCGCCGCGCTCAAGACCGGCTCGTACACCGCGGAGGGGCCGGTCGCGATCGGCGCGGCGCTCGCCGGCGCGAGCGCGGCGGTCGAGGGCCCCCTGCGCGTCTACGCCCGGCTGGCCGGCGAGGCATTCCAGCTGCGGGACGACGTGCTCGACGGCGACGCACCCGCGGACGCGGCCGATCGAGTGAACGATCTCGTCGCGCGAGCGGTGGCCGCGCTCGACGTGGCGCCGTTGACGGCGGAGGGCGCAAGCGCGCTCGTCGATCTCGCGACGCTCCTTCGGCTGGAGACGGCGACCTGATGCAGGTCCGCGACGTCGACGTGGCGGCGGCGCGCCGGATGTTCGGCGGCCTGCCGGTCGTCAGCGTCGCGACGCTCGGCGCGGACGGCTCGCCCCACGTCGTGCCGCTCTGGTTCGTGTGGGCGGAGGACGCGATCTACGTGTCGACGCGTCGCGAGGGGCGCACGTGGGCCAACGTCGCCGCCGATCCCCGGGTCGCGCTCACGATCGATCTCGGGCGCGCGTGGATCGAGATCGCCGGCATCGAGGTCCGCGGGCGGGCCCAGCTCCTGGCGGCCGAGCACGCCGACATGCGGCAGCCGATCTCAGCCTGGCACGAAAAGTACCGTCCGCTGCTCGCCGGCGAGGGGTTCCCGCGCTTCTCCGACGAGGTGCGCGGCCTCGGGTTCCTGCGGGTCGTCCCCGAGCGCATCGCGGCCTGGGACCACGCCAAGGACGAGGCCGGTTGAACGGGCCGAGCCGGCGGACATAGGGTTTGTGAGGAACTTCACAAGTCGGTTAGCATCTTTGTGAAAGTTTTCACAAAGCGGCCATCGTCAACCGGTGGGGGACTGCCGATGCCGGGTTCGTCGAGCGCGCAGATCGAGACCGACGTCCTGGTGGTGGGCGCCGGTCCCGGAGGCTCGGCGACCGCGTATCACCTGGCGCGCCAGGGGATCGACGTCACGGTCCTGGAAAAGGCGCGCTTTCCCCGGGAGAAGGTGTGCGGCGACGGCCTGACGCCCCGGGGCGTCGCGCAGGTCCGGCGGATGGGGATCGACACCGACGACCCGCGTTTCGAGCGAAGCACGGGCCTCCGCATCTACTCGCGCAGGACGATGCTCGAGCTGCCGTGGCCGAGCGTCGAGGACTTCCCCGGGTTCGGCCTCACCATGACGCGCCACAGCTTCGACGAGCTGCTCGCGCGGCGGGCGGAGAAGGCCGGGGCGCGCCTGCGCGAGCGCACCGAGGCCGTCGCGCCGCTCCTGCGCGACGGTTGGGTGGTCGGCGCGAGCGCTCGCGACCTCGAGCGCGAGGAGGAGCTCGAGATCCGCGCCCGGTTCGTCGTGGCGGCGGACGGCGCCGCCTCGCGCTTCGCCGGACCGGCCGGCGTTCGCCGGGAGCCCGGCAAGCCGCTCGGGATCGCCGCCCGCCGGTACTACCGGATCGACCGGCATCCCGGGTCCTGGCTCGAGGTCTGGATGGACCTGTGGGACGGCGACGCGCTCATGCCCGGCTACGGGTGGCTGTTCGCGCTCTCCGACGGCTCGGTCAACCTCGGCGCCGGCCTGCTCAACACGTTCAAGAACTTCAAGAACCTCTCGGCGCAGCGCGTGTTCGACGCGTTCTGGCGGATGCTCCCTCAGAGCTGGGGGGTGAGCGAGGAGACCGCCGAGGGCCCGACGCTCTCCGGGCCGCTGCCGATGGGGATGAGCCGCGCGCCGGCCGCCGTTCCGGGGATGCTCGTGGTGGGCGACGCCGCCGGGCTGGTAAACCCGTTCAACGGTGAGGGCATCGCGTACGCGATGGAGTCCGGGGAGCTCGCGGCCGAGCTGATCGGCGAGGCCCTGGTTCGGGACCGGCCCGGCCTCGCGCACCTGTACCCGTCCGTCCTGCGCGAGCGGTACGGCCGCTACTACCGCATCGGGACCAACTTCGTCCGGGCGATCGGCCACCCGAGCGTCATGCGAACCCTCACCGAGTACGGACTGCCGCGCGCGTGGCTGATGCGGTTCGCGCTCCGCGTGATGGGCAACCTCACGGACGGCCGAGACGGCGACTTCCAGGACAAGCTGATGTACGGGCTCGAGCGGCTCGCGCGGGCATCGTAAGCGGGCGAGGGGAGCGATCGGGTGGAGCTGTCCGAGTACCTGCCGATCCTGATCCTCGCGGCGCTGGCGCTCGCCTTCGCCGTGCTTTCGCTCGCGGCCTCGTCGTTGGTCCGCCCGAACAAGCCGACCCCGGCCAAGCTCGCGCCGTACGAGTGCGGGATCGAGCCCGAGCGGCTTCCCAAGGGGGAACGCTTCAGCGTGAAGTTCTACGTCGTCGCGATGCTGTTCATCATCTTCGACATCGAGATGATCTTCCTGTTCCCCTGGGCCGTGGGGTTCCGTCAGCTCGGCCTGTTCGGGCTGGTCGAGATGGCGGTGTTCATCGCCCTCGTGTTCGTCGCGTACGTCTACGTCTGGAAGAGCGGCGGCCTCGACTGGGAGCGCGACGAGCGCCGGCGGGCGGCCGAGCAGGCGAACGCCGATCGCGAGAGAGACCGGGAGCTCGTCGGTGCCCGTTGAGCGCGTCGAGGGCCACCGGACCGGCAAGGACGAGGCGGGGTCCGAGGAAGAGTTGAAGCGCGGCCTACTGCTCAGCACGCTCGACCGGGCGGTGTCGTGGGCGCGAAAGCAGTCGATGTGGCCGGTGACGTTCGGCCTCGCGTGCTGCGCGATCGAGATGATGTCCACGGGCGCCGGCGACTACGACCTCTCGCGCTGGGGGATGGAGCTGTTCCGAGCGTCGCCGCGCCAGTCCGACCTGATGATCGTCGCCGGTCGCGTGAGCCAGAAGATGGCCCCGGTGCTGCGGACCGTCTACGACCAGATGCCCGAGCCCAAGTGGGTCATCTCGATGGGCGTGTGCGCCTCGGCCGGCGGCATGTTCACGAACTACGCGATCGTCCAGGGCGTCGACACGATCGTCCCGGTCGACATCTACGTGCCGGGCTGCCCGCCCAAGCCCGAGATGCTGATGTACGGGATCCTCCGCCTGCACGAGAAGGTCCGCACGGAGGGCCGGTTCCGCTGAGCGCGTCCGAGCTCGCCGAGCGCATCCGGGCCCGGTACCCCGACGCGGTCGTCGTGCGCGACGAGGTCACGGTGTTCCTCGACCGCGAGGAGCTCCTGCCGGGGCTGCGGTCCCTGCGCGAGGATCCGGATCTCGCGTTCGACTTCCTCTCGAGCCTGACCGCGACCGATTGGCCGGGGCGCGAGCCGCGATTCTGGGTCGTCTACGAGCTCCTGTCGATGCCGCACCGCCATCGGCTCCGCGTCAAGGTGGGTCTTTCCGAGGCGGACGCCCACGTGCCGTCGGTCTCCTCGCTGTTCCCCACCGCCGACTGGCACGAGCGAGAGGCGTACGACTTCTACGGCGTCGTCTTCGACGGGCACCCGGACCTCCGCCGGATCCTGCTCCCCGACGACTGGGAGGGATGGCCGCTGCGCAAGGACGAGGAGCTCGGCGGCGTGCCGACGCGTTACCACGGGGCGTTCATCCCGCCGGTCGACCGGAGGACCACGTGAGCGATCGACCGGTGCGCCTCGACGACCTCGGCGAAACGGATCCCGCGACGACGGGGGAGCTGCGCCAGGAGACGATGGTGATCAACCTGGGGCCGCAGCACCCCTCGACCCACGGCGTCCTCCGCCTGCTGCTCGAGCTCGACGGCGAGACCGTCGTGTCCTGCACGCCGATCATCGGCTACCTGCACACCGGCATCGAGAAGAACACCGAGTACCGGACGTGGCAGCAAGGGGTCGCCTACGTCACGCGGGCCGACTACCTCTCGCCGTTCTTCAACGAGACCGGTTACTGCCTGGCCGTGGAGCGGTTGCTCGGCATCGAGGCGCCGCCGCGCGCACAGGTCCTTCGCGTGCTGTTCATGGAGATGAACCGCGTGGCCTCGCACCTCGTGTGGCTCGCGACGGCGGGGATGGAGCTCGGCGCCATCAGCCTCATGCTCTACGGCTTCCGCGAGCGCGAGATGATCCTCGACGTCTTCGAGGCCGCCACGGGGCTGCGGATGAACCACGCGTACGTGCGGATCGGCGGCGTCGTGATGGACATACCGCCCGAGGCGACGGACGGGATCCTGCGGTGGCTCGACGTGATGCCGGGTCGCATCGGCGAGTACGAGTCGCTGCTGTCGAAGAACCCGATCTGGCTCGAGCGCAACGTCGGTGTCGGCGTGCTCTCGGCCGAGGACGCGCTCGGGTACGGCGTCACGGGACCGTCGCTGCGGGCGGCCGGCGTCGCGAAGGACATTCGAAGGGACGAGCCCTCGTGCGGCTACGAGACGTACGAGTTCGACGTCCCGGTTCGCGAGTCCGGCGATTGCTACGCGCGATACGAGGTCCGCATCGAGGAGATGAAGCAGTCGCTGCGGATCGTCGAGCAGTGCCTGGACCGGCTCGCGGAGCCGGGCCCGGTGATGATCGAGGACCCGAAGGTCGGCTGGCCGGCGCGGCTCGAGGTCGGGCCGGACGGCATCGGGAACTCGCCCGAATACGTGCGCCACATCATGGAGGAGTCGATGGAGGCGCTCATCCATCACTTCAAGATGGTGACCGAGGGCGTGTCCGTGCCCGCCGGGGAGACGTACGTGACGGTCGAGTCGCCCCGGGGTGAGCTCGGCTTCTACGTGGTCTCCGACGGCGGTCACACGCCGTACCGCGTGAAGATCCGCGATCCCTCGTTCGTGAACCTGCAATCCGTGCCGGCGATGGTCGACGGTGGCCTGGTCGCCGACGCGATCGCCGTTATCTCGAGCGTGGATCCCGTCATGGGCGGGGTGGACCGCTGATGGCGGTCCTGCCGGAGCACCTTCGCCTGGTTGCGGCGGAGATCACGGGCCGGTACCCGCGGGGCCGGGAGCGCTCCGCCATCCTGCCGCTGCTGTACCTCATGCAGTCCGTCGAGGGCCACGTGTCTCCCGCCGGGCTTCGCGAGGTCGGCGAGCTGCTCTCGATCACGACGGCCGAGGTCGAGGCCGTCGCGAGCTTCTACACGATGCTCCGCCTGCGGCCGACCGGCACGCACCTCGTGAACGTGTGCACCAACCTCTCGTGCGCGCTGCGGGGGGCGAAGGAGGTCTACGAGGCGGCCCACCGCGAGACCGGGATCCCGCACGGCGGCGAGCTCTCCGACGACGGCCTGTTCTCCGTGCACGAGGAGGAGTGCCTCGGCGCGTGCGACGCCGCGCCCGTCGTGCAGATCGACTTCGCCAACCACGACCGCGTGACGCCCGAGCGCATGGGCGAGCTGATCCGGCAGCTGCGGGAGGGCTCGGTCCCCGCGCCGTCGCGCGGGGAGCCGCCCGCGGACCTCCGCGACGCGTCGCGGATCCTGGCCGGCCTCGACCACACCGACCGGGGGGACGGGGGGGCCTACCAGCGAGGCCCCGAGCGAGAGGTGGCCGAGTCGTGAAGCCGAGCGACGGCCCCCCGACGGGAAAGATCGTCACCGCGGACTGGGGCGACCCCGAGGTCGTGGGCATCGACGGCTACCGCGCGCGGGGCGGGTACGAGAGCCTGCGCGCCGCCCTCGGGATGACCTCGGCCGAGGTGGTCGACGTCGTCAAGGCGTCCGGGCTGCGGGGCCGCGGCGGGGCGGGCTTTCCGACGGGGATGAAGATGTCATTCGTCCCGCAGGACACCGGCAAGCCGACGTACGCGGTCGCGAACTTCGACGAGTCCGAGCCCGGCACGTTCAACAACCGCGAGCTCATCGAGCGGGGGCCCCACCAGTTCCTCGAGGGGCTCGCGATCGCCGCCTACGCCATCGGCAGCCACGACGCCTACGTCTACTGCCGCGGCGAGTTCCTGCATCCGGGCCGCGTCCTGCACCGCGCCGTGCGCGAGGCGTACGAGCACGGCGTCTTCGGGGACTCGGTTCTCGGCAGCGGGTGGGCGCTGAACGTCGTGCTGCATCGCGGCGCCGGCGCCTACATCTGCGGCGAGGAGACCGCGCTGCTCTCCTCGCTCGAGGGCAACCGGGGGCAGCCGCGCCTGCGGCCGCCGTTCCCGGCGGTCGAGGGGCTGTTCGCCTGCCCGACGCTCATCAACAACGTCGAGACCCTCTGCAACGTGCCGCACATCGTTCGCAACGGCGCCGAGTGGTTCGCGGGGATCGGCCCGGAGAAGTCCCCCGGCACGAAGGTCTTCAGCGTCTCGGGCAAGGTCGAGCGCCCGGGCAACTACGAGGTCCCGATGGGCACGTCGCTTCGGACGTTGCTGAACGATCACGCCGGCGGGGTGCTCGGCGGCGCGCGGCTGAAGGCCTGGACGCCCGGCGGCTCGTCGACGCCGATGCTCACCGAGGAGCACCTCGACGTCGGGCTCGACTTCGAGTCGGTCGCGGCGGCCGGATCGCTCCTCGGCACCGGCGCGGTCATCGTGATGGACGAGACCGACTGCATCGTGGAGGCCACGCGGCGGCTGGTCTCGTTCTACGCCCACGAGTCCTGCGGCAAGTGCACGCCGTGCCGCGAGGGCACCTGGTGGGGGAGCCGGGTGCTCGAGCGTATCGAGGCCGGCTACGGGCGGCCCGAGGACCTCCCGCTCCTGGACGACCTCGGCCGGAACATCCTGTTCCGCGCCTTCTGCGCGCTGGCCGACGGCGCGGTGAGCCCGATCCAGTCGAGCCTGCGGTACTTCCGCGACGAGTACGAGGCGCACATCGCCGACCACCGCTGCCCGTTCAGCGGGTTGGGGCCCGAGGACGCGCCCGAGGCGGAGCCGGCCGGCCTCACGGAGGTGCTCGGGTGAGCGACGCGGTCACGCTCACGGTCGACGGGAAGGAGGTCACGGTCCCGAAGGGGACGCTGATCATCCGGGCGGCCGAGCAGCTCGGGATCGAGGTCCCGCGGTTCTGCGACCACCCCTTCCTCGAGCCGGTCGGCGCGTGCCGCCAGTGCTACGTCGAGATCGAGGGCCAGCGCAAGCTCTTCACGTCGTGCACGACCGAGGTCGCGGCCGGCATGGTCGTGCGGACCCAGAACACCTCGGACGCTGCGCACGAGGCCCAGGTCGCGAACCTCGAGTTCCTGCTCTTGAACCACCCGCTCGACTGCCCCATCTGCGACCGGGGCGGCGAATGCCCCCTCCAGGACCAGGCGCTCGCGTTCGGACCCGGCGAGAGCCGCTACCGGGAACCCAAGCGCACGTACGAGAAGCCGATCCCGCTCTCGCCGCTCGTCAAGCTGGACCGCGAGCGGTGCGTGCTCTGCGCCCGGTGCACGCGCTTCTGCGACGAGATCAGCGGGGACCGGTTCATCGAGCTGTTCGCGCGCGGCGCGGGCGAGCGCGTCTCGATCGCCGCCGGCGAGGACTTCCGCTCCCCGTTCAGCGGGAACACGGTCCAGATCTGTCCGGTGGGTGCGCTGACGTCCACGCCCTACCGGTTCGCGGCCCGTCCCTTCGACCTGTCGAGCGCGGACTCGGTGTGCAACCACTGCTCGGCCGGCTGCAACGTGAAGGTCGACCTGCGGCGGGGCGAGATCGTGCGCGTCCTCGCGCGGGACCACCCGGAGGTGAACGACGCGTGGCTCTGCGACAAGGGGCGGTACGCCTTCCGTCACGCGGACCTGCCCACTCGGGTCACCACCCCGCTGATCCGCGACCGCGGGCTCGAGCCCGCCTCGTTCGGGGAGGTCCTGTCGACGATCGCATCGTGGGCCGCGGGGGGGCGGGTGGCGTTCCTCGCCGGGGGCCGGCTCGCCGACGAGGACGCCTACGCGCTGTCCAAGCTCGCGCGGACGGCGTTCGGCACGAACGACCTCGATCATCGGCGGGCGTTCCTCGGCGGACACGCGGAGGAGCTCGCCGCGGCGTCGCCGATGCGCACGACCTATCGCGACGTCGAGCGCGCGAAGGTGATCCTCGTCGCCGGCCTCGACGCCGAGCAGGAGGTGCCGATCCTGCACCTGCGGATCCGCAAGGCGGCCAGGCGTGGGGCGGCGGTCTTCGTCGTCCACCCGCGGACCACCCGGCTGCGCGACGTCGCCGAGCACGAGCTCTGCCGTCCCGAGCACCAGTCGTACGTCCTCGAGCGGATCCACGACGCGTCCGGCAGCGGGGACGGGTTCGCGGAGCGCGCCGCCGCCGCCCTTCGCGATGCCGGCGACGACGCGGTCGTGCTCGCCGGCGAGCGCCTGGCCGAGCATCCCCTCGCCGCCGACGTGGCGCTCTCGGTCGCGCAGCGGTACGGCACGCGGTTCGCGTTCGTGACCCGCCGCGCGAACGACCGCGGCGCGCTCCGGGCGGGTATCCACCCCGCGCTCCTTCCCGGCGGCCGCCGGGTCGCCGACGCGGCGGAGCGGGCCGAGGTCGAGGCCGTGTGGGGCTCGCTCCCGGCGACCGAGCCCGGACGTTCGGGCCGCGCCATCCTCGAGGCCTGCGCGCGGCGCGAGGTCGACGTGCTGTTCCTCATCGGCGTCGACCCCCTTGCGCGACGTCCCCGACGCCGATCTCGCCCTTCGGGCGCTGCAGAACGCCCGCCACAAGGTGGTGCAGGGGCTCGAGCTCGGCGATCTCGAGCCGTACGCCGACGCGTTCCTGCCGGCCGCCGCCTGGTCCGAGCGCGAGGGGTCGGCGACGGACTGGGAGGGGCGCTCGCAGCGGATGCATCCCGTCCGCGGGGCCGCCGGCGTCTCGCGTCCCGACTGGGAGATCTTCGCCGGGCTCGCCGCGGCGGCGGGCGGCGACCTGGGGTTCGAGACGCTCGACGAGTTGCGGGTCGAGGCTGCCGCGCTCCTCGAGCCTCGCGCCGTGTCGCCCCGCACGACCGCCTGGACCGGGACGGGCCCGCCCCAGCTCCTCGGCGACCTGACCCTGTTCACCTATCCGCTCCTGGTCGACGAGGGGCGGCTGTCCGAGGGCGCGGCGGAGCTCAAGGCGGCCCTCGGCGCCGAGCCGTTCGCCGAGCTCAATCCCGAGGACGCGGAGAAGCGGGGCGTCGTCGACGGCTCCCGGGTCCGCCTTCGCACCGAGGCCGGTGAGGTGGAGCTCCCCGCCCGGGTGACCGCCGACGTCGCCGCGGGGGCGGTGTTCGTCCCATTCAACCAGCCCGGGTTCGCGGCGAACGCGCTGCTGTCGGGCGGGTTCGTCGGACCGGCGACCGTCGAGGCCGCCGCCGACGCGGGCGTCGCCGAGCGTGAGGGGGCCGCCTAGTGGACTGGCTGGACTGGGTCCTGCTGGTCGGGCGCGTCGTCGTCGTGTTCTTCGCGCTGCTCATCCTCGTGATGATCCTGATCTGGATCGAGCGCAAGGTCGTCGCCGACATGCAGACGCGGGTCGGCCCGATGCGCGCCGGTCCTCGCGGCATCCTCATCACGCTCGCGGACGGCATCAAGCTCTTCTTCAAGGAGGGCATCACGCCGACGCTCGTCGACTGGCCGGTCTACGCGATCGCGCCGGTCATCGCGATGCTCCCGGCCTTCCTCGCGTTCGCCGTGATCCCGTTCGGCACGAGCGTGGAGCTCTTCGGCCGCGAGGTGCCCTTCCAGATCGCCGACCTGAACATCGGCGTCCTGTGGGTGCTCGCGATGAGCTCGCTGATGATCTACTCGATCGTGCTCGCCGGCTGGTCGAGCGGCTCGAACTACCCGCTGCTCGGCTCGATCCGCTCCTCGGCGCAGATGATCAGCTACGAGGTGGGGATGGGACTCGCGCTCGTCGCGGTCCTCATGTACTCGGGCTCGCTGAAGATGTCCGAGATCGTCGCGAGCCAGGACTCGATCTGGAACGTCGTCCCGCAGTTCCCCGCGTTCGTGATCTACCTGGTCGCCGGCCTGGCCGAGACCAACCGCCCGCCGTTCGACCTCCCCGAGGCCGAGTCCGAGCTCGTCGCCGGGTACCACACCGAATACAGCGGCATCAAGTTCGCGATGTTCTACCTGGGCGAGTACCTCAACACGGTCACGGTGGCAGCCGTCGCGACGACGCTGTGGCTGGGCGGGTGGCGAGGTCCGGCGCCCGACTTCCTCCCGTGGCTCTGGCCGCTGCTGTGGTTCCTGCTGAAGGTCCTCGTCATCGTCTACCTCTACATCTGGATCCGGGCCACCCTGCCGCGGATGCGCTACGACCGACTCATGGCGTTCGGCTGGAAGCTCCTGATCCCCTTCGGGCTGCTCTGGATCCTCGCGACGGGCGCCGTGGTCGTGCTGCCCGACGTCTACGGCAAGCGGGAGATCGTGCTCGGCGGCGTGATCCTGGTCGCCGTCGCGCTCGTCGTTTCGCTGATCTGGCCGCTGTTCTCGAGCCAGTCGCCGAAGGGGGAGGTGACGTCCACGTGAGCGACGAGCCGCGTCCGCCGCGCCCGACCGTCGACTTCGGCACGGGCGTCGGCGCCATCGCGAAGGGGATGGGGACCGTCCTCAAGCAGGTCTTCCGTCGCGACGTCACCGAGGAGTACCCGAAGGAGATCGAGCCGCCCCCGCCCCGCAGCCACATCGGCCGGCACCGGCTGAACCGGCACGAGGACGGGCTCGAGAAGTGCATCGGGTGCGAGCTCTGCGCCTACGCGTGCCCGGCCGACGCGATCTGGGTCGAAGGTGCCGACAACGACCCCGAGCATCCGACGAGCCCCGGCGAGCGGTACGCGAAGGACTATCAGATCAACTACCTCCGCTGCATCATGTGCGGCCTGTGCGTCGAGGCGTGCCCCACGCGCGCGCTGACGCTGACGAGCGCTTACGAGATGAGCTTCCGCTCGCGCGAGGAGGCGATCCTGTCGAAGGAGGAGCTCCTCGAGCCGCCGCCGCCGCTCGGGACGGCGCCCGGCACGGGGGAGGGGCGCTAGGTGTCGCTCGACAACGTCGTGTTCTGGGTGTTCGCTCCGATCTCGATCGGCAGCGCCATCGCGATGCTGTTCCAGCGCAACGCCGTGCACGCCGCTCTGTTCCTGATCGTGAACTTCTTCACGATCGCGGTCTTCTATCTCGTCCTCGGCGCCTCGTTCCTGTTCGCGGTGCAGATCATCGTGTACGCGGGCGCGATCATGGTCCTGTTCCTGTTCGTGATCATGCTCCTCGGCGTCGACCGTGAGGAGCCGTTGATCGAGCGGATCCGCGGGCAGCGGACGATGGCGATCGTGCTCGGCGTCGGGATCGCGCTCGAGCTCGTGTTCGCGATCCGGGCCGGCGTCGGGTTCGCGACCAAGGCGCCCGCGGACTTCGACGTCGCGGCCAACGCCGGCGGCAACGCCGCCGCGCTTTCCCGGCTCCTGTTCCGCCAGTACTTCTTCCCGTTCGAGGTGACGTCCGTCCTGCTCATCGTCGCGGCGATCGCGGTCATGGTGCTCGCGTCGCGGCAGCGCCGCGTGATCACGCGCGCGGAGCAGGCGGCCGCGGCCTCGTCGCCGCAGGCGCCGGAGCTCGTCTCGTGAGGACGCCGATCGCCTACTTCCTGGTGGTGTCGAGCATGCTGTTCGCGATCGGCACGGTCGGCGTCCTCGTACGCAAGAACGCGCTCGTGATCTTCATGTCGGTCGAGCTCCAGCTGAACGCGGTCAACCTCGCGCTCGTGGCGTTCAGCCGAATGCACGACAACCTGAACGGGCAGGTCCTCGCCTTCTTCTCGATGACGGTGGCGGCGGCCGAGGTCGTGGTCGGACTCGCAATCATCGTGAACGTGTACCGGCGCCGCGCGAGCGTGAGCGTCGACGACGCGAACGTGCTGCGGGGGTGAGGACGTGATCGACGCCGCCTGGCTGATCCCCGCGCTGCCGCTCGCCGGCGCCGCCGTGAACCTGTTCCTCGGCAAGCGGCTCGGGCGTCGCGCGGGCTGGGTGGCCTCGGCGATGGTCGTTGCAGCGTTCGTGGTGGGCGTGGCCGTCCTGCTCGACCTGCTCTCGCTGCCGGCGGCGGAGCGGCATCGCGTGGTGGATCTGTACGGCTGGATCTCGGCGGGCGGCTTCCACGTCCGAGTGAGCCTGCTCGTCGATCCGCTCTCGATGACCATGGTCATGGTCGTCGCCGGCGTCGGCGCGCTCATCCACCTCTACGCGGTCGGGTACATGGAGCACGACCCTCGCGTGGGCCGCTTCTTCGCGTACTTCAATCTCTTCGTCTTCTTCATGCTCGTGCTCGTCCTCGCGAGCAACTACCTGCTGCTCTACCTCGGGTGGGAGGGCGTCGGCCTGTGCTCCTACCTGCTGATCGGCTTCTGGTTCGAGCGCCCGGTCGCCGCGAGCGCGGCCAAGAAGGCGTTCGTCACCACGCGGATCGGCGACGCCGCGATGCTGCTCGGCATCGTCCTGATCGCCGTGCAGCTCGGCTCCGTGGACTTCGGCGTGGTCTTCGGCGAGGCCGGGCGAGACCTCTCGCAGGGCACGGTGACCGCCATCGCGCTGCTCCTGCTCGCGGGCGCCGTCGGCAAGTCGGCGCAGTTCCCGCTCCACGTCTGGCTGCCGGACGCGATGGAGGGTCCAACGCCGGTCTCCGCCCTGATCCACGCCGCGACGATGGTCACGGCCGGCGTCTACCTGATCGTTCGGTCGCACGTGCTGTTCGAGCTGTCCGGGACCGCGCTCACGGTCGTGCTGGTGATCGGTCTCGTCTCGGCGCTCTACGCGGCGCTCGCCTCGATCGGGCAGTTCGACGTCAAGCGCGCGCTCGCGTACTCGACGATGAGCCAGATCGGCTTCATGTTCTTCGCGGCCGGCATGGGCTTCTACGAGGGCGCGATGCTGCTGCTCGTCTGCCACGCCTTCTACAAGGCCCTGCTCTTCCTCACGAGCGGCAACCTCATGCACGGGCTCGGCGACGAGACCGACCTGCGGCGGATGGGCGGCCTGCGTGCCGACATGCCGGTCTCGGCGACCTGGTTCGCGATCGGCGCGCTCGCGCTCGCCGGCATCCCGCCGCTCGCCGGCTTCTTCGCCAAGGACCACATCGTGAGCTTCGCCGCGACGAGCGGGCGCTCGGGCGCCTGGGTGCTCGCGACGATCGGCGCGTTCCTGTCGGCCCTGTACATCGCCCGCCCGCTGTTCCTCGCGTTCTTCGGCGGCCGCCGAAACGAGGCCCACGCGCACGAGGCGCCGTGGCGCATGCACGCCCCGCTGGCGGTGCTCGCGGCCGGGGCCGTGCTCGGCGGCCTGATCCTGGGTGTCTCGGCCGAGGGTGGCCTCTTGGCCCGGTTCCTCGAGCCCGTCTTCGGCGCGGCCGACGCCGGGCAGGCCGGCCCTTCCGAGGGAGCGCTGATCGCGATCTCGATCGCGTTCGCGGTCGCGGCCGTCGCGATCGCCTGGTGGGTCTGGGCCTCGGGCCGCGTTGACTGGGCCTCGTTCCCGCGGCGCCAGCCCGAGCTCGCCGGCTGGCTCGCGAATGCCTTCTACGTGAACGCGCTCTACGCCTGGCTGGTTCGCAAGCCCGCGACGGGCCTCGGCCGCGCGCTCCGGTCGGTCGACGACCGGGTGGTGGACGGCGCGGTGAACGAGGTGGCCGAGGACGTCGGCCGCGCCTCGCGCCTCGCGCCCGTGCTCGAGTCGGGGTTCGTCCGGTCGTACGCGCTCGCGTTCCTGCTCGGCGCGGTCGCGTTGCTGCTCTACCTGGGGCTGCGGTTCTGATGCCCTGGCTCTCCGTCCTCATCTTCCTGCCCCTGGTCGGGGTGCCGATCCTGCTGCTCTGGCGCGGGATGACGGACGCGCAGGCCCGCTGGCTGACGCTCCTCGTGATGCTGGCCTGCTTCGTGGTCTCGCTCGGCGCGCTCGGCGCCTTCGATCCCGAGCGCGCGAGCTACCAGCTCGTCGAGCAGGTCGACTGGGTCCCGTCGGCCGGCCTGTCCTACCTGGTGGGCGTCGACGGCTTCAGCATCTGGCTGGTCGTCCTGACCGCCTTCATGTTCCCGGTGGGGCTGATCGCCGCGTGGGGCGTCGACCATCGCGTGCGGGCGTTCATGGCGCTGTCCCTCGCGCTCGAGACCGTGGTGCTCGGCTCCTTCTGCGCGCTCGACCTGCTCCTGTTCTTCGTCTTCTTCGAGGCGTTGCTCGTCCCGATGTTCCTGATCATCGGCGTCTGGGGCTCCTCGCGCCGCGTGTACGCGAGCGTGAAGTTCTTCCTGTACACGATGCTCGGGTCCGCGTTCATCCTCGTCGCCACGCTGTACCTGTGGTTCCAGACGTTGGTGCAGTTCGGCCAGGGCAGCTTCGACATCCGGCAGATGGAGCAGCTCTCGCTGGGCGTCAGCGTGCAACGGTGGCTCTTCGTCGGGTTCTTCATCGGGTTCGCGGTCAAGGTGCCGATCTTCCCGCTGCACACGTGGCTCCCCGACGCCCACACCGAGGCGCCGACGAAGGGGTCGATCATCCTGGCCGCGCTCCTGCTGAAGGCGGGGCCGTACGGCCTCCTGCGGTTCAACCTCGACCTGTTCCCGGAGGCCTCTCGGTACTTCGCCGAGGCCATCGGGGTGCTCGCGGTGATCGGGATCGTCTACGGCGCGATCGTCGCGATGATGCAGACCGACGTGAAGCGGCTCGTCGCGTACTCGTCCGTGAGCCACATGGGGTTCGTGATCCTCGGCATCTTCTCGCTCACCGCGGTCGGCGTGAGCGGGGCCGTGATCCAGATGGTGAACCACGGGCTGTCGACCGGGCTGCTCTTCTTCGCGATCGGGATGCTGTACGAGCGGACGCACACGCGCGAGATGGGGGAGATGGGCGGGCTCGCGCAGGTGACGCCCTGGATCGCCGCGACGTTCCTGGTCGCGACGCTCTCCTCCATCGGCTTGCCGGGCCTGAACAACTTCGTCGGCGAGTTCCTCGTGATCCTCGGCGCCTTCGGCGCCAACCGATGGCTCGGCGCGATCGCGGTCTCGGGCGTGGTGCTCGCCGCCATCTACATGCTCTGGGCCTATCAGCGGACGTTCCAGGGGCCCAAGCGCGACGGCCAGCGGGCGCTTCGCGACATGCTCCCGCGCGAGTTCGCCGCGGCCGTGCCGGTCATCGCGGCGATGCTGGTGATCGGCGTCTACCCCAAGGTGGTGCTCGATCGGGTCAACCCGACGAGCGACGGCGTGGTCGCGTGGGTCCACACGATCCAGGTGGACCAGTCCGGCATCCCGGGCGGCCTGCGCGCCGACGTGCAGCCCGGCTACCGCCCGCCCGCGGGCGTCGTCGCCGCCCCGACCCCGGCTCCCGAGAGCGCCCCGTGATCCCCCACCCTCCCGTCGATCTCGGGCCGGTCCTGCCCGAGCTGATCCTCGCCGGCACCGGCATCGCGGTCCTGCTCGTGGGTGCGATGGCGCGCCGCGTCGGCGCGGTCGCCCTTCTGGGGTTCAGCCTCGTCGGCGTGGCCGCCGCCGCGGTGGCGTCGATCGCGCTCTGGAACTGGGACGGGCCGCGGACGGTGCTCGCGGGGTCCGTCGCCGTGGACCGTTTCGGCGTCGTCGTCCGCCTGATCCTGCTCGCCACGGCCGCGATCGGACTCGTGTTCGGCCACCACTACTTCGAGCGATCGGGCGAGGCCCGCTCCGAGTTCTTCCCGCTCGTGCTGTTCGCGACGTTCGGCATGACGCTGATCGCCGTCGCGTCGGACCTCATCCTCGTGTTCCTCGCCCTCGAGGTCCTGTCGCTCTCGCTCTACGTGCTCACGGGGTTCAGCCAGAGGATCGGCTCCGTCGAGGGCGCCATGAAGTACTTCCTCCTCGGCGCGTTCTCCTCGGCCTTCTTCCTGTTCGGCGTCGCGATGGCCTACGGGGCCACCGCCTCCACCCAGTTGTCGGCCATCTCCCGCTCGCTCGCGGGTCGGACCGACGACCTCGCGCTCGCGCTCGCCGCGATGGGGCTGCTCGCGGTCGGGTTCGCGTTCAAGGTCTCGGCGGTCCCCTTCCACATGTGGACCCCGGACGTCTACCAGGGGGCGCCGACGGCGGTCACCGCGTTCATGTCGGCGGGGACGAAGGTCGCGGCCTTCGCCGCGCTGATGCGCGTGTTCAACGTGGCCCTGCAGCCCCTCGCCTGGGACTGGCGTCCGATCGTCTGGGTGCTCGCGGCGGTCTCGATCATCGCCGGAAGCGTGCTCGCGATCGCGCAGACCGACATCAAGCGGATGCTCGCCTACTCGAGCATCGCGCACGCCGGGTTCGTGCTCACCGGGATCGTCGCCGCGGGCGAGACCGGCATCAGCGCGGCCCTGTACTACCTGATCGCCTACTCCCTCACGATCCTCGGGGCGTTCGGCGTCGTGATGCTCGTCTCGGCACGCGGCGAGCGGCGCACGACCCTCGAGTCCTACGCGGGCCTCGGTCGGCGGAGCCCGGCGCTCGCGGGGCTCCTGTCCCTGTTCCTGCTCTCCCTTGCCGGCATCCCGCCGACGGCCGGCTTCATCGCCAAGGTGGGCGTGTTCCGTGCCGCGATCGAGGCCGGGACGTGGCCGCTCGTCCTGATCGGCGTGCTCGCGAGCGTCGTCGCGGCGTTCTTCTACCTTCGGGTCATCGTGCTCATGTTCATGCGCGAGCCGGAGGGCGAGGCCGAGACGGACGAGTCGTTCCTGCCCCGCCTGGTGATCGGGGTCGCGGCGGCGCTCGTCCTCGTGTTCGGCGTGTTCCCGGGCCTGCTCGCGGGCTTCCTGGATCAGGCGGCGGTGCTGCGATGGTGACGCGCGCCGCCATCCAGCAGGTAGGGTCGGGGCGATGAGCCGCCGCGTGATCCCCGGGCTCGAGGCGCCCGACCCCGTGCTCGAGCGCGAGATCCGCTCGAGGCTGGACGAGGTCGAGGCGGCGCTCGAGAAGGCGGTCCACGCCGACTCGGACATGCTCGCCGAGAGCGCGCGACATCTGCTCTCGACGGGCGGCAAGCGGTTTCGCCCGATTCTGGTGCTGCTCGCCGGCTACTTCGGCGACCCCGCCGACCCGCGCCTCGTCCCGGGGTCGGTCTCGATCGAGCTCGTGCACCAGGCGACCATGTACCACGACGACGTGATCGACGAGGCCGACTCCCGCCACGGCGTCCCCGCGGCGAACGTGCGGTGGAGCAACACGGTCGCGATCCTCACGGGCGACTACCTGTTCGCGCGTGCCTCGGACATCGCGACGGACCTCGGAACGGACATCTGCGCGCTGCTCGCGCGGACGATCGCGACGCTGTGCGACGGGCAGATCCGCGAGGTCGAGGCCGCCGGGCGCGTGGACCAGTCCGTCGAGGCCTACACGGAGATCATCCGGCGCAAGACCGGGGCGCTCATCGCCACCTCGTGCCGGCTCGGCGGCATGCTCTCGGACGCGCCGGCCGAGTACCTGGACGTGCTCGAGGAGTTCGGCGAGTCGCTCGGGCTGGCGTTCCAGCTCTCGGACGACATCATGGACCTCACCGCGACGCAGCAGGAGCTCCAGAAGGAGCCCGGGCAGGACCTGCGCGAGGGCGTGTACACCTTCCCGGTCCTGCACGCGCTCTCGCGCGGAGCGGACGCCGCCGAGCTCGACGAGTTGCTTCGCCCCGGCCCGCCCGAGGGGGAGCGGTTCCGGCGGGCGCTCGAGATCGTCCGCGGCCCCGAGAGCCTGGCCGCCGCCCGCGCCGCGGTCGAGGCCGAGGTCGACCGGGCCCACGCCCTCGCCGCTCGGCTGCCCGAGGGACCGGCGCTGTCCGCGATGGTCCAGCTCGCGGAGTTCCTCGCCGCCCGCTGCGGAGCGAGAAAGGCCTGAGGGGGATGTTGCTAGAATCCGCGCTGCTCGGGAAAACTTTCACAAGCGTGGAGACCTACTACCAGTCCTACGGGGTCGTCCTCGCGGTCCTGGTCGCCGGCGTCGGGCTGGTGGTCGTCGCCTTCGGGGCCGCACGGCTGATCGCACCCCGGCGGCCGCTCCCGGCGAAGCTGCTCACCTACGAATGCGGCATCGACCCGGTTGGCGAGGGGTGGTCTCAGAGCCAGGTCCGCTACTACGTCTACGGGTTCCTGTTCGTGATCTTCGACGTGGAGTCGGTCTTCCTGTTCCCTTGGGCCGGCGTCTTCGTGCGCCTCGGCTACACGGCCGTCGTGGAGATGGCGATCTTCATCGGCATCCTGGCGGTCGGACTGCTGTATGCGTGGCGCAAGGGAGTCCTGCGGTGGGCCTGATCACCGAGAAGACGCCGCTCGCGGGGCTGCAGCCGGTCAAGTTCCTGCTCAACTGGGGCCGGAAGTACTCCCTGTGGGTCTTCAACTTCGGGCTGGCGTGCTGCTCCATCGAGTTCATCGCGGCCTCGACCTCCAAGCACGACTTCATCCGGTTCGGCGTGATCCCGTTCGCCCACGGTCCTCGCCAGGCCGACCTCCTCGTGGTGGCCGGCACCCCCACGGACAAGATGGCGCCGGTCATCAAGCGCCTCTACGACCAGATGCCGGAGCCCAAGTACGTGATCTCGATGGGCTCCTGCGCCAACTGCGGGGGGCCCTACTGGGACTCGTACTCCGTGCTGAAGGGCATCGACCAGGTCATCCCGGTCGACGTCTACGTGCCGGGCTGTCCGCCGAGGCCGGAGGCGCTCCTGGAGGGGATCATCCGGCTGCAGGAGAAGATCGAGAAGGAAGACATCAGGGAGAAGTGGAGTGGCAAGCTCACCTCCGCTGCCACCTCCTGAGGTCGAGACCCGCCTTCGGGCGCGGTTCGGGGACGACGTCCTCGCGTTCGAGGACCAGTTCGGCCACTCGGTCGTCACGGTCTCCGTCTCCCGGTATCGCGAGCTCATGGCGTTCCTGCGCGACGAGCCCGAATTCGCCTGCGACTACTGCGACTTCACGTCGGCCGTCGACCGAGGCGCCGACGGGATCGAGATCGTCACGCACGTCTTCTCCACCTCCCACCATCACAACGTCCGGGTCAAGGTGCCGCTCGCGGCCGACGCGCTCGTCTGCCCCACGATCTCGGACGTCTATCCGACGGCGAACTGGCACGAGCGCGAGACGATGGAGATGTTCGGCGTCACGTTCGAGAAGCACCCCGAGCCCGTTCGCCTGCTCCTCCCGGAGCCCTTCGAGGGTCATCCGCTCCGAAAGGACTTCCCCTTGATGTCGCGCGTGGTCAAGCCGTGGCCAGGCGCGGCGGAGGGCGAGGAGGAGGAGGAAGAAGAGGAGTGATCGCGCAGTCGGGTGTGAGCTACGTCGACCAGTTGCTGGACTCGTACTGGCTGGTCCTGGTCGTCAAGGCGGCGATCGTGCTCGTGTTCTTCCTCACGGCCCCGCTCGCGGTGGGGTACATGGAGCACAAGGTGCTGGCGCACATGCAGGGCCGGCTCGGGCCCATGTACGCCGGACGGTTCCACGGCTGGGCGCAGCTGATCGCCGACGGCGTGAAGTTCGTCCAGAAAGAGGACATCGTGCCCGCGGCCGCGGATCCCTGGGTGTTCTCGATGGCCCCGGCGGTCGCCCTCGTCCCGTACATCGCGCTGCTGGTCGTCATCCCGTTCTCGAGCGAGGCCTTCATCCTCAACCTCGACGTCGGGATCTTCTTCGTGATCGCCATCACGTCGGTGAGCGTGATCGGCACCCTGATGGCGGGTTGGGCCTCGGCCAACAAGTTCTCGCTCATCGGGGCGCTGCGGGCGGCCGCCCAGCTCATCGCGTACGAGCTGCCGATCGTCCTGGCCGCCGCCGCGGTCGTGATGCAGGCCGGGACCCTGTCGATGATCGGGATCGTCGAGGCCCAGCAGCGCTACTGGTTCGTGCTCACCCAGCCGATCGGGTTCGCGATCTTCGTCATCGCGGCGCTCGCGGAGCTCACGCGACCGCCCTTCGACATGCCGGTCGCGGACTCGGAGATCATCTTCGGCGCGCTCACCGAGTACACGGGGCTGAAGTTCGCCTTCTTCCTCCTCGCCGAGTACGGCGGGATCGTTGCCCTGTCGGCCGTCGCCGCGGTCTTGTACCTCGGCGGCTATCAGTCGCTCCCGTTCCTGGAGTTCATCCCCGCCCCGCTCTGGATGGCGGCCAAGATCGGGGGTCTCGCGTTCTTCGTCATCTGGTTGCGGGCGACCTACCCGCGGATGCGCGAGGATCAGCTGCAGCGCGGGTCGTGGCTGGCCCTGATCCCGCTGGCGCTGCTGCAGGTGCTCGTCGTCGGCATCGTCAAGGTCGCGGTCTCGGGAGGGTAGATGGCGGTCGACGAACGCGACGTGCACGCCTCGCCCGACCCCGGCGGTTCTGGCGCCGGGCTGGTCAGGGGCCTCGGCGTCACGCTGAAGCACGCCCTTCGCCGCTCGGTCACCCAGCAGTATCCGGAGGTCAAGCCCGACCTTCCTCCGCGCACGCGGGGCGTGATCGCGCTCAAGGAAGCCAACTGCACGGTCTGCTACAAGTGCTCGCGCGAGTGCCCCGACTGGTGCATCTACATCGACGCCCACAAGGAGACGCACGACCCGGCCTCGGGCGGCAAGGCGCGGTCGGTCAAGGTCCTCGACCGGTTCGCGATCGACTTCGCCCTCTGCATGTACTGCGGGATCTGCGTCGAGGTCTGCCCCTTCGACGCCCTGTTCTGGAGCCCGGAGTTCGAGTACTCGACCTACGAGATCGACCTGCTCACCCACGAGAAGGACAAGCTCGAGGAGTGGACCTACACGGTCCTGCCGCCGCCTGAGCTCGAGGTGGGCGCGGAGGTCGTTGCGGACGTTGGGTCGGTCGCGACCGCGGGTCCGCCGGGGGAGGCGCCTCCGGCGGCGTCCGTGCTTCCTGATGTGGCGGCCGTCGGCGAGCCCCCGGCGGCTCCCGCGGTCGCTCCCGTTGCCGCGACCCCGACAGCGAGCTGCGTAGCCGCTCCCGCTGAGGGGCCGGCCGTGCCGGCCACCCCGTCGCCACCGGCGGCGGAGCATGCCGACGTGGTGCCGGATCAGGAGACGTTCGATCGGGTTCTGGCCGAGCAGCTCGCGCAGGGCAAAGACCGGCGGGTGGCCGAGGGGCAGGCAAAGCGGGCGGCGATGATCGCGGCGCGCACGAAGGCCGGCGAGGCATGACGGGCCAGGAGTACGCCTTCATCGTTCTGTCGGTCGTCGGGATCGTCGCCGCGTTCCGCCTCGTCACGGCGCGCAACGTCGTGCACGCGGCCCTGTATCTCGTCCTCACGCTCTCGATGGTCGCCGGCGTGTACCTGTTGCTGGCCGCCGAGTTCGTGGCGTGGGTGCAGATCCTGATCTACGTCGGTGCGATCGTGATCCTGTTCCTGTTCGGGCTCATGCTCACGAAGGCGCCGATCGGCCGGGATGCGCTCGACAATCAGCACCGCGGGGCCGCGTTCCTCATCGGTCTCGCGATCCTGGCCGGGCTGATCTTCATGATCCAGGGGGCGTTCCCCTGGGGCGATCCGAGGATCGTTCCCGGTGCGGGGGATCCCCAGAGCATCGGGCTCGCGATCTTCAGCGACTTCGTCCTGCCGTTCGAGGTCGTGTCGTTCCTCCTGCTCGCGGCCCTGATCGGGGCCATCGTCCTCTCGCGCAGGGACGACCGAACGTGATCCGCCTGTTCCTGCCGCTCACGTTCTCGGCGGTGCTGTTCGCGACGGGCGTGTACGGCGTGCTCGCTCGGCGGAACGCCGTCATGGTGCTGATGGCGATCGAGCTGATGCTGAACGCGGTGAACGTCAACCTGATCGCGTTCAGCCAGCACCTGGGGCAGCTCACGGGGCAGGTATTCGCGCTGTTCGTCATCGCGGTCGCGGCCGCGGAGGTGGGCATCGGCCTGGCCATCGTCATCCTCATCTACCGCAACCGAGAGACGATCAACGTCGACGAGGTGAACCTCCTCAAATGGTGATCGCGCAGGCCGGGGAGGGGGCGGCCGCGACCGCGAACTGGTTCGTCCAGCATGCGTGGCTGATCGTCGTCCTGCCGTTCGTCTCGGCGGCGCTCACGCTCTTCGCGGGCAAGCGAACGCCGGGTAAGGGTGCCGTCTACGGGATCACCGCGATCGCCGCGTGCCTGGTGCTCTCGCTCGGCGTCCTGGTGCAGTTCGTCCAGCACGGCGGCGGCACCTACGAGAGCTCGGTGGATTGGTTCCAGATCGGTCCGCTCCACATGGAGCTCGGCCAGCTCGTGGACGGGCTCACGGCGGTCATGCTGGTCGTGGTCACGGCGGTCTCGTTGTGCGTGCACATCTACTCGGTCGGCTACATGCACGGGGACGTGCGCTACACCTGGTTCTTCGTCGTCCTGTCGCTGTTCACCGGTGCGATGCTGAACGTCGTCATCGCCAACAACCTCTTCCAGCTGCTCGTCGGCTGGGAGGTGATGGGCGTCTGCTCCTACCTCCTGATCGGTCACTGGTGGGAGGAGCACGTGAACTCGAGCTCGGCCATCAAGGCGTTCCTGACCACGCGCGTCGGCGACGTGCCGTTCATGTTCGGCATCTTCGTCCTCGTGGCCGCCACCGGCTTCCGGACGTCGAACATCCTGGAGATCAGTCAGATCGTCGCCGGCGGACGGGTCTCGGTGGCCGTGGTCTCGATCGCCGCGCTCCTCCTGTTCGGGGGGACGATCGGCAAGTCCGCCCAATTCCCGCTGCACGTCTGGCTCCCGGACGCGATGGCCGGCCCGACGCCGGTGTCGGCCCTGATCCACGCCGCCACGATGGTCGCGGCCGGCGTCTACCTCGTCGGCCGGATGTACGACATCTTCGTGCACGCCGACGCGTACGTGCTCCAGGTCGTCGGCGTGATCGGGGGCATCACGATGCTGGGGGCGGCGCTGCTCGGCCTCGTGCAGGACGACATCAAGCGCGTGCTCGCGTACTCGACCGTCTCCCAGCTCGCCTACATGGTCGCGATCATGTCGATCGGGCCGGCCGGCCGCGACGCGGCCATGTTCCACCTGTTCACCCACGCGTTCTTCAAGGCGCTGCTGTTCCTGGGTTCGGGCTCGGTGATCCACGCCTGCCTCACCAACAACATGAGCGAGATGGGCGGCCTGCGAAGACCGATGCCGGTGACGTTTTGGACCTTCCTGATCGGCTCGGCGGCGCTCGCCGGCGTTCCGCCGCTCGCCGGCTTCTGGTCCAAGGACGAGATCCTCGTCGGGGCGTCCCACGGGCACGAGGTGCTCTTCGTCGTCATGGCTGTGACGGCGCTCGTGACCGCCTTCTACACGACCCGTATGGTGCTGCAGACGTTCTTCGGGACCTACCGCGGCCCCGGCCACCCCCACGAGTCGCCGATCTCGATGACGGGACCGCTGGTTGCGCTCGCGACGGCGACGCTGTTCGTGGGCTGGCTCGGCGCCGGTCCGGTGGGGGCCGCGTTCTTCGACTGGGTCTTCCTCCATGAGCCCGAGGCAGTCGAGCTGGTGCCCTGGGTCGCGCTCCTGTCGGTGACGATCGCCATCGTCGGCGTCGGCGCCGGGTATCTCGTCTACCGGCGTTGGAAGGATCCCGACCCGATCCGGGGGCTCGGGCCCGCGTACACGGTCCTGGCGAACAAGTACTACCTGGACGACCTGTACTGGAGGGGCATCGTCCGGCCGATTCGCGATCCGATCGCCGCGTTCGTGTACTGGACGAACCAGAACGTCATCGATCGCGCCGTGAACGGCACGGCGTCGCTCACGGTCGTCTTCTCACGAACGGTCGCATGGTTCGACCGCACCGTGATCGACGGTGCCGTCAACGGCGCCGCGCACATCACGGGATTCACCGGTGGGATCCTGCGCTACATCCAATCCGGCAACGTCCAGCGCTACGCCGCGTTCCTGTTCGCCGGCGTCGTGATCCTGGCCGTCGTCTTCACGAGGATCTGAGAGGGGAACGGGCCGATGACCTGGGAGAACTCGGCGATCTCGATCGCGACGTTCCTGCCGGTGCTGGGGGCGCTGGTCATCGCCGTCGTCCCGCGCGAGCAGGATCGGATGGTTCGGGCGCTCGGCATCGTGGTCACGGGCGCCGCGCTCGTCGTCGCGCTCGCGATCACGTTCACCTTCGACTACAGCGGCGGGCCCGGTTTGCAGTTCGTGCTCAACCTGAGCTGGATCCCGGCGATCGGGGCCCGGTACCACGTGGGGATCGACGGCATCTCGCTTCCGTTGTTCGTGCTGACGTTCGCGCTGTCGTTCCTGTGCGCGATCTACACCTGGCGATTCGTCCCGAAGCCCGGCAAGACCAAGGCGTTCCTCGGGCTCATGCTGCTTCTCGAGACCGGGATGGCCGGCACCTTCATCGCGTTCGACCTGATCCTGTTCTTCGTCTTCTGGGAGCTCGTGCTGGTCCCGATGTACTTCCTGATCGGGATCTGGGGCAGCGCGAACCGCGAGTACGCGGCGATCAAGTTCTTCCTCTACACGCTGTTCGGCTCGGTCTTCATGCTCCTGGGGTTCCTGGCGATGTACTTCCGCTCGGACGTCGCCGGCCAGCACACGTTCGACATCGTCGCGTTGCAGGGGTTCGCGGCCGGCGGCGGCTTCTCGCACGACTTCCAGCTCGTGGTGTTCGCCGCCGTGGCGCTCGGCTTCGCCGTCAAGGTCCCGATGTGGCCCTTCCACACATGGCTGCCCGACGCCCATACGGAGGCCCCGACCATCGGGTCGGTCCTGCTGGCCGGGATCATGCTGAAGATGGGGACCTACGGGTTCATCCGGATCGCGCTCCCCATCCTGCCGTACGGCGCCCAGAAGTACGCGCCGCTCATCGGCGCGCTCGCGGCGATCGCGATCGTCTACGCGGCACTTGCGTGCCTCGCCCAGAAGGACCTGAAACGGCTGATCGCGTTCAGCTCCGTCGGGCACATGGGGTTCGTGATGCTGGGGATCGCGACGCTCACGACGATCGGGATCAACGCGGCGATCTTCGGGATGGTGGCCCACGGCATCATCACCGGGATGCTGTTCTTCTGCGTCGGGTCGCTCTACGACCGCTACCACACGCGCGAGATCGCGGAAATCGGCGGCGGCGTGATGCAGAAGCTGCCGTACCTGGGCGGCGTGTTCGCCTTCGTCGCGATCGCGTCGCTCGGCCTGCCCGGGCTCGCCGGGTTCTGGGGAGAGGTCATGGCCCTGCTCTCCAGCTACAGCCCGGCGGAGGCGCTCAACGCCGAGCTATTCCGCGTCTTCATGGTGGCGGGAGGCATCGGCACGATCCTCACGGCCGGGTATTTCCTGTGGATGCTCCAGCGCGTGAACATGGGGACGACCCCGGAGAAGTGGCAACGGGAGGCGTTCCCCGACGTCGTCGCGATCGAGTGGGTGTCGTGGGTACCGCTGCTGGTGGCCACCGTGCTGCTCGGGATCTTCCCCCGGATCATCTTCGGCGTGACCCAGGAGTCCGTCGACGCGATCCTCCACCTGTTCGGCGGCTGATCGGGAGCGGGAGACGGCGACGCGACGATGAACCAGGCGATCGACTACCACGCGATCCTTCCCGAGATGATTCTCTCGGGCACGATCCTGCTCGTCCTGATCGCGGACGCCTTCCTGTCGCAGCGGCGCAAGTGGTTCACGATGCCGATCGGCTTCATCGGCGTGCTCGCGTCGCTGATCGCCGTGCTCACCCTCGTCGGCGAGACCCACACGACGTTCGGCGGCGCGTTCGTCGTCGACGAGTTCGCCGTGCTGTTCAAGGTGTTCTTCCTCCTCGTCGCGCTCATCGTCCTCATGCTCTCGCTCCGGTACTTCCGGGACGGGCGCTTCTACCAGGGCGAGTACTACTTCCTGCTGCTGACCTCGTTCCTCGGATGCCTGCTCATGCCGAGCTCGCGCGACCTCTTGATGCTGTTCATCGCGCTCGAGACCGTGAGCGCCCCCGGGTTCCTGATCGCCGCCTTCCGCAAGAGCGATCCTCGGTCGAACGAGGCCGGCATCAAGTTCTTCCTGATCGGCGTGCTGTCGACCGCCGTGATGCTCTACGGGATGAGCCTGGTCTACGGCGTGACGGGCTCGCTCAACCTCAGCGAGATCGGCGTGGCGCTCTCGGGCACGCTCCCGGCGGGCCAGGAGACGCTGATCCTGGCTGCGATCCTGTTCGTGGTGACGGGATTCGCCTTCAAGGTCAGTGCCGTCCCGTTCCAGTTCTGGGCGCCGGACACCTACGAGGGTGCACCCGTCCCCGTCGCGGCGTTCCTCGCCACGGCGTCCAAGGCCGCCGGGTTCGCGGGCCTGCTCCAGCTCATGTTCGTCGCGTTCCCGCACCAGTACGAGTTCTGGACGCCGATCTTCGCCGTGCTCTCGATCGCCACCATGACGATCGGCAACCTCGTTGCGCTCCAGCAACGACAGGTCGTGCGACTGCTGGCGTACTCGAGCATCGCGCAGGCCGGATACATGCTGTTGCCCTTCGCGCTCGTCTCTGCCGACCAGGCGGTCAACCAGGATGCGTTCGCCGCCGCCGTCACGTACATCCTCATCTACGCGATCATGACCCTCGGGGCGTTCGCGGTCGTGATCGCGGTGTCGAGGGAGTCGCGCGGGTTGCTGATCTCCGATTTCGCGGGGCTCGGCCGCCGGGCGCCGGTGATCGCCCTGTCGATGACGGTGTTCATGGTCTCGCTCGCGGGGATCCCCCCGACGGCCGGCTTCTGGGCGAAGTTCCTGGTCTTCAAGGTCGCCATCGAGGCCGGCGGGACCGGGGTCCTCCTGGCGGTCGTCATGCTCGTCAACTCCGTGATCAGCCTCGTGTACTACCTCGCGGTGCCTCGGCAGATGCTCTTCTCCGAGCCCGAGCACGACCGGCCGCTCCTGTCGCCCCGGCTCGTCACGACGGCGGCCGTGCTCGCGACCGTGGCCGTCGTGGCGGTGGGGATCTGGCCCGAGCTCCTGGCGCACTTCCCCCCGCTGTCGACGCTGGCCGGCCCGTAGGCCGATCCTCGAACCCGGCGCCGGGGCCCGGCGAATCGTTCCCAAAGGAGGATCGAGTCGATGATCGGTCTCAACAGAATCAAGACCTGGATCCTGATCGCGGCCCTCGGCGGCGCCTTCGTCCTGGTCGGATCCATCTGGGGCACCGGCGGGATGATCACCGCCCTCGCGATCGCCCTGGTCTTCAACTTCTCGATGTACTGGTTCAGCGACAGGATCGCGATCGCCACCACCCACTCCAAGCCGGTGACCGAGCAGGAGATGCCGGACCTGTACCGGATCGTCCGCGAGCTTACCCAGCTGAACCAGATGCCGATGCCGAAGATCTACGTCTCGGACATGGCGCAGCCGAACGCCTTCGCGACCGGCCGGAATCCGCACCACGCCGCGGTCTCGGTGACCCGGGGCGTCCTGCAGATCCTCGACGAGCGTGAGCTCCGCGGGGTGCTCGCCCACGAGCTCTCCCACGTGGCGAATCGCGACATCCTGATCGGTTCCATCGCGTCGGGGATCGGCATGAGCATCACGTTCCTCGCCCGGTTCGCGCTGTTCTTCGGCGGCGGCAACGACCGGAACCCGGTCGGTGCGTTCGGCGCGCTGTTCGCGTGGATCCTGGCGCCGCTGGCGGCCGCGATCATCCAGATGGCCGTGAGCCGCTCGCGCGAGTACCAGGCGGACGAGTCGGGCGCCATCTTGTCGCACGACCCCGACGCCCTCGCGAGCGCGCTGCGCAAGCTCGAGGCGACCGCCAAGCAAGTGCCCGTCCCGACGTCGGTTAGCCCTGCCCAGGCGAACCTGTTCATCGTGAACCCCTTCCAAGGACGGCAGGCCTCGAGGAGCTTCGCGACCCTGTTCTCGACCCACCCGCCGACGGAGGCGCGGATCGCCCGGCTCGCGGAGATCAAGCAGCAGATCGTGTAGGGCGAGCCCTACACCAGGTCCGGGAGCCCCCGGAGGTCGCGGATCACCCGATGACCTCCGGGATCGCTCACCCGTTCGACCGGCGCGCTCTCGTCTCGCAGGACGAGGATGGTGCCGACCCCGAGCTCGGCCGCGCCGTCGCAGTAGCGGGCCTGGTCGTCGACGAACACGGCCTCGCCGGCCTCGACCCCGAGCCGCTCGAGCGCGATCTCGTAGATCCGCGGGTCCGGCTTGGCGGCGCGGACCTCGAACGACAGGATCACCTCGTCGGCCTCCCCGGGCAGGCCGAGTCGTTCGACGACCGGCCGCGTCGTGTGATCGCAGTTGCTCACGACCGCGGTCCGCAGCCCCCGACGTCGCAGTTCGCGAAGGGCGGGGATCGAGTCCTCGTACAGGGTCACGCCCGTGCGCAGGAACTCCTCGGTCGCCCGGACGATCTCCCGCACGACCGCCGGGTCGGGCGGGACCCCGGCCTCCTCGAGCACGGCGGCCACGTCGCCCTCGGGGCTCCCGAACGACCCGACGCTTCGCGCGGGCCGGGTGGCGACGAACGCGCGAAGGAGCTCGGACTGGGGGATCCCCAGACGTTGCTCCCAGGCGATCCGCGCCTTGGGCCACTCGCTCCAGACGAGCGTGTCGTACAGGTCCAGCAGGACGGCTCGGACCGCGCTCACGTCATCGTGCCGAGGATCGCGCGGACGTGGTCGATCGTCGTCCGAGGGTTCACGAAGCAGAGGCGCGCCACCTTCTCGCCCTCCCACGACGAGGGCTGGACGAAGCCGACCTGCGCGTCCAGGAGCCGGCGCCACCACGCGTCGTAGTCTTCGGCTCCCCAGCCGAGCCGCCGGAACAAGATGACCGAGAGCTCGGGCTCGAGGACGAGCTCGAGCTCGGGCCGGCCGCGGACCTCCTCGGCCGCCGTTCGCGTGATCGCGAGCACGGCCTCGACGGCGTCGCGATAGGCGTCGGTTCCGTAGGTGGCGAGGGAGAACCACAGCGGCAGCCCCCGCGCACGTCTCGAGAGGTGATGGGCGTAGTCGCTCGGGTTCCAGTCGGGGATCGCGTTCAGCGCATCGAGGTACGAGGCGTCCTGCCGGTGCGCCTCGCGGGCGAGGGCGGGGTCCCGATAGAGCAACGCGCACGCGTCGTAGGGTGCGAACAGCCACTTGTGCGGGTCGACGATGAACGAGTCGGCGTGCTCCAGCCCTCGGAATCGATCGTGCACGCTCGGCGCGAGCAGCCCCGCGCCGCCGTAGGCGCCGTCGACATGGAACCACAGGCCCGCCTCGCGACAGACTCCCGCGACGCCCTCGAGATCGTCGACCACCCCGGCGTTCGTCGAGCCCGCGCTCGCGACGACGGCGAACAGGCGCTCGGTCCCGTCGGTCTCCAGCACCTCGGCGAGGGCCGCGCCGGTGAGACGGCCGCGCTCGTCGTGGGGGACCGAGACGACGTCGGCGTCCATCACGCGCGCCGCCGACGCCACCGACGAGTGCGCCGTGTCCGAGCAGGCGACGGCCCAGCGCGCCGGCCGGTCGCCGCGAGCCGCGGACGCGGCGTGGCGCGCCGCCACCAGCGCCGACAGGTTGCCGGCCGTCCCGCCCGAGACGAAGCAGCCGTCCGCCTCCTCCGGCAGGCCCGCGAGGTCGGCGAGCCATCGCAGGGCCTCGTGCTCGGCCCAGACGGCGCCCGCGCCCTCGAGCCAGCTCCCCGCGTAGGTCGCCGAGGCGCTGATCGCGAGGTCGAACAGCACGCTCGCCTTCGTCGGCGCCGCGGGGACGAACGCGAGGAACGCGGGATGGTCGGGCGAGATCGTCGCCGTCGACAAGACCTCGGCCCACAGGCGGAGCGCCTCCTCGCCCCCGATGCCCGAGGGCGTGATCGTCCGGCCGGCGCGGCGCGAGAGCTCCTCGCGGGAGACCGGCCGATCCAGCGGTTGGGGGTTCGCGATCCGTCCTCGCGCGTAGGCGACGATCGCCCGCGTCAGGGCCTCGGTCTCGTCGGTGAACTCGTGCATCGATCGCATGCGGGTCCCTCGCGATCTCCTCGACGCCTCGCCTCGGCGCGAGCTACGCCACGAGCTCCGAGCAGAACTCCCCGAACGCGTCGAGGTACCGTTGGACGTCCTCCTCGGTGTGCTGCACCGAGATCGTCCACTGCTCCTCGTCGCCCGGCGTCATGAAGATCCCGCGGTTGATCATCCAGCCGAACGATGCGTAGAAGAGCTCGGGGATCGTTTCGAGGAAGTCGCGGTAGTTCGTGAGCGGCTCGCGACGGTAGGAGACGCACCCCTTGGCGCCGAGGTCGACCGCGTGCGCGGGGACCCCGGTCTCGGCGATCGCGCGCTCGCAGCCCTCGGCGAGCATCGTGCCGAGCTTGCCGAGGTGGTCGTACGCGTCCTTCGTCAGGACCTGGGTGAGCGCCGCGAGCCCGGCCGCGGCCGACAGCGGGTTCCCGTTGAACGTTCCCTGCTGCGCCGCACCCTTGGTGACCCACTCCATGAAGCGGGCCTCGCCGCCGAACGCGCCGATCGTCGAGCCGCCGCCGACGGCCTTCGCGTAGGCCGCCAGGTGCGGCGCGACGCCGTACCGCTCGGTCGTCCCGCCGTAGGCGATGGTGCCGCCGCACTTCACCTCGTCGTAGATGAGCACCGCGCCATTGCGCTCGCACACGTCGCGAAGCGCCTGGAGGTAGCCGGGCTTCGGCACGATCACCCCCACGTTCATCATCGCCGGCTCGAGGATCACGGCCGCGATCTCGTCGGGGTTGTCGGCGAACGCCTGCGCGACGGCGTCGGCGTCGTTGAACGGGACGACGATCACGGTATTCCACAGCGCCTCCGGGACGCCCTTGGAGGTCGGCCGCGTGCGGTACCACGACTGCCCCTGCTCGCCGGTCGAAAAGCGCATGTCGAGCACGTCCGACTCGGGCACGACGGAGAACAGCACCGAGTCGTGGTGCCCGTGGTAGGACCCCTCCATCTTCACGATGGTGTCGCGGCCGGTCGCGGCCCGGGCGACGCGGATCGCGTCCATCGTGGCCTCGGTGCCCGAGTTCACGAATCGCATCTGCTCGAGCTGGAAGCGTTCGCAGATCGCCTCGGCGAGCGCGACCGTCGTCTCGGTGGTGACGGCGAAGTGGATCCCCTGGTCGGCGACCTTGCGGATCGCCTCGACGATCTTCGGGTGGGCGTGGCCCACCACGTTCACGCCGAAGCCGCCGTGGAAGTCGACGTACTCGGTGCCGTCGACGTCCCAGACGTGGGATCCGCTGCCCCGCTGCAGGTATACGGGGTACGGATCGCCCGCCTGGAAGTTCGAGGCGACGCCGTCCGGCATGCTCCGCACGGCGCGCTCGAACAGGCTCTTGGATGCGGGAGTCCGCTCCAGCAGCCGGGCGTTCTCCCGCTCCGCGATCTCCTTGGCCTTCGCCTTCAGTCGTCCCTCGTCCACGGCGTTCACCCCCCTGGTCGAGCGGAATCTACCCGAACCGGCTAGGGCCGGAAGTTGACGAACTGGAGCGCCATCCCGAAGTCCTGCTCCTTGACGGCGCGGATCACGACCTGAAGGTCGTCCTTGGCCTTGCCCGTCACCCGGACCTGGTCGCCCTGTACCTGGCTCTGGACCTTCACCTTCAGGCCCTTCACGAACTTCACGAGCTCCCGAGCCTTCTCCTCGGAGATCCCGGTGTTCACGTTGACCGCCTGCTTGACGGTGCCCTTGGCCGCCGGCAGGACCGGCCCGAAGTGGAGGGCCTTCAGGGAAACCTCGCGGCGGACGGCCTTCTCCTTCAGGACCTCGACGGCCGCCTTCAGGCGATCCTCGGTCGAGGAGCGGACCTCGATCAGCTTGTCGTCCTGCGTGAGCGAGGTCCCGGTGTCCTTGAAGTCGAAGCGCTGGGCGATCTCGCGCCGGGTCTGGTCGACCGCGTTCGCCACCTCGGGCATCGAGACCTCGGACACGATGTCGAAGGAGAAATCGGTCTTCGCCATGGCCGCCCATCTTAGCGAGCCGCGAGTCCCAGCCGAACGCGCTCGATCCGGGCCCTGGATCGAGAGGTCAAACACAGGTGGTTTCCGCGGTTGCTCCGTCCACCCCGCCCGCCTAGGGTTCGGCGAGGGGAGAGGGGAGGATCCGATGGGATCCGGATGGCGACGAACCGTAACGGCAGGCGTGGTGGTGGGCATCGTGGGAGTCGTGTCGGCGGCGCCCGCGCTCGCGGCATCGCCGGCGAACGACACCGAGGCGACGGCGGTGCAGATCGAGGCGTTGCCGTTCGAGTACGCGCAGGATACTTCGGAAGCGACTCCGAACGGCCCTCGCTTCTGTTCGAACAACGCGTCCGTCTTCTTCTCCTTCACCCCGGCGCGGGATCAGCGGGTTCAGGTCGACCTGATCGGCAGCCAATACGACACCGTGTTGAGCGTCTACACCCGAACGGCAACGGGCAAGGTGCATGCTGTCGATTGCAGCGACGATCGCTTCGGGCTCGCTTCGGGAGTGCGCTTCCGCGCCCACTCGGGAACGACCTACGTGTTCATGGTCGCGCAGTGCTGTGGCAACGGCGACGGAGGCGGCGGACAGCTGGTCCTGTGGATGGGCGAGGTCGTCGACGTCGAGCTCGAGTTCACAGTGGACCTGGACGATCCGGGGACGGTCGATCCGAGTACGGGGATCGCGACGATCGGCGGCACGATCACCTGCAACGAGCGCTCGGTCGTGTACCGCTACGGCGTGCTCAGAGAGCTGCGGGAAGGTCTCTTCGTCGCACGGGGATCCTGGTCGGCCGCGGCCGCCTGTACGCCGAACGCCCCGGCAGCGTGGACGGCGGAGGTCGACACCGAGACGGGGGTCGCATTCGGCTCCGGCTCGGCGGTCATCAGGGACTCGTTCGTTGGAGCCACGGACGGGTTCCGCGACAACGTTGGGTACTCGTCGGAGGACGAGACCATCCACCTGGTCTGACGGCTGAGGTTCGCGGTCCCGAAGACGGGTGCGAGCTGTTGCTATCCTTCGAGGTGCTTCCGGGAGGGTGCCCGAGCGGCCAAAGGGAGCGGTCTGTAAAATCGCCGGCGAAGCCTACGGAGGTTCGAATCCTCCCCCTCCCACCGATTCCAACCCCCCGGGGGCAAGGACGACCAGCTCGTTGCCATCATGACCCCCTCGTTCCAGACGCCGAACGACACATCTCCTGTGGAGATACTCGGGGAGTGGCGGTCACGTTCACATGGGCTGCCACGCGCCTAGGTCGTTCGCGGACGTTGTTCATGGGCGCGGTCAGTCTGGCGAGGCCCGTTCGTAGTTGGGGCAGGAGGCGGGATCGGCCCGCCCGAGCCAAGGAGGGACTCACCATGGCCCAGTACATGTTCTCCGCCTATAGCGTCGAGGGCGCAGCCCGCCCCGAGATGACCGAAGCAGAGATGCAGCAGGGATGGCAGAAGATCCTGGATTTGGAAGAAGAGATGAAGTCGGCTGGCGCCTTGGTCTTCTCCGGCAGACTGAATGAACCCGACACCGCCACGGTCGTCCGGATGACGGCCGGCGATGTCATGACCACTGACGGCCCCTTCGCCGAGTCCAAGGAACACCTGGGCGGCTTCTACATCATCGAGGCAGATGACCTCGACGTTGCGCTCGTGTGGGCGTCGAAGACCACAGCCGCGGTCGGCGTAGCCGATCGAGGTCCGCCCGTTCTGGGAGATGCCGGACGCCTGACGTGCGCGGTGTCGAGAGCTCGCTCGCGGTCGACGCGGCAACCATCGGCCGGATCTTCCGCGAGGAGTCTGGCCGATGCGCGGCAACCCTGATTCGGATCTTCGGTGACATCGACGTCGCCGAGGACGCCGTGCAGGATGCGTTCGCCGTCGCCCTCCGCAAGTGGCCGATCGACGACCTCCCGCCCAACCCGGGCGGCTGGATCATGACGACCGCGCGCCGATCCGCTCTCGACCGCCTGCGCCGAGAGACGCGGGGTCGGGCCCTGCTCGAGCGAGGTGGCGGTGCTCTCCTCCAGCTCGGAGGATCCCGGCATGTCCGAGGTGGCTCACGTGCAGGACGATCGGCTTCGCCTCGTCTTCACGTGCTGCAATCCGGCTCTCTCCACGGAAGCGCAGGTTGCGCTCACCCTGCGCCTACTCGGCGGGCTGACGACGGAGGAGGTCGCCCGGGCCTTCCTCGTCGCCGAGCCAACCATGTCCCAGCGCCTCGCGCGCGCCAAGCGGAAGATCAAAGCCGCACGGATCCCGTACCGCGTGCCGGAGGATGACGAGCTGCCCGGCCGCTTGCGCCCGGTGCTGGCCGTCGTCTACCTCGTCTACAACGCCGGGCTGAACAACTCAGCCGAACCCGATCTGTGCTCAGAGGCGATCCGGCTGGCACGGATCCTGGTGACCCTGATGCCCGACGAGCCGGAGGCGGCCGGCTTGCTGGCGTTGTTGCTCCTCACCGAGTCGCGACGTCCTTCGCGGACGGCGGCTGACGGCTCGCTCGTGCTGCTCGGCGAGCAGAATCGCACGCGATGGGATCGTGCCCTGATCGATGAGGGTCAAGCGATCGTCCACGCGTGCCTTCGCCGCAACCAACCAGGCGCATATCAGCTCCAGGCGGCGATCAATGCCGTGCACGCGGATGCCCCGACGGTCGAGGAGACCGATTGGTCGCAGATCGTCGCCATCTACGACCAGCTGCAAGCGGTCGCCCCAACGGAGGTCGTGTCCCTCAACCGCGCGATCGCCATCGGCGAGGTGCAAGGGCCCGCTGCCGCGCTGACGCTGGTGGACGAGTTGGACCTCGACAACTACTACCCGTTCCACGCCACGCGAGCCGATCTGCTTCGTCGGCTGGGTCGCACCAGCGAAGCAGCAGACGCATACTCTCGAGCGGCCGACATGGCACCAACGACGCCGAGCGCGACTTCCTCAGACTCGGTGGCCGAAGTCGACGCCGATCGTCGGGCTAGGGGTGGCGTAGATGACCTTCGATGAGGAGCTGGCTGCCCGCACGCGCGCGGCGTTGGGCGACGTGCGTGGCGTGACCGAGATCAGGATGTTCGGGGGACTTTGCTTCACGGTGCACGGCAACATGGCGGTGGGCGTGACCGGCGACGACTTGATGGTGCGCCTTGCTCCCGAGGAGGGTGAGGCAGCGCTCGCCCAGCCGGGCGCTCGCCCGATGGACTTCACCGGCAAGCCGATGAAGGGGTTCGTCTTTGTCAGCGCGGCCGGCCTCAAGACCGAGCGGATGCTCCAGAGCTGGGTTGATCGCAGCGTCGCGTTCGCGTCGTCTATGCCGCCGAAGAAGCCGAGCGGTCGACGACCCGTCAGCCAGCATAAGCATCATGGCTAGGGCTGGAAATGCGCGCGATACCTGAGAAACTTCGCTCAAGGGGCGCTGGTCGTGGCTTCGCGCGACTTGGCGCGCGGAGCCGCGTCGCCGAACGCTGTGTGCTGGAGACTTACCGACAGGCCTGGAGTCGCGAACGAGCTGCCGATCACTCCCGTGAGCAGGCGGGGAGCCCCAGAGGCTGTCGTTCAGGAGACGCTCAGCGCTCACCTCCTCTGCGGTGTGAAGGGCCGGTTGTTCAGCCAACACCGTCCACCTCTCTTCTCGGGACCTTGCCCGTCGCGAATCGGTTGATGCAGGGAGGTCGCGCGTTGGGGATGATGGCACGACGCGCAAGGGGGGGTCGGTGGACGGCATCGTCATCCTGCTGGTGATCACGGTGGTGTATGCGCTGCTGGCGGGCAGGCTCGACCGGTGGTCGATCAGCGGCCCGATGGTCTTCGTGGCCACCGGACTCGCGTTGAGTCCACACGGTGCCGGATTGTTGGAACTGTCGCTTGACAATGAAGTCGTCCTCACCTTCACGCAGTTCACGTCGCTACCCTGCTGTTCGCCGTCGCGACAACGGGTCCTCTGCGCACGTCGAGGGTGACGCGTGTCCCAGGGCGGCTTCTCGGAATCGGGCTGCTCCTCACGATCGCGATCGGGACCTTGCTGGCGGCCGTCCTCGCGCCTGAGCTCGGCTGGGCCGGCGCAGCGCTGATCGCGTCGATTCTCGCCCCCACCGACGCGGCTCTCGGCATGGCGGTCGTCACGGATCAGGCGGTCCCCGTCCGCATCCGGCGAGCGTTGAACATCGAGAGTGGCCTCAACGACGGGATTGCAACCCCGTTCGTGACGGTGTTCCTGGCGGCCTTGCTGAGCGAGGAGGGCGTCGACAAGGGCTCCTGGATCCTGGACGCGGTCACGCAGATCGGCCTCGCCCTCCTCACCGCCGTGCTCGTCGGGGCGCTCGGCGGCTGGCTCCTTTCCTGGGCGTCGCGACGGGGATGGACCTCCAACGTGTCGGAGCAACTCAGCGTCTTGGCGCTCGCGATGCTTGCCTACGCGGGGGCCGTCACCGTCGGAGGCAACGGGTTCGTCAGTGCGTTCGCGGGCGGCCTGGTCTTCGGCGCCGTGGCGAAGCCCCGCCGGGAGGCGATCGGGTTCACCGAAGACGCTTCCCTGTTTGCGTCGTTCCTGGTGTGGGTCGTCTTCGGGCGTCGTTCGTCGGCCCGGTGCTCACGGCGCCCGTCGACGTGTCCGCCATCGTGTACGCGATGCTCAGCCTGTCGGTCATCCGGATGGTACCCGTAGCGATCGCGCTCGCCGCGAGGGGTTCGATGCACGAACGATCGCATTCATGGGGTGGTTCGGTCCTCGAGGGCTCGCCTCGGTCGTGTTCACCTTGCTCGCGGTCGAGCAGCTGCACGGTACGCCCGTCGGTCCTCCGCTCTTCGAGATCGCGACATGGACGATCCTGCTCTCGGTGATCCTGCACGGGGTTACGGCTCGGCCCCTGGCCGCAGCGTACGGGGCTCGTATCCGCGCGGGAGGCGCGACGGCACCCGAGCTCCTGGAGCTCGCCGAGCCGCGTTTGCGGAGGCACATGCTTTGACCACGAGACGCATCCATGTCGAACCCTCTTCCACCCCCTGAGCCGCACTGAGCGGACCTGCCCAATGTTTGGCGTGCAGCACGTGGTTCCCGACTTGATCGTTGCGCACGAGTTCCTCGGCAGCCGGCTCTCCCGCGCCATCGCGGACACAGATTGGAGGCAATCGCTTGGTTCCGAGGCAGGCGGGGCTGGCGTAGGCTGCAGGCGTGAGGGTTCCCTGGCTCGTTCGAGGAGTGCTCGCTGGCGCGGCAGGTACGGCCGCCATGACGCTCGCCTACCAGGTTGAGCACCGGTTGCGACCCGGCGTGCAAGGGCAGCTCGATTACGACGACAGCCTCGTGCCGGGGCAGATCGTCGCCAGCGTGCTGCACCTGCCGTCGGTCACCAGCCGCGAGGAGGCCGAGCTCGGCACCCTGCTCCGATGGGGCTACGGATCGGTGTTCGGCACGTACCACGTGCTCCTGCGACGCGCCATGCCCGAGCCGTGGGCGAGTCTCGTCTTCGGCGGCACCCTTATGTCCGCGACCTTCGCGCTGTTCCCACTTCTCGGGCGTACGCCACCGCCCTGGCGCTGGTCCCCGGATGTGCTCGCGACGAGCGTGGGTACCCATGTGGTCTACGTGGCCGCGGCGGCCGCCGTCGACGCGGCCCTGACCTCGGCCGAAGAAGACTGAGCCCACCGATCCGAAGCGATCGCCCGCTGATCGACAGGTCACCACAGAGAGCAGATGCGTGTTGGCCGGAGCTGTTTACCGATCTCGAGATCATGAGTCGCAGCTCCGATCTTGGCAGGGGTGGTGGCAGAAGTACTCGGGCTCACCACCGCGGGGCAGTCGCCGCGTTGCCGCAGTGCTTGCGAGGAAATGCAGTCCCTGATGCTCGTCGCCGGAGCGTGAAGTGACGACGGCTCGGCTCGGCCTCACGCGACCGCAGATCCTCGCGTTCCGACGGCACGTCGGCGCGCTCGACCAGCGGCTGCCACGCGGACGGCGCTCGCTCCGGCGTGCGGCGTGGGCGGGCCTGCAGGACAGCATGCCGCGAGCCGCGCTCCTGTCGATCCATGCGCGCGTCGAGGGAACCGAACCGTCCACCTGGGAGGATCCCGCGTTCGTCCAGCTCTGGGGGCCGCGGTACCACGCGTACGTCGTCGCGGCGCGCGACCTCGCGGTCTTCTCGCTCGGGAGGCTGCCGGACGACGCCGGCGCCCGGCGGGTCGCCGAGGACCTCGCCGCCCGTCTGCACGCCGTCCTCGACGGCGCGAGGATGACCTACGGCGAGGCGGGGAGAGCGCTCGGCGAACATCCCAATCGGCTCCGGTACGCCGCATCGACCGGCACGGTCCTGATCCGGTGGGACGGCGCGCGACTGCCGACCGTCTGGACCGTGCCGCCGCCCGAGGTCGACCCGCGCGACGCCCGCCTCGAGCTCGCGCGCCGCTACCTGCACGTCTACGGCCCCACCACGCCCGAGGCGTTCGCCGGGTGGGCGGGGATCGCCTCGCGCGGAGGCATCGCCGCCTTCGAAGCCCTGCGCAGGTCCCTGACCCAGGTGCGAACACCGGTCGGCGACGCGTGGATCCTCGCGCGCGACGAACCGACGTTCCGAGCCCCACCGAGCTCGGCGGCGCCGGCACGGTTCCTTCCGAGCGGCGACGCCTACCTCCTCTTCCTGGGAGAGGATCGCGAACTCATGGTCGCCGACGCCGATCGTCGCCGTGCGCTCTGGACGTCGCGCGTCTGGCCGGGCGGTCTCCTCGTCGAGGGTGAGCTCGCCGGGACGTGGCGACGTGAGCGGGCGACGCTGACGATCCGGCCCTGGCGCCGTCTCTCGCGCGTGGCGCGCGATGCGGTCGAGGCGGAGGCGGAGTCCTTGCCCCTGCCCGGTGACCGAGGGGGGACGGTCGTCCGTTGGGACGATTGACGCGCCGGCGGCTGACCCGTGCGAGGGCGTCAACCAGAGTTGACGATCCTTCAGAGCGTCAACTAAGGTTGACGCCATGGACGCCACCGATCTCGACACGGCGATCGACAGCGACGACCCACGTGAGGCGTTGCGTGCCGTCTCGGCCCTTCGCCAGCTCGCCGACCAGATCGAGCGGCGCGCGGTGGCATCGGCTCGGGAGGCGGGCTGGTCCTGGTCACAGGTCGGCGACGCCCTGGGTGTCTCCCGGCAGGCCATCCACAAGAAGTTCGGGAGGGATCTTCGATGAGACGAACCCAGCTGTCGGAGGATGCTCGCGCCGCGGTGATCCGCGCCGCCGACGCGGAGGCCCGCCGCCGTGGGCGGCGCAGGATCGGCACCGAGGACCTGCTCTTGGGACTCCTCGAGGAGCCCGGTGGGGACGCCTCCCGGGCGATCGGTCGAGACATCGAGGTCGCGCGCGCCGCTTCGGCACGTCTGGACGCACGGGCCCTCGAGGCCTTCGGGATCCATGCCGAGGTACCGAGCGCGGCCGTGCCCCGCGCACGCCATGGCGGCGTCAGGTTCACCGAGAGCGCTCGTTCGGCGTTCGTGCGGGCCGTCCGGCTCGCCCGGCAGGAGCGGGCTCGTCGGATCACGGCGGCACATCTCACCGCCGGCGTGCTCTCGGCTCGGCAGCCCGACGAGGCGATCTCCTTGGTCGAGGCGATGGGCGTCGATGTCGAGGCTGCGCTGCGAGCCGCTCTGGACATGACCAAGGAGCACGAGCTAGACGAGCGCGGTCGTCCCGCACCGGGAGCGCTCGTCACCGCGGCGCGGGGTGGAAGAATCGAGCCACATGGGGTTCGTCCTTCCGCAGTTCGGCATCTTCGCCCAGGGCACGAACGCTCACCACTTCCTCGAGTTCGACCTCCGACCCGGTGTCACGCCCACCCAGGCCGTCTCCTCCTTCCGGAGGCTGCGGACGCCCGACGTCTCCGCCGGGGGAGTGAACCTGGTCGTCGCGTTCGCCGCGGACGCGTGGCGGGAGGTGGCTCCGGCGGAGACGCCGAGATCGCTGGCGCCCTTCCGCGGCATCGTCGCGCCCGAGGGGACGGGCGTGCCCGCGACCCAGCACGACGCATGGATGTGGATCAGCGGCTCCTCGCCGGATGTGACCTTCGACCACGCCTGCGCGGCCGCGGCCGCCGTCGCGGACGTTGCCCATCTCGCCGCGGAGCAACCGGCGTTCACCTACCACGAGGGGCGCGACGAGACGGGCTTCATCGACGGGACCGCGAACCCGCCGGTACGCCGGGCCGCCGAGGTCGCGCTCGTGCCGCCGGGGGAGCCCGGACAGGGAGGCAGCCACGTCCTTGCGATGCGCTGGGTGCACGATCTCGACGCCTTCCATCGGCTCTCCGTCCCTGAGCAGGAGGACGTGATCGGGCGAACCAAGCCCGACAGCATGGAGCTTTCCGACGCTCGGAAGCCTCCCACCGCGCACATCGCGCGAGTCGAGATCGAGTTGGGCGGCAAGGAGCTCGAGATCTTCCGCCGGAGCGTCCCGTACGGCACCGTCGAGGAACACGGCCTGTACTTCGTCGCCTTCAGCGCGGACCCGACACGATTCGACGAGATGCTCGCCCGGATGTTCGGGACCTCCGGCGACGGCATCCGTGATCGCCTCACGGAGTTCTCGCGGCCCGTGAGCTGCGCCTACTACTTCGCTCCCTCGCTGAACGCCCTGAACGTGCTGGCCGGCCCCGAAGAGGGATGATCGGAAGCGTCGATCGGAAGGCATACAACCGCGAACCACGACGATCGCATCGACGAAGGAGCGCAGCAGATGAGCACGATCGTTCCCCGTTGGGAGTGGCGAACCTTCGGCAGTCACCTCTCCAAGGCACGGGATGTCTTCGACCGACTCCAACCCAACCGGGCCGGCGAGAGCGACGAGCTGTATCTCCTGCCGACGTCGGGGGCCAGCGTGAAGATCAGGGACGGCCTCGTCGACATCAAGACCCGGCACGTCGTCGATGCGAACGGCCTGGAGCTGTGGAAGCCCACCCTGAAGCAGGGATTCCCCTTGTCCCCGGCCGACGTGGTCGAGGTGTTCGAGGCGTTCCAGCTCCCCGCGGAGTCGGCGCCGGGTGCCGAGTCGCTCGACGCGCTCCTGGTGGCACTTCGCGAGCGGGCGTCGGAGACGAGAACGGTGGAGGTGCACAAGCGGCGCGCGCACTACGCCTTCGAGAGCTGCCTGGCCGAGGTCAGCGACGTGGAGGTGGGCGAGCGTCGCACCGGCACGATCGCCATCGAATCGGAAGACCCCGCGGCGGTCAGCCGCGCGATCGCCGCGGCCGGGCTGGTCGGCTACGTCAACACCAGCTATCCGGCCGGCCTCGCTGCGCTCATCGACGACGTGCCGGAGCGCTACGCCGTCATCGACGTGGGGACGAACTCGATCAAGTTCCTTGTCGGCGAGCCGGGCGGCGATGGCTCGTGGCGCGCCGTCCTCGATCGTGCCGAGATCACGCGTCTCGGCGAGGGGCTCGCCGAGAGCTCCGCGATCGGCACCGAGGCGTTGGAGCGAACGGCCGCGGCGATCTCCGGGATGGCCGACGAGGCCGAGCACGAAGCCGCTCGCGCCATCGTCGCGGTGGGCACGGCCGGGCTCAGGATGGCGAGCAACCGCGACGACGTGATCGCCGCGATTCACGATCGCGCCGGCGTGACGATCGAGATCATCCCCGGCGCCGAGGAGGCGCGACTCGCCTATCAGGCCGCGCTGACCTCGCTCGGCCGTCCAACGGGCACCTCGGTCGTGTTCGACACGGGTGGAGGGAGCACCGAGTTCACGTTCGGACACGGTTCGGACGTCGATGAGCAATTCAGCATCGACGTGGGTGCCGCAAGCTTCACGGAGCGATTCGGGCTCGCCGGCGCGGTGACCCGGAACGCGCTGGAAGATGCGATGGCCGGAGTCTCGATGGATCTCGACCGGCTCGACGGTCGACCGACGCCGGAGACGATCATCGCGATGGGAGGCGCGGTAACGAATATGGCCGCAGTCGCGCACGAGCTGGCGACGTACGACCCCGACGTGGTGAACGGATCGGTGCTCGACAAGGCGGAGATCGATCGGCAGATCGAGCGCTATCGGTCGATGGACGCCGAAGCGCGCCGCACCATCGTCGGCCTGCAGCCCAAACGTGCGGAGGTGATCCTCGCCGGCGCCTGCATCGTGCGCACGGTGCTGGACAAGCTCGGCGGGGCCTCCGTCGTGGTGAGCGATCGAGGGCTCCGCCACGGAGTGCTCGCCGAGCGATTCGGCAGCTAGGGGGCCACCTGAACCTTTACTCGATGGGCGCCGCCACGATCTCGCGATCTCTGACGGAAGTTCGCGCGGCGGCCGCGAGGCTTCCATCTCCGCCTTCGCCAGGGGAACTCCGCGTCCCTCGTTTCTGGCTGTCACGTGGAATCCGTGCGGGATCGGGGAGGCAGGACCGCGGACGTCATCTTCTGTCTCAGCGTCCGCGCAGCAAGTCGGCGATGCGCTCGGCGATGGCGATCACCGGAAGATGGGTGTTTGCACGAGGAATGGTCGGCATGATCGAGGCGTCGGCGACGTAGACGTTCGCGAAACCGTGGAGGCGCCCGCTTGCATCCACGACCGCGTCCGGGTCGCTCGCCGGGCCCATCTTGCACGTCCCGACCGGATGCCAGTACCCGCCCACCGATCCCCCGATGTACTCCGCGAGCTCGATCGTCGCCGCATCCCTGGACCGGGAACGAGCTCGCCCTGAAGAAGCCCTGTCATCGCTCGAGCCGTCGCGAGCCGGCGGGCGAGCCGGATCCCGGCCGCCAGGGTCGCCACGTCCTGCGCCGCCACATCAGAGAGGAAGCCGTGGTCCACGATCGGAACGACGCTGGGATCCTTCGAGCCAATCCGCACGCTCCCGCGCGACTTCGGGCTTCATGACGTGGACGTAGAGATAGGCGAGCAGATCGTCCAGGGACGGAATCGGGCTCGCTCGAGATCGGATTGGCGCACGCGCATCATCAGGTGCAGGTCCCAGGTGCCCGAAGGACAGGTCTCGCTTCGGGCCTTGATCAGGGTCTGGGCACGAGCCGGCTGGCCGACCAAATGTTCCCGCGTTCGCGTGAGGAGCTCCGCGCTCGGTTCGTACACCACCTCGACCCTCGGGTGGTCGACGAGGTTTCGTCCCACCCCTGGGACATTCTCTCGGACTCCGACCGAGGCTCTGGCGAGGTCCTCTGCGGGCCCGATGCCACTTCGGAGCAGGATCGCGGGAGAGCCGTAGGCGCCCGCCGCCAGAACAACAACGTCGGCGGAAATCTCGAGTTCGTCGCCATCGACACGGACGATCGTTCCGGCAGCCCGTTCGCCCACGAAGCGCAGCCTGTCGACAAGCGCGTTGGGCATGATCCTGAGGTTCGGTCTCTCCCGTGCCGGATCGAGGTAGGCGAACGCCGCGTTCCAACGCACGTCGCCGATCGCGTTGACGCGGATCGGTGCGCAGCCTTCGAAAGCTCGCGGATCGTCGAAGTCCTCGAGCAAAGGAAGACCGATCTCCACAGCCGCGTCGAGTCCAGCGCGCATGAATGGTTCGAGGTCGCCAACGCGCGAAGGACGGACACGAAGCATCTCCTCGCCGCGACGTCGGTAGGGTTCCAGCGCGGCAGAGGACCATCCCTGGTTCCCGGCCTCGGCCCACTCGTCGAAGTCCGCTGAGGATCCCCATGCGATGAAGCAGCCGTTGTGCGCAGAGCACCCGCCGACGACCTTGGCACGCCAAGAAGGCCACCCACCTGCCAGTCCCCAATCATGGGAGGTGGCGAGCTCGTTGGCGTACAAGAGATCCTTGGGCCAACGGCCTTCCGCGTAGGATCCGTGATCCGGGCCTGCTTCGATCAGGCAAACGGACCGCCCCGGGTCCTCGCTGAGCCGCGAGGCGAGAACGCAACCGGCCGATCCTCCCCCGAGGATGACCACGTCGTATGCCAGTCGATCAGGTGCCATGAGGTCCTGCGACGCCGTGTCCCTCAGCTCGAGTTCCGCGTTACCGCGTAGAGGCGCCACTGGCCGGGTACGCCCTTGAGTTCGTGCAGGCCGCGATCATCGAACCTCAGCCCAGATCCCACCACGAGATCCTTCACGGTCCTCGACGCGAGCACTTCCCCGGCGCCGGCGAGGGATGCGATGCGAGCTCCGATGTGTACGGCGATCCCGCCGAGGTCGCCGGCCAGCAGCTCGACTTCGCCCGTGTGACACCCGGCTCGGATCTCGATCCCCAGGTTCCGCACGGCCTCGGCGATGGCCTGGGCACAGCCCACTGCCCTGGCCGGTCCGTCGAAGGTGGCCAGGAACCCATCTCCGGTGGTCTTCACCTCGACTCCGCGAAACCGGGAGAGTTCGGTTCTCACGCGCTCGTCGTGCGCGCGAAGCAACTCCTTCCATCGCGCGTCTCCGAGTTCGGAGGCCTTCTTGGTCGAATCGACGATATCCGTGAACAGGACCGTGGCGAGCACCCGATCCAGCTCGGGTCCTCGCCGGATGCCCGTCAGGCACTCCTGGATCTCATCGAGAATGGCTTCCTGATCTCCTACCCACGGAAGATGGTCGTCGCCCGCAAGGAGCACGAGCCTCGCTTCCGAGATCTGCTCGGAAAGGTATCGAGCCTCCTCCGTACGCACGATCCGGTCTCCCCTCCGATGCAGGATGAGGGTCGGGACTCGGATCGCCGACAGGATTGGCCGAGTGTCGATCTCAGAATTCATCCTGGCCAGGGTCAGAGCGGCCTGGGGACTTGCACTCTGCACGAGATACGAGGCCCAGAACTGCATGAAGCGCTCGTCGTGGGCCGCGCTGGGAGCGCGAGCGGCGCGACCTACGGGTCCGCCCCAGTTCTGCTCGATCTCGCGGAGGGAGGCGGCCAGATCCTCATCCGACTGACCCCACGGATAGTCCGACGCTCGCTGCCTTCTCGCGTAGCTGCCGTACATGATGAGGGCCAGCGTGCGGTCGGGGTACGTGGCGGCGAACAACGCGCACATCGAACCCCCTTCCGAGACGCCGAACAGCGCCGCGCGCTCTGAAGCAACGGCGTCCAACACCGCCCGGACGTCGTCCATTCGCTGCTCAAGGGTGGGCAGTTCCCGGTCAGGAACCCGATCGGAGAGGCCGGTACCCCGCTTGTCGAAGAGGATGAGACGGGCAAAGGACGCCAGCCGTGTGAGGAACCGCGCGTAGGACGGGTCTTCCCAGTTCAACTCCACGTTGGAGACCCAACCGGGCACGTACACCAAATCGGGCGGACCGTCTCCAACCACCTGATAGGCGATATGGGCGTCACCGCTTCTGGCGAACCGAGTCTCCGGTCCTCGCACCCCGCCTCCCTGGGGGTTCAGCGTACATCGCGACACGCAGTTTCCCGCACGGCGCCGCAGTTCAAGCGCGGCTGTGGCGTGTCTTCCGCCGACCCGTTGAGGCCTCGGGAAGCCGGCTCTTGAGCTGCTTCATCGGAACCTGCGTTTCCGGGCCGGCTGAGCAATGGGCAGAAGGCGAGGGCGACTAGATCTCCGACGTGGGGTCATGCGGCGGCCGCGATGCCTCCAGCTCCGCCTTCCGCCACGGAGCCACCCCGTCGACCTCGACGTCGATGGCGAAGCTGAGCGCGATCCGTACCAGGACGATCAGTCCCAACGTCAAGGCGCTGGAGAGCGTCGGGCTCACGACGATGGTGCGGATGATGTCGGCGACGACGAGGATCTCCAGGCCCAGCAGGATCGCACGGCCGAGGCGCGCACGGACATCGTCGAACACCCGCGATACGGGACTGCCATGGGCGAGCTCGACGATGCAGCCGACGAGCGCGATGAGGCCGCCTGCGACCAGGATGAGAACGCCGATTACCTCGAACGCCTTGACGGCGTCGTTCATGATGCGTTCGAACGTCACGATCGGACCCTACCCCCGCCCACGACCTCATGGAACGAACCGTGGTTCGCCCGACGGAAGCTCGATGCCCTGGGCGTTCGGCCACAGGCTGGATTCTCCCAGTCGCTCCGGTCTGCGTATGCACGAGCCTCAGACGGAGGGGCAGACCGTAGGTTCAGATCCGCCTGCGCCCTCGCCCGGCGTGACGGCTGCGGCACCCCGTCGATCTTCGCTCCGGCGAGCTGGCCTTGGCTGGACGGCCTGGCCCGACCGCGGCGTTGCTACCGGTTGACCGATGACTTCACTCTCCGACTCGTGCTGGTCTGAGTGGCATCTTCCGCTCCTTCGGTCGGCGATTCGTCATCCGCCTCGAGCGAGGCGACGATCGCCCGGAGGGGGATGCGACCGATCGCGAGCTGGCCACCCCGAGAGACGGCGGGCCGACCCCGCGACGGAGCCCGCCCAGACGTTCTCCCAGATCAGCATCGTGCGGCGCGACATCCGGCCGAGCTTCGGCGGGTCCATCGCGGCGTCGCCGTGGACGCGATGTCGATCCGGCCAACCTGCAGACGCTCCACGTGCGCCGCGCTCCCTGGCGCTGCTGCCTAGCTCTGGCACTCGATCGTCGGAGGGCCGGTACGCCCTGTACACGACACGGACCGAACTACCTTCGCGGCGTCAGGAGGCAGACGTCGATCACGCGGGTACGTTCCCAGCATCGTCCCCGGCTGCTACTCCGGGCGCTGGCCGCACATCCACTTCGAGGTCTATCCGAGCCTGACGCGGCCACCGACGACGCCAACGTCGCGACCTCGCAGATCGCGCTGCCGGAGGAAGAGCTGCGACGAGGTCTAAGCGACCGCCGGCTACGAGCAACGTCGCGAACCTCGCCAGATCAGCCTTCAGTCGGACAACGTCTTCGAGACACGGCGGGGTGCACCACTGGGCCCGTCACCGGCGACCTTGCGAACGGGCTCACGGGCGAACTGACGGTCCCCGTCTAACGAGAGCAGGGAGCTCCAACAGAAGCGGTCACGCCCAGAACTTCCACCACGGCCGCTTCGCGGCGCCTCCCCGCGCTCCGCCGCCTCCTCCTCGTGGACCCGCTCCGCCTCGTGGGCGAGTCGGTCGCGCTCGGCCTCCTCGAGGAACTCCCGCTGGAACTCGTCGCCCGCGCGAGACCCCGGGGTTCTCGGCGGGTTGACGTCGAAACCCGACATTGGGCCCTCCCTCCATCTCGATGGCGGTGAGGCCACCCTACCCCCGGATGCTGGCTCCGGTCTCTCCCGAGTGTCACGATGCCCTCGTCCACGCGGGAACGCCGCGTCGAGCGAGGAGGCGAGAATGGAAGGCGGCACGGTCTTCGGGACGATCGTCGGCGGGATGATCCTGCTGTTCCTCGGCAGCCTCGTGGCCTTTGCCGGCTATCGCCTGTTCCTTTTCCTGCTCCCGATCTACGGGTTCTTCGTCGGCCTGTCGATCGGGGCGCACTCGGTGCAGGCGCTGTTCGGCGATGGGTTCCTGTCGACGACGACCAGCTGGGTGGTCGGGTTCTTCACGGGGCTGCTCTTCGCGGTCCTGTCCTACCTGTTCTGGGTGGTCGCCGTCGCGATCGTTGCCGGGTCGCTCGGGTACGCGCTCGTGGCGGGATTCTTCGGCCTGTTCGGCGCCGATCTCGACGTGCTGGTCTGGATTGTCGGCGTCGCGGTCGGCATCGTGTTCGCGATCGGCGCCGTCGTCCTGAACCTGCAGAAGCCGGTCGTGATCGTGTCGACGGCGCTGCTGGGGGCGTGGTCGATCGTGGGGACCTTCCTGTTCCTGTTCACGAGCGCCACGGCCGAGAAGATCGCGGAGGACGGTCCGAAGATCGTCCTGGACGACCATCCGCTCTGGTTCATCATCTTCGTGGTGGTCGCGGCGTTCGGGATGGTCTTCCAGTTCCAGATGAACCGCGGATACGAGATCGAGCAGTACAACCGCTGGCACGAATCGATGGCGTAGGCGGCAGCGCCTCCGTCAGTCGAACCGCCCGTAGAGCTCGCTCGCCGGGTCGAAGAAGCCGTCCCTGGGGCGCGCGTGAGCGTGCCAGTGATCCGGGATGCGTCGTCGCTCGCCGTCGATCCAGAATCCGTTTGGGTAGCGCTCGGCGGCGATCGCCTCGAGGCGCTCGAGCAACCGAGTCTCGTCGTCGGCCGCCGGGAGTCCGTGCGGTCGCCAGACGATCATCGGCGTCATGCAGACGAGGCAGTCGGTGACCCAGCACTCGTCGTCCTCGAAATGCCAGGTGGTGATGCGCTCGGCCCGGCAGAGGAGGCAGTCGGTGCTCATGCGGCTCCGGCGATCTCGACCTCGTCGCCGAGCGCGACGCCCCGGCGCTCGAGTTCGCCCTGCGCGACCTCGACGGCGCCGAGGATCGCCACTCCCGGATCGTAGGTCGGGCACGGATCGCTGGTGCACGGGTCCATGTCCAACATCGCGACGACCCGCCAGTGCTCGTCCCAGAACGCGATCGACAGCGGGATCAACGTGTCCTTCATCCAGAACGATGTCCGGACCGGGTCCGACCACGTGAACGCCATCCCTCGGTCGGGGGCGAGGCTCCGGCGGCCCATGAGGCCCTCGGCCCGCGCCTCCGGTGTGGCGGCGATCTCGACCAGGAAGCTCTGCTCGCCCGCCGACGTGTGGACGGTCAACACGTCCGTCTGCGAGGTATCGCCGGAGTTCTCATCCCCGCCGATGAAGCAGGCGGGCAGCGCGATCACCATCACGAGGAGCAGGAGCGATCGGCGCATCGCCTCATGGTCCCACGGCCCCGGGCGGTCGGTATCATGGCGCCTCGGCCGGAGTAGCTCAGTCGGCAGAGCACCTCCATGGTAAGGAGGGGGTCAGGGGTTCAAGTCCCCTCTCCGGCTCCACCGATTCAGAACCTCTCGATGAGGGAACCGTCCAGGTGATCGACGTGGTTCGGGCGGACGTCGTCTGCCGGCTCGCCGCGGGCGGCTGCGTCGCCGCGGACGAAGAGGCCGACGAGCTGCTGCGCGCCGGCGGCGGGGCGACCGCGCTGCTCGAGGAGCTGATCGCCCGCCGGCTGCAGGGGGAGCCGCTCGCCTGGATCACGGGCTCGGTCCGGTTCTGCGAGGTGACCGTGCTCGTCGAACCCGGCGTGTACGTGCCGCGGCCGCAGACGGAGGCGCTCGCGCACCGCGCCGCCGCCCTGCTGCCGGTTGCCGGCGCCGCCGTCGACCTCTGCACCGGCAGCGGCGCGATCGCGGTGGTTCTCGGCCGCGCGCATCCGCGCGCTCACGTGCTCGCGACCGACATCGATCCGGTGGCGGTCACGTGCGCTCGGCGAAACGGGGTCGCGGCGCTCGTCGGAGATCTCGACGGGCCGATTCCGACGCCGCTGCGCGGAAGCGTCGACGTCGTGACGGCGGTCGTTCCCTACGTGCCGACGGAGGAGCTGCACCTGCTGCCGCGGGACGTCCGGGCCCATGAACCTCGGCGGGCGATCGACGGCGGATGGGGCGGGACGGCCGTGCTCGCGCGTGCCGTTCGGGCAAGCGCCCGCCTGCTCCGGCCCGGCGGGATGGTGCTCCTCGAGCTCGGCGGCGACCAGGCCGATGCGATCGGCGACGCGCTCGCCGGCGCCGGCTTCTCCGACGTCCGGGTCCACCGGGACGCCGAGGGTCACGACCGGGCGGTCGAAGCGCGCTTTCTCGGCTCGCGGACGGCGGTGCCGACGATCTCGTCGTGATCCTGCGACGAAAACCCCTGCTCAGGGGTGCCGCAGGGTGGTTCGGCCGGTAGACTTCCTTCCCGCGCCGGGGCGGGGTAGCTCAGTGGCAGAGCAAGCGGCTCATAATCGCTGTGTCGCGGGTTCGAATCCCGCCCCCGCTACGAGCCCGTTCCGAGACGAACGCAGGTAGAAGGAGCACGACGCCATGGGGAAGAAGAAGTTCGAGCGCACCAAGCCGCACGTGAACATCGGCACGATGGGCCACATCGACCACGGCAAGACCACCCTCACGGCCGCGATCACCAAGCGCCAGGCCGACAAGGGCATGGCGGAGTTCACGCCGTTCGACCAGATCGACAAGGCGCCGGAAGAGCGCGAGCGGGGCATCACCATCGCGATCGCCCACGTCGAGTACGAGACCACGGCGCGGCACTACGCCCACGTCGACATGCCGGGGCACGCCGACTACATCAAGAACATGATCACGGGGGCGGCGCAGATCGACGGCGCGATCCTCGTCGTCTCGGCGGCCGACGGCCCCATGCCCCAGACCCGCGAGCACGTGCTCCTCGCCCGCCAGGTCGGCGTCCCGTACATCGTCGTCGCGCTCAACAAGTGCGACATGGTGGACGATCCCGAGCTCTTGGACCTGGTCGAGCTCGAGGTCCGGGAGCTCCTGTCGAGCTACGAGTACCCCGGGGACGACGTCCCCGTCATCCAGGTCTCGGCGCTGAAGGCGCTCGAGGGCGACGAGGCGTGGATGGAGAAGATCGACGAGTTGCTCAACGCCTGCGACACCTACATCCCCGAGCCCGTCCGCGACGTCGACAAGCCGTTCCTGATGGCGATCGAGGACGTGTTCTCGATCACCGGGCGCGGCACGGTCGTGACCGGCCGCGTCGAGCAGGGCGTCCTCAAGAAGATGGAGGAGGTCGAGATCGTCGGCATCCGGGATACCCGCAAGACGGTCGCGACCGACCTCGAGATGTTCCGCAAGCTGCTCGACGAGGTGCAGGCGGGCGACAACGTCGGCGTGCTGCTCCGCGGCATCGACAAGGACGAGGTGTCACGCGGTCAGGTCCTCGCGAAGCCCGGCTCGGTGACGCCGCATACGGACTTCCTGTCGCAGGTGTACGTGCTCAGCAAGGAGGAGGGCGGGCGCCACACGCCCTTCTTCAACGGCTACCGGCCGCAGTTCTACTTCCGGACCACCGACGTCACCGGGAGCGCCACGCTGCCCGAGGGCGTCGAGATGGTCATGCCGGGCGACAACGTCGAGATGACCGTCAACCTCGGCGCGCCGATCGCCATGGAGGAGGGGCTGCGCTTCGCGATCCGCGAAGGTGGCCGCACCGTGGGCGCCGGGCGCGTGACCAAGATCATCAAGTAGGGAGCCATGGCCAAGGGAGACAACCGACCGATCATCACCCTCGCCTGCACCGAGTGCAAGCGGCGGAACTACGTCACGGTGAAGAACCGGATCAACGACCGCGATCGGATCGAGCTCCGCAAGTACTGCCGGTGGGAGCGCCGCCACACGCTCCACCGCGAGACGCGGTAGCGCCCGGCGCTCAGTCCTCCTCGTTGACGTCGACCGTCGCGACCTTGCCGTGACGGATCGCCAGGACGAGGGCCTCCATCTTCGAGTGGACGCCGAGCTTCGTGAGCACGTTCTGCATGTGGGTGCGCAGCGTGTTGGGGCTCATCCGCAGGGTCGACGTGATGTCGCCCGGCGATCGCCCCTCCGCCATCAGCGACAGGATCTCGAGCTCGCGCGGGGTGAGGCGCTCGAGCCGGCGCGCGGCGTCGTCGTCTCGGTCGCGCCGGTGCCGCAGGCGCCGGAGCGCCACCTCCACCTCGTCGGGCGTGTGGAGCGCCTCGCCGCGATGCGCCCGCCGCACCGTGCTCGCGACGTTCACGACGGCCTCGGTCTTGCGCAGCAAGCCCGTCGCGCCGGCCTGCACGGCGCGCGCGAGCAGGTGCTCGTCCTCCTGGCCGGACAGGATCACGATGCGGGCGTCCGGATCCGTCTCCTTGATCCGACGCGTCGTCTCGATGCCGTTCATCCCCGGCATGGCGACGTCCATCAGCACGACATCGGGACGGTGCGTGTCGACCGCCTGGAGCGCCTGGGTGCCGTCCGTCGCGACCTCGACGATCCGCAGGTCCTTCTCGCGACCGAGGGCGAGCTCGAGCGCCTCCCCGAAGGTCCGTTCGTCGTCCACGATGAGCACGGTGATGGGCTTGGCGCGCCCACCGTTGCTCATGTCGGCGCTCGTGCCGTTGTCGGTGCGTGCGGCGTTCTCCCTAGCCTGCATCGGTCCGCCGATGGTAGGACCGCACGTAGGCCGAGTCACGGAAGCTCATCGAGTTGCTCTGCCGCATGGTCGTGGCTACGTTCGCAGCGTGATGAAGCGATGTGAATCGGGCGATCGGGAGACCGCCGCGAGTGGGACGCGCGTGTCGGTCGTTCGCCCCCCCGAGCGCCGATGCCCCTGAACGCCTCGCTCGTCGGCAAGGTGTACCCGGCGATCGCGTTTCCGCTGGTCGCGGATCGCATCGCGGCGTTCGCCGCCGCCGTCGGACATCCCGACGGCGGCGTCCCTCCCACCTTCGCGACCGTCCCCGAGCTCGCGACGGGGCTCACGAACGTCCTGGCCGACCCCGACCTGGGGCTCGAGCTCTCGCGCGTCCTGCACGGCGACCAGGAGTACGAGTGGACTCGCCCCCTCGTGACCGGCGAAACCGTGACCGCCGAGTCGACCATCGAGGAGATCCGCTCGCGGGCCGGCATCGAGTTCCTCACGATCCGGACCGAGCTACGCGACGAGCAGGGGAGCGTGGCGGTCGCGGCTCGGAGCCGGATGATTGTCCGGTCCGGCACATGAGGGCGTTCGACGAGGTGGGCGTCGGCGACGAGATCCCCGAGTCCTCGCGCGTGGTCTCGCGCGACGACGTGCGTGCCTACGCCGAGGCGTCGGGGGATCGCAACCCGCTCCACCTGGACGACGACGTCGCGAGGGCGGCCGGGTTCGACCGACCCATCGCGCACGGGATGCTGACGATGGGCTACCTCGCGTCGACGCTCGTCGCGTGGGCCGGAGATGCGGGCGCGATCGCCCGGATGCGCGTGCAGTTTCGGACGCCGGTCCTCGTGGGCGAGACCGTCGTCGCGGGCGGGACCGTCCGCGAGCTCGACCCCGATCGGCGAATGGCGACGGTGGACGTGTGGGTCAAGGTGCGCCGCGGAGAGTCCGAGGAGTGGCCGATCCGGCGAAGCGAGGCAGAGGTCCGGCTGTCCTGACGTGCGCTACTCGGCGCCGCCCGGGCCGTCCGGCGAGCCCGGACGGCCGACGCTCGCCAAGGCGTGCATCGCGTCGCCCATGCGGTCGATGACGACCTGGATGTCGTTGTCGTAGCGCTCGCCGATCGTCTCGGCCATCCGATCGAGGCGCTTGGAGAGCACCTCGTGCGACTTCTCGATCGACTCGGCGAGCGAGGCGAACCGCTGCTCGACCATCTCGATGACCTCGGCGGGCAGGTTCGCCTGCAGCTCCTTCATCGCGCGCAGCGACTGCTTGGAGGCCTCCTGGTCGGCGGCGATCTGCTTGGCCAGGGTTTCGTTGTCGGACCGGATCAAGCGCGCGAGGCCGGTCATCCGCTGGTCCACGGTCCGGTCGATCGTCTGCTCGATCGCCGTCTGGCCGTCGCGGATCGTCGTCTGCAGGAGCTCGACGGTGCTCGTCGCCTCGTGCAGGCGAGCGAGCACGTGGTCGAAACGCTCGCCGATCGCGACGTCCGCCGCGTGCGCCGCCCGCTCTCCGACGTTGCGTCCGAGCCGCTCGAACTGTCCCTCGATCGCGTCCGTCATCCGGACGAGGTTGCGGTCGATCGCCGAGATCGCCTCGTCCGCTCGGCCGTCGAACTGGCGCCCCTGCTCGTCCATCCGCGAGTCGAGCCGAGCGACGGCGTCGTCCACCCACGCCCGGAGCGCGTGCGCCGTTTCCTCCTGCATCCGGCGCCCGTGCTCGTCGATGATGCGGGCCGTCCCTTGAGTTACCGCTTCCGAGACCACCGCTAGGCGCTCGTCCAACATCTTCGCCGTGTGCTCGTCGATGATGCGGGCCGTCTCCGTGGTCACCGCTCCCGAGACCACCGCCAGGCGCTCGTCCAGCATCCGCGCCGTGTGCTCGTCGATCTGCGTTGCTGTGGTGACGAGCTCGTCCCGCAGGGCCTGCGAATCGGATCGAACCAGCTGGGCGAGGCCCATCACCCGCGTTTCGAGCGTCCGCCGCATCTCGGCCAGGGAATCGCGCGAGGCGACGTCGATCCGCTCGCTCAGAAGGTGGAGGTACTCGTCGACGGCGCTCAGACGCTCGTCCGTCTTGCTGGGTCCGTGGGCGATCGCATCCGCGATGCCGGACGCCTCGAGCGCGACGCGCTCGTGGATCAGCTGCAGCTGCTCGCCGAGCAGCCGCATCTGCTCTTCGACCGTCCGATCGATCCGGGCCCCGATCTCGTCCTCGCGCTCCGTGAACGCGAGGAGCTGGGCGTCGACCCGGCCGGCGAGCTGTCCGACCGCCTCGACTCCGTGCTGGACGTAGGCTTCCATCGCCTCGGAGATGCGACCGGTCTCGCGCGTGATGAGGTCCCCGTGCTCGCGGACCCGGTCGCGCACGGCGTCGACGATCGCCTGATCGCGCTCGGCGAGCGTCGCGAGGGCCGCCGCGATCTGCCGCATGACGTCGGCGAGCTGTGCCCGGAGCTCGTTGTCGTTCGTGCCGCTGTCGGCCTTCACGAGGGCCGCCACCCGCTCGGCCAGCTCTTCCCGCGCCCCGCGCACCGAGTCGGCGACGTGGCCGAGCGTGTCCTCCAGGCGCGCCGTTCGGACGGCGAGCGCCTGGAACCGCTCGTCCGCGTGTGCGATGAGGCTGCGAAGCGCCTGGTCTCGCGAGAGCTCGTGCAGGATCCTGGCTCGCACGTCGTCCTTGTCGCCGCCGGCCGTCCGCCAGACCTCGCTCGCGATCTCGTGCATGAGGGAGCTGGCGGTGACCTGGATCCGGTGCAGCCCCTCCTCGAGCTGGCGCTCGACGGTCGCCTGGTAGGCGGCCATCAGGTCCTCGATTCCGGCCGTGCCCGATGTGCCAGATACGGCGCCGGGATCTCGGCCAGAGGAGAAGAGGCCGCGGCGCCTCGTCCGATCGTCGCCGGACGGGGGAAGGGGAACCGGCTGGTCCATGTCGGCGCTCGCAATCCGGGGCCGGCGCGACGCGTCCGCAGCAGTGTAGGAGAGGCGCGGCGCAACATCACGCACCTGGAGGCGGAAGCCGTGCGTGGGCGCAACCGCGAGCCCACACCTCCCGAGGACCGCGGCACGGCGGGTGACCTGCGGGAATCCGCCCGTCGCGCTCGCGACCTCCTTTGCCGAGCGTGAGGCCCGTGCCTATACTGAGGCTCCGGTGTCCCCGACTTCCGGATGGACCGATCCACGGAGGGGCGTAGCTCAACCTGGTAGAGCACCGGTCTCCAAAACCGGCGGTTGGGGGTTCAAGTCCCTCCGCCCCTGCAAGGGAGCAGCGCGGTGAACAGGCAGATGAAGCGGGCGCAGCGTCGCCAGGGCACGCAGGTCGAGCGGGCCCAGGCCGCCGCGTCGGCTCGCCGGACGCAGCTCCAGCAAAAGCGCGAGAAGACTGGCGTCCGGCAGTTCCTGAAGGAGGTCCGTCAGGAGCTGAAGAAGGTCATCTGGCCCACCCGCAAGGAGCTCGTCACGTACACGATCGTGGTCCTTGCCACCGTCATCGTGATGACGTCCTTCGTCTTCGCGCTCGACGTCGTGTTCTCGCGCTTCGTCCTCAACGTCTTCACGAGCTGATCGACCGATCCCAGAGGTAGCCCCCGATGAACGAGCAACCCGCCAACACCTCGGACGAGGACGCCCCCGAGACCGCCGAGGTCGCCGCGGCCACCCCACCGGCCGAGGAGGCGGAGCCGTCGGCCGAGGAGCTCGTCGCCGATGCGGTCACGGATGCGCTCGTGACCGAGGCCGTCGCCGACGCCGCCATCGAGGCCGCGCTCGAGGAGACCGTCGCGGAGGCCGTGCTGGACGCCGCCGCCGTCGAGGAGACGAGCGACGCCGATATCCAGGAGCAGTTCGAGGCGCGCGTCGAAGAGGCCGTCGAGGAGGGGCTCGAGGGCGAGGAGCTCGTGGCGGCCATCGACGAGGCTGCCGAGGACGCCGACGCCCAGGAGACGATCGCCGACGCCGTCATCGAGGCCGCGCTCGAGGAGACGATCGAGGAAGCCGTGGCGGACGCCGAGGCCATCGAGGCCGTTTCCGACGCCGTCATCGCCGACGAGCTGGTCGACGATCTCGAGTCGATCGCGGAGACGGTCGAGGCCGCGGAGGTCTCCGAGGGCGCCCCCGAGGCGGCCCCGGAGCTCGCCGCGCCTGCGGCCGAGCTGACCGAGGCGCCCGCGGCGCCCGCGGCTGAGGAGGAACCCGAGACCATCGTCCGCGACCCGTTCCGTGGGCCGGGCGACTGGTACGTGGTCCACACCTACGCCGGGTACGAGAACAAGGTGAAGACCAACCTCGAGTCCCGCATCCACACCATGCAGATGGAAGACAAGATCTTCGACGTCCACATCCCCATGGAAGACGTCATGGAGATCAAGGGCGGGAAGAAGCAGGTCGTTCAGCGCAAGGTCTTCCCCGGCTACCTGCTGGTGAAGATGGTCTACGACAACGACTCGTGGTACGTCGTGCGCAACACGCCGGGCGTCACCGGCTTCGTCGCGGCCGGGACCGGGAGCAAGCCGACGCCGCTGTCCAAGCGGGAGGTCGAGAAGATCCTGGCCGTGAAGAAGGAGGAGGTGAAGCCCCAGTTCCGGCTCGGCTTCGAGGAGCAGGACGTGGTGCGGATCATCTCCGGACCCTTCGCCGACTTCAACGGCACGATCAGCGAGATCAACCTCGACCAGAGCAAGCTCAAGGTGCTCGTGAACATCTTCGACCGGGAGACGCCGGTCGAGCTGTCGTTCGACCAGGTGGCGAAGGTCTAGCGCTACTCGAAACGAGCGATCCGAAGCTCCTACGACGCGGGAGGCCGCACGCGGCCGTTGGCACCGCAGGAGGTGAACGAACGGATGGCGAAGAAGAAGGTTCTGGCGCTCGTCAAGCTCCAGATTCGCGCCGGCCAGGCGACCCCCGCCCCACCGGTGGGAACCGCGCTCGGCCAGCACGGCGTGAACATCATGGAGTTCTGCCGGCAGTACAACGAGCAGACCCAGTCGTTCATGGGCCAGGTGATCCCGGCCGAGCTCACGATCTACGAGGACCGCTCGTTCTCGTTCATCACCAAGCAGCCGCCGGCCGCCGAGCTCATCAAGCAGGCCGCGGGCCTTGAGAAGGGGTCGGGCGAGCCCAACCGCAACAAGGTCGGCCGGCTCACGCAGGATCAGCTCCGGCGCATCGCCGAGCAGAAGATGGTGGACCTGAACGCGAACGACGTGGACATGGCCATGCGCATCCTCGCCGGGACGGCGCGCAGCATGGGCGTGGAGGTGGACTCGTGACCGGCAAGGGCAAGCGCTACGAGGCGGCGGCCACGGTCGTCGACCGCGATCGCGAGTATCTGCCGGTCGAGGCGATCAAGACGTTGAAGGCGTTTCCGGACGCGAAGTTCGACGAGACGATCGAGGTCGCCTTCCGGCTGGGCATCGACCCCCGAAAGGCCGATCAGATGGTTCGCGGGACCGTCTCGCTCCCGAACGGGACGGGCAAGTCGGTCCGGGTCGCCGTCTTCGCGCAGGGGCCCAAGGCGACCGAGGCCAAGGAGGCAGGCGCCGACGTCGTTGGCGCCGACGACCTCGTCGAGCAGGTCCTCGCGGGAACCATCGACTTCGAGGCGGCCGTCGCGACCCCGGACATGATGGCGTCCGTGGGGAAGGCCGGTCGCGTGCTCGGGCCCCGAGGGCTCATGCCGAACCCCAAGACCGGGACCGTCACCAACGACATCGCGAAGGCCGTCTCGGACATCAAGGGCGGCAAGATCGAGTACAAGACCGATCGCACGGGCAACGTTCACGCGATCATCGGGAAGAAGTCCTTCTCCGAGCAGCAGTTGCTCGAGAACTACCTCGCGGTCGTGGACGAGATCCTTCGCGCCAAGCCGTCGGCGGCCAAGGGGAAGTACGTCATGACGCTCACCGTCGCCTCGACGATGGGTCCCGGCATCCCGATCGACCCGAACCGCATGAAGGACACCGAGACGCAGCCCATCCCGGTGTAGCGTCTCCGAGGTGCGCCGGCACGCGATCCATCGCTTCGGCCCGTGGGTCATCGTCGGGCTCGCCGTGGTCTTCAACCTCTGGGCCCTGCGCGCCGAGGCCACGCCCGTACAGAACCTGAACGACGGGACCGTCCATCGTTCGATGATCTGGTGGGCCGAGCAGCGGTGGTCCTCGGGCCACCTGCCGCTCGACGGCTGGTACCCGCAGCTCGCCCTCGGATCGTCGCGTTTCCACCACTATCAGAGCCTGCCGCACGTCCTCACGGGGCTGCTCGCCATCCCGATCGGCTCGGACGCCGCGTACAGCTGGACGTTGTACCTCGGGTTGGCGCTGTGGCCGATCTCCGTGTTCGCGGGCGGTCGGTTGCTGGGTCTCGGGCGATGGAGATCAGCGGCGGCCGCCCTCGTCTCGCCGCTCATCGCGAGCGCTCCGACGCTCGGCTACGAGTGGGGGAGCTACGCGTGGCGCGGGTACGGGACGTGGACCCAGCTCTGGGGGATGTGGTTTCTGCCGTTGGCGTGGGGGTTCGGCTATCGCGCCGTCGTGAAGGGGCGCTCGTACGCGTGGGCAACCCTCGTCGTCGCGCTGACCGTCGCGGTTCACCTGCTCACAGGCTACCTGGCGCTGCTCTCGCTCGGGGTCTTCGTCCTGATCCGACCGACGCGCATCCGCGAGCGGATCGGCCGCGCCGCGCTCGTCGGCGTGGGGTCGCTCCTCGTGGCGGCCTGGGTGGTGGTCCCACTGCTCCTGGACCGCGCGTACACGATCCAAGACGAGTTCTCTCGCGGGAAGGTCTTCTACGACTCGTTCGGCGCCAGGCAGATCCTTCGCTGGATGATCTCGGGAGAGATCTTCGACCGGGGGCGTCTGCCCGTCATCACGATCCTCGCGGGCATCGGGCTCTTCGTCTGCCTGTGGCGATGGCGACGGGACGAGCGATGCCGGGCCGTGGTCGCGGTCGGATTCCTTTCGCTCGTCTTGTTCTTCGGTCGGTCGACGCTCGGCCCCCTGCTTCGCCTGCTGCCGGGCTCCGGGGACCTGTTCCTGCGGCGTTACGTGTTCGGCGTCCATCTCGCGGGGCTGTATCTCGCCGGCATCGCGATGGCATGGCTCGGCCGGCTCCTGGTGCGGCTCGTTCGCTCTCGTGTCCGGGTGCTCGAGCCGGTGCTCGCCGGCCTCCTCGTCGTGGCGATCGCGGTGCTGGCGCCCGCGTGGCTCGAGCGGTACGGATGGGCGGCACAGGGGGCAGCGTGGATCCACGAACAGCAGGGCGTGGAGGCGACCGACGGCGCCGACATCGCGGCGCTCGTGGCCATGGCCGAGCGACTCGGGCCGGGACGCATCTATGCCGGCTCGCGGTCGAACTGGGGCGCCCAATACCGCGTGGGTCAGGTCCCCGTCTACGCCGAGCTCCTCAACCTCGACGTGGACGCGGTGGGGTTCACGCGGCCGACCTGGTCGCTGTCCTCGCCGGCCGAGTACCGGTTCCGGGACACCGACCCGGCGCACTACGACGTGTTCGACGTTCGCTATCTCATCCAGCCGGTCGATCGGCCGCCGCCCGTCGAGGCCACGCTCGTCGCACAGCGCGGGTTGCATGCGCTCTGGCAGGTCCCGGTGAGCGGTGGTATCGAGGTCGTCGACACCGCCGAGCCCATCGTGGCCGATCGAACCGACCTTGGTGTCCAGATCGCCCCGTGGCTCGGCTCCGACCTGCCGGCCGCGGGCGTGCATCCGGGAATCGCCTTTGCCGGGATCGCGGCCGCCGCCCCGACGATCTCGGAGGGGACCCATCCCACGGAGCCACCGGGCCGAGTGATCGAGGCGTCGCTCGATCTCGCGGACGGGAGGGCCTCGGCCACCGTCCAGCTCGATCGGCCGGGGGCGGTGATCCTGAAGTCGTCGTTCGACAACCGGTGGCGGGTCACCGTCGACGGGGCGGCGGTCGACGCGCAGATGTTCGCGCCGAGCCTGGTCGGCCGGCTCCTTCCGCCGGGCCGGCACGAGGTCACGTTCCAGTACGTCCCGTTTCCTCGCTACGACCTGCTGCTCCTGCTCGGCGCCGCCACGTTCGTCGCGCTGCTCGTGCTCCCCGCGCGAAGGGCTCGGCGTCGCGCCGATCAGGCCCCGATGGCCGACGAGGCCGAGCCGGAGCCCGTGAGCCTCGGCTAGGGGCTCGGGCTCTCGCCCGGGGCGCCCGACGAGTCTCCGGGACCGATCCGATCCGCGAGGCTCGGATCGAGGCGAACCGCTTCGTCGAGCTCGGCCTGGCCCTCTCCTTCGTTGTCCGTGTCGATGAGGAGGAAGCCGAGATTGAGGTGGGCGGCGGCGAGCTGCGGCTTGAGCTGCTCGTCCGACTCGGGAGTGACCTCGATGATGTGGCGATACAACTCCATCGCCTCGCGGTTCGATCCCGCATCCGTTCGCAGGATCGCGAGGTTGAACAGCGCGGGCACGAAGTCGGCGTCGATGCCGATCGTCGTGCGGTAGTTCGATTCCGCGGACACGAGGTCGCCCTGCGTCTGGCTGATGAGTCCGAGGTTGTAGTAGGCGTACTTGTTCTCCGGGTCGAGTTGGAGCACGCGGAGGTAGCCGTCCTTGGCGTCCGCGAGGTCTCCCTGTGCGTGGAGCTGCAGGGCCTCGGTCAGAACGTCGTTCGCCTGGTCGGCCTCGCTCTTCTTGTGGATCGTTCGGGCGAGGAGAGCGCCGACGAGCACGAGGACCAGCACGCCGACGAGGACGACGACGCCCGTCCTTCGCTCCTTGGTCATCTCCTGGATGCGATCCATCGCGTCAATTCCCCTCGTCGGGACAGCCTGGTGGTACGAACGCGATCCCCATCGGTTCGTGGGGGCGTGCTCCTTAGCTCTCCACCGAGAATGACGCGGCAGGACTACTCACTTCGGACTACCAGTGGGTCTGCTGCAAATACCGAGAATCGGGACTCAACGGCTCTCCGGGGAAAACCGATGGGTCAAGTGTGGGACGCAACGATCCCTCTCGTTCGGCTGAGCCGAACGACCTCGCTGCGCCGGTGGAGGAGCGCCGGCGCCGGCGCCGGCCGTTCGGGGCAGCGTTCGCCGTGCTCGGGGCGCTCCTCGCCCTGCTGTGGATGACCGCCGCGTCCGGCGATCAACCGACGGGCGAGCGACTCGTCGGCTGCGTCTCGATCTCGACCGGGCAGATTCGCATCTCGACGCCGTCCGGCAAGTGCCACAAGGACGAATTCAAAGTCCAGTGGCAGCTCGTCGACCGCGACGGCAACGTCGTTCATTCCGGCGTGATCGCTGCCGGCCCGATGACCGGTCCGACCGGGCCCACCGGCACTCCCGGCAGGAACGGAACCGATGGGACGGACGGCGCGAACGGTTTGAACGGCGCGAACGGCACCGACGGGACAAACGGCACCGACGGCATTGACGGCAAGGATGGGAAGGACGGCGCCGACGGCAAGGACGGCACCGACGGCGCGACGGGAGCCCCAGGCGCGACGGGGTCGTCCGGTGCAACGGGAGCGTCCGGTGCGACCGGGGTCGCCGGCGCGACCGGAGTCGCCGGCCCCGCCGGTCCTCGTGGGCCCGCAGGAGTCCCCGGCCCTGCCGGTCCTCCCGGAGCAACGGGCCCGGGCGGCGGCGCGACCGGTCCTCCCGGCCCCGCAGGTCCTCCAGGACCCACGGGTCCCGGTGGAGGGGCTGCTGGAGCAACCGGTGCAACAGGTCCTCCCGGAGCAACGGGCCCAGGCGGCGGCGCGACCGGTGCTACCGGGCCTGCCGGTCCTCCTGGCGCCACCGGTCCTGGTGCGGGAGGTACGGGAGCAACGGGCGCGACCGGTCCCGCCGGTCCCCCCGGAGCAACGGGCCCAGGCGGCGGTGCGACCGGTTCCACCGGACCGGCAGGTCCCGCCGGTCCTCCCGGTCCCATTGGCGCGACTGGCCCGCAAGGACTTCCCGGCCCGATCGGAACTACAGGCCCGATCGGCGCGACGGGCGCTCAGGGGCCTGTCGGTCCCGCGGGTCCGGTCGGTCCTCAGGGCCCGATCGGCCCAACCGGAGCGACCGGGGCGCAAGGCGTTCCCGGTCCACAAGGCCCCGCCGGTCCGGTCGGGGCAGTCGGCGCGACCGGCCCGGTCGGTCCTCAAGGCCCGATCGGTCCACAGGGTCCGATTGGACCCACTGGCGCGCAGGGTGCCACCGGGCCGCAGGGCGCGACGGGATCTCAGGGCGCTCCTGGTGCGACAGGCTCCCAAGGAGCTTCGGGTGCCCCCGGCGCCACCGGAGCCCAAGGACCGCAAGGTGTTCAAGGCGCGACCGGAGCGCTCGGACCGCAGGGTCCTGTTGGTCCTCAGGGACCGATCGGCGCCACCGGGCCACAGGGCGTGACCGGAGCCCCGGGTGCACCGGGCGCGACCGGAGCCCAGGGACCGCAAGGACCGCAAGGCACTTCGGGCGCCACCGGAGCCCAAGGTCCGCAGGGACCGATCGGTGCCACCGGAGCCCAGGGTCCCCAAGGGATCCAAGGTGCAACCGGAGCCGTTGGACCTCAGGGTCCGGCCGGCCCGCAAGGCCCGATCGGCGCGACCGGCGCCCAGGGCGCACCGGGCGCCACCGGAGCCCAAGGACCGCAAGGTGTTCAAGGCGCGACCGGAGCCCAAGGTCCGCAAGGGTTCCAAGGTGCAACCGGAGCGGTTGGACCGCAGGGTCCGGCCGGCCCGCAAGGCCCGATCGGCGCGACCGGCGCCCAGGGCGCACCGGGCGCAGGACCGGAGCCCAAGGACCGCAAGGTGTTCAAGGCGCGACCGGAGCGGTCGGACCGCAGGGTCCGGTCGGTCCGCAGGGACCGATCGGCGCGACCGGCGCCCACCGGGCGCGACCGGAGCCCAAGGACCGCAAGGCGCGACCGGAGCCCAAGGACCGCAAGGTGTTCAAGGCGCGACCGGAGCGCTCGGACCGCAGGGTCCTGTTGGTCCTCAGGGACCGATCGGCGCCACCGGGCCACAGGGCGCGACGGGATCCCAGGGCGCTCCTGGTGCGACAGGCTCCCAAGGAGCTTCGGGTGCCCCCGGCGCGACCGGAGCCCAAGGACCGCAAGGTGTTCAAGGCGCGACCGGAGCCCAAGGACCGCAAGGTGTTCAAGGTGCGACCGGAGCGCTCGGACCGCAGGGTCCGGTTGGTCCGCAAGGACCGATCGGCGCCACCGGGCCGCAGGGCGCGACCGGATCCCAGGGCGCTCCTGGTGCGACAGGCTCCCAAGGAGCTTCGGGTGCCCCCGGCGCCACCGGAGCCCAAGGACCGCAAGGTGTTCAAGGCGCGACCGGAGCGCTCGGACCGCAGGGTCCTGTTGGTCCTCAGGGACCGATCGGCGCGACCGGCGCCCAGGGCGCACCGGGCGCGACCGGAGCCCAAGGACCGCAAGGTGTTCAAGGCGCGACCGGAGCGCTCGGACCGCAGGGTCCTGTTGGTCCTCAGGGACCGATCGGCGCCACCGGGCCACAGGGCGCGACCGGCGCCCAGGGCGCACCGGGCGCGACCGGAGCCCAAGGACCGCAAGGTGTTCAAGGCGCGACCGGAGCCCAAGGACCGCAAGGTGTTCAAGGCGCGACCGGAGCGCTCGGACCGCAGGGTCCTGTTGGTCCTCAGGGACCGATCGGCGCCACCGGGCCACAGGGCGCGACCGGGCGCACCGGAGCCCAGGGACCGCAAGGTCACTTCGGGCGCCACCGGAGCCCAAGGACCGCAGGGTGCCCACCGGCGCGACCGGAGCCCAAGGACCGCAAGGTGTTCAAGGCGCGACCGGAGCGCTCGGACCGCAGGGTCCTGTTGGTCCTCAGGGACCGATCGGCGCCACCGGGCCACAGGGCGCGACGGGATCCCAGGGCGCTCCTGGTGCGACAGGCTCCCAAGGAGCTTCGGGTGCCCCCGGCGCCACCGGAGCCCAAGGACCGCAAGGTGTTCAAGGCGCGACCGGAGCCCAAGGTCCGCAGGGATCTACCGGCGCCCAGGGCCCAGTCGGTCCGCAGGGCCCCGCTGGCCCTCAAGGCGGTTACGGAGCTACGGGCGCGACCGGTGCAACGGGATCGCAGGGTCCACAAGGTCCTCAGGGGGCCCTCGGCCCGCAGGGCCCGCAGGGACCTGTGGGAGCGGTCGGTCCTCAAGGTCCCCAGGGGCCGGCTGGCTCGGCCGGCGCCCAAGGCCCGGCTGGCGCCCAAGGCCCGGCTGGCCCCCAGGGCCCGGCTGGCGCCCAAGGCCCGGCTGGCGCCCAAGGCCCGGCTGGCGCCCAAGGCCCGGCTGGCGCCCAAGGCCCGGCTGGCGCCCAAGGCCCGGCTGGCCCGGCCGGCGCACAGGGGGCACAAGGTCCTCAGGGTCCTGCAGGCCCAGCAGGGGCGCAAGGCCCAGCTGGTCCGGCGGGTCCGCAAGGCCCGTCCGGTCCCGTGGGCGCGACCGGAGCGACCGGAGCGACCGGAGCGACGGGCGAGAATGGTGTCTCGGACTACCTCCGCGTAAGCGCGACGTCGGCGAACAACTCGAACTCTTCGAAGACGACTACGGCAACGTGTACGGGGGGTCGCCGAGTGCTCGGTGGCGGCTTCACGCAGAACGGGACTCCGAATCCGGATATCGAGTTCGTGGCCGCGTACCCGAGCAGCGATACCGCATTCACCGTCACCGCAGTTGAGGACTCGCCCGTGAATGGCAACTGGACGTACACGGTCTGGGCGATCTGCGGGCTCACGAGCTAGCGGGATCCGGCGCGGCGCCGTCGGGTCGCCCGTATGCTTCCCGACGCGTCCGCGATCCGAGGTCTGTGCGAGGGGTTTGCATGCGCGTACTCGTAACTGGCGCGGCCGGCTTCATCGGGTCCCACCTGTGTCGGCGCTTGGTGGCCGATGGTCACGAGGTGGTCGGGTTCGATGACCTGTCGGCCGGCGACCTGTCGAACATGGCGGACGTCCCCGAGGTGCGCCTCGTCGAGGCCGACCTCCGCGACGACGGCGCCGTCGCAAAGGCCGCCGAGGGCTGCGACGCGATCCTGCATCACGCAGCCCGCAAGTCGGTTCCCCGTTCCGTCCGCGAGCCGGAGGACTTCGTCGAGGTCAACGTCCGCGGCACCCTCAACGTGCTGCTCGCGGCCCGCGAGGGCCCGGCGACCGTCGTGTTCGCCTCGTCCTCATCGGTCTACGGGGATCAGCAGGTCTTCCCGCTCCGGGAAGACGCAGAGCCGAGGCCCCGGTCTCCGTACGCGGCGACCAAGCTGGCCGGCGAGGCCCTGGTTCGCTCCTGGTGGCACTCGTACGCGGTCCCGACGGTCTCGCTCCGGTACTTCAACGTGTACGGGCCGTGGCAGGACCCGGCCAGCGAGTACGCGGCCGTGATCCCCCGGTTCGCCACGGCCTGTCTCTCCGGCGGCACCCCCGTGATCTATGGCGATGGCGAACAGGGTCGCGACTTCACCTACATCGACGACGTGGTCGACGCCAACTTGCTCGCGATTCGGGCTCCCGAGCGGGCGTTCGGGCGCGTCCTGAACGCCGGTGCCGGCCGTCCGCCGACCTCGATCAACGAGCTGCTCGCGCTGGTGGCCGAGAGCGCGGGAGCCTCGCCCACCCCGATCCACGAGCCTCCGCGCGAGGGCGACATCCGCCGGTCCGAGGCCGACATATCGCTCGCGCGCGAGCTCATCGAGTACGACCCCAAGGTCTCGATCGACGAAGGGATCCGCCGTTCCGTCGAGTGGTTCGCCGCCCGAACCTGATCGAACCGGCCCCCGATTGTCGGTCCGCCCATGCCGCCGGTACCCTGATCGCGCCGCAGACAGCAGGGGCGCTGCATGATCCGGCCACGCCGGTACCTGCCGAGGCAACAGTGTCGTGCGAACGCGCACGCCTCCGCCGTCTGCGGGGGCGTGTCTTCTTTTTTCTGGGGGCTCGATGGCGAACGCAGAGAAGGTCGAGAAGGTCGCTGCGCTGAAGGAGCGGATCGAGGGCTCCAGCGCGCTGCTCCTTGCCGAGTACCGTGGGCTCTCCGTGCACGATGCGACCGAGCTCCGCCGGTCGCTCTCGGACGCCGCCCGGTTCTCGGTCGTGAAGAACACCCTCATGCTCCGGGCCGCCGACGAAGCGGGGATCGCCGAGCTCGAGGCCCTGCTTTCCGGACCTACTGCGGTCGCGTTCGTCCAGGGCGATGTGGTCGCGGCGGCCAAGCGAGTGGTCGACGCCGCGAAGCGGTTCCCGGCGCTCGTCCTCAAGGGCGCCTACCTGGACGGCAAGGTGCTCGACGCCGAGACGGCCCAGGCCCTGGCCACCCTCGATTCCCGAGAGGTCATGCTCTCGAAGATCGCCGGGGTCTTGAAATCCGAGATGACGAGGGCCGCCTCGATGTTCCAGGCGGCCCAGGCGCGGTTCCTCGGGGTCCTCGATGCCTACCGGGACAAGCTCCCGGCGGCCGAGCCCGAGCCAGAACCCGCACCGGCGTCGCCGCCGGCCGCGGCCTCGGGCGCCGCGGACGAGACGGCTGCCGAACAGACCGACGAGCCGGCCGCCGAAACCGACGATCCGGTCGAGGTGGGGTCGCCGACCGAGCCCCCGGCGGACGACGAGCCCGCCGGTGCGGAGAACGCGGGCGGATCAACCGCCGAGGAACCCAACGAGGCCGAGGAACCCAACGAGGCCGAGGAACCCAACGAGGAGGAATGAGCGATGGCGAAGATGACCGCCGATGATCTGCTCGAGCAGTTCAAGGACATGACCCTGCTCGAGCTCTCGGACTTCATCAAGAAGTTCGAGGAGACGTTCGACGTGCAGGCCGCTGCGGCCGCGCCCGTCATGATGGCCGCCCCCGGGGCAGCAGCCGGTGGTGGCGAGGAGGCGGAGGAGCAGACGGAGTTCGATGTCGTCCTCGCGGCCGCCGGTGACAAGAAGATCCAGGTCATCAAGGAGGTTCGCGCGCTGACGAGTCTGGGGCTGAAGGAGGCGAAGGACCTGGTGGACGGTGCCCCCAACGCCGTCCTGGAGAAGGTCAACAAGGAAGCCGCAGACAAGGCTCGCGAGCAGCTCGAGGCCGCGGGCGCCACCGTCGAGGTGAAGTAGCTCGGTCGTCCGGAAGGTCTCGGAGGCGGGGGGTGCCCCCGCCTCCTTCCTTTTGCGGCATCCGGCCTCCGGGGGGTAGATTTCGGGAGCAACTCAGCAGGGGGGCTGCCACATGACGGACGAGCGGACGTTTGGTCAACGCTTGCGCGCGACCAGGCTCAGGGCAGGTCTCTCGCAGTCGGACCTCGAGGAGATCTCCGGGATTCCCAAGGCCCGGTTGTCCCGGTATGAGAACGGGCACGTGGCGCCATCGATCCACACGCTCGAGAGACTGGCCCGAGCCCTCAACGTGTCCGAGGCATCTCTGCTCGGGGACGACCGGGCGCTCATGGAGGAGTTCTTCAACGTCTTGACGGTCCGCGGCGTCCGGATCCGCACCAGCGATCAAGCGATGGCGCTCGGCAACGCCGTCGGGGACATCGCGTCGGCGCTCGGGATGGTGGACGGGGGTCCCAGCGAAACCCCGGGCGACGCCGCATCGCCACTGGCCGAGGTGTCCACGACCGCCGCGATGCTCGCCGCCGATTAGTGCTCTTGCCCTGGTCGTATCGGGTTGACCCCCGGCGCCTCGAGGGGTAACCTCACGCCCGGTTCGCCGGGGCCCCCACCCCGGGGGTTGACGCTGCGCGCCTGCGCACCTACACTGCTTGTTTGCCGTGCCGCGTTCCGCATGCCCTGATTCCGCGCGTGTCCGTACCTAAGCCTTAGGGGGGGATCGTTCTTGCCTGACTCGCTCGTCCCTGTCCGCGATCGCGTCAGTTTCGCCAAGCTCGACGAGGTCCTTCCCCTTCCCGACCTCGTAGGAATCCAGCGGGAGTCCTTCGACTGGCTCCTTGCCGAGGGTCTCAAGGAGGTCCTGGAAGAGGTCTCCCCGATCGAGGACTTCACCGAGCAGTTCCAGCTGCACTTCGGCACCCACGCCTTCAAGGAGCAGAAGTTCTCCGAGGAGGAGTGCAAGGACAAGGATCAGACCTTCAGCCGCCCCCTATTCGTCGAGGCCATGTTCGTCAACAAGGCCACCGGCGAGATCAAGGAGCAGGAGGTCTTCATGGGGGACTTCCCGATGATGACCGACCGGGGCACCTTCATCATCAACGGGACCGAGCGAGTTGTCGTCTCACAGCTGGTCCGGTCGCCCGGCGTCTACTTCAGCCGGGAGCCCGACAAGACCTCGGATCGCGACATCTACATCGCGAAGATCATTCCCTCTCGCGGGGCGTGGCTCGAGTTCGACGTCGACAAGAAGGACACCGTCGGGGTCAGGATCGACCGCAAGCGGCGCCAGAGCGTCACGGTGCTCCTGAAGGCGCTCGGGTGGTCCGAGGACGACATCCTCGCGCTGTTCGACGGCGCCCAGTCCATCAAGAACACCCTCGAGAAGGACCATGTCACCACGCCGGAGGAAGCGCTCGAGGACATCTACCGCAAGCTCCGCCCCGGCGAGCCGCCGACGGCCGAGTCCGCGCGGACGCTGCTCGAGAACCTGTTCTTCAACCACAAGCGCTACGACCTCGCGCGCGTGGGCCGCTACAAGGTCAACAAGAAGCTCGAGGCCGCCCAGGGCGTCCTTCAGTCGCAGCTGCGGGCCCGCCACAAGCAGATGGGGGAGCTCGACAACCCCGACAAGAAGGGGTGGGACCAGCCGAAGTTCCGCGTCTGGGCGGAGCTGCAGAAGGACGAGCAGGGTGATGGCGGCCCCAAGTACAAGGGCATCCTCGCGTACGAGGACATGCTGAAGACCGTCCGCTACCTCGTGAAGCTCCATGCGGGCGAGGAGGGCTACGAGTCCGACGACATCGACCATTTCGGGAACCGCCGGCTCCGGTCGGTGGGGGAGCTCATCCAGAACCAGATCCGGATCGGGCTCTCGCGCATGGAGCGGGTCGTCCGCGAGCGCATGACCACGCAGGACGTCGAGGCGATCACGCCGCAGACGCTGATCAACATCCGCCCCGTCGTGGCCTCGATCAAGGAGTTCTTCGGTACGTCGCAGCTCTCTCAGTTCATGGATCAGACCAACCCGCTCGCCGGGCTCACCCACAAGCGCCGCCTGTCGGCGCTCGGTCCGGGCGGCCTGTCCCGTGAGCGGGCCGGGTTCGAGGTTCGCGACGTGCACCCGAGCCACTACGGTCGGATGTGTCCGATCGAGACCCCGGAGGGTCCGAACATCGGCCTCATCGGGTCGCTGTCGACGTACGGGCGGATCAACCAGTTCGGCTTCATCGAGACTCCCTACCGGCGGGTCACCGGCGGCAAGGTCACGGACAAGATCGACTATCTGTCCGCGGACGAGGAGGACCGCTACGTCATCGCCCAGGCGAACGCGGCGGTGAACCCGGACGGCTCGTTCCAGAGCCCCGAGGTCTTCGTGCGGCGCAAGGGCGGAGAGGTGGATCAGGTCCCGCCCGGCGAGATCGACTACATGGATGTCTCGCCCAAGCAGATCATCTCGGTCGCGGCGGCCCTCATCCCGTTCCTGGAGCACGACGACGCGAACCGGGCCCTGATGGGCGCGAACATGCAGCGCCAGGCGGTGCCGCTGCTTCGGGCCGAGGCTCCGATCGTGGGCACGGGCGTCGAGTTCCGGGCGGCGGTGGATGCGGGTGACGTGGTCCTCGCGGAGGAGGCGGGCGTCGTGGAGGACGTCTCGGCGGACGAGATCGTGATCCGCGAGCGAACGGGGAGCCTGCGCACCTACAAGCTCGAGAAGTTTCGGCGGTCCAACCAGGGCACCTCGATGAACCAGAAGCCGATCGTCGATGCCGACGACCATGTCGTGAAGAACCAGGTCATCGCCGACGGTCCGTCGACCGAGGCCGGCGAACTCGCGCTCGGCCGGAACCTCATCGTCGCGTACATGCCGTGGGAGGGCCACAATTACGAGGACGCGATCATCATCTCCGAGCGCCTGGTGAAGGACGACGTGCTCACCTCGATCCACATCGAGGAGCACGAGGTCGACGCCCGGGACACCAAGCTCGGCGCAGAGGAGATCACGCGCGACATCCCCAACGTCTCCGAGGAGATCCTGAAGGACCTCGACGAGCGCGGCATCGTGCGGATCGGGGCCGAGGTAAACCCCGGCGACTACCTGGTCGGCAAGGTGACGCCCAAGGGCGAGACCGAGCTCACGCCGGAGGAGCGGCTGCTCCGGGCCATCTTCGGCGAGAAGGCGCGCGAGGTGCGCGACACCTCGCTCAAGGTCCCCCACGGCGAGAGCGGCAAGGTGATCGGCGTCCGGGTCTTCACGCGCGAGGATGGCGACGAGCTCCCGCCTGGCGTGAACCAGCTGGTCCGGGTCTACGTTGCCCAGAAGCGGAAGATCAGCGACGGCGACAAGCTCGCCGGGCGCCACGGCAACAAGGGCGTGATCTCCACGATCCTTCCCGAGGAGGACATGCCGTTCCTCGCCGACGGGTCGCCGGTGGACATCATCCTGAACCCCCTCGGCGTCCCGTCGCGGATGAACCTCGGGCAGGTCCTGGAGGCGCACCTCGGCTGGGCGGGTCTCGTCGGGTTCCGCAAGGACGGCGAGGACCACGAGGGACCGGTCTACGTGAGCACCCCGGTCTTCGACGGGGCGCGCGAGAACGAGATCCTTGAGGCCATCCGCAGCGCGCACCCGAACTCGGATGGCGTGCGCCTGGTCGACGAGGTGGGCAAGGCGGTCCTGTTCGACGGGCGGACCGGCGATCCCTACGAGGAGCCGGTTACGGTCGGGGTCGCCTACATCCTGAAGCTGCTCCACCTGGTCGACGACAAGATCCACGCACGGTCGACGGGGCCGTACTCGATGATCACCCAGCAGCCGCTCGGCGGGAAGGCGCAGTTCGGCGGCCAGCGCTTCGGCGAGATGGAGGTCTGGGCGCTCGAGGCCTACGGGGCCGCGTTCGCGCTCCAGGAGCTGCTCACGATCAAGTCCGACGACGTCTTGGGCCGGGTGAAGGTCTACGAGGCGATCGTGAAGGGCGAGAACATCCCCGAGCCGGGGATCCCCGAGTCCTTCAAGGTCCTGATCAAGGAGATGCAGTCCCTGTGCCTGAACGTCGAGGTGCGCTCGGCCGAGGGCGAGGAGATAGAGCTCAAGGAGACCGACGAGGACGTGTTCCGGGCGGCCGAGGAGCTCGGCATCGACCTCAGCCGCCGGGAGCCGGCCGGGGCGGACTTCGACTAGTGCCGCCGGAGCGGGGTTTCGGGAACACGAAAGCGTTGAACCTGATGCAGGGCGACGAGCGCGGGGAGGCGACCGCTACGTGCTAGACGTGAACTACTTCGATGAGATCCGGATCGGCCTGGCGACGGCGGATCAGATTCGTGCCTGGTCCAACGGCGAGGTCAAGAAGCCGGAGACGATCAACTACCGCACGCTCAAGCCGGAGAAGGACGGCCTGTTCTGCGAGCGGATCTTCGGTCCGACGCGGGACTGGGAGTGCCACTGCGGCAAGTACAAGCGCGTGCGCTTCAAGGGGATCATCTGCGAGCGCTGCGGCGTGGAGATCACGCGTTCGAAGGTGCGCCGGGACCGCATGGGGCACATCGAGCTCGCCGCCCCGGTCACCCACATCTGGTACTTCAAGGGCGTCCCGAGCCGCCTCGGCTACCTGCTCGACATCGCCCCCAAGGACCTCGAGCGGATCATCTATTTCGCGGCGTACGTGATCACGCGGATCGACGTCGAGCGCCGTCACAAGGACCTCCCCGAGATCGAGAAGCAGATCGACGAGGAGAAGAAGGAGCTCGAGGCCGAGCGGGACGACGAGATCAAGACGCGCCTGGCCGAGCTCGAGGACCGGCTGAAGGAGCTCGAGGCGGAGGGCGCGAAGGGCGCCCAGCTGTCGGCGGCGCGCCGCGAGGCTCAGCGGGACATCGAGCGCATGACCGAGGCCACCAAGCGCGACACCGACCACCTGGACGAGACCGTCTCGGCGTTCAAGAGCCTGAACATGAAGCAGCTGGTCGCCGACGATGCCGTGTACCGGTCGCTCCGGGAGCGCTTCGGCGACTACTTCGACGGCGGGATGGGGGCGGAGTCGATCAAGCGCCTGCTCCAGGACCTCAAGCTCGAGGAGGAGGCCGCCAGCCTGCGCGAGCAGATCGAGACGGGGAAGGGAACGCGCCGCCTGAAGGCGATCAAGCGCCTCAAGGTCGTCTCGAACTTCACGGAGGGTCGCAACTCGCCGATGGGCATGGTGCTCGACGCCGTGCCGGTGATCCCGCCGGACCTGCGGCCGATGGTGCAGCTGGACGGGGGGCGGTTCGCGACGTCGGACCTGAACGACCTGTACCGGCGCGTCATCAACCGGAACAACCGGCTCAAGCGACTGCTCGACCTGCAGGCGCCCGAGATCATCGTGAACAACGAGAAGCGGATGCTGCAGGAGGCGGTCGACGCGCTGTTCGACAACGGCCGCCGCGGTCGCCCCGTGACCGGGCCCGGCAACCGCCCGCTGAAGTCGCTCTCGGACATGTTGAAGGGCAAGCAGGGGCGGTTCCGCCAGAATCTGCTCGGCAAGCGCGTGGACTACTCGGGCCGCTCGGTCATCGTCGTCGGTCCGGAGCTCCGGCTGCACCAGTGCGGGCTCCCCAAGCAGATGGCCCTCGAGCTGTTCAAGCCGTTCGTGATGAAGCGGCTCGTCGACCAGGCGCTCGCGCAGAACATCAAGAGCGCCAAGCGCATGGTCGAGCGCGCCCGCCCGCAGGTCTGGGACGTGCTCGAGGAGGTCATCAAGGAGCACCCCGTGTTGCTCAACCGGGCGCCGACGCTGCACCGGCTGGGCATCCAGGCCTTCGAGCCGGTGTTGGTCGAGGGCAAGGCCATCCAGATCCACCCGCTCGTCTGCACCGCGTTCAACGCGGACTTCGACGGCGACCAGATGGCCGTGCACGTGCCGCTGTCCGCCGAGGCGCAGGCCGAGGCCCGAATCCTGATGCTCTCGACGAACAACATCCTGTCGCCGGCCCACGGGCGTCCGATCGCCGTCCCGAACCAGGACATCGTGCTCGGCATCTACTACCTCACGATTGAGCCGGAGCCCGTGCAGAACGACGAGGACGTGCCGAGGTTCTCGTCGGTGGACGAGGCGATGATGGCGCTGGATCACCACCAGATCCGTCTCCACGACCCGATCAAGATCCGGCTGCCGGGCAAGGTGCTCCCGCCCGAGATGCTGCCCGAGACGGTCGACGTCGACGGCGACGGGCGAGCGCCGATCATCCAGACGACCGTCGGCCGTCTGATCCTGAACCAGGCGTTCCCGGACACGGACGAGTTCGTCAACCGGCCGCTGCTGAAGAGCGACATCGCCAAGCTCGTCGACGCGTGCGTTCATCGCTACGACCGGACGCAGGTCGAGGAGATCCTCGACAACCTCAAGAACATGGGGTTCCACTACGCCACGCGGGCCGGCGTCACGCTCGGCGTCCAGGACGTGACCACGCCCCCGGACAAGGTGAAGATCCTCGACGGCTACGAAACGCGCGCGTCGAAGATCGAGTCCCAGTACCGCAAGGGAATCATCACCGACGACGAGCGCCGTCAGGAGCTCATCGAGATCTGGACGCAGGCGACCGACGACGTGAAGGACGCCATGGAGGCGCAGTTCGGCAAGACGAACCCGATCTACATGATGGCGAACTCGGGAGCCCGAGGGAACATCATGCAGATCCGTCAGATCGCCGGCATGCGCGGCCTGGTGGCCAACCCGAAGGGCGAGATCATCCCGCGGCCGATCAAGTCCAACTTCCGCGAGGGCCTGTCGGTGCTCGAGTACTTCATCTCGACCCACGGCGCGCGAAAGGGGCTGGCCGACACCGCGCTCCGCACGGCGGACTCGGGCTACCTGACCCGCCGGCTCGTCGACGTCGCGCAAGAGCTCATCGTGCGCGAGGACGACTGCGGGACGGACCGGTCGGTGCCGGTGCCCGTGACCTACGCCACGCCACGCGGCACCCGGGAGCCGAACGCGCACGTCGACACCTCGCTGTTCGGGCGGGTGCTCGCCGAGGACGTCAAGCAGGAGCGCAAGAAGATCGCGTCCAAGGGCGACGAGATCGACGACGCGCTCGCGGAGCGCCTGGTCGAGGCGGGCGTGGACATCATCCGTGTCCGGTCGGCGACCACCTGCGAGGCCGAGTACGGCGTGTGCCGGCTCTGCTATGGCTGGTCGCTCGCGACCGGACGGCTCGTCGACATCGGCGAGTCGGTCGGGATCGTTGCCGCGCAGTCGATCGGTGAGCCGGGCACCCAGCTCACGATGCGGACGTTCCACACCGGCGGGGTCGCCGGCGAGGACATCACGCACGGCCTGCCCCGCGTCGTCGAGCTCTTCGAGGCGCGCCGGCCCAAGGGTGAGGCGCTCATCACCGAGCTCCCCGGCTCGGTCCAGATCGAGGACGACGAGGAGAAGAAGGAGCGGAGGCTGACCGTCACGTCCGAGGACGGCGACCAGGTCCAGTACAAGGTGGGCTTCCGCGCCCGGCTCCTCGTCGGCGACGGCGACGCCGTCGACGTGGGACAGCAGCTGACCGAGGGGTCCGTCAACCCGCACGAGAAGCTCCGCATCGAGGGCGTTCAGGCGCTCCAGCACCACCTGGTCGAGGAGGTCCAGCAGGTCTACCGGAGCCAGGGCGTGACGATCCACGACAAGCACATCGAGCTGATCGTTCGACAGATGCTGCGCAAGGTGCAGATCATCGAGCCGGGCGACTCGGAGTTCCTGCCGGGCGACCTCGTCGACCGCCGGCGCTTCGAGGCGCAGAACCGGGAGACCGTCGAGAACGGCGGTCAGCCGGCGACGGCCCGCCCGCAGCTCCTCGGGATCACGAAGGCCTCCCTCGCGACCGACTCGTGGCTCTCGGCCGCCTCCTTCCAGGAGACGACCCGCGTGCTGACCGAGGCGGCGATCGCAGGCAAGTCCGACAGCCTCCTGGGGCTGAAGGAGAACGTCATCATCGGCAAGCTCATCCCCGCGGGCACGGGCATGGGCCGGTATCGGAACGTCGTCCCACGGGTCAAGCCCGAGGCGATCCCCGAGTACTGGCTCGCCCGCCAGCGCGAGCTCGCCGAGGCGGCGGTCGAGACCGGCGAGGCCGGCGAGCCGGTGCTGGCCGGCATCACTCGGGAAGAGGCCGAGCGCATGCTCGGCGGCTCGTACGCGCCCGAGGAGTAGGGCTCCCGCGACACGGCAGCACGGGGCCGGGCGGCCGATGGCCGCCCGGCGCCGTCGTCGTTCTGACGACCGGTCAGCCTCCGGCCTGCTCCACCTCGTAGACCTCGACGAGCACGCCGAGCGGGGCACCGGCGACCTCGAGGAACGCCGAGTCCTCGAACCGGCCCTCGCTCAGCCGGCGGGCGATCTCGGGCACCGACCCCGGGGCTCGGCCCTCGAGCCACAGCAGGAAGTGGGCGGTGGTCTGGTAGCCGGCCCGCGCCGCGCCGGGCTCGTGGTGCGCGAAGGTCCAGGGAGCGTCGAACCCGAGCACGTCGCGGACGTAGTCGGCGATCCCCTCGATCAGCCAGCCGTCCTGCTCGCGGGCGGCTGCCCGCATGATCGCGTGGGCGAACTCGTGCAGGCAGCCGCCGGTGTCGTCCGGGTGCTCGCGAAACCATCGGGCGTTGAGCGTCACGGTTCGGCCGTTCGTCCACGCCGCCCACGGGCCGCCCGCGGCCACCTCGATCCGGACCTCGGGCACCGTCGCCACGCCGAGGAGCTCGCAGATCGCCCCGCCGTGCCGGCCGTAGAGTTCCTCGGCCCACCGGCGGAGGCCGTCGCCGCCGCGCGGCCTCACCGCCGGGCGATCTCGAGAAGCGCCGCGTGCACCGAGGGAGCGCCGGCGAGGATGTCCCCGGCGAGGTAGTCCGGCCCGCCCGTCCAATCGGACACCACCCCGCCGGCCTCCTCGATCAGCAGGGCGCCGGCGGCCACGTCCCACGGGTGCAGGGCCAGCTCGAAGAAGCCCTCGAAGACCCCCGCCGCCACCCAGGCGAGGTCGAGCGCGGCCGCGCCGGGCCGCCGCAGGTCCTCGAAGAGCTCGAGCGCGCGGCGCTGGGCGTCCAGGTAGGTGGGGAGCAGGTCCTTGCGTCGGAAGGGGAAGCCCGTACCCACCACCGCTCGCTCGACGGGGCGATCGGAAACGGCCAGGGGCTCCGAGTCACCGTCGTCGCCCATCCGTCGCGCGCCGCCCCCCCGCGAGCCCAGGTACGTCTCGCGAAGGAACGGCGCGTGGACCACGCCGATGACCGGCCGCCCGTCCTCGACGAGCGCGATCGACACGCCGACCGCGGGGAACCGGTGGAGGAAGTTCGTGGTGCCGTCGAGCGGGTCGACGACCCACCATTGCTCCCCGGGCACGCCGCCGGTCTCCTCCCCGACGACCGGCGTCCCCGGGGTTGCGCGAGCGAGCACCTCCCGGATCGCCGCCTCGCTCGCCCGGTCCACCGCGGTGACGTAGTCGCCGGCCCCCTTGCGCTCGGCGACGGCGCGGCCGGCTCCCTCGAGCACGACCCGGCCGCCCGCGCGCGCCGCCTCCTCGGCGGCGTTCAGCAAGAGGCCGAGATCGAGCACGGGCGGGACCCTAGCAGCGGCCAGACCGAGGCTTCGTTGACACGCACGCTTCGTGCCTAGTAGCCTCATCTGTCGCGTCGGGCTCGGCGGGCGGGCCCGGCATCACAGCACGCTTCCAGGGGGACGTCCGAGGGTCAACCTGCGCCCAGAGTTGTTCCGCCTGGAAGCCGGGCCCGCGGTCCGGCTTCATTGATGTCGGGCCACCGGTTCGGTTGACAAGTCGAGAGTGCAGACGAGAGGCCCATGCCCACGATTCAGCAACTCGTCCGGAACGGCCGCAAGCGGCCGAAGGAAAAGACGAAGGCCCCGGCCTTGAAGGGCTCCCCGCAGCGGCGGGGCGTCTGCACGCGCGTTTACACGACGACCCCCAAGAAGCCGAACTCGGCGCTCCGCAAGGTCGCCCGCGTCCGCCTCACCTCGCAGATCGAGGTCACGGCGTACATCCCCGGCGTCGGCCACAACCTGCAGGAGCACTCGATCGTGCTCGTGCGCGCCGGCCGCGTTCGCGACCTCCCGGGCGTGCGCTACAAGATCATTCGCGGCACGCTCGACACCGCCGGCGTCAAGGACCGCAAGAAGGCCCGATCCCGGTACGGCGCCAAGAAGGGCGGCGAGTAGCGATGCCGCGCAAGGGCCCTGCCGTACGTCGCGAGATCCAGCCCGACCCCGTTTACCAGAACGTCCTCGTCACCCAGCTGATCAACAAGGTGCTCCTGGACGGCAAGAAGACGCTGGCCGAGCGACAGGTCTACAAGGCGCTCGAGGTCATCAGCGAGCGGACGGCGAACGATCCGGTCATCACGCTCAAGAAGGCGGTCGAGAACGTGCGACCGCTGCTCGAGGTCCGCTCGCGGCGCGTGGGCGGCGCCAACTACCAGGTGCCCGTCGAGGTTCGGCCCTCGCGTGGAACGACGCTCGCGCTGCGCTGGCTCGTGAACAACTCTCGCGCGCGCAAGGAACACTCGATGCCCGAGCGGCTGGTGGGCGAGATCATGGACGCCTCCAACGGCCAGGGCATCTCCGTGAAGCGCCGCGAGGACATGCACAAGATGGCGGAGGCGAACAAGGCGTTCGCGCACTACCGATGGTGATCGACGAGCACTTCGTGGCCGGGCCCTCGGGCCCGGCGTTTCGTGAGCAGGGGTGCGGGGGCTCATGGAGCGAGCGAGCGGAAGCGAGCGAGCGTAGCCCCCGCGACGAGGGGGGTCGCTGAGCATGGCGGTCCCCGCGGAGAAGGTGAACGTGGCAACGGCCGAGAAACCCGAGGAGCCTCGCCGGCCCGGCAAGGGCCTGGTCATCCGCGAGTACCCGCTGGCCCGGACCCGGAACATCGGGATCATGGCCCACATCGACGCGGGCAAGACGACCACGACCGAGCGGATCCTCTACTACACCGGCAAGGCCTACAAGATCGGCGAGGTCCACGAGGGCACCGCGCAGATGGACTGGATGGTCCAGGAGCGCGAGCGCGGCATCACGATCACGTCGGCGGCGACGACCTGCGTGTGGAAGGACCACTGGATCAACATCATCGACACGCCCGGCCACGTGGACTTCACGGTCGAGGTCGAGCGGTCGTTGCGCGTGCTCGACGGGGCGATCGCGGTGTTCGACGCCGTGGCCGGGGTCGAGCCCCAGACCGAGACCGTCTGGCGCCAGGCCGACCGGTACGGCGTTCCGCGCATCTGCTTCGTGAACAAGATGGACCGCACGGGCGCCGATTTTGGACGCACCGTGGAGATGATGGTCGACCGGCTGCACGCCGAGCCGCTGGTGCTGCAGCTCCCGTGGGGCACCGAGTCCGCCTTCCAGGGCGTCATCGACCTCATCGAGATGAAGGCCCTGCATTGGGTCTCGGAGATGGGGGAGGATTGGGAGACCACGGAGATCCCCGCCGATCTCCGTGAGGCCGCCTCGCGCGCCCATCGCGACCTCTTCGAGAAGCTCGCCGACCACGACGAGTCGCTGATGGAGAAGTTCGTGCACGAGGAGGAGCCCACGGTCGACGAGCTCCGCCGGGCGATCCGCCGGGCGACGCTCGCGGGTGAGGGCGTGCCGGTCCTTTGCGGCTCGGCGTTCAAGAACCGGGCGATCCAGCCGCTGCTCGACGCGATCGTGGCGTTCCTGCCGGCACCGATCGACGTCCTGCCGGTCGAGGGGCACCTCCCGAACGGGGAGCACGCCGAGCGCCGCGCGGACGACAGCGAGCCCTTCAGCGGCCTCGTCTTCAAGATCATGAGCGACTCGTACGTCGGCCGGCTCACCTACGTGCGGGTGTACTCGGGCGTCCTGCGCGCCGGATCGCACGTCGAGAACACGACGAAGGACCGCAAGGAGCGCGTCGGCCGCATCCTCCAGATGCACGCCAACCACCGCGAGGACATGGAGGCCGCGTTCACCGGCGACATCGTGGCCCTGGTCGGGCTCAAGCACTCGATCACGGGCGACACGCTCGCCGATCCCGCCAACCCGATCATCCTCGAGTCGATCAGCTTCCCGACGCCGGTGATCTCCGTCGCCGTCGAGCCGAAGACGAAGGCCGACCAGGACAAGCTCGGGACCGGGCTCGGCAAGCTCGCGGACGAGGACCCGACCTTCGTCGTGAAGTACGACGACGAGACCGGGCAGACGGTCATCTCCGGCATGGGCGAGCTCCATCTCGACATCATCGTGGACCGCCTCCGACGGGAGTTCGGCGTGGACGCCAACGTCGGCAAGCCGCAGGTCGCGTACCGCGAGACGATCCGCAAGCCCGTGCACAAGGTCCGGACGCGGTTCGTTCGGCAGACCGGCGGGCGGGGGCAGTTCGCCGACGTGTCGATCGACCTCGAGCCGACCGGGCAGGGCGGCGGGTACGAGTTCATCAACAAGATCACCGGCGGTGCCATCCCCCGCGAGTACATCCCCTCGGTGGACCAGGGGATCCAGGAGGCGATGGAGTCCGGCGTGCTCGCCGGCTACCCGCTCGTCGACGTGCGGGCGACGCTGGTCGACGGGTCCTTCCACGAGGTCGATTCCAGCGAGATGGCGTTCAAGATCGCCGGCTCGATGGGGCTCAAGGACGCCGCCCGCAAGGCGGACCCGGTGCTGCTCGAGCCCGTCATGGAGTTCGAGGTGGTCACGCCCGAGGACTTCATGGGCGACGTGATGGGCGACGTGACGGCGCGTCGCGGGCGCATCGAGCGGATCGACGACCGGAGCGGTCAGAAGGCGATCCGCGTGCTCGTTCCCCTGGCGGAGCTGTTCGGCTACGCCACGGATCTGCGCTCACGGACGCAGGGGCGAGCCGCGCACACCCCGATGCAGCTGCAGGCGTACGCCGAGGTGCCCGCCAACATCTCCAAGGAGATCGTGGCCAGGGTGCGGGGCGAGTAGGTCGGAGGGAGAGGGAGCAGATGGGCAAGCAGAAGTTCGAGCGGAACAAGCCGCACGTGAACATCGGGACGATCGGCCACATCGACCACGGCAAGACCACGCTTACGGCCGCGATCACGAAGGTCCAAGCCGAGAAGGGCCTCGCCGACTTCACCCCCTTCGACCAGATCGACAAGGCGCCGGAAGAGCGCGAGCGCGGCATCACGATCGCCATCGCCCACGTCGAGTACCAGACGGAGGCGCGTCACTACGCGCACGTCGACTGCCCGGGTCACGCCGACTACATCAAGAACATGATCACCGGGGCGGCGCAGATGGACGGCGCCATCCTGGTGGTGAGCGCCGCGGACGGGCCGATGCCGCAGACGCGTGAGCACGTGCTGCTCGCCCGCCAGGTCGGCGTCCCCTACATCGTGGTCGCGCTCAACAAGTGCGACATGGTGGACGACCCCGAGCTCTTGGACCTGGTCGAGCTCGAGGTGCGCGAGCTCCTGTCGAGCTACGAGTTCCCCGGCGACGACGTTCCCGTCATCCAGGTCTCGGCGCTGAAGGCGCTCGAGGGCGATGCGGCCTGGATCGCCAAGATCGAGGAGCTGCTGAACGCCTGCGACACGTACATCCCCGAGCCCGTTCGCGACGTCGACAAGCCGTTCCTCATGAGCATCGAGGACGTCTTCTCGATCACCGGCCGCGGCACGGTCGTGACCGGGCGCGTCGAGCGCGGCTCGCTCACGAAGATGTCCGAGGTGGAGATCGTGGGCATCCACGACACGAAGAAGACGGTCGCGACCGACCTCGAGATGTTCCGCAAGCTGCTCGACGAGGTCCAGGCCGGGGACAACGTCGGCGTGCTGCTGCGGGGCATCGACAAGGATCAGGTCGAGCGCGGCCAGGTGCTGGCCAAGCCGGGGACGATCACCCCGCATACCGACTTCCACGCGCAGGTCTACGTGCTGAGCAAGGAGGAGGGCGGCCGTCACACGCCCTTCTTCAACGGCTACCGCCCGCAGTTCTACTTCCGCACGACGGACGTCACCGGCTCGGCGAACCTGCCCGAGGGCGTCGAGATGGTCATGCCCGGCGACAACGTCGAGATGACCGTCAACCTGATCGCGCCGATCGCCATGGAGGAGGGGCTGCGCTTCGCGATTCGCGAGGGCGGCCGCACCGTGGGGGCCGGCCGGGTCACGAACATCATCAAGTAGCGCGGGCGACGAGGAAGGGACGAGGGGACGTGGCGGGACCGAGGATCCGAATCAAGCTCCGCGCCTACGACCACCGGATGCTGGACGTGGCCGCTCGCGAGATCGTCGAGCACGTGACCCGCACCGGGGCCAAAGTCGTGGGGCCGGTTCCGCTTCCCACGGAGCGGTCCGTCTACACGGTCATCCGCTCGCCGCACAAGTACAAGGACAGCCGCGAGCACTTCCAGATGCTCACGCACAAGCGACTCATCGACATCGTCGACGCGACCTCCAAGACGGTCCAGGAGCTCCAGCGCCTGAACCTGTCGGCCGGGGTCGACATCGAGATCAAGCTGTAGGGGCGCGAGAAGGACGAGATGGCATCGATCAAGGGGATCCTCGGGACGAAGCTGGGCATGACCCAGATCTTCGACGACACGCGCGCCGTGCCGGTCACCGTCATCCAGGCGGGGCCGTGCGTCGTCGCGCAGGTCAAGACCGAGGCCAAGGACGGGTATCGCGCCGTGCAGCTCGCGTTCGGGCAGGCGCGTCCCGCGTCCGTCACCAAGCCGATGCGTGGCCACTTCGACAAGGCGGGGGCCGACCCGGGCCGCTACGTCGTCGAGATCCGCACGGACGACGCCGATCGGTACCAGCCCGGCCAGGAGCTCAGGGCCGACCTGTTCACCGCGGGCGAGCGAGCCGACGTCGTCGGCGTGTCCAAGGGCAAAGGGTTCGCCGGCGTGATGAAGCGTCACGGCTTCAGCGGCCTGTCCGGAAGCCACGGCACCGAGCGCAAGCACCGCTCGCCGGGCGCGATCGGCGCCTGCGCCACGCCCTCGCGGGTCTTCAAGGGAATGCGGATGGCCGGTCAGATGGGCAACGAGCGCGTGACCGTGCTGAACCTCGAGGTCGTGCGGACCGATCCGGAACGCAACCTGCTCCTCCTGAAGGGCGCAGTCCCCGGTCCCGACGGCGGGCTCGTCATGGTTCGTTCGGCCGTGAAGGCACCTGTGAAGGGCGGCCACTGATGCTCAAGGTCGACGTCCTTTCCACCGCCGGCAAGAAGGTCGGCAGCCGCGCCCTCTCCGCGGAGGTGTTCGACGCCACGGTGAGCGTGCCGCTCATGCATCAGGTGGTCGTCGCCGGCAGGGCCTCACTGCGGCGAGGAACACACTCCACGAAGACGCGCGGCGACGTCTCCGGCGGAGGCAGGAAGCCCTGGCGCCAGAAGGGCACCGGCCGCGCCCGGCAGGGGTCAAACCGCGCCCCGCAGTGGACGGGCGGCGGTGTCGTGCACGGGCCCCACCCGCGCGATCACGACCTCCGCGTCAACAAGAAGATGCGGAAGGGCGCGCTGCGCTCGGCCCTGACCGACGCCCTGCAGAGCGACAAGCTCATGCTGCTCGAGGACCTGTCGTTCGACGAGCCGAAGACGGCGCGGGCGGCCGAGGTGCTCGAGGCCCTCGAGGCGGGCGGGAAGGTGCTCCTGGTGCTCCCCGAGCCGAGCGAGACGGGGGCCGTGGAGAAGAGCTTCCGCAACCTCGTGGGCGTGCGGATCGCCTACGCGAAGGGACTCGGCGTCTACGAGGTGATCGCGGCGGACACGGTCGTGCTCACGCAGGCCGCGCTCGACGCGCTCGAGGGTGTTCCGGCGGCCGAGGCGGCGCCGAAGCGTGAGGTCGCGACCAAGCCGAAGGCCGCGGTCGCCGACGAGGCCGAGACCGACGAGGCCGAGACCGACGAGGCCGAGACCGACGAGGACGGTGAGGACTCGTGAAGACGGCCCGCGACGTGATCGTGCGCCCGGTCGTGAGCGAGAAGTCGTACGCCGGGCTCGACCTGAACACGTACACGTTCCTCGTCGACAAGCGCGCGAACAAAACGGAGATCAAGGAGGCGATCCAGAAGATCTGGAACGTCCAGGTGACCTCCGTGCGCACCCTGAACCGCAAGGGGAAGGTGAAGCGCCGCCGCTACACCAAGGGCAAGCGCCCCGACGAGAAGCGCGCGATCGTCACGCTCGCCGCGGGCGACGCGATCGAGATCTTCGAGACCGGGAAGTAGGGACATGGCCGTTCGCAAGTACAAGCCGACGACGCCGGGACGCCGCGGCGCCAGCGTGTCGTCCTTCGACGAGGTCACGCGCGCGACGCCCGAGAAGTCCCTGCTCGAGAAGGGGCGCAATCGCGCCGGGCGCAACTCCGCCGGCCGGATCACGACTCGGCATCAGGGTGGCGGCAGCAAGCGCCGCTACCGCCGGATCGACTTCAAGCGCAACAAGGATGGCGTGCCGGCCCGGGTGGCGCACATCGAGTACGACCCGAACCGGACGGCGCGCATCGCGCTCCTGCACTACGCCGACGGGGAGAAGCGGTACATCCTCGCCCCGGGCGGCCTGGCCGTCGGCGACCGGCTCCTGTCGGGCGAGGGCGCCGACATCCGCCCGGGTAACGCGCTGCCGCTTCGCAACATCCCGGTCGGCACGACGGTCCACGCCGTCGAGCTGCAGCCGGGCGCGGGGGCGCGCATGGCGCGTTCGGCGGGCGCGCGGATCCAGGTGATGGCCAAGGAGGGCCGGTACGCGACCCTGCGGCTGCCCTCGGGGGAGATGCGCCTGGTGCTGGCGGCCTGCAAGGCAACGGTCGGCGAGGTCGGCAACGCGGAGCACGAGCTCGTCCAGCTCGGCAAGGCGGGCCGGAACCGCTGGAAGCGCAAGCGGCCGTCGGTGCGGGGCGTGGCGATGAACCCCGTCGACCACCCGCTCGGCGGCGGCGAGGGCAAGAGCTCGGGCGGCCGTCACCCCACGAGCCCGTGGGGCAAGAAGGAAGGTCGCACGAGGAACAAGAACAAGGCGTCGAACAAGCTCATCGTCCGACGCCGCGGGAAGGGGCGTGGCTGATGCCGCGAAGCATCAAGAAGGGACCGTTCGTCGACGAGCACCTCATGGTCAAGGTCGTCGAGATGAACCGCCGGGGCGACAAGAAGGTCATCCGGACCTGGTCGCGGCGCTCGACGATCGTCCCCGAGATGGTCGGCCACACGATCGCGGTCCACGACGGTCGCAAGCACGTCCCCGTGTACATCTCGGAGTCGATGGTCGGGCACAAGCTCGGCGAGTTCGCGCCGACCCGGACGTTCCGCTCGCACGCGCGGTCGGAGCGCTCGAGCACGGCGAGGTAGTCGGGAGAGTCAGGGAGCATATGGAAGCCAAGGCCACCGTTCGGTACGTCCGGATCGCGCCCCAGAAGGCGCGGCGGGCGATCGAGCTCATCCGCGGCCGGCAGGTCGACGAGGCGCGCCGGATCCTGCGGTTCTCGCCGCTCGGCGCGGCGAAGACCGTCGAGAAGGCGCTGAACTCCGCCGTGGCCAACGCGGAGCAGCAGCCGGGGGTGGCGCCGCAGAACCTGGTCGTGGAGCGGGCCTGGGTGGACGAGGGCCCGACGCTGAAGCGCTGGCGGCCTCGCGCCTACGGCCGTGCCACGAAGGTGTTCAAGCGCACGTCGCATATCACGCTGGTCGTTCGGTCGCTCGGAGAGGACGAGTAGTGGGTCACAAGGTCAATCCGTACGGGTTCCGCCTGGGGGTCATCTACCCCTGGAAGTCCAACTGGTACGCGAGCCGGGACTACGCGTCCCAGCTGCACGAGGACGTCTGGGTGCGCAAGCACATCCGCTCCCGGCTCTCGCGCGCGGGCATCTCGAGCATCGACATCGAGCGCAAGGGCGACCAGATCTGGGTCTACATCCGCACGGCCCGCCCCGGCATCGTCATCGGGCGCAAGGGCGCGGAGGTCGACCGGATCCGAAAGGACATCGAGCGCGTCACGAAGAAGCGCGTCGACGTGAAGGTCGAGGACATGAACTCGGCCGCCTCCGAGGCGCGCCCCGAGACCGACGCCACGCTCCTTGCGCAGGGGGTGTCCGAGCAGCTCGCCGGCCGGGTCAGCTTCCGCCGGGCCATGCGGCGCGCCGTCCAGACCGCGATGCGCTCGGGGGCGCTCGGCGTGCGCGTGCAGTGCGGGGGTCGTCTCGGCGGCACGGAGATGTCGCGGCGCGAGTGGTACCGCGAGGGCCGGGTGCCGCTGCACACGCTCCGGGCGAAGATCGACTTCGGGACGGCCGAGGCAAAGACCACGTTCGGCCAGATCGGCGTGAAGGTGTGGGTCTACCACGGCGACGAGATCCCGCAGGCGGAGCAGGAGACCGAACGGCTGCGCGCCCGCGCGCTCGCGCAGGTCTCGAGCGGCGGCGGGGCCTCGACCGGCGCGTTGATCACCGACGAGCGCGAGGCCGCGGAGGTCGAGGAGCCCGAGCCCGTGACGGCTGAGACGGCCGAGACGGCCGCCGAGCAGCCGGCGGAGGCCGAGTCGGAGACGGCGCCGGTCGAGGCGGAGGGTTCGGCTGCCGCGCGACGCGCCGACGACGGCGCCCGCGCCGAGCGCCGACGCGCCGACGACGGAGGCCGTGCCGAGCGGGGATGCGGCACTCGAGGCGGAGCCGGCGGGGCCTGCCGCCGAGGGTTCGCAGGGCGACGATGGGGAGGCGCAGGCCTGATGCTCGCCCCGAAGAAGGTCAAGCACCGCAAGGTGCACCGAGGCCGGCGACGTGGCCGGGCCAAGGGTGGCACCGAGGTCCATTACGGCGACTTTGGCCTGGTCGCGCTCGAGGCGGCGTGGATCACGAACCGCCAGATCGAGTCGGCGCGCGTGGCGATCACCCGCCACATCCGGCGGGGCGGGAAGGTGTGGATCAACATCTTCCCCGACAAGCCCTACACGAAGAAGCCGGCCGAGACCCGCATGGGCTCGGGCAAGGGCAATCCCGAGGGGTGGGTCGCGGTCGTGAAGCCGGGTCGGGTCATGTTCGAGCTCTCGGGGGTGCCCGAAGGGCTCGCGCGGGAGGCGATGAGCAGGGCGGCCCACAAGCTTCCGATCAAGTCGAAGTTCATCACCCGAGCGGGAGGTGGTGAGTAGTGGCGAAGGTGGTCGAGCTCCGGGACCTCGGCGACGAGGACCTGATCGAGCGGCTCGAGTCCTCCAAGGAGGAGCTGTTCAACCTGCGCTTCCAGCTCGCGACCGGCCAGCTCGACAACCCGATGCGCATCAAGGACGTCCGCCACGACGTCGCGCGGATCCTCACGATCCTGCGAGAGCGCGAGCTCGAGGCGAAGTTCGAGGCGCTCGAGGCCGAGCGCCATGCGCAGCCCGAGCCCCGCCGCGCTCCGGCACCCGTCGCTGCGGGCACGGACGCGGTGGCCGAGGAGGAGGACGAGGCTTCCGAGACTCCGGCGGCTTCCGAGGAGACGAGCACTAGGCGTCGCCGGCTCCGCAGGAGCGCGAAGCCAGTGGAAGGGCAGGAGGGCGAGTGAGCGAGCAGGGCCAGACGTCGACGACGGAGCGAGGCCGGCGGAAGGTCCGGGTGGGCGTGGTCGTGTCCGACAAGATGGACAAGACCGTGCTGATCCGGATCGATCGCAAGGTCCGGCATCCCTTGTACCGCAAGACCGTCGCGCGCTCGAACAAGCTCGCCGCGCACGACGAGAACAACGAGGCGCACGTGGGGGACACGGTGCGCGTGATGGAGACCCGTCCGCTTTCGAAGACGAAGCGCTGGCGCGTCGTCGAGATCGTCGAGCGGGCCAAGTAAGGGGAATCGGTGATCCAGCAGGAGACTCGCTGCAAGGTCGCGGACAACACGGGGGCCAAGGAGGTCCTGTGCATCCGCGTGCTCGGCGGCAGTCACAAGCGGTACGCGCGGGTCGGCGACGTGATCGTCGGCTCCGTCAAGGACGCCCTCCCCGGCGGCGGCGTGAAGAAGGGTGAGGTAGTGCGGGCGGTCGTGGTTCGCACCGCCAAGGAGCGCCGCCGTCCCGACGGCTCCTACATCAAGTTCGACGACAACGCGGTCGTGCTCATCAACGAGCAGCGGAACCCGCGCGGCACCCGAATCTTCGGCCCGGTCGCGCGCGAGCTGCGGGAGAAGCGATTCATGAAGATCATCTCGCTCGCCCCGGAGGTGCTCTAGATGCCGGGCGTGAACATCAAGAAGGACGACAACGTCCAGGTGATGAGCGGCAAGAGCCGCGGCCACACCGGCCGCGTGATCCGCGTGCTCCCGCGCGAGGGCCGCGTCCTCGTCGAGGGCGCCGCCATGGCGAAGAAGCACCAGCGGACGAGCGGCAAGCGCTCGGCGAGCGGCTCGCAGCTTCAGCAGGGCGGCATCATCGACACCGAGATGCCGATCGACATCTCCAACGTCCAGATCGTGTGCCGGAGCTGCAATCGGCCGACCCGCGTCGGCCAGCGGGTCGAGCGCGACGGCACGAAGGTCCGAATCTGCCGCAAGTGCGGTGAGGACCTGTGAGCGATCAGTACGTGCCCCGGCTGAAGGTGCGCTTTCGCGAGCAGATCGTGGCGAAGCTCCAGGACGAGCTCGGCCTGGCGAACCCGATGCAGGTCCCGCGGCTCGACCGCGTCGTCCTGAACATGGGCGTGGGCGACTCGCTCAAGGACGGTCGTATGCTGGAGGCCGCGGTCCTCGACCTCGCGACGATCACCGGGCAGAAGCCGGTGATTACCAAGGCCCGCAAGTCGATCGCGGGCTTCAAGCTGCGCGAGGGGATGCAGATCGGCGCCAAGGTCACCCTGAGGGGCGACCGGATGTGGGAGTTCATCGATCGGCTGGTTGCGATCGCGATCCCCCGGATCCGGGACTTCCGCGGGCTGAACCCTGCGGCGTTCGACGGCCACGGCAACTACACGCTCGGGCTGACCGAGCAGCTGATCTTCCCGGAGATCGACTACGACAAGGTGGTCAAGGTCCGAGGGATGGACATCACGGTCGTGACGACCGCGAGAAACGACGAGGAGGGCAGGGCGCTGCTCGTGGCGCTGGGGTTCCCGTTCGAGGGGATCCCGGTCGTGACGGCGGCCGCGTCCTGACGGAGCCGGAGGCGCGGGGCCAGGAAATGAGCCGGAGGCGAGTGAGGGCCCCCGGAGGAGAAGGAATCGATGGCGAAGAAGACGCTGATCAACAAGCAGCAGCGACAGGGCAAGTTCAAGGTGCGCGAGTACACGCGCTGCGCGCGCTGCGGGCGCTCCCGCGCGGTGTACCGCAAGTTCCTGCTCTGCCGCATCTGCTTCCGCGAGCTCGCGCACGCGGGTGAGCTGCCGGGGGTGACGAAGGCGTCATGGTGAAGCTCGCGACCCACGTCACGGATCCGATCGGCGATCTGCTCACGCGCATCCGCAACGCGAACATCGCGTTCAAGGACGACCTGCTCGTGCCGGCCTCGAAGATGAACTCGGCGATCCTGAGGATCCTGGAGAAGGAGGGCTTCATCGCCTCCCAGGCCGACGAAGGCGAGGGCATCGAACGCGTCGTCCGCGTGACGCTGAAGTACAGCCCCAAGCGCGAGCGCGCGATCACCGGCCTGCAGCGCGTGAGCAAGCCGGGGCGGCGAATGTACGTCGGCCACGACGAGCTGCCGCGCGTGCTCGGCGGGCTCGGCATCGCGATCGTGTCGACGTCGCAGGGTGTGATGACGGACCGCGACGCCTCCCGCAAAGGGATCGGCGGCGAGGTCTTGGCCTACGTGTGGTGACCGGTAGAGGAACGAGCGGATGAGCAGGATCGGAAGACAACCCATCGAGATCCCGGGCGGCGTCGACGTCGAGATCGGCGACGACGCGGTGGTGACCGTGAAGGGGCCGCGCGGCACCCTCACCCAGCGCGTGCACCCCGAGATGCGCGTCCTGCGCGAGGACGCCGCCCTGCGGGTCGAGCGGCCGAGCGACGAGGGCTTCCATCGCAGCCTCCACGGCCTCACGCGCACGCTGATCGCGAACATGGTCGAGGGCGTCACGAAGGGCTACGAGAAGCGGCTGGCCATCGTCGGCGTCGGCTACCGCGCGGCGATGAAGGGCAGCGACCTGGAGGTCCAGGTCGGCTACTCGCATCCCGTCGTGGTGCCTGCGCCGCAGGGCATCGAGTTCGAGACGCCAACCCCCACGTCGATCGTGGTGCGCGGCAACGACAAGCAGCAGGTCGGTGAGGTCGCGGCGAACATCCGCAAGATCCGCAAGCCCGAGCCGTACAAGGGCAAGGGCATCCGGTATGAGAACGAGCACGTCCGCAAGAAGGCCGGCAAGGCCGCGAAGACCGGTGCGGCATGAGCGGGACCCGGACCAAGCGCGAGGCGCGCACGCGCCGCCATGCGCGGGTGCGTCGCAAGATCGCCGGCACCGCCGAGCGTCCGCGGCTGGCGGTCTACCGGTCCAACCGCCACATCTACGCCCAGCTCATCGACGATGACGCCGCCCGGACCCTCGCGGCGGCCTCGGACCGCGAGGTGAAGGCGGGCGGGGACGGCAAGACCGACGCCGCCAAGGCGGTGGGCGAGCTCATCGCCGAGCGCGCGAAGGCCGCCGGGGTCGAGCGCGTGGTGTTCGATCGCGGCGGCCGGCTCTTCCACGGGCGCGTGGCCGCGCTCGCCGAGGGCGCGAGGGAGAAGGGACTGCAGATCTGATGCGTCGATACGACACGCAGGGCGAGAAGAGCATCTACGAGGAGCGGGTCATCTCGATCAACCGGGTGGCCAAGGTCGTGAAGGGCGGCCGGCGCTTCTCGTTCGCCGCGCTCGTCGTCGTCGGCGACGGGGCGGGGCGCGTCGGCCTCGGGTACGGCAAGGCCAAGGAGGTCCCGGCCGCGATCCAAAAGGGCGTCGAGGAGGCCAAGCGGAAGATGTTCGAGGTGCCGATGATGGGCACCACGATCCCCCATCAGGTGACGGGCGAGGACGGCGCCGGCGTGGTGCTGCTCAAGCCGGCGGCGCCGGGGACGGGCGTGATCGCCGGCGGCGCGGTGCGCGCCCTCGTCGAGTGCGCCGGCATCAAGGACATCCTGTCGAAGTCGCTCGGATCGTCCAACGCCATCAACATCGTCAAGGCCGCGATGTCCGGGCTGAAGAGCCTGAAGCGGCCCGAGGAGGTCGCGCGCCTGCGCGGTCGCGAGGCGTACCAGGTGGCCCCGCGGCCGATGCTCGAGGCGGTCAACGCGGCCCAGGAGCGGCTGCAGGCGACGCGCGCGGCCAAGCTCGAGGAGGTCTACGGCGATCAGGCCGAGGCCTCCCCGCACTCGCAGGCGCCCGGCGGCCCTCGAGGCGGCCGGCGATGACCACGCTCCGCGTCACGCAGGTCCGCAGCGTCATCGACCGCCCCCGAGATCAGAAAGCCACGGTTCGCCGGCTCGGGCTACACCGGATCAACGACTCGGTCGACAAGGAAGACCGGCCGGAGATCCGTGGCATGATCGCGAAGGTCCGCCACCTCGTGAAGGTGGAGGAGATCGAGTCCGAGCAGGACGCGAAGCGTCCGAGCCGGACGCGGAAGGAGCCGAGTTGAAGCTCCATCACCTGAAGCCCGCCGAGGGCGCCAAGCGCGACCGCAAGCGCGTCGGGCGCGGGCGCGCCGGCGCCGGCGGCAAGACGGCCGGCCGCGGGACCAAGGGCTACCTCGCCAAGCACAACCCGAAGCCGGGATTCGAGGGCGGCCAGATGCCGCTCCAGCGCCGGGTGCCGAAGCTGAAGGGTTTCAAGAACCCCAACCGGGTCGAGTACGCCGTCGTGAACGTCGAGACGCTCGCGAGGGTGTTCGGCACGGGGGAGGTGGATCCGGCCGCCCTGTACGAGCACGGCCTGGTCCGAAAGGGCAGGCCGGTCAAGGTCCTCGCGCGGGGCGAGATCGAGTCGGCGCTGACCGTCCGGGCGCACGCGTTCTCCGAGGCCGCGCGCACGAAGATCGAACGGGCCGGGGGCAAGGCCGAGGTGATCGGCGACCAGGGGTAGGATAGGGGTCTCGTGCTCCGCGCTTTCGTCAACTCGTTCAAGGTCCCGGATCTTCGGAACAAGATCCTCTTCACGCTGTTCATCATCGCGATCTACCGGCTCGGCTCGCACGTGCCGGTGCCGGTCGTCGACATCAACATCCTGCAGACCACGCTCGAACAGCAGGGGCAAACCGGGTTCCTCGCGTTCATCGACTTGTTCTCGGGCGGCGCGCTCACCCGGATGGCCGTGTTCGGGCTCGGCATCATGCCGTACATCACGGCCTCGATCATCATGCAGCTGCTCACGGTCGTGATCCCCAAGCTCGAGCAGTGGCAGAAGCAGGGCGAGCAGGGCACGAAGAAGATCAACCAGTGGACCCGCTACGTCACGGTCGTCCTGGCGCTGCTGCAGTCGACCGGCTTGGTGTTCCTCTTCCACAACTCGAGCTCGACGAGCGGGCTCGGCGTCGACATCTTCCCGCCGGGCTCGTTCACGGCCCCGAACATCGCGCTGATCGTCCTCGTGATGACGGCCGGGACGGCCATGATCATGTGGATGGGCGAGCTCATCACGCAGCGTGGGATCGGCAACGGGATGTCGATCCTGATCTTCTCGAGCGTGATCTCGCGGCTGCCCCAGGAGGGCCGCGCGATCCTGCTTTCGGGCGGCACCGGCAAGTTCATCACGATCCTGCTGATCGGCCTTGCCATCATCGTGGGGGTCATCTTCATCGAGCAGGGACAGCGACGGATCCCCGTGCAGTACGCCAAACGCGTCGTGGGGCGCCGGATGACCACCGGCGGGAGCACCTACATCCCGCTCAAGATCAACCAGTCCGGCGTCATCCCGATCATCTTCGCGAGCTCGCTCCTGTACTTCCCGACGCTGCTCGCGAGCGTGTACCACGCGGAGTGGTTCCAGAACTTCGTCAACAACTACGTGACCAACACACGAAGCGTCGTGTACATGGTGTTCTACGGCATGCTGATCATCTTCTTCGCGTACTTCTACACGGCGATCGCGTTCAACCCCGTCGACACGGCGGACAACCTGCGCAAGTACGGCGGGTTCGTCCCCGGGATCCGGCCCGGCCCGCCGACGGCCGACTACCTGAGCTTCGTCCTCAACCGGATCACGCTGCCGGGCTCGATCTTCCTCGCCACGATCGCGCTGCTGCCGGCGATCTTCTTCGCCTACTTCCTGCCCGTGCGGCAGTTCCCGTTCGGCGGGACGTCGCTGCTGATCACCGTCGGCGTGGCGCTCGAGACCATGAAGCAGCTCGAGTCCCAGCTGCTCATGCGTCACTACGAGGGCTTCCTGAGCTAGCCGCCATGCGGATCATCCTGCTCGGGCCTCCGGGTGCGGGAAAGGGAACGCAGGCCAAGCGGCTCGTCGATCGCTACGGGCTCAGCTGGATCTCGACGGGAGACATCTTCCGCGACCAGATCGCGAACCGGACGCAGCTCGGGCTCGCGGCCAAGGACTACGTCGACCGGGGCGAGTACGTCCCGGACGAGATCACAACCAAGATGGTCCTTGCCCGTCTCGAAGAGCCCGACGCCCGAGAAGGGTTCATCCTCGACGGCTTTCCGCGGACCGTGCCGCAGGCGCAGGCGCTCGAGCGGGCCCTGGCGGCGGCGGGGCGGCCGCTGCACGCGGTGCTGAACTTCAAGATCACGGATCAGGTTGCCGTGAAGCGGCTGATGGCTCGGCTCGTCTGCCCGAACTGCAAGCGCAGCTACAACCTCGAGTTCAAGCCGCCGCGCGTGAGTGGGATCTGCGACGTGTGCGGTCACGGCCTGCACAGCAGGAGCGACGACGACGAGGCGACCATTCAGCGCCGGCTCGAGGTCTACCATCGCGAGACCAAGCCCCTCGTCCTGTACTTTTGGGAGCGCGGGCTGCTGCGCGACATCGACTCGGAGGCGCCCGAGGAGGTCGTCGCCGACCGGACCGTCGAGGCCATCGCGGACCTCACGGAGGACTACGGGTGATCATCTACAAGTCCGCGGACGAGGTGGAGAAGATGCGCCGGGCCGGACGGATCGTCGCCGGGACGATCGATCGCGTCGTGAAGAAGGTCCGGCCGGGCGTCACGACGGCCGAGCTCGACTCCGTCGCCGAGGCCTACATCCTCGAGCAGGGCGCCACGCCATCGTTCAAGGGCTACGGGCGCTCGAACGGGCGCGCCGGGTTCCCGGGGTCGATCTGCACCTCGCTGAACGAGGAGATCGTGCACGGGATCCCCTCGTCCGCGCGCATCGTTGCCGAGGGCGACCTCCTGTCGCTCGACTTCGGCGCGATCTGGGAGGGCTTCCACGGCGACGCAGCGGTGACCGTGATCGTGGGGCAGCCGCCCTCGGCGGAGGCGGAGAAGCTGGTGCGGGTGACCGAGGACGCGCTCGAGGCGGCGATCTCGCAGATCCGCCCGGGCGGCCGGCTCTCGGACATCGGCGCCGTGGTCCAGGAGGTCGCCGAGGGAGCGGGGTTCTCGGTGGTGCGCGAGTACGTGGGGCACGGGATCGGCCGCAACATGCACGAGGACCCGCAGATCCCGAACTACGGCGAGCCGGGCCGCGGGATCAAGCTGAAGCCCGGCCTCGTGGTGGCCGTCGAGCCGATGGTGAACGCGGGGGGCTGGGAGACGCGGGTGCTCGCCGACGACTGGACGGTCGTGACCGAGGACGGCTCGCTCTCCGCGCACTTCGAGCACACGATCGCGGTCACCGAGGACGGCCACGAGGTGCTCACCGCGCCCTAGCGGCTCGGCCGTTTGCCGCAGAATCCGACTTTCGGCACCTACCCGGGCTAGCTCGATCGGAGTACGTTGCCCCCGAGCGGCGGCTCGGGTCCGTCCGCGCTCGAAACGAGGGAACATGGCCGACGAGCAGCCCCAACTCGCCCGCTCGACCGAGCTCGGGCGCATGGGGGCTCCGTTCGACGTGGTGCGACGGGGCTACAACCGGGAACAGGTCCTGGAGCATCTCGGCCGCGCCGAGGAGCGGGCGGTGGAGCTCGAGTCCCGCCTTGAGAAGGCGCTGATCCAGCTCGCGGAGACCCGGCGGGAGCTGGTGGAGGCCCGCCGTGTCCCCGAGCCGCCGGCCGCGCGCGATCCCTTCGAGGGCCTCTCCGAGCACCTCCTCCAGCTCGTTCGCGCGTTCGACGGCGACGTCGAACGGCTTCGTCGCCGGGCGGAGCTCGAAGCCACGGGCATCGTCGCCGAGGCGCGAACCGAGGCCGCCCGCATGCGCCTGGAGGCCCAAAGAGAGGAGGGGCAGGCTCGCGCCCGGGTCGCGCAGCTGCTCGGCGACGCGGAGCGGGAGGCTGAGAGCGTCCGGGCCCAGCTCGCCCCCCTTCGCGAGCTGACCCTCAGCCAGGCCAGGGCCATCCGCGACCGGATGCGGATCTCGCTGCTGGAGCTCGACGCGATCCTGCCAAACGAGCCGGCTGAGCAGGTCATCGTGCTCGACGAGGCCGTCGAGACTCCCGCGCCACCGCCTGACCCCCCGCCGCCCTGAGACCCCGCTGCCGCAGCTCGCGCCGCTCCGCGAGCTCGCCCTCAGCCAGGCGCTGGCGATCCGGGAGCCCCCAATACGCTCGAGCCTGCCTCCAGGCACCGAGCGCTCGGTCCTGGGCTCCTCGGCGAGCCCTCCAATAGGCCGGGGCGGTTCGCCCGTGGCATCAATCCCGCCACGCCGTGGCGGCCCACTCGATGGTCCGCTGGAGGCCATCGCGAAGCGGGATCTTGGGGGTCCAACCGATGAGGGAGGCCGCCCGTGAGATGTCGGGACAGCGGACCTCCGGGTCGTCGGTCGGGCGCTCTGTGAAGACGACCTCTGAGCGGCTTCCGGCCAAGCTCGCGATCGTCCGAGCGAGGTCGAGGACCTTCACCTCCTCGGGGTTGCCGAGGTTCACCGGAGCGGCCGCAGCGTCGGACCCGAGAAGACGCCAGATGCCCTCGACCATGTCGTCGATGAAGCAGAGCGAACGAGTCTGGGACCCATCTCCATGGACGGTGAGGGGTGCACCGTTCAGGGCCTGATCGATGAACGTAGGCACGGCCCGGCCGTCACGGCGCCGCATCCGGGGCCCGTAGGTGTTGAAGATCCGGGCGATCCTGACCGGGATCCCGTGGGTCCGGTGATACGCCATTGCCAGCGCTTCGGCATACCGTTTCGCCTCGTCGTACACGCCGCGGGGACCGACGGGGTTGACGTTGCCCCAGTAGCTCTCTGGTTGCGGATGGACCTTCGGGTCGCCGTAGACCTCGGAGGTCGATGCCAGCATGAAGCCGGCGCCCTTGGCCTTCGCCAACCCGAGCGCTCGCAGCGTTCCGAGTGCTCCGACCTTCAGGGTATGGATCGGGTGCTCGAGATAGTCGCTGGGTGAAGCCGGCGAGGCGAAGTGCACGACCCAATCGACATCGCCGTCGATGAACATATAGTAGGTCACGTCGTATCTCTCGAACCGAAAGCGCTCATGAGACAGCGCGCCGGCGAGGTTCTCGGCGTCGCCGGTGAGGAGTGAGTCGAAGCACGCGACCGCCCAGCCCTCGGCCAGGAGCCGGTCGCAGAGGTGGGAGCCGAGGAATCCCGCTCCGCCGGTCACCACTGCCCGCGGCACGTCAGACGATCCCGCGCTCCACGGCACGACCCATTCCGTAATAGACGAAGCCCATCGCCCTCATCTCGCCGGGGTCGAAGACGTTGCGCGCATCAACCACGATCGGGTGAGCCATGAGCTCCCTAGCATGTTGGACATCCAGCGAGCGGAACTCGTCCCACTCGGTGCACACGACCATGCAGTGCGCACCCTCGATCGCGTCGAAGGCGTTCGAGGCGAGGTCCAGCTCCGCAAGCTCGGATTTCGCGTTCGGACCAGCCTCAGGATCGTAACCGACCACCCTCGCTCCCTCGTCGAGTAGCCGGCGCGCCAGCGCCAGGGCCGGCGAGAAGCGCACGTCGTCAGTTCCGGGCTTGAACGACAGACCGAGCAACGCGATGCGCTTGTCCTCGAGGTTCCAGAGTCCATCCTTGATCTTGTCGACCGCGGATTCCACCGCCTGGTCGTTGATCCGCGCCACCTCTCGAAGCAGGCGGAAGTCGTACCCGAGTTGGGCGGCCAGCCGCTCGAAAGCCTGGAGATCTTTCGGGAAGCAGTACCCTCCCCAGCCCAGGCCCGCGTCGAGGAACGCCCTGCCGATGCGGGGGTCAGCCCCCATGACGTCGGCGACGGCCGTCACGTCGGCCCCGGCCCGCTCGCACACGCGAGCCACTGCGTTCGCGAACGAGATCTTGAGCGCGAGGAAGGCGTTGCACGCATGCTTGGCGATCTCCGCGGTCGCAATGTCGCATTCGATAAGCTGATTTCCCTCGTTGACCAAGGGCTGATAGAGGCGACGCATCGTCTCGAAGCCCCGCTCCGATCGAGCACCGACGAGGATGCGCCCCGGCCTGAGCGAGTCCTCCACGGCCTGGCCCTCACGCAGGAACTCGGGGTTGGAAACGACCTCGATCTCCTGCCGCAGGTCGGGGCGCTCGAGCCCCAGCACATGCCACAGCCGGCCGGCGGTTCCCGCGGGCACCGTGGACTTCTCGACGACGACGATCGGCCCGGAGAAGTGACGAGCGACGCCCCGGGCGGCTCGCTCGACCGCCACGAGGTTGGCCTCTCCCGAGGCCCGAGCCGGGGTACCCACACAGATGAACAGCACTTCGGCGCCGGCGACACCCCTTGCGGACTCCACCTCGAAGCGCAGTCGCCCAGACGTCAGCCCCTGCTCCAGGAGCTCCGGCAGACCCGGCTCGAAGAATGGTGCCACTCCCTGTTGGAGCCCGCGGGTCCGTTCCTCGTCCTGGTCGAGACCGACCACGTCGTGGCCCAATGACGCGAGGGTTGCCGCAGTGAGCAACCCCACGTGGCCGGTGCCGATGACGACAACGCGCATCCAGACACCTCAAGGAGATCGGGGTGACGCGGAACTCAATGCTACCGAGCCGCGCTCCGCGTCGCGAGCCGAACGCGGGTTGCGTTCACATGGGGTCCTGACTTAGAGTCGAATGGCCGACGGATGAACGGCGGATGAACGGGTACCTTTCCGCCTCGTCGTCGTTCTCCTCCAATAGGACGATCGATGGAGGTGCACGGCGGCCCTGGCAATAGTGGGCGAAGGACCCGCCGGGCGCAGCCCGGCTTCAACGGATCCCAACCCGATCTTGACCCGGAGGATCGGCGCATGAGCAGTCGCGAAGCCCCGGCGGACGTACCGGACGAGATCCTCGTCATCCCCGACGAGGAAGATCCGCGCGTCATCGATCTGACCGAGTCAATCGATCCCATCGATGTACCTGTGGTCGAGGACTCCACCAAGCTGGACGTGGGGACGAGGGCACTCCGCCGTTACCGATCGGTCGGATACGTCCTCGTCCTCATCGACGCGCTCTGCCTCAGCGCAGCCCTGTTCGCGGCGCATGCCTTAAGGTTCGGCTCCCTGCCGGCCGGCGATTACATGGTGGGGACCGTCGCGGCGATCATCATCTGGATCGGCGTGTTCTACTCCCTGGGCCTGTACGCACCTCACCATCTTTCGTGGCTCGAGGAGTTGCGGCGGACGGTCAGCGCCGTTGGCATCGGGATCGTCGTCGTCATCCTGGTGACGTTCTGGGTCGATGTGTATCTCTCCCGGTCGTGGATGGCCATCGCGCTCGGCATCGTGCTCGCTCTGGAGCTCATCGCGAGACGCATCGTCCGTGGATACATCAGTCGCCAACATGCGAGCGAGTCGCTCGTCATGCGCACGCTCGTCATCGGGAACAAGAAGCAAGCTGCCGAGCTGATCGAGGCACTCAACCGGCCGGGGTCGGGATACCTCTCCCTCGGGTTCGTGGACGCATCGAACCCCTTGATCGCCTCGGAGGAGCTCTCCCCGGCCGAGCGGGTCGGCCGTCTGCGCCTTCTGATCCAGCGTCATCGGCCGGATTGCCTGTTCATCGCGTCAACCACCCTCGGGACCAAGCAGATGCTCGCCGTGCTGCAGGCCGCCCGACAGGAGGATGTTCTGGTGCGTGTGTACACCCACCTGTCTGGGATCCTGGCATCCAGGGTGACCGTGCAGTCCGTGGGAACGGGAGGCGTGGCTCTCACACTGAAGCCCGCCGGGCTCTCGACACCGCAGCGGTTCCTGAAGCGAACAACGGACGTCGCCCTGGCCGGCATGGGGTTGATCGTTCTTTCCCCTGTCCTGCTCTTGACAGCGCTCGCCATCAGGATCACGTGCGGTCGCCCGGTCATCTTCCGCCAGGAACGGGTCACGGAAGGCTCACGGGTCTTCGTCATGTACAAGTTCCGCACCATGGGGAACGGGTCGGATGGTGCAGCCGAGGACCAGCCGACCGACGAATCGGTCCCGTTCTTCAAGGTCCAGGGCGATCATCGCATGACGAAGGTCGGAGGTTGGCTCCGCCGGTGGAGCATCGACGAGCTCCCCCAGCTGGCCAACGTGCTCCGCGGCGATATGAGCCTCGTAGGCCCGCGCCCACTACCGGCGGAACAGGTGTCCGCGAACATCGAGTTGCTGGGCCCTCGTCACGAGGTGCGATCGGGCATCACCGGCTGGTGGCAGATCAACGGACGGTCGGACCTTGATCCGGAGGCGGCGGTCCGGCTCGATCACTTCTACATCGAGAACTGGTCTCCCGCGCTCGATGCCTACATCCTGTTCAGAACCGCGGGAGCGTTGTTCATGCACAAGGGAGCCTATTGAGCCAGACGGCCGCCTCCCCTACATCGGCCGGTCCGCTCAGGGAGGAGCGGATCCTCGGGCAGAGGATCCATCCGGTGAGCAAGGTCCGAGCCGCCGATGCCGTGGTCGAGCGCGCGATCAGCGGCGATCCTGGTGCCTACGTGTGCCTCACGAACGTTCACACGACGGTGGAATCACGCCGCATCCCGGAGCTCCGTGAGGCGGCCGATGGCGCCTTCCTCTCGGTTCCGGATGGCATGCCGCTCGTGTGGATCCTGCGGCGCAGGGGTCATCCGCAGACCGAGAAGGTGACCGGCATCGAGTACATGCCGCTCGTGGCGTCGACGGGGCTGCGTGTCGGGTTGCGGCACTATTTCTACGGTGGTGGGCCGGGTGTCGCCGGCCGGGCCGGGCGACGTCTCGGACAGCTCGTGCCCGGGGTGCGGGTGGTCGGCGCGACGTCGCCGCCATTCGCCGACGTCGATTCCTGGCCGATCGAGGAGCTGCAAGCGGAGCTTCGCCGGACGAGGCCCCACGTCCTCTGGGTCGGTCTCGGCGCTCCTAAGCAGGACATCTGGATGGCGAAGATGTGTCGGTCCCTCGACGTGCCGGTGATGGTGGGGATCGGAGCGGGCATCGACTATCTCGCCGGGACGATGCGGTCCGCACCGAAGATCCTTCGGCACGTCGGTCTTGAGTGGGTGTTTCGGCTTGCGATGGAGCCGGGGCGGCTGTGGCGCCGCTACGTCGCCACCAACTCCAGGTTCGTGTGGTTGTTGGCCCGCGAGCGGAGGGCCCCGTGAAGGTCGGCATCCTCGCGGGTGGAGTGGGCACGCGGCTTGCCGAGGAGACGGAGGTTCGACCGAAGCCGATGGTGGAGATCGGCGGGAAGCCGATCATCTGGCACATCATGCGCCATTACGTACGACACGGGTTCGACCACTTCGTGATCGCGCTCGGGTACAAGGGCGAGCACATCAAGCGCTACGTCGTCGACTATCACACCTACAACGACTCCAACCTCACCGTTGACATGCACACCGGTAACGTGAAGACGTCGAGGACCCGCTCGCGATCCGAGGCGTGGACGGTGGACCTGATCGAGACGGGCGACAACACCGAGACGGGGGCCAGGATCAAGCGGATCGCCCCATATCTCGGGGACGGGACCTTCATGCTGACCTACGGAGACGGCGTGTCCGACGTGGACCTGTCGAAGCTGGTCGAGTTCCACCGCTCGCATGGGAAGCTCGCCACGATGACCGTAGTGCACCCGCCGGCTCGGTTCGGCAAGGTCGAGCTCGAAGGGGACGAGGTCGTGCGCTTCATCGAGAAGCCGCAGTTCGCGGGGGAGCATGGTCGCCAGGTTGGGGAGGGATGGATCAACGGCGGGTTCTTCGTCCTCGAGCCGGGCATCGTCGGGTACATCGACGACGACCCCCTCACGAAGTGGGAGCTCGCTCCGCTCGAGCGTCTCGCGAAGGACGGCGAGCTGATGGCCTACCGGCACCACTCCTTCTGGCAGTGCATGGATACCTTGCGGGACAGGTACATGCTGGAAGCCATGTGGGATGACGGCGACCCACCGTGGACGATCTGAGTTGCGGGTCCTGATCACCGGCCACGACGGCTACATCGGCAGCGTCCTCACGCCGATCGTGCGTGATGCGGGGCACGAGGTCGCCGGGCTCGATGCCTTCTGGTTGGAGGGCTGCGCGCTCGGCCCGGAGCCCGCCGGTCTCCCCGCCCATCGCCTGGACGTTCGGGACGCCGAGATCGAGCACCTCCGGGGCTTCGACGCTGTCGTTCACCTCGCGGCGATCTCGAACGACCCGGTCGGACATCTGGATCCGGCGCGCACGTACGAGATCAACCATCTCGGCTCCGCCAGGATCGCTCGACTGGCGAAACAGGCAGGGGTCCAGCGTTTCATCTTCGCGTCGTCGTGCAGCCTGTACGGTGCCGCGTCGCCCGACGACCTGCTGACGGAATTCGCGCCCTTCAACCCGGTGACGCCGTACGGCGAGTCGAAGGTCCTCGCGGAACGGGAGCTATCGGGGATGGCCGACGATGCGTTCAGCCCCGTCTTCCTTCGCAACGCCACGGTTTACGGCTTCTCGGCTCGCCTCCGGCTCGACCTGGTGGTCAACGACCTCGTGGCGAACGCTTTCGTGACGGGTGACGTCGTGATCAAGAGCGACGGGACGCCCTGGCGCCCTCTCGTCCACGTCGAGGACGCCGCTCGGGCGATCCTCGCCGCCCTCGAGGCCCCGAGAGAGGCCGTCCACGCCGAGGCGTTCAACGTGGGCAGGACGCAGGAGAACTACCAGGTGCGCGACCTCGCCGAGATCGTCGCCGACGTCCTCCCGGGTAGCCGCGTCGCGTACGCGGAAGGAGGCGGCCCAGACGCGCGCAGTTACCGGGTCGACTTCTCCAAGGCGGAGGAGAGCCTCCCTGGTTACCGGCCTCGCTGGACGGTCAGCGACGGCGCTCGCGAGCTCGTCGAGGCCTTCCGCCACTTCGAGCTCGCCGGCGACGACCTGTCCTCCCCCCGCTTCAGCCGGCTGCGTCGCATCGAGTCCCTGCGAGCGGAAGGCAGGATGGATCCGGAGTTGCGGTGGCTCGCCGCGGCGGCAAGGGTTCCGTGAGAGAGACGTTCGATCGGATCCGCCTCAGGATTGGCTCAGGAAGTCCGGCCAACCGCGGTCCTTGTCCGAGATCTCGGTGGGGTCACCGAGGGGCCACACGATCCCGAATGCCGGGTCGTCCCACCGGACGCCGCCTGCGGCCTCCGGCGCGTAGGGCTCGGAAATCATGTAGAAGACCTCGGTGTCGTCGGTGAGGGTCTGGAAGCCGTGCGCGAATCCGCGCGGAACGTACAGCGCGCGCCGGTTGTCCTCGTTGAGTTCCACCCCGATCCAGCGGTGGAAGGTAGCGGAGTCCGGGCGGATGTCCACGATGACGTCGTGCAGCGCGCCCCTGGTGCAGCGGACGAGCTTGACCTCCTCGTGGGGGGGTCCCTGGAAGTGCATCCCGCGGACCGTGCCCTTCCGCTTCGTGAGCGAGAGGTTGCACTGGGCGATCCGCGTTTCGAGCCCACGCTCGGCGAGCTCCTGATCGGACCACGCGCGGGCGAAGAACCCACGCGGGTCCTCGATCGCCTCGACATCGATCACGTACGCGCCGGGTAGCTCGATCTCTGTGAAGTTCATCGCTCGCGCCATCGTTCCGCCTGCTCACTGCACCGTCAACAGGGAGCGACACGGTTGTCAGAGGTCGGGCTCTGGAGGTAGAAGGAGGTCTGGTCGAGCCGGAAGACGAACGCCATATGAGCGACGAGACAGCCTGTCGATCGTGCGAAACCGAGGGCCTGCTCCCGTTCCTTTCACTCGGCGCGACGCCGCTCACCGACGCGTACGTCCCGCTCGACCGAGGCGATGAGCCCGAGGCTCGTTACCCGCTCGACGTGGCGTTCTGCCCGAGCTGCACATTGGTGCAGTTGCTGTACACGGTGCCGCCCGAGGCGATCTTCCGCGACTACTCGTACTTCTCCTCGTTCTCCGGGACCCTTCTCGCCCATTCCCGAGAGCACGTCCGCGAGCTGATCGCGTCGCGCGGTCTTGATGCCGACAGCCTCGTGATCGAGCTCGCGAGCAACGATGGTTACCTGCTGCGCAACTTCGTGGAAGATGGCATCCGCGTGCTTGGGATCGATCCCGCCGTCGGGCCGGCGGACGCCGCCGAGGCGATCGGCGTGCCAACCCTCCGCGAGTTCTTCGGGGTCGAGCTCGCGAGCCGCCTGAGGTCCGAGGGGAAGCGAGCCGATGTTGTGATCGCGAACAACGTGCTGGCACACGTCCCCGATCTGAACGGGTTCGTCGAGGGCATCGCGATCATCCTCCGCGACGACGGGATCGCAGAGATCGAGGTCCCGTACGTGCGCGAACTCATCGACGGGCTCGAGTTCGACACGATCTACCACGAGCACCTGTGCTACTTCTCGGTGAGGGCCCTGGACGCTGTCTTCGGGCGCCACGGCTTGGCCCTTGAGCGCGTGCGGCGGATCCCGATCCACGGTGGATCGATCCGCCTGACGGTCGGCCATCGTTCGCAGGATGCGGACACGGTGCAGGCCCAGCTGGAGGAGGAGGCGGCCGCCGGCCTGGACCGCTACGACTACTACCGGGGGTTCGGCGACCGCGTCGTGGAGGTCCAGGTGAGCCTCCGCGCGGCCTTGGGGCGTTTGCGGGGTCGGGGGAAGCGAATCGCGGCTTACGGAGCGGCGGCGAAGGGCACAATCCTCCTGAACTCGACGGGCATCGGGCCAGATCTCATCTCGTTCGTGGCCGACAAGAGTCCGCACAAGCAGGGGAAGCTCATGCCGGGCGTGCGGATCCCGATCGTTCCGCCCGAGCGGCTCCTCGACGACATGCCCGACTACGTCCTGCTCCTGGCCTGGAACTTCCGGGACGAGATCGTGCGTGAACAACGAGCCTACCTCGAGGCGGGAGGCAGGTTCATCGTGCCGATCCCCAGCCCGGTGGAGGTCGGAAGGGAAGCCCTCGAGCCGGTGGAGGCCGGCTAGCCGCCATGCGCGACTTGATGCTTGGGCTCGATCCCGACGAGGCGGGGGCCGAGATGTTCCGGTTCATGGAGGAACTGTTCCCGATCTGTCGCAGCATCACCGGAGACGGGATCCGCGAGACGCTTCAAAGGATCGGCGAGCGGATCCCTCTGGAGATCCACGAGGTCCCGACCGGCACGGTTGTGTTCGATTGGACGGTGCCGAAGGAATGGAACATCCGCGAGGCCTTTATCGAGGATACGCGAGGGCGCCGGGTCGTCGATCTCGCGGACAGCAACCTGCACGTCGTCGGCTACAGCGTTCCGGTAGATGATCGGATGCCCCTGTCGGAGCTGAAGGAGCACATCCACACGCTCCCAGACCAGCCGCAGCTCATCCCGTATCGCACGTCCTACTACTCGGAATCCTGGGGCTTCTGCATGCGGCACGAGGAGGTCCAGGCACTCGAGGAGGGCGAGTACGTGGTGCGCATCGATTCCTCGCTGGAGCCCGGGAGTCTCACGTACGGGGAGTGCTACCTCCCCGGTGAGATCGAGGCCGAGGTGCTGATCTCCTGTCACTGCTGCCACCCATCGATCGCCAACGACAACCTATCCGGCATCGCGCTCGCGACGCAGCTCGCTGAGCACCTCCGGCGCCTGTCGCTCCGCTACTCGTACCGTTTCCTGTTCATCCCCGGGACGATCGGGTCGATCACATGGCTCGCGCTCAACGAGGACCGGGTCGGCCGGATCGAGCACGGCCTCGTAGTCACGTGCGTCGGAGACCGGGGGCAGCCGACGTACAAGCGCAGTCGCCGCGGCGATACCTTGGTCGACCGCGCTGCGGCCCACGTGCTCGAGCATTCGGGCCAGCCCCACCGGATCGTGGACTTCTCTCCCTACGGGTACGACGAACGCCAGTACTGTTCTCCGGGGTTCGATCTCGCCGTCGGTACCCTCACCCGCACCCCACATGGCGAGTACCCTGAGTACCACACGTCGGCGGACGACCTCGGCTTCGTGGGCTCGGAGTTCCTTGCCGACTCCCTGTCCCTCTGTCTGGACGTGCTCGGCGTCCTCGAGAACGACCGGCTCTACGTCAATCTCATGCCGAAGGGAGAACCGCAGCTTGGCAGGAGGGGTCTCTATCCGTCGGTAGGCGCGCGTGAACCAGGGCTGGAGCTCATGGCAAGGCTCTGGGTCCTCAATCTGTGCGACGGCCGTAGCAGCCTGCTCGATATCGCCGAGCGGGCTCGCATGCCATTCTCAGCGATCAAAGAGGCAGCACAGGTGCTTCTCGATGGCGGACTACTCGATCCGATCGACACGTAGTGGAACCGTGAGCTCGGCGCGATTCTGAAGGATCCGGTCGATCGTGGCCAGGTCTTCTGTCGATAGTCGTATGTTCGAGGCGGCGGCGTTCTCGCGCACATGCTCTGGCGACCTCGATCCAACGATCGCGCCCGTGATCCCATCTCGATGCAGGAGCCAAGCCAACGCCAGCTGACTGAGTGAGACCCGAAGCCGCTTCGCGACGGGCCTCAGCGCGTCGGCAACTCCGAGGTTGGACTCGAACCTTCCGCGGGCGAACAACTGATCATATGCGCGCACGCCGTGCCTACCGCTTCGCCAATCGTCATCGGGGAAGGTCGTCTCGCGTCCGATCGCGCCGGTCAGTAGTCCAAAGGCGAGCGGCCCATAGGCGATTACACCGATGCCATTCTTCGAACAGACGTCGAGGAGCGGGAGACGTTCTTGCCAGAGCATCGAGAGATGCGGCTGCAAGGAGTCGACGTGGCGGATGTGTTCGCATCGCTCGATCTGTCCGCTCGTGAAGTTGGAGACCCCGATCCATCGAACGAGTCCAGCATTGGCCAGATCCGCCATCGCCCCCCAGGCGTCCTCCAGCGGAACATCCGTCTCATCTGGCCAATGGAGCTGATACAGGTCGATCGCGTCTCGGTGAAGACGCCGCAGACTGGCCTCCGCCGCGCGACGGATACTGATCGGGTCGTAGCCCGAGCCGCGGGGAGCTGACGCGACCTTCGTGAAGGTCATCACTTCGGGCCAACCCTTTATCGCTTGTCCGATCACATCCTCCGACCGACCCTTGCCATAGATCTCTGCGGTATCGACCCAGTTGACTCCCATATCGAAGCCGGCCTGCATCGCGGCGAGGATCTCCACGTCCGGCGGTGCCGCACCCCAGAGAGCCCGCCCTGCTTCCCATCCGCCGTAGCCGATCACGGAGATCGTCGGTCCCTGCGACCCGAGAGATCTCAGTTCCATGTTCCCTCCCAGATCGCTGGCATCGATGCGATGGACGTGCGCAGTGGTCGGTATGAGTGTTGGCAGCGTCGGTCGTGCGTCACGATGCCGTGGTTCGACCGGGTTGGTTCATGATCGTCTCACGCGGGCGAGCCGATCCGCCGTTCGCGAGAGCGCCGCCGAGGGTCGTGGTGGCAAACGGCGGCGGATGGCGCCCAGCATCCCGTGAGTCACGTCGAGTCCCATCAGCGCAACCTTCCCGATTGCGTCAGGCCGCAGCCATAGAGGGAGCTCTTCAGGCTCCATACGAAGAGGGACATCGTTGCCACACACCACGCGGCCAAAGAGGCGCGAATAGGCGTCCCACCGGACGCGGCGCCATCCGTTCCGACTCCAGGCCTTCGGATTCATGGAGTAGTGAAGGATCACTGGTCGGAGGCCCGCCCAGGAACACTCGAGTGTCTCTGGATCGATGACCGTGACGTGGGTCAATGCATCCGGATACACCTCCTGCCCTGCGGGAAGAATCTCCACTGCAGTGGATGGGATCTCACTCATCAGGAAGGCATTCAGTGTGTCCTGGTCTGCCGTCCAGAATGGGTGATCCATGTCTGGTCCAGCGAAGACCGATTCCAGAGGCACTCGTTCGGACAGCTCCCAGAAGCGCGATAGGAAGGAAGGCCAGTGTTCGACCGAGAACGCAAGGAAGCCTGAATTGACGTAGGTTTGGCGTCGAAGCGGTGCGTTCAATCCCAGAACGGTCTCCCATTCCTTGAACCAGCGTTCCGTCTGTGAGTAGTGATCAGGGAACACGCTGATCTTGCCTTCTGCTGCCTTCTCAGCAACACGGCCGAGGGAGTTGGTCACGAGCATGTCGCTGTCCATGATCACGATCGTGCCCTTAGGGTCGTACAGTCGAGGCAGTGCCTTGAATAGGGGTCGCGCAACCCCCCTCGGGGCTCTGACCACGGTCGCATGTCGTGCCAACCGAGATCGCTGGACGTCCTCGAGCCCGACATCCACTACGACGAAGGAACCATGGTTGCCCGTGAGTCGGAGCGAATTCAGAAGCGCCACTGTCCCTGGGAAGAACCTCGTGTCCGAGAAGGTGAAGTATGTGGGCTGGGCTTCAGCGTTCACGCCATCTCCCGCGGTGATTCTCGAAGACTAGGTCGGCTTCGAGCCATCTCGATACCTTATCCGGGTACTGCGCGCTTCCACGACCAGACGCCGAAGCAACAGCCGAACACTGGGCCGACTTCATAAGAAACAACCTCGCGACGAGTCCGCCGCTCGTCCGCCATGCAAGTCCTATCTCTGCAGGAGCGACCCCATCAGCTGATGGACGGCTGACCAGAACGGATGGCAGGCAAGGGGACCAAGACCGAGCGAACACGCCCGTGATGCGATTGATCTTCAGACGCGGCTTGGCGCTCGGAGGCGCTGGGTGCGTCAGAATCGGAAATCGATCGGCGAGAGCACTTTCGCCACCGATAGCGGCGCCCGCTCCCGAAGCGTTCCGATCAGATCCCATATGCCCAGAACCTTCTCCTGCAGGCGCTCCACGGGGTCCTGCGTCGCGATGAATCTGGGGATGCCGAGCGGATGTTCGCCCGACTTGAGCCCTCGGGTCGACGTGGTGGCGGCAAGGTCGTATCCCGCCTCGCGGACGGCTTCGACCACGGGGGCGCTCACATGTACCTTGGGCCTGCCGAAGGGGTACGCCATCGTCGAAATCCTGCGACCGATCCGATCCTCGATGACCCGCTTCGAGCCGCTCACCTCGCGAGCAAGCTCGGCGTGGTTCAATCGAGCAAGGTTCGGGTGGTTGTAGGTGTGCGCCCCGATATCCATGCCAGCCTCGACCATCTCCATGACTTGACTCCACTGGAGAGGGCGAATCAACTCGCGATCCACGTTCCTCAGGTAGCGGAACCGCTCGAGCGTCGCGTGATCACCCTCGACCAGCCCAGCCGTCAAGAAGAAGGTCGCGTGGACGCCATTCTTCACGAGCAACGGCAGAGCGAACTCATGATTGTCAGCGTAGCCGTCATCGAACGTAACCGAGACGACCGGTTGACCGGTCTCCTGGCCGTCTCGCGCCGTCAGGATCTCGCTGAAGGGAACGCATCGACAGTTCTCACGCAGCCAAGCGAGGTGCTCGGAGAAGAGCTGCGGCGCCGCGGAGCTGAATGGCAGCGACGGATGGACGGAGTGGTAGCACAACACGACGACCCTGCGTCCCGGTTCGGAATGGATGACTCTACCGACCAATCTCAAGGTCCGCTTGATGGGTTCAGCAGCTCTCAACGTCACCCACCCCCCTGAAGAGGATCCTCACCGCCATGGCGAATCGCCGGATGCCAACTGGCGTGTGCGGAGGAGCGCCCAAGACGCGATTGCCCAGCACACCTCCATCATGCACAGCATCTTCTGCCGTGTGGAGAGCCGGGAATCCCAGATAATGAGAGCGTACATGGCGATCCTCTTGGGGTAGACGCGGAACGCTCGCAGCCGATCGAAGGGGCGCTCGATGGGGAGTTCGCCATCGCCAAGGGCGGCTCGTGCCTTCAGCGTGCTGTGGCGCCTTGACGTCTTTCCCGGATGTACGCGAGTGAAGAACGTCTCCTCGGGTAGCTCGTAGAAGCGGCCCTTGAGGCTCAACTCGGCAAGCAGGATCTGATCGCCGCTTGGGTGGGGAGGGTGAAGCCACCTCGTTTGGGCAAGGGCCTCTGAACGGATCACCCCGTAGAAGGGGCCATCCACCCACCAGATGTTCCTGAGCAGGCGGCGCAGCCTGACGACTGGATCGGGGGAGTAGACCGACGAGGATGAGTTTGAGTCCGACACCTCATATGGAAGGTGAACTCGCTCTCCCCGGTCGTCCACGCCGACCGTCTTCGCCCAAACCAGTACCACGGACGGATCGTCATCGAGCTTCTGAACCGCACACCGCACATAGTCCCCGCCGCAGATGTCGTCGCTGGCGACCCACTTGAAATACTCACCCCGAGAGAGACGGAACACTCTGTTGAAGTTGTGGATGACTCCGTGGTTGCGGCTGCTGCGAAAGTAGCGTATGCGGCCGTCCTGTCGCGCATAGGCCCTGCATATCTCCTCGGTTGCATCCGTCGATGCGTTGTCCGAGATCACGAGTTCGAAATCCTCGAAGCTCTGGGTAAGGAGCGATTCGAGCGCTTCTTCGAGATAACGCCCTCCGTTGTAGACGGGCATCCCGAGACTCACCTTAGGAGGACGATTCGACATCGGATCTCTCCGTCAGGACTCTTCGCGATCGCGACCAGTTGGCGGAGTGGTCGCATGCCGGGTCATCGTAGCGCACCGCACCGGTCCAACCGAGCCCCAAGGGACCTCAGCTTCCCGTGGTCGTGCCCTACTGCGGCCCAGTCTCCCGCCCGTATGCTTGTTGGAACGCGAAAGTGGGGACGAGACCTGGAGGCGGAACGCCAACCGGTGGTCGATATCAGTGTTCTCACGCCATCCTTGAACTACGGGAGATTCATCGAGGACGCCCTGCTTAGCACGCGCGGTCAGCCGAACCTGGGTTTCGCCCTGGAACATATCGTTCAGGATGGGCTCTCGTCCGACGAGACCATCCGCGAACTTAGGGCCTTCGAGGGGGAGCTGGACTGGTCGTCGGAAGCGGACCGAGGACAGTCGGATGCTCTCAACAGAGCACTGGCGAGGGCACAAGGACGCTGGATAGCCTGGCTTAACGCAGATGAGTTCTTCATGCCGGGCGGTCTCGCCCAGCTGGCCCGGATTGGTGAATCCACGCGCTCGGACGTGGTGTATGGGGACTGCGTCATCGTCGATGAGGGCGGGCGCCTCGTGCGCCTACAGCCCCAACATCATTTCAATAGGCACGTGCTAGAGGAGTACGGCTGCTACATCGCCAGCAACAGTGTCGTCTTTCGCCGATCCGTGCTGGGAGATGCCCCTTGGGATGTCGCGATCCGAAGGATCATGGATTGGGACCTCTACTTGAGACTCGCTGCGAATGGCGCCGCCTTCCGCTATGTCAGGTATCCCGTCGGGGCCTTCCGCCTTCATTCAGCGCAAGTCACAGCCTCTCCTTGGCACGAGTGGAAGGCGGAGGATGCGTGGGTGGCATCCCGTCACGGCAAGTCATCCGACCACCTCGAACGGTGGGGCAGGTACCTCAAGGCCCGACGCTGGCATCGCCTCTACAAGCTCGCGGAGGGATCGTATCTGGGGGAGTTACGCGCGAGAGCGCTCCGCGGCAAGGATATGCGCTGGTTCCGCTCCGCTGAGGGGCTCACGAACTCCGGTGAGCTCCTCCGACGATGTTACGGACGGGAACAAGCTGCAGGCAGTCGGACGCCGTGAGTCCGTCGGTCGGTGCCATAGCTACTGTCGATGATCTTCTGCCTCTGATCGGTGACCGCGTCTTCCTGGTCCAGCCGAGGCGTTCGGGCGACGGGGAGGACGGCGGCGGCGATGTAGACCTGATCGTCGGGGGCCTCGACCCAAGCTGGCCGTTGCGGCTCCCGTCGGGCTGGCGACTCTGTCAGGTGCTGCACTACGACGTCAAGGGCTGGTACTGGGTCCTCGAACACGATGGTGACACCGTGGCCCTCGACACAGTGGACGACCCGGAAGGGCTGGGCCGCGACCGCATCCCAACCGACCGCCTGATCGACCTAGCGGAGCAGCATCCAGAGGCGGCGAGGGCCGCCTACCTGACGGCCAAGCGGATCCGCAAGGGGCTGAGGGGATCTGCGGATTGGACGCGGATCGGCGAGTTGGCAGCCTCCGCGCCCGACGAGTACGGGCGGGCGCTGTCCTGGACCTTCGGAGATCGAGTCGCCTCCCTCCTGGCCTCCGACCGCGGGTGGGTCGTGCCGCCGAACGACATCAGGCAACTGGCGCGGCGTGTGCAGTGGCTTCGGCGTCGGGGGACTCCGAGCCGGACGATGGATTCGCTCGCGGCGTCAACAGGGCGCTGGTACCAACGTCTGCGGCAGCCAACGGGTCTGTACGTCCTCATCGTCGGTCCCGACGGTACGGGGAAGTCGAGCCTCGCCGATGCTCTCCCGGCGCTCTGCACGGGGCCGTTCCGGCGCTGGGAGCAGCAGCATTGGGAGCCCGCCCTTCTTCCTAGAGCAGGATCGCTCGTCGGTGTCGCACCGGCCGATCCAACCGATCCGCACGCCCAGCCCCAACACGGGCCGCTCGCGTCGCTGGCATCACTCGGGTACCACTGGTTGGATTTCCTTCTGGGCGGCTGGCTGCGCATCGCACCGTTGAAGATCAGGAGCGGCCTCATCCTGGTGGAGCGAGGGTGGTGGGACATCGCGATCGACCCCCGTCGGTACAGGATCGCTGCCCCGACGGCACTGGTGCGCTTGCTCGGACGGTTTCTTCCGCAGCCCGACCTCGTGATCGTCCTGGAGGCGCCATCGGACGTTCTCATGACGCGCAAGTCGGAGATCGACGCGGAAGAGCTCGAGCGCCAGACACGCGGCTGGCGCTCTACGGTCGTCCCCCGGACCCCGCGGGTGTATGTGGACGCGGCGCGATCGGAGGCGGAGGTTCGAGCCGCCGCTCGCGAGGCGGTGTTCTCCCTCCTCGCCAAGCGGGCGTCACGGAGGCTCGGTCCTGGATGGGTCGCACTTCCGTCCCCGTCCTCGCCGCGCTGGCTGCTCCCGCGGGGTCCTAGGGCAACGGCGCTTTCGGGCCTGTCCGTCTACCAGCCTGTCACGATCCCCGGCAGGGTGGGGTGGGAGGCGGCGAGGGGCCTCGCGACCGCCGGGCTCTTCCGGGTCCTGCCGAGAGGCGACGGCCCTCCCGAAAGCGTCCGCGAGCTCGTCGCCCCTTACATGCCCAAAGGGGCATCGCTCTCCTTGATGCGCGCCAATCACGCGCATCGATACGTCGTCTCGATCGTCGACCTCCGGGGAAAGGTGCTTGCGGTCGCCAAGATTGCGCTCGACGAAACGGGTGATGCAGCGCTTCGCAGGGAAGCCATCGGAATCCAGAAGTACGCCCCGCTCCTGTCCAGCCCGCTGCGTGCTCCGAAGATCCTCGAACGCGTGCCCGGGCTGCTCCTCCTCGAGGGTGTGCGATGGTCAGCGCGGCTCCGACCGTGGGTACTTCCGCCTGACGTTGCCTTCGGCTTGGGTCGGGCGTTCGCGGCCACCTCCGATGCGGGCCGTGGTATGGCACACGGGGACTTCGCTCCATGGAATCTCCTCCGGGCGCCGGATGGCTGGGTTCTCGTCGATTGGGAGGAGTCCCGGGCGGATGCACCGCCCTTCTATGACGTGTTCCACTACCTGGTCCAATCTGCAGTCCTACTGGGCAGACCATCGCTCGGCACGTTCACCGGCGTGACGCCCGGCACTTCGTGGATGCGAGACGCGATCCGCGCCTACGCGGAGCAGGCCGGGCGGCCGGCGTCGACATGGCAACGGCACCTGGGCGACTACCTGAGGATCAGCATCGAGAACCTGGATCCATCCGATCCGGATCAAGCGAAGGGTCTGGCTGTCCGCCAACGGCTGCTGCGAGCGATCGTCTGATGGTCTTCTTGAAGGGTGTCGCTCTCCTCGCATGAACCCACCACACATCCTCGTCTTCGCGTATGCGTGCGAGCCCGAGAAGGGGTCGGAGCCGGGGGCGGGATGGGCGATGGTACGAGTTGCTGCCCGGATCGGCCCGACGTGGGTCATCACGCGGGCGAACAACCAGCAAGCGATCGAGACGTCCCTTCCGACCATCCCTGAGCGAGATCGCCTGAACTTCAGCTACGTCGATCTTCCAGAGCGCCTGGTCCGGTGGAAGAGGGGAAAGCGGGGCGTTCATCTCTACTACCTCCTCTGGCAGTTCGCCGCACTTCGCCTCGCGCGTTCCCTCCTCCGACAGCAGCGATTCGGCCTCGTTTGGCACGTCACGCTCGCGAACATATGGCTCGGCAGTGCGGCGCCTTTCACGAACCTTCCCTTCGTCTTCGGGCCGGTCGGAGGAGGCGTCGCGACGCCATGGAAGCTCCTGCCGTCTCTCGGTGTCGCAGGTGCCGCCTTCGAGGTTGCGAGGACCGTCGTCCGCGCGACCTCCCGACACCTGAACCCCTTGTGCAGCCTCGCGATGCGTCGGGCTGCCCTCATCCTGGTGCAGAACGAGGAGACATTCCGATGGATACCAACATCATGGCGAGGCAAGGCAGTCGTGGCCCCCAACGCCATCGTGGATGCACCCCCACCGAAGAGCGACAGCCGCAGTGATCGACCCCCAACTGCCCTCTTCGCGGGCGAGTTGATCCCACTGAAGGGCCTGACGCTGGGGATCCGGGCGATCGCCCGGGCCCCGGGATGGCACCTCCTCCTCTGCGGCAAGGGAATCGACGAGCACCGCCTGCGAGCGACGGCGCATCGGCTGGGGGTGGAGGAGCGGGTCCACTTCCTCGGGCAGCTACCGCGGCAGGAGGTGTTGCGTCTGATGGCTGAGGAAGCCGACCTCCTGCTGTTCCCGAGCCTGCACGACGAGGGGCTCATGGTGGTGGCTGAAGCGCTCACCGTCGGACTCCCCGTTGTGTGCCTGGATCGCGGAGGACCCCGCGGATATGGGGTCGGCGTCGAGGCGGGGACCGTGCGACAGACGTCCAAGCGGCTGGCTCGTGCGATCACGACGGCATCGGCGCAAGACCCATCTGCTCGCTTCTCGCTCGACGCTGCGACGGAGCGATTCTCCGCCCTCCTACGTGACCATGGTCTACTGGAGAGGTGACCGGATCACCCGAGAACAAGTGCGAGATGACGACCGTCCTCACATTCCATCGAGTCGTGGATCGCCTTAGACGAGATCACGACCTGACCTGGGACAGCTTCCTTCGACTGACCGACTCGATCTCGGCCTCGATTGCCGATCTAGAGAGCCCTTCCTCGGCTGGGGGGATCAGCATGACGTTCGATGACGGCACCGAGGACCATCTGCGCGCGGCGGAGGAACTCCGGCGCCGAGGGCTTTCCGCGGTCTTCTTCATCCCCGCGGGAGAGATCGGAAGCCCCGGGCGACTCGACCCTCGTCAGGTCCACGAGCTCGTTTCGATGGGTCACGTGGTGGGATCCCATGGCTTGCAGCACCGACCGCTTGCTCGGATCCCTCTCGAGCAACTGCGGTACGAGGTGCACGAGTCGCGCGCTCGACTCGAAGCAATCTGCGAGAAGCCCGTCGTCTTCTTCGCGCCGCCCGGAGGTATCGCGCACGAGGCTCTGATCTCCACCCTTCGTTCCGAGGCCTATCGGGCCTGTCGGTCCATGCGCTGGGGGGTCTATCGGGATCCGGTGCAGAGGTGGGACATCCCTTGTGTGCCCGTGACGGAGTACACGTGGCAGAGAGGCTGGGTTGCGTACGCGATGGATCGCCACTCACTTCCCCTCCGCATGCGGCTCGGGCGAACGGTGAAGGACGCGCTGCCGGCTGAGCTGGCGAAGTCGATCCGGGAGCGTCTTCACGCTCGGCTGCGCAAGCCTGGAGATCGAAGCGATGTCTGAGGGAGCCACGGGGCGGAGATGAGGATCATCCACTATCAGCCGCAGCTCTTGGGACGTGAGTCGGGGACCGTGAATGCGGGCAGGGGGTGGACCGAAGCGATGGCCCGCTCTGGAGTTGACGTGTTGGCGCTCGTTGATCGGTCGACTGCCGAAAGGCCACCGCCCGAAGGCGTCGAGACGGTGGGGCTCGAGCATTCCCTTCGAGGCCCCCTGAGGTTTCCTCGCGGCGTCTCGGAGGCATTGAGGGGCGCCGATGTCGTGGTTCTGCACGGCGGTTGGTACCTCGGGAACATCGTGGTCGGGCGAGCCTGCGTCCATCTGGGTGTGCCATTCGTCATCACCAGCCACGGTGCGTATGCCCCTGAGGTGTTCGAGACGAAGGTCGCGATGAAGCGCGCTTGGGCTGCGGCCCTGGAGCGCCCGCACCTGCGACGGGCACTCGCGGTGCACGTCTTCTTCCCTGAGCAGACCACTCACATCAGGCGGTTGGGGGTCGACCGCCCTGCCATCGTGGCGCCGAACGGGATCGCGGTGCCGGAAGCAGCCCGATGGGATGGCGGCAGCGGCGGCTATCTCCTTTGGCTCGGGCGGTTCCATCCCGAACAGAAGGGTCTCGACCTCATCGTGAAAGCGGTGGCATCGATGCCTGCCGCCCGGCGGCCGGAGGTTCGGTTTCACGGGCCTGATTGGCGGGGTCAGAAGGAGAGACTGCGGGCTCTCGTTCGCGAGCACGGGGTCGAGGACTGGATCAGGATCGGTGAACCAATCTACGGGGACGAGAAATGGGAGTTGATCTGTCGGGCCGCGGGCTGTGTCTATCCCTCTCGATCCGATGCCTGCCCGGTTGCCGTGTTGGAGGCCGCCGCGCTTGGGGTGCCAACGCTTGTCGCCGGGTACCCGCTGGGCGACTTCCTCGCGGCGCGAAACGCGGCGGTCCGAGTCGAGCATGACCCCGCCAGTGTCGCGGATGGGATCACCGTCTTGAGATCCCCCGAGGGGAGGGAAGTCGGGGCACGGGCGATGACCGTCGCGCGCGAGTTGTTGTCCTGGGATGCGGTCACGCAGTCATGGATGACTCAGCTCGGGGAGCTCATGGATCGAGAGCATCGGGAGTTTGAGAATGGCCAGCACAGGCCCCAGGGGAGCTGAGACGACCCGCTCCTGGCAGGGTCGACCGCCGAGAGGGACAGAGACCTGAGCGTATGAAGCGTGAGCAGACATCCTTGAGGGACCCGGCTCGTCGGCACCTTCGTCGAGCCCATCCACGCTCTGGAGCAACTCAGACGAGGGATGGGATTCCCCTGTAGACGGCTTCAAGGTCCGCGATGTGTCGTTGCGGAGTGATCATCTCCTCGGCGAGCCTGCCGGCCTCGGTCGACGCTCGTCGACACAGGTCCTCGTCCCGCATGAACCGGCCGATCTTCTCGGCTAGGTCGACTTCATCACCGGGCCGGCTCGACAGCCCGGCGCCCGTAGCCACCAGTTCCGGCAACGCCCCGCGATTCGAGACGAGCAGCGGACGGGCGGCTGCGAGAGCTTCGAAGGCCGACAAGGAGGCGGTCTCCTCCGCGCGGTCGGATGGGCGGACGACCATCGCGACGAGCTCGCCCGGATGGGCGCGGGCCGCCCGCGCGTACGCCATTGAGAAGCACGACTGGGACCGCAGCGGCGACGCGCTCGCCGAGACCTACCGAGGGATGGAGCGTTCACGATCGGGTCTTTAGAGTTCCGCGGTCCGTTGCCGAAGGATCATGAGAACTTGCGATGCGAACGCGGATCGGCCCACCTGGTGCGTGAGGTGTCGACGCGACTCCTGCGAGCGGGTGAGCATCACCCCAGCATGTCCCAGGGCGAGGACCACGCCCGCGGCGGGGAAGAAACGTTCGGCGAATGGTCGAAGGGCAAAGAGGTTGTCGACCAGCGCGATCATTAGGCCTGTCAAGAGGATTCCGAGGAGGACCTCACCCTGTCGCCGGACGGTTGGATCCGAGTTTCTCGCCACTCTCACGTATGCCTTCAGGAGCGAGAACCAGAACAACAGCACGAGGGCCACGCCGGGGATGCCGAACTCGACGAAGAGGAAGAGGAAGTCGTTGTGCGGGAAGACACTTCCTTCTTCCGATCCGGTGAAGATTCCCGGGGATCCGAAGAGATCCTGTGACGATAGGGACCACATGAAGCCGAATCCGTTGCCCCACGGGAGGGCTACCCACGATCGATCCCAGAGCTCGGTCCACAGTTCCCACCGTCCGGTCGTGATCTCACCCGTCTTGAAAGCGGCGACGATATCGCCGCTCTCCGACGAAGCCAGTTCCTGCCGCGTTTCGGGGAGTCGTAGCATGAGGGCGATCGCGAGGATGGCGAGGAGAAGGAACCGTCGCCGGCCCCGCTGAAGAACGAGGATGATGAAGGTCGCCGCGGCGGCGACCCACACGGCCCGCCCGAACGATGCAATGGTGAGCACAAGTGTGCCGGCGCACGCGAATACGATCGCGACCGGGTGCCGCCGCCTCGCAGATTCGTTCATCGCCATTGCAAGGCTCACTCCCAGGGCTCCGGCCGCCAGATACCCCAGGTAGCTGCGAGAGAGGATAGCGACACCCGCCGGGAACCAACCGCTTTCATAACCGGCGAGCCCGACTGCGAGGGTCGCCCCAACCCCGACTAGGAACGCCACCCCGAGATGTCGGCCATCCAGCTCGCCGAGCAGCGTGAGATTGAATGCCAGCAGTGCGAGAGCCGTGTAGTAGACAACGAGAAGAGTGATCGAGTGGCTGATGGTGAGAGCGTCCTTCCCAACGTCCGCTTGAACGAGGAATCCGGCGACGGCGATGAGGACGAGCGCGGCGAGCCCGGTTCCGAGACCCGGGAAGAACCTTCCCCGCGTGACGATGACCGCCCCGAGTGCCACCACGATGAGCGCAAGGACTCTGCTCAGCGGCACTGCGACGGTCAGGTTGGCGGGAAGCGCCACGAGAACCAAGAGGAGCCAATCTGGCCGGAAGGCGGCCATCAGCAATGCCCAGGGGACCGGGATCATGAGAATGGCGTCGCGCAGCGAGATTCGCGCCGTTGCCAACATCCACACCGTGGCGGTCGTCCAGATGACCAGCGCCGCGGCCAGCCCGATGCTGAGCGGTTGCCGGACGTGCCGGCTGTCCCGGAGCCTCCTCCTGAGCAGCGCGGCAGCGTTCGCTTCTGCGCCACGGTCGGACATGCGTCTCACGTCCCCGGTATGGACGCCTGGAGCGCGCGAGGTGGCACGGGGTTCACCGGAGCGCTCCCGGCTCGGCTTCCGAACCAGGGGACTGCTGCAGCGGATCCCATACGCCGGCCTTCGTCCCGATGCGCGGCTCGAGACTCCACTCGATCACCGGACATACCGCGCCATCCCATGGTTCGGGGAAGTCCGACCCATGGTTCCCGGGACCCTCGACCGTGAGCGTCAAGTAATCGACCGGCGGCAGCACCATGCGGATACCCGGAACCTCGAAGCTCAAGACGATCACATAGTTACGACGATTGAGGAGCCCAGCGGGGATGGTCGCAGTGGTCCGATAGCGTCCCGGCATGTCGACCTCGCGTCTCAGTCTGTGATCGGTCGTTCGAAACGCAACTTCGCCTTCCTGGGTCATGACGGCCAGGACGAAACGGGTGCCGGATATTGGCTGGAGGATCTCGTAGTCGATCGCAAGGCGGATCGGGCGATCGGTGGCATGCACTCCATAAGCTCGTCCGTCGGGTCCCATGAGGGCCACTCGATCTAACGCGATCTCTTCGGTGCCGGGGCGCTGCGGATCGCCGGGAGGCCAGGAGATCTCACCGCCCGCTTCCAGGGCACCAACCATCGACAGGTACTCACCGATCGCCTCGCTACTAGGGCCATCGAACACGACCCTGCCCTGGTCGAGGACGAGCGCTCTCTCGCAGAGAGACCGGATGGCTCCCATGTTGTGGCTCACGAACAATACAGTCCGACCAGACGTCGCCACGTCACCCATCCTGCCAAGGCACTTCCGTTGGAATGCCGCATCTCCCACCGCTAGGACTTCATCGACGATCAGGATGTCGGGTTCGAGGTGGGCCGCAACGGCGAACGCCAAGCGGAGGAACATGCCGCTTGAGTATCGCTTCACGGGAGTGTCGATGAACCGCTCGACGCCTGCGAACGCCACGATCTCGTCGAATCGGCTCCGGATCTCGGAGCGCCGCATGCCGAGAATGGCCCCATGCAAGAACACGTTCTCCCGTCCCGTCAACTCGTGATGAAAGCCCGCCGCGACCTCGAGGAGCGCGCCAACTTTGCCACGGACTACTGCCTGACCGGCGGTCGGTTCGGTGATGCGAGACAGGATCTTCAGAAGCGTCGTCTTGCCGGCGCCGTTCCCACCGATGACTCCAACCGCCTCGCCATGCTTAACGCCGAACGACACGTCGCGAAGGGCCCAGACGTAGCGCTCCTCCTCCATGGCCTCCGACCGAGACTGCTTCCTCACAAGGGACGCTGCGCGCTGCGAGAGCACCTCGGTCAGCCGTCCATAAGGCGCCCGATCCCTTCCGAGGCGGTAGCGTTTCGACAGCTCCGCCACCGAGATGGCGGTCGTGGTCATCAGATCACGTCCGCCATCGAGCGTTCGAGACCACGGAAGTAGTACATCGAGCCCACGAAAAGGCATACGGCTGTCGTCACACTTAGGGCTATGAGCGGCGACAGTTCGCCCGCGGGGAGGATGCACCACCGAAACCCCTCGATCACGCCGACGACCGGATTGAGGTAGTACAGCGGAGCGAGATTCTCCGCAACCTCACTCGCGGGGTACGCAACTGGGGACAAGAACAGCAGCAGCTGGATGATGAACGGGATCGCGTATCCAACATCGCGGTACTTTGCGTTGAGAGCCGACATGCCGATTCCGACTCCTAGCGAGGTGACCAGAGCCAGGAGCGTAAACATCGGCAGCCATATGATCTTGACGGTTGGCATAGTGTCGTAGAAGGGCATGAGGCCGAAGAGGACGGACATCGCGATGCCGAAATCGACCAGATGGGAGCCCGTCGCCGAGATCGGCATGATGAGCCGGGGGAAGTAGACCTTCGTGACCAGATTCGATCCCGCAACGACGCTCATGGATGCCGCAATGAGCGCCGATGAGAAGAGCGTCCATGGGACCAGCCCGCTATAGAAGAAGATCTGCGCAGGCACATCCCCCGCGCCTGGGGTCTCGGGTACGAACTGTCCGAAGAGCAGCGAGAACACCACCATGAGCGCAAGGGGCTGGACGACGGCCCACGCAGCACCGAATACCGTCTGCTTGTAGCGGACCTTCACGTCCCGCCACGTGAGGAAGAACAGAAGCTCTCGGTAAGCCCACAGTTCACGGAGCCGCAGGCTAGGCCAGCCCGTGGAGGGGCGGATCACCATCCCGTTGGTGGGTCGGGGTGACTTGATAGCTCTGCTCCTTCGGTTCGGCTGGTACTGAGTGTCGTCCATTGGGACTGGCAGCGTCCACCGTCGCAGCGGCTGCTCGCACCCGCTTGACTCCATACAGGTCCGGGAGGGTGGACTTGGTCAGTGTGGAGCTATGGTAGCCATTCGCCCGAGGCGGACCGGCTCACGAGTTGGGTGTCCCAGACGTCCAGCGAGGCTCCGGCGAGGCGTCGGTAGTGGGCCCTGAACGCACGGGCGACGGTCTCCCAGTCGATTGCCTGTGCGCGTCTTCGGCCGAAGTTCACCAGCCGATCGCGAAGTTCAACGTTCTCCCACAGCGAGGAGATGACGCTCGCTATCCCGCTTGTCTCTTGGGGATCGAAGTAGATAGCTGCATCGCCTGCCTGCTCCTCGAGAACGGGGATTCGCGAACACGCCACCGGCACCCCGAGGCGGAATGATTCCATGATAGGCATCCCCCAACCTTCGAAGAGCGATGGGTAGATCATCGCGCGCGCCAGTCGGTAGATACCGATCATGTCGGATGTTGGGACCCAGCCCAGGAACCGGATCCTGTCGGTGAGATCCAGGTCGCGTGCCTCGGCTGCGACTGACTCGAGGTATGAACCCTGGTGGCCGGTGCAGACGAGAGCGATGTCGCGAGCCCCGTGGTCGACGGCCTCCCTGATAGCCCGGAGTAGTCGGACGTGATTCTTGTGGGGCCACGTCTGTGCTGGGTAGAGGAGGTAATGGGCGGGGAGTCCGTACTTGACGCGGATCCGATGCAAATCCGTCACCGTGGGCGGACGGTATGCCTCAACGGGCGCCGCCCAAGGGATCACGAAGACCTTGCGTTCGTCAACATGGTATTGCCGCAGAAGATCGGCGCGACCCCATCGCGACATCACGGCGATCATGTCAGCCCGACGGCAGCGAGCGAGGTAGAGGTCATTTCGGCGCTTGGCCGCTTGTCGTGTAAAGAACTGGGGCAGATGAAGATGCTGCAGGTCGTGAGGCTGATAGATCTGTCGAGCAGACGTCCGGAACGCCGCTTGATGGGTGAAATGGACGATCTGAGCGCCCAGCGCCGATACGATCTTCGCTGGGCCCCGATCGTTCGCCTCGATCATCGGCACGCCCAGACTGGAGGTCCGCGAAGGCTGCACTCGATTCGCGAGCCTGGACCACAGAGCCACCGGCTTCTCGATCTCGATCACGTCGCCGTTGTGCCCGAGAACGGGTTGCAGCCAGTCCATCTCGCCCACGTAGCCGACGAAGTAGTACCGCTCGCGTCCGTCAGCCAATCGAGAGAGGCCGTGGGCGAGCCCCATCGCGGCCTGCTGCACACCCCCCCACGTGCCCTCCGAGATCCGAACATCAAGGACGACGCGCACCGTCTCGGTGCACCCGGTAGGCTGGATTGAGCGACGCGATGTCGTCATGGTGGCCAGACTAGGGGCTGGCACGGCGACGTCAACGGAGCATTGCGGCACGCGCCGCCGGGTTGCGTCGGGGTGGGGATCAAAATCGGCCTATCACGATGAATTCGAGGACTGCGGCACTGGTGACCCTCGTCATGGGCGAGCGCTACGGCTCCCTCTGGCGCACGTTCGCGAGGGACTCATGGCTGGCGTACGCTGACAGGCATCGGCTCGACGTCATCGCGATCGACCGGCCGATCGACGATTCGCCTCGAGCCCGCAAACGCTCGCCCGCCTGGCAGAAGCTGCTCATCCTCGGGCAAGACTTCGCAACGAAGTACGACCGGTTGGTTTGGGTCGACTCGGATATCGTCATGAATCCCGCCGCCCCGCTCGTCACCGATGGCGTTCCGATCGAGCGGATCGGGGCGGTCGACGAGTTCTCGCTTCCTTCCCCGACCGAGCACGCTCTGGCCGTCGAGAGGATCGGGAGAGCCGGCGGCTTGGGGCGAGACCGCGTCTGGTTCACAGCCAGCGCATACTACGAGTCCTGGGGGCTTCCCGCGACGCTCGATCAGGTCGTCCAGACAGGCGTACTGGTCATGTCTCCGAAACACCACAGAGAGATCCTCGAGCACGTCTACCACTCCTACGAGGATCGCGGTGACGCGATCTGGCACTACGAGATGCGGCCATTGTCGTATGAGTTGCTGCGAGGCAATCTCGTAAACTGGATCGATCGGCGATTCAACTCGCTGTGGGCGTACGACAAGGCTGTGCACTATCCGTGGCTGCTCCGGGATCCCTACCCCGTCCTTCGGAAGCACCGGGGCGCGAGGCGCCTGGCACTGATGCTCGACGAGGCGAGACTTCGTCGGCCCCTCGCGGTCGCTCTCACCAACAGCTACTTTCTGCACTTCGCCTCAACTCCCTTCGATGTTCTAGCGCTGCATACCTCATCGAGAGGACGCTTCCGGTGGCCCAGCGATGCTCGAAGTCGATGACAGCGATGCTGGCTTCGTCGCGGGTAACATCCGGTTATGAGCCGCTCGCTCCGATTCTGCATGCCACAAAGACTCACGCGACGTGGAGCGGGGCTCGGGAACGAGCTACATGGGTACGCGAAGGCGATCCTCGCTGCCCAGGCGCTGGGCGCCAAGCCGCTTTCCCCAGCGTGGGGGAGGAACTCGCGGGCTTATTGGCGATACTTCGGGTCGAGCCGGCTCGACTGGATTCAACATTCCCTTCTTGGCATCGCACTGCCCAGCTGGGTTTTTGACGAGGCGGACTATGTCGCCACGGGGGAGCGTGACTTCGCGAAGGCGGTCGGGGTGTACGCTGCTGCTCATCAGCTTCAGAACAGGACGGCATTCGTTCTCATCACGGGCGGCATGTGGGGTGGGTTGGCCATCCTTCGCCCAGCATTCCCTTTTGTATGGAGATTGCTGTACTCGGCCGCGGGCACAGCGCGGAACCTGTCGGACCTCCAGCGGCGGATCCCGGCCGGAACGGTCACCATCGCAATCCACGTCCGGCTAGGGGAGTTCGCTCCCGAACTGCCCGATCAGGATCGGCCGCCCTGGTCGCAGTGGAACTGGGCATTACCGCTCGAGTGGTATATCGAGGTGTGCCGCTCCCTCCGGAGGCAGCTCGACGTGCCGCAATCGTACGTGCTCCTCACCGACGGGAGCCCAGACGAGCTCCGTCCGCTGACGCGCGAGGTCAATCCCGTGACCCTGTTCCATCAGAACATGAACGTATGCAGCGACCTCATCGCGGCCGCGTCCTGCGACGTTCTCGTTTGCTCGCGGTCGTCGTTCAGCATGTGGGCGGCGGCGCTGTCCGAAAGGCCCTACATCTGGCCCTCGGATAGCCTCTATCCTGAGTCCGACTCCCTCGCCATCTGGGACCATGGCGAACCCATCGTGGGCGTCGAGGATCCGAAGCGTCAGACGCCGCGAGGCGTCCCCGTGACCTCCTCGGGAGCCGTGCCATCGGATCTGATCCAGCACTTAGAAGCGGCCTACCTGCGCAAGGGCTTGTCGACGGACTTGGTCTTCTATGGACGGGTGCCGCGGACTCATCTCATCTAGGCTGTCAGGGCCTCGCGCGTCCCTGAGCGCCGTAACGTCATCGTGGTCGGCTCATGGCTGAGCTCCGCAAGAGCCGATCTATGTGATCCTCGACGCGCGTCGCGTCCGCGCTCCAGAAGGACCACGATTTCGGGAGTGGCGTCGGGGCCAACAAGTGAAGCGAGTCCTTGAACTTCATCCGGACCCCGGCCGCCTGGAGCACCGGGATGATCTCTCGCCAGTCGGACGGCCGCTTCCTGGCGAAGTTGACTCTGAGCATCAACTGTGATCGGCGCCAGCGGGCGAGGTGTGCGAATCGGCTCAGCCGGCGGCTCCTCGGCGTGATACTGGTGCGATACCGTTCACGCACCGCCCGAGTCTCGCTCTCGACTTCATCCGCATACCGGGTCGAGAGTGCGGCTTCGTGCAGGACGATCAGCGCGAGCGCTTCCCGGACGTTCGTGAACCGAAACCCAGCCGTTGCCGCCCGCAGCCAGTACTCAAAATCACCCGAGTATCGCAACGTCTCGTCGAACAAGCCGACGGAGTCACTGACCCGACGACGCCAGAACACGGTCGCTTGAGCCATGACGACGTCGTATGCGAAGACCGCCTCGTCAAACCGAGGGTAGAACTGCATCACCACGTTTCGTGCTCGCCCGTCGCGCTTGGACACGACGAGCACGTCTCCGAACACGAGGTCGGCTTCCGCCTGGGTCATCGAGGACAGCGCGACGTCGATCGACCAAGGGAAGTACAGGTCGTCGGCGTTCAAGTACGAGACGTATTCACCCCGAGCAAGGGCCACGCCTTTATTGATGGCGGCGTACATGCCGGAGTCCGGCTCGGTCTTCCAGCGCAAGTGGCCTGACGACTGCCTCCGGATGATGTCGAGGGTGCCGTCCGTCGATCCTCCGTCGATGACAATGTGCTCGATGTTGGGGTAGGTCTGGGCGGAGACGGACAGGAGCGTGCGTTCGATGGTCTCGGCACCGTTTAGCACGGGTGTGACCACGCTCACTAAAGGCTTCAAGGGAACCATTCGCGTCCGAACGCTCCGGGGCGCTTCACCTTGGCCCCGGTGTGGGTCCACGAAGCTGGCGACCCACGCTCCAATACCACGTGGTTGCCTGCCACCTGGCACTGACGAGCAGCATCCGGGCGACGGCGACGGCGAGAAACGGAAGCCCTACATGGCTTCGGATGGCACCATAGTTTCGTCGCACGATCGACCATCGCTGTCTGGCTTGCTGATAGGGCTCCATCTGCGACAACCCCTGCGTCTCAAGCCTGTGCACGACACCTATGGTGCCGGAATGGAGCCATCGGTGGGGCGTCATGGCAAGACGTAGCATGTAGTCCCAGTCTTCCCACGTGCGGAGATCGTGTTGGTAACCACCGATCTCCGAATGGAGTTTCTTGGCGATCGTCATGAACCGCGGAGATTTCGGCTGCCGGAGGAGCCAGCGGACTCTCCCAGACGGTCCGAGCGTCGAGTACTCGGTCAAGTCGTCCACCCACGTTCTGCCGGTTAGCATGTCCAACATCTGCACGTCAGAGAACGCGATCAGGCCCCCTGACTTCCGCAGGGCGTCGACCTCACCCGCGACCTTGTTTGGATGGAAGTAGTCGTCGCCGTCGAGGGTCGTTACGAAGTCACCGACGGCGTCTCTGACGGCGAGGTCTCTGTTCGCGCTGACGCCGAGGTTCCTCTCCCGGAAGACCGGGCGGATCCTCCGATGTCTGTGCGAGAGGCCTTCGATCACCACACGGGAGCCATCAGAGGAGCCATCGTCGGCCACGATGATCTCGTCGACAGGATGAGTCTGCGCGAGCACGCTCTGAATGGCGGCCTCGAGTAGCTTCCCATTGTTGAAGCTGACGATTATGCAGCTTACGCGCACAGGATCTTCCTCCGGGTGAGGCTCCCATCATGGCATGGCGAGATGCGGCCTCTCGAATCTCTGCTCGGGCCTCGAGAGCCGGGTTCGCCGGTGACCTGACCCGACGTCGCTGGCGAGGCTTCGGCTGGTCGCAGGTTCATTCATCAGCAGGCTGCCGATGCTTGGGGTGCGGTCAGCTTGTGGATCGAGATCACCGCGTACTGGCCGATCCTTCCGCACAGGAGTGGGAACCTCTCTTCCAGTGCGAACAGAGCTCGGAGCAGAGACCTCCCGAGCAACGAGTCATAGACGTACAGTCGAAGCACATCGACGCTGACCGTGCGCCACACGGAGATCTGATACTCGAAGCCCCAGGGCCGGTTGACAAACCATCGATACGGCTGCGGTTCCGCGAAGAGTCTCTTCCCCGGAGTTAAGCCCGGCTGCCCGCGGGAGGTTCCGGTGCGTCGCACGCCCGTCCTCCGGAGAATCCTTCCCACGAGCCTCTTCACGGCGACGGGCGCCATCAGCACCCTATTGAGGCTCGAGTCCTTCCACTGGTAGACGATCGCTGCCCGTCGACCCGGAGCGAGGACCCGGTAGATCTCCCGAATTGCAGCTTCCTGTCTGTCTTTGGCGAGGTGGTAGATGGTATGAAGACTAACCACGCCGTCCACGGAGGAGTCGGCGAGGGGCAGACGCGAGATGTCGCCGAGGATGAAGATGCCGCGCTCCTGCAAGGTCTTCTGCGCCTCCCGCAGCGCCGACACCGAGATGTCCAGGCAAATTCGCGTTCGATATCCCTCGGAGTACGCGAGGTACTCTGGATACTGGATCGGGCCGGACCCGGCATCGAGCAAGTACCGGCCACCGCGATCCAGGTAACGAGACAGGCGAACATGACACTCGTGGATGTAGCGGCGCGATACCGGCCTCAGATCCTCGAAGTCTGCGGCGTCAGCGAACGGCCCGCCTTCGAGCCTCGTCCACCCCACGTCGTCATAGAAGTCACGGACGCTCTCGGTGACCTCGTCGAGGGTAACGACATCGCTCGCCGCCCGGTACACCGGGATCGCCCACGGCATCGATAGGAACAGGATTCCGTCGTCTTCCCGATACGCGTGGCGCCCGTCCTCCGTGACAAGTCCGGAGCTCAGCGTTTCCCTGGCTTGCCTGCCATCGAGATACGTGGCGTCGCCGGCCAGGATGCTGCCGTTCAGGGCGCCGAGCTCCTCCGTGGTCATCCGGCGAAGACGATTTCCCGAGACGGGACATCGAAGGATCCCCTGCAGTTCCAGATCGACCGTGCTCATCCCTTGCCCAGTTGGATACGCGGAACCCCTTGGACCATCCCCGCGTAGACCGATTCCAGGTTCGCGAGGTGTCGTTCAGGCGTCACTAGGCGTGCAATGCTCACAGCCTGCTCGGAAGAACGGCGACAGAGCTCGTCCTCCTCCATGAACTCGATGATCCTGCGGGACCAGTCGATCGGGTCTTGCGGTTGGCACACTCGCCCGGCACCGGACGACACCAATTCGGGCAAGCCTCCGCGATCCGAAACCAACAGCGGGCGGCCGGCGGCGAGTGCCTCGAGCGCGGACAAGGGAGCGTTCTCTTCACCAGAAGAGGGAAGCGCGACGAATCGCGCGTCGGCAAGGAACTCCCCGATCTCGTCGTGGGGGCGCCAGCCGAGAAACCGACAGTTGGAGAGCCCGAGCGTGACCGCCATGCGCTCCAGCGCCGGGCGTTCAGGTCCGTCGCCCACGACAAGGAAACGAGGATCACCAGCCCGATGAAGGGCCGCCAGCAAGACGTCGAGTCCCTTCTCCGCCGACAACCTCCCCATGAACATGCCGTACGATCCGATGCGCCGCTCCACAGGCTCGCCGGGGGGGCTCACGAAGTGCCGAATCAAGCGGATCCGTTCGGGAGGGATCCTCCACGACAGCAAGCGCTTCCGCATGAACTCACTCGGCACGATGAAGCAAGCGATCCGATGCTCGAGTCGCATGACGAACCGATGCGTCCACAGGATCGTCGCGTACGCCATCGCCTGCCGCTTCGCGGGGAAGCATCTGTGGACCACGGCATTGTGGTAGGCACCCGCCTCACAGCGGCGACACGGCGAGCCCTCTGTGAACATCAGCCCGTTTGGACAGCGGAGACGAACGTTATGGACCGTCATGGCGACAGGGACGCCACGATCCTGCGCGGCCAGGATCACCGCCGGGCCGAGCGACGGGTACATGTTGTGCAGATGGACCACGTCCGCGCCGAAGCGATCGATGATGCCACCCACATGCGATCGGTTGGCGTGGGAATACAGCATCCGAGCAGCCGTCCGCGGGCCAGCTGACAGTTCGGCGTTCGCTTCGGACATCAGCTCGACCTCGTGGACGCGTGAGCACGAGCTCGACCTGATCCCGGACGTGCCGATCCTCACCGCCGGGGATTCGGTAGAAGCAGTGCGCGAACAGGACCTTCAACCGGCGTCTCCGAATACGACTCGACGTGGGGAACGAGGTGCCCGTCGACACGATATCCGAATCGGAATGCACGGGGCTTCCCGGGTCCACCGGGATCGACCCGGATTCAGCGACATCGAGAGACGCCCAGATTGCCCAGCGTAGGGGCCCAGTCCAGGATGAACGGGAAGAGGGATCACAGGCCGCCGGGGGTCCCTTAGGGACAGCCGTTCAGGGCTGGTTCCTATAGGCCGATACCCGTGCGGTGAGGCGCGGCAAGGAGACTCGGAGGCGATCGCGGCGATACGTCGCGGCCGCGCTGGCCGCGATAGTCCCGTTCGCGTTGATCGCTCCCATTCGTGCCGGAGCCGAATCACGAATGGCTCGAGCAGAGCGACACGTCGAGCGTCTCGGATCCGACGTGAGAGCGATGGAGGAGGCGCTCGGCCTCGAGGAGGCATCCGCCAGCGAAGGGGGGAGCCAGGGCTCCGCCGCGTCGCGCGCGCCGCTCCTGCTTCGAATCTGGCTACTCCAACTGGAGATGATCCAGCTCGACGCACGGGTCGCCGCGCTCGAGAAGGTCCTCTCCCTGGAGACGCAGGACCCAAATGCCGCCCCTCGTGGTCATCCACCGAGTGCGGCATCTGACGCGCTGAGTGTCCTTGAACGCTCGATCGTTCGTCTCGAACGGTGGATCGCAATCGTCGACGCGGCCATCGCAGCGACCAGCACTGCGAGCTCCTCTCCCGGCACATGCGAGGGCGTGCAGGTGGTTCCGGGATCGAACATCCAGGCGCTTATCGACGCGAACCCGCCGCGGACAACGTTCTGCTTCGCGAGTGGTCGCTACCTGCTCTCCGGGACGATTCGAACGGGGGATCGGTTCCCGGTTCTCGACCTTCGGGCCGGCGCCATCATCGACGGGCAGAACGGCCACTTCGTGGGGATCGATGGCCCCGACGGACCCGCCGGCCAACCCGGCACCGTCCTCCTCGGCGGGGTCTTCCAGCACTTCGGCAATGTGAACGCCCCGATTTGGATCTCCGCCGTCATCGTGCGCCGCAACGGCGTGGTTGTCGGGACGGAGTTCAGGGAGAACTTCAACACCGGGCTGTCGATCGCTGGTGACAACGCGCGGGTGTCCGACGTCTACACCCACCACAACGGCAAGTACGGCATGGTGGTCACGCAGCCATGCGCTGGGTGCGGGGCCCCGACGGGGGTGCTCATCGAGGACAGCGAGATCGCGTTCAACAACACGCGACGCTCCCGACAGATGGCGACGCGGGCGGGACGAAGTTCTCCGCGGGGACCAACGGGATGATCGTCCGCCGCAACGAGGTCCACGACAACTACGGATCTGGCCTGTGGTGGGACGGCTTCAACAAGAACGCCCAGGTCTACGACAACGTGATCCTACGACAACCGGAACTGGGGCATCTTCTGGGGGCTTAGCTACGGCGGGGTGAAGATCCACAACAACACGCTCATGAACAACGGGATCGGCGACGGCACGGCGAGCTGGTTCACCAATGTGCAGCTCTTGATCTCGTGCTCAGATGGGTCCATCGGTGGCATCGAGATCTTCGAGAACACGATCGATGGAACCGCCTATCCCCTGGGACTGATCAATCACAGCGGACACCCCATCCGCACGCGCGGCGTCTTCGTGCACCACAACACCTTTACGCTTAGGTCCCAATCGTCACAGGTCGGGGCTGCCGCCTTCAGCGGGCTCAACGAGTTGTTTGCGCCCTCGGCAGACAACCGGTTCGACTCGAACACCTACCAGGTGCCCGACACGGACGGCGCCTACTGGGCCTGGAACGGTCAAGTCCTCACCTGGGCGCAGTGGCGGGCTGCCGGACACGACGTGGATGGCGTCATGAGGTCGGTCACCTAGCGCGCTCGTCGCCCACCACCCGATCCGATCCGCCAGGGCGTCCTTCGGTAGGGTCCTTGCACAGCACTGGCGACCCAACGGGAGGAAGCCCACATGCTGGGGAGCGCTGGCTCCGCCGAATGCCGCCAGGGTAGCTTGCGCTCATGGCGCATGAGCAGCGTGCTGATCCATGTCTGCGCCATGGCCTTGTTGTCAGCCTGTTTCGCACGCTCGAACTCCTCTCCCGGCACATGCGAGGGCGTGCAGGTGGTTCCGGGATCGAACATCCAGGCGCTTATCGACGCGAACCCGCCGCGGACAACGTTCTGCTTCGCGAGTGGTCGCTACCTGCTCTCCGGGACGATTCGAACGGGGGATCGGTTCCCGGTTCTCGACCTTCGGGCCGGCGCCATCATCGACGGGCAGAACGGCCACTTCGTGGGGATCGATGGCCCCGACGGACCCGCCGGCCAACCCGGCACCGTCCTCCTCGGCGGGGTCTTCCAGCACTTCGGCAATGTGAACGCCCCGATTTGGATCTCCGCCGTCATCGTGCGCCGCAACGGCGTGGTTGTCGGGACGGAGTTCAGGGAGAACTTCAACACCGGGCTGTCGATCGCTGGTGACAACGCGCGGGTGTCCGACGTCTACACCCACCACAACGGCAAGTACGGCATGGTGGTCACGCAGCCATGCGCTGGGTGCGGGGCCCCGACGGGGGTGCTCATCGAGGACAGCGAGATCGCGTTCAACAACACGCGAATGCTCCCGACAGATGGCGACGCGGGCGGGACGAAGTTCTCCGCGGGGACCAACGGGATGATCGTCCGCCGCAACGAGGTCCACGACAACTACGGATCTGGCCTGTGGTGGGACGGCTTCAACAAGAACGCCCAGGTCTACGACAACGTGATCTACGACAACCGGAACTGGGGCATCTTCTGGGAGCTCAGCTACGGCGGGGTGAAGATCCACAACAACACGCTCATGAACAACGGGATCGGCGACGGCACGGCGAGCTGGTTCACCAATGTGCAGCTCTTGATCTCGTGCTCAGATGGGTCCATCGGTGGCATCGAGATCTTCGAGAACACGATCGATGGAACCGCCTATCCCCTGGGACTGATCAATCACAGCGGACACCCCATCCGCACGCGCGGCGTCTTCGTGCACCACAACACCTTTACGCTTAGGTCCCAATCGTCACAGGTCGGGGCTGCCGCCTTCAGCGGGCTCAACGAGTTGTTTGCGCCCTCGGCAGACAACCGGTTCGACTCGAACACCTACCAGGTGCCCGACACGGACGGCGCCTACTGGGCCTGGAACGGTCAAGTCCTCACCTGGGCGCAGTGGCAGGCTGCCGGACACGACGTGGATGGCGTTGCTCGGAACCAGCGCGCTCGTCGCCCACCACCCGATCCGATCCGCCATCGGCGGACGCGATCCAGTTGAGACCACATAGGCACGAGTGCGCATGCGTACGCGGATCTCGCCGCGTCGGTCGGTCGCCAGGGTGTCGGTCGGAAAGCCTCCCCCGCTCGGTGGAATCACCCGGTTGAGCGACACAAGGAACGGCGGTGATCGACCGATGTCCTATCTGCTCATCGCGAACTACGCCCGCATGGTCATAACGGAGGAAGACCATGACCGTCACGAACGCGGCACATCACAGGGTGCGAGCGTCGATCGTTTTCGCGCTCATATTGGTCCTCGCGGCTACGTTCTCCGTCGCCCGGGCGGCCAAGCGTGGGCCGATCCCCTATCGGGATCGCTGTACTGCGTCTGCTATGGACAGCGACGGAGATCGGATCCCGGATTGCTGGGAGCGGAAGAACGGACTCGATCCCCTGATCGCAGATGCCGTCCACTGACCGGGATGTGGACGGGCTGAGGGCACTGGAGGAGTACGTCCTAGACATGCGCACTGGTGGCCGACCCCTGTTTCCCTACCGGGCTTCGAACGCGGATTCGGACGGCGATGGGAACCTCGACGGCGTTGAGGACCTCGACGAGGACGGCCACTCGAACGAATGGGAGCTCGGCAACGGGGAGGACCCGCTGGATCCGAACGATCCCGATTCGAGCCTGGGCCCCGCACCAACAACGACACCGCCACCAGCGCCGAACCCCACGACATCTCCGCCCGCGCCGAACTCCACGACTTCGCCCGCCCCGCCGCCTATCTCAACGCCTTCTCCTCCACTCACCGAGGACCCGACCAGCACTGCGAGCTCCTCTCCCGGCACATGCGAGGGCGTGCAGGTGGTTCCGGGATCGAACATCCAGGCGCTTATCGACGCGAACCCGCCGCGCACAATTTCTGTTTCGCCGAGGGTCTGTATCGCCTCTCCGGCACGATCGACACTGGCGATAGTTTCCCGGTGCTCGATCTCCGAGCCGGCGCCGTGATCGATGGGCAGAGCGGGGGCTTCATCGGAATCGGCGGTCCAGACGGGCCTGCGGACCGACCTGGCACGGTGGTCCTGGGCGGCATCTTCCAGCACTTCGGCAACGCAAGCTCTCCGAGCTGGGTGGTGCCCATGATCGTTCGCCGCAACGGGGTGGTGGACGGTACCGAGTTCAGGGACAATTTCAACAGCGGTCTCACGGTGCAGGGCGACGACGCCCGCGTCGTCGGCGTGTACTCGCATCACAACGGGAGGTATGGGCTCACCGTCACGATGCCATGTGTCGGTTGCCCTGGGCCGACGGGCGTGATCGTCGAGGACAGCGAGATCGCGTTCAACAACACGCGGGAACTCTCCATCTTCGACGATGCCGGCGGGACCAAGTTCGTCAGTTCGGACGGGATGGTCGTCCGCAGCAACGAGGTCCACGACAACTACGGAGCAGGCCTATGGTTCGACGGGTTCAACAGGAACGCCCAGGTTTACGACAACGTGGTCTACGACAACCGGAACGTCGGCATCTTCTGGGAGCTCAGCTACGGCGGCACGGACATCCACGACAACACGCTGACGGACAACGGCCTGGGTGACGGGACGGCGAACTGGGGCGTCAACGTGCAGCTGCTCGTTTCCGTCTCCGACGGGGGCCTTGGAGGTGGCATCGAGGTCTACGGGAACACGATCGACGGCACCGCGTACCCGCTTGGGCTGCTCAATCACAGCAGTGGGACCCCCAGCACGAGGCAGGTCCACGTCCATGACAACGTCATGACCCTGCGCGCCCCGACGACCAGGGTGGGAGCCGTCGCCATCGACGGGCGGACCGAGCTGTTCGACCCAGCGGCGGGCAACCGCTTCGACGACAACACCTACCGGGTGCCCGACCTCAGCACCGCGTACTGGGCATGGAACGGCCAGACGCTCACGTGGGCCCAGTGGCAGGCGGCGGGCCACGACGTCAACGGCACGCTGGATCTGGGCGCCTAGCTCTTTCTTCCAGGGAGCAAGGGGCAAGACAATTGCCGTGCAGGATCTGACCGGGATCAGGGCGGCTTTCGAAGCGCTTGGACACTCGGGGTCAGGGGAACTGGAACCGATCGGTTGGAGCCTGGGGGTTTCCCGGTAGCCGTCTGGCCGGCTACTAGTAGCCGTAGGTCTGGCCGATAGATACGTCGGGCCCGTTGAGAACGACCCCAAGCACGCGGGCCCCGACGTTGTCGAACCTCTGTCGGGCCGAGTTCAACACGGATAGCGTGTTGCTCCTTGGCCCGATCACGAACAACACGCCGTCGGCGACTCGCGCGACGACGAGCGCATCGGTAACCGGAAGGACCGGGGGAGCGTCGATCAGGACGATGTCGGAGGCTTCAGCGAGCGCCTCCAGGAGCCTTTCCAAGGTCTCCTTTGCGAGAAGCTCGGCCGGATCCTCCGGCACGTGGCCGCTCGCCAGCAGCCGCAAACGTAACCCGGACGGCTCGATCCACGGCGACGTCGCCGGCGTGATGTCTTCGAGAGTCTGGCTGGCCGGCGATCTTCCCGCGAGAACGTCCGCCAGCCCTAGAGTCCCCTTCGATCCGAAGAACTGGTGGAGACGAGGCCGCCTGAGATCCGCCGAAACGACCGTCACGCGTTTGCCGGCACGTGCCAGCACCACGGCGAGGTTGGCGACGATTGCCGACTTTCCCTCCCCTTCACGTGCGCTCGTCACGACGATCGTCTTCACGCCGTTGGTCGCCGCGGCCGACAGAACGTTGGTGCGCAGCGCCCGGAACGCCTCGGACCCGGGAGACTGCCACTGGCGGACGGTGACGAGGTACGCCTCCTTGCGCTTGCGCCACGCGGGCACCCGAGGGATGGAGCCGAGGACCGGAGCCTGCATGTTGTCCTCGATCTCGCCGATCGAGCGGACGCGTCCGGACAGCCGGTCCCGAAGAAACACCAACCCGACGGCTAGGGCGAGGCCGGCGAACAGGCCGAAGGCGCCGTTGACGACGTGGTTAGGGCTGACCGGCGATCGCGGCAGAGATGCCGGCTGAACGACGTCGCCCACTCGGACCGAGGCCCTCGTGAGCGACAGCCGCGCGAGCTGCCGCTGCAGGATGTCGTCCTGAATGAGGGCGGCCTCCGAGTTCAGCCCCGGCCGGCGGGGGTCGTCGTCGGCGATCTCGAGCAGGGTCTCCTGGATGTCTCTCAGTCGCTCCCGTAGGACCTGCAGCTCAATGTCGATGCCCTCTATCGCCTTCGCTACATCGGCCGTCGCCGCCCCCTGACGGTACTCGAGGTAGCCATCTGCGAAGGCCTGTGCTCGACGTCGAGCTTCTTGCGGGTCGATATGGCGGTAGCTGATCCCCAAGATCTCCGTGTCGGTGGGTTGGTCGACGGACACGTCGTCGATGAGTCCCGTCGCACTGTCGAGTCCGAGGTTCTCCGCCACGATCTGGGCCACGGCGCCCGAGGTGACGAGCACCGCCTCCGTGGCGAGGTTCGGTTCTCGTGGCGTAACCGCATCCGGGCCGACTTCGGTGATCGCCTCGACCAGGACCTCGGCCCTCGACTCGTAGATCGGCGTCTGCTTGCTCGAGACGTACAGGGCAACCCCCGTCACCAGCAGCGTGATGGCCAGGATCGATTCCTTGGAGCGCCAGACGATCGAGAGGGCGTCTTGCAGGTCGAGTCGAGGCGCTGCCGGACGTGTCCGGATCTGGCGCACCGGTCGCTCGGCTCCTTCGGATCTCGGCGGCTTCGGCAAGGGGTTCTCGGCCACGGGCTCCTCTCGTTGACGGTATGCCGCCGTCAGGACGACAATGCGGCTACGGCACCATACCGCTCCTGCGGGCGCGGGAGGCGATCGCATGTCGGCGTACCGAAAGGGGTTCCGCAGGGGTTTCAGCGGCCTGCCGACCTCGGGGTACCGGGCGTCGAACGCCCGCGGTCGTCATGGACGTTGGTGGCGCTCAGCCGTCATCGTGATCGTTGCATTCGTCGCGGTCGATGCCTATCTCGGCTACCGACTCCTTCGAGACGGTAACGAGACCGCACTCGGCCCGATCGCGGGCGCCGTGGAGCCGGTCGCCCAGGGTCAAGGGGATGACCAGGGTGCGAACGCGGAGCGCGTTCAGATCGGGGTGCCCACGATCTCCGACCGCCAGGCGGCACGCCTGGAGCGGCAGCGGGAGAAGGACGAGCGGCGAGAGGACCGGGCCGGCTCCCACCACGGCGACTTGGTTGCTTCCGGCGCCGGCACGGTAGTTACGACGACCTCGGGCTCGTCCTCCTCGACGGTTTCGTCGAGCTCGGGCGCCGGTCCATCGGCGGACTCGGGGGGCTCGGGCGAGCCCGCCTCCACCGGCGACGGCGCGACCGCGGGCGGCGGGTCCGGCGGCGGCGGCTCGTCGAACGGCTCAGAGGACGACGGTGACGACTCGGGCGGAGGCGGGCCCGGCGGCGGGGGCTAGCGTCGCGACTCGCGGTACCAGTCGACCGTTCGCCGCAGGCCCTCCCCGAGACCGACGCGGGGGCTCCAGCCCAGCAGCTGCCGAGCCTTGGAGCCGTCGACGGCGCGGCGAGGCTGTCCGTCCGGCTGGGCGGCGTCCCAGATGAGGCGTCCCTCGAACCCGGTGAGCTCAGCGATCCGCCCGGCCAGGTCCCGGATCGAGATCTCCGAAGCCGACCCGAGGTTCACCGGGTCGGGCTCATCGAGGCGCTGGAGGGCCAGGACCACGCCCTCGGCGGCGTCGTCGACGTACAAGAACTCGCGGGTGGGCCCGCCCGAGCCCCACAAGGTGACCTCGGCCCGACCGGCCTCCCGGGCCTCGACGCACTTACGGATGATGGCCGGGATCACGTGGCTCGTCTCCAGGTCGAAGTTGTCACCGGGGCCGTACAGGTTCGTGGGGGTCACGAACGCCGAGGGGAGTCCATACTCCGAGCGATATGCCTGCGCCTGAACGAGCAGCATCTTCTTCGCCAGGCCGTACGGCGCGTTTGTCTCTTCCGGATAGCCGTTCCACAGGTCCTTCTCCTGGAACGGCACGGGCGTGAACTTCGGATAGGAGCACACGGTTCCGACGATCACGAGCTTGCGCACCCCGGCCCGCCACGCCTCGTGGATCAGATGAACGCCCATCACGGCGTTCGCGTAGAAGAAGCGGCCCGGGTACGCGCGGTTCGCCCCGATCCCGCCCACTACGGCAGCAGCGTGGATGACGTACTCGGGATCGGCGTCCTTCAACGCTGCGCGAACGCGGTCCGGGTCCGTGAGGTCGTATCCAGCGGATCGGATGACGATCGGCCTGGCGCCTTGCTCGTCGAGCCGGTCGACGATCCTGCGGCCGAGGAAGCCGCCTCCCCCGGTAACCATGACCCGAGCGCCGGTCAACTCCATCCGTCTCCTCCCCAGGAGCTCAAGAAGCCAGGGTCTCCGATCCCTGTCTAGCGTAGGACAGCCTCCCTGCGCTAGGGTCGGATCGACGCCTGGTCGGCGAACAGGAAGTCGCAAGTGACTGGGGGCGAACCCACGCAGCCACACCGGAAGCCCTCGCACCGCACAACTGGGCTGTTGTTGATCCTCCTGCTTGGTGCGGTGCTCCTGCCGATCGATGGCATCACTCCAGGGGCGAGGGCCGCGACCCCGGAGCTACTCATCGGGCGCCCGCAAGCGGGCGAGTATCAGCCCGTACGGGGGTCCAACTACCTGGCGTGGCAGCAGAACAGTCGCTCGAACCCCGACCGGTACGACGTCTACGCGCGTTCGCTCTCGGGGGGTGGCCGGTTCATCGTCAATCACGGTCGGTCGAGCGCGGCCCTCGGAGACATCGAGGGCGACCAGCTCGTCTACCAGGAGTTCGGCGATGAGGATTCGGATATCTGGTTCTTCGACCTCGTCGCTCGCCACCGGTCCCCGCCCCCGAACGGCGTCAACACGAGCCAGTGGGAGTACTGGCCCAGCATGTCTCAGCGGTGGCTCCTGTTCGGGCGGCGTGCCCGGAGCGGGACCCGGACCCTCATCCTCTTCGATCTGTCGTCGAATACTTCGCAGCGCCTCGACCGGGTGAGGGGGCCTTCCTCGTTCATCGCACCGGGGGAGGTGAGCGGGGACTACGTCGTCTGGCACACGTGTCGGTCCGACACGAGGTGCGACGTGTACCTGCATCACATCCCCGATGACCAGACGACGCGGATCGCGAACCCGGACGGGCGGAACCAGCACTCGCCCTCGGTAACGCCCGACGGCACCGTGTACTTCGCTCGCACCCGCGGCGACTGCGGGAGCGGCGTGCAGCTCATGCAGCAGCCGCTCGAGGGATCGGCCGAGGCGCTCTGGCGCCTGCCGAGCGGCGACGACATCGCCACGACGAACGTGTGGGTCGATGAGCGAGGCGTGGTGACGGTCCTCTACGACCACTTCGCCTGCGGACGGCCGGCCGAGTCCGATGCCTGGGCGATCACCGAAGACTTTTCCCCGCAGCTGACGGTGAGCCTCGACGGAGACGGTAGGGGAACCGTGACGAGCTCGCCTCCGGGAATCAACTGCGGGGCGGATTGCACCGAGTCCTACGAAACGGGCATCGGCGTGACGCTCACGGCCACCCCCGCGGACGAATCGGCGTTCGTCGCCTGGAGCGGCGCCTGCACCGGGGTGACCCCGACGTGCACGCTGACGATGAACGGTCCTCGCTCGGTGACCGCCACCTTCACCGACCGACCAGTGCTGATCGTCGCGAAGGCGGGCACCGGTGAAGGTACGGTCACGAGCTCGCCGGGGGGGATCAACTGCGGGTCCGACTGCAGTGAGCCGTACGATGCCGGCACCAGCGTGGTGCTGACGGCACTGGCCGATGATGGCTCCATGTTCGTCGGCTGGTCCGGCGATTGCGGCGGAAGCACGTGCACGCTCACGATGAACGATTCCCGCTCGGTGACCGCCACCTTCACGGAACAACCCCTGCTGACCGTCACGAACACGGGCACCGGTGATGGTACGGTCACGAGCTCTCCGGGGGGGATCAACTGCGGGTCCGACTGCAGCGAGCCGTACGATGCTGGCACCAGCGTGGTCCTGACGGCCACCCCCGCCGCTGGATCGACGTTCGAGGGGTGGTCGGGCGATTGCGGCGGAAGCGCGTGCACCGTGAGCATGAACTCGGCCCACTCGGTGACCGCGACCTTTACGGACCAACCCGTGTTGACGGTCTCCAAGGAGGGCAGCGGCGAGGGTACGGTCACGAGCTCGCCGGGGGGGATCGACTGCGGCTCCGACTGCGATGAGCCGTACGATCCCGGAACGGTCGTCACGCTGACGGCACTGGCCGATGATGGCTCCACCTTCGTCCATTGGTCCGGCGACTGCCACGGGAATTCGTGCGCCGTCACGATGGACTCCTCACACTCGGTGACGGCGGTCTTCGACACCATCGAGGGGGCGCGGCCGTTGGGGGGACCACCACCTTGACCGCGTATCATCGCGGAGAGGCGACGGCCCTCCGAGGAGCCTGATGAAGCGAGCCCTGGTCACCGGCGTCAGTGGGCAGGACGGGTCCTACCTGTCGGAGCTGCTCCTGAGCAAGGGTTATGAGGTGCACGGGCTGATCCGCCGGTCGTCCTCGTTCAACACGCAGCGCCTCGACGACATCTATCGGGATCCTCATGAGTCGGGCGTTCGATTCTTCATGCACTACGCGGACCTGTCCGACTCGGGTTCGCTCGTCAATCTGATCCGCGATCTGGAGCCGGATGAGATCTACCACCTCGGCGCCCAGAGCCACGTCAAGGTGAGCTTCGAGGTGCCCGAGTACACGGCCGACGCGACCGGGATGGGAACGATCCGGATGTTGGAGGCGATCCGGGCGTCCGGCGTGAACACCCGCTTCTACCAAGCGTCGTCGTCCGAGATGTTCGGTTCGGCGCCCCCTCCTCAGAACGAGCGGACGCCATTCCACCCCCGGAGCCCGTACGCCGTCTCCAAGGTCTTCGCCTATTGGGCGACGGTGAACTACCGAGAGTCGTACGGTCTTTTCGCCTGCAACGGAATCCTGTTCAACCACGAGTCGATCCGCCGCGGGGAGACCTTCGTGACGCGCAAGATCTCTCGAGCCGTTGCCCGGATCCGTGCCGGCATGCAGGACACGCTGTATCTGGGCAACCTCGACGCGAGGCGTGACTGGGGCTACGCCCCCGAGTACGTCGAGGCGATGTGGCGGATGCTGCAGCGCGATGAGCCGGACGACCTCGTGATCGCCACCGGGGAGTCGCATAGCGTCCGGGAGTTCGTCCAGCTCGCGTTCGAGCGCATGGAGCTCGACTGGGAGCGCCACGTGGAGCTCGACTCCCGCTACCTCCGGCCGGCGGAAGCCGACCACCTGCTCGGCGATCCGTCGAAGGCCGCAGCCCGGCTGGGTTGGGAGGCCGGGACGAGGTTCGAGGAGCTCGTGGGACTCATGGTCGACGGAGACGTCCGCCTTCTCGAGGACGAACTGGCCGGCAGGCTCGTCCGAGTGGACGAAGAGCACTAGAGTTGCCGCAGTTCACGGTTGCGCTGCACTCCCGTCGGACATTCGTTCTACAAAGGTGTGGCGCCGGCCTACGTCGGGGGTAGGATGCCGCTGTGAGGCGTTTCTTGCCGCTGGCCATTCTCATCTCGGTCGTGTTGCTCGTCACTGCGGCACCCGCGTTCGGACAGGCTTATGGGGGTGGCCCAGGACTGGACTGCGGGGCTGGCGTAGTTGTCGGAGACCACTTCCGCCCCAACTCGTCGCCGGCCGTGGTCGTCGACGGGGAGGTCGTGGGCCACGCCGACGTGAGCAACGATGGGACATTCGCGTTCACGCTCCCGGACTCCGTCGGCCCCGGACCACACGCCATCACCGTCGCCGGCACGTCGGCCACGCTCACGTGCGGCAGCGGGAAGGTACTGGGGGAGGTTGTGGTCCCGGCAGCCGGGGCGGAATCTGGTGGGCTTGCCTTCACCGGTACTCAGATCGCCCTCCTCGCCGTCACGGCGGCGGCTCTGCTTGCGATCGGCATCGCGATGGTGATCCTTGGGCACCGGCGGCGGCATCTGTCGGTCGGAGGCTAAGGCCTCCGCACCTGATCCTCATCCCGTGCGGAGGCGGCGTCGGCGGTGGCTCGTCGCCGGTCTTGGGATCGGGCTCGTTGCCGTTGGCGTGCTGGCCGCGCTCGCGTCCATTCCCGCGCTCGGGGCGGCGCGCCACCTGGATGATGGGCGCGCAACGCTGGCTCACGCCCGGTCGCTGCTGCTGAGTGGCGACGTGGATGCGGCCGTCGACGCGTTTGCGCGGGCCCGTTCGGACTTCGCCAGCGCGGATGCCGATGCGAACGGACCGCTGGTGGACGTTGTGGCGCTCGTCCCACTGGCCGGTCGGACCCCAGATGCGCTGCGGCATCTCACGAACGCCGCGGAGGAGGTGGCCGAGGCGGGGTGGCTCGCGACGAAGGAGATCGCCGCGCTGCCCGGGGGGCTGTCGTCGCTGAGCCTGTCGCAGGGCACCCTTCCACTTGAGGCGCTCCGTGCACTCGCCCCCACGATCCACCGAGCGCGGGCGATGATCGAGCACGCGAAGAGCGAGACCGATCTCGCCGCCACGACGTTGGTGCCCAGCCGGGTCACCGAGGCCGGAGACCAGGCGCGCGAAGAACTCGAGCGGCTGACCACGATCGTTCGCGGCGTCGACGAAGTCCTCACGGTCCTGCCCGCATTCGCCGGTGCCGATGGGCCCCGGCGCTACTTCCTGGCCGCGCAGACCCCCGCGGAGCTGCGTGGCACCGGTGGCTTCATCGGCTCCTACTCGATCCTCACCATGGACGAGGGAACGATCCGGCTCAGCCCATTCAGGCCGATCCATCGGTTGCCGAATCTGCCCGACGGCACCCCGGGTGACTGGCCGTCGCCGGAGGTGGAAGCCGCCTTCGGATCGTTCGACTCCGCGGGGGTATGGACGATGACCAACGTCCCGCCGGACGCCCCGACGGCGTCGGCCCTGATCCTGCGGCTGTGGGAGCGAATCGGTCGTCCGCCGCTCGACGGCGTGATCTTCGTGGACGTTCAGGCTCTCGCGTATCTCCTGCAGTCGCTCGGCTCGGTCGACGTGCGGAGTGTGGACGTCACTCTCACACCCGAGAACGTCGTTCGCTTCGTGACCTCGCAGGCGTATCGGCTGTACCCGACGAGCTCGCGCAGGAAGGACTTCCTTGGGATCGTGGGGCAGGCGATCTTCGGGCGTTTCCTGGTCCAGAGCAGCGGTGAGGAGGTCGTCCGTGCCTTGGCCTCGGCCGTCGCGGATGGCCACATCCTTCTGAACGCGTCGGATCCCGAGATCCAATCGGCCTTCGTGGCGGCGGGGGTGGCGGGAGCGTTGGACGTGACCACCGGGCAGACCTTCGCCGTGATCATCAACAACATCGGGGCCAACAAGCTCGACGTGTATCTGCACCAGGACGTGAGGTGGAACGTTTCGCTCCTGCCCGGCGGCGAGGCATCGGTCCGAGCGGTCGTCGAGCTGCGCAACACTGCACCACGAGATGCCGGGCCAAGTGTTGTGTTCGGGCCGAGCGGCGACCCCAGGATCGCGCCACTCCATCTCGTGCCGGGCGAGACGTACCTCCAAGCGTTCATCTACTGTGGCCCTGGGTGCGAGCTTGTCTCCGGTTCGTCACGCGGCGAGCCGCTCGCGCTGCAGTCGTTCCCGTGGCAGGAACTGGCGATGTACTCAACCTCGCTCAGGATCGAGCCGGGTGGCTCCCGCACGCTCGAGCTCGGTTTCAAGGTGCACGCGGCGTGGGACGGCGATGAAGCCATGGGGACCTACCGGCTGGACGTCCACGGGCAGCCCCTGCTGCATCCGTCGACGGCGACGATCTCGGTGTCCCCCCCGGAGGGCATGTCGGTCGACTGGGCAAGCGAGGCCGCCTCGATCGAGCGAGGCAGGGCTTCGTGGACCGGCGAGCTCGGGGCCGGACGAACGGTCAACCTCAGGTTCCAACGAGGGTTTCTGGGCCGACTCTGGGCGGCCCTCGGCGCCTGAACCCACAGGTCAGTGAGTGGTCTTGCCGGGTAACGGACGGGCTCGGCAGACGACTCCGTTGCTCACGACCCGCTGTCGCCCCCGAGGGGGCTGGGCTGGGCGCAGTTCGGATTGATCCATGCAGCGCCTGGTGATCGAGCGTCACGTTCGGATAGCTGCTTGAACAGATCCGCCCCTTGAATCGAATCGAACCGTGAGCTCGTCCTTCAAGCTCACGCCCCGGCGAGGGCCTAGTCGACGATCTGCCAGGCGTCCGATTCCGCGGCTCGCCCGCAGCTGAAGTGGTCGTACAGGATCGTGTTGCCGTGAGGCCTTACCTGGACATGGGTCCTACCGATGTCGTCGCCATTCGGGAGTCGCCATAGTTCCTCCGCCGACCCTTCGAGTGGTTGCCGCATCAATCGAGAACGGTGACCGCACTCGCCACCCGACCGCACGTAGTACACGGTTCCGTCGCGATCCACGGACGGAGAGTGCTGACGGACGCCTGGGTTGGGCAGGACGTTCGACTCCCCCGTCGAGATGCGATAGCGGACGATGTTGCACTCGGATTCAGAAGGGCACCGGTACCAGACCGCCCAGTCACCGTTCACCTGGCCCGGCGCGAGGAACGCGTCTGGTCCTCGAGTCTTGGCGAGCCGTTTGGACGCGCCGGTCGAGAGGTCGAACAAGATGATGCGTCTCGTGCCGTTCGCCTGCAAGCGGCCGAACAACAGCCACGGTCCCGACATGCTCGGCCAGTACTCCCAGTGCTCGGTATTGATGCCACGCTGGGGGATCGTGAGGTCGCGGGTCGTCAGATCGAAGAACCGTAGCCCCGACCGTCCTCGTACGAACTGCTGGTAGACGAGTAGACCGCCCTCGATGTCACCGTTTGCCCCGTTGGTCCCGGGGGGGTTGATCCTGAACCGCGAGCCTCCATCCACCGGGCGGGCGACGAGGTCGTAGTGCCTCGGCCGCCTCGCCGTGTTCTGCTGCCAGGCGATCCAACCGCCTCCTCGGACGGGCTGGTACTCGCCCACCCTTGGCCTGTCCAGGATCACTTCGGGTATCGAGGCGATCGCTTCGGACGCGGTGACCACCAACGTCGTGAGAGCGATCGCGAGCGCGAGCACCCTCGTTCGGACGTTCCGACGGCGCCCGGAGCCGCTCACTCAGACAGCGTATCCCCGGTGAGCCTCCTCCGGACCCGAGGAGGTGCGTGAAGAGGCCGACTGAGGTGGGGGGAGCACTGCACGACCGGCTTCTGAGGGGCTGGGGGGTGAGGTGCGGCGCGTGCGGTGAGGCTCGCGCACGTCATGGACGGTTTCGGCGGGTGTCTCCTATACTGACTCCCCGCTCCCGTCCGGGGGCGGTTCTGACTCGCCCGAGTGCGGGTCGGAGTGTGTCCGTGAGCGAGGAACACCCGGAGCTTGCCGAAGAAGGACGCCATCGAGGTCGAGGGGACGGTCACCGAGCCGCTCCCGAATGCGATGTTCCGGGTGCAACTCGAGAACGGACACAACGTGCTGGCTCATATCTCGGGGAAGATGCGGATGCACTACATCCGGATCCTCCCGGGTGACCGCGTGCTGGTCGAGCTGTCGCCGTACGACCTGACTCGCGGAAGGATCGTGTACCGGTACAAGTAGGGGGTCGTGGTGAAGGTCCGGCCGTCGGTGAAGAAGATCTGTGACCGATGCAAGGTCATCCGCCGGCGCGGTCAGATCCGGGTGATCTGCTCGAACCCTCGCCACAAGCAGCGTCAGGGCTAGGAGGGGACAGGCGTGGCTCGAATCGCAGGCGTCGATCTTCCCCGCGACAAGCGGGTGGACATCGCGCTCCGCTACATCTACGGCATCGGCCCGACCCGCTCGTTCGAGATCGTCCGGGGCACCGGGGTCGACGCGGGCACCAAGGTTCGCGACCTCTCCGAGGACGAGGTGAGCCGCATCCGCGAGTTCATCGACCGCACGTACAAGGTCGAGGGCGACCTGCGCCGCGAGGTCGCGCAGGAAATCAAGCGGAAGATCGAGATCAGCTCCTATCAGGGGATTCGGCACCGGCGAAGCCTCCCGGTCCGCGGGCAGCGCACGCACACGAACGCGCGCACGCGCAAGGGGCCGCGCAAGACGGTCGCCGGCAAGAAGAAGGTCGGGAAGAAGTAGGGCTCAAGCAGCGAAGCGGTAGCCCCCTTCGAGGCGTCGCTGAGCGAAGCCTTGAAGGAAGGAGAGGACCATGGCCAAACCCAAGGCGAAGAAGGCCAAGCGTCGCGAGAAGAAGAACGTCGTGCACGGGCAGGCCCACATCAAGTCGACGTTCAACAACACGATCGTCACGATCACCGATCTCCAGGGCAACACGATCTCCTGGGCGAGCGCCGGGAACGTCGGGTTCAAGGGCTCGCGCAAGTCCACCCCGTTCGCGGCGCAGCTGGCGGCCGAGTCCGCGGCGCGCAAGGCGCAGGAGCACGGCCTGCAGAAGGTCGACGTGTTCGTGAAGGGACCGGGCTCGGGTCGCGAGACCGCGATCCGCTCGCTCGCGGCCACGGGGCTCGAGGTCGCGGGCATCCAGGACGTCACGCCGGTGCCGCACAACGGCGTCCGGCCGAAGAAGCGCCGGCGCGTCTAGCGTCGGATCGGCCCGCGAGTCGACGCGGGCCGTCGGGAGCTCCCGGCCGGTAGGCCGAGCCCCGGCACGAAGCGGTGGGGAGGAGTGGATGATCCCCCGCCGGAGGAGGTAGGGCAGTGTTCATCGTCGCAAGGCCGCAGATCCAGGAGGAGACCGTCTCCGCGACTCGGTCGAAGTTCGTGATCGAGCCGCTCGAGCCGGGCTTCGGCTACACCATCGGGAACTCGCTTCGCCGCACGTTGCTCTCGTCGATCCCGGGCGCCGCGATCAGCTCCGTCCGCATCGAGGGCGTCCTGCACGAGTTCTCGACGATCCCCAAGGTGACCGAGGACACGACGGACGTGATCCTCAACCTGAAGGAGCTCGTCATCCGCAGCGAGGCCGAAGAGCCGGTCACCGTGTACCTCAAGGCCAAGGGGCCGGGTGAGGTCACGGCCGGCGACGTCGCCCCACCCGCGGGCGTCGAGATCCTGAACCCCGACCTGCACATCGCCACGATCGGCAAGGGCGGCTCGCTCGAGATGGAGATGACCGTCGAGCGCGGCGTCGGCTACCGCATGGCGGACAAGAACAAGAAGCCGCGGGACCCGATCGGCGTGATCCCGGTGGACTCGATCTTCTCGCCGGTCCGCCGCGTCTCCTACGCCGTGGAGAACACGCGGGTCGAGCAGATGACCGACCGCGACCGGTTGATCCTGGACGTCGAGACCGACGGCTCGATCACCCCTCGCGAGGCGCTCGCCAGCGCCGGCGGAACGCTCCTCGAGCTCGTGCAGCTCGTCAGCGACCTCGCCGAGGCGCCCTCGATGCAGGTCGGGCCGGCCGAGGACGACTCCGTGCCGTCCGACTACGCGATCACGGTGGAGGAGCTCAACCTGTCGGTGCGCTCGTACAACTGCCTCAAGCGCGAGGGGATCAACACGGTGGGCGACCTGGTCGAGAAGTCCGAGGCGGAGCTGATGGACATCCGCAACTTCGGGCAGAAGTCGATCGACGAGGTGAAGGCCAAGCTCGAGGAGCTCGGCCTGGGGCTCCGGGAGGAGTAGGGATGCCGAAGCCGAGGAAGGGCCCGCGGCTCGGCTCCGGGCCCGCGCACCAGCGGCTCCTGCTGAACGGCCTTGCCGCGCAGCTCTTCGTGCACGAGCGGATCAACACGACCGAGGCCAAGGCCAAGGCCGTGCGCCCCGTGGCCGAGAAGCTGATCACGTTCGCCAAGAAGGGCGACGTGGCCGCGCGCCGCGAGGTCCTCAAGCGCATCCCCGACCGCGACGTCGTGCACAAGCTGTTCAGCGAGATCGGCCCCCGGTACGCCGAGCGCAGCGGGGGGTACACGCGGATCCTCAAGCTCGGCCAGCGACGGGGCGACGCCGCGCCGATGGCGCGGATCGAGCTCGTCGGGGAGGAGTAACGCCCCGGGGCGGGCCGTGACGGTCGTCCGCCTTCGGCTCGCGTACGACGGCACCGGCTTCCGGGGCTGGGCGAAGCAGCGGACGCACCGCACTGTGGAGGGCGTCCTTCGGGACGCCCTCGCACGGTTCCTGGGGTCGGCGCCGGAGCTCTCGGTCGCCGGCAGGACCGACGCCGGCGTCCACGCCCGCGGCCAGGTCGCGTCGTTCCGGTGGCCGGCCGAGGTCGACGCGGAGCGACTCCAGCGATCGCTGAACGCGATGCTCGGCCCCGAGATCGTGGCCCTCGACGCGCGCCCGGCGCCGGAGGGATTCGACGCTCGCTTCTCGGCCACGGCCCGCGAGTACCGCTACCGGATCGACGCGGGGCCGTGGCCGGATCCCTTCTCGGCGCGCTTCGTCTGGCATCGCCCGGGCGCGCTGGCGCTTCCGGAGATGCGGGCCGCCGCCCGGTCGCTCGTCGGCGAGCACGACTTCGCCGCCTTCTGCCGCCGGCCGCCGAACGGCTCGAGCACCGTTCGCCGGCTCGAGCGCCTGTCGGTCTCGCGGAACAGCGATCGCGTCGAGGTCGCCGCCCGGGCGAACGCGTTCGCCCACCAGATGGTCCGCAGCCTCGTCGGCCTGCTGATGCGAGTCGGGGATCTCCGAGTGGATCCGGCAGACGTGCCCGGGATCCTGGCCGCACGCGACCGAGGCCGCGCCGGCCAGCTCGCGCCCCCGCACGGGCTCACGCTCGAGCGCGTGGTCTACGGGCGACGGTAGGGATCGATCCCGATCGGCCGTCCGCGGTCGGGACCTTCGACGCTGGGGCGGGCGGGTCGTCGGCGTCAGCATCGACGGGTGGGGATGGATCGGAGGCTACCCGTGGATCAGATACCGCAGCGACGCATCGAGCTCCCGCAGGTCGCCGACCCGGCTCCGCTGGGGCTCGCCGCCTTCGCGCTCACGACCTTCCTGCTCTCGGCGAAGAACGCCGGGTGGACCGACGGCGGCGCCGCGTGGCTGGGCTTCGCCCTGGCCTACGGCGGGCTCGTGCAGCTGCTGGCCGGGATGTGGGAGTTCCGGAACCGCAACGTGTTCGGGGCGACCGCGTTCTCGACCTACGGCGCGTTCTGGATCGGCCTGGGCTTGTACGTGCTGCTGGCCGAGGGCGCGAGCGCGAACCCGAGCAACGACCTCGCCTTCATCCTGCTCGCCTTCGCGATCTTCAACACCTACATGCTGCTGTGGAGCACGCGCGTCACGATCGCCGTCTTCCTCGTGTTCCTGACCCTCGAGGCGACCGAGATCGTCCTCGCCGTGGGGTTCTTCACCGAGGTGCAGGGCATCATCGAACTCGGCGGCATCGTCGGCGTCGTGACCGCCGCGGTTGCCTGGTACACGTCGGCGGCCGGTGTGGTGAACGGCATGGCCGGGCACCGGATCGCTCCCGTGGGTGGGCCGATCTGGAGGGAGCGGCCGCCGGTGACGACGGCGATCGGCCCGGAGCTCAGGCTCGGGCACCCGAGCATGAAGGAACACGTCTGGTAGCCGCTACGCTCGCCGTGTGGAGCGCCTGACGCTCGGCCAAACCGGGCCTGTCCGTGACGCGGCTCGGGCTCGGGCTGGCGGCCCTCGGGCGTCCCGGGTACATCGACCTCGGTCGCGACGGAGACCTCGGCGCCGACCGGAGCGTCGAGGCGATGGAGCGCAGGGCTCATGAGGTGCTCGACGCCGCGCATGCGGCCGGGATCCGGTACGTCGACGTCGCGCGCTCGTACGGTCGCGCGGAGGCGTTCCTCGCGTCGTGGCTCGAGGCGCGGGGGCTCGGCGGCGACGAGGTGACCGTCGGGTCGAAATGGGGCTACCGGTACACGGCGGACTGGCGGGTCGACGCGCCCGAGCACGAGGTGAAGGACCACTCGCTCGCGGCGCTGCGGCGGCAGGTGGCCGAGAGCCGGGCGATCCTCGGGGACCGGCTCGCGCTGTATCAGATCCACTCCGCCACCCTGGAGAGCGGGATCCTCGAGGACCAGGAGGTCCTGGAGGAGCTCGCGCGCCTGGGGGAGGAGGGGCTCGCGATAGGGCTGAGCGTGAGCGGGCCCCGGCAGCCCGAGGTGATCCGGCACGCCCTCGAGGTCGAGGTTGGCGGCGTGAACCCGTTCGGCGCCGTCCAGGCCACCTGGAACCCGCTCGAGCCGTCCGCGGGCGACGCCCTCGCCGAGGCCCACGGACGGGGATGGGGCGTGCTCGTGAAGGAGGCGCTCGCGAACGGCCGCCTCGGGCCGCGTGGCGACGAAGCCGCCTGCAGGACCCTCGAACCCCTCGCCCGCGAGCTCGGCGCGGGGGTGGACGCCGTCGCGATCGCCGCGGCCCTCGCGAACCCCTGGGCCGACGTCGTGCTCTCGGGCGCCGTCACGCCGGAGCAGGTCCGGAGCAACGCCGGCGCCGCGGACCTGGCGGTGGATGTCGACCGCCTCCGCGGGCTCGCGGAACCCCCGCAGGCGTACTGGTCCCGCCGGTCCGAGCTGCCCTGGTCCTGACCGCGGGCGGCTTTGACGATCGCGCGAAACCGCAGGTAGCATGGGGCGTCGGCCGTCCTCCGGCCGGCATTCTTCCTGTATGAAGACCTACTCGCCGAAGCCGCGCGACATCGAGCGCCGCTGGTACGTGATCGACGCCAGCGGGGCCGTGCTCGGGCGTCTCTCGTCGGAGGTTGCCGCGATCCTTCGCGGCAAGCACAAGCCGATCTTCGCCCCCCACATGGACACGGGCGACCACGTCATCGTGGTGAACGCCAAGGACGTCCAGATCACGGGCAACAAGGCGGAGACGAAGGTCGCCTATCGCCACTCGGGCTACCCGGGAGGGCTGACCGAGACGAAGTACGGGCGGCTCCTCGCGACCAAACCCGCGTTCGCGGTCGAGAAGGCGGTGCGCGGCATGCTGCCGAAGAACCGGCTCGGCCGGGCGATGTTCAAGAAGCTCCAGGTGTACGCGGGCCCCGAGCATCCGCACCAGGCGCAGCAGCCGCAGCCGCTCCGGCTCGGCGAGGTGCCGAGGTGGGACGGCTTGCCGGCGCCGAAGGAGCCGACAGCGAAGCCGGTCGAGGGTCCGGGGCCGTCCCGGCCGCCAGCGAAGCGCAGCACCGCAAAGAGTCCGGTCGCGGCCAAGCCTGCGGCCGCGAAGAAGACGACCGCCAAACGCACGACCGCGAAACGCACGACGGCCAAGGCGTCGACGGCGAAGTCGACGGCCAAGCGTCCGGCCGCTCGCCGGACGAAGAAGGAGGAGTGAGGGTGGTCGAGATCGCGACGGGACGCCGCAAGGAGGCCGTGGCCAGGGTGCGGCTGCTCCCGGGCACCGGCGAGTTCCGCCTCAACGGGCGCTCGCTCGACGAGTTCTTCACCACCCGCGCGCACCGGCTCGTCGTCTCGGCGCCGCTCCGGCTCGCCGGCCGCGACAAGGACCTCGACGTCGTCGCCCGCATCGAGGGCGGCGGCGTGTCCGGTCAGGCCGGAGCTCTGCGCCTCGGCATCTCCCGCGCGCTGATCGAGATCGATCCCGAGCTGCGCCCCGCCCTCAAGAAGGAGGGGTACCTCTCGCGCGACGCCCGCGAGAAGGAGCGGCGGAAGTACGGCCTGAAGAAGGCCCGCAAGGCGCCGCAGTACTCCAAGCGCTAGCGGTCGTCCTCCGCCGGCGCCTGCTCCTCGGCCCCGCCGGATTCCGAGAGCCAGTCCGCGTTGCCCAACTCCGCGAGGATCAGGCGCGCCTGCACCTCGAGCTCGGCAGCGACGAACAGGTGGACGGGGCCGGTCGGGTAGGGGCCCTCGGCTCCGCCCTTGAGCAGGACGGGGATCCCCTCGGACTCCAGGCGCGCCTTCGCGATCTCGCCCTCGGGAGCCGAGGAGGTCGTCAGCACGCGCACCAGCCGGTCGTCCATGCGCCCATCCTCCCACGGGGCCTCGTTCGACCAAGACATTGACATTCGTCGATGTATCTGCCACCCTAGGGATCGATGAACGTCGATGAAGAGAAACCGATGGAGCGGGACGAGGAGCCTCGATGCGCCAGCTGAAGGTCCTGGAGCCCGCGCCGGCGGAGTGCTGCGTACCGCTCGACGTTCGCGCGATGTCGGACGATGACGCCGAGGCCACGGCTGCGGTGCTCAAGGCGCTCGGCGACCCCGGGCGGGTCCGGATCGTGAACCTGCTCGTGACCGCCGGCGAGCCGGTCTGCGTGTGCGACCTCACCGCGGAGCTGGGCCTCGCCCAGTCCACGGTCAGCTTCCACCTGAAGAAGCTCGTTCGGGCCGGCCTGCTCGAACGGGAACAACGCGGCGTCTGGGCGTACTACTCGGTCGACCGGGACGCGCTTCGGCGCCTCGCGGTCGTGTTCGAACACGAGGAGGCACGAAGATGAGCGACGTTCGAGAAGAGGTCCGACAGCACTACCGGACCGCGGCGCGAAGCGTCCTCGACGGGGGATCGACGGCGTGCTGCGACGACGGCTGTTGCGGCGCACCGGAGGGCGACGGCTCGTCCTTCTACGGCATCGAGGATCGGGTCGACCTCCCGGACACCGCGGTGCTCGCGAGCCTCGGCTGCGGGAACCCGACCGCGGTCGCCGAGCTGCGTGAGGGCGAGACGGTGCTCGACCTCGGCTCCGGCGGCGGGATCGACGTCATCCTGTCGGCCAAGCGTGTGGGGCCGGCCGGCAAGGCCTACGGGCTCGACATGACCGACGAGATGCTCGAGCTCGCGAGGCGCAACATCGCGGTCGCGGGAGTGAGGAACGCGGAGCTCCTCAAGGGGTACATGGAAGAGGTGCCGCTCCCGGACGCGAGCGTCGACGTCGTGATCTCCAACTGCGTGATCAACCTGTCGGCGGACAAGCCGAGGGTCTTCGCGGAGATGCGCCGGGTGCTCCGCCCCGGCGGGCGGGTCGGGGTCGCCGACGTCGTCGCCGCCGACGAGCTGAGCCCGGCCGAACGCGCCGAGCGTGGGAGCTACGCCGGGTGCATCGCGGGAGCGCTCTCGTTCTCGGAGTATCGGGCCGGGCTCGAGGGGGCCGGCTTCGAGGCGATCGAGATCGAGCCGATCAACGAGGGTCCCGAGGGCATCTTCGCCGCGATCGTTCGGGCCCGGCGCCCCTGATCGGTTCACGGTGCGTTCATCCGGCCGTGCGAGCGTTGAACGATGAACGATGACGTCCCGGAGGTCCTGTTCGTCTGCGTGCACAACGCCGGCCGAAGCCAGATGGCCGCGGCGCTGCTCGAGCGCCACGCCGAGGGGCGCGTGCGCGTGCGCTCGGCCGGGAGCGCGCCGGCCGACGAGCTGAACCCCGCGGTGGTGGCGGCCATGGCCGAGCTGGGGATCGACCTGTCGGGCCGGCGCCCCACGGGCCTGCGCGAGGACGCGGTGCGAGACGCCGACGTCGTGATCACGATGGGTTGCGGGGACGCCTGTCCGGTCTTCCCGGGGAAGCGATATCTCGATTGGGAGCTCGCGGACCCGGCGGGCCTTCCCCTCGAGCAGGTGCGGCCGATCCGCGACGAGATCGACAACCGCGTTCGGGGCCTTCTCCAGGAGCTGGTTCCGGCCGACGGCTGACCTTGGTGCGCTAGGCTTCCGCCCCCATGGCGAGGCTCTTCGGGACCGATGGCGTCCGCGGACGGTTCGGGCGCGAGCTCACGACCGATCTCGCACGCGCGCTCGGACGCGCCGCCGTCCCGGTCCTCGCCCGCTACGAGGGCCAGGCGCCGACCTTCGTGATCGGACGGGACACGCGCGCCTCCGGCGAGCCGCTGGAGGCCGCGCTCGTCGAGGGGATCACCTCGGCCGGGGGCGACGTCTACCGCGTGGGCATCGAGCCGACGCCGGCGATCGCGTTCCTCACGACGGCGCTCTCTGCGGGGTCCGGCGTGGTCATCTCGGCCTCGCACAACCCGCCCGAGGACAACGGGATCAAGTTCTTCGGTCCGTTCGGGTTCAAGCTGTCCGACGACCTGGAGGACGAGATCGAGGCCGCCATGGGCCGCGAGGGCGTCGCGCCCGGCCGCCCGGGGCGGGTGCTCGAGGTTCCCGACGACGCGCCGGACTACGTCGAGCACGTCGTCGCCGCGGCGGAGGCGCGGCTCGACGGGCTGCGCGTGGTCGTCGACTGCGCGAACGGGGCGGCCTCGCGCGTCGCGCCCGAGGCGCTCCGCCGGCTGGGCGCGGAGGTCTACCCGATCTTCGCCGAGCCCGACGGGTCCAACATCAACGTCGGATGCGGCGCGCTGCATCCGGAGGTCGTCGCCGGCGCGGTGGTGGCGGCCGGGGCCGACGTCGGGGTCGCCCACGACGGCGACGCGGATCGAGCCCTGTTCGCCGACGCGGAGGGCAACGTGATCGACGGCGATCAGGTGCTCGCGGCCTGCGCGATCGCCATGAAGGAGCGCGGCCGGCTGGACGGCGGGCTCGTGGTCTCGACCGTCATGTCGAACCTCGGGTTCCGCCTCGCGATGCGGGACGCGGGGATCCGAGTCATCGAGGCGTCCGTGGGGGACCGCTACGTGCTCGAGCAGATGCAGGAGCACGGGGCGATCCTCGGCGGGGAACAGTCGGGCCACGTGATCTTCCGCGATCACGCGACCACCGGCGACGGCCTCGTCACGGCCGTGCGGTTCCTCTCGATCGCGCGCCGCGCAGGGGTGAGCGTGGCCGAGCTCGCCGGGGCGATGCGGCGCTTCCCGCAGGTGCTCGTGAACGTCGAGGTCTCTCGGCGCGAGGCGCTCGAGGGCGCGGACGAGATCTGGGACGCCGTCCGGGCCTCGGAGGCGGAGCTCGGGGAGACGGGTCGCGTGCTCGTGCGTGCGTCGGGGACGGAGCCGCTCGTCCGCGTGATGGTCGAGGCGGAGCGCGACGACGTGGCGCGGCGCCACGCCGAGGTGCTCGCCGATCGGGTGCGCACGTCCCTGGGCTGAGCGTGAGGCCGCTCCGGCTGAGGGCTTCTCCCATCCTCACCTGCGGCGTTGCGGCTGTTACCCTCGAGACTCGATGTGCGGCATCGTGGGCTACGTTGGCCCCGACCAGGCGCTCCCCGTCATCCTCGAGGGTCTTCGGCGTCTCGAGTACCGGGGATACGACTCGGCGGGCGTCGCGCTGCTCGACGGCCACCTCGCGGTGGTCAAGCGGGCCGGCAAGCTCTCCGAGCTCGACGCCGCCCTCGCCGCCGAGGACCCGCCGGCCGGAACGGTCGGGATGGGCCACACGCGCTGGGCGACCCACGGCCCGCCCACCGACCTGAACGCGCATCCGCACCTCGATTGCCAGGGCCGGATCGCGGTGATCCACAACGGGATCGTCGAGAACTTCGTCGAGCTGCGGACCGGGCTCGAGAAGCGCGGCCACGCGCTGCGCTCGGAGACCGACACCGAGGTCGTCGCGCACCTCGTCGAGGAGAAGTCCGGGCCGCTCGCCGATCGCGTCCGCGCGACCGTCCGCGAGCTCGAGGGCGCGTACGCGCTCGTGGTCCTGTCGCTCGACGAGCCCGACGTGATCGTCGGCGTCAAGGTGTCGTCCCCGCTCATCGTGGGGCTCGGCGAGGGCGAGAACGTCCTCGCGTCGGACATCCCGGCCGTGCTGTCGAGGACCCGCCGCGTGCTCCCGCTCGCCGAGGGCCAGGTCGCCGAGGTTCGCGCCGAGAGCGTGCGGCTGACCGACCTCGACGGCAACGACGTCGACGCGGAATCGTTCGAGGTCGACTGGGACGTGGCGCAGGCGCAGAAAGGCGGCTACGCCGACTTCATGCGCAAGGAGATCGACGAGCAGCCCTCGGCCATCCGCGACACGCTCGTCGGCCGGCTGGACGAGCGGGGCCGGCTCTCGCTCGACGAGCTCCGCATCGACCCCGAGACCCTTGCCGAGGTCGACAAGGTCTTCGTGGTCGCGTGCGGCACCGCCTACCACTCCGGCCTTGTCGCGAAGTACGCCATCGAGCACTGGACGAGGATCCCCGTCGAGATCGACATCGCCTCGGAGTTCCGCTACCGGGACCCGGTGCTCGGGCCGAACACGCTCACGCTCGCGGTGAGCCAGTCGGGGGAGACGATCGACACGCTCGAGGCGGTCCGCCACGCCGCGCGGCAGGGCTCACGCGTGCTCGCGGTAACGAACACGGTCGCCTCCTCGCTCGCGCGCGAGGCCAACGCCACGATGTACACGCACGCCGGCCCCGAGATCGGCGTGGCGGCGACGAAGACCTTCGCCACGCAGATGGTCGGGCTCCACCTCGTGGCGCTGTATCTCGCCCAGGTCCGGGGCTCGATGTTCCCCGAGGAGATCGCCGAGGTGGTGGACCGGCTGCGCGAGCTTCCCGAGGCCGTCACCCGGACGCTCGAGCTCGACGAGCAGACCCGCGCGATCGCGGAGCGGATCCGGGACGCGCGTGACGTCTTGTTCATCGGCCGTCACACCGGGTACCCGGCGGCGCTCGAGGGGGCGCTGAAGCTGAAGGAGATCAGCTACGTCCACGCCGAGGGCTACCCGGGCGGCGAGCTGAAGCACGGCCCGATCGCCCTCGTCGAGGAGGGCGTGCCGGTGGTCGCCGTCGCGACCGAGTGCCACGTCTACCCGAAGATGCTGTCGAACATCCAGGAGGTCCGGGCTCGCGGCGCCTACGTGATCGCCGTGGCGAGCGAGGGCGACGAGGACATCGGGGCCTACGCGGAGCAGGTCCTGTTCGTCCCGCGCGTCCCCGAGCTCCTCGCGCCGGTCGTCGTGACGCCGCCGCTCCAGCTGCTCGCGTACCACGTCGCGAAGCTCCGCGGCTGCGACGTCGACCAGCCGCGGAACCTCGCCAAGAGCGTCACGGTCGAGTAGCTCGCCCCGGCTGCGGCTGGACGAAGCCATCGCTGGCTCAGGGCTCAGGCAGCGAAGCGTAGCCCTTCGGCGATGGTTTCGGCTCGACGAAGCCATCGCTGGCTCAGGGCTCAGGCAGCGAAGCGTAGCCCTTCGGCGATGGTTTCGGCTCGACGAAGCCATCGCTGGCTCAGGGCTCAGGCAGCGAAGCGTAGCCCTTCGGCGATGGTTTCGGCTCGACGAAGCCATCGCTGGCTCAGGGCTCAGGCAGCGAAGCGTAGCCCTTCGGCGATGGTTTCGGCTCGACGAAGCCATCGCTGGCTAGAGTGTCGGCGTGGAGATCCTCGGTCTCGGGGTCGACCTCTGCGAGATCGCCCGCATGGAGCGCGCGCTCGAGCGCCATCCGACGCTCCGCGAGCGGGTCTTCACCGCCGAGGAGATCGCCTACTGCGACTCGCGCGCCCGGCCGGCCGAGTCCTACGCCGGTCGCTTCGCGGCTCGCGAGGCCGTGATCAAGGCCCTCGGCGGCTACCGCGGTCGAGGGTGGCAGGACATCAGCGTGGTGCGAGCGCCCACGGGGGCGCCGGCGATCCGGCTCGAGGGAAACGCCAAGCGGCGGGCCGACCTGCTCGGGATCACGAACGTGCTGATTACGTTCACGCACGAGCGGACGAACGCGATCGCGTTCGCGGTGGCGGTGCGCGGATGAGGTCCGTGCTGTCGCCGCGGGAGGCGAGCGAGCTCGACCGGGAGTCGCAGGAGCGCGGGATCGCCGCCGGCGACCTGATGGAGCGCGCGGGCCGCGAGGTGGCGAGCGCGGCCGTCCGCCTCGCCGGCGGTCGCTACGGCCGGCGTGCGGTGGTCGTGTGCGGCGGCGGAAACAACGGCGGAGACGGGTACGTCGCCGCTCGATTCCTCGACACGTGGGGCATGCGGGTGACCGTCCTCGCGGTCGGCGACGACGAGCCCCGGGAGCCCGCGGCCGCGAAACTGCGAGCTCTCGCGGCGACGGGCGTCCGCCTCCGCCCCTGGTCGGTCGCCGCCGCCGCTCGCGAGCTCGCCCGCGCCGACGTCGCCGTCGACGCGATCGTGGGGACGGGGTTCCACGGCGTGCCCGACGGTCCGTTCGCCGATGCGATTCGCGCGATCGAGCTCGCGGGAGTCCCCGTCGTCGCCGTCGACATCCCGTCGGGCGTCGACGGCGCGACGGGCGCGGTGCCGGGCGATGCGGTCCGCGCGGACCTCACGGTCACGTTCGGCGCGCCGAAGATCGGCGTGGTGCTCCACCCGGGCGCCGCGCACGCGGGCGTCGTCGAGGTCGCCGACATCGGCTTCCCGCCGGAGCTCGTTCAAAGCCGGCTGTCGCTCGTCGAGTCGGTCGACGTCGCCGCGTGGTTGCCTGCGCGCGAGCCCGAGTCGCACAAGCGCGCCGCGGGCTATGCGGTGGTCGTGGGCGGCTCGCGGGCGATGACGGGCGCCGTCGCGCTCATGGCCGCCGGCGCGTATCGGGCCGGCGCCGGGCTGGTCGCGGTCGGGGCGCCGGCCTCGATCCTGCCGGTCGTGCAAGGCCTGGTCCGCGAGGCGGTGTTCGCGTCGCTCCCGGAGACGGACGCCGGAACAGTCTCGGGCGGAGGCGACCGGCTCGCCGAGATCCTGGAGCAGGCGGACGCGCTCGCGATCGGCCCGGGGATGACGCGGGACGAGCGGACGGCGGCCTGGGTCCGGGGCGCGGTGCGATCGTCCGAGGTCCCCGTCGTGCTGGACGCCGACGGGCTCGGCGCCTTCGCGGGCCGCGCGGACGAGCTCGCCGATCGGAAGTCGGACCTGGTGCTCACGCCGCATGCCGGCGAGTTCGCGCGCCTGACCGGCCAAACGGCGGCCGAGGTCGAGGAGGACCGCCTGGCGTCCGTCCGCGCCCTCGCGGCGCGCTCCGGCGCCGTCGTCCTGCTCAAGGGCTCGCGCACGCTCGTCGCCCAGCCGGACGGCGACGTGCGCATCAACCCCACGGGAACCTCGTACCTCGCCACGGGGGGAACCGGCGACGTGCTGACGGGAATGATCGCCGGGCTGCTCGCCCGCGGGCTCGCGCCGGCCGACGCCGCCTCCGCGGCCGCCTTCGTGCACGGGGTCGCGGGATCCCTCGCGGGCGACCGTCACGGCGAGGGGACGACGGCCGGCGACGTCCTCGACCGCGTCGCCGACGCGCTCGTGGAGGTGAGCCGATCATGAGCCGGTTCCGCCCGACGATCGTCGAGGTGGACCTCGACGCGATCCGTCACAACGTCCGGCGACTGCAGCCCGAGCGCGCCGAGCTGCTCGCGGTCGTGAAGGCCGACGGCTACGGCCACGGCGACGCGGCGGTCGCCCGGGCCGCGCTCGAGGCCGGGGCGACCCGGCTGGGCGTCGCGCTCGTCGAGGAAGGCGTCGGCCTGCGCGAGCGCGGGATCGTCGCTCCGATCCTCGTCCTTTCCGAGTTCCCGGCGGGCTCGGAGAAGGACGCCCTCACGGCCGACCTGACGCCGACCGTCTACTCGGCCGAGGGGGTCGCCGGGATCGCCGACGCGGCCACGTCGCTCGGCCGCGAGGTCGGCGTGCACCTGAAGGTCGACACCGGAATGCACCGAGTGGGGCTGTGGCCGCCGTCGGCAGCCCCCGCGTTCGCGCGAACGATCCGCGATGCGGGGCTGCGGGTGGACGGCCTCTGGACGCACTTCGCCGCGTCCGAGGAGGACGAGGCGGGGACGCTCGAGCAGCTCCGGCTGCTGCTCGAGGTCCGCGACGCCCTCGCGCGCGAGGGGGTCCGTGCCGCCTGCGTCCACGCCGCGAACAGCGCCGCCACGATCCGGTTGCCGCAGGCGCATCTCGACCTCGTCCGGCCCGGCGCAGCGATCTACGGGTTGGATCCGGGCGGGGGGATCGGGCCGGCGTTCGGCCTCCGCCCCGCCCTCACGTGGCGGTCGAGGGTGACGATGGCGAAGCGGCTCGTGGCGGGCGAACGCGTGTCCTACGGGTGGCGCTATGCGGTCGAGCGCGACGCCACCGTGGCGACCGTCCCCGTCGGCTACGAGGACGGCTATCATCGCGTGCTCTCGTCTCGCGCCGAGGTCCTGATCCGGGGACGTCGGCACCGGGTCGCGGGGACCGTGACGATGGACCAGATCCTGGTCGACTGCGGGGACGAGGAGGTCGGCGCGGGCGAGGAGGTCGTGCTGCTCGGCGCCCAGGGCGACGAACGGATCACCGCCGAGGAGCTGGGCGCGCACGCCGGAACCATCGGCTACGAGATCGTGACCACCATCAGCGAGCGGGTCCCGAGGGAGTACGTGGGATGACGACGGGGCGGACGTGAGCCGCCGGCGAGCGGCCGTCGTGACCGCCGGCCTCGCCGCGGGCGCGGTCACCGCGGGGATGGTCGGCAGGACCGTGCTGAACGCCAGGCGTCGGCGCGAGGACCCGGAGGCGCACGAGCTTCTGTCGCTGCTTCCTCCCGTGGATCTCGGGCCGGTGACGTCGTTCGACGGGACCGAGCTCGAAGTGCGAGCGGCGGGCGACGCGTCGCTGCCGATCATCGTGTTCGTGCACGGCTTCAGCCTCGACCTGACGACGTGGCACTATCAATGGACCGAGCTCTCGGCACGCTACCGCTGCGTGCTGTTCGACCTTCGCTCGCACGGTCGCAGCGCCCGCGCCGCCGACGGCGACCTCACCCCGTCGGCGTTCGGCCACGACCTCGCCGCCGTGATCGAGGCCCTGCCGGCCGGCCGGCCGATCCTCGTCGTCGGGCACAGCATGGGCGGCGTCGCCCTTCTCGCGATGGCGGAGTCGCGGCCTGACCTGTTCGGCTCCCGGGTCGCGGGATGCGTGTTCACGGGGACGGCCGCCGGCGACCTGCTCCGCGGCGCGATGGGCTCGCTCACCGAGCTGCTGCGCCCGCGGCTCGGCTCGCTTCGTCAGGCCGCCACCCGGATGAACCGGCTCCGGCGCTACGTGCTCGCGAGCCCCGCCGACGTCGGCCGCGTGATCGCCCGCGCCACGCAGTTCGGCCCTCACGCCTCGCCCCACGTGGTCGGGTACGTGGTGAGCCTCGCGGCGCGAGCGCCCTCCGAGGTGTGGACGGACGCCCTCGCGGGGCTCATGGACGTGGACCTGCGGCATACCGTGCGGCACGTCCGCGTGCCCGCGCTCGTGGTGGTCGGCGAGCACGACCGCGTGACGCCGCCCTCCTCGGCCGTCGCGCTCGCCGACGAGCTCCCCGACGGGCGTCTGGAGGTGCTCGAGGATGCCGGGCACATCCCGATGATGGAGTCGCACGAGGAGTTCAACGCGTGTCTCGAGCGGTTCGCGCTCGAGGTGCTCGGCAAGCCCAAACGGACGCGCCGGCGGAAGAGCGCGTGATCGACGGCGCCGCATGATCACGCGCGTCGAGGGGATCCGCGTGGGCCAGGTCACGGATCGCGAGGGCGCGACGGGATGCACCGTCGTGCTATGTCCGCCCGGGACGGTCGGGTCCGTCGACGTGAAGGGCGGGGCGCCCGGCACGCGCGAGACCGACGCCGTCCGCCCCGGCACCCTCGCCCCCGAGATCCACGCCGTCGTGCTGACGGGCGGGAGCGCGTTCGGGCTCGCGGCCGCCGACGGCGTCCAGCGCTGGCTCGAGGAACGCGGGATCGGCTTCGACACCGGCGTGGCACGCGTGCCGATCGTTCCGGCGGCCGTGCTCTTCGACCTCGCGGTGGGGAGCGCGTCGGCCCGGCCCGACGCGGCGGCCGGCGCGGCGGCGTGCGAGGCCGCGTCCGACGGCGCGGTGGCCGAGGGGAGTGTCGGGGCCGGCACCGGCGCGACCGTGGCGAAGTCCCCCGACCCCGGCGCCGGATGGAAGGGCGGCGTGGGAACGGCGGCGACGCAGGAGGACGGCCTCGTCGTGGCGGCGCTCGCCGCGGTGAACGCGCTCGGCGCGGTCACCGAGGACGACGGGACGCCGATCGCGGCCAACCGCAACCCGGAGGCGGAGCCGCGGACGTGGCCCGGCGGGAACACCACGCTCGTGGTGGTGGCGACCAACGCCGTCCTTTCCAAGGAGCGGGCGCAGCTCCTCGCGCAGGCGGGCTCGGAGGGCGTGTCGCTCGCGGTCCGCCCCTCGCATACGATGTGGGACGGCGACGTGGTCTTCGCGCTCGGCACCGGGGTGATCGAGTCGCCGCAGCGGACGCTCGAGGCGATGGCGACCCGGGTGACCGCCGAGGCGATCCGCCGCGGGGTCCGATTCGCCGAGCCGCTCGGCGGCGTGCCGGCGGTGGGCTCGCCCTCCTGACGCGCGGAGGGCGCCGCGCTCGGGGGGACGGATGAGAACGCTGGAGGAGGCGGCTCGCGAGGCCGCGACGTGCACGAGGTGCCGGCTCTCGCAGGGTCGGACGCAGGTGGTCTACGGCGTCGGCGACCCGAACGCCGACCTGATGTTCATCGGGGAGGGGCCCGGCTATCACGAGGACAAGCAGGGCGAGCCGTTCGTCGGGGCGGCGGGCCAGCTGCTCAACCGGATGCTGGCCGAGATCGAGATCCCGCGCGAGGACGTCTACATCAACAACGTCGTGATGTGCCGACCTCCCGGCAACCGGGATCCGCTGCCGGACGAGACCGAGGCCTGCAAGGCGTGGCTCGACGAGCGGATCGCCATCATCGACCCGGTCGTCATCGTGACGCTCGGCAACTGGGCGACCCGGTACATCCTCGGCAACAGCGCCTCGATCAGCCGGGTTCGCGGCCAGCGGTTCCCCTGGAACGGGCGGACGGTCATCCCCACGTTCCACCCGGCGGCGATCCTGCACGGGGGCGGCGAGAACTCGCGGCAGATGGCGGCCCTGCGAATGGACTTCCAGGAGATCCGCCTCGCGCTCGCCGAGCGACCCGAGCCGGTCGAGGAGCAGCTCGGCCTGTTCTGAGGGGAGGCGGCCATGCGTCGAATCGATCGGCGATCGCGCCCCCTCGCGGGTTGATGCGCATCGAGCTCGTCGCTCCCTCGGCCGAGGACACCCGCGCGATCGGGGCGGCGCTCGCACCCCTGCTTCGGGCCGGCGATGCCGTCGCGCTCGCCGGGGAGCTTGGTGCCGGCAAGACCACGCTCGTCCAGGGGGTGGCGCGCGCGCTGGGGTTCGAGGGGGTGGTCGCCTCCCCCACGTTCACGCTCGTTCGCGAGTACCGAACGCCACGCCTCACCGTCCTGCATGCGGACGTCTACCGGCTCGAGCGCGTTCAGGAGGTCGTCGACCTCGGGCTCCAGGAGCTCCTCGACGAGGACGGCGTGCTCCTCGTCGAGTGGGGCGACGCCGTGGAGGCGCTGCTGCCGGACGACCATCTGGTCGTGGAGCTCACGGTTCCCGGCGAGGGCGAAGACCGGTCCGTGTCGATCCGACCCGTCGGCGTCCGGTGGGCTCCCCGATGGGAGCGGCTCGAGCAGGCGCTCGAACCGTGGAGGTCGTCGGCGTGATCGTCCTCGGCATCGACACCTCGACGAACCACACGTCGGTCGCGCTCGGCACCGAGAACGAGATCGTGGCGGCGACCCAGTTCGCGGGGCCCCGGCGCCAGGACGACGTGGTCCCGGCGATCGAGCGGCTCCTGGCCTGGAGCGGCATCGAGCTGCCGAGCCTCGGCGGCGTGGCCGTCGGGCTCGGGCCCGGCCTGTACACCGGGCTCCGGGTCGGTATCGAGGTGGGCAAGTCGCTCGCGCAGGTGCTCGGCCTTCCGGTCGCCGGCATCGCGTCGCTGGACGTCCTGGCGTTCGCCGTGCGGATCACCCGGCGCCGCATCGCAGCGGTGCTCGACGCCCGCCGCGGCGAGGTCTTCTTCGCCTTCTATCGCAGCGTGCCCGGCGGCGTGGTGCGCGAGGGGGAGTACCGCGTCGACCGCCCGGCGGCCCTGGCGGCCGAGCTCGTCGCGAGCCCCGAGGAGGTGCTGCTCGTCGGCAACGGTGCCATCCTGTACCGGCAGCAGCTGGAGGAGCCCGGAACCCGCGTGGCCTTCGCCCCGGCGGCGCTGGCCCACCCGTGGGCCTCGGCGCTCGTGGAGATCGCGGCGCCGCGGTTCATCCGGGAAGAGACCGACCGGCCGAACGACGTCATGCCGCTCTACCTGAGGAAGACGGATGCGGAGATCGCTTGGGATCAGCGAGCCCGAGGCGCCCCGGCTTGAGGTGACCCGGATGCGGCGCCGGCATCTTCGCGGCGTCATGGCCATCGAGCGCCAGGTCTACCCGCGGCCGTGGAGCCCCAACCTGTTCCTATCCGAGATGAGCGAGTCGCACAACCGGTGCTACCTCGTCGCCCGCGTCGACCGCGAGGTCGTCGGTTACGGCGGGCTCATCTGCTACGGCGAGGAGGCCCACATCACGAACGTCGCCGTGGACCCCCTGCAGCACCGGCGAGGCATCGGGAGCCGCGTCCTGAACGACCTGCTGCTCGCCGGGGCGGACCTCGGGGCCGAGGCCGTGTCGCTGGAGGTCCGCGTGACCAACTGGGGGGCGCAGCGCCTCTACGGCCGGTTCGGGTTTCGGCCGGTGGGCGTTCGGAAGAACTACTACCAGGAGATCAACGAGGACGCGCTCATCATGTGGCTCGACGGGATCCGGACGCCGGAGTATCGCGCCCGCCTCTTCGAACTCATGCGGGCGGCGCCGGACGGCATCCGCCCGGAAGGCGCCGAGTGAAGGTTCTCGGCATCGAGACCTCCTGCGACGAGACCGCCGTTGCGGTCGTCGAGGACGGGCGGGTGTTGTCGAACCTCATCGCCAGCCAGGTCGACCTGCACGAGCGATTCGGCGGCGTGGTTCCCGAGCTCGCCAGCCGCGCGCACGTGGAGGCGCTCAGCCCGTTGATGGACGAGGCGCTCGATCAGGCGGGGTGCCGCTTCGGCGACCTCGACGGCGTCGCGGTCACCGTGGGCCCCGGCCTGGTGGGGGCCCTCCTGGTCGGGATCGCGGCCGCCAAGGCGGTGGCGCTCGCCACCGGGGCGCCGCTCGTCGGCGTGAACCACCTCGAGGGACACCTGTACGCGAACTTCCTCGAGCACGAGGGTCCGCTGCTCCCGGCCGTCTGCCTCGTCGTTTCCGGCGGCCACACCCTGCTGGTCCACCTGCCCGAGGAGCACCGCTACCGCGTTCTCGGCCAGACCGTCGACGACGCCGCCGGCGAGGCCTTCGACAAGATCGCTCGGTTCCTCGGCCTCGGCTTCCCGGGGGGGCCGGCGCTCGACCGCCTGGCGCGCGAGGGCGACCCGTCCTCGATCACGTTTCCGCGCGCGATGGCCGACTCCGGCGACTACGATTTCTCGCTCTCGGGGTTGAAGACGGCCGTGCTCCGCCACTGCAAGCGCGAGCGGGCGGCGGGGCGAGAGGTGAACGCCGCCGACGTGGCCGCGTCGTTCCAGGAGGCGATCGTGGACGTGCAGGTGGCCAAGACGATGGCGGCCGTCGGCGAGACGGGAGTCTCGACCGTGCTCCTGGGCGGCGGGGTGGTCGCCAACACGCGCCTGCGGGAGCGGATGTCGGCCGCCGGTGTCGAGCGCGGGGTGGCCGTGCGGTACCCCTCCCTTCCCCTGTGCACCGACAACGGCGCGATGATCGCCCGGGCGGGCGCCTCGCGGCTCGAGCTGGGGGAGCGGACCCCGTTCGGCGTCGCCGCCGATCCCGGCCTGGTGCTGGCGGGATGAGGCCCGCGTTCCGGGCGGGGGACCGCCGGTGACGACCTTTCTCGTGACCGGCGGGGCCGGCTTCGTGGGGTCCCACCTGTGCGACCGGCTGCTCGCCGAGGGCCACCGGGTGGTGGCCGTGGACGACCTGTCCACGGGACGGATCGCGAACCTGTCCGAGGCCCGCGGGTACGGCAAGGAGTTCACGTTCTTCAACATGGACCTGCGCGCCGACGGCCTCCTCCCGCTGTTCGAGCGCCATCGCCCGGACGTGGTCATGCACCTCGGCGCGCAGGCCGCGGTGTCGGCCTCGATGGAGAACCCGGTCTTCGACGCCTCGGTGAACGTCATGGGCTCGCTGAACGTGTTCGAGTGTGCTCGGCGCAGCGGCGCGCGCAAGATCGTCTACGCCGCCTCCGGTGGGACGTTGTACGGCGACCCTCGGAAGCTCCCGGTCAAGGAGACGGCGCTCGGAGGCGCGAGGCCCGTCTCCCCGTACGGCATCAGCAAGAAGGTGGTGATCGACTACCTGGCCTTCTTCGAGCGCTACCACGGGATCGAGTGGGTGGCGCTCGCCCTCGCGAACGTCTACGGGCCCCGCCAGGACCCGCACGGCGAGGCCGGCGTCATCGCGATCTTCTCCTCGACGATGCTCGCCGGTCGGTCGCCGACGATCCACGGCGACGGGAACCAGACCCGCGACTACGTGTTCGTCGACGACGTCGTGCACGCGTTCGCGCTGGCGGCCGATCGGGGCAACGGGCGGGTCGTCAACATCGGCACCGCGGTCGAGACGTCCGTGAACGGTCTCTACCGAATGCTCGCCGACGTGACCGGATTCCGAGGCGAGCCCGCTCGCGGACCGGCTCGGCCCGGGGACCTGCGCCGCAGCGTTCTCGACATCACGGCGGCGGACGAAGTGCTCGGCTGGCGGCCGTGGACGCACCTGGAGGACGGGCTCGGCGAGACGGTCGCCTTCCTTCGCGGGATCTGATCCCGAGGGCTAGGAGGATCGCCGAGCGGCCTCGGCCAGGATATCGAGGAGCTCCTCGCGATCCCTGCCCGCCGCGCGCGCGATGACCTCGAGGTCGGCGTGGCGCAGCGCCACGACGTCCGCCCCCGGCGCTCCGCGAACGGTGCGGACTCGCTCGGCGAACTCCCGCAGCGACGTCGCCTCGGGCTCGTCCAGGCCGCTCAGCTTCGAGAGGTCGAGCTCCACCTTCGACTCGCCGAGGGCCTCGCTCAGGATCCCATCCAAGAGCCGCGCCGGGTCCACCCCGTAGACCTCGCTCAGATCGCAGAACCGCTGCACGGTGATCGCGCGCTCGCCCCGCTCGTACCCGGCGATCGAGGAGGGCTTGAACCGGCCCTCCGACCGACGAGCGGCGGAGCGAAGCGTCAGGCCGCGCGCGATCCGGACCTTCCGGAGCACCCGGCCGATCTCCCGCGACAGATCCATCAGTCTCCGTCCATGACGCGACCAACCGAGGGGGGAGGGCGATCGAATCCTACGGACGTTCCGCGCGGGTTTCCAGCATCTGTTCTCCGTAACCCGTTTGCGGTCGCCGAAGCTTCTTCGTCCCGTAACACGCTCTCTCGCGCGAGCGCGTATCTTTGTTGGTTGGGTCCCCCCGGCCATGGTCACGGCGACGCCCCTCGATCGCGCAAGCGACCTGCGTCTCAAGCGTGAGTTGGCGTGCTCGAGCTCCGGGGACGGGACCGCGGGCAGGGGAAGTCCCCCATGGAGCGCAGAACACCTACGTTCTGCCGGCCGCCTTAGGTCCCTCGAACGGGTGAGATTCGGGTCCCTTGAAGGGTTTACAGGAACGCGCTCCGCGTCCTACGCTACTCGTCCCCCTGCACCTGGAGGCACAGACTGATGCGGAGCACGAATCGCTCGCCAAGGCCGTCCGCGTGGCAGGACGAACGAGCCGTGCTGCGTGGGCTCTGTCACGGCTTCGCCTCCGCGGAGACCGAGGACGAGGCGATCGCGGCCACCCCCCGCTGGGTCTGTGCCTCCCTCGGCGTCACCGACGCCGGCGTGCGGATCTCGATCCCGGACTCGGGAGGGCGGCTGCGCCCGGCCCGATCGGACGCTGCGCTCATGGAGGGCGGCCGCAAGCGCTCGGCCCGGCGCCGCCAGGTGTTCGTGTCCCGTCGACCGATGGCCCATCACCTGAGCTCGCCCGCGGGCTCGACCCTGGCGCTCCTCCCGCTCGTCTGCCGGGGCGAGTGCCTCGGGGTCCTCGAGGTGGTCGCCGACGGCGAGGCGATCGAGCGACGGTGGGACTCCCTCGCAGCGGTCGCGAGCCAGCTCGCGATCGCGCTGCACCACCTGCGACGGCAGGACCGGCTCCGGGGTGAGCTCGTCGCCGTTCGCAAGGCGGTCTCCGTCGGCCGCTCGATGTCGTCCGCGGGTTCCACCGAGGCCGCGCTTCGTGCGGCGGCGCGCTTCGTCTCGGAACGGTTCCGCGCCCCCGTCGCCGTCTGGTGCGCCTCGGACGGATCGCCCGACCTCGCCCTCGTCGACGTCCGTGGGGTCGGCACCCGCAAGCGCCGCGAGCTCCGAGCGGCCCTGCCGATGCTGCCGCACGGCCCGCAGGCCTCCGCGTCCTCCCACCAAGCCGTGGCCGAAGTGTTCGCCCGGTTGCTCGACGGCCTCGACGGTGCCGAGGTCGTCGACGCCGGCGATGCCGTGATGGTCGTCGGCGTGTCGTCGTCGCAGCCCCCCGCCCCCCTGGGGATCGTTGCCACGATGCTCGAGGAGGCGCTGAACCGCCGGTCGGCGGCCCCGACGCTGTCCGGCTCGGGCCGTCCCCACATCGGGATCGCGTGGACCGCGCACGAGCTCCGAGGCCCGTTGCTCGGCGTCAAGGCGGCCCTCGAGCTGATGCTGCTCGACGGCGACGACGTGAGCGACCTCGATCGCGATCGCCTGTCCCGCTCGCTGTCCGAGCTGGAGCACCTGGCCGGCCTGGTCGACGGCCTCCTCGCCTGGGGCGCGGGAGCGCAGCCGCTCAAGCGGCGGTCCGTCGATCTCGTGGCCCTCGTCGACGACGTCGTCCGTGGATGCGTCGCCGAGACCGGCGAGGAGCGCGTGCTCGTGCACGCCCCCGGATCGGCCACCGCGCGCGTCGACCCCGCCCATCTGCGGACGGCGATCGCCAACGTCCTTCGCAACGCGCTAGCGTTCTCCCGCGAGGGGACGAAGGTCGAGGTCTCGGTCGACGCGCGGGACGCAGTGGTGCTGCTCGCGGTCCACAACGAGGGCGCGCCGATCCCCGCCGGCGGTCCGTCCCTGTTCGACCCCTTCATCCGCGGGGACGACAACGGTCGTCACCCGGCCGGGCGAGGGCTCGGCCTGTTCATCGCCCGGCGCGTCGTCGAGGCGCACGGTGGGCGCATCTGGTTCGAGTCCGGGGACGACGGCACGACCTTCTTCATCCGGCTCGCGGCCCAAAGGGCGTCGTCCAAGTGAAGGCGATGATCGTCGACGACCACACGTTGTTCGTCGACGTCATCCGTGCCCTCCTCGAACGCATGGGGTTCGACGTGATCGCCGTCGCGAAGTCCGGCGAGGAGGCGCTGGCGGTCTCCCATCAAGAGCCCGACCTGGTGCTCGTGGACATCGGCCTTCCCGACCAGAGCGGCCTCGTCGTCGGCAAGGAGATCCGGGAGATCGCTCCGAACGCGAAGATCCTCGTGCTCACCGCGCTGAACGACCCGCGCATAGTCGAGGAGGCGCAGCGAACGGGTTTCGACGGCTTCCTCAACAAGGACACGCCGGTCAACCAGTTCGCCGCGGCCGTCAAGGCGGTCTTCGAAGGGCGGCAGGTCTTCCCCAACGGCGGCACCGCACACCGCAACAACTCCAGCTACCCGGATCTGCTCGCGGAGCAGCTGACGAACCGCGAGCGCGAGGTGCTCGCGCTGCTCGTCGAGGGACTGGGCGGCGAGGCGATCGCCGGCCGGCTCGGCGTGAGCGGCAACACGGTCCGGACGCACGTCCAGAACATCCTGTCCAAGCTCCAGGTCCACTCGCGGCTGGAGGCCGCGACGTTCGCCGTTCGCCACGGCGTGGTCGAGGTCCCCGGCGCATGACGACCCGCGCACCCGGGAGGTGGTCCCCCCACCCGTACTGCATGCGCGGTAGCCGGTATGCCGTGCCGACGTATGCGAACCGCCGAGCGCGCTCTGCGTTCGCCGCGGCCACGCGTACGTTCACGCGTTCGTCGTACATCGGCTACGCTTTCGAACGCGTGCGCCCGGAGAAGCGTTTCTCTAGCGTTCGCGGGGCCGCAGGTTTGTTGCTCGATCGGGGGGATCGTGGGGCCTGACGCGCAGCCGAGGATTCGTGTGCTCTTGGCGGACAGCCACTCGCTGTTCCGCGACGCCGTTCGGCTCGTCCTGTCGAGCGGGACGGATCTGACCGTCGTCGGGGAGGCCCGCGACGGCCTGCAGGCGGTCGCCGAGGCGGAGCGGACCAAGCCGGACGTCGCGATGGTGGACGCGAACCTCCCGAACTGCGACGGGATCCGCACCACCGCCATGATCGGCGAGCGCGTTCCGACCTGCCGAATCCTCGTCCTGTCGGGTGAGGAGGACCAGCGGATCCTCTTCCGGGCTCTCGAGGCCGGCGCAGGCGGGTATCTCACGAAGGAGTACCCGCTCGTCGACCTCATCGAGGCCGTGCGGGCGCTGCATCGGGGCGAGACGCTGGTCCCCCCGCGGATGCTCGGCCCGTTGCTGTCGACGCTGTTCCACCGGCGGACGGAGCAGGACGAAGCCCTGCGGCGCATCGCGAAGCTGACCCGCCGCGAGCAGGAGGTCCTCGCGCTGGTGGCCGAGGGAGCGGACAACGACGACGTCGCCCAGGCGCTCGTGATCAGCCCGCAGACCGTGCGGACGCACATCCAGAACGTGCTCGCCAAGCTCGGGGTCCACTCCCGCCTCGAGGCGACGGCCTTCGTTCTCAAGAACGGCATCCACGCCGAGCTCCAGCGCGTGGGCGGTGAGCGAGTTCACGAGCCGTCCGGCGGCGAGCTCGGTCTCGTGGGCGACGGCGAGCCCGACGGGGAGGCCGTCGCGCTCGGCGTCGGCGCCTTCCCGAGAACGCCCTAG
>CAVQUN010000004.1:0-375330 GCA_963716935.1 uncultured Actinomycetes bacterium | reverse complement strand
AGACAACCAGGAGGTTGGCTTAGAAGCAGCCACCCTTGAAAGAGTGCGTAATAGCTCACTGGTCAAGTGGTCCTGCGCCGATGATGTATCGGGGCTCAAGCACGACACCGAAGCTGCGGGATTCCTCGTATGGCTCGGCCGTGGAGGGAGGCTTTCACGGTCCAGGCCGAGGGATCGGTAGGGGAGCGTTCTTGTGCGAGTGAAGCGGCGGGGTAACCCAGCGGTGGACGCACAAGAAGTGAGAATGCCGGCATGAGTAGCGAAAGACGGGGGAGGAGCCCGTCCGCCGAATGCCCAAGGGTTCCTGGGGAAGGTTCATCCGCCCAGGGTTAGTCGGGACCTAAGGCGAGGCCGAGAGGCGTAGCCGATGGACGACTGGTTGATATTCCAGTACCACCTCACTCGCGCCCATCCCGAATCCGAGCTGCTAAGGGAACCCCTTTGGGGGCTACCGACCCGCCCGGTACTAGGGAAGCGAAGGGGGGACGCAGAAGGGTAGGTCGACCCACGCGATGGTCGTCGTGGGGCAAGTGCGTAGGGGGGTTCCCCAGGCAAATCCAGGGAGCCATCAACCCTGAGGCACGATGCCGAGCCGCTTCAGGCGAAGCGACTGATCCCATGCTGCCGAGAAAAGCCTCTAGCGAGCAGGTGAGGTGCCCGTACCCCAAACCGACTCAGGTGGGCAAGTAGAGAATACTCAGGCGATCGAGAGAACCCTGGTTAAGGAACTCGGCAAATTGCCTCCGTAACTTCGGGAGAAGGAGGACCACGGTAGGGTGGAGGCCCTTGCGGCCCGAGCCCGATGTGGTGGCACAAACCAGGCCCAAGCGACTGTTTACTAAAAACACAGGTCCGTGCAAAGTCGTAAGACGACGTATACGGACTGACGCCTGCCCGGTGCCGGAACGTTACGGGGAGGGGTTAGCTTCCTTCGGGAAGCGAAGCTCCAAACCTAAGCGCCGGTAAACGGCGGCCGTAACTATAACGGTCCTAAGGTAGCGAAATTCCTTGTCGGGTAAGTTCCGACCTGCACGAATGGCGTAACGACTTGGGCACTGTCTCAACCGGGGACTCGGCGAAATTGCAGTACGAGTAAAGATGCTCGTTACCCGCGACAGGACGGAAAGACCCCGGGACCTTTACTGCAGCTTGGTGTTGGGTCTTGGCAGGTGTTGCGTAGGATAGGCGGGAGGCTTTGAAGCCCGGGCTCCGGCTCGGGTGGAGCCACCCTTGAAATACCGCCCTTCATCTGTTGGGACTCTAACCTCGGCCCGTGATCCGGGTCGGGGACAGCGCCTGGTGGGCAGTTTAACTGGGGCGGTTGCCTCCCAAAAGGTAACGGAGGCGCCCAAAGGTTCCCTCAGCCTGGTTGGCAATCAGGCGTCGAGTGCAAGGGCACAAGGGAGCTTGACTGCGAGACCGACGGGTCGAGCAGGTGCGAAAGCAGGGCCTAGTGACCCGACGACTCCGTGTGGAAGGGTCGTCGCAAACGGATAAAAGGTACCCCGGGGATAACAGGCTGATCGCTCCCAAGAGTCCATATCGACGGAGCGGTTTGGCACCTCGATGTCGGCTCGTCTCATCCTGGGGCTGGAGCAGGTCCCAAGGGTCGGGCTGTTCGCCCGTTAAAGAGGCACGCGAGCTGGGTTTAGAACGTCGTGAGACAGTTCGGTCCCTATCCGTCGTGGGCGCAGGAGACTTGCGGGGAGCTGCCCCTAGTACGAGAGGACCGGGGCGGACGAACCTCTGGTGTGCCAGTTGTCGCGCCAGCGGCACGGCTGGTTGGCTACGTTCGGAAGAGATAAGCGCTGAAAGCATCTAAGTGCGAAACTCGCCCCTAGATGAGGTCTCCCACAGGGTTGACCTGGTAAGGCCCCTCGCAGACTACGAGGTTGATAGGCCGGAGGTGGAAGCGCGGCAACGCGTTGAGCCGACCGGTACTAATAGGCCGAGGACTTGACTTTGCTCGCGCTCGCTATCGCAGTTCCCGAGCTCTGCTCGGGGGCCGCGCTCCCATCGACCGTCCCGACGCGTTCGGGAGACGGCGTTTCGGTGGCCATAGCGGAGGGGATACACCCGGTCCCATCTCGAACCCGGAAGTTAAGCCCTCCCGCGCCGATGGTACTGCCCGGGCAACCGGGTGGGAGAGTAGGTCGCTGCCGGGACATCTTCACGAGAGCCGCCCTTCGGGGCGGCTCTCGTCGTCTCGGCGGGTAGGCTGCGGGGCGGATGCCGAAACCCCTTCGCTCTCGGCCGGGCCAGCGGAACGCGCCGGCCGTGCGCCGGCGCTCCGGGCTGCCGCCGGAGATCGCCTCCGAGCTCCGACAGACGGCTCGGGCCGGCAAGGCGGAGCCGGCGATGGCCCGCCTCGAGCGGGCGGTGGAGCTGCTCGAGCGCGACGACGCGCGCGGCGCGGCCGCCGAGGCGCAGAAGGCCAAGGAGCTCGCGCCGCGCTCGGCCGCGGTGCGCGAGGTGCTCGGCCTCGCCTACTACCGGCAGGACCGCTATCGCGAGGCGCTCACCGAGATGCAGACCTACCGGCGCATCTCGGGTCGGGCGGATCAGAACCACATCATCGCCGACTGCCTTCGCTCGATCGGCAGGCCCGATCGAGCCGTCCCGCTCGCGGAGGAGGCGCTCGCCGCACGCGGCATTCCGCTCGCCGCGAAGACCGAGGCCGTCATCGTGGCAGCGAGCGCGCTCGCCGATCAGGGGAAGTTCGATCAGGCGCTCGGCCTGCTGCGCCGCATCCGGACGCGGGACGACGTCGCGGGGCCCGAGGTGATCCGCGTCTGGTACGTGACGGGGGACATCCTGGCCAAGGCGGGCAGATCCGCGGACGCGGCGCGCGAGTTCCGCAAGATCCTTCGGCACGACGCGGCCGCGTACGACGCGGCCGAGCGCGTCGCTCAGCTCTCCTGAGCCTCGCGCCGGCGCCAGTAGTCGAGGATCCCCATCGCGTTCATCCGAACGCTCGACAGGAGCTCGAGGCGGTTCAGATCCAGGTCGGCCTGCGCGCCGGTCGCGAGGTCCCGGCGGCTCTCGGCCTCGAGCACGGCCACGATCTCGTCGAGATCCTGCGTGCGCTCCATCGCGCGACGGACCGCCTCGGTCCAGTCGCGAAACCGGCGAACCGCGAGGTCGCAGATCCGGTCGACCTCGCGCACCGGGCCGAAGTGGGAGAACAAGAGCGTTTGGGGGCCGAGCGCGCGAACGCGCTCGATGCTGTCGACGGCCTGCTCGAGGTCGTAGTCGGGCGGCGGCGTCGCGGGACGAAGGACGGGAACGTCGGGGGGATGGATGCCCAGGGCGTCGCCGGTGAACACCGCGCCGGTATCCGAATCGAGGAGCGCGACCTGGTGCTTCGCGTGTCCCGGCGTCGCGGTCGCGGTGAGCGTCCGACCGCCGAGTTCGACCCGATCCCCGTCCGCAAGGCTCCGAATCCGTTGCGCGGGAACGGGCGCGACGGCTCCAAAGAGCTCCGTCATCCGCTCGGTCCCGTAGATGGAGGTCGCGCTTGCGAGCAGGCGTGCCGGATCCGCGAGATGACGCGCGCCGCGCTCGTGGACCCAGACGGTGGCGCGTGGGAAGCGCTCGGCGATGGCGCCCACGCCGCCGGCGTGATCGAGATGGATGTGCGTGACGACGATGTGTGCGAGGTCGTCCGGCCCGACCCCCAGCCGCCCCAGCCCCGCGACGACGGGGTCGAACGACGTGGTCGGTCCGGTCTCGACGATCGCCGGCTCGCGAGCATTGACGAGATAGGCGGCGGTGTACCGCTCCCGCCCGCCGTAGAAGGTGTCGATGGCCGTGATGCCGTCCGCGACCTCGAAGACGACCGGCTCCACGGGGGTGAGTGTAGAGGCTGGCGGGGCACCGACTGTCGTCGGCGGCTGCTAGCGTCGCACGCGGAAGGGAGGAGCGCGTGTGGTTTCGGGCAACGTGGTCGCGGTCAACGTCGTGGTGCTCGCCGGAACCGTCGCCGCCGAACCGGTCGAGCGACAGATGCCGTCGGGTGACCAGGTGACCGAGCTCCGGCTTTCCGTTCCCGAGGCGGGCAAGCGCCTCCTCCCGCTGCCCGTCGCCGCCTGGCACCGCGACGTCGGCAAGCGAGCCCTGAAGGGGCTCGGAAAGGGCGACGACGTGCTGGTGTACGGCCATCTGGTCCGGCGGTTCTATCGGAGCGGAGCCGGGGCCCGGAGCCTCACCGAGGTCGTGGCCTCGGGCATCAAGAAGCTCGAGCGCCCGCAGGAGGAGTAGGGCCGAACGTCAGGTCTCGTCGTGCGTCCGCACGACGAGACCGGTGCGCGGCTTCGGCCAGAAGAACGTGGACTTCTGCGGGAGCCGGTCCCCCTGAGCCACGACCGAGCGGATGGTCGCGGCGTCGGTCGGCGGAAGGAAGTACGCGGCGACGGCCTCGCCGCTTCGCACCGCCTCCTCGGCCGCCACGGCGTCGGGCGTGAAGCGGACGGCGTCCTCGGGCCCGAGCAGGTGTTCGTGGAGCCGGCACACCGTCGGCGGGGCCCCGTCGAGCTCGGCGACGCGGTGCACGAGCGCACCGTCCTCGTGCGACACCGAGCCGTAGATCGCCTTTCGATCGTCGACGGTCTCGAGTACCTCCTCGAGGTCCCGGACGCGAGCGCCGTCCGTCGCCGCCCGGCCGCCCAGCTGGATCCGGTGGAAGGGCAACACCGGCGGCTCCTCGAGCGCGCCGTCGACGAGGAACATCATGGCGGCGTCCCAGGGTCCCGGGCCCCGCGTGCGGCGGAGCTCGTCTCGGTATCGCAGGGCGGTCGCGTAGCGGTGATGCCCGTCGGCGATCATGAGGACCTCGGGCTCGAGCCAGCCCGCGACGTCCGGCTCCGGCGCCGCCTCCCACATGCGGTGGTCCACGCCGTCCCCGTCCGTGAGCTCGGCGTCGGGAGAGCCGTCCGTCGCGGCGTCGAGCCACGCCGCGAGCGCCGGCTGCGGCCCGGAGAACACCGCGTAGATGCTCGACAGGTTCGCCCCGAGGACGCGCATGAGGCGCAGGCGATCCTCGACCGGCGCCGCCATCGTGTGCTCGTGCGGGACGATGTCGCCGCCCCAGTCCTCGAGCTCGACGGCCGCGACCAGCCCGCGGAGGCGGCGCCGGCGTCCGTGGAGGGAGAAGGTCATCTCGTACGGGAAGTACCGTTCCCCCGCCGTCGGCACCATGACCCCCTGCCTCTTCCAGTCGGCGAGGTCCGTCGCGGCCTGCTCGTAGCGATCGGGAAGATCCGGTCGCCCGGGCTCGTGGCCGAGGTCCAGACGGATGACGTTGTAGGGGCTGGCTGCGAGGAACCTCGCATGTTCCGCGGGGGAGATCACGTCGTAAGGTGGCGCGGTGACGTCGCCGAACGACCCGACGCGCGAACGGTCGAAGTGCAGACCGACGAACGGCGAGATGCGGGGCACGGGGCATGTATAGCAGGCGCCCCGAGCACGAGACGGAGTCGGCATACGACCTGTTCTCGCGCGGTGTCGTGTTCCTGAGCGACGGGCACCCGCACCAGGCGGCGATGCTCCTCGCCCGCGCCAAGCTCCTCGAGCCCGAGAAGGTCTCGATCCGCGAGGCCCTCGGCCGCGCCCTGTTCATGGCGGGGCGCGCGGGCCGGGCCCGGCGAGAGTTCGCGAAGGCGGTTCAGCTCGATCCGGCGAGCGACTACGCGCACTTCGGGCTCGCGCTCGCGTGCGAGCGGACGGGCCAGCGCGTCCGGGCGATCGGGCACCTGAAGCTCGCGATCGCGATGCGTCCGGGGATCGACCACTACGAGGCCGCGCTCGCGCGGCTCGCGGGGTGATGCTGGCCGCGCGCTACGACGCCCTGCTGTTCGATCTGGACGGGGTGCTCTACCGCGGCGACGAGCCCGTGCCCCACGCCGCGAAGACGCTGGCCGCCCTCCGCGACACCGGCATCCGGATGGTGTTCCTCACGAACAACTCGTCGCGGACGCCCGAACAGGTGGCCGGCAAGCTCGGAGGGCTCGGCATGGCCGCTTCGCCGTCCGAGGTGGAGACCTCGGCGCTCGCGACGGCCGACCTGCTCGCCGCGCGCGGGGGCGGGACCGCGTTCGTCGTCGGACAGGAGGGGATCCACCGGGCGCTCGAGCATGCCGGAATCCTGGTCCTCGACGGCGAGCCGGAGCGCGTCGACTACGTTGTCGTCGGGGTGGACGTCGAGGCGACCTACGCGAAGCTCCGCACGGCCTGCGTGCTGGTCGAGCGGGGGGCGCATCTCGTCGCCACGAACCCGGATCTCTCGTTCCCGGTTCCGGGCGCCCTGTGGCCGGGCGCGGGCGCGCTGCTCGCAGTCGTCACCGAGACCACGGGCGCGAGCGCCGAGGTGGTGGGCAAGCCGTTCGCGCCGCTGTTCGAGGCGGCGCGCAGGAGGGCGGCTGCGACGGCACCGCTCGTGATCGGGGACCGACTGGACACGGACATCGCCGGCGCCTCGGCGCTCGGCTGGGACTCTTTGCTCGTGCTGACGGGAGTGTCGACGCGCGCGGAGCTGGCCGATTCCCCGGTCCGGCCGACGTTTGTCGCGGCGGACCTGCGGGCACTGCTCGCGCCGGGGGCGCAAGAGGCCTTCGGAGGCGACGGCACGTCCTGATCGATGGAGGCCGGCGCCGGGACGGCCGGCAGTCTCGCGCGCGAGAGGGGGCCACGCCGGCGGGGGTATCCTTGCCGTGCGCCGCCCACCGAAGGAGCACGAGATGGTCGTGAACGAGATCCGAAAGAACGTCGAGGCCGCGGTCGGCATGCTCTCGCCGAAGCGGGCGCAGGAGCTGGCCCGGTCCCTGATGCCCGGCGAGAGCAAGGAGCAGATCGCCAAGGCCGCGCAGAACATCATGGATTGGTCCAATCGGAATCGCGAGCGCGTCACCGAGCTCGTGCGCGCCGAGGTGCGCTCCCAGATGAACCAGTTCGGGGTCGCCTCGCGCGACGAGGTGGACGCCCTGCGCCGCCGCGTTCGCGAGCTCGAGAAGGCGCAGTCCAAGCCGAAGCGCTCCACCGCGAAGCGCTCCACCGCAAAACGCTCGAGCGCGAAGCGCGCCGCGGCGAAGCCGTCGACGCCGGCCGGCTCCGGAGCGGACGCCCCCTCTTCGGGGTCGCCGGACTCGCCGCCGATCGTTCCGGTCGCCATCTCGGGCGCCGCCCCGGGCACCGCCTGACGGCGACCGTGCCGCGTCGCCGGCTCGACGCCGAGCTCGTCCGGCGCGGCCTGGCGGCGAGCCGGACGGAGGCGCAGGCCGCGGTGCGCGATGGCAAGGTCGCCGTCAATGGCCGGCCGGCCGACAAGCCGTCGACGCTGGTCGATCCCGCCGATCCGGTGGAGCTCCTGCTTCCCGCCCGCCGGTTCGTTTCGCGCGGCGGCGAGAAGCTCGACGCGGCGCTCGACCGATTCGGCGTGGACCCGTCGGGACGTCGCTGCCTGGACGCGGGCGCCTCGACCGGAGGCTTCACGGACTGCCTCCTTCGGCGAGGCGCCGCCCATGTGGTTGCGTTGGACGTCGGCTACGGCCAGCTCGCCTGGTCGCTGCGCACCGACCCGCGCGTCACGGTGCTCGAGCGCACCAACGTCCGCGAGGTCACGGCGGCCCACCTGCCGTACGCTCCGGACCTGGTGGTCGCCGACCTGTCGTTCATCTCGCTGCGGCTCGCCGTCCCGGTGCTCGCCGAGGTTGCCGCGGAGGGGGCGGACCTGATCCTGCTCGTCAAGCCGCAGTTCGAGGTCGGGCCGGACGACGTGGGTCGCGGCGGCGTCGTCCGCGACGACGACGCGCGGCGCCGCGCGGTCGAGGGGGTCGTCGCCGCCTGCGGCCGAGCCGGGATCGGGGTGCTCGGCGTGATGGCGTCCCCGCTGCCGGGGCCGGCGGGCAACGTCGAGTTCCCCCTGCACGGTCGCGCGGGCGCCCGCGAGACCGACGTGGACGTCGACGTTGCGCTCGCGGAGGGACGCCGGCTCGGAGGCCGCTCGTGAGGCGCGTCGGCCTCGTCGTGCATCCGGCGCGGCCGGCCGCCGACGTCGCGGCGGGCGACCTCGAGCGCTGGCTCGGCGAGCGCGAGGTCGAGGTCCGTCGCTGGGGCGGCGAGCGCACGGAGGATGCGGCATCGGCGAGCGCGTTCGCAGCCGGGCTCGACCTCGTGGCCTCGATCGGCGGCGACGGCACGTTCCTGCGGGCGGCGCACCTCGCCTCCCGCCACGACGTGCCGGTGCTCGGCGTGAAGGTCGGTCGCATGGGGTTCCTCACGGAGGTGGAGCCGGCCGAGGCGCCCGCCCTGCTCGCCCGCATGCACGACGGGACGGCCCGGATCGAGGAGCGCCTGGCCGTCGTCGCGGAACCCGACGGCGCCGGGGTCGAGGCGCAGTGGGCCCTGAACGAGGTGATCGTCGAGAAGCGCGCCCGGCATCGCCTCATCCGGCTCGCGGTGTTCGTCGACGACGCGTACGTCACGACGTTCTCTGCCGACGGGGTCATCGTCGCGACGCCGACGGGCTCCACCGCGTACTCGTTCTCGGCCGGCGGGCCGATCGTGTCGCCCTCGATTCCGTGCGTCGTCGTCACCCCCATCGCGGCGCACATGGTGTTCGACCGGTCGCTCGTCCTCGGCCCGACGGAGCGCGTGACCCTTCAGGTCCTCGGCGAGGAGGAAGGGCTGCTGTCGGCCGACGGCCGCGAGAGCCTCGAGCTGCCCGTCGGCTCCCGGGTGCGAATTGGCGCCGCCGACCGGCCGGCGCGGTTCGTGCGCCGCGACGACCGCCCCGGGTTCTTCGAGCTGATCCGGGACAAGTTCGAGCTGCCCGGCCCGGCCGAGGAGCCCGAGGGGCGCCGGTAGTGCTCCACGAGCTCCACATCAGCGGCCTCGGCGTCGTCGACGATCTCGATCTCGCGCTCGATCCGGGGCTGAACGTGCTGACCGGCGAGACCGGCGCCGGCAAGACGATGGTGACGGTCGGGCTCGCGCTCGCGCTCGGCCGGCGGGCATCCGCCTCGCTGGTTCGGAGCGGGTCGCGGTCGGCCCGCGTCCAGGCGCGGTTCGACGCCCCCGATCGAGCGGTGGACGCGGGCTGGGCCGAGGACGGGGAGCTGGTGCTCGCGCGCACGGTCTCCGCCGACGGCCGGAGCACGGCGAGGATCGGCGGCCAGCTCGCGCCGGTCTCGGCGCTCGCCGAGCTCGCGGCCGACCTCGTCGAACTGCACGGGCAGCACGAGGGGCTCCGGCTCCTGTCGGCCGCCGCGCAGACCGCGTTCCTGGATCGATTCGCTGGGCAAACGCATGTGCGGGCGGTCGCCGAGCTGCGACGGGAGCACGAGCGGCTGCGATCGACGCGCGCCCGGCTCGCCGAGCTCCTCGAACGCGAGCGCGACCGCGAGCGCGAGCTCGACCTGCTCTCGTACCAGGTGCGCGAGATCGAGTCCGCCGCGCCCCAGTCCGGCGAGCTGGACGAGCTGGTGCTCGAGGAGGGCCGGCTCGCGCACGCGGAGCGGCTCCTCGGGCTGGCCGGCTCGGCCGAGCGCGCGATCGCCGCGGACGGGACGGCGTCGGACGCGATCGCGGCTACCGCCGCAGACCTGGAGTCGGCCGCCGAGCTCGACCCCCGCGCCGACGACCTCGCGGTGCGGGCGCGGGGGCTCGTGGCCGAGGCGGTCGAGCTCGCGCGGGACCTGCGCGACTACCGAGAGCGGCTCGAGCTCGACCCCGCGCGCCTGGACGAGGTTCGCGAACGCATCGGCGCGCTCCGCGGGCTGTTTCGCAAGTACGGGGAGGGCGAGACGGAGGTGCTCGCCTACCTGGAGGGGGCGAGGGCGTCGCTCGAGCGGCTGGCGGGCGCCGGGTCGGAGCGAGACCGGCTGGAGGTGGAGGTCGCCGAGCTCGGCGAGCGCGTGACCGCGCTCGCCGTGGCGGTCTCGCAGGGGCGAACCGAGGCCGCGCCGGGGCTGTCGGCGGCGCTGGAGGCCGAGCTGTGCGAGCTCGGGATGCCCGGCGCCGGGGTGGACGTCGCCCTGTTGCTGAACCCGGAGGTGACTTCGAGCGGCGCCGAGCGCGTCGACCTCGCGCTCTCGGGGGGACCGGGCCAGCCCCGGCTGCCCTTCGCGAAGGTGGCCTCCGGCGGCGAGCTATCGCGGACGATGCTCGCGTGCCGGAGCGTCCTCGTCGACCTCGACGCCGTGCCCACGCTCGTGTTCGACGAGGTCGACACCGGGATCGGTGGGCGAGCCGGGGTCGCCGTCGGGCGCAGGCTCGCGGCGCTCGCGCGCACGCGGCAGGTGGTGGTCGTCACCCACCTCCCGCAGATCGCGTCCTTCGCCGACCGGCACGTCCGCGTGGAGAAGCGACGAGGGCGCGCGAGCGTCGAGGTCCTCGACGACGCGGGGCGGGTGCAGGAGCTCACGAGGATGCTCTCGGGCCTGCCGGGGAGCGCGGCCGCCGCCACCCACGCCGAGGAGCTCCTCGCGGAGGCGGGCCGGGCGAAGTCGCGCCGCTGACCTCCCGTCCCGGGCGGTCCGACGCGGCCTTCGGATACCCTTGGAACCCCCGGTGTGACCGGGACCGCCGCGCCGGAAAGGTCCGGCGCATCGCGCTCAGGAGGCCAGCTCACGCAAGCGAGGTCGCGGATCCTGCTCCGGCGGCCCGGCCGCCAGAAGCGGCCGCACGAGGGGCTCGCCCGGGTCGACGGCCGGACCAAGCGCCTGGTGCAGCGCGTGCAGCCCGGCGACGTCGCCGTGATCGATCACGAGGATCTCGACCGCGTCTCGGCTGAGGCGCTGATCGACGCGGGCGTCGCCGCCGTCGTGAACGGGGCGCGCTCGATCAGCGGGCGCTACCCGAACCTCGGTCCGCTGACCATCGTTCGCGCCGGGGTGCCGCTCGTCGACTCGGTGGGCGGCCTGGTCCTGCGCAAGGTCCGCGAGGGCGATCCGGTGCGACTCGACGGGGATCGGGTCTTCGTCGGCGACCGCCTGGTCGGCGTCGGGATCGCGCAGAGCGAGGCCGCGGTGCTCGGGGCCATGGCGCAGGCCCAGCTCGCGCTCGCCGAGCGATTCGAGAGCTTCGCCGCCAACACGGTCGAATTCATGCAGCGCGAGCGCGACCTGCTGTTCGGGGGCGCCGGGCTCCCGCCCCTGGACCACGACCTGTCGCGACGCCCCGTGCTCGTCGTGGTCCGCGGCTACAACTACAAGGAAGACCTTGCCGCCCTCGGCGCCTACGTCCGCGACGCCCGCCCGGTGCTCGTCGGCGTCGACGGCGGGGCCGACGCCATGATCGAGGCCGGCTATCGGCCGGACCTGATCCTCGGCGACATGGACAGCGTCTCGGACGAGGCGCTCCGCCTCGCACTCCCCGGGGGTCGGCGGCGGTGGTTTCGCCGTCCTCTCCCGACGGAGGTCGTGCTCCACGCCTACCAGGACGGCCGCGCGCCCGGGCGGGCCCGCCTCGAGGCGCTGGGGATCCCCCACAAGGTCGTCGAGGCGGCCGGCACGAGCGAGGACGTCGCGTTCCTCCTCGCGCACGAGAAGGGCGCCGACGCCATCATCGCGGTCGGCAGCCACGGCAATCTCCGCGAGTTCCTCGACAAGGGCCGCGAGGGGATGGCGAGCACGTTCCTCGTGCGGCTGCGTGTCGGCGAGATCCTGATGGACGCGAAGGGCGTGTCGCGCGTCTACTCGCCGCGGATCCGCACGCGCGACGCCCTGCTGCTCGTCGGCGCCGCGATCGCGGCCATCGTCGCGGTCGTGGTGATCTCGCCGCCGCTGCGCCTGTACGTGACGCAGCTGCTCGAGCAGATCCGCCAGTGGCTGTCGGGTTGAGGGCGCCGCGTTGATCCCCTTCCGGTACCACATCGTCACGATCGTCGCGGTCTTCCTCGCGCTCGCGGTCGGGCTCCTGGCCGGGAGCTCGTTCGTCGACCCCGCGCTCACCAACCAGCTTCGCGAGCAGACGGACCAGCTGCGGAGCGAGCTCCGCGACATCGACGACCAGCTCACCGCGAGCCGGGGCGACATCGCCGCGCTCGAGGGTTTCGTCGACGTCGCGACCCCGTACCTGATCCGAAACCGGTTGTTCGGCGACCAGGTGATCGTCGTCGCCCAGGAGGGCGTCGAGGACGCCGTCGTGGCCGAGGCGCAGCGCTCCCTGTCCGGTGCCGGTGCCGAGATCGTCGCCATGGTGGAGGCCCGGGACCAGATCGCCTCCGATGACCCCGAGACGCAAGGACGGCTCGCCGAGATCATCGGCGCGCAGGGCGCCCCCGCCGATCAGCTCCCCGCCCTCACGGCCTCGGCGCTCGCGACGCGGCTGGTCGAGGGCTCCGGCGGCGCGGCCCCCGAGGACGACGTGCTCGCCCAGCTGTTGTCGGAGGGCTTCCTCGCCCCGATCGGCTCGGGGCTGTCGGCGACCACGCTGGCCGAGATCGGTGCGACGGACCAGACGGTCGTCGTGCTCGCGGGCGGGCAGGACGAGGAGCCGCCGATGTCGCCCGAGTCCTTCGCCGCGCCGCTCGTGGACGCGCTCGTTACCGGCGTCGCGCCCGTCGTCGCCGGCGAGTCCACCACGACCGCGATCCCGTTCGTGGCGACCGTCCGGGGCACCGACGGGCTGGTGACGGTGGACGACCTCGACCTCGGGATCGGCGGAGCCGCGCTCGTCCTGGGGCTCGACGAGCTGTTGAGCACCGGACAGGGCGGCGACTACGGGATCAAGGACGGCGCCGAGCCGCTCCCGCCGCTGCCGTGACCCGCGGCGTCGCCCTCGTGGCGGCCCGGGACGAGGCGGATCGGATCGCCGAGACCGTCGCCGCGCTCCGCGCGCTCGAAGGCGTCTCCGAGGTCGTGGTGGTCGACGACGGCTCCCGGGACGACACCGCCTCGCGAGCGCTTGCCGCCGGCGCGTCGGTGCTCCGGCTCGATCGGTCCAGGGGGAAGGGACGTGCGCTCGAGGGGGCGCTTCGCCGTCTTCCCACGGCCGAGCTCTGGTTGCTGGCGGATGCCGACCTCGGCAGCAGCGCCGGCTCGCTCGGCGCCGTGCTCGAGCCCATCCGGGCTGGCGACGCGGACGTGGCGATCGCCGCCTTCCCGGCGCCCCGGACGGGCGGGTTCGGGATCGTCAAGCGGGCGGCCGCACGGTCGATCCGTCTTCTCGGGGGGATCGACGTCCTCGAGCCCCTGTCGGGCCAGCGAGCGCTCACGGGCACGGCGCTCGCGGCGGTGCGGCCGCTCGCCCGGGGGTTCGGCGTGGAGACGGCGATGACGATCGACGCCGCGCGGGCGGGTCTTCGGGTGGTCGAGGTGGCGGCCGAGCTCTCGCATCGGCCCACGGGCCGCGACCTTCGCGGGTTCGCGCACCGCGGCCGCCAGGGCTGGGACATCCTGCGCGCCCTCGCGCCGCGAGCCGTGGGGCTGCGATGACCCGGGGCGAGCTCGCCGCCCCGAACTACCGCGGGGTCCCGGTGCCGAGGGTCCTCGGTATCGGGCTGTCGGCGGCGGCGGCCGTCGCCACGATCGGATACGCCGCCGTCCGCGAGCTCGGCGCGGCGGGCTGGGGGGCGCTGGTCGGGTGCCTGCTCGTCTGCGCGGCCGGGGTGGTGGACGACCTCGCCGGCCAGCGGCCGCGGGGGCTCCGGGGCCACCTCGGGGCGCTCGCCCAGGGGCGCGTGACCACCGGGATCGTGAAGGTGCTGATCACGGCCGGGGCGGCGGCCGTGGTGATCGCCCTGCAGCCCCCTCGTTCCGGGTCCACCGGGCTGTGGGGGATCGTGCTCCTGGCGGCGAGCGCGAACGTCGGCAACGGCCTGGACGTGCGACCCGGTCGCGCGCTCAAGGTGTTCCTGCTTCCCGCGACGGCGTTCGTGGTCTGGGGCGAGCTCGCGAACGCCCCGGCGATCGCGGGGCTCCTCGCGGGGGCGATCGCGGCCCTGCCCGTCGACCTTCGCGAGCGGGCGATGCTCGGCGACGGCGGCGCGAACCTGCTGGGGTTCGCGGCCGGGCTCGCCCTCTACGACGTTCTCGGCGACGGAGGCGTCGCGGTCGCGGCGGTCGCGGCGGTCGCGCTCAACGTGCTCGCCGAGACCGTCACGTTCAGCCGCGTGATCCAGGCGGCGCCGCCGCTTCGGTTCCTCGACGGGCTCGGGCGACGGGCCTGAGCCGCGTCCCGCGGGTCGCGCGATGTTTCTCGGCCCGAGCGCCGACTTTTCGCGCCGAACGTCCCGGGGCGTCCGACCCCTCTGCTACGATGCCATCCCGAGGTGCAAAAAGAGCCGAAGTACATCTTCGTGACGGGCGGCGTGGCCTCGGGCCTCGGCAAGGGGATCACCACCGCCTCTCTCGGCCGCCTCTTCCGATCCCGCTCCCTGCGCGTGGCGCTCCAGAAGCTCGACCCGTACGTGAACGTCGATCCCGGGACCATGAACCCCTTCGAGCACGGCGAGGTGTTCGTGCTCGACGACGGCGCGGAGACCGACCTCGACCTCGGCCACTACGAGCGGTTCACCGACGAGAACTTGCATCGCGGCTCCAACCTCACGACCGGCGCCGTCTACAGCGCCGTGATCTCGAAGGAACGCCGAGGCGACTACCTCGGCAAGACCGTGCAGGTGATCCCGCACGTGACGGACGAGATCAAGGAGCGGATTCGCAATCACGCGGCCGCCGAGAACGCGGACCTCGTGATCGTCGAGGTCGGCGGCACCGTGGGCGACATCGAGTCGCTCCCGTTCCTGGAGGCGATCCGCCAGCTCCGCAACGAGGTCGGGCGCGACCGCTGCGCGTTCGTCCACGTGAGCCTCATGCCGTTCATCGGACCTTCCGGCGAGCTGAAGACCAAGCCCACGCAGCACTCGGTCAAGGAGCTCCGGTCGCTCGGACTGCAGCCCGACGCCATCGTCTGCCGGTCGGATCGCGCGATCGGGCGGCACCTCAAGGAGAAGATCAGCCTGCTCTGCGACGTGCCGATCTCCGGGGTCGTCTCGGCGCCCGACACCGACTCGATCTACCGGGTGCCCCTCGTGCTGCATCGCGAGGGGCTCGACCGCGAGCTCGCGAACCACCTTCGCATCGAGGCCGAGCCCGAGCTCACCGAGTGGCGGTCCCTCGTGGAGCGGATCGACGCGGCGATCGACCCGGTCCGCGTGGCGATCGTGGGCAAGTACGTGAACCTGCGCGACGCCTACCTGTCCGTCATCGAGGCGCTGAAGCACGGCGGCTTCCACCACGGCGCCGACGTCGAGATCGCCTGGGTCTCCTCCGACGACCTGGAGGAGGGCGACCCGGCCGCGGTCCTCGCCGGGGTGAACGGGATCGTTGTCCCGGGCGGGTTCGGGTGGCGCGGGATCGAGGGCAAGCTCGAGGCCGTGCGCTTCGCTCGCGAGCGTGGCGTCCCGTATCTCGGGCTCTGCCTTGGGCTGCAGTGCGCGGTGATCGAGTTCGCGCGCAACGTCTGCGGGCTCGAGGGCGCGAACTCCTCCGAGTTCGACCCGGCGACGCCGCACCCCGTGATCGACCTGCTTCCCGAACAGAAGAACGTGACGGACCTCGGCGGCTCGATGCGCCTGGGTGCGCAGCCCTGCCACGTGGTGCCGGGCACGCGCGCCGAGGAGATCTACGGGGAGGCGGTGGTGTACGAGCGGCATCGCCATCGGTACGAGGTGAACCCCGCCTACCACGAGGCCCTGTCGGGCAAGGGGCTCGTGTTCTCGGGCATGTCGCCGGACGGCCGGCTCGTCGAGATCATCGAGCTCGAGGGGCACCCGTTCTTCCTGGCCGGGCAGTTCCACCCCGAGCTCCGATCGCGGCCGACCCGCCCGCATCCGCTGTTCCGGGACTTCGTCGGCGCCGCGCAGGCGCGCTCGCATGCCGAGGCGGCCGCCGAGCCGCACGTCGTCATCCCCGGCTAGCCGGCCCGCGCCATGACGCTCGAGCCGGAGGCGTCCGAGGTGCGCTTCTCGGGCCCCGTCTTCTCGGTCGCTCGAGAGCGCTGGGCGGTCCTCGCGCACGAGCACGACGTCGTCCGACATCTCGGCGCCGCCGCCGTGCTCCCGGTCACGCCGACCGGCGACGTGCTGCTGGTGCGCCAGTTTCGGCCGGCCATCCGGCAGGAGCTGGTCGAGATCCCGGCCGGCCTGCTCGACCGTCCCGACGAGGACGCCCTCACGTGTGCGGCCCGCGAGCTTCGCGAGGAGACCGGCTACCGTCACGCGTCGATCGAGTTCCTCGGCGGCATCTACCCGGCCGCCGGGTTCTCGAACGAGTACGTCCACCTCTTCTGGGCTCGCACCGAGGCCGAGCCCGCGGGCCCACCGGAGGACGGTATCGAGCTCGTGCTGCGTCCGCTCGCCGAGATGGTCGCCCGGGCCAGGGCCGGGCGCGTTCGCGACGCGAAGACCGCGCTCGCGCTCCTTTTGGCCGAGGGACGGGCGGGCCGGGGGCCCGGGCCCGTCGGGTAGGCTTCGGCTCCGAGGGCACGAGGGGAGGACCCGTCGTGATCGTCGGGGTCCCGAAAGAGGTCAAGGACAACGAGTTCCGCGTGGCGGTGACCCCCGAGGGCGCTCGGGAGCTCGTTCGCACCGGCCACGACGTCCTGGTCGAGGACGGCGCGGGCGACGGCTCGAACATCCCGCAGGATCGGTACGAGCGCGCCGGCGCCACGATCGCCGCGAGCGCCGACGACGTCTGGTCCAAGGCCGACCTGATCCTGAAGGTGAAGGAGCCCATCCAGGGCGAGTACGACCGGCTCCGTCCGGGTCAGATCCTGTTCACCTACCTGCACCTCGCGGCGAGCGCGGAGCTCACGCGGACGCTCCTCGAGCGCGAGGTCTCGGCCGTGGCCTACGAGACCGTGCAGACCGACGGCGGCCACCTGCCGCTGCTTGCGCCGATGAGCGAGGTCGCGGGGCGGATGGCTCCCCACGTCGCGGCGCGCCTCCTGGAGAAGGAGTACGGGGGCCGGGGGATCCTGATGGGCGGGGTCTCCGGCGTTCGCCCCGCGAAGGTGCTCGTGCTCGGCGCCGGCATGGCGGGCTCGAACGCGGCGTGGATCGCGGCCGGGATGGAGGCCGAGGTGGTGGTCGTGGACAAGAACCTCGACCGCCTGCGGTTCATCGACCAGATCCACAAGGGACGCATCATCACGCTGATGTCCGACCAGCTCACGCTCGAGCAGCGGGTCAAGGAGACCGACGTGCTGATCGGCTCCGTGCTCGTCCCGGGCGCCCGCGCGCCGAAGCTCGTGACGACCGAAATGGTGGCCTCGATGCGCCCCGGGTCGGTCGTCGTGGACATCGCGATCGACCAAGGGGGGTGCGTCGAGACCTCGCGAATGACTACGCACTCCGATCCGACCTACGTCGAGCACGGCGTCGTCCACTACTGCGTCGGCAACATGCCGGGGGCGGTGCCGAACACGTCGACGTACGCGCTCACCAACGTGACGCTTCCGTACGCGATCGACGTCGCCTCCAAGGGCCTCGCGGGTGCGGTCGCCGACGACCCGGCGCTCGCGCTCGGCGTGAACGCGTACTCGGGGGCCCTGACGAACGAGGGCGTGGCGGAGGCGCACGGCCTCCCGTACACGCGGCTCGCCGACGCCGGGCTCGGCTGAGCCGCCGCAGGGCGCCGCGGTGCGCGAGGACGAGCTCGGCTCGCAGATCGAGCGGTTCCTGGACCAGCTCCTCGTCGAGCGGGGACTCTCGAGCCACACGATCGCCGCGTATCGCCGCGACCTCTCGCGCTACGCTGAGTTCCTTCGCGGCCGCCGCGTGACGGACGCGCGGAAGGTGCGCGATCGCGACGTCGCCGCCCACGTGGCCGCGCTGTCGGCCTCGACCCACGGCGACGGTCTGCCGTACCGCGCGACGTCGGTCGTGCGGTCGCTGTCGTCGGTCCGGGCCTTCCACCGCTTCCTGCTGCGCGAGGGCGAGGTCACCAAGGACCCGACCGCGGGGGTCGTGCGTCCGAAGCTCCCGCGCCGACTGCCGCGGCCGCTCGCGCTCCCCAACGTCGAACGGCTGCTCGCACAGCCCGACCCCGGGACGGCTGCCGGTCTTCGCGACCGCGCGGTGCTCGAGACGCTGTACGGCGCCGGGGTGCGGGTCTCCGAGCTCGTGGGGCTCGACGTCGACGACGTCGACCTGGAGGAGGGGAGCGTCCGCGTCTTCGGCAAGGGGAGCAAGGAGCGCGACGTGCCGCTCGGCCGCTACGCGCGCGACGCGATCGCCGCGTATCTCACGCGCGTCCGGCCGCAGCTCGCGACGCCGCGCTCGCGCTCGGCCCTGTTCCTCAACCTGCGCGGCGGACGGCTGACCCGGCAGGGGTGCGCGGGAATCCTCGCCAAGCACGCGAGGGCCGCCGGCATCGGCATCGACGTGAGCCCGCACACGCTGCGGCACTCGTTCGCCACCCACCTGCTCGACGGCGGCGCGGACGTGCGGGTCGTCCAGGAGCTCCTCGGCCACGCGAGTGTCGCCACCACGCAGGTGTATACGCTGGTGACCAGGGAGCACCTGCGGGAGGTCTACTTCACGTCGCATCCGCGTGCTCGTGCACGGGGCAGAAGGAGGGATTCCGCGTGATCGAGGAGTCGAAGCTCGCCGAGCTTCGGGGGGCGCTCGAGGAGCAGCGCGACAACCTGCGCAAGGAGATCGCGGTTCAGGGCGGGGACCCGGATTCCGACGACGCGGCGATCGACGTCGAGCGCGGGTTCGCGGACAGCGCGCACAGCACGGCCGAGCGAGCCCGGCTGCTCTCGGTCATGAAGGCGCTGCGCGCGAACCTTCGATGGGTGAACCGCGCGCTGAAGAAGATGGAGCTCGGGACCTACGGCACGTGTGAACGATGCGGGAACCCGATCCCCATCGAGCGGCTCGACGCCCTGCCGTGGGCGATCCTCTGCGTCGACTGCGCTCGCAAGGGCGAGGGTCGCTGAGGTGCCCGCCGGGGAAGGCGCGATTCCCCGGGTGCTCGTCCTGGTCTGCGACTCGTTCGGCGTGGGCGGGGCGCCCGACGCCGAGGAGTACGACGACGCGGGATCGGACACGCTCGGCAACACCGCACGGGCGGTCGGCGGCATCCGCGCGCCGAACCTCGGGGCGCTCGGCCTCGGAGAGCTCACGCACATCGAGGGCGTGCCGGCGCGAGCCGAGGCCGGCACCGCCCACGGACGGCTCACCGAGCGCTCGGCGGGCAAGGACACGACGACCGGCCACTGGGAGATGGCCGGCATCGTGCTCGACGAGCCGTTCCCGCTGTACCCGCACGGGTTCCCGCCCGAGATCATCGAGCCGTTCGAGGCGAAGGTCGGACGGCCCGTGCTCGGCAACGTCCCCGCGTCGGGGACGGAGATCATCGCGGAGCTCGGCCCGGAGCACCTGCGGACCGGTCGCCCGATCGTCTACACGAGCGGCGACTCCGTTTTCCAGATCGCGGCGCACACCGACGTCGTCACGCTCCAGCAGCTCTACGAGTGGTGCCGGATGGCGCGCCGGCTCCTGGTGGGACCGCACGCGGTCGGACGGGTGATCGCCCGGCCGTTCGACGGCCCGGCGGGGGCGTTCGTTCGCCGGCCCGAACGCCGGGACTTCTCGGTCCCGCCCCCCGGCCCGACCCTGCTCGATCGATGCCTCGCCGCCGGGGTCGCCGTGTACGGCGTCGGCAAGATCCAGGACATCTTCGTCGGGCAGGGACTCACCGAGGCCGTCTACTCGAGCTCGAACGACCACGGGGTCGACCTCACGATCGCGTACCTCCGCCGACCGGGGCCGTCGCTCGTCTTCTCCAACCTCGTGGACTTCGACAGCAAGTACGGCCACCGCAACGACCCGTCCGGCTACGCGCACGCCGTCGAGGCGCTCGACGTCCGGATCCCCGAGCTGATCGAGGCGCTCGAGGGCGGCATCCTGTTCCTCACCGGCGACCACGGGTGCGATCCGACCACCCCGTCGACCGATCACTCCCGCGAGCGGACGCCCCTGCTCGCCGTCGGCCTGTCCGGCGGGCCCTTCGACGTCGGCGACCGGGACACGTACGCGGACCTCGGGGCGACGGTCGCCGACCTGCTGGGCGTGCCGTGGGACCTGCAGGGACGAAGCTTCGCGCGGGAGATCGGGCAGTGAGACAGCGCGCGCGGCTGGGGTCTCGACCTCCACGTGAGGGTGGGCTTGAGGGCCGGTCGAGGGCCGCGAGGTCTCGAGCGTGACCGTCTCCGACCCCCGCGATCTCGTTGCGGCGAAGCGAGACGGGAGGAAGCTCGATCCCGGCGAGCTCCGCGCGTTCGTGCTCGCGTACGCGAGGGGGGAGGTCCCGGACTACGTCGCGGCAGCGTTCCTGATGGCCGCGTTCATCAACGGGCTCGACGACGAGGAGACGCTCGCGCTCACCCGCGCGATGGTCGACTCGGGACAGACGCTCCCGCTCGCCGGGGTCGGCCGCCCGAAGGTCGACAAGCACTCGACCGGCGGCGTGGCCGACGGGGTGACGCTCGTGTTCGCGCCGCTGGCGGCCTCGCTCGGGCTCGCCGTGGCGAAGCTGTCCGGGCGAGGTCTCGGCCACACGGGGGGCACGCTCGACAAGCTGGAGGCGATCCCGGGCCTCCGCACGGACCTCGATCCGTCGGCGTTCGAGCGGCAGGTCCAGGACATCGGATGCGCCGTCGCGGCGCAGACGGCGGATCTCGTGCCGGCCGACGGCGCCCTCTACGCGTTGCGCGACGCCACGGCGACCGTCCCGTCGATCCCGCTGATCGCCGCGAGCGTGATGTCGAAGAAGCTCGCCGTCGGGACCGACCTGATCCTGCTCGACGTGAAAGCCGGCAGCGGCGCATTCATGAAGACGATCGAGGACGCGACGGCGCTCGCGAAGGCCTGCGCGCGCCTGGCCGCCGACTGGGGCCACCCCACGCGATGCGCGGTGACCGACATGTCTCAGCCTCTCGGCGACGCGATCGGCAACGCGCTCGACGTCGTCGAGGCGGTCGAGCTCCTGCACGGCCGGATGCACGGGCGGCTGCGCGACGCGGCCGTGATGTTCGCCGGCGAGGCCCTCAGCCGGCTGACCGGCGTCGGGATGGGGGAGGGGCGTGCCCGGGCGGCGGCGGCGTTGGACTCGGGGGCGGCGGCCGACGCGTTCGGGCGGATGGTCCGGGCGCAAGGGGGGAACCCGGACGTCGTCGACGACCCGACGGGGGTGCTGCCGCGAGCCCCGCTCGTCGAGCCGATCCTGGCCGAGCGCGACGGGTGGCTCGCGGCGGTCGACGCCGAGGGGCTCGGCCGCGCGAGCGCCGATCTCGGGGCGGGGCGCAAGAAGAAGGGCGACGCGATCGACCCCGCCGTCGGCTTCGTGTTCCGGCCGAAGATCGGCGAGCGCGTCGAGTCGGGACAGGAGCTTGGCGCCGTGCACGCGCGAAGCGCCGACGACGCGGCGGGCGCCCGCACGCGGATCGCCGAGGCCCTGTCGTGGAGCGATGAACCCGTCGCCGAGCCGCCGCTCGTCTACGGGTGGTACGGGGAGTAGGCGCCCGTGTACGTCGGGAACCTCCGGTTCGCCCTGTACCTGTTGATCGCGCTCGTCCCCGCCCTCGTCCTGCACGAGTACGCACACGCGCTCGCGGCGGACCGGCTGGGGGACTCGAGCCCCCGGCGGTGGGGACGCCTGACGCTCAACCCCCGGCCGCTCATCGACCCCTTCGGGAGCCTCATCCTGCCCGGCCTCGCCCTCATCCTTGTGGCGTCCGGGTCCGGGCTGATCATCCCGGTGTTCGCGTACGCCAAGCCGATGCCGCTGGATCCGAACGCCCTGCGCGATCCCGGCCGCGATTCCCTGCGCGTCGTGTGGGCGGGGCTCCTGGCGAACCTCGCGATGGCCGCGGTGGCCGGCCTGCTGCTCCGGTTCGGGCTGCCGCGCGACGCCTTCCTGGTCGCCTACGCGTTCCTGCTCGTGAACGGGATGATGTTCCTGATCCAGCTCATGCCGGTGCCCGGCTTCGACGGGTCGAAGCTGCTCGCCCGAGTCCTGCGGGGCCGCGCGCGCGAGGTGTACGTCGGCCTGGACGAGTACCTCGTGCTCTTCGTCCTGCTGATCTTCTTCCTGTTGGGGGGGCCGTTCCTGGGCATCGTCACCGGGCTGTTCCGCGGCATCTGCCACGTGCTCGCCGGAACCGCGAACTGCCCGTAACGCGGTCGGGCCCACCCCCACGGCTATCATGGCCCGCATCGTGAGCGAGGGTTCGATGACGCCCGGCGAACGCCCGCGCGACGGCGGCGCGGTCGCGGCGCCGGATGCGGAGGGTCGCGTGCTCACCGGGTTCCGGCCGACCGGGCCCTTGCACGTGGGGCACTGGTTCGGGAACGTGACGAACATGGTCCGCCTCCAGGAGGAGCACGAGGCCTTCTACTTCATCGCGGACTGGCACATGCTCACGACGCATTACGAGCGGACCGACGAGCTGCCCGGGAACGTGCGGTCGCTGGTGCTGGACCTCCTGGCGGCGGGCGTCGATCCCGAGCGCGTCACCTTCTATCGCCAGTCGGACGTGAAGGAGGTCGCCGAGCTCAGCCTGCTCCTGGGCATGGTGACGCCGCTCGGGTGGCTCGAGCGCGTGCCCACGTACAAGGAGCGCCTGCGCGATATGGCGGAGCGCGACGTGGCGAACCTCGGGCTGCTCGCGTATCCGGTGCTGCAGACCGTCGACATCACGATCGTGAAGGGCGAGCTGGTGCCGGTGGGCGAGGATCAGGTGGCGCACCTCGAGCTCAGTCGCGAGATCGTCCGCCGGTTCAACCGTCTGTACGGCGAGGTCCTCCTCGAGCCGCGGGCGCTGCTGTCCTCCACGCCGTCGGTTCCGGGCTCCGACGGCCGGAAGATGAGCAAGTCCCTCGACAACGCGATCGACGTCCGCGACGACGAGGACGCGATCCGCCGACGCGTCCGCTCGTTCATCACGGACCCGCAGAAGGTGCGGCTCGGCGATCCCGGCCGCCCCGAGATCTGCCCGATCTTCGCGCTGCACGCGCTCTTCTCGCAGGACATCTACGCGTGGACGCAGGAGCGCTGCCGCACCGGCGAGCTCGGCTGCGTCGAGTGCAAGGGCAACCTCGCGGACCGGATCGTGGCGTACTACGCGCCGTTTCGCGAGCGCCGGGACGCGCTCGACGCGACGCCCGAGCTCGCGGAGACGATCCTCGCCGAGGGCGAGGCCAAGGTGCGCCCCGTCGTCGAGGAGACCATGAAGGCCGTGCGCTCCGCGATGAGCCTTGGATGAGCGCGTGAGCGAGGAGCCGCGCGAGGCCGCCGGCGTCTTCGCCGTCGAGCTGCCGGTGTTCGTGGGGCCGTTCGCCGTTCTCGCGGACCTCATTCTCGAGCAGAAGATCGACGTCTGCGACGTCGCGATCGCCACGATCACGGATCGTTTCCTCGCGCACGCGAAGGACGCGGAACGCTGGTCGCTCGACGAGGCGTCGTGGTTCCTCGCTGCGTGCGCGGTGCTGCTCGAGCTGAAGGTCGGGCGCCTCATGCCGCGGCACGAGACCGTGGACGAGGAGGATCTGCTCGGCGTCTCGCCCGACCTGCTCTACGCGCGCTCGATCGAGCTCGCGGCGTTCCGGCTGGTGGCGGTCGACATCGCGCGGCGTATGGGAGAGGAGGCGCTGCACGTGCCGCGCGAGGCCGGCCCGCCGCCGGAGCTCGCACACCTGTACCCGGACATCATGGAGGCCGTCGACGCCGATCAGCTCGCGGCGCTCGCCGCCGCGCTGCTTCGGCCGCCGCCGATGCTCGACCTGTCGCACGTCACCCCGATCCGCTACACGATGGACGAGGCGCGCGAGGCGGTGTCGGCGCACCTCGGCCGACTGGGCGACGCGTCGTTCCGCGAGCTCGTGGCCGACTGCGAGGAGCGGATCCAGGTGGTGGTGCGGTTCCTCGCGCTGCTCGACCTCTATCGCGAGGGAAAGCTCGACCTGGCACAAGCCGAGACGTTCGGCGAGATCCGGGTTCGCTGGGAGGGATCGCCGTGAGCGTGGACGAGCGCGCCCCGCTGCTGCAGGCGCTCGAGGCCCTGCTGTTCGTGTCCGACGAGCCGGTCGCGGCGGTCGTGCTCGGTCAGGCGCTGGAGGTCGAGCGTTGGGAGGCAGACGAGCTCTGCGAGGAGCTCGCGCGTTCCTACGAGGAGCGCGGCGCCGGACTCGTGCTCCGCAACGTCGCCGGCGGATGGCGGCTCACGACGAGTCCCGACACGGCGCCGATCGTCGAGCGGTTCGTGCTCTCGACGCGCCATGCCCGGCTGACCAAGGCGTCGCTCGAGACCCTGTCGATCGTCGCGTACAAGCAGCCCGTCACGCGCCATCAGGTCTCCTCGATCCGCGGCGTGAACTCCGACGGCGTGGTGCGCGCGCTCGTCGACCGCGGGCTCGTGGCCGAGGTGGGTCGCGAGGAGACGCCGGGCCGGCCCGTGCTGTACGGGACGACGCCCGAGTTCCTGGAGAAGCTCGGCCTGCCGTCGCTCGCCGAGCTCCCGCCGCTCGCGCCGCTGCTCGGTCAACCCGCCGACGAGGCCGTCGAGGGCCCGCAGGCCGACGCCGGCGGCGAGTAGCCCCCGATGGCGGTCGAACGCGTCCAGCGCGCGCTCGCGCGGGCGGGCTTCGGCTCCCGACGCGCGTGTGAGGAGCTGATCGAGCAGGGCCGGGTCGAGGTGAACGGACGGGTCGTCGCGCTCGGGGACCGGGTCGACCCCACCCGCGACGCGGTGCGCGTGGACGGCCGCCGGATCAGCGTGGATCCGGACCTGCGCTACCTCGCCCTGCACAAGCCGCGCGGGGTGACGACGACCCTTCGCGACGCCCACGCCGAGCGCGACCTCCGAGGGTTTCTCCCGAAGGGACCTCGCGTGTTCCCGGTCGGGCGGCTCGACCGCGACACGGAGGGGCTCCTGCTGCTCACCAACGACGGCGATCTCGCCCATCGCCTCGCCCACCCCCGACACGGGGTCGAGAAGGAGTACCTCGCCGAGGTCGACGGGGCGCCGACGACGCGACAGCTCGGCCGCCTTCGTCGCGGCGTGACGCTCGAGGACGGCCCGGCCCGGGCCCTGGACGCTCGGGCGGCCGGGCGAACCGGCGGTCGGGGAGCGGTCCGCCTCGTGCTCGCGGAGGGGCGAAAGCGCGAGGTGCGTCGCATGCTCGACGCCGTTGGCCTGCCGGTCCGGCGCCTCGTGCGGACCAGGGTGGGGCCCGTGCGGCTCGGCCGGCTGCGGCCGGGCGAGCTCCGCGAACTGTCGTCGGAGGAGGTCCGCGCGCTGTACCGCGTCGCCGGCCTGTAGCCTGTTCGCCCGGACGACAGGAGGAGGGCTCGAGCAGGTGGCGGGGCCCCCTCCCGGGAGGAGGGGCGCGGTGGGCGAGGAGCGCGTTCGCGCGGCACGAGGGGCGATCCGGGTGCCCGAGGACACGGTGGACGCCGTGTTCGCCGCGACCGAGCGCCTGCTGACGGAGATGTTCGAGCGCAACGGCGTCGACACCGACGACATCGTCAGCATCTTCTTCACGGCGACCCAGGACCTCCGCTCCGCCTTCCCCGCGGAGGCGGCGAGGCGGATGGGCCTCGGGGCCGTGCCGCTCATGTGCGCCCAGGAGATCGCCGTCCGGGGCTCGATGCCGGGGGTGGTCCGGGTCCTGATGCACTTCCACACCGTGCGAGGACCGGACGAGATCGCGCCGACCTACCTCGACGGAGCGGAGTCGCTTCGCGATGACCTCGCCTGAACGGGTGGCGATCGTCGGGACCGGCCTGATCGGGACCTCGATCGCGATGGCCGCCGCGCGCGCCGGGGATCAGGTCCGCGGGTTCGACCCGGACGAAGCGGCGCTCGCCTCGGCGGCCGAGCGCTCCGGGCTCTCGCCGGCGCCGGCGCTCGAGGACGCCCTTCGCGGGGCGACGCTGGTCTTCGTGTGCACCCCCCTGCCGGCGCTCGCCGAGCAGGTCGTGGCGGCGCTCCGGCTCGCCCCCGAGGCCGTCGTGAGCGACGTCGGGAGCGTGAAGTCTCATCCCATGGTCGAGATCGAGGCTCGGGCGGAGCCGGACGACCTCGCGCGTTTCGTCGCGGGGCATCCGATGGGCGGCTCGGAGCGTTCCGGGCCCGAGCACGCATCGGCCAGCGTGCTCGACGGGATCGTCTGGGTGCTCGCGCCCGGGGTCGCCACGGACGAGGCGTCGGTGGCGCGCCTGGAGGCCTGGGTCGCGAAGGTCGGCGCGCGGCCCGTCCGGATGGAGGCCGACCGGCACGACCGCCTCGTCGCGATGGTGAGCCACCTCCCGCAGGTGGCCTCGACGGCCCTCATGGAGCTCGCGGCCACCGAGGAGGCCGGGGAGCCGGAGATCCTCCTGCTCGCCGCCGGAGGCTTTCGCGACCTCACGCGCCTCGCGGCCTCGAACCCGCATCTGTGGGGCGACATCCTGCTCGCGAACCGGGAGGCGATCGCGCGTGCCGTGGACCTGTACGTGGCGCGCCTGCTGGCGCTGCGGGATCGCGTGCTGGCCCAGGACGCGCCCGGCGTCGAGTCGACGTTCGCCGCCGCCAAGGCGGCGCGGCTCACCCTGGCCGCCAAGCCCCACGTCCGCTCCGGCGTGAGCGTCCTGCTCGTCCCTGTCCCGGACCGGCCGGGCGTCCTCGCGGAGCTCACCGCGGCGATGGGCGCGGCCGAGGTCAACATCGAGGACCTGCAGATCGTGCACTCGCCCGAAGGTGGGCGCGGCACGGTGCACCTCACCGTCGCCGCCGGAAGCGTCGAGGAGGCGGAGCGGGCGCTTCGCGACCGGTGGTTCGAGCCGCTCCGGCTGGCCTGAGGGACGCCGACCGTGCGCGCGACGATCCATCCGGGGGGTTCGGTGGGCGGACGAACGGGGGTGCCCGGAGACAAGTCCATCGCCCACCGGTGGCTGATCCTGGCGGCCACGGCACGCGGGCGAACCGAGCTCCGAGGGCTCCCCGCCGCGCTCGACGTCCGGTCGACCGCGAGGGTCCTCGCGAGAGTCGTGGACGGGGGAGCTCGAGGTGCACTCGAGGCTTGGGCCTCGGACCCCATGGCCGCGGGTGAGGGCGACCGTTCCACGTCGAACACCGCTCAACCTCGAGGCTCCGAGATCGCGCTCGAGTCTCGAGGTCGAGCTTCCCTTGTGGCGCCGGACGCCGACCTGGACTGCGGCAACTCCGGGACCACGATGCGTCTGGTCGCAGGCGTCCTGGCCTCCTGCGCGTTTCGATCCCGGCTCATCGGGGACGCGAGCCTGTCGGCCCGGCCCATGGAACGCGTGGCGGAGCCGCTGCGGAAGATGGGCGCCGCGGTCCGCACGATCGACGGCCACGCCCCGCTCGAGGTCGAGGGCGGCGGGCTGCACGGGATCGACCACGTCTGCGCGGTCCCGAGCGCACAGGTGAAGAGCGCGATTCTGCTCGCCGGCGCCGCCGCCGAGGGCGCGACCTCCGTCGCGGAGCCCGTCCGCACCCGCGACCACACGGAGCGCGCGCTTGGGCACCTCGGCGCGAGCGTCCGGACGGACGACCTGTGGGTCACGATCGAGCCGTTTTCCCACGCGGGGTTCTCGGCTCGGGTGCCGGGGGACGTCTCCTCGGCCGCCTTCCTGATCGCGGCCGCGGCGCTCACCGGCCGGCGGCTCACGATCACCGAGGTGGGGCTGAACCCCACGCGGACGCACCTGCTCGAGGTGCTCGCGAGGATGGGCGTGCCCACCCGGGCGGAGGTCGAGCGCGACGAGCTCGGCGAGCCGGTCGGCACGATCGAGGTGGACGTCGTCGGCGCCCTCGGAGGGACCACGATCACGCAGGACGAGCTTCCTCTGCTGATCGACGAGGTGCCGGTGCTCGCGATGCTCGCCGCGCACGCCGCCGGCGAGACGTGGTTCCTCGGCGCCGGCGAGCTGCGCGTGAAGGAGAGCAACCGGCTGGGCGGGGTGGCGGACGCGATCCGAGGGCTCGGCGGCGGGGCCGGGGTCGAGGGCGACGACCTCGTCGTGGCGGGCGGCGGCCTTCGCGGAGGCGTCGTGTCCTCCGGCGGCGACCACCGGCTGGCGATGGCGTTCGCGGTCGCGGGCCTGGCGGCCGAGGGCCCCGTCGTCGTGGACGGGATCGAGGCCGCCGACGTGTCCTTCCCGGGCTTCGCCGGGGTGCTCGCGGGACTCGGGGCGCAGGTCGAGGCGTGAGCCGGTCCCGTCCGATCGTCGCCATCGACGGCCCGGCCGGGTCGGGAAAGAGCACGCTCGCGCGGCAACTCGCCGAGCGGCTCGATCTTCCCTACCTCAACACCGGGCTGATGTACCGGGCCGTCACCCTGCGCGCGCTCGGCGAGGGCGTCGACCTCGACGACGGCGAGGCTCTGAGCCGCGTCGCGGACGAGATGACCTTCGACCTCGACTCCAGCGTGCGGCCGCCAGAGCTCTCGATCGACGGAGAGGCTCCCGGTGCCGGTCTGGCTACCGCCGAGGTCGAGGCGAACGTCTCGGTCGTCGCCCGCCACCCGCAGGTGCGAGCCGTCCTTCGCGCGGAGCAGCGACGGTTGAGCGCCGGCGGCGGCGTGGTCGAGGGACGGGACATCGGGACTGTGGTCGCGCCGGACGCCGACGCCAAGATCTTCCTGGAGGCCGACGAGTCCGAGCGCATCGCGCGGCGCGCGAGCGAGCGTGCGGTCGTCGCGGGCGAGGTCGCGGGGGCGCTCTCGGCGCGCGACGAGCTCGACGCCCGGACGAACCCCCTCGTGCCCGCGAGCGACGCGGTCGCGCTCGACACCACCGGACGCGACCCCGACGAGGTGTTCGAGTCCGCCCTCGCGCTCGTGGTGGCCCGGATCCGGCTGGGCGGGCCGTGAGCGGCCCCGCCGTCGCGGTCGTGGGGCGGCAGAACGTCGGGAAGTCGACCCTGGTGAACCGGCTGGTGGGCGGCCGGGAGGCGATCGCGCACGAGACGCCGGGCGTGACGCGGGACCGTGTGGAGCTCGAGGTGACCTGGCGGGGCCGCACGTTCCGCCTCGTCGACACGGGAGGGTTCGTCCACGGGCCGCGCGGGATCGAGGTCGAGGTGGGACGCCAGGCCGAGCGGGCGGCCGCGGACGCCGACGTGGTCCTGCTCGTCGTCGACGCCCAGACCGGCCCCGTCGAGGAGGACGCGATGCTCGCCAGGACGCTTCGCCGAGCGACGGTGCCGGTCGTGCTCGTCGTGAACAAGGTCGACGGCGATCGAGAGGAGCCCGACGCCCTCGCGTTCCATCGGCTCGGTCTCGGCGACCCCGTGGCCGTCTCGGCCCTGCACGGCCGGAGCTCGGGGGACCTCCTCGACCGGGTCGTCGCGCTCCTGCCGGAGGAGACCGCCGGGCAGGACGGCGGGGAGGAACCCCGATTCGCCCTCGTCGGTCGGCCGAACGTCGGGAAGTCGAGCCTGTTCAACCGGCTGGTCGGGCAGGAGCGATCGGTCGTCTTCGAGGAGGCGGGGACCACGCGCGACGCCGTCGACGCAGTCGTTCGTTGGGACGGGGATCCGGTTCGCTTCGTCGACACGGCCGGGTTCCGGCGACCGTCCAGGGCGCAGGGAATCGAGTACTACAGCTTCCTGCGCGCGGAGCGGGCGATCGAGCGCTCGCACGTCGCCGTGCTCGTCCTCGATGCGGCGCAGGGGTTCACGGCCGAGGACAAGCGCATCGCCGCGCGCGTGATGGAGCTCGGCCGCGGGATCGTCGTGGTCGCGAACAAGTGGGACCTCGTCGAGGAGAAGGACCGGTCCTTCAAGGTGCTGTCCCTCGAGCTCGTGCCGTACGCGCACGCGCCCGTGTTGCGAACGTCCGCGAAGACCGGCACGGGCGTGCATCGGCTGCCCGACGAGCTGCTCCGGGTGCACGACCGGTGGATCCGCCGGGCCTCGACGGCGACCGTGAACGAGGCCGTGCTCGCGGCGCAGGCCGAACGCCCGGCGCCGGGCGGCGCGCGGTATCGCTACGCGACGCAGGTGTCGGCCGGCCCGCCGACGTTCGTGCTGTTTGGCGCCCGCTCGCCCGGCGCGACCTACGAACGGTTCCTCGAGCACCGGCTCCGGAGTGCCTTCGAGCTCGAGGGCGTGCCGCTTCGCCTGCGGTTCCGAACCGGCCGGCGCCGGTAGAATCGAGTGTCGCGGGCCGTGGCGCAGCTTGGTTAGCGCGTCTGACTGGGGGTCAGAAGGTCGCCGGTTCGAATCCGGCCGGCCCGACGCGAAGGTGGGGGGATCATGACGGGCCGGCCCGAGACCGACCGCATCCTCACGATCCCGAACGCGCTGTCGTTCCTGCGGATCGCGTCGATTCCCCTGTTCGTCGCGCTGATCGTCGACGAGGACACCACGCAGATCGGATTGGTCGTGTTCGCGGCCGTGCTCGCGACCGATTGGATCGACGGCGCCGTCGCCCGGGCCACGGGCCAGGTGTCCGAGCTCGGGAAGGTCCTGGACCCCGTCTCGGACCGGCTGGCGATCGCCGCCGGGCTCATCGCGCTCGTGATCCGCGGCGCGTTTCCCCTGTGGGCGACGCTCCTCATCCTCGTCCGCGACGTCGCCGTCCTGATCGTCGGGCTGGCCGTGCTGTGGACGCGCCGCCTGCGCATCGACGTGCGCGCGCTCGGCAAGGTGGCGACGTTCCAGCTGATGGCGGCGATCGCCTGCATCTCCTGGGGAAACCTCGATTACGCGTTCGCCGCCGCGTTCCTCGCCTTCGGCTGGGTCTCCTACGCGATCGGGATCGTCGAGTACTACGTCGCGACCTGGCTCTACGCGGGGGATCTGCGCGTCGCGCTCGCCGCCGAGGGCTGAGGCGGATCGTGCTACGGTCGCCGCTGATCCCGGTGCACGCGAGGAGACGGCGATGGAGTTCCCGGAGGAGCTGCGCTACACGAAGGAGCACGAGTGGGTCCGCGACGAGGGCGGCGGCCGGCTCCGGGTGGGCATCACCGACTTCGCGCAGGACGCGCTCGGCGACGTCGTCTACGTGGACGTGCCGGAGGTGGGGACCGCCGTCAGGGCGAATCAGCCGTTCAGCGAGGTCGAGTCCACGAAATCGGTCTCGGACGTCTACGCGCCGGTCACGGGAACCGTGAGCGAGCGCAATCCGATGCTCGAGGATCGGCCCGAGCTCGTGAACGAACAGCCCTACGGAGACGGTTGGATCGCGGTGCTCGAGGGCGCGGACCCCGACGCCCTCGGTTCGCTCCTGGACGCGGCCGCCTATCGGGCCTTCGTCGAGGAGCAGGGGGTTTGACCTCCCCCTCGCGTCGGACCGGCCGCTGAGGTGCTGGCGCGCCTGCCGTTCCTCCGCGTCGAGCCCTGAGCGGGAGCCGAGGGCCTGCGCGTCGTCGAGGTGAACGCCGATCCACGGTTGACCCTCCGATCGTCGGCTTGTAGCGTGCAGATTCGATCGAGGTCGAGGTTGAGGCTTCGGTGCGTACGGTGAGGCCGAGGGCCGGGATCGGGAGAACTCGAGCGTGTACTGCACCCGCTGTGGACATCCCAACAAGGACGAGGCGCGCTACTGCGCCAACTGTGGGGCTGCCCTGCAGGAGGAGACGACGATCGGGATCACCCCCGTGGAGACCGAAGGTGAAGGTCCCGACGACTTCCCGTTCCCTGAGGACGAACTCGAGACCGGGCAGGCTCTGCTTCTCGTCAAGCACGGCCCGAACGCGGGGTCGACGTTCCTGCTCGAGGAGGCCGTCACGACGGCCGGTCGCAGCCCGGAGAGCGACGTGTTCCTGGACGACGTGACGGTGAGCCGCAAGCACGCCGAGATCCGCCGTCAGGGCGACGGGTGGTACGTGCAGGACCTCGGCTCCATGAACGGGACCTACGTCAACCGCGAGCGCGTCGAGGTCACCAAGCTGGCGCCGCACGACGAGCTCCAGATCGGCAAGTTCAAGCTGGTCTTCTTCGCGGGAGAGTGAGGGGATGCCGACGCGCAACTACCAATCGATCGGGGAGGTCCTGGTTTCGGTCAAGACGGAGTTCCCCGACATCACGATCAGCAAGATCCGGTTCCTCGAGTCGGAGGGGTTGATCGACCCCGAGCGCACGCCCTCGGGCTACCGGAAGTTCTACGAGAAGGACGTCGATCGGCTGAAGTCGATCCTTCGCATGCAGCGAGACGAGTACCTCCCCCTCAAGGTCATCAAGGACCGGCTCCTCCAGGTCGAGGGGACGGACGGCCACCCCGACCTCGCCCCGGTCGAGCCGAGCGAGTCCGACGACGAGCTGGCCGAGCCGCCGACCGGCCTGCAGATGTCGATCGAGGAGATGTCGGCCGCCACGGGCATCGACCGCGAGCGGATTCGCGAGCTGGAGTCGTACGGGCTCGTCTGCTCGCACGGGCCCGAGGCGGCCCGCTACTACGATGGGGACGATTACATCGTGCTCTCGATCGTGAAGGACCTGTTTCGCTACGGCGTTGAGCCCCGGCACCTCACGATGTACAAGCACTTCGCCGAGCGCGAGGCGGCGTTCTTCGAGACGATCGTCATGCCGCAGCTCCGGCAGCGGAATCCCGACGCGCGCCGCAGTGCGGCGACCTCGCTCGCCGAGCTCGCGAGGGCTTCTCGCAAGCTGAAGCAGGCGCTTCTTCGGGTGAACCTGCGTCAGCACCTCGCGGGCTGAGCGTCGCGATCGTGCGGCGGCGACGGACGCGCTCGCGGCTGACCGGGCTCGTCGTCGTCGCGCTGCTCGCCGCTGGGCCGTCGGCGCTCGCGTTCGCGCCGCGGGGCCTCGCGCAGACCGCCGCCCCCTCGCCGACGGTCGGACCGCCGCCGACCCCGGTTCCCGTTCCCGGCGGCGGCACCTCGCCGTCGCCGTTCCCGAGCGTCCTGCACACCCCGCCCCCGGGCGTGGCGAGCCCGCCGGCGCTCGCGGCCGCGTCGGCCGCCCTCGTCGACCTCGAGACGGGTCAGAGCCTGTTCGGGATCGACGCCGGCCGCCGGCTGCCGATCGCGAGCCTGACGAAGATCATGACCGCCTACCTCGTGCTTACCCGGACGTCGCCGTCGGACGTCGTGACGGTCAGCGAGGAGGCGGCGAGCGGGCGGGTCGTCGGGATCTCCAACCTCGGCCTCGTGGCGGGGGAGCGGATCTCGGTGGGGGAGCTCCTGTACGCGCTGCTGCTGCAGTCGGCGAACGACGCCGCGGTCGCCCTCGCGGAGCACGTCGGCGGGAGCGTCGAGGCGTTCGTCGAAATGATGAACCGGAACGCCGCCCGCCTCGGCATGACGCGGACCCGCTTCTCCTCGCCGAACGGGCTGGACGACGCGGGGTACTCGACGTCCCGCGACCTCGCCCGCCTGACGCTGGCGGCCTACGACGTGCCGGGGTTCGCCGAGGTGGTGGCGACGAAGACGCACACGATCCCGGCCCCCGAGGGTGCCCCCCCGCGGATCGTCCAGAATCGCAACGCGCTGTTGTGGCTGTATCCGGGTGCGCTGGGGGTCAAGACCGGGTTCACGAGCGCCGCGGGCTTCTGCGTCGTGGCGACGGCGGGGCGCGACGACGAGCGGCTCCTCGCGGTCGTGCTGGGGGAGGCGCACGAGCCGTTCTCGGACGCGGCCGCGCTGCTCGACTACGGGTTCGCCGCGTTCGAGCACCGCACGCTCGTGGAGGCGGGGCGATCGCTCGGCACGGTTCGGATCGGCGGGCGGGCGGTGCCCGTCGAGGCGGGGTCGGGGCTGCGAGCCCTCGTCCCCGTCGATGCGTCGACTCGGCGCGGGATCGTCGTCGACCCGCAGGTCCGGTTCCCCCCCGCACGGGGGCAGACGATCGGGTCGCTCGTGATCTCGCTCGCGGGGGGCAAGACGGTCGGAGCGGTCCCGGTGCTCGTCACCGACGTGCCGCCGCCCCCGTCTCCGCCGCAGGGACCGTGGTGGCGCCGCGCGATCGGGGCCGTCGTGGACGCGGGCGCCGGCCTCCTGGACGCGCTGGTGTCGTGATCGGCCTCTGCTAGCATCGCCGCCTAGTGCCGGACGTCGTCAGCGAGCTCTTCGGGCGCGAGGACATCCGCCGGCGGATCGAGGAGCTCGGCCGCACCATCACCGGGGACTACGAGGGGCGCGCGCCCGTCCTCATCTCGGTCCTCAAGGGCGGATCGATGTTCCTCGCGGACCTCATCCGAACGATCGCCCTGCCCCTGTCGATCGACTACATGTCGATCTCGCGCTACGGCGGCGCGGCCGAGTCGATGGGCCGCGTGCGCATCGTCAAGGACCTCGACGAGGACATCGGCGGTCGCGACGTGATCGTGGTCGAGGACATCGTCGACACGGGGCTCACGCTCGGCTACCTGATCTCGGTCCTGGAGTCGCGGAACCCGGCATCGGTGCAGGTCTGCGCCCTGCTCGACAAGACCGTTCGACGCATCGCCCCGCTCGAGATCCGGTACCGGGGGTTCGAGTGCCCCGACGTGTTCGTGGTCGGCTACGGTCTGGACTTCCGGGAGCGCTACCGAAACATACCCGATCTCCTTGCGGTGCAAGATCTCGAGGCGCTCGAATCGAACCCCGACATCCTCACCGCGTACCTCGGACGAGCCGCCGAGTCCCCGTAGGTTGCCGGAGTTCCGGGGCGGGGTGTACGGTCGCGCACGGTGCCCATGTTGATCGAGATGACGCTTGCCGGCGTGCGGATCGAGCTCCCGACGAACTCCCCGATCGTCCTTCTGCGAGAGTCCACCGGCGAGCGCTTCCTGCCGATCTGGATCGGGCAGCCGGAGGCCGCCGCCATCGCCATCGCGTTGCAGGGCGTGGTCACGCCGCGACCGATGACGCACGACCTGCTCAAGAACATCCTCGAGGAGATGGCGGTGCAGGTGCAGAGCATCGTGATCACCGAGCTGCGCGACGGGACCTTCTACGCGATCATCAACATGCAGCGCAACGGGAGCACGTTCGAGATCTCGTCGCGACCTTCGGACGCGATCGCGCTCGCCGTGCGGCTGGGGTGCAAGATCTTCGCGAACGAGGAGGTCCTGTCCGAGGCCTCCATCCTCATCCCCAACGAGGGGGAGGAGGAAGAGGAGGTCGAGAAGTTCCGGGAGTTCCTGGAGAACGTGAACCCCGAGGACTTCCAGTAGGCCACCGATCCAGGGTTCCCGCTCGGATGATTGACACCCCCGGGCCCGCCGCCTAGCCTTCCTGACGTCCCCGTAATTACGGAGTTGTCATGGCTGAGCAGGGATATCGCGTCCCCGAGGTCACGAAGATCGTCGGGATCAGCTACCGCCAGCTCGACTACTGGGCCCGCACGGGGCTCGTCCGGCCGTCCGTCAAGGACGCCCAGGGCTCGGGCACGCAGCGCCTGTACTCGTTTCAAGATCTCGCCGTGCTCAAGCTGATCAAGCGCATGCTCGACAGCGGGGTGAACCTCCAGCAGATCCGGCGGGCGATGATCACCCTCAAGGACCTGAAGGAGCCCGCGATCGGGACGACCCTGGTCTCGGACGGCAACCGTATCTACCAGGTGGAGTCCCCCGAGGCGGTCGTCGACCTGCTGGCGAGCGGGCAGGGGGTCTTCGCGATCGCCGTGGACAAGGTATGGACGGATCTGGAGGGGACCCTGGCGAAGGGCGGCCGGAAGAAGGGTCGCGGAGCTCGCGCGGCCGGAGGCGTGTGAGCGAGGGGGCAACGGCGACCTCGCGGTCGGCCTTGAAGAGCGACACGGTCCGGTTCGCGCACGCCAGCGAGCGCCAGTTCGCGCAGCTGCTCGACTTCTACCAGATCGAGTGGGACTACGAGACCCGTTCGTTCGACCTGGAGTGGGATCGGCACGGCAACGTCGTGCAGCGATTCACGCCCGACTTCTACCTTCCGCAGTACGACCTCTACATCGAGATCACCACGCTGAACCAGCGCCTCGTCACGAAGAAGAACCGGAAGATCCGCCGCCTCCGCGAGCTCTATCCGGGCGTCAACTGCAAGATCTTCTACCAGCGGGACTACCTGTCGCTGGTCTCCAAGTACGGCCTCGAGGACGTTTCGGGCTGAGCGCCCCGGGGCACCCCGGCGTCCGCGCGGAACTGGCTAGACTGACCCCTCGGGATGAGGTTCGCGCCGCATACCGACGAGGACGTCCGCGAGATGTTGCAGGCCATCGGTCTTCACGACGTCGACGACCTCTTCGCGCAGATCCCCACGTCGGTTCGGCTGGGCCGCCCGCTCGACCTCCCGGCGGGCGTCTCGGAGATGGAGATCCTCGCCGACCTCCGCGGCCTCGCGGCCCGCAACCGCAACGTCGACGAGCTGGTGTGCTTCGCGGGGGGCGGCGCGTACGACCACTACGTCCCGGCCGTCGTCTGGGCGCTCGCCGGGCGCTCGGAGTTCTACACGTCCTACACGCCCTACCAGCCCGAGCTCTCCCAGGGGGTCCTGCAGGCGCTGTTCGAGTACCAGTCGATGATCTGCGAGCTGACCGGGCTCGAGGTGTCCAACGCCTCGCTGTACGACGGGGCGACCGCGCTCGCCGAGGCGGTGAACCTCGCGCGCTCGACGCCGGGGCGCGATCGCGTCCTGGTGAGCGCGGCCGTGGATCGCCGGTACGTCGAGACACTGCGGACGTATGGTCGAGGAACCGGCTACGAGCCCGAGCTCTTCGACGTTCGCGACGGCCGCGGCGGCGACCCGGTCGTGGACGACGACGTCGCGTGCGTGATCGTGCAGCACCCGAACGCGTACGGCCTGCTCGAGCCGGCGCGGGAGCTATTCGGGCTCGCGCACGCCGGCGGGGCGCGCGCCATCCAGGTGTTCGACCCGCTCTCGCTCGGGGTGCTCGCGCCGCCGGGCGAGCTGCGCGCCGACATCGCCGTGGCCGAGGGCCAGCCGCTCGGAAACCACCTGAACTTCGGCGGTCCGTATCTCGGCGTGATCGCCACGCGCCTGGACGAGGTCCGCAGGCTCCCGGGGCGCATCGTGGGGGAGACCCGGGACGTCGACGGGCGCGTCGGCTACGTGCTGACGCTCCAGGCCCGAGAGCAGCACATCCGCCGCGAGAAGGCGACGAGCAACATCTGCACCAACCAGACCCTGATGGCGATCGCCGCCACGGTGTACCTGGGCTGGCTCGGGCCGCAGGGACTCGAGGAGCTGGGCCGCCGCTGCGCCGCGAAGGCGGTGTACGCGATGGAGCAGCTGACCGAGGTCCCCGGCGTCGAGCCGTTGTTCGCGGACGCCCCGTTCTTCCTGGAGTTCCCCGTACGCCTCCCGCGGCCGGCGGAGGAGGTCGTCGAGGCCCTCGTCGAGCGGGGCTACCTGGCCGGGGTGCCGCTTCCCGACGCCGACGCGCATGCCCTGCTGGTGGCCGTCACCGAACGGCGGACCCGGGAGGAGATCGATGGGCTCGCGCTCGCGATGAAGGAGGTGCTGGCGTGAGCGAGGAGGGTTCGTCCACCCCGAGGGCCGTCGGCGCGCCCGTGCGGGGGCAGGGCCCGCCGGATCGACAGGGCACGATCATGGAGCTGTCGCGGCCGGGGCGGCGCTCGTCGAGCTTCCCGGCGCTCGATGTTCCCGACGCGCCGATGCCGGCCGAGGCCTCCCGCCGAGACCCGCCGAGGCTGCCGGAGGTCGCCGAGCGGGACCTCGTCGCCCACTACACGCGGCTCTCCCAGCTCAACTACGGCGTCGACACGGGCATCTATCCCCTCGGCTCGTGCTCGATGAAGTACAACCCGAAGATCGCCGAGACCGTCGCACAGCTTCCCGGGTTCCAGCGCCTGCATCCGCTGCAGCCGGACTCGACCACCCAAGGGGCGCTCGAGCTCCTGTGGCGACTCGAGCAGGCCCTGTGCGAGATCACGGGGATGTCGCGGGCGACCCTGCAGCCGCCGGCCGGCGCCTGCGGGGAGCTGACGGGCCTGTTGATCATGCGCGCGCACCACGCCAGAGGCGGCGGGGTGCGCCGAAAGGTCGCCATCCCGGACTCGGCACACGGCACGAACCCGGCGAGCGTCCGGCTCGCGGGCTTCGAGGCGCTCCACGTCCCGAGCGACGGGCGGGGGTTGGTCGACGTCGGTGCGCTCGAGAAGCTGATGGACGAGGACGTCGCGGGCCTGATGCTGACGAACCCCAACACGCTCGGCCTGTTCGAGGAGGAGATCGAGCGGATCACGGAGGTGGTGCACGGCGCCGGCGGCCTCGTCTATTACGACGGCGCGAACCTGAACGCGATCCTCGGCCGGTGCCGCCCGGGGGACATGGGATTCGACATCGTGCACATCAACACGCACAAGACGTTCGCGACCCCGCACGGTGGGGGAGGGCCGGGGGCCGGTCCCGTCGGCGTGGCCGAGTCGCTCGTCCCGCTGCTTCCCTATCCGAGGGTCGAGCGCGACCCCGAGACCGGGACGTTCTCACTCGAGAAGGACTATCCGGACTCAATCGGCCGCATGCACGGCTTCCTCGGCAACGCGGGCGTGCTGGTGCGCGCGTACGCGTACGTGTTCCTGCACGGGCGTGAGGGCCTGAAGGAGGTGGCCGAGCGCTCGGTGCTGAACGCCAATTACCTTGCCTCGCTCGTGCGCGACGCGTACCCGCTCGCGTATCCCGAGGGCCGTCCGATGCACGAGTTCGTCGCGACGGCCCGCGTCCTGAAGGAGGAGACCGGGGTCCGCGCGATGGACGTCGCCAAGCGCGTCATCGACCTCGGGTACCACCCCTCGACGGTCTACTTCCCGCTCGTGGTCGAGGAGGCCCTGATGGTGGAGCCCACCGAGACCGAGACCCGCGAGTCGCTGGACGGCCTGGCCGGCGCCCTGTTGCAGGCCCACGCCGAGGCGCATTCGGATCCCGAGCTGCTGCACGAGGCGCCCGTCACGACGCCGGTGCGTCGACTCGACGAGGCGCGCGCGGCCCGGCATCTGAAGCTTCGCTGGTAGCTCCGCTCACCCCCGCCCGCGTGCTCGCGGGCTAGTCCGTCCGAGCCATCCACGGCTCAAGGCGGGGGATGACCCGACCGATACCCCGTTCGCAAGGAAATCGGGTCGGTCCCGAACGGCACCCGTCGATGCGGCGGGGAACGGCTCCGACGCTCCCCGGTGCGGGGAGGTGGCGGAGGCCGCCGACGGCCCGGAGCCCTCACGGGCTCGGGCTGCGGGACCCAGGGTCGGGAGGCTTCCGATGCGCGTTCTCTCCGGCGACCGCAGGGGATCACGAGCGGTCTGCGCCCTCCTTCTCGTCGCGACGCTCCTGCTCGGCCTCGGCGGAGCGCGGGCCGACGCGAACGCGGACGAACGGTTCGGGAGGCGGCGGCAGATGCTGGCGCTCACGAACGCGGATCGGGAGCGTCGCGATCGCGCCGAGCTCCGGTTCGCCGCCCGGCTGTCTCGCTACGCCCGCGAGCACAGCCGGGCCATGGCGAGCAAGGGGGTTCTCTTCCACTCGACCGACGACCAGCTGCGCTTCGCGCTGAACGGATACGGCTGGTCGCTCGCGGGCGAGAACGTGGGCGTCGGCGGCTCGCTCGAGAGCCTGGAAGCGGCCTTCATGGGCAGCCCGGCACACCGGGAGAACATCCTGCGCACCACGTTCGAGCACGCGGCCGTCGGCGTCGCACGCGACGACGGCGGCCACATCTGGGTGACCGTCATCTTCTACGGTTAGGCGCGTCGCGCCGGCGGCGTCGCGGGCCGAGAATGGCGGGACCCCGGCTCGCGCCGGGGTCCCGCGTCGTCCTCCCGACCGCTGCTTAGGTGTCCGAGCGCGCCCGCCGGCGATACCCGGCGAACAGCAGACCCGTGCCGAGGACGAGCAGCGCGATCGCCAGCAGGCCCGATCGCACCGCGCCTCCGTCCGGTCCCGTGAAGGCCGTGCCGCCCGGAGGGGTCGTGGTCGTGCCGGTCGGCGGCGGCGTCGGGGTGACCGTCTCGCCGCCCACGCACTCGACGTCGGTGTGCACCGTGTTGCTGTCCTCCGAGGCGGTCTCCTCGCCGTTGGCCCACTCGACGTGGGCGAAGTTCTCGACCTCGGGGCAGGCGTCGTCGTTCGCGGTCACGTCGATCGTGATGTCGACGGACTCGCCGGCGGCGATCGTGCCCACGTTGCAGGTGACGACCTGGCCGCGGACGGAGCAGTGCGGTCCGTTCACGCCGTCGATGGTGAGGCCGTCGGGGATCGTGTCGGTCACGACGACGCCCTCGGCGTCGCCCGAGCCGTCGTTCGCGACCGTGATCGTGTACGTGAAGGAGTCGCCGGAGTCGATGCCGCGGGCCGGCGCGTCCGCGTTCTTCACGATCTGCACGTCGGGCTCGCAGTTGACGCCGACCGCGACCGTGTTGCTGTCACCGGAGGACGTGCCCTGACCGCCCGACCAGGTGACGTGCGCGTGGTTGGTCACGCTCGGACACGCCCCGGCCGTGGCGGTCACCGAGATCGTGATCGTGGCCGACGCGCCGGCGGCGAGGGTTCCCACGTTGCAGGTCACGTTCTGCCCGCTGCTCGAGCAGCCGGGCCCGCTCACGTTGGTGATCGTGAGCCCGGACGGGACCGTGTCGGTGACGACCACGTCGGAGGCGGGCCCGTTGCCCGAGTTGGTCACGACGATCGTGTAGGAGAACGTGCCGCCGACCCCGACCGTCGTCTGGGACGCGCTCTTCGTGATGCCGATGCTCGGCGTGCAGGCGACACCCACCGTCACCGAGTTGCTGTCGGAGGAGGAGGTCCCTTCACCGGCAGACCAGGTGACGTGCGCGTGGTTGGTCACGCTCGGACACGCCCCGGCCGTGGCGGTCACCGAGATCGTGATCGTGGCCGACGCGCCGGCGGCGAGGGTTCCCACGTTGCAGGTCACGTTCTGCCCGCTGCTCGAGCAGCCGGGCCCGCTCACGTTGGTGATCGTGAGCCCGGACGGGACCGTGTCGGTGACGACCACGTTGGTGGCGTCCGCGTTGCCGGTGTTCGACACGACGATGGTGTAGGAGAAGGAGCCGCCGATCGGGACCGTCGTCGCGGAGGCGCTCTTGGTGATGCCGACGTTCGGCGTGTCACACCCCGTCACCGTCGTGGTGACGTCGTTGGTGTCCTGGGGCGGCTGGTTCCCGGCCTGGACCTCGGCGGTGTTGTTGATCGTCGGGCACGAGCCGGTGGGCGCCGTGGCCGTGATGGTCACGGTGGCGCTGCCACCGGCCGGAATCGAGCCGAGCGCGCAGCTGACGTCGTTGCCGGTGACCGTGCACGAGCCCTGCGAGGGGCTCGCCTGCACGTTGGTGAGCGCGCCGGGCACCGAGTCGGTGACGGTGACCGGATCCGAGTCGGCGTCGCCGGTGTTCTCGACGCCGATCGTGTAGGTGACCGTGCCGCCCTGGCCGACGGTCGCGGGCCCGGACTTGGAGAAGGTGAGATCCGGGTTGCACCCCGTCACGATGGTCGAGACGTTGTTGGTGTCCTGGGGCGGCTGGTTCCCGGACTGGACCTCGGCGGTGTTGTTGATCGTCGGGCACGAGCCGGTGGGCGCCGTGGCCGTGATGGTCACGGTGGCGCTGCCACCGGCCGGAATCGAGCCGAGCGCGCAGCTGACGTCGTTGCCGGTGACCGTGCACGAGCCCTGCGAGGGGCTCGCCTGCACGTTGGTGAGCGCGCCGGGCACCGAGTCGGTGACGGTGACCGGATCCGAGTCGGCGTCGCCGGTGTTCTCGACGGCGATCGTGTAGGTGACCGTGCCGCCCTGTCCGACGGTCGCCGGCCCGGACTTGGAGAAGGTGAGATCCGGGTTGCACCCTGTCACCGCCGTGGTGACGGTGTTGGTGCTGCCGATGATCGTGTTGAAGCCGCGCTTGATCTGTGCAGTGTTCGGGATAACAGGACACGAGTCCGTCGGTGCCGTCGCCGTGATGGTCACGGTGGCGCTGCCGCCGGCCGCGATGCTTCCAAGATTGCATCGTGCGCTGTTGCCTGTGACCGTGCAGCCGCGGCCTTGCGAGGCGCTCGCCTGCACGTTGGTCAGCGCCGCGTTCACGTCGTCGAGGACTGTGATGTTGTCCGAGTCTGCGCTGCCGCTGTTGGCGACGGTGATCGTGTAGGTGACGGTGCCGCCCTGCGCGACGGTGGCCGGCCCGGACTTCGAGAACGAGATGTCCTGCGACTGGGCGAACGTCGCCCCGGACAGCAGGGGAAGGACGCCGGCGGCCAGGCCGAGGATCAGAAGGATCCGGCTCGCCGCCGCTCGCGGGCCTCCGATCCGCTTCGTGCGGTGCTTACCTGACATCAGCCCCGTCCTTCCTGTCGTTCTTCCGCTACGTCAACGGCGGGAGCCCCCCTGGCCCTCGCCCGCACCATCTTACGAAGGAGCGGCGGGGGAGCCCATCGGTCGAAGGGCTTCGGGACGCCTGCATCCTTCGGCCTAGTCGGCGCCGACACGCGCTCGCCCCTCATGGGGGAGGGCTGAGCGTGTGGACGAGCCGAGAGGCGCGTGCCTGGGTGCGGTGTGTTTGGGATGGGTGTTTGGGGTGGTGGTGAGGTGAGCTACCTCAACTTGTCATAACGTACATTCTCGGCGTTCTGAGACGAGCCGCGAAGTCGCTGGCGCACGCCCCAGACGGTCACGAGCCAGAGCGCCTCCACGACGATGCGGCGGCTGATCTTCGATTGCCCGTGCGCGCGCTCCCGGAACTCGATGGGGACCTCGGCAACGGACATGGCGGCGTTGCGAGCGCGAAATACGAGCTCGACCTGGAACCCGTAGCCGTCGGAACGGATCGGTTTCCTCGTCAGCTCGGCGAGCGCCGCTCGTCGGTAGACGCGAAACCCACTGGTTGCGTCGCGGACGTCGACGCCGAGGCAGAATCGGGCGTATGCGTTGCCGGCGCGGGATAGGCCGAGGCGGAGGCGGCTCCAGTTGGTGACCGAGCCGCCCGGCACGTAGCGGCTCCCGATCACCAGATGGTGGGAGCCTGCGGCCTCCAGCAGCCGCGGGAGCTGGTCCGGACGGTGGGACAGGTCCGCGTCCATCTCCACTAGCAGGTCGTAGCCCTCGTCGAGGCCCAGCCGGAATCCGGCCGCATACGCGCTCGCGAGCCCCGACTTGCGGTCGCGCTCCAGGAGCCGGACGCGCGGCCCGGCGTTCGCCCGGGCGCGCACGATCCCGGCCGTCCCGTCGGGTGAGCCGTCGTCGACCACGACGACGTCGACCCGGTGCTCGAGCGCGAGCAACCCGTCCAGCACGGCGCCCACGGTCTCGCGCTCGTCGTAGGTGGGGAGCACGACCAGGATCCGCGGGCGTTCGGGCAGGGATCCGGGGTCCCGCGGAGCCCCGGCGCGTCGGCGCGGAAGGGCGAACAGCCCGAGGACCAGCAGGAGGCTCGCCCACGGGACCCAGTCCCCCAGCCGCGTGAACACCGTCGTGCGGCTCGAGGCGACGATCGTGCCCCGCAGGACGGCCGGCTCGAAGAGCTCGCGCCGCGCCACGACCGTTCCCTTCGTATCGATGAGCGCGCTGATGCCCGACACGGCCCCGTGCACGACCCAGCGGCCGGTCTCCACCGCGCGCAGGCGGCTCATCTGCAGGTGCTGCTCGGAGGCCGCGGTGCGGCCGTATGAGGCGTTGTTGATCGTGACCACGAGGAACCCGGCGCCCTGACGGACCATCTCCCGCACGATCGAGGGGAATCCGTTCTCGTAGCAGATGGGCGTCCCGAACGCGGGATGGCCCGGCACCTCCAGGATCTGAATCCCGGGGCCGGGGACCCGATCGACCGGCACCTGGTCGACGGCCTGGATGAACCGCTCCAGGAACCCGCGCCACGGCACGTACTCGCCGAACGGCACGAGGTGGACCTTGTCGTAGCGATCCACGAGCGCCCCGGTGCCGTCGAAGGCGAGGACGCTCGTGTGCTCGGACCCGTCGGGGTCCACGACGACCGCGCCGGCGACGGTGGGGGCGCCGACCTCGGCGATCGCGTCCGTCACGGCGGCCCGCGTCGCCGGATCCGCGAGAGCCCCGGGGTCGAGGGCTCCCTCTCCCCAGACCGCCAGGTCCGGCGGATCCTCGGCGAGCGTGCGGTGCGCGGCGACGTTCAGGGAGGCGACCGCGACGTCCTCCTCGGCCCCACCGAGGTCCTGCACGCTCGCGACGTCGACCTGGATCGCCGCGACGTCCAGCGACCGCCCGTTCGGGCTCGCGATCGGCACGAGCATCGGCAGCAGCGCAACGGCCGCCGCCGCGCCCGCGTAGCCGCGCGAGCGCGCCGCCCCCCTCCCCCACCGCTCGAGCGCGAGCAGCAGGAGGCCGGCGACGAGCAGGACCACGAACGAGAGCCCCCACACCCCCGTGATCGAGGCGAGCGGGAGCGAGGGGGCGTCCACCTGGGTGATGCCGAGTTGGCCCCAGCCGAAGCCCCCCAGGGGGAAGGAACCCCGGATCCACTCGAGCACCGTCCACAGCGCCGCGAGCCCGATCGTGGACACGATCGGGTGGTCCGGCCGCCAGATGGCCGGCGCGAGCGCCCCGAAGGCCGCGAGGTAGGCCCCGGACATGAGCACGAGCGCGGCGAACCCGCCCTTGCCGAAGAGCAGGATCCAGTACAAGAGCGCCCCGAAGTACACGATCCCGAAGACGAAGCCGAGCAGGGCCGAGCGCCCCGGGCGGCCGGTGCGGACCAGCCAGAGAAGGGGGATCGGCGCGAGGTAGGCGAGAGGCCACCAGCCGGCCGGCGGGAGCGAGAGCGAGAGAGCGGCACCGGACAGCGCTGCCACCGCCAACGCCGCGGGAAGCCGGAGTCGGCTGGGGCTCAGGCGCAGTCCCGGCAGAGCATCTTGGCCTTGTCCCTCAACTGGCTCCGATGCTTGACCAGGTAGCAGCGCTTGCATATGAACTCGGTGGGCTGGGGCGGGACCACCTTGACCGCCAGCGGTTCCAGCCGCTCCTCGCGGGTGAGGTTGAGGACCGAGTCGTCCTCCTCCTCGGCCTCCTCGCGGGCCTCCTGCTTGACGAGGATGTCCTGGATCGACTCGACGTCGTCGTCGGCCGCCGCCGGGGCCGGCGTGCCGCTCGGGGCCTCGGCCTCGAGCTCCTCCCCCGCCTCGCCCTCCTCGTCCAGCTCCTCGTCTTCCAGGGTCTCGTCGATGTCTTCCACGGGTCCTCTCCTCGGCCGGGGATTGTACTGCCGGGCATCTCCCTGGCAAGGGGTTCACCGCCTGAACGCCGAGGCCCGGCGTCGCATTCCCGGAAGGAGAGACGGGGGGCGCAAGACGGGGGGCGCAAGAGAGGAGGACCCGAGTGGCCTTTGGGGCCGCGGCGCCGGGGCGCCGCGTTCTCTACTCAGCCTCTCGGGTCCTCCGTGCGCCTCCGCCGGAGCGGCGGCGCACGCCGGAAGCTACGCCCGCACATTCGGGGCTGTCAAATCGGCAGGTCGCGCGGCGTCACGCCGCGTACACATCGCGACCGAGGCTCACGGTCAGGATCGGCCGGATGCCGCGGATCGACTCGGCCTCGAGCGGGTCGACGTCGTACGCCGCGAAGTCCGCGTGCCGGCCCGGCTCGAGCGCCCCCTTCTTGTCGTCTTGGTGCGCGAGCCGGGCCGCGCCCATCGTGCAGAGCCGGATCGCCTCCTCACGACCGAGCCGCTGCAACGGGTGGTGGTGCTCCTCGAGCGCCGCGACCGCCGCCATCGGGTCCACAGTCGTGATCGGCGTGTCCGAGCCCGCCCCGACCTCGAGCCCGCGCTCCAGGAGGTCCCGAAAGGCGTTCATCCGGGTCGCGCGCTCGGGACCGAGGCCCTGCTCGTACAGCCCTCCCGGGCCGCCCCACTCGGCGTCGAAGGACGGCTGGACGCTGATCCCCAGGCCGAGGGCCGCCGCCCGCTCCATCGTGCGCGCGTCCGCCATCTCGAAGTGCTCGATGCGATGGCGGCGGGCGCGAAAGTGCCGTCGGGCGCGCGAGTCCAGCGCCTGATAGACCCGCTCCCACGTCGCCACGACCAGCTCGATCGCGGCGTCCCCGATCGCGTGGACGCCGACCTGCAGCCCGGCGAGGTGCCCGTCGTGGAAGAACGTCGCCAGCTCGTCGTCGGCGAAGTACGGGACGCCGCGACCCGGGACGTCCTCGTAGGGCTCGGCCAGGTAGGCCGTCCTGGCCCCGATCGAGCCGTCGACCGGCAGGTCGCCGCCGATGCGCTGCAGGCCGAGGTCCATCACCTGCGGGATGTCGGTGGTCGCGACGTACGTGACGACGTCGACCGGCAGCCGCGCCCGGTGTCCGAGCAGGATCTCGAGGTCCCGGATGCCGCGCTCGTGGGGCATCGACATCTCATGGATCGTGGTGACGCCGTGCGAGACCGCGAGGCTCGCGGCGGCGAGCTGCAGCTCCTCGACGTCGCGCTCGGCCAGATGCATGGCGAACCACCGCCGAAGCGCGGCGTTCGCGTCCCGGCGGACGCGGCCCGTCGGCTGCCCGGCGTCGTCGAGCTCCGCTCCGTCGCGATCGAGCGCGCCCGACTCCTTCAGCGCGGCGGTGTTGGCGATCGTCACGTGGCCGTCGACGCGCACGACCGCGAGCGGCCGCTCGCACACGCGATCCAGATCCGCGATCCCGGGTGGGGTCCGGTCGGCCCACGCGGACTCGTCGTAGCCGTGGACCAGGACGGCGCCCTCCCGGTCCCGTGCGAGGCGCCTGACAAGGTCCAGCAGCTCGGCGGCGGAGCTCGCCTCGCTGAGCCCGGGGGCCTGCTCGTGCACCCCGGTGCCGGTGAGGTGCACGTGGGAGTCGACGAAGCCCGGCAGGATCGTGGCGCCCGGCAGCTCGACGACCCGATCGGCCTCCGGCGGGTCGCCCGTCCCGACGCGCTGAACGTGCCGATCGTCGACGAGAATCCACTCCCCCGTTCGCGGGTACGAGAAGGTGTGGACCCGGGTCGCCCGGAACAGCGTGAGCATGGCAGCGCGAGCTTAGCCCAGGCTCGGTCCCGCCCTGGAGATCGCGACTCCGCGGTCGCGCGCGATCTCGCCCGGCGCCATCACCCGGGTCTTCGTGGCGTTCAGCTCGAGCCCGACCCCGCCGAGCGCGGCGGACAAGAGCTCCAGCACGACGTCGGGCGCTCCCGATCCCAAGACGAGTGCGACCACGTCGTCGACCCAGCGCAGATGCCTGATGCCGGCGCTCGCGAGGGCCTCGTCGATCGGGGACAGCACGGCGTTCGCGAGCACCGCGGAGGCGGCCGGGCCCACGGGCAGCCCGGGGCGACCCGCCTCGTCGATGCGCTCCAAGACCACCGCAACGTCCCGGGCCGCTCCCCGATCGCATCCCAGTCGCTCGAGCGAGGCGCGGACCACGCCCGGGCGAATCGAGCCGTAGCAGTCCCGAACGTCGGCGAGCACCACGGATCCCTCGGCACGTGCCAGACACCGCAGCCGCGCCCCGAACGCGCGGCGCTCGGCGCGCCAGGAGGCCAGGCGAATGGCGGGGGGATCCGCCGAGCTCGAGGCGACCCTGTTGGCGAACACCCGATCCGAGAGCCGGGCCTCGATGCGGGGCGCCACGACGGCCACGGCCTCCAGGTACCGGCGGGCGAGGGGTGGATCCAGCACGGCGAGCTCGCGCACCAACGGCCTCCTCCTCCTCGGACCGAGACCCGGAGGAGGTGGGCCATCCCGAGCGTTCTAGCGCGAACGACCGCCCGAGGGAATCGGCCGGTGAGCGGTTCGGCGGCATCACCCGGCCGGGGCGCCGGGATCCGCCGGCCGATGCCGCCGTACGATACGGCGGTGGTGGACGGGCGAGACCTCGAGATCATCGCGGCCCTGCAGGAGGACGCTCGCGCGACCTACGCGGACGTGGGCCGCCGGGTCGGCCTCGCAGCCTCCTCGGTGCACGACCGCGTCCGGCGCCTTGAGCAGCAGGGCGCGATCCTCGGCTACCGCGCGGTGGTCGACCCCGAGTCACTCGGGTTGTTCGTGACCGCGCTCGTCGCCATCACGCCGCTCGACCCGACGCAACCCGACGACCTGCCCGACCGCGTCCGCGACTTCCCCGAGGTCGAGGATTGCCTGAGCGTGGCCGGCGAGGCCAACTACATCCTCAAGGTGCGCACCCGCACCACCCGCGACCTCGAGGACCTCATCCGGCGGCTGCGGGAAAAGGGCGAGGTGCAGACCCGAACGACGATCGTCCTGTCGATCCCTTTCGAGGGCCGGCCGGTTCACCCCTAGCCGAGGCGCGACTCAGCCGGCGTCGCGCAGCAACGCCGAGTAGCGCGCGTACACGAGCCGGAACCGGCGCCACATCCGCTCGAGCGTCCCCGACGGGTCCAGGACGGCCACCGAGCTCGGCTGGATCCCATAGTGGCCGCCGCCGGGGTTCGGGATCTCCGCCGCCGGAAGGCCGAACTCCCGCAGGACCGGGTCCAGCGGCTTGGCGGCCGACTGCAACGCGACCCACGCCCGGTTGTTCGCGTCGCCGAGCCCACCGAGCTCCCGCCGCTCCATCTTGCGGGCGAGGCGACGAAGCAGACCCGACATTCCCGCGACGTTCAGGTCGTCCCAGCCGCGCGTGGGCTCATCGACGCCGCCGGGCACCACGAGCGGCGACAGCCAGAGGTCCACGTCGGCCAGTCGTCGCGCCACGTCGGCGGCCCCCTGGGCGATCGCCCGGTCGGCGGCCTCGTGCAGGGCGACCGTGACCTCGGGATCCAGCGATCCGAACCAGGCGCCCCTCGATGAGCGCCTCCAGGCGCCGGCGGAGCGTCGCTTCCACGATCCCGCGGGCGGCCTCGGCGAACTCGGCCCCGAGCGCCTCGATCTCCGCCCGTGCCTCCTCAAGCGCGGCCCGGTTCGCCGAACCCCCCATCCGGCCTACCTTCCCTCCGAGTGGGGCTGCCCCTACACTTGGGCGACGTTCCTTCCGACCCCTGGGAGCCCCCGCATGGAACACTACCGGCGGTACGGGCGGTGGCTGAAGCGCGCCGCGATCGTCCTGCTTATCTACGTCGCGATCTCCTACCTGCTGATCGGGATCACGCCCCGCGAGGCCCTCGCGCACCCCGGCGCCAACCTCGCGGCCTTCCGTCAGTTCGTGGTGCAGGCGATCATCCTCATGTCGTTCATCGTCATGCAGTTCGTGGCGATGTTCTGGTTCCTGTCCCGCGGCAACAGCTACGTCATCTACCCGAACGAGTACGACGTCACGTTCGACGACGTCCGGGGCCAGGACGCCGCGGTCGGCTCGACCAAGGAGGTCCTGCGCCTGTTCCAGGGGTTCAAGGACTTCAAGCAGATGGGCGGCTACCCGCCCCACGGGATCCTGTTCGAGGGCCCGCCCGGCACCGGCAAGACGCTGATGGCCAAGGCCATCGCCGGCGCCTCCGGCGTCCCGTTCCTGTATTCGACGGGATCGGGCTTCGCCAACATGTTCATGGGTATCGGCAACCTCAAGGTGCGCCGGCTCTTCACGAAGGCACGACACCTCTCCGACAAGTACGGTGGCGCGGTCATCTTCATCGACGAGCTCGACGCGGTCGGCAGCTCTCGCGGCGCCGTGTCGGACTCGTCCTCCCCCGAGCGCGCGTCGGACCGGATCGTGATGGGCGGCATGGGCATGGGCGGCGGGATGGGGATCGTGAACGAGCTCCTGGTCCAGATGGACGGGCTCATCGTCCCGCGGGGAATCTGGCGCCACGTCCGGCGCATCGTGTTCCACGCCCGCCCGAAGGTCCCCTTCTACAACGTCATGATCATCGGCGCGACGAACCGGGCCAGCACGCTCGATCAGGCCCTGCTGCGCCCCGGGCGGTTCGACCGCAAGATCCACGTCGGCCTGCCCAACTACGACGGCCGCGCGGACATCTCCAACTACTACCTCGCGAAGGTCCGCCACGAGCCGATCGACGTGAAGAAGCTCGCGCGGATGACGATCGGCTACTCGCCGGCGCAGATCAAGAACCTCGTCAACGAGGCGCTGATCTTCGCGCTCCAGGACGGGCGCGACGCGCTGCGGTGGGACGACCTGTGGCAGGCCAAGCTCGCCGAGGAGATCGGCCTGAAGCAGGCGGCCACGTACACCCCGCGCGAGAAGGAGATGGTCGCCGTGCACGAGGCGGCCCACGCCGTTGCGGCCTACGCGCTGCGCCGCGAGGAGCAGCAGATCCAGGTCATCACGATCCAAAAGCGCGAGTCCGCGCTCGGCCTCGTGTCCCGGCAGCCCCTCGAGGAGACTTACCTGTCCACGCAGAAGCAGATCCTCGCCGACATCGAGATCTCTCTCGCCGGGTACGTGTCCGAGCACATCTGGTACGGGCAGGTCACGTCGGGGCCGTCGAGCGATCTCCAGGCCGCCACCTTGCGTGCCGCCCTCTACATCGGCATGTACGGCATGGGCACGAGCCTGATCTCCGCGAGCCTGGACGCCGACCAGATCGAGACCGCGATCGGCGCGACGCTCGGGGACCGCGAGCGGCGCAAGGAGGTCGACGGGATCCTCAACCAGTGCCGCGACAACGTCCGCAACCTGCTGCTCAAGAAGCGCCAGGTGGTGGAGGGCGTGCGGGACGCATTGCTTGCCCGCGAGGAGCTGATCGGCGACGAGATCGAGGCCCTGATGGCCGACCTCGGCGAGCGCGAGCCGATCGAGATCCCGGTGACCGTCCCGAGCGGCAACGGCGGGCCCCCGGGTTCGTGGACGCCGCAACCCGGCGGCAACGGCAACGGCAACGGCAACGGTCACGTGGCCGCGCCGCCGCCCCCGCCCCCTCCGGCGTAGCGCCGGCCGGTCGCGTCGGGCTCGACGGTTATGCTTGCCTGACCGTGCGCCTGTTCGACTCCCTCACGCGTGAGCTTGTCGACGTGTCCCCTGTCGACGGGGAGACCGTGAAGATCTACTCGTGCGGGCCGACCGTGTACCGCTACATCCACATCGGGAACATGCGCTCGTTCATGTTGGGCGACCTCATCCGCCGGGCGCTTCGGTTCGAGGGCCACGCCGTGCGCTGGATCATGAACATCACCGACGTCGGGCACATGACGGACGACGTGTCCGACGCCGGACGCGACAAGATGGAGCTCGCCGAGTCCGACGAGGGCCTGTCCGCCGCCGAGATCGCGGAGAAGTACACGGCCGCGTTCCTCGAGGACTCGGACCTCGTGGGCATCGAGCGCGCGGACCTGTACCCGCGCGCGACGCACCACATCGAGGAGATGATCCGGATCATCCGCACGCTGGTCGACAAGGGTCACGCGTACGAGGTCGACGGCACCGTCTACTACGACGTCACCACGTTCCCGAGGTACGGGCGGCTGTCCGGGAACACGCTCGATCAGCTCCGCGCCGGCCATCGCCAGGAGGTGGCCGTCGACCCGGCCAAGCGCCATCCCGAGGACTTCGCCCTGTGGAAGAAGGCGGGCCCGAACCGCGCGCTCCGCTGGCCGAGCCCGTGGGGCGACGGCTTCCCCGGATGGCACATCGAGTGCTCGGCGATGTCGATGCAGCACCTCGGGGAGCGCTTCGACATCCACACGGGCGGCAACGACAACAAGTTCCCCCATCACGAGGACGAGATCGCCCAGTCCGAGGGCGCCGTGGGGCACCCGGTCGTCTCGATCTGGGTCCACGGTGGGTTCCTGCAGATGAGCGGGCAGAAGATGGCGAAGTCCGCTCGGAACGTCTACCGGGTCACCGACCTCGCGGAGCAGGGCATCGACCCTCTCGCGTACCGGCTCCTGTGCTTCGGCACCCAGTACCGCGGCGAGATGGACTTCAGCTGGGGGGCCCTGGAGGGACAGCACCGCCGCCTCGTCGACCTCCGGCGCCGCGTCGCGGCGTGGGGCGAGCCGGCGTCGGCGCTCTCTCCGGCCGCGCTCGACGTCGACGCCCGATTCCGGGAGGCGCTCGCCGACGACCTCGCGATGCCCCGGGCCCTGGTCGTCCTGAACGAGGCGGTCGGCTCCGACCTGCCCGAGAGCGAGCGCGCCGCCCTGCTGCGGTCCTGGGACCGGGTCCTTGGCCTGGATCTCGACCGCGACGCCCGAACGGCCTGGGAGCCGACCGAGGAGATGCTGGGTCTCGTCGCCGAGCGCGACGCCGCACGCGCCGCGAAGGACTACGCGCAGAGCGACGCGATCCGCGACCGCCTGGCCTCCCTCGGCCTGGAGGTCATGGACACGCCCGAGGGCACGCGGGTCCGGCCTCGGATCTGAGCGAGGTTCAGCCGACGACGGTCACGTCGCGGCTCGCCTCGTTCAGCCGCTCGGCGCCGTCGGCGACCACGACCACCTGGTCCTCGATGCGGACGCCGAACCGGCCGGGAAGGTAGATCCCGGGTTCGTCCGAGAACGTCATCCCGGCCTCGAGCGGCGTCGGGTTGCCCTCGACGATGTAAGGCGGCTCGTGGACCTCGAGGCCGATGCCGTGACCCGTCCGGTGCACGAACCGATCCCCGAAGCCGGCGTCGGCGATCACGGCCCGCGCCGCCCGGTCGACGTCCTGCGCCGCGACACGCGGACGCACGGCCTCGAACGCGGCCTGCTGGGCTTCGCGCACCACGTCGTAGACGCGCCGTTGCTCCGCGTCGGGCTCGCCGACGAAGACCGTCCGCGTGATGTCCGAACAGTACCGGTCGGCGACCCCGCCGAAGTCCAGGACCACGGCGTCGCCGCCTCGGATCTGCCGCTCGGAGGCGCCGTGGTGCGGCGACGCCGCGTTCGGTCCCGATCCGACGATCGTGAAGTCCACGCGCTCGTGGCCGTGCTCGCGCAGCAGGCGGTCGAGGTCGGCCGCGACGTCGATCTCCCGGCGCCCCGCCAACGCCAGACCCACGATCTCCCCGAACACGGCGTCCGCGCCCGCCGCGGCGGCCCGCAGCCGTGCGATCTCGTCCTGGTCCTTGACCGCGCGAAGCAGCGGCAGCGTCTCCCCCGCCGACACGAAGTCGTAGCCCGAGCCCGCGCGCTCGAGCCCGAGGAGGTGCACCGCCCACGTCTGGTCCCCGAGCGCGTACCGTCCCGGCCGCAGGAGCCTCGCCACGATGGCGTACGGGTCGTCCCCCCCGTCCCGCCATCCCACGAGCTCGATCCCCTCGATCCCCGGTGCCGACTCGGCGGCGGGCGCCTCGAGCGCCGGCACCACGAGCACGGGCTCGCGGGCGGCGGCGAGGATCAGCAGGGTCAGCCGCTCGAGCGGCGGTGGCTCGTGGCCGACGAGGTATGCGAGGTCCGGCCCGGGAGCGACGAGCAGCCCCGCGAGGCCGGCGACGCCGGCCGCGTCCGTCGCGCGGGCCCGGCGTTCCGCGTAGGGCCCGGCGCTCACAGCTTCATCCGGATCGGCTGGGCGAGGACTTCGAACGTCGCGGGCGTGGTGCCGAGCACCTCGCCGTCGGCCTCGATCGGCAGCGGGCGATCGGCGTCGATGATGAGCTCGCGCTTGACCCGGAACTCCTCGACGTGATCGTGGGGAACGTGCTCACCTCGATACACCTTCGGGATCATCGTGAACGAGTCCGACTTCGGTCCCTTGAAGACCAGCACGTCGATGACGCCGTCCCCCGGGTAGGACCGAGGGGAGATCTTCATGCCGCCGCCGTAGTACTGGGCGTTGCCGACGACGACGAGGTACGAGGGTCCCTCGTACGTCTTGCGGTCCGCCTGCACGCGCACCGTCGCGAGCCTGAATCGCGGCATCGTGAGCCAGAACCCCACGAAGTACTTGGCCTGCCCGAGCCGAGGGGACATCCGCTCGGCCCGAGCCGCGACGGCCGCCCCGAGCCCCACCTCGGCGACGTTCACGAAGTAGCGGGCGTCCGTGCCACCCGACACGGTGGTGTACGTGATCCTGCCGACGTCGAGGGGGTACGTGTTGTCGCCCGTCAGGTGCAGGCACCCGCGCGAGGCGTCTCCGGGCAGGCCGAACGTCCGGATGAAGTCGCAGCCGCTCCCGGCCGCGACGACGCCGAGCACGGGGTCGTCGCCGACCGGCTTGCCCTCCGCGTCGAGCATCCCGTTCACGACCTCGTGCACGGTTCCGTCTCCGCCGACGGCGACGAGGAACCGCGCGCCGCCCTCGAGCGCCTCGCGCGCGAACGCCGTGGCGTCACCCCGTCCCTGCGTTCGCACGAGCCGGTATTCGAGCCCGCGCGCCCGAAGGTTGCGCTCCAGCTCGGGGATCTCCTGGCCCACGTGGCGCCTGCCCGCGTGCGGGTTGACGATCACCGTGAGCTCGCCGAACGGGGAGGACATGGCGCGAATCCTAGCCGCGGCTCACACGCCCGTGTACGAGACGACCCCGCGGTTGACGGCCTCGCGTGCCCGGCGCACGACCTCGGCCTGCTCACCCTCCGCGACGTCCTCGATCTGTCGCAGCAGGTCGAGCAACTGCTTGCAGTTTCGGACGAAGTCGCCGGGAGCGAGCCCGGTCTCGCGAAGGACGTCCTCGAGCGGCTCGCCCTCGGCCCAGCGGTGCACGGGCGCGGCGAATCCGGCCTCGAGCTCCCGGCAGAGCTCGACGTGGTGGTCGTCCTCGGCGCGGCGGACGCGCCGGTAGATCCCCTGGAGCCGCTCGAACCGGTCCTTCGCCGCGCCGGTCGGCAGCGAGCCCTCGCGCGGCACGCGCTCGCGGGACTCGTACACGATGGTCGAGACCACCGCGGCCGCCTCGGCCGGCGTGAGGCCCTCGAGCAGCCCCTCGGCGACCGCCTCGGCGACGAGCACGTCGCCCTCGCCGTAGATCCGGGCGAGCGTTCGGCCCTTCGGGCGGATCGCGAAGCCCTGGACGTAGTCCAGGTCCTCGAGGACGCCGAGGACCCGCTCGAACTGCCGGGCCAGCGTCTCGGTGCGCATGCGGATCCGGCGATCGACCCCCTGGACCTGCCGCTCGAGATCGGCGGCGCGCCGTGCCCAGCGCTCGTGCTCGTCGCGATCGGGGCACGCATGGCACGGGTGCTGCTCGGCCTGCCGCTGGATCCGTGCGGCCTCGCGCTCGGCTTGCTCGTCCTGCGCGTGTCGGGAACGCTTCGGCGGACGAACCTCGAGCGCGACGAGCCGCGCCGCGAGGTCGCGACGGTACCGAGCGCTCCGCGCGCTGCCCGAGCGGGGCAGCGGGATCCGCGTCAACGAGGCGGGGGGATCCTCGAAGTCGCGCGCCGACAGCCGGAAGAACGTGCGGTCCTGCGTGAGCACCGTGGGGCGGCCCTCGCGGCTGGCGAGCACCACGGCCAGCCCCCGGCGCTTGGCCCTCGGCACGAAGATCACGTCCCCTGGCCGCAGCCCCGCGAGCGCCTCGTGGACGGCGTCCGAGCGCGCGCGCTCGCGCCCCCGGCGCGCCCGCGTCCGGATCTCCTCCGCCTTCTCGCGGAGGCGCCAGTACTCGAGGAAGTCGCCGCGGTCGCAGCGCATCCGCTCCCGGTACCCGGCGATCGCGGCCGTGTCCCTCTCGAGCTGCCGCTCGAGCGCGACGACGCCGCGGTCGGTCAGGAACTGCGCGAACGAGGAGTTCAGGAGATGGTGCGCCTCCTCGCGCGAGTAGTTCCGCACGAGGTTGACCGCCATGTTGTACGAGGGTCGGAACGAGGACGTGAGCTCGTAGGTTCGCGTGGAGGCGAGGGACGCGACCCGCTCGAACGGGACCTGGCGCTGATAGACGACGATCGCGTGGCCGAGCTCGTCGATCCCCCGCCGCCCGGCCCGGCCGGTGAGCTGCGTGTACTCGCCGGGGGTGAGGAGCTCGTGGCGCTCCCCCTGGAACTTCCACAGGTCCTCGATGACCACCGACTTGGCCGGCATGTTGATCCCGAGGGACAGCGTCTCGGTCGCGAACACGACCTTCACGAGCCCGGCCTCGAACAGCTCCTCGACGGTCTCCTTGAACACCGGCAGCATCCCCGCGTGATGCGCGGCGATCCCGGCGGCGAGCGCGTCCTGGAAGTCGAAGAAGCCGAGGGTCTTCAGGTCCTCCTCGTCCATCCACGCCGCGCGCATCTCGGCGAACTCGCGGATCCGGACCGCCTCCTCGCGGCTCGTGAGCCGGATCCCCGAGCTCATCAGCCATTGCACGCTGCGATCGCAGCCGGCCCGGCTGAACACGAAGTAGATCGCCGGGAGCATCCCCTCGTCGGCAAGGACGTCCACGACCTCCTCGCGGCGGGGGACGTACACGCGCCGGTGGCCCTCGCGCGGCCGCGCGATCCGCTGGTGGTACGCGTTCCCGGACCCTCGGCGCGTGAAGGTCTTGTAGCGGACCTCCTCGCGATCCAGGGAGACGACGTACGGGTTCGGGACGAGCTGGCCGCCCTGATCCACGTGCATGGGGTGCAGGTCGCGCCCGACGAGATAGTGATGCTCGAGCGGGACCGGGCGCCGCTCCTCGATCACGACCCGGGTCGGACCTCGCAGGGTGCCGATCCACTCGCCGAACTCCTCGGCGTTGGAGATCGTGGCGGACAGGCAGACGACCGAGACCGACATCGGGAGGTGGATCAGGATCTCCTCCCAGACGGCGCCCCGGTACGGGTCCTGCAGGTAGTGCACCTCGTCCAGCACCACCGACACGAGCCCGTCGAGGGTATCCGAGCGCTCGTACAGCATGTTGCGCAGGACCTCGGTGGTCATGACGACGACCGGCGCCTCGCCGTTGATCGTGTTGTCGCCCGTGAGCAGTCCGACCTTGGCCGCCCCGTGGCGCGCCACGAAGTCGCCGAACTTCTGATTGGAAAGCGCCTTCAGCGGCGTGGTGTAGAAGCTCTTGCCGCCGAGCGCGAGGGCGCGCTCGATCGCGTACTCGGCGACCACCGTCTTGCCCGAGCCCGTGGGCGCGGCCACGAGCACGGATCCACCCGCGGCCAGGGCGTCGATCGCCTCGAGCTGGAACTCGTCGAGCGCGAAGGGATAGCGTGCGGCGAACCGCCGGGGATCGGTCACGGTCCGAGTCTACGAGCGGTCCCGGACCAGACCGGGACGCCTAGCCCGTGGGCCCCGTCAGCAGCGAGCCCGTGCCCGCGGGCGTCGCGACGAACGTGCCGGCCTGCACCTGCCCCTGCACGAAGTCGTCGTACGCTCGGGTGAACGTGTCCGCGGCGAGGTCGTACACCTCGTTCGCCCGGATGATGAGGTTGTCCCGGGCCGGCCCGGCGTCGGCCTCGACGGCCATCGTCGTGAGCAGCGCCGCCTGACGGTAGAGCTTCATCGCCCGCACGAACCCGTCCTGCGAGTTGATGAGGTAGAGGATGAAGTCGCGCGAGAAGCCCTGGTCCGCGACCAGCTTGGTGGGCGTGATCTCGTCGAACAGGTCGGCGGCGCTCTTGGCGTTCTTCGCCGCCGAACCCGCCTCGTTCCCCGCCGAGTCCAGGGCGTCCTGGGTCACCTCGGCGAGCTGCAGGCCGTCGATCGCCGACCCGAGCGTCGGGAACGCGTTGAAGCTGGACGGCGGGGCGGCCTGCCCGATCGAGGTGAGGATCGGGTCGACCTGGCCGCGGTAGTCGTTCATCGTCGCGGCCATTCGCGCCTGCAGGGCCTCGTCGCGGCTCTGCTCCCGCTCCTTCGCGATCCCGTACCACAGGCCCACCACGATCGCGCACCCAAGAAGCGTGCCCACGAAGATCCAGAGGCCGGGTCGCCGCAGGAGCGGGGTCTTCACCGGCACGTAGGCGGGCTTCGGCCCGCTGGTCACGGTCTTGCTGCCGCGGCTCTTGCTCTTTCCCTTGATCGCCACCCGAGCTCCCTATCTCTTCATGAGACGGCCAATGATGATAGCGAGCTCGTAGAACAACCACATGGGAACCGACATCGCGAGCATCGTGTAGGGGTCCGAGCTCGGGGTGATGACCGCGGCGAAGATCGCGATCCCGAGGATCGCCCCCCGACGCCACCGGCGCAGCTGCTGCGAGCTGATCACGCCCGCGATCTCCAGGAAGACCAGGATCACGGGGAACTCGAACGAGATCCCGAAGGTCACCGCGACCAGCACGACGAACGTGAAGAACCGGTCGCCCGTGAGCAGCGGAGAAAAGCTGGTCCCGGCGAACCCCAGCAGGAACCCGAGCGCCTTCGGCAGCGTGACGTACGCGAACAGCGCCCCGAGCGCGAACAGCAGCACGGAGCTCACCACGAAGGGGATCGCGAGCCGGCGCTCGCGCTTGGTGAGCCCGGGCACGACGAACGCCCACAGCTGGTACATCACGACGGGGAGCGCGAAGAACAGCCCCATCACCCCGACGAGCTTGAACTTGATGAGCGCAGGCTCGAGCGCCCCCGCGAAGAAGAACGTGCACTCGCGCGTCGCCCGCAGCTCCGGCGGAACCGTCTGCCAGTAGTCGCAGTAGGGCGCCTTCAGGAGGTCGACGAGCGGGTCGAACAGGAACCACCCGATCGTCGCGCCGATCGCGATCGCGACGATGCAGACCACGAGCCGGTAGCGGAGCTCCTCCAGGTGCTCGACGAGCGACATCGAGCCCTCGGGATCGCGCCGGCTTCGCCGGCGAAGACGCTCGGGGATGACCCGCATCGTTGCGCCGGCTTACTCCGGTGCGGGAGCCGCGTCCGGACCGCTCGCCGCCTCCGGACCGCCCGCCGCCTCCGGGTCCAGGGCCTCCGCGGACGGAGCGACCGAACCGACGCTCGGAGCGGCGGGGCCCGGCGACGGGGCCGCCGGCCCGTCGAGGTCCACGCGGAAGGACCGCTGGAGCTCCTGGCGAGCCTTGCGCAGCTCGGCCAGGCTCCGGCCGAGGGTCTTCGAGACCTCTCCCACCGCGGCCCCCGTGGCCGCCGCCGCCGAGGGCGCGTGCGCGCCGTCGCCGTCGGGCTCGGCGGCCGGTGTGTCACGCGGCGTGGAACGCGGGCTCGCGGTCGGGGCGTTCGGGCCGTCGAGATCGTCGAGCTCGACCTTGATCGTCTTTCGTACCTCGTCCTGCGCCTTGCGGATCTCGCGCAGCCCCTTGCCGAGCGAGCGACCGATCTCCGGAAGACGCCGAGGACCGACGACGAGCAGGGCCACGACGAGGATGAGCAGAAGCTCCTGGGGACCGATGTTGAGCATGTCGGGTGCCGGCTATCGTACCGCCCGACCTCGGGGCCGGTCGGATCCCCATCCCGTGCTCGCGCGCTGGGCGCGGGCGGAGGCGCGCTCGCCCTGAGCGCTGATCTCCTCGGCGAGCGGGCCCACCTCCTGCTGGAACCGCGTGAGCGAGCGCCCGAGGACGAGCACGTGGCGCACCAGGGCGATCAGCACGGCGAGCACGGCGACCGTGGAAACGAGGCCGACGACCAGCCACACGACCGCGACGTTGGTCACGCCGCCGATGCTACTGCTTGGCGAGGAACTCCTGGATCGACCGGTCGTCCTGGAGACGGAAGTGGAAGTCGATCAGGTCGTCGATGGTGAAGGCCGGGCCGGACGGGAGCGGGCCCCGCGGGTCCTCGACCGGCTCCTCGTCGGCGTCGAACAGCTCCTCGGTCTCGGTCAGGGTGGACCGTCCGGCGACGTCGACGCCCGCGGAGACGAGCAGGGCCACGATCTTTCGGTCCGCGCGCTTCTCGACGGCGTCCATGCACGTGGGACAGGTGAACCGGTAGGTCCCCTCCCGGCCGCCGCGGGTGACCTGCAGCAGGATGGACTCGGGCCCCATGTCCACCTCGCCGCAGCGGGGGCAGGTCGTCCGGATGGTGGTCATATCCCCCGCTGTATCGACCCCGCCCAACCGGCGCTTGAGCGGGACCACGGAGGAGGGGACTACCCTAGGCGTACCGTTTCCGGGTCCGGCCGGCGAGCTCGCGGACCCGGTCCTTCAGCCCGGCGGGATCCACGATCTCCACCTCGTCCCCGAGCCGGAGCACGAGACGCTCCAGCCACTCGAGCCGTCCGGCCGGCAGGACGACCTCGAGTCGTCCCCCGTCGAGCTCGGTCGTCTCCGCCGTCTCGTAGTACTCCGCCACCCATCGGGCCTCCGGAGAAACCCGCAGGCGGACCTGGACGTCGTCGTCGTCGGGCGTGTACAGGGGGCGGCCCACGCCCGCGAGACCCCGGGGCTCGAACCCCTCCCCCGTTCGCTCCGCCGACCGGATCCGGTCGGCCCGGAACAGCCGCTCGGCATCGGATCGATGGTCCCACGCCACCACGTACCAGTTGCCCATCGCGAGGAAGACCTCCTCGGGGTCGATCTCGCGCGTGGTGGTCTCGGCGGTCGACGCCGCGTAGTACTCGATGCGGAGCCGCTCGTGGCGCTCCGCGGCTTCACGCAGATCCTGCAGGGCCTCGGCCGGCGGGCCCGACTCGGCGGTGGCCACGCGCTCGGGAAGCCCGCCGAGGGCCTCCGGCCCCAGGCGTTCGGCCAGCTTGGCCAGGGCGGACGCGAGAGCCGGCGCCTCCTGCAGGCCCGGGGTCCCGCCGAGTGCCGTTCCGCGCAGGTAGAGCGCCAGGGCTTCGCTGCGGGACAGGCGCAGCGGACGGGCGAAGTAGTCGGCCATGCCGATCCACACGCGGCCGTCCTGGACGTCGACGTCGATGAGATCGCCCGGCCCGTACGGCGGCAGGCCCGAGACGAACAGTAGGTTCAGGTCGTCGAGCAGCTCCTGCTCGCTCAGGCCGAAGAGCGCGGCGGCCTCCGACAGGCCCGTTCCCGGGTGCTGCACCAGGTACGGGACGACCACGAGCAGCCGCCGAAGCCGCTCCGAGGCCTTGGCGGGCGCCGCCCGGACCCCCTCAGGCGACGGCAAGCGCCGCCTCCAGCCGGCGGACGACCTCCTCGCGGAGCTCGGGCGGCTCGATCGCCTCGGCGTCCGGACCGAAGGAGAGCACCCACCCCGCCAGGTTCTCGCCCGGCTGCAACGGGATCCGGATCTCGACCCAGCCGTCGTCGCGCTCGGCACCGCGCTCGGCGCCGTCGATTCCCCGCATCGCCCACCACGCCGCGCCCGGCGCGAGCGCGACGATCGCGGTGGCGCCGGCCTCGCCGGGTCCCCACGGCCCGCCGCGGACCGCATCGGCGGCGCGGAAGCCCTCGGGCGGCTCGCTGCCCGGGCCTCGGTCCGCGAGATCGGACGCGAGTCGGGACAGCCGGAACGAGCGGACCTCTGCGCGATCCACGTCGAACCCGACGAGATACCAGCGGCCGCCCCGGACCGCGAGCCCGTACGCGTCCACGACGCGCTCCGAGCTCTCGCCTCGGGCGCTCCGATAGGAGAAGCCGACCCGGCGTAGGCCGGCCACGGCCTCGGCCGCCTGCGGGAGCCGGGGCTCCGCCGTCCCGTCGAACCCGCCGGGGCCGGATCCCCCCAGCGAGGCGAGGATCCCCCCCTCCGCCCCCGAGAGCAGCTTGCGGACCGCGTCCTCGGCGGACGCGTCCCCCCCGGAGCGCGCCGCGACCGCGAGCGCGCTGATCTCCTCGGGCGTGAAGCTGATCTCGGGCAGGTAATACCGCTCCTTCGAGATCGTGTAGCCCTGCTCCGCGTCCCACACGTCGGTCGCCACGACCTCGATCGGCACGCCGACGTCGCGCAGGACGTCCTTGTCGCGCTCGAACATGCGCTTGGCGGAGTTCACGTCCTGGTGCTCGTACGCCTCCGAGAGCTTCTCGCGGATCTGCTCGAACGTGAGCGGCGTCCGGGACTCGAGCAAAAGGGCGACGAGGTTGACGAGACGCTCGAGCGGCTGCATCGCCGCGGCATCATACTTCCGCCATGTCGGGGCCCCCGGGACGTGTGCGCCTGCGCCGAGGGGTCGTGATCGCGACGCGCGCGCGGCGCCCCGGCGCGCTCGAGCTCGAGGTCGAGGTCGACGGGGACGACGCGATCGCGATCGCCTACCCGGACCTCACCGGACCGGTCGAGGTCGGCGACCGCGTCCTCCTCAACACGACGGCGGCCGCGCTGGGGCTCGGGACGGGGGGCTTCCACCTCGTCGTCGCCGTCGAGGACGCGCCCCCGCTCGAGCTCGCGCACCCCGGGCGAGTGATGAAGGCCCGTTACACCCCGCTGCAGGTCGCGGTCGAGTCCGTCGAGGAGACCCATCGGGACCTGCTCGAAGCGTCCCCCGGCCTGCGGGACGTCCCGGTGATCTGCGCGCCGCTCCATTCGATGATCGCGCCCGCGGCCGCCGGCGCGAAGGCGGCCGGCGCCGAGCGCGTCGTCTACGCGATGACCGATGGAGCCGCGCTCGCGGGTCCCTTCTCCCGGCTCGTGCCCCGGCTCCGCGAGGCCGCGCCTCCTCGACGGCTGGATCACCTGCGGCCAGGCGTTCGGCGGCGAGCTCGAGGCCGTCACGCTCTGGAGCGGTGTGCTCGCCGCCGTGGAGCTCGCTCGCGCGGACGTCGTCGTCGTGGCCGACGGTCCGGGCAACCTCGGCACCGAGACGACGTGGGGCGTGAGCGCCCTCGCGAGCGGCCACGCGCTGAACGCCGTCCACGCGCTCGGCGGCCGGGCGCTGGCCGCCCTCCGGGTGTCCTTCGCCGACGCGCGTGCGCGGCATCACGGGGTCTCACACCATTCCCTGACGATCCTCGAGCGCGTCTGCACCGCAAGCGTTCACGTGGCCGTCCCCGCCCTCGACGATGCCGACCAACGGCGGCAGGTGTGGGACGCGTTGCGCGGCAAGCGCCTCGAGGAGCGGCACCACCTCGTCGAGGTCGACGGTCGTCCCGCGCTCGACGAGCTCGCGCGCCGCGAGGTGCCCGTGACCTCGATGGGCCGAACCCCCGCCGACGACCCCGCCTTCTTCCTCGCGGCCGGGGGCGCGGGCGTGCTGGCGGCGCGCATGGCGGCCGGGACGGCAGCGTGGCGCCGACGGTCCCGGGCCGGGGAGCCGTCGGCCGGCCCGTCCACCTGACCGATCGGCGCCTGCGCTCGTGGGAGGATGCCCCCGTGGAGCCGGACCTCGACCCCGCCGCGGAGCGCGGCCTCGCCGACGCGACGCGAAGGACCTATCTCGCCGCGGAGCGCACGTACCTCGCCTGGTACCGGAGCGGGCTCGCGGCCCTCGCGGTGAGCATGGGCGTCGGGCGATTGGTCCCGAGCCTGATCGACGCGGCCGCGGGTCCGTTCGTGGCCCTCGGCGTTGGGTTCGCCCTGCTCGGGCTCTTCATGGTCCTGTTCGGGGCGGCGCGTCAGCGCGCGGTCCATCGGGGCCTGCGCGGCGGAACCTTCGTGCCGCTTCCCGACTGGACGGTGCTCGCCCTCGCGATCGCAGGAGCGGTGCTCTCCATCGCCACGATCGTCCTGGTCGGCGAGGGCCTCTGACCTCTCGCCCGAGGCTCCTTCACATGTGGGCGATGAGCTGCTCCACCCGTTCGTCGACGCTGCGGAACGGGTCCTTGCAGAGCACCGTGCGCTGCGCCTGGTCGTTGAGCTTCAGGTGCACCCAGTCGACCGTGTAGTCGCGGCGCTTCTGCTTGGCGTGCTTGATGAAGTCGCCCCGCAGCTTCGCGCGGGTGGTCTGCGGAGGCTCGCGCATCGCGCGCTGGATCTCCTTCTCCGTGACCGCGCGCTCCATCCGCTCGCCGCGCTCGAGGAGGTAGTAGAGGCCGCGGGTGCGGTTCACGTCGTGGTACGCGAGGTCGAGCAGCGCCACCTTCGGGTGCGACAGCGGCAGCTGGTGCTTCAGCCGGTACCGCTCGATCATCGCCTGCTTCGCGACCCAGTCCACCTTGCGGATCAGCGTCTCCGGCTCGCCGGCCGCGAGCGCGTCCAGGGCCTCCCGCCACTCCTCCAGCAGCTGCTTGGACTGCGGCTCGGCGCCGCGCCGCTCCAGGAACTTGTCGGTCCGCTCGAAGTACTCCTCCTGGATCTCGATCGCGGACAGCTCGCGCCCGTTGGCCAGGCGCACCTTGCGGCGGCACGACACGTCGTGGCTGATCTCGCGGATTGCGCGGATCGGGTTCTCGAGCGTGAGGTCGCGCATCACGGTGTTGGCCTCGACCATGCGGAGCACGAGGTCGGTGATCCCGACCTTCATGAAGGTCGTCCACTCGCTCATGTTGGAGTCCCCCACGATCACGTGGAGCCGGCGGTAGCGCTCGGCGTCGGCGTGCGGCTCGTCCCGCGTGTTGATGATCGGGCGCGAACGGGTCGTCGCGCTCGAGACGCCTTCCCAGATGTGCTCGGCGCGCTGGGCGATGCAGAACTGCGCCCCGCGGGGACCGTGGAGGACCTTGCCCGCGCCGCAGTAGATCTGTCGCGTGACGAAGAACGGGATCAGCAGGTCCGCCATCCGCGCGAACTCGCCCTGCCGCGCCACGAGGTAGTTCTCGTGGCAGCCGTACGAGTTCCCCGCGGAGTCGGTGTTGTTCTTGAACAGGTAGACCTGTCCGCTGATGCCCTCCTCGTGCAGCCGGACCTCCGCGGCCGCGAGCAGGGCCTCGAGGATCCGCTCCCCCGCCTTGTCGTGCGCGACGAGGTCCAGGATCGCGTCGCACTCGGGCGTGGCGTACTCGGGGTGCGAGCCGACGTCGAGGTACAGCCGGGCCCCGTTCTCGAGGAACACGTTGGAGGACCGGCCCCAGTGCACCACGCGCCGGAACAGGTAGCGAGCGACCTCGTCGGGCGACAGGCGGCGCTGCCCCCGGAACGTGCAGGTCACTCCGTACTCGTTCTCGAGGCCGAAGATCCGCCGGTCCACGCACCGAGTGTAGGCCCGGCCCGCCGAAAACCGGGGAGTCTCAGCCCCGTCGCGCCCGCCGGACGTACGTCCGGTGTCTCGACACCTCGCGAAAGCCGAGCCGCTCGTACATCGGCACGCCGAGCTCCCCCGCCGAGAGCACGCCGAGCGCGAGCCCCAGCCGACGGCCCTCGAGCAGCGCGTGGGCCGCGACGGCCGCGCCCAGCCCGTGCCGCCGCCGCTCCGGCACCACCGCGATGTTGGCCAGGCCGGCCGCGCCGCCGCCGAGCGACAGCGTGGCGGCGCCCACGGGCTCGCCCTCGAGCCGGCAGACGAAGTGCCGGAAGGGGGCGTCGTCGCCGAACCCGTGCGATCGGAACGCGCGGGCCGACGTGCCGTCCTCGAAGCTCGGGTCGTCGAACGCCCGGGCGACGACGCGCGCCCACTCGGCGAACCCGGTCGCGTCGACCCGCCGGATCTCGCAGCCCTTCGGCGGCGGGGGCGGCTCGAACCCCGACAGCTCCACCGCCATGCCGGGCAGGTCGGCGTCGCGCTCGAAGCCGCGCTCGCGAAGCACCGCGTCGAGCGCCTCGGGTCGGGGCTCCGGCGGCGCGAACACCCACCACATCATCGGGACGCGTGCCGCAAAGGGTTCGAGCACGCGATCGACGGCCTCCTCGAGGCCGTCGGCGGGCAGACGCGCGCGCAGGACCCCGTTGTGGTGCGGGACGTCGTCCCCGGTGAGGAACCAGATGGCGTCCGGCTCGCGGTGCACCTCGCCGCCGAGCTCGAACAGCCGCGCGACGTGCTCCACGAGGTCCGCCTCCACGGCGGCCGCCGGCGTCGCGGGCGGGCGCACCGGTCTGCTATCCGGCGAGGATGCGGGCGACCTCGTCTTCCTCCAGGCGGCGGAACTTCCGGCGCGGATCCCGCGTGCGGTCCAGGACCCCGGCCTCGATCGAGTCGGGCTGGATCTCACGGGCCTCGGCGGCGGCGAGCGCCTTGGTCGCCTCGCGAACGGCCGTGTCCAGGGCCCACCCGGGGCGATACGCATCCTTCACCGCCGCGCCCAGCTCTTCGGCGTGGCCGCCGATCGACACGCACTCGTGCTCGTCCGTAACGGTCCCGTCGAAAAGGATGTGGTACAGCTCGTTGCGTCCCCCGTCGTCGGCGACCTCGCCGACCAGGATCTCCACCTCGTACGGCTTCATCTGCTGCGTGAAGATCGTGCTGAGGGCCTGGGAGTAGGCGTTCGCGAGGTCCTTCGCGCGGACGTCCTCGCGCCCGTACGAGTACCCGCGCAGGTCGGCATGCCGAACCCCGCTGATCCGCAGGTCCTCGAACTCGCTGTACTTGCCCACCCCCGCGAACGCGATCCGGTCGTAGATCTCGCTGATCTTGTGCAGGGTCGCGCTCGGGTTCTCGGCGATGAACAGGATCCCGTCCGCGTACTCGAGCCCCACGACCGACTTGCCGCGCGCGATGCCTTTGTGCGCGAACTCCGAACGGTCCTTCATCATCTGCTCGGGCGGCACGTAGGGCATGAAGCTCACGACACGTCCTCCGCGACGACCGCCTCGTATGCCGAGCGCACCTCGTCCTCGCCCGCGCTTTCGGCGCCAGCCGAGTTCACCACGACGACCGTCGGGTAGATCCCCCGTGCGGGGTCGGGGCCGCCCGTCGCCACGTCCTCCCGCGAGGCGTCCACCAGCGACTCGACGGCCACCCGGAGCGCCCCGGCTCGGTCGAGATCCGGTCGCCACCGCTTCTTGAGGGTGCCCTTCGCCGGACGGCTGCCCGAACCGGTTGCGTGGAAGTCGTCCTCCTCCCACCGCCCCCCGGTGGCGTCGTAGTAGAAGATGCGGCCCTGCTGGAGCCGCGTGTCGTAGCCGCCGAACAGCGGCACCACGACGAGCCCCTGGACGGCGAGGGGGAAGTTCCCTCGGATCATCTGGCCGAGCCGATTGGCCTTTCCCTCCAGCGAGAGCCGGTCGCCGGTGATCTTCTCGTAGTGCTCGAGTTCGAGCTGGAACAGCCGCACGATCTCGATCGCCTGGCCGGCCACACCGGCGATCGCGATCACGGAGTAGTCGTCCGCCGCGAAGACCTTGTCCATCTTGTCGTCGGCGATCGAGTAGCCCTCGGTGGCCCGGCGGTCGCCGGCGAAGACCACGCCGTCGGCGAACTTCAGCCCGAGCACCGTCGTGCCGTGCGGGACGGTACCGGGATCCGCCGACGCGGGCGTCGCGAGGGGCAGGGAATCCGGCCTCGAGCGTGCGACCAGATCGAAGAAGCTGGGGTTCGCGCCGATCGGGCCGCCCGGCGCGACGGGCGAGAGGGACTCGTCCCTCATTCCCCGCCCTTCTGGACGTAGGACTTGACGAACTCCTCGGCGTTCTCCTCGAGCACCGAGTCGATCTCGTCGAGGATCTCGTCCATCTCCTCCTTGAGCTTCTCGCCCTTGGAGGCGCGCTGGACCTCGCCGCCGTCCTCGTCGCCGCCGCCGCCGCCGCGGCGCTGGGTCTTCTTCTGCTCCTGCTCCTGGGACACGACGCGGGCTCCCCTCGGATCGCTGGGCCGTCATTCTAGCCGCGGTCGCCGCACGAACCCGGCTACGTCGCGAAAGTGCCCCGGCCCTCGCGGTCTCGAGGCCGCGAGCTCAGTCCCGCAGAAGATCCACCAGGGTCGCGGGGTCCGGCGCCCGCTCGAGGAGGTCCTCGACGTGGGACCGGGTTCCGCGCAGCGGCTCTCGCATCGGCACGCGCTGCAGGGCGTCGCGGCCCGCGTCGAAGATCATGGAGTCCCACGACGCCGCAGCGATCGCGTCCGGGTACTTCGCGATGCAGCGGCCGCGGAAGTACGCCCGCGTGTCCTCCGGCGGGTTCATCGCGGCCCGCTCGACCTCCTCGTCGGTGGCCAGGCGCTCCACCTTGCCCGCCAGCGCGAGCCGCTGGTACAGGCCCTTCTCGCGCCGGACGTCGTGGTACTGCAGGTCCACGAGGCGCAGCTTCGGGTCGCTCCAGTCCAGCCCGTCGCGCTCGCGATATCCCTCGAGCAGGCGGTACTTGGCCACCCAGTCGAGCTCCCGGTGCAGCTGCAGGGGGTCGTCCTCGAGCGCCGTGAGGACGCCCTCCCAACGCTCGACGATCTCCTGGTTCTCTGCCGTGGTGTCCTCCTGCTCCACGTACTTCTTCGCGCGCTCGAGGAACTCCCACTGCAGCTGGATCGCCGACGGTCGCCGCCCGTCCGCCAGCCGGACGACCGCGCGACAGGTGAGGTCGCGGGAGACGTCGTGCAGCGAGGAGACGGGGTTGGCAAGGGCGAGGTTCGGCAGGTACTCGTCCTCGATCATCTTCAGCACCAGCGCGGTGGTCCCCAGCTTCAGGAACGTCGCCACCTCGCACAGGTTCGCGTCCCCGACGATGACGTGCAGACGGCGGTACTTCTCGGGATCCGCGTGCGGCTCGTCGCGCGTGTTGATGATCGGGCGCTTCAGGGTCGTCTCCAGCCCCACCTCGGCCTCGAAGAAGTCCGCACGTTGCGTCAGCTGGTAGCGGTGCCGGTTGTGCTCGTCCCACGGCGCCTCCGCCCCGAGCTTGCCTGCCCCGCAGAAGATCTGCCGCGACACGAAGAACGGCGTGAGGTCGCGGACGAGGTTCGCGAAGGGGACCGCCCGGTCGACGAGGTAGTTCTCGTGCGTCCCGTACGAGTTCCCCTTGCCGTCGCTGTTGTTCTTGTAGATCGTGATCCGCGGCCCGCCGGGCATCGCGCGCTCGAGCTCGGCGAGCGATCGCTCGAGGATCCGCTCCCCCGCCTTGTCGTGGATCACGAGGTCGCGTGCGCTCGCGCACTCCGGTGTCGAGTACTCGGGGTGCGCGTGGTCGACGTAGTACCGCGCACCGTTGGGCAGGATGACGTTCGCGAGCCCCAGGTCCTCCTCCGAGCCCTCGCGCACCTGCACGGGCTCGTACCCGCGCGCGTCGCGCAGCGGCGACTCCTGCTCGTAGTCCCAGCGGATGCGGCGCAGCGACCCGGCGTACGTGCTGATCAGCAGCGACGAGGAGATGACCGGGTTGAACTCGGGAGAGCCGACGGCCGCGATGCCGTACTCGGTCTCGGTTCCGATGACCTTGGGGATGGCCACCGACGCAGCCTACAGGTACTGGCCCGCGCTGACCCGCTCCACCTGTCGGCCGTCGCCGCCGCCGTCCCCCAGCAGGGTGCGCACGTAGACGATGCGCTCGCCCTTCTTGCCCGAGATGCGGGCCCAGTCGTCGGGGTTCGTCGTGTTCGGCAGGTCCTCGTTCTCCTTGAACTCGTCGCGGATGGCGGTGAACAGGTCCTCGGAGCGGATCCCCTTCTCGCCGGTGGACAGGAAGCGCTTGATGGCCTCCTTCTTCGCTCGCCGGACGATGTTCTCGATCATCGCCCCCGAGTTAAAGTCCTTGAAGTACAGGACCTCCTTGTCCCCGCTCGCGTACGTCACCTCGAGGAAGCGGTTGTCGTCGCTCTCCGAGTACATCCGGTCGACCGTCTGCTGGATCATCCGAGCAGTGGCGACGCCCACCTCGCCCTCGGCGTTGCGCAGCTCGGCCGGGTGGATCGGCACGCGGGCGTTCAGATACTTGCTCATGATGTCGGCGGCCTGCTCGGCGCTCGGCCGCTCGATCTTGATCTTCACGTCCAGGCGCCCCGGCCGAAGGATCGCCGGGTCGATGAGGTCCTCGCGGTTGGACGCGCCGATCACGATCACGTTCTTCAGCGTCTCGACGCCGTCGAGCTCCGAGAGGAGCTGCGGGACGATCGTGGACTCGACGTCGCTCGAGATGCCGGTGCCCCGCGTCCGGAAGATCGAGTCCATCTCGTCGAAGAACACGATGACCGGAAGCCCTTCCTCGCTGCGCTCCTTCGCGCGCTGGAAGATCTGGCGGATCTGGCGCTCGGTCTCGCCGACGTATTTGTTGAGGAGCTCGGGCCCCTTGATGTTCAGGAAGTACGAGTGCGCGTCCTGCCGGCCGGTGCGCTCGCGAACCTTGTCGGCGAGCGACTTCGCGACCGCCTTCGCGATGAGCGTCTTGCCGCAGCCCGGCGGGCCGTAGAGCAGCACACCCTTCGGCGGCTCGAGCTGGTGCTCGTGGAAGAGCTCCGCGTACAGGAACGGGAGCTCGACGGCGTCGCGGATCGCCTCGATCTGCCCCTCGAGCCCACCGATGTCCTCGTAAGAGACGTCGGGGATCTCCTCGAGGACGAGCTCCTCCACCTCCTCCTTCGGCAGCTTCTCGAGCGCGACGCTCGAGCGCGGGTCGATGAGCAGCGGATCGCCGGCCCGGATGACCTCGTCCCGGAGCGCGCCCGCGAGCACGGCAACCATCTCCTCGTCGCCCCGCCCGACGACGACGACGCGATCCTCGCCGAGCCGGTCCTTGACCTTCATGACCTCGCCCGCGCGATCGGGCTCGAGCACCGCCACGACGTTCAGGGCTTCGTTCAGGATGACCTCTGTACCCTTGTGAAGATCGGATCGGTCGACCTCGGGCGAGACGCTCACGCGCATCTTCCGACCCGCGGTGAACACGTCGACCGAGTCGTCCTCGTTCGCGGCGAGGAACACGCCGAAGGAGGCCGGCGGCTGGCTGAGCTTCTCGACCTCCTCGCGCAGCCCCTCGATGCGCTCCTTCTCCGCCGAGAGCGTGGCGGCGAGCTTCTCGTTCTGCGTGATCGCACGCGAGAGGTCGGACTTGGCCTCGACGAGCTTCTCCTCGAGCAGCTTGACCTGCCGGGGGCCGTTCGTGAGGCGGCGACGCAGCAACGCGATCTCGTCCTCGAGGAACCGGACCTGCGTCTGGAGCTCGTGGATCTGCTTCTCCGCGAGCTCCTGCTCCTCGCGTGGATACGGTTCGGGCATCTCCGTCACCTCCCGCGAAGCGGAGTCTAGCCTCCGACCTGCGGCCGACCTAGGAAGCCGAACGACCGCCTTCGAACGATGGATACGGTGTCGGCGCCCCGGACGGTTGACCTGAGGGTGGTTCGTCAGAACCCGGGCGGGCGATCAGCCATCCGCCGCGCGACCGTCACGAAGCCCGTGTGGGCGACCATCCGGTGGTCCGGCCGGACGCTCCGGCCGGTCACGTGCCACGAGCGGTGGAGCACCTCGAAGGTCTCCAGGTGCTCGTAGCCCCGCTCCTCGAGCGCAAGCACGAGCTGCTGGACCTGGACGGTCGTGGGCAGATACCCGCACACGATCCCCCCGGGCTCCAGCGCCGTCCCGAGCGCCTCCAGCACTTCCCAGGGCTCGGGGAGGTCGAGCACGACGCGGTCGAACCGATCCCCCGCATCCGCCACCTCACGGACGTCGCCGGCCCGAAGCTCCAGCCACGGCGGCAGCTTGCCCAGGAACGTCTCGACGTTCTGCGCCGCCTTGGCCTGGAACTCGGGGCGCAGCTCGTAGGACACCACCCGGCCGTCGGGACCGACCGCGCGGCACAGCGCCATGGTGAGCGCACCCGACCCGGTGCCCGCCTCCAGGACGCGCGCCCCGGGGAACACGTCCGCCTCGATCAGGATGGCCCCGACGTCCTTCGGGTAGACGACCTGGGCGCCGCGCGGCATCTTCAGCACGAAGTCCGCCATGCGGGGCCGAAACGCCCGGAAGGACATCCCGGTCGCCGAGTGCACCTCGGTGCCCTCGGGCGAGCCGATGAGCAGGTCGTGCGGCAGCCCGCCCCCGTGCGAGTGCCAGGTCTCGCCGGTCCGCAGCTTCACCAGGTACCGGCGGCCCCGCTGATCGACCAGCAGGATCCGCTCCCCGGGCTCGAAGGGGACGGTCACGGGCTCGTGACCTCGTACAGCTCCGCCGGCATGACCTCCTCGGAGAGGCTCCGGACGAGCTCCCGATCGCTCTCGAGCCGCCCCGGATGCTCGCCGCCGACGGTGGGCCGCTCCTCCAGACGCTCTCCGAGGATCTGGGCCCGCGCCCGGCAAAACGCGCAGAAGCGGCCCGTGGTGGGCTGCCGGCACCGCTCGCAGGGACGCAGCTCGGCCTCGTCCTGCGAGACGAACAGCGGGGCGCCGCGCTCCAGGTAGTTGAGGAAGAACTGCGCCTTGGTACCCGGGGACGTCGACTCGAGCTGGTTCATCGTCTCCTTGTAGCGGAGCTGGGTGTTCCCACCGACGAGCGGGCACTCCTCGACCACGTAGTCGATCCCGCGAAGGAACGCGTACGCGGCGGTCTCGAGCTCGGAGACCCGGTACAGGGGCTTCACCTTCCGCGCGAGTCCCTCCTCGGCCGGCAGGACGGGGAACTGCCGAGCGATGTACTCGGTCTGCCATCGCAGCGTGTTGCCGAGCAGTGTCGCGGCCTCGTCGTCGAGGTTGTGCCCGGTGGCGACGACGTCGTAGCCGTGATCGCGGGCGGCCTTGTTGAACACGTAGCGCTTCGACAGGCCGCAGACGGCGCAGGTCGAGCGGGAACCGTTGCGACCCGCCGTCGGGACGTCGAAGCCGTACTCGGTCGCGAGGTCGACCTCGAGCAGCACCGCGTCGCGTTCGCGCGCGAACGCCCGCGTGATCTCGCCGGACCGCGACGAGTACTCGCCGATGCCGAGCCCGAGGTATAGGCCGTCCGCCCGGTACCCGAGGTCGAGCAGCAGGTCCCACAGCGCGAGCGAGTCCTTGCCGCCGGAGACCGCCACCAGCACACGATCGTCCGGGCGCAGCATGTCGTAGTGCTCGATCGCCCGCTCGACCTGGCTCCGAACGTGCCGCAGGAAGCAGTCGCGGCAGAATGCCGCGTTGTGCCGGCGCACCTCGACGACCGCGGGCGCCTTGCAGCGCCGGCACTTCATCCGGTTGACGACGCGGGCGCCGCCGCTGATCACGGGGCGGATCTCGATCCGGTCCGCCTCGGCAACCCGGTCCTCGCGCGTGAGCAGCTCGCGATCGCGGATCACCAGCACGGTGTCGGGGTTGATGCCGAGCTCGCCGAGAACGTCGTGGACCTTGCGCTCCCCCGCGACCTCGACCTCCCGGTCGGGATTCCGCAGCCGGACCTTCACCCGGTCAGGCTAGCGCACCCGGGGAGTGCTCAGCCGGTGGGAACCGGGTTCACGCCGAGCGTCACCGTGAGGGTCTCGCGCTGACCGTTGGTGTGAACGACCACCACGTCGACCTGGTCTCCCGGCTGATGCGCGCGGATCGCCGACCCGAGCTCGTCCGCCGTCGTGATCGCGGTGCCGTCGAACTCGACCACCACGTCGCCGACCTGCACGCCCGCGTCGTCCGCGGGGCCGCCCTGGACCACGTTCACGATCGCGGCGCCCTGGTCCACCGAGTTGTTGAGGTTGAACTGGATCTCCGCCGCGCTCGCGTCCGCCGACCCGATGCCCATGAACGCGACCGGCTGGTCGGGGTTGTCCGCCGCCTGATAGATCGTGGGCTTGACCGCGTCGATCTGGATCGCGAAGCCGACGTTCTCCGCCTCGGTGGTTCCCGCCGTGTTGATCCCGACGACGTTGCCGGCGAGATCGACGAGCGGCCCGCCCGAGTTGCCCGGGTTGATCGCCGCGTCGGTCTGGACGACGTCCGTGTAGGTCCGCTGCCCGTTCGTGCACTCGAGGCAGCGCTGGTCCTGGACCGTAATCCTGCGCGAGAGCGAGGAGACGATGCCCGCCGTGACCGACGGGCCCCCCTCGAGCCCGAGCGCGTAGCCGATGGCGACGACCTGCTGGCCGAGCTCGAGCTGGCTCGAGTCGCCGAGCGCGACCGTGGGCAGGTTCTGCGCGTCGATGTCCAGCACCGCGAGATCGGCCTGCACGTCCGCGCCGATGACTCGTGCCGTGTATTCCTTCGGCTCCGGGTCGGAGGACAGCACCTTCACCGAGGAGGCCCCCTCCACGACGTGGTAGTTGGTGACCACGACGCCGTCGGCGCGGACCACGAACCCGGTCCCCTCGCCGGTGCCGCCGCCGCTCTCGGCCACCACGTTCACGACGGCCGGCAGGACCTTCTGGACGACCCGCTCGATGGAGTTGTCGGCCTGCACGATGGTGGCGGTCGACGGGGTGGGGAAGACCCTCGGCTGGGCCAGCGTGTCGATCGTCCGCGTCGACGAGCACGCGGCGAGCACCAGGGCCGAGCCGGTCAGCAATGCGATCGCGGTGCGCTTCATTTCTCGCTCCAGTGTGTCGGTTCCACGGGGCATTCGACACGCCCCCAGGAGACGTTCTTGTTGGACGCTGAGAACTCCCTGAGAGATCGCTGAGGTGCGGCGAGGAGCTCAGGCGCCGGGTCGGAGCGGTCGCGGGAGGAAACCGGCCTCCTCCACGACCCGCACGATGGCCTCCTCGTTCTTGATGGACATGAGGTGGATCCCGTCGATTCCGGGAATCTCGCGGATCTGCTCGATGATCTCGAGCGCGATCGCCACGCCTTCGTCCCACTGCCGCTCCGGAGCCGTCGTCTCCATCCGCTCCACGACGTCCTCGGGGACGTCGATACCGGGAACCTGATCGCGCAGGTAGCGGACGGCGCGCGCCGAGCGCGGGACGAAGACCCCCGCGAGGATCCACACCTGCTCCAGCAGGCCGAGGTCGCCGGCCCGCGCCAGGAACAGCCGCATGGCGTCGAGGTTGAAGCAGATCTGCGTCTGGACGAACTCCGCGCCCGCCTCGATCTTCTTGCCGAGCCGCATCGGGCGAAACTCGAGCGGCGGCGCGAAGGGGTTCTCGACCGCGCCCACGAGGAAGCTCGGCGGTTCGTCGAGGGGACGGCCCGACAGGTACGTGCCGTCGTCGCGCATGATCCTCGCGATGCGGAGAAGGTGGAGTGCGTCGATGTCGTAGATTGGCTTCGCCTCGGGATGATCGCCGGCGCTCACGTCGTCGCCCGTCATGCACACGATATTGCGGACGCCGAGCGCGGCAGCCCCGAGCAGGTCCGCCTGCAGGCCGAGGCGATTTCGGTCCCGGCAGGCGAGCTGCATGATCGGCTCGATCCCGACGTCGGCGAGCAGGTGCGCCGCCGCCCACGGGGCGAGGTGGGTGTGCGCCGCGCTGTTGTCCGTGGTGTTGACCGCGTCGACCTTGCCCCGCAACAGTTCCGCGAGCTCGCGCACCGACTGCGGATCGGCTGAGTCCGTGGCCTGCAGCTCCGCGGTGACGACGAACTCGCCGGCGAGCAGCAGCCGGTGGAGCTCGCTTCGGGGTTCGTCGGTCACGCGTGCGCCTTCCAACCCGCCGGCAGCTCTCGATCACGGCCCGACAGGAGGTTCTCCCACGAGGAGGTCTCCTGCAGCCGCCAGTCCGTCGGCGGTTGGACGTGCTCCATGTGGTGGCGCCACAACGGCAGGCGTCGCGAGCCCTCCCACGCGGCGACCCAGACGCACCGCATCTCGGGGACGACCTCGCAGTTCCCGTTCTGCAGGACTCCGCCGCACGGCCCGTTGCGCAGGCTCTTCGGGCACCGCATCGGACAGGACATCCCCGTGGAGTGCAGGATGCACTGGCCGCACATGCGGCAGTCCCAGATGGCCTCCTTCGTCCCGCGCTCGATCAGCAGGATCGCCCTGCGCACCCCGCGGGGAGGCGGCGCGGACGCCGGTGGCCGGCGGTCGAGCGAGCGAGCCATCGGCGGGACGCGGCCCGGCGCGGGGCCTCAGCCCCGCCGCAGGTCCTGCGCCGGGACCTCCTTCTTCGGGTCGATGAACGGGATCGCCGCCGTCGTCACCGTGAGCGGCCCGTGCTCGGACTCCACGTCGAGCCTGGTCCCGGGGGCGGCGAGCTCGATCGGCACCCAGGCGTACCCGATGTTCCGCTCGAGCCGCGGCGACCACACGGCGTCCGTCACCCTGCCGATCGGGGCCCCGTCGCGCACCACGGGCCAGAACCACGTCAGCTCGGCCCGCAGCTCCTCGCCCGGCCACTCGATGCCGACCAGCTTGCGGTCGACCCCCGAGGCCTTGAGCGCCTCGAGCGCGGACTTGCCCAGGTAGTCCTGCGGCTGGTCCTCCACCAGGTGCTCGAGCCCCATCACGTGCAGCGGCGTGTCCTGCAGGGTGATGTCGGAGCCCCAGTTCATGATGCCGGCCTCGATGCGGCGGCCCTCGACGGGGGCGACCGGCCGGATGTCGTGCTCCTCCCCCGCCGCGAACACCGCGTCCCACAGGTCGTCGCCGCGATCGGGGTCGAGCAGGTTGATCTCGAACCCTTGCACCGCCGTCCAGCCGGTTCGGCTGACGAGGACCGGGATGCCCGAGATCTCGAACCAGTCGCACCAGTAGTACTTCAGCTCGTAGATCCCGGGGCCCACCAGCTTCTCGAGCGTCTTCGCGGCCTTCGCGCCCTGGACCTGCATCGGATACACGTGCGGGTAGGAGACCTCCACGTCCAGGTTCGACGCGGAGGCGACACCCAGCGCGTAGAGCCCCGCGTCGGAGTCCGCGAGCTGCATCCACCACCGGTTCTCCGCGACGTGCAGCAGGACCGGGTCGTTGACGATCCCGCCGTCGGGTGCGGTCACGATCATGTACTTGCCCTGCTTTACCTGGCACTTCGTGAGGTCGCGGCAGGTGATCGAGTCGACGAAGCGGTCGGCGTCGGGACCCGAGATCTCGACGGTGCGCTCGACGGCGACGTCCCACACCGTCACGTCGTTCATCAGCGCCCAGTACTCGGTGACGGGGTCGTCGAAGTAGGCGGGCAACAGCATGTGGTTGTAGACGTCGTAAGCGGTGCACCCGGCCCGCCGCGTCGCCGCGAAGAACGGCGAGCGCCGGTACCACGGGCCGAAGTAGATCGTCGCGCTCTCCTCGAGCATCTCCTGGCGCTCGTTCACCATCCGGTCCCGCTCCTTCCGTCGGCCGCCATCCGGGTGCGTCCCGGAGGGGCGGGTTGAATCATCGTTCAAACTCCCGCCGGGCCGCAATCGGCGAGGCCAGGGGCCCTACGAGACCGGGATCTGCTTGCCGGGATCGACGAACGGCATCTCGACGACCGTCGCCTCCCGCGGGCCCCATTCGCTCTCGACCGTCAGCTGCGTGCCGAGGCCCGCCCGTCCGGTCGGCACCCACGCGAACCCGATGTTGCGCCGCAGGCGAGGCGAATGGATGGCCGAAGTGACCGAGCCGATCGAACGGCCGTCCTCGACGACCGGCCACTTCACGTTGTTGAGGTCGGGCAACGGCTCGCCGTCGAGCTCGACCCCGACGATCCGGCGGGCGACGCCCTCCTCGCGGATGCGACGGAGCGCGGGGAGCGAGATGCTCGCCCCGTCCGGCAGATCCCAGGCGATCAGGCGCTCGAGCCCCATCTCGATCGGGTTGTGCTCGTAGGTCATGTCGGCGCCCCAGTTGAAGATCGCGCCCTCGATGCGACGGATGTCGCTCGGACCCGTGGGCCGGATGCCGAACTCACGCCCGGCCTCCATGATCGCCTCGTAGACCTCGGTGCCCTTCGTCGTGTCGGTGAGATAGACCTCGTAGCCGACCTCGGACGTCCACCCCGTCCGTGTGATCACGACCGGTGCGCCGGCGATCTTCGCCTCCGTCCAGTAGTAGTACTTGAGGTCGAGGATCTCCTCGCCGACGAGCTTGGCCATGAGCGGTCGCGACTTCGGACCCTGCACCTGGAGCGGCGCGACGTCCGCCTCCTTGATCGTCACGTCGAGGTCCGGATAGGCGTTCTTCAGCCCGCGGGCGAACAGCAACGCGTCGGAGGACGCGAGCGCGAACCAGAAGGTGTTCTCGTCCATCCGGGTGAGGACCGGGTCGTTCACGATCCCCCCGTCGGCGTCGCAGATGAGCACGTACTTGCCCTGTCCGACCGCGCAGGCCGACAGGTCACGCGGGGTGAGCAGCTGCGCGAACGTGAACCCGTCCGGGCCCGAGATCTCCAGGCAGCGCTCGACGGATACGTCCCACAGCGTGACGTCGTTCAGGAGCGCGTCGAACTCGGCCTCGAACGTGTCGAAGCGGATCGGGAAGTACATGTGGTTGTAGACCGTGAAGCCCTTCGGTTCGTACCGCTGGGTCGCCTCGTAGTACGGGGTCCGTCGATTGCGGGCCCCGCGCTGAACCTGCCCCATGTCGAACGCCATCAGGAGGCCTCCTTCGATGCTTCGCGCGGGCCGCATCCGATCCGCCCGCGGGTGGACGCGCCTATCGTGCGGTCGGCCCCGGGTGGCAGCAAGAAGCGCCCCTGACCAGCAGTCAGGAGGCGGCGGTCTCGCCGTAGGGGCCGTGCCGCGCCACGGTCGGCTCAGTCCAGGCCGTCGCCCGTGTACACGCGCCGTCCCTCGACCATCGTGAGCACGACCCGCGCGCGCAGGATCTCCGAGGCCGGGGCGTCGAACGGGTTGCGGTCCAGGACGGTGAGATCCGCGTACTTCCCGACCTCGATCGACCCGGTCACGTCGTCGAGGTGGTTCACGTAGGCCGAGCCCATCGTGAACATCCGGACGGCCGTCGCCAGGTCGATGCGCTCGTCCGGAAGGAACACCTCCGTCGTCGCTACGTCCCCCACGAGGTCGCGGTACTCCTGCGGCACCAGACGATTGACCGCGATGTGGATCTCGGCCAGCGGGTCCGGGGACGAGACCGACCAGTCGCTGCCGCCGGCGAGCGTGGCCCCCGCCCGGGCGAGGCTCCCGAACGGGTACTGCCAGCCGGAGCGCTCCGGGCCGAGGAACGGGATCGTGAGGTGCTGCATCTGGCCGTCGTAGGACGCCCACAGGGGCTGCGCGTTCGCGACCACGCCGAGCTCGGCAAACCGCGGGATGTCCGACGGTTGGATCACCTGGATGTGCGCGATGTGATGCCGAAGGTCGTTCGGCCCGTTCGCGCGGCGGGCCGCCTCGACGGCGTCGAGTGCCTCGCGAACGGCGCGGTCGCCGATCGCGTGGAAGTGGACCTGGAACCCCTCAGCGTCGAGCCGGGTGACGCACTCCTTCAGGAGGTCGGGCTCGACGAAGGACTTCCCGCGGTTTCGGGTCGGGAGCCCGTCGTCGTCGAGGTACGGCTCGACCATGCCCGCGGTGAAGTTCTCGAGCACCCCGTCCTGCATGATCTTCACCGACGAGGGAACGAACCGCCCCACCCGGCCGCGATCTCGCGCCTCGAGGAGCTCCTCGACCTGCTCGAGCCCGCGGTGATGGTCCCACCACATCGCGCCGACCACCCGGGCGGTGAGCGAGCCGTCCTCGGCGAACCGCACGTAGGCGTCGAAGCTCGCGTCGACGTCGCCGACGCCGCGGCCGAGCCCGACGATCGCGTCCTGCCACGCCGTGATCCCCAGAGAGTGCAGGTACTGCTGTCCCACCCGCAGCCCGGCGAGCCAGTCCTCCGTCGTGTCCTCCGGCAGCAGGTGGTGCACCAGATCCATCGCGCCCTCGTGCAACGCGCCCCACGGCGTCCCGTCGGCCCCGCGGACGATCCAGCCGTCCACGGGATCGGCCGTCGCGCTCGTGACGCCCGCGAGCTCGAACGCGCGGGTGTTGACCCACGCGGTGTGCCCGTCGCGACTCGACAGGTACGCGGGCCGGTCCGGGAGCACCCGGTCGAGGGCCGCCGCTGGTGGGTTCCCGCCGGGGAACGCGTCCATGTACCAGCCGCCGCCGGTGATCCACTCGAGGCCGGGGTTCGCGGCCGCGTACTCCGCGACCATCTCCAGGTAGGCGTCGACCGTGTATGCGTCGGAGAGGTTGCACCGCAGCATCTCGAGGCCGCCCGAGGCCGGATGGACGTGCGCGTCCTGGAAGCCGGGAAAGAGCGCCCGCCCCGCGAGATCGACGACCTCGGTCTCGGGGCCGACGACCTCGCGGATCTCCTCGTCGTCCCCGACCGCGACGATGCGGCCCTCGGACACCGCGACCGCCCTCGCCCACGGGCGCGCCGGGTCCACCGTGTAGACGTCCCCGTTCACGAACGCCAGATCTGCGACCGCCGCCATCCGAACTCCCCTCGAGCGGCCGAGAGCATATCGCCGCCGCCCGGCCCCGAACCTACGCGAGCGCGACGAGCTCCAGCAGCTCTTCGTCCCAGTACGCGAGGTCGCCGTCGGGCATCATCAGGACCCGCTGCGGCGCGAGCGCCTCCACGAACCCGACGTCGTGGCTCACCAGGATCATGGAACCCTTCCAGGCTCGCAGCGCCTCGGCCACCGCAGAGCGGGACGGTGGGTCCAGGTTGTTCGTCGGCTCGTCGAGCAGGATGAGATTGCGCCGTCCGGCGACCAGCTGCGCGAGCGCGAGCTTCGTCTTCTCCCCGCCCGAGAGCGTCCCCGCGTCCTGGAACGCGACCTCGCCCGTGAGCCCGAACATCCCCAGGAGCGCGCGCAGGTCCTGATCGGACGCGTCCGTCGACTCGCCCCGCACGTGCGCGAGCACCGGCACGCCGTCCCGGATGCCCTCGTGCTCCTGCGCGTAGTACCCGAGCGAGACCCCGTGCCCGAGGCGGAACGAGCCGGCGTCCTGCCTCGACGCGCCGGCGAGGATGCGCAGCAGGCTGGTCTTGCCCGCACCGTTCAGACCCATGACCAGCAGGCGCTCTCCCCGTTCGACGTCGAAGCCGACGTCCTCGAACACCGGCGGCCCGCCGTACCCCTTCGTGAGCCCCTCGGCGGACAACGCCACCGCGCCGCTCCGCGGCGGGTCCGGGAACCGGTATCGGGTGGCGCGCTCGCGCGCGGGGCCGACCGCGGCCCGGGCCTCGAGCCGCTCCGCCCGCGTGTCGAGCGTCTTCGCCTTGCGGGCGCGTTTGGCGGTCTGACCGCGCATCGAGTCCGCCAGGGTCTTCAACCGGCTGATCTCGGCGTGCTGACGCTCGGACAACTTCGCGAGTCGCGCCTCGTCCAGCGCGCGGGCGGCACGGTACTCGGAGTACGTGCCGCGATACTGGTGCACGCCCGCGCGATCCAGATGCAGGATCCGCGTGATCGCGGCGTCGAGCAGGCCGATGTCGTGGCTCACGACGAGGAGGGCGCCGCCGTACGCCGCGAGGAACCGCATCAGCCAGCGCTTCGCGTCGGCGTCGAGGTGGTTCGTCGGCTCGTCGAGCAGGAGGACGTCGGACCCGGCGAACAGGATCCGCGCGAGCTCGAGCCGGCGTCGCTCGCCCCCGGACAGCGCCGGCACCGGCAGGTGGAGCCGATCCTGCGGCAGCCCGAGACCCGCGGCGATCCTGCCGGCCTCGGCCTCGCCCGAGTAGCCGCCGGCCAGGCGGTAGCGCTCCTCCAGGCGCGAGAAGCGTCGGACGTGGGACTCGGTGGGGCGCTCCTCCATCGCGAGCCGGGCCTTCTCCAGGCGCTCGGCGAGGTCGCGCAACCCCCGGGCCTGCAGCACGTGCGCGAGCCCGCTGTGCTCCTGCTCGGCGCCGTGCTGGCGCGGATCCTGGCGCAGGTACCCGAGGCGACCGCGCACCACCACCCGCCCGGCGACCGGTTGCTCCGTTCCGGCGATGACCTCGAGGAGGCTCGTCTTGCCGGCCCCGTTGCGGCCGACAACGCCGACCTTGTCGCCGGCGCGCACGGACAGGGAGAGCCCCTCGAGGAGCGGCCGGCCGGCCGCCTCGACCGAGAGGTCCTGGATCTCGAGCACGCTCATGGACGGGAGCCGGGAACTGAAGAAGGCGGGCGACGGGTGGACATCCTGGACGACTCCTCGCGAGGGTGGCGGAAGGTGGTTCGCGGAGCTCGGGAGCCGTCACATGCCGGGCCGAGCGTACCGCGCGGATCCCTCCGTCGCCAGGGGGAAAGCGCATCACCCGCCGAGCGGATGGGGGTTTACCGAATCCTGGGGATACAAGCCTGGCACGCTCCTGCCGATCCATGTGGAGGCAATCGGTGACGAAAGGACGGTTGGCATGCAGAGCAGGTTCGGTCGCATCGGCACGGTGCTCGTGCTCATGTTCGCCCTCGTGGCCGGGAGCCTCGCGTTCACGGCCGCGAACACCGTGCCCGCCTCCAAGGCCGGCGACGGCTCCGGCGCGGTGACCGGCTACACGGTCTCCGGCATCCACTACGGGCTGAACGCCGGCAACCCGGCGAACGTCGACTCGGTGAGCTTCACCCTCGACTCGGTCCCGGCGGCGGGCTCTACCATGACCGCCCAGATCGGCGGCAACTGGTACTCGTGCACCAACGCCGGCGCCAACGTGACCTGCAACACGACCTCGCCGCAGGCCACGGTCCTCCCGGTGGTGTCTCTTCGGATCATCGTCGCCGACTAGACGACGGCCGGCGCCCTCGAAGGCGCCTCGAGCTTTGAAGCAGGAGGGTCACGCGGGGCTTCCCGGCAGGGAGCGCCGCGTGACCCTCCTCGCGTCCGGGAACTCGCCGCGCAGGGTCGTGGGGATCCGGTGGTAGGCCCCCGGCCGTCCCCCTCCCAGAGGATGCGGCTTTACCGAAAGCTGGGCATCAAGCCGGGCACGGGACTGCCGATGCCAACACCGACAGGAAGAGCAATCTCGGAACGAAAGGACGGTTCGAATGCGCACCAGGCGGTTCTCGATCGGTCGGATCGGCAACGTGCTCGTGCTCGCGTTCGCCATCGTGGCCGGGACCTACGCGTTCACGGCCGCGAACACCGTGCCCGCCTCCAAGGCCGGCGACGGCTCCGGCGCGGTGACCGGATACACGGTCTCGGCCATCCACTACGGGCTGAACGGCACGAACCCGGCCAACGTGGACTCGGTGACGTTCACCCTCGACTCGGCGCCGGTGGCCGGCTCGACCCTTCGGGTCCAGCTCGCCGCGGCCGGCAGCTGGTACTCCTGCACCAACGTCGGCACCTCGGTGAGCTGCACGACGACCGCCCCGCAGGCGACGGTCCTCGGCGTCACCGCCCTCCGAGTCGTCATCGCCGACTAAAGGCCGGCGCGACGAGCTCCGAGGGGGAGGAACGATGAACGGATCGAGAAGGGTCACGCGGATGCTCCTCGCAGGGGCGTGCGTGGCCCTTCTCGTCGTCGGCTGGTACCTCTTCGCCCCCAGCCAGCTCGGCGGCCGGTCGGCCTACGTCACGACGACGGGTACGAGCATGGAGCCGATGCTGCACGCGGGCGACCTCGTCCTCGTGCGGTCCTCGAGCGCGTACCACGTCGGCGAGGTCGTCGCCTACCACAACCCCGACATCGACGAGGTCGTGCTGCACCGGATCGTGGCCGTCGACGACGGCCGGTTCGTCGTGAAGGGCGACAACAACTCGTGGCTCGACTCGTACCGTCCCGCGGCGCCCGACATCATCGGGAACATGGCCGGACGGGTCCCGGCCATCGGACGACCGCTCGGTGCGGTCCGCACCCCGTGGGGCATGTCCGCCGTGGTCTCCCTCGCCGCGCTCGGGATCGTCGGCGGCCGCCGGCGAGCTCGCCACAATCAGAACGGTCACGCCTCGGTCGGGCGAGAGGAGGCCCCGAGTAGCCGCGCGAAGAAGGAGCGCGAGCCCGCGCCGCCCCGCAAGTCGCGGCGCATCTCGGCGAACGCCCAGGCGGTGCTGGCGGCCGTCGCGGCCCTCGCGCTCGTCCTCTGCGGGATCCTGTTCCTGCTTCCTCCGAAGACCGTGCAGGAGCGCGACGTGACGTTCCAGCACATGGGGACCTTCGACTACACGGGCAAGGTCTCCGAGGCGGGGGTCAAGGTCTATGGACGTGAGACCCTCCAGACCGGCGACCCCGTCTACCTGGAGCTGGTGGACCAGATCCGGGTCAGCTTCGACTACGCGTTCGACAGCCCGTCCGCCCTCGCCGCGAGCGGGACGGTCGGCATGGTCGCGGAGATCTCCGACATCAACGGCTGGAATCGCACGATCGACCTCGCGCCCTCGGTCTCTTTCGACGGCGGGAAGGCGAGCGTGGCGAGCAACCTCGACCTGGGCGAGCTCCAGGGCATCACGTCGGAGCTCGAGCGCCTGACCGAGGTCACGCGAGACCACTACACGGTGGCCGTCCGCCCGACGGTCTCGCTCGACGGCACCCTCGACGGGCTCCCGCTGTCCGAGACGTTCGCGCCCGAGCTCCGCTTCACCCTCGACCCGACGCAGCTGCAGCTCGAGCCCGCGGGCGCCGCTCCCCCGGGCGCGGAGCAGGCCCCCGACCCCCTCAACCCGGTGACGGGCGACCTGTTGAAGACCGAGGTCGACGTGCCGCGTAGCTTCTCGATGTTCGGCCTGCGGCTGCAGATGGAGCCGCTCCGCACCGGCGCCCTCGTGGTGCTCGTCGTGGCGGTCCTCGGCCTGATCTTCTTCCAGCTCGGCCGCGCCCGCACTGCCCGACGCGGCGAGGCCGCCGTGATCGAGTCGAAGTACGGCCCGTGGCTCGTCCCCGTCCATCCCGGGGGCGGCGCGCCGAGCACCCGCTCCGTGCAGGTCGAGGACTTCGATAGCCTGGTTCGGCTCGCGACGCACTACGGCCACGTCGTGCTCCACGAGGAGCGCGACGGCCTGCACACGTACTCCGTCGAGGAGAACGGGGTCACCTACCGGTACCTCGTCCCGAACGGAAGTCGCCCCGCATGAGGATCCGGGGGACGAGGCGCGTCTACCGGGGGCTCACGCTCGTGGCCGGTCTCGCACTCGTCGTCGCGGTGGGGCTCACCGCCTCCAACGTGGTGGCGGCGTCCAAGCGCGTGAACAGCTCGACGGCGCTCGACGTCAACCAGGTGAAGCCGGTCGAGTGCAACGGCATCACGCTCACCGCGATCGTCACCGGGGCGGGCACCATCAACGGCACCGGCGCGAGCGAGCTCATCCTCGGCAGCGCGGGGGTCGACACCATTCGCGGCAACGGCGGCAACGACTGCATGCTCGGCGGCGGGGGCAACGACAGCCTCCGCGGCGGCGCCGGGAACGACGTCTGCATCGGCGGTCCCGGAACGGACACGTTCAACAGCTGCGCCACGCAGTACCAGTAGGGTCTCGCGCGCGCTCGCCCGCCAGTTCTCTAGGATGCGACCCGTGGAGCGCGGGCAGGCCCTCGTCTTCGACCTCGACGGCACCCTGATCGACAGCGTCTACCAGCACGTCCTCGCGTGGCGCGACGCGCTCGAGCAGGCCGGGATCGAGCTCTCGGTCTGGCGGATCCACCGCAAGGTCGGGATGAGCGGAGGCCTGTTCGCGAACGCCCTGCTCCGCGAGACCGGACGCGAGGTCACCGCCTCGGACGCCGGCCTCCTCCGTCGCCTGCACGCGGAGGCGTTCGCCCGCTACGCCCCCCAGATCCGCCCGCTCCCCGGCGCGGTCGAGCTGCTGCGCATGCTCACGGAGGCGGGGATGCCGTGGGCGATCGCGACCAGCGGCTACCGGGAGTCGGCCGGCCCCACGCTCGAGCCCCTCGGCATCCCCGAGGGGGTGCCGATCGTGACGCGCGACCTCGTCGAGCGGGCCAAGCCGGACCCCGACCTGTTCCTCGCCGCGGCAGAGCGGTTGGGCGTCGACATCGAGAGCTGCGTCGTGGTCGGCGACAGCGTGTGGGACCTGCTCGCCGCCCGCCGGGCTCGGTCCTTGGGCGTCGGCCTGCTCTCGGGCGGCTACGGCCGCGAGGAGCTCGAACGCGCCGGCGCCTATCGCGTCTACGAGGACCCGGCCGACCTCCTCGCCCACCTGGACGAGGTCGGCGTGCGCTCGGACGTCGGGCCCTAGGCCTTCGGCTCCGCCGCCTTCGACAACAGCGCGAGCAGCTCGCCCAGCTGTCGGTGCTGCGTCTCCAGGTGTCGCAGCGGCATCTCCCGGCTGATGGCGTAGTGGTTGCGCCGGCCCCGGCGCGTCCGGACGAGGTACCCGGCCTCGACGAGATCGCCGACCAGACGCTGCACGGCCCGCTCGGTCACGCCGATGCGTTCGGCGACCTCGGACATCCGCATGTCCGAATTCTCCGCGATGCAGAGCAGCACGAGGAAGTGGTGCGTCACGAAGGTCCACCCGCGGTCGGGGCGGTCCCGCCGGGCGATCATGGGCCTCAACCTAGCAGCCGCCATCCACCGCCTCGCGCCGATCGCGCGCCGCTGCTGCGCGTCGCGCGACGGCGAGTCCGGCGTGCCAACCGGGCGCCCGACCGCGGGAGGGCGGCCGAATCCCCTCGGTTTCCACCCCGGCCCCGACGAGCAACCACGAGGTCAGCGAGTTGGAGTTCCACATGTCGCCCGTGCGCAGCTCGTCTCGGCCCCACACGGGGGTCGGGACGGACGGCACCAGATCGAGGACCCGCCGCGCGCGAGCGAGGTCGTTCGCAACGCGAACCGGGCTCGAGACGGCCTCGTTCGCATCGGGGATGGACCCCTCGCGCCATCGGCGGATCTCGTAGCGAAACAGCCGAAACCGTCCCGCCCATCTAGTCCCGACCGGACCCTCGGCGACGACGCCGCGCGCTCGCCCACGCTGGTCCGGAATCGGGGCGCTCTCGATGACGAACCGGGCATCGGGGAGGCTGACTTCCAGGGCCGAATGGTAGAGGTCGCATCGCGGGCGACGTTCGATGAACGCCGTCATCGCCTCGTAGACCTTCCCGTTCAGACGAACAACATGGCCGCCCGCGCCCAACGGAATCCAGAAGAGATCGACCGTTCCGGATGCGCGCGTGCCCGTCATGGCGAGCAGCCTACCGAGCGCTCATTGCGGCGGGCGCTCAGCCAAGTGTTCGAAACTCGTTCTCATCCAGGGGATGCTATGGGGAGCCCCCTCTCGGGGCTCCCCTTACTGCTCGGCTGCGTTCAGGCGCGACCGCGAACAGCCGGCCAACGAACGGATGCTCCGTCAGACCTTCGCGGGTGTGCCCTCGTAGAAGGCCACGTCGCCGACCTGGTTCGGCGAAGCTCGACGCGGACCCAGTTCGCGGCCACGGGCACGGATGAATCGTCACCGGTCCCGGCCTCAGCGGCTGGCTCGACGACCCTCACTCATGGTTGCCTCACGCGTAGCGCTCGCACTCGAGACACGAATACCAGCCCGCGCGATCCTGAAGCCCGAACGTCGTCTGCCTCCCGCAATGAGAACAGATGCGAGTCTGGAACTCGGGCAACGCAACGCCCTGACGCACCAGATGCTCGGTCACAGAGCGCAGGTCTCGTTCCGATCCGGACACCGGGCTCGTTCTCTTCACGCTGAGTCCGCTCCTCATCGCGGATTCGTCACTCTGCTGCGAAGGTCGGTCTGGCGAGCGATGCGGGCCGGCCGTCCCGCGATCTTCTGCACGACGGAGAACCGGCCGCCCTCGGACACCAGCTGGTCGATCTCGGGGTTCTCGTGATCGACCGCGATGGCGAAGCGAGTTGAGTATCCCCGTACGGCCTCGTACTCCGGCCGGGTGAGGTTGATGCGCTCGACGCAGGCCGCGTCACCACACTCGCACACGTACGCTTCGGTGGCGGCCTCGTCGCCCATCAGGCCCCGGATGTCTTCGATCCACTCATTCCGGTCACGCGACTGAGCCTCGTTGCAAACCTCCTCGTCCCGCCAATCGCTCATGTCGTGACGACCTCGGCGAGCAAATATTCGGTCTCCGTGACCTCGAAGATCTTCCGGATTCGGCCAGGGACGTTGACGAGTCGGAAGTCCCCACCCCAGTCGTGCACACGGTGTTCCCACGCCATCACCGAGAGCCACGCCGCGCCGTCCATGAACGTGAGGCCGTCCAGGTCCATGACGACGTCTCGACGCCGGGTGTCGCTGATCGTGTCGTCGAGCGCCGGAAGGGCGGCGGAATCGAACCTTCCGGCCAGACGGAGGCGGGCAGCACCCTCTGCGTGCTGAACCTGGACCGAGAAGAACTCTGAAGGAACCCGCATCGCGGCTCCCATCCCGGAGGGAGGGGTCCCTCCGGCTTTGGGAGCGTGGCTCTGGGCTCCGGTGGCGCCAGACTGGCAGGCGCAGAGCGGGCCGGGACTTCGGGTCCGCAAGATGCACCGTACGCCCCGTCAACCGGAATGGTCAATGGCGACAACGCCGTAGGCCCCCGTCCTTGACTCCCTGGCGCATCCCTGCGGTAGGCTTGATTTCGGTGCCACGAGCAAGCAGGAGGCCGGCCGGCAAGGCCGTCGAGCAGCTTCGGATCCTCGTCGCCGACGGGCAAGGAGAGCGGCTCGAGCAGGTTTCCCGCACCGTCCTGGGCCTCGGCCACCACGTAGTGGGCGAGGCGAGCCTCGGCGACGTCGCAGCCTTGACGGCGTCCCTTCGCCCGGATGCCGCGATCGTGATCGTCGGTGAGAGCTCTGAGTACGCGCTCGACCTCATCGGGAGGATCGTCACGGAGGCGGCCTGCCCCGTGATCGCCATTCTTGACGTCGAGGACGAGGCATTCATCCACGAAGCAGCGAGGCGCGGGATCTTCGCGTACATCGCCCAACGAGAGGACGCGGCCGCGCTGCAGAGCTCCCTCGACGTGGTGCTGTGTCGGTTCGCGGAGTACCACGGCCTGGAAGGAGCTTTCGCTCGCCGGGCCATCACCGAACGAGCGAAGGGCATCCTCATGGAGCGCCACTCGATCGATGAGCGAGCTGCGTTCGAGATGTTGCGCGAGCAGGCGCGCAGAACGAATCGCAAGGTCACCGACGTTGCCGAAGCCCTCGCGCTCAGCGTCACGCTGCTTCCGGCACGGCCGATCGAATAGAAGGCGGCCCGTCGGCAATCAGATCCGCCGTGGTGCCCGACCACCGCAGCAGCACGACGATCCCGCCAACACGCCGGTGAGCGGGTAGCCAACCTGGCCCATCGTCAATCTGACCGTCCGCTTCCCATGGCTGGGGTTGGGTCTCAGGGCCGATGGTTCGAGATCCGACCGCCGGACCAGACAAGGCCGGTGCCTGCCACGACGGCCCCTGGGCGGCCGATGTCCTCGTCCCCGGGAAGGATGCCGCGCTCACTCGTGATGTCCCGCATCGGGACCCTGACGAATTCGCCCGCACGAGTGCGCACCACATACGTACGGGCCTCGTCGTCGAGGTACTCGATCGTGCCGGCGACGGTCCGGGCATAGCCATTCGGAGACTGGATCTCGAACACGCGCTCGGCCGGTTTCGGCCTCGACGTGACCTCGACCGAGCCATCCAAGGTGGCTGTCGGCCGGACCAGCCATCTCGTCGGGCTCTCGCCGCGAGCAGAATGCGTCATCGTGGTCATGACGCCCCCCTTCCTCGAGCTGTCAACGAACCCTTCTTCCCGCGGCGTCCGTAGCGGCCTGCCGACTGGATCAGAAGTCCATGTCTCCCGGGCCTCCCGGCGTTGCCGGAGTCTTCTCCGGCCTCGTCGCGACGACCGCCTCGGTGGTCAGGAACAACGCTGCGATCGAAGCGGCGTTCTGAAGGCCGCAGCGCGTCACCCGTGCCGCGTCGACGATGCCCGCCTTGAACATGTCGACGTACTCGCCGCGGGTCGCGTCGAATCCCCAGCCCGAGTCGAGGGAGAGGATCTTCTCCACCACCACTCCGCTCTCGAAGCCGGCATTCGCGGCGATCTGTTTCGCCGGCTCCTCGAGGGCGCGGCGAACGATGCCCACGCCCGTGAGCTCGTCGCCTTCGAGGTCGACCTTGTCCAGCGCCAGCTGCGCCTGCAGCAGCGCGACGCCCCCACCCGCGACGATGCCCTCTTCGATGGCCGCCTTGGTCGCCGAGACGGCGTCCTCGATGCGGTGCTTCTTCTCCTTCAGCTCAACCTCGGTGGCGGCACCGACCTTGATCACGGCCACACCGCCGGAGAGCTTGGCCAGACGCTCCTGGAGCTTCTCTCGGTCGTAGTCGGAGTCCGTCCGGTCGATCTCGCCCTTCAGTTGGTTGACCCGACCCTTGATCTCGTCCGGTTTGCCGCCGCCCTCGACGATCGTGGTGTCGTCCTTGGTCACGACCACCCTCCGGGCGCTGCCGAGCAGATCGAGCGTGACGTTCTCGAGCTTGAGCCCGATCTCGGGGGAGATGACCTGCGCACCCGTCAGCACCGCCAGGTCCTGCAGCATCGCCTTGCGGCGATCGCCGAACCCTGGCGCCTTCACGGCAACGGCGCTGAACATGCCGCGCATCTTGTTGACGACCAACGTGGCGAGGGCCTGCCCGTCGACGTCCTCGGCGACGATCAGGAGCGGGCGAGTGGCCGACAGGACCTTCTCCACCAGCGGGAGCAGGTCCTCCACCCTCGACATCTTGCCCTCCACGAGCAGGACGTAGGGGTCGTCGTACGAGACCTCCATCCGCTCGGGATCGGTGACGAAGTAGGGCGAGATGTAGCCCTTGTCGAACCGCATCCCTTCCACGAACTCGAGCTCCATGCCGAACGTCTGGGACTCCTCGACGGCGATCACGCCGTCCTTGCCCACCCGGTCCATGGCCTCGGCGATCTGAGCGCCGATCTCGGGATCCGCGGAGGAGATGGAGGCGACGTGCTCGATATCGGCCTTGTCGTCCACGTCCTTGGCCTGGATGGCGATCGATTCCACGGCCGCTTCCACCGCGGCCTCGATGCCTCGCTTCAGCGCCATGGGGTTGGCGCCGGCGGCGACGTTGCGAAGGCCGTTCTTCACCATGGCCAGGGCGAGAACGGTGGCCGTCGTCGTGCCATCGCCCGCGACGTCGTTGGTCTTCTTGGCGACCTCCTTGACGAGCTGGGCGCCGATGTTCTCCTGCGGATCCTCCAGGTCGATCTCGCTCGCGATGGACACACCGTCGTTGGTGATCGTCGGCGCGCCCCATCCCCTGGCGAGCACCACATTGCGTCCGCGAGGTCCGAGCGTGATCTTGACCGCGCTGGCGACCTGGTCGAGTCCTCGCTCCAGGGCGCGGCGGGCCTCTCCGTCGAATGTGATCATCTTGGCCGTCATCTCGTCTCCTCCACAGTCGGTTGGAACGGCGCCATGAACCGCATTGCGGACCTTGGCGAAGCCTGTCCGATGATGCTGCTCTGCTCGGCTTCCTGTTGAATCCAGCGGGCGCCGCAGTAGTAGCAGGATGTCCGCGTGGGGCCATGCACATACACGAGTTGGATCTTCGTGCAGACGGGGCACCTGACCACAGGGCCGCCTCCTTCCGGATCCTCAGATTCGTGGAGGCGAGTGGCGGGTGGGCCGCTGGGCCACGAGTCGGTCGCTACGCGCGAACCGCAAGTTCGTTACCTGCACGATCAGTGTACTCGTTCGGCTGCCCGACAGGTCCTTCGCTTTCCAGCATGCCCCATTGCGCTCGCGAGTTGACGATCCGCCGAAGGGCGCAAAGGAGGAGTCGTGGCCATCGCCGCACCGAGGAAGCCCGTCCACCCGGCGCTTCTCCAGCTCGGGGAGGAACGAGCCAGAAGCGTTCAGAATCGGGCCGCCGATGCCATCACGTTGTTCGCCGGGTCGATGTGGTTCGTCTATCTCCACATCGCCTGGTTCTCGATCTGGATCGCATCGGGCCTCGAGCACTACCCGTACGGATTGCTCACGATGATCGTGTCGCTCGAGGCGATCTTCCTGTCCACGTTCGTGATGATCACCCAGAATCGCCAGGACGACGCCCGGAGGCACCTCGCGGATCAGGAGTGGCGGATGGTCCAGTCCGAGGAAGCACAGAACGAGGAGCTGATCGTCCTCTCCAAGCAGATCCTCGACCTCACGAAGACCATTCACGAGTTGACGCTGGTGCACACGGGAGCCGTCGGCCATCCGCCGTCCGACTCGGACTGAGAAACTCGACGGAGGTCTTCAGCCACGCGACCCGCGGGCCGCTCGGCACGCTATCGACGTCACGATTCCTGTGCGGAGGAGTAGCCCTCGCCTCCGGTCCACTCCCCCGCTCTCGCCCTCGGTCCAGGATGGTTCGTTCGTCGTTCAGATCCCGAGGATCTGCTTCTTCTTCGCCTGGAACTCCTCTTCGGTGAGGATCCCCTGGTCCTTCATCTTGGCGAGCTGCTGGATCTCCGCCATCTGATCCTGCTCGGCAGTGGCGGCGGGCGCTGGAGCGGCCGGCGCCGCAGCGGCGGCCGGCGCCGGAGCGGCGGCCGGGGGTGGCGCTTGCGCCGCAGACATCCGCCTCGACGTGCGCCGCGAGGTCCGCCTTGCGACCCTTCTTGCTGGCATCATGAGCGTTCCCTCCTCGATCTGCTCGACTGGTGCTTGCTACGACTTCGATTCGGCAGCCGCGAGCGCCTCGGCCTCCTCGGCGGCGACGAGTCCCACCGCGACGAGATCCAAGGGGCTGATGAAGCCCTCGGTGATGCGGAAGCCGCCCGCGCGTCCCACGGCGTCGCGAAGCCCGGTCGCCCAGCGGTGCTCGAGCAGGATGAGCGCGACCGCCGTATCGTTCGGGAGCTCCTCCAGGATGTCCCAGGCCTCCTCTTCCGAGAAGACGTCGATGCCATCGGACGCAGCCTCGGCGCCAGCGATCGCACCGGCCTCCATCCCCTCCTCGCCTCCCATGCCCAGGCCCAGGAGCCCTCCGACGACGGCTCCGAACTCCTCCGCCTCGTCCTTCGAGAGCTGGCTCCCCTTCAGGACGGCGACCTCTCCCTCCGCGTCCTTGTAGACGGCGAGCGCGTCGATCACACGCACCACGTCACTCTCTCGAAGCCGATCGAGCTCCTCGATGATCTCTCCGTGGAAATCGGGCTTATCGAAGCCGAGCGCGATCAGCTGTACCGGACCGATGGTCATGTGGTACCTCCTCCCGTTGTGGGCTTCCTCCTGCAACGCACAGGAACACCGTTCCGAGCGTTCCCCCCCAACCTACTTCGCCCTGGGGTCGGGCGTCACGGTGCGCGACCGTTCGTGCCCCTCATTCGCGTGAGACGTCAAGACCGGTAACCCCGCAGGGCGGCTCCCTTCCAGGAGAGCTGTAGAGGTGCCTCCGGCTCGGGAGCAAACTCTGGGCTCCGGGTGTGCGCCAACCGACGGCGCGTCGCGGCCGAAGTCTGGGGTCGCCAGGCCAACGTACTCGCCGTTCTCCGCTTGGTCAACAGAGAAACCCACGCCAAGGGCTTCGAGGCCTTCGAGGCCTTCGAGGCCTTCGAGGGGAACCAAGCAGCCACGGGACGGACTACTCGGACCCCTGCTCCTCCGCGGACAAGAGTTCGTCCGCCAACCTGCCTGCGAACGTCCGGGCTTCCCTCAGGTGGTAGTCCTGAATGTTGGTGGGTGGGATCCTGACGCCGAACGACCGCGCCCGGTACTCGCCCGACCCCAGGTAGCTCAGCAGGGAAAGGAGCGTGGCGGGGTCCATCCGAATCCTCCCGGCGAGTGTGCACCAACCGGCCAACATCTTCCGTCGAGTCGATCAGAAAACGGTGACCCAGTCGTCCTTGATGCTCGCGATCGTCCATCCATCCCTGCCGACCCGTTCGAGTGCCTTCTCGGCTCCGGCCGTGTAGTCGAACTCCCGATCGGCGTCCTCGTGCAGGACGAGCAGCCGCATCGACGGCTTGCCCGGGAGCTGGGTGAACTCGAGCATCGGGACGTCGCCGTTCGAATTACCGCCGGAGAGCAACGGTCGACGACCGGTGCGACTCCAGATGCGGATCGGCTTCTGTGGCCCGTCATCGAGGTACTCCGGCGCCGCAGTATGGGTGATGGTCCCGCCCGACCGATCGCTCGTATAGGCGAGCATGGAGCTGCTGCCGATCACGCGCTCCCTCGGGATGCCGTACACCTCCTAGCTGATCGGCCGCATGAAATCGCGACCGCCGCCGGAGGCGATGTAGTTCGTGAAACCGTTCGCCTCCAGGTAGCGGAGGAGCTCGACCATCGGCGCGTAGGCGCACTGCAGGTATCCGCGACCCAGGGTGGGGTGCTGCGTGTTTCGCAGGAACTCCTCCGATTGCGCCTCGAAGTCCTCCACGCCCATCCCGTCGTATGCGGCGAGGACGCCTCCCGCGAGCACTTTCAGCCCCGATTCGTCACCGGCGTAGTGCTTGTCCACGACGGCAGCCAGCCACCCGTAATCGCGCTCGTGGGCCGCCTTCCAGGGCTGTCGCTCGCGAAGTTCGGGCTGCGCCTCGGCCATCGCGGAAAGGCGGCGCAGGATGAAGTCGAGTTGGATCGGCATCGGTTTCTCGCACCACAAGGTTCCATCGTTGTCGAAGGTCGCGATGCGATCCTCCACGGGGACGAAGTTGGGTCCTTCCTCCGAGACCGAGCCCACGAAGCTCACGATGGCGTCCTTCGTCTTCCCGTCTCTCCAGCTTCCGAGCGCGTCCTCGACCATCTCGACCTCCGTCCCTCACGAGCTTGCTCTGGCGATCGGCCCTCACCCTAGACGGTGAAGGCTCCCGAAGGCGGCCTGCCCAGCGAACCAGCGAAGTGCTAACGTGCTGTTCGCAGTAGCTCCAGCCTTCGGCTGCTGCACAGCGAACCCGAGCTCCCGGTCCGAGAACCACACCGCCCCTCAAATCGAGGATGAGACGGTTGGATCGAAGGACGCGTGCGCAGACCCTTTCCGCCGAACCGGACGAGTTCTTGGCCGTCCGCGCTGAGCGGAGGCAACGGGCATCGACCGGCGTCGGGATTCGAGTGACGACCGGGGGATCCCGCAACCCGGAGGTGAGCTGAATGGCCGCCACGAGGATCGAGCACCCGAGCATCGACGATCGCAGGGCACACGGCAAGGCATCGCGGGAGCGGGCACCGCTGTCCAGCCACGCGGGGTGGACTCCGGCCGCCGACCGGCCCGACCCGATCGTGTTGCTCGAGGAACAGAACGCGACCCGGGAGTCCGATCTGGTGCCGGTGCGCCACGGGCGCATGCTTGTCTCGGCGTTCACGTTCTACCGGGGCGCGGCCAAGATCATGGCCGCCGATCTGAAGGACACCCCGAGGGCCGGCCTGATCGCGCAGCTCTGCGGCGATGCTCACCTATCGAACTTCGGCGTGTTCGCCTCGCCCGAGCGAACGCTGCTGTTCGACCTCAACGACTTCGACGAGACGCTGCCCGGCCCTTTCGAGTACGACGTGAAGCGCATGTCCGCGAGCTTTGCGATCGCGGCACGCAACAACGGCTTCAGCAAGGCCGAGGCGCGCGATGTGACGCTTGCGTCCGTGCGGGCATACCGAGAGGCGATGGCCGAGTTCGCGCAGATGCAGACGATGGACATCTGGTACGCGCGTCTGTCCGAGCAGGAGCTGATGTCCGCCATGGGCACCGCGGTGGCTGCACAGACGGACAAGACGCAGAAGAAGGCGGCACAAAGGCTCGAGAAGGCCGCCAAGAAGAACGTCCTGAAGGCCCGCACGCGCGACAGCCTGCAGGCCCTGTCGAAGCTCGCCGAGCACGTCGACGGCAACTACCGGATCGTCTCGCAGCCTCCGATCGTGATCCCGGTGCGCGAGCTGAAGGAGCTGGCCGGGCTCTCCCCCGACGAGCTCCAGCATCTGATCCGCGAACAGTTCCGGTCCTACCGAGCGACGCTGCAGGACGACCGACGTCACCTCTTGGAACGATTCCAGGTCGTCGACGTCGCCCGCAAGGTCGTCGGGGTCGGAAGCGTCGGAACGCGGGCGTTCATCGTGCTCCTGCAGGGTCGCGACCAGGAGGATCCGCTCTTCTTGCAGGTGAAGGAGGCGACGGCCTCCGTGCTCGAGGACCATCTCCCCAAGAGCCATTACAAGCAACACGGCGAGCGCGTGGTGCAGGGACAGCGGCTGATGCAGGCCGCGAGCGACATCTACCTCGGCTGGACCAAGGGCGTGGAGGCCAACCGGTGGCTCTACTGGCGCCAGCTGCGAGACATGAAGGGCTCGGCGGACGTCGAGGCCCTCACGCCGTTCGGACTCACCTTCTACGCGCGCCAATGCGCCTGGACGCTCGCCCGCGCCCATGCCCGATCGGGTGATCCGATCGCGATCGCCGCCTATCTCGGCAAGAGCGACGCGTTCGACGAGTCGGTCACCGACTTCTCCGAGCGCTACGCGGATCAGAACGAGCGCGACTATCAGGCCTTTGCCGAGGCCGTGAAGTCCGGGCGGTTGGAGGCGATCGAGGGCGTGTGAGACGACTTCATCGGTGACACGAAGAGGGAGGCGTCGGCGCCGCTGAGCACGAAGGGGTTCGAGTCAGGCATCGGACGGAGGCAATCGAAGCCGTCGAGTCGGCGTTGGTTGACGAGGAGGGGTGGAACATGTTGGCAGAGTATGGATTCGGAGACTTCATCTGGACGATGGTCGTCTTCTTCTTCTGGTTCATGGCCATTTGGATCTTCATCATGGTCTTCGCGGACATCTTCCGCCGGCAAGACATGGGGGGTGGAGCGAAGGCGGCGTGGATCCTTCTCATCGTCATCGTTCCGTTGTTCGGCGCTCTGATCTACCTCATCGCTCGCCCAAGGGTCACGAGCGGTGATCCGCGAGGCGCCGAGAGCTATGTGTCGACGAACCCCATCCCGGCGGGTCGGGGAACGGCGTAGCGGGGGAATCGGTGCGCGCGCCCGCCGTCGGCTTCGACCGATCCCGTGTTCCACGGGTGAGATGGGGGGGCGCTGATCGGAACCCTGGCACCGGGATTGTGACTCGCGCGTATCCGTGACCGGTGACACGGTTTCGGCAGGCGGGGGATCGTGTCGGAGGGGGGATTTGAACCCCCACGAGCCGTAAGGCTCACTAGGCCCTCAACCTAGCGCGTCTACCAAGTTCCGCCACTCCGACGAGGGCGCGGGGATTCTACCAACCGGGGTGTGCTCGCCCGGCTAGTCCCACTTCCAGGAGAGCCAGAACGTTGACAGACCGAAGACGATCGCGGTGACCACCGTGATCTTGTCGAGCCGACGCTCGAGGGCCGTGCCGCCGGAGAGCGTGCTCGTGCCCCCGAACATGTCCGACAGGCCGCTCCCCTTGCCCGAGTGCAGCAGGATGAACACGATGAGGAATAGGCTCGAGACCACGTTCAGCACGAGGGCGACGACGTTCATCATCGGTCAATGAGTGTACCGGCTCGTCGGGCCCTTACCCGGAGCCCGTATCGAGAACCGCCCGGTCCTCGAGCGGGAAGTGACAGGCCGCGAACTGGCCGGGGTGGTGGGGCTCGAGCTGCGGCTCCTCGTCCTTGCACCGTGGGAACTGCGCGTTCGGGCACCGCGGGTGGAACCGGCAGCCCGAGGGCGGGTCGATCGGGCTCGGGACGTCGCCCTCGAGGATGATCCGCTTCCTCTGCGCGGCGAGGTCCGGGTCCGCGATCGGCACGGCCGAGAGCAGCGCTCCCGTGTACGGGTGCTTCGGGTTCCGGTAGAGGGTCGAACCCGTCGCCGACTCGACCACCTTGCCGAGGTACATCACCGCGACCCGGTCCGAGACGTGCTTCACGACCGACAGGTCGTGCGCGATGAACAGGTAGGTGAGCTTCAGCTCGTCCTGGAGGTCGTCGAGCAGGTTGAGGATCTGCGCCTGGATCGACACGTCGAGCGCCGAGACCGGCTCGTCGCACACGATCAGCTTCGGGCGGAGCGCGAGCGAGCGCGCCACCCCGATCCGCTGGCGCTGGCCGCCCGAGAACTCGTGCGGGTACCGGTTGTAGTGCTCGGGGTTCAGGCCGACGAGCTCCATCAGCTGCTCGACCTCGGGCTTGATCTTCGACTTCGGCACGGTCTTGTGGAGGCGGTACGGGTCGCCGATGATGCTGCCGACCGTCTTTCGCGGGTTCAGCGACGCGTACGGGTCCTGGAAGATCATCTGCATGTTCCGGCGTTGCGCGCGGAGGTCGCGACCCTTGAGGTGCGTGATGTCCCGCCCGTCGAACTCGATGGTTCCCGCCGTCGACTCGTGGAGCCGCATGATCACGCGCGCGAGCGTCGACTTGCCGCATCCGGTTTCGCCGACCAGCCCCAGGGTCTCCCCCGGATAGATGTCGAGGTCCACCCCGTCGACGGCGCGGACGTCGCCGATGTGCTTTTGGAAGATGATCCCCCGGCTGATCGGGAAGTACTTCTTCACGCCGCGAAGGCGGACGAGCGGCTGCCGCTCGACGGCCGTGTCGGGCTCGACCCGCTCGGTCACCTGGACGCTCATGTGCGGGCCATCACCTGCTCCTGGAAGATCCGCTCCTTGTCCGCGAGCGAGAGATGGCAGGCTGATGCATGGTGCCCGTCGGCCGGCAGGAGCTTTGGAACCTCTTTGTCGCACGGCTCGAACCGGTGGGGGCAGCGCGGGTGGAACGAGCATCCCGTCGGGATGTTGATCAGCGACGGCGGCAGGCCCTTGATCGGTTTCAGCCGCTCGATGACATCCGAGTCCGTGAGCCGCGGGATCGATTCCAGGAGCCCCCACGTGTACGGGTGGTGGGCTCGGTAATAGATGTCCGACCGCACCCCGCTCTCGACGATCTTGCCCGCGTACATGACCTGGATGTGATCGCAGTGCTCCGCGACCACGCCGAGGTCGTGCGTGACGATGACGACGGCGGCGTTGAACTCGGACCTCAGACGGTCGATGAGGTCAAGGATCTGCGCCTGCACCGTGACGTCGAGGGCCGTCGTCGGCTCGTCGGCGATCAGCAGGTCCGGGTTGAGCGACAGCGCCATCGCGATCATGGCCCGCTGGCGCATCCCGCCGGAGAACTCGTGCGGGTACTGCTTTGCGCGCTCGTCAGGCTGGGGGATGCCCACGCGCCGCAGCATCTCGATGGACTGATCCATCGCCTCGGCCTTGGACACCTTCTGGTGGGCCCGGATGGCCTCAGAGATCTGGACGCCGACCCTGTAGAACGGGTGCAGCGAGGTCATCGGGTCCTGGAAGATCATGCTGATCCGCCGGCCCCGGAAGTTGCGCAGGTCCTCCTTCGGGATCTTGAGGAGGTCCTCGCCCTCGAACAGGATCTCGCCCTCCACGATCGCGCGCTTGCGGTCAATGAGCCCCATCACGGTCAGGAAGGTCACGCTCTTGCCCGACCCCGACTCCCCCACCACGCCGAGCGTCTCACCCGGCATGATCGAGAAGCTCACACCGCCGACCGCCTTGACGAGCCCGTCCTCCGTCGGGAAGTGGACCGAGAGATCCTTGACCTCGAGCAGCGGCTCAGGCACGCCCAGCCCCCCGGCGGGTCGCGGTCCGAAATCGGCTCACGTGTATCGGACCCGCGGGTCGAGGAAGGCGTAGACGACGTCGACGATGAGGTTCGCGAACGTGATGAAGAACGCCGCGATGAGGGTGACGTCCAGGATCGCGTACAGGTCGCCGGAGAAGACCGACTGCACGGCGTAGTTGCCGATGCCCGGCAGGTTGAAGACCGTCTCCGTGATGATCGCCCCGCCGAGCAGGCCGCCGAGGTCCAGGCCGAGCAGCGTGACGAGCGGCGTGAGGCTCGCGCGTAGCCCGTGCTTCAGCACGACCCGGCGCTCGGACAACCCCTTGGCCCGTGCCGTCCGGATGTAGTCCTCCCCCATCTTCTCGATGAGGTTCGCACGCGACATGCGGGCGTAGAACGCCGCGAAGGCGAGAGCCAGCACGGTCCAGGGCATGATCATGTGCAGGAACCACTGGCTGGGGCTATCCGTGAACGGCACGAAGCCGGTCCCCGGTAACCACTGGAGTTTGAACCAGAAGATGTACAGCGCAACGGGCCCGACGAAGAACACAGGTGCCGAAACGCCGAACAGCGCGAACCCCATCGCCGCGCGATCGAAGACCGATCTCGGTTTCAGCGCGGACAGGATCCCGATGGGGATCCCGATGAGCAGCCACATGATCGCCGCCCCGATGGCGAGCTGGATCGTGACCAGCATCCGATCGAAGATGATGGGCTTCAGCTCCGACCGGGTCGTGAACGAGAAGCCGAGGCCCGGCCAGCCCCACTCGTCTCCCGTGAAGATCCGCTGGACGAACCCCCCGTACTGGATGAGCAGGGGCTTGTCCAGCCCGAACTGCTCCTTGACCTGGGCCACGAGCTCGGGCGTCGGCTGCTTGCCCGCGAAGTTGACGGCCGGATCCGTCGGCGGCATCACGAAGAAGATCACGTAGGTGATGAACGTGATGATCAGCAGGGTCACGAAGACCCACATGAGCCGCCGGATGATGTACCGGATCATGGCCGCCTCAGTCTATGCCAGTGCCGAGCGTTGCAGGAGGGGCCCCGTCGCCGGGGCCCCTCCTTGCAGCGTGATTCTTCCCTATCCGGCCACGTCCGCCATCGTCAAGCCGTTGTCGACGGCGGTTCGCGAGTAGGCCGTCCAGCCCGCCGACTGGTCATAGGTCCACGCCACGACCGAGTCCGCCAGGACCGTGTTCTGGGAGCCCCAGCGGTACGGGACCCAGGGCACGACGTCCTCCATCAGCTTCTGGTCGAGCGCCGCCCAGCAGGCGTTGTAGGCGTCGCCCTGCGGCGTCGCCACGCAGTTCTCCATGTCGGCGTCGACGCTCGGGATATCCCCGTTGGCCGCCACGGCCGCGTCGTAGGCCGCGACGACATCGGAGCCGCACTCGGACGCAATGTCCTTGGTCATCCCGACGTTCGCGTAGTTCACCGAGCCCTCGCACGCGAGGCCGGCGGTGTTGAACAGGAAGAAGTCGAACCCGTACGGGCTCGCGTAGTCCTTCCCCCAGCCGGCGTTGATCGCGATCGGCACCAGGTTGCTCGTCGTCTGGATCGTCGTGTACGCGGTCGAGACGTCCAGCTCGCGAACCTTCAGGTTGATCCCGATCTGCGAGAGCGAGTCCTGCATGATCGGCGAGTATTGCGTCCACGGGTCGTAGTTCCGGTTGACCATGAGGACGTCGTTGCACACCGGATCGTCGCAGACGCCGTCGCCGTTCGAGTCGTACTTCGACTGCGCCATCTCCGCCTTCGCGGCGTCGACGTCACCACCGAAGTCCGGGCTCGGGTACGGGTCGTAGTCGCCCGTGTCCGGCAGCACCGTCGGCGGCTCGATCGTTGTCGCGACCGCGCCGGTCGTCGGTCCGCCGGTGGCCTGGAGCAACGCCGCCTTGTCGACAGCCAGGTTCACGGCCTTGCGGACGTGGATGTCGTCGAACGGCGGCGCGATGAGGTTCATCGTGATGTACCAGGTCCGGTCGCCCGAGTTCGTCTTCAGGTTGTCCTCGAGGTCCGGGTTCGTTAGGTACTGCTGAAGGATGGCAGCCGGCGGCGCGCCGTGCGCGAGGTCGATGTCACCGTTCAGCACCCGGTTGTAGATGTCGTCGACGTTGGTGTTGATGACGTAGCTGAACCCGTCGATGTAGTTCTTGCGGTTGGCGTCCGTCGCCTGGTCGTAGGCCGAGTTTCGGACGAAGTACATGAACTTGTCCGGATCGTAGCCCGAGATCGGCTTCAGCGTGTCGCACGAGGTGATGTCCAGGTCCTCCGAGCCCATGAGCTCGTAGGGGCCGTTGGACATCACGTAGCGACCGTACTCGCCGGCGTCGCTGAAGCATCCCGCCACCTCCGGCGGGGCCGGCGCCGCGGCCGGCTGCGCGAGCCGGTACAGCAGGTCACCGGTCGGGCGCTCGAGGTGGAAGACGATCGTGCTGTCGTCCGGTGTCTCGATGCCCTCGATCGGGTCGGTCTGATCCTTGCCGTCGCAGTCCATGCCGACGATCGTCCCGCAGTAGTAGTTGCCGTACTGCGCGATCAGCGACTTGGTGTTGATCCGCTGGAACGCGAACGCCACGTCCGCCGACGTGACCGGACGGCTGATCGGCGCCTGCCACATGATGCCCGGCTGGAGGGTGAAGGTCACCGTCAGGCCGTCCGCCGAGACCTGGCCCGTGTCGGTCGCCAGGTCCGGGACGGGCTGGTTCCCGCCCTCGTCCCCGGGCAGCCACGGGTAGCTCACCAGGCCGCGGAGCAGGAAGTTCCCGAACAGCGACCACGCCGACCCGAGGTACTCACCGGTCGGGTCGAAGGCGCTCGTGAACCCGAAGTCCACGGTCTCCTCGCGAAGGATGCCGCCCGTCGGAACCGCGCCACTTCCTCCGGTGGCGCCGGTCGCGGACGTGCCGCCGGTTGCCGACGTCGCACCCGTCGCCCCGGTCTCGCCTCCGCCATTGTCGCCGCCGCAGGCCGCGCCGACGAGAGCCAGCACGGCTACCAAAGCGACGATCGCATAACCTCTCCTCACGTTCCCACCTCCCACAAAATGAGCGTGCTTCAAGTTGCCAACAGGTGCCGCGGACCGCGCTCAGCGCGATCTACGGCGCCGCCCCCCCTCCGGCCTCCTTTCCGGTCTCCACCACTCGGTAGGTACGGTCAACCCTGCGTTCGAGGATCGAGGGCGTCGCGAAGCCCGTCGCCCACGAGGTTGAACGCGAGGGTAGTGAGCACCAGCGCGATCCCGGGGAACAGCAGCATCCACCACGCCACGGTGTAGAGCTGCCCGCTCGAGCCCTCCGAGATCATCCGCCCCCACGACGGCGTCTCCGGTGGGATGCCCACGCCCAGGAAGGACAGGGCCGCCTCGAACAGGATGTTGCTGGGAATGATCAGGGTGCTGTAGACGATGATCGGGGCCGCGAGGTTCGGCAGGACCTCGCGGAACATGATCCGCCCGCCCCCCGATCCCAGGGAACGGGCCGACTCGATGAACTCCTTCTCGCGCAGCGAGAGCACCTGCCCGCGCACGATGCGGGCGACGTAGGGCCACGTGAACAGGGCGATGATGAAGGTCACGAGGGTGATGCCCGGCTCCACGAGCCCGCCCAGACACCCCTCGGCCGTGATCGAGCACACGGACGCGATGCCGATCGAGAAGAGCAGCACCGGGAGCGAGAGCACGATGTCGATCGTGCGGGAGATCGTGGTGTCGACCCATCGCCCGTGGTAGCCGGCGAGCGAGCCCAGGATGATCCCGATAAAGGTCGCGATGCTCGTCGCGAGGATCGCGACGGTGAGCGACGTCCGCGCGCCGTAGACCGTTCGGACGAAGACGTCGCGCGCCGAGATGTCGACGCCGAAGAAGAACTCCCAGCTCGGACCCTGGACCGGCAGGCCGATCTCGTTCAGCCCGACGTCCTGGAACAGCTCGTTCGGCCCGTGCCCCACCCACTTGGAGATGAGGGGCGCGCAGATCGCGATCAGCGCGAGGAAGATCAGGAAGAAGGTGGCCGCCACCGCGACCCGGTCCTTCTTGAACCGGGTCCAGAAGATCTGCCAGGGGGTGCGCCCGAGGATCTGGCTGCTCGGCTCGATGCCGAGCTCTTCGGTCGCGGCTGCGACCTCTTCCTCCGTGACCTGGCTCATCGCTCCCCAGCGCCTCCGGCGATATGGCAGCCGAACTCTAGGTCAGGCGGCACGCCGATCACAAGCCGCAACGGTCTGGCCCGTTTCCCCTATACGCCCAGGTCCGGAGGCCAGGTTTGCGGGATCTTGCCTTCATCGATACTTGACCACCAGGGCGAACTCCTCCGGATCCAGGCTCGCGCCCCCGACGAGGGCGCCGTCGATCTCGGGATGGGCCATGAAGTCCCGGATGTTCCCGGCCTTGACGCTGCCCCCGTACTGGATCCGAACCGCCTCGGCCGTCTCCGCCGAGTACAGGGAGGCGACCGTCTCCCGGATCAGCTCGACCACCTGTCCCGCGTCCGCGGGCTCCGCGTTCCGACCGGTCCCGATCGCCCAGATCGGCTCGTAGGCCACGACCAGCTTGGCGGCGTCCTCCGGGGACACACCCTGCAGGCCGGCCCGGACCTGCCCCATCACCGTGTTCGCCGTATCGCCCAGGTCGCGCTCGCGCAGGCTCTCGCCCACGCAGAGGATCGGCGTCATGCCGTGCTTGAAGACTGCGCGCGTCTTCCTGTTCACGACCTCGTCGGTCTCGCCGAACAGCGAGCGCCGTTCGGAGTGGCCGACGATCACGTACGACACGCGCAACGCCGCGAGCATCGGGGGCGAAACCTCCCCCGTGTAGGCGCCCTCCGCGTCCCAGTGCACGTCCTGGGCCCCCAGCCCGTAGGGCAGCCGGTCGCTCTGGATCAGGGTCTCGATCGAGCGGAGCGCCGTGAACGGGGGGCAGACGACGACCTCCACCCGCTCGGCGTCCTTGTCGTCGAGCAGGTAGGACAGTTTCTGCACGACCTGGATGGCCTCGAGGTGGGTCCGGTGCATCTTCCAGTTCGCCGCGATGATCGGGCGACGGTCGCTCATCGGTCCTCCAGCACCGCGATCCCGGGAAGGGACCGTCCCTCGAGGAACTCGAGCGAGGCGCCCCCGCCCGTCGACAGGTGGTCGAACCCGTCCCCCAGACCGTACTTCGCGACGGCCGCAAGGCTGTCCCCGCCGCCCGCGACGCGATAGGCGCTCGAACCCGCGATCGCGGTCGCGACCCCGCGCGTCCCCGCGCCGAACGGCTCGAGCTCGAAGACGCCCATCGGACCGTTCCACAGGACCGTCTTCGCGGCGGCGATCGAGCGGGCGAACTCCTCCACCGACCGCGGGCCGATGTCGAGCCCCTTCAGGCCGCGCGGCACGGCGCTCGCCGGAACCGTCTGCCGCTTGGCGTCCAGGCTCGGCTCGGGCGCGGCGACCACGTCCTCCGGGAGCTGGATCAGCACGCCCCGCTCGTCGGCCCGAGCCCTCGCGCGCCGCACGTCGTCGAAGCGATCCGGCTCGACGAGGCTGTCGCCGATCTCGCCTCCCTCGGCCGCGAGGAACGTGAAGGCCATCGCGCCGCCGATGAGGACGGCGTCGACCCGCTCGACGAGCGCGCCGATCGTGCCGAGCTTGTCCGAGACCTTCGCGCCGCCGAGCACCGCGACGTACGGGCGCGCCGGATCGCCGAGCAGGGGCGAGAGCGCCTCGACCTCGCGCTGCAGCAGCCGCCCCGCGACCGCGCGGCGTCCCTCGCGCCGAACGAGCTCGGGCAGCGCGGCCACCGACGCGTGGGCGCGGTGCACCGCACCGAAGGCGTCGTCCACGTAGGCGTCGGCGAGCCCCGCCAGCCCGGCGGCGAACCCGGGATCGTTGGCCTCCTCCCGCGGATCGAACCGCAGGTTCTCGAGGAGCACGACGTCGCCCGGCGACAGGTGCCCGCAGACGGCCGCGACGTCCTCGCCCGTGACCTGATCGAGGGTCGCGACGTCGCGACCCAACAGCTCGGCGAGCCGATCCCCGACGGGCGCCAGGCGCAGCTCGTCGACGACTCTGCCCTTCGGACGGCCCAGATGCGACGCGGCGACGACCGAGGCCCCGCGCTCGAGCAGCTCGGTGAGCGTCGGCAGGCTCGCCCGGATCCGGGCGTCGTCCACCACCACGCCGTCGCGCACGGGGACGTTCACGTCGACGCGCACGAAGACGCGCGCGCCCGTGACGTCGCCGAGATCGTCGAGCGTCGGAAGGCTCACCCGGTCCGACCCGTCAGAGGGCGGCCGCGACCTTCGCGGTGAGGTCGGCCAGCCGGCACGAGTAACCCCACTCGTTGTCGTACCACCCGACCACCTTGGCGACCCGGCCGGCCACCATCGTCGACAGGGCATCGAACGTGCACGACGCCGAGCTCCCCACGATGTCGCTCGAGACGATCGGGTCCTCCGTGTAGACGAGCCGCCCGCCGGAGAGCGGACCGTTCTCCGACGCGGCGCGGTACGCGGCGTTGACCTCGTCGACGGTCACCTCGCGCTTCAGCGTGACGACGAGGTCCGTGACGGAGCCGTCCGGGACGGGCACCCGCATCGAGATCCCGTCCATCTTGCCCTTCAGGTGCGGCAGGACGAGCCCGGTCGCCTTCGCGGCCCCGGTCGTGGTCGGGATGATGTTCACCGCGGCCGCGCGGGCACGCCGCAGGTCCTTGTGCGGCAGGTCGAGGATGCTCTGGTCGTTCGTGTACGCGTGGATCGTCGTCATGAACCCCTGCTCGATGCCGAACGCGTCGTCGAGCACCTTGGCCATCGGGGCCACGCAGTTCGTGGTGCACGACGCGTTCGAGATCACGTGGTGCTGGGCCGGGTCGTAGGCGTCGTCGTTCACGCCGAGGACGACCGTGAGGTCCTCGCCCTTCGCCGGGGCGCTGATGATCACCTTCTCCGCGCCGGCCTCGATGTGCTTGTCCGCCTTGTCGCGGTCCGTGAACAGGCCCGTGGACTCGATCACGATCCGCGCCCCGAGCTCCTTCCAGGGCAGCTCGGCCGGATCGCGAACGGCCAGGACGCGGAGCTCGTCGTCGTCGACGGTGATGCCGGCGTCGGAGAGGCCGACGTCCCCCGCGAACGTGCCGAGCACCGAGTCGTACTTCAACAGGTGTGCCAGCGTCCGGGCGTCCGTGATGTCGTTCACGGCCACGAAGTCGAAGTCCAGACCCCGCGCCTTGGCCGCCCGGAAGAAGTTGCGACCGATCCGCCCGAAGCCGTTGATCCCGATCTTCACGCCCATCGTGCGTCCTCCTGGAGGGGTGTCGCCTCACTGTAGCCGATCGCCACCGCCCGCCCGGACGGCGTTCGGCCCGCGCGGAGGCGGGTCGAACGACCTCAGCGATCGAGGTCGCGATGGTCGACCGAGGCCGGAAGACCCTTGTCCTGGAAGAACTGCGCGAGGTCCTCGGTCACGACCACCGAGCGGTGATGTCCGCCGGTGCAGCCGACCGCGATGGTCAGGTACGACTTCCCCTCGGCCACGAACCCCGGGACCATGAACCCCAGCAACGAGCGAAGCCGCCGCATGAACTCGCGGTACGTCTGTTGGCCCCGCACGTACGTGCGCACGCGCTCGTCGGTCCCCGGCAGCGGTCGCAGGTCGTCGACCCAGTGTGGGTTCGGCAGGAACCGGCAGTCGATGACGAGGTCGGCGTCGCGCGGCGCGCCGTACTTGTAGCCGAACGAGATGAGGGACACCTGCAGACCCGCTTCGGGCGTCGCGTCGGCGAACGCGTCGCGGATCCGCTCGCGGAGCTCGTGCGGGGTGAGACCGGAGGTGTCGATGATCAGGTCCGCGTCGCCGCGCAGGCTCTCCATCATGAGGCGTTCCTTCCGGATGCCCTCCACCACCCGATCCGCCGGCGCGAGCGGGTGGCGCCGTCGCGTCGCCTCGTACCGGTTCACGAGGTCCTGATCCGCGGCCTCGAGATACAGGATCCGGTACGGGATGTTCAGGTCCTCGAGCTCCTGAAGCGCCTTCGACAGCTCCCCGAAGAAGACGCCCCCGCGCACGTCGAGGACGATCGCCACTCTCCCCGGACCGCCCGGCTTGCCGGCGAGCTCCGCCATCTTCGACAGGAGGGAAGGGGGGAGGTTGTCCACGACGAAGTACCCGAGGTCCTCGAGGCAGCGCGCGGCCTCCGAACGACCGGCGCCGGAGAGCCCCGTGATGATGGTGAACCCGGCGCCCGCGGGTCGCCGCCGCGTCCGGCCGGGCGTGGCCGCACCCCGCCGCTCGCGGGGGGTGGCCGTCGCGGCCGCGTGCCGCTCGTCCGTCTCGCGGGTCGTCATGCGCTCACCCTTCGCTCGGTCGGGGCCGCGCTCGTGAGCCGCTCGTGCACGACGCGCGCGAGATCCGGTCCGACGCCGGGCGTGCCGGCGATCTCCTCGACGCTGGCGCGCGAGAGCCGGGCGAGCGACCCGAACCGCTTCAGGAGCGCCTTCTTGCGCGCCGGCCCGACGCCCGGCACGCCGTCGAGCGGGGACGCCAGCGCCCGCCGGGCCCGCTTCTCTCTGTGATAGGTGATCGCGAAGCGGTGGGCCTCGTCGCGCAGGTGCTGCAGGACGAACAGGGCCTCGGACCCTCGTGCGATGAGCAAGGGGTCGGGCCGGTCGGGGAAGTAGACCTCCTCCAGACGCTTGGCGAGGCCGATCGCGGGGATGTGGAGCCCGGCCTCGGCGAGCGCCATCGTCGCGACCGAGAGCTGCCCGCGTCCGCCGTCCACGACGATGAGCGCCGGCGGGTAGGAGAACCGCCGCCGCCGCGGCTCCGGCTCCTCCCGCTCCTTGGCCAGGCGCGCGAACCGCCGCCGCAGCATCTCCTCCATGCTCGCGAAGTCGTCCTGACCGGGGACGCCACGGATCTCGAACCGCCGGTAGTCCGAGCGCTTGGGCAGCCCGTCCTCGAACACCACCATCGAGCCGACCTTGTCCGTCGGGCCCAGGTTCGAGATGTCGAAGCACTCGATCCGCAGCGGCGCCTGCTCGAGGCCGAGGATCGTCCCGAGCTCGGTGAGCGCCCGCGACCGCGCGCCGAAGTCGGAGGCTCGCTTGAGCTTGTGTCGCTGGAAGTGGTCGCGGGCGTTCTGGGTCACCGTCTCCATGAGCTTGCGCTTGGCCCCGCGCTCGGGGACGGCGAACGCGACCCGTCCGTCCCGGCGATCCGAGAGCCAGGCCGTCAGCAGGTCCGCGTCGGCGGGGATCTCGGGGACGAGCACCCGCGGGGGCACCTCCGGCCGCTCCATGTACAGCTCCCGGACGAACGACGCGATCAGCTGGGCGCGATCGAGCTCCTCCACCCGGTCGGCGACCCAGCCCTTGCGCCCCATGACCCGCCCGCGGCGGACGAAGAACGCCTGGATCGCCGCCTCCAGGTCGTCCTCCACGATCCCGATCACGTCGAGGTCCTCGGGCTGCGTGAGGACCATCTCCTGGTTCTCGAGCGCCCGGCGCGCGGCCACGAGCTGGTCCCGGAGCTTGGCCGCGAGCTCGAACTCCTCGCGCTCGGAGGCCTCGTGCATCTCGCGTTCCAGCCGTTGCAGGATCGGCCGCTCGTTCCCGGCCAGGAAGTCCGCGAGCGCCTCGACGTGCGCCCGATAGCCCTCCTCGGTGACGCCCGTGACCTCGGGCACGCACGGCCCCGCGCAGCGGCCGATGTCGAAGTACAGGCAGGGGCGGCGGGCGCGGGCGCGCTGGTCGAAAAAGGCGTTCGAGCACGTCCGCACCGGGAACACGCGGGTGAGCGCGTCGAGCGTCTCGCGGATCGCGTAGGCGTGGCCGAACGGGCCGAAGTACCGGACGTTCTTGCGCTTGGCCCCGCGCAGGACCTGGGCCCGTGGCCATCGCTCCCCCACCGTGAGCGCGAGGTACGGGTAAGACTTGTCGTCGCGGTAGCGGACGTTGAACCGGGGCCGATGCTCCTGGATGAGGTTGAACTCGAGCATCAGGGCGTCGACCTCGCCCGAGGCGACGATCCACTCGACGGTCTCGGCCGCGGCCATCATGGCCTCGGTCCGGGGGTGGAGGTCGCGCCCCCAGTAGTTCGCGAGGCGCTTTCGCAGCGACCGGGCCTTCCCGGCGTAGACCACGCGGCCGTCCGCGTCCCGGAACAGGTAGGCCCCGGGCGAGTCGGGGATCGTCGAGGGCTCGGGGCGCGGAACGCTCACGCGATTCATCGTAGCGCGGGGGTCCGCCAACCCCCGGAAGCTGGGTCGATCCCACCCCTCGCCGGCTCGCCGACGGGCGGGCTACTGGACCGTGACGGTGCCGTGCATCGTCGGATGCACGTCGCACTGGAAGTAGTACTCGCCGGCCTCCAGGGCCGGGATGTCGTACTGGACCGTGGTCGGACCCGTCGCGAGGTCGCCCCGGAAGAGGTTCTCCGCCAGCGTGTCGTCGGCGTAGATCGCGATGTCGTGCTGGACCTGCGCGTCCTGGTTGTCGAACGCGATCGTGCTCGGCGTGTTCGCGGCGAGCGTGATCGTGCTGGTGTCGAACGCGAGGCCGAGCGCCGTGACCGTCGTGGTCGTCGCGCCCGAGCCACTCGACCCGGTCGTCCCCGTGCCGCCCGTCGATCCCGTCGATCCGGACGAGCCGGTCGCACCCGTCGCGCCGGTCGACCCCGTCGAGCCGCTCGCCCCCACGTTGAACGTGCCGTTCATCGTCGGGTGGACGTCGCACTGGAAGTAGTAGGTCCCGGCGGGCAGCGGGTCGACCGAGTAGTCGACCGTGTCCTTGCCGGTGACGAGGTCACCGCGGAACAGGTTCTCCGCCAGCGTGTCGTCGGCGTAGATCGCGACGTTGTGCTGCGTCCCGACGTCCTCGTTGTCGAACTCGATCGTGAAGGGCTCGCCGTCCGGTGCCTGCACGCAGTTCGTGTCGAAGGCGATGTTCTGCGCCGTGATGTGCAGGACCCCGTCGACCACCTGGGTGCACTCGCCGCCGCCGGTCGGTCCGCTCGGCGCCTGCGGGGTGCCGCTCGGGATCGGGCTCGGGACGGCGAGCGCGAGATTCTCGAGATCGCCGTACGCCCCGATGAGCAGGTCCTGTCTCACGGCGTCGTACCACGCGAGGTAGGCGGTCGAGCCGTCCTGCGAGACGTTGACCGAGGGCATCGCACCGCCGGCCGTGTTCGTTCCCGTGTCCACCGCCGTGAACTTCGCAGCGCCCGACCCCGTGGACGCGAAGCCGACGCCCGTGCCCTCGTCCATCCACCCGAGCCAGACGCTCCCCGACTCGTCGACCGCGAGCGACGTCCCGGAGCCGGCGGCGGTGGCCGAGTCGGCGGAGACCGACGCGGCGTCCGTCCGCTCGAACGGGCCCGTCGCCGCGCCCACGGACACGGCGACGTGGTTCCCGTCGTAGTACGCGAGCGCGAGGCCGTCCGCCCGGGCCACGGCGGACAGTCCCTGGCCGCCCGTGTCGCCGGCCGCGAAGCTGACCCAGCCGTTCTCGCCGTCGTTCGTGGCGACGAAGACGCCCTGGCCGCCGTCCGTGTACGCGATCGCCGCGCCGCCGCCGTTCGGCACGATCGCGGTCCGGCACGTCTCGCATCCCGCCGCGTCGGCGATCGAGACGATGGACCATGCGTCGCCGCTCGGCGTGGCGAGGTCGATGGAGGCCGACGCCGAGGTGGACGTCGAGTACGCGATCCACGGCGCCCCGTTCACGACCGCGATCGACGGGCCTACCGGCGGCGTGCTCGACACCTTCTGGATCACGTACTGCGTGGTCGAGTTGGGGTCGATCGAGCCCTTGGCGTAGAAGAGCCCGTCCGCCGATCCCCAGACCGCGTACACCGTGTCGCCGTCCGCGACCGTCTGGAGCCCGGTCACCGTCTCGGCCGACAGGTCGGCGACCGATTCGTCCACGCCCGGGGCGAACGCGATCGAGACGTTCGGGATCTCCGCCTGCAGGGCGATCGCCCCGCGGGTCCAGATGCCGTCGGCGCTGGCCGTCGTCATCAGCACGGCCGGCAGCGTGGGGGCCGTGACCGGCCGGACCGCCGGCAGCTCGCCCTCCTCCGTCTTCTCCTCGAACCCGAAGTAGGCGATCACCGGGAGCCCGTCCGCGTTCACGAGCACCGACGGGTCGACGCCGGCGTTGTTGAGCGGATCGGCGACGAAGGGCACGAAGCGCTGGCCGGAGCCGAACTCGACCTCCGGGCTCGGCGGCTCCGAGCACGCGGCCGCGGCGAGCGCCAGAACCAGGGCGAGCGGCAACAGCTTCCGGGTCATGGGCGGGCGCAATCCTAGCAAGGACCCTCGGGCCCGCGGAGACGGCTCACGCGTTGCGCCGGGCGCCCACGGCCTCCAGGGGAAGGGTGCCGAGGACCTCCGCGAGGAAGCGACCCGTGTGGGAGGTCGGATGGGCGGCGACGGCCTCCGGCGGGCCGGCCACCACGACCTCGCCGCCGGCGTCGCCTCCCTCGGGGCCGAGGTCGACGATCCAATCCGCGGTCTTGACGACGTCGAGGTTGTGCTCGATCACGAGCACCGTGTTCCCCTGCGCCACCAAGCGCTGCAGGACGTTCAGGAGCTTGCGCACGTCCTCGAAGTGCAGCCCCGTGGTCGGCTCGTCGAGCACGTACAGCGTGTTGCCCGTCGCGCGCTTCTGGAGCTCGGAGGAGAGCTTGATCCGCTGGGCCTCGCCGCCCGAGAGCGTGGGTGCCGGCTGTCCGAGCTTCACGTACCCGAGCCCCACGTCGGCGAGGGTCTGCAGGTGTCGCTTGAGGACGGGGATGTTCTGGAAGAACTCGAGGGCCTCGTCCACGCTCATCTCGAGCACGTCGGCGATCGAGCGGTTCTTGTAGCGCACCTCGAGCGTCTCGCGGTTGTACCGGTGGCCCTTGCAGACCTCGCACGTCACGTAGACGTCGGGCAGGAAGTGCATCTCGATCTTGATCTGACCGTCGCCGGCGCAGTTCTCGCACCGGCCGCCGCGGACGTTGAACGAGAACCGGCCGGGTTGGTAGCCGCGCACCCGCGCCTCGGGAACCTGGCTGAAGAGCTTGCGGATGTGGTCGAACAGGCCCGTGTATGTGGCCGGGTTCGAGCGGGGGGTCCGGCCGATCGGCGACTGGTCGATGTCGATGACCTTGTCGATGGCCTCCCACCCCGCGAGCCGCCGGTGCTTCCCCGGCAGGACGCGCGACCGGTAGACCTTCTGCATGAGCGCCCGGAGCAGGACCTCCTGGACGAGCGTCGACTTGCCCGACCCGCTCACGCCCGTCACGCAGACGAAGAGCCCGAGCGGGATCTCGAGGTCGGCGTTCTTCAGGTTGTGCTCGCGCGCCCCGAGGACCTTGAGCCATCCCCGGCCGGGCGCGCGCCGGACCTCGGGCGTGGGGATCACCCGCCGCCCGGAAAGGAACATCCCGGTCAGCGACTCGTCGCTCTCGAGCAGCCCCTTCAGGTCGCCCGAGTACACGATCTCGCCGCCGGCCGTCCCCGCCCCCGGGCCGATGTCCACCACGTGGTCCGCCGCCGCGATCGTCGCCTCGTCGTGCTCGACGACGATGAGCGTGTTGCCGAGGTCGCGGAGCCGGATCAGCGTGTCGATCAGGCGACGGTTGTCGCGCTGGTGCAGCCCGATCGAGGGCTCGTCGAGGATGTACAGCACTCCGACGAGGCCGCTGCCGATCTGCGTCGCGAGCCGGATCCGCTGGGCCTCGCCGCCCGCGAGCGTGGCCGACGCGCGGGAGAGCGTGAGGTAGTCCAGCCCCACGTCGACGAGGAAGTGCAGGCGCTCGCGGATCTCCTTCATCAGCCGCTCCGCGATCATCTGCTCGCGCTCGGAGAGCTCGACCGACTCGGTGAAGGCGAGCGTGTCCCGGATGGAGCGGTCCGTGAGCTCGGCGATGTTGAGGCCGCCGACCGTCACCGCGAGGGTCTCGGGCTTGAGGCGCGCCCCGCCGCACGACCGGCACGGGATCTCGCGCATGAACTGCTCGAGCTTGTCCCGCTGGCTCTCCGAGTCCGTCTCGGCGTGCCGGCGCTCGACCACGGGCAGGACGCCCTCGTAGGTCGTCCAGTAGGAGCGGGTGCGCCCGTACCGGTTCTTGTAGCGGACGAAGATCTCCTCCTCGGAGCCCCAAAGCAGGACCTCGCGCGCCGCCTTCGACAGCTTCTTCCACGGGGTCTTCATCGAGAACCCGTGCGAGGAGGCCACGGCCTCGAGGACGCGGTACCAGTACTCGAGCCGCGTGCCCGCCCACGGCGCGATGGCGCCGTCCTCGATCGAGAGCTCCGGGTTCGGCACCACGAGCTCGGGATCGACCTCCAGGCGGGTCCCGAGCCCGTCGCACGTCGGGCAGGCGCCGTACGGCGAGTTGAACGAGAAGTTCCGCGGCTGGAGTTCCTCGAACGAGATGCCGTCGAACGTGCAGGCGAGCGACTGGCTGAACGTCTGGACGTCCTCGCCGTCGTGGGTCTGCACGGCGATCGCGGCCATGCCCTCCGCGAGGCGGAGGGCCGTCTCGATGGAGTCGGCGACGCGTCGCCGGATGTCCGGTTTGGCGACGAGGCGGTCGACGACGACCTCGATCGTGTGCTTGTAGTTGCGGGGCAGGCGAATCGCCTCGCCGAGGTCGCGCACCTCGCCGTCCACCCGCGCGCGCACGAACCCCTGCTTCGCGAGGTCCTGCAGGAGCTTCTCGTACTCACCCTTGCGCCCGCGCACCACCGGCGCGAGCACCTGGAAGCGGGTGCCCTCGGGAAGCTGCATCACCTGGTCGACGATCTGCTCCGGCGTCTGGCGGCCGATCGGCCGCCCGCACTTGGGACAGTGCGGGTGCCCGATCCGGGCGTAGAGGACCCGGAGGTAGTCGTAGATCTCGGTGATGGTCCCGACGGTCGAGCGCGGGTTCTTCGAGGTCGACTTCTGGTCGATCGAGATCGCGGGCGAGAGCCCTTCGATGAAGTCGACGTCCGGCTTCTCCATCTGCCCGAGGAACTGGCGCGCGTACGCCGACAGCGACTCCACGTAGCGGCGCTGGCCCTCGGCGTAGATCGTGTCGAAGGCGAGCGAGCTCTTGCCGGATCCGGAGAGCCCCGTGAACACGATCAGCCGATCGCGGGGAAGCTCGAGCGTGACGTTCCGCAGGTTGTGCTCACGGGCGCCGTGGATGACGAGGGTGTCGGTGCCCACGCGGGGCATTGTACGGGGGGCGCCGACACGGGCTGCCGGCTGCCGGCGCCGGGGTATCGTCGCCGCCGTGGCCGAGCCCGACGCCCCGCCCGAAGTCCCCTTCCGGGACGCGCTCCGCTTCTGGATCCGCCTGGGGTTCATCAACTTCGGCGGGCCGAGCGGACAGATCTCGATCATGCACGAGGAGCTGGTCGAGCGGCGCGGGTGGATCGACGAGGAGCGCTACCTCCATGCGCTGAACTTCGCGATGCTGCTGCCGGGGCCCGAGGCGCACCAGCTCGCGATCTACGTCGGCTGGCTCCTGAACGGCACCCCGGGAGGGCTCGCGGCCGGGGCCTTCTTCCTCCTGCCGGCGCTCGTGCTGATGATCGGGCTGTCGTGGGTCTACGCCGTGCACGGAGACGTGGGCTGGGTCGCCGCGATCCTGGACGGCCTCGCCTGGGCGGTCGTCGGGATCGTCGCCGCGGCGCTGGTCCGGATCGGGGGCCGAACCCTTCGCACCACGCGCGCGGCGCTGATCGCGATCGCGGCCTTCGTCGCACTGTCCCTGCTCGGCGTCCCCTTCCCCGTGGTGGTGCTCGGGTCGGGACTCCTCGGCATGGCGCTCGGCGTCAACCCGGCGGCCGGCCGGGATGCGGCGGCCTCGGCTGGCCGGCCCGAGGTCCGGCCGTCTCTCGCCCGGTCGGCGCGCGTCCTGGGGTTGGGCCTGATCGTGTGGCTCGTGCCGCTCGCCCTGGTCGTCGGGCTCGTCGGGAGCGAGCACGTCATCGCCCAGGAGGCCGTGTTCTTCGCGGTCATGTCGCTGGTGACCTTCGGGGGCGCCTACGCGGCCCTCGCCTACGTCAACCAGGCGGCCGTCCTGCGATTCGGGTGGCTGACGTCGGCGGAGATGGCCGTCGGGCTGAGCCTCGCGGAGACGACGCCGGGCCCGCTCATCATGACCGTCGTCTTCGTCGGGTTCCTCGCCGCCTATCGTCAGCCGGGGGACCTCGACCCGGTCGCCGCGGCGCTCCTCGGCGCGCTCGTCACCGCCTGGGCCACCTTCGTCCCGAGCTTCCTGTGGATCTTCCTCGGGGCGCCGTCGATGGAGCGCCTGCGCGGCAACCGGCGGCTGACCGCGGCGCTCGACGCCATCACCGCGGCCGTCGTGGGCGTGATCGCGAACCTCGCGCTCGTGTTCGCCGGCGGCGTGCTCTTCGATGCCCACCGGACCGCGCGCGTCTTCTGGCACGACGTCAGCCTCCCGGTCCCGGGCTCCGCCGATCCGCTCGCGATCGCGGTCGCCGCGTGCAGCTTCATCGCCATCTGGCGGTTTCGCGCCAACGTGGTCTGGGTCGTCCTCGCGAGCGGCCTCGTCGGGCTCCTCCGCTTCGCGCTCTGATCTCCGTCCCCCACCGCGTATCCTGCGCGCCATGGAACGCGACCTTCGGGAGACCGCGGGCTACCGCGAGGTCGAGGAGCACTTCCGCAAGGCGCTCGAGCCCGGGTTCGGCGCCATCACGGGCGTGACGGATGTCGACGTCGCCCCCGACGGGAGCCGGGTGGCGATCACCGGAACCCGGCTCGAGGCCCTCGAGGGGGCGCCGCAGGGACGCGTCTGCCTCATCGACCTCGAGACGGGTTCGCTCGAGGAGCTGACCGCGGGACCGAACGACGACCACCTCCCCCGCTGGTCGCCCGACGGCGCCCGGATCGCCTTCCTCTCGGATCGCCGGTACGCCGGCCGGATGCAGGCCTACCTCCTCGCCGCGGGGCGCCTCGGCGAGGCCGCCGCCCTCCCCGAGGTCGAGGGCACGCTCGAGCTCCTGGCCTGGTCGCCCGACGGGGAGCGGTTGTTGCTCGGCGCGGCCGGGCTGGGCGCCGATCAGGCGGGCGCCGCCGGCTCGGGCGTGACGAAGGGCGCGGCCGAGCTGCCCTCCTGGATTCCCTCCGTGGAGGGCAGCGACGGGGCGAGCGAGTGGCGGCGCCTCTGGGTGCTGGACCCCGGGTCGCGAGAGGCCCGGCGAGTCTCGGGGGACAAGGTCAACGTCTGGGAGGCCGCCTGGTGCGGCGACGCCACCGTGGTGGCGATCGCGTCGGACGGGCCGGGCGAGGACGACTGGTACGACGCGACGCTCGTCGCGATCGACGTCGCCACCGGCGAGGCCCGCGAGCTCGTCCGCAGCGACGTGCAGCTCGGCCTGCCCGCCGCGAACGCCGACGGCACGCACGTCGCGGTCGTCGAGGCGCTGTGCAGCGACCGGACGATCGTCGCGGGGACGCTGCTGCTCGTCGACCCCGCCACCGGTGACGTTCGCCGGATCGAGACCGGCGCCGCGGACGTCACCGACGTCGCCTGGATCGACCGGGGCCACCTGCTGGTGACCGGTCTTCGCGGGATGGTCACGGTCGTCGGGGTCGTCGACGCGGAGTCCGGGGCCTTCACCGAGCGCTGGTCCGGCGACGAGGGCTCGGGCATGTGGTTCCCCTCGGCCCGGCCGGTCGCGGCGGACGGCTTCGCCATCGTGCTCGAGAGCCTCGAGCACCCGCCGGCCCTGACCGTGGTTCGCGAGGGCACGCCCCGAACGGTGACGGCGTTCGAGCACGAGGGGACGCGGTACCTCGCCGGCGTCATCGGCCGCTCGGAGCACCTCACGTGGAACGCGCCGGACGGGCTCGAGATCGAGGGGCTCGTGGTCGTCCCGGAGTCAGACGGGCCCCACGCGCTCATCGTCCTCGTGCACGGCGGGCCGGTCTGGGCCTACGCGAATCGGTGGCCGCGCCACTATGCGCATCCGCTGATGGCGAAGGGGTATGCGGTGTTCCTCCCGAACCCCCGCGGCTCGGCCGGCCGCGGTCGCGAGTTCGCGTCGCACGTCGTGGGCGACATGGGCGGCATGGACGCGCAGGACGTCCTGTCCGGGATCGACGAGCTCGTTCGGCGCGGCGTCGCCGACCCCGAGCGGATCGGCGTGACCGGCGGCTCGTACGGCGGCTTCTTCTCCTGCTGGCTCCCGACCATCGACCAGCGCTTCGCCGCATCGGTCGCGCTCTCGCCGGTGACCGACTGGTACAGCCAGCACTTCAACTCGAACATCGGCAGGTGGGACTCGGAGTTCCTTGCCGGCCTGCCGACCGACGCGGGCGGGCCCTATCGCGACCGCAGCCCCGTGATGTTCGCCGATCGCGTTCGGACCCCGACCCTGATCACCGCCGGCCTGAACGACCGCTGCACCCCGCCCGGGCAGGCGATCGAGTTCTTCCGAGCCCTACGCTGGAACGGCGTCGAGACCGAGCTCGTCCTGTACCCCGAGGAGGGCCACGGCGTGCGGAAGTTCCCGACGCTGATCGACCTCGCCGCCCGCATGCTCGGGTGGTTCGAGCGGTTCATGCCGCCCACCCGATAGGCTGCCGGCGTGCCGAACCGCGAGGAGCTCGACGCCCTGCCGTCGCAGGAGCTCCACGACCGCGCGACGCGCCTTGCCTGGCGCCGGCTCGACGTGAGCTTCCTGTGGGACCTGCTGAAGACCATCCCGGAGGCCCGCGCGGCCGTCGGCGACGAGGAGCGCAGCGAGACCGACATCATGCGGCCGCTCGCGCTCCTGAACGACCTCGTCGACGCCGACCGAGGCGACCTCGCGGACGCCCTTCGGCCGCTCTACGTCGACTACCTCCTGGCCCACGAGTCGCAGGACGACGTCGAAGAGGCCGAGGGCGGCGACGACGCGGAGGGCGGCGACGGCTGAGCGGAGCCTCGAGTCCTACCGGGACGAGTTCCCGGTGCTGTCCCGCAAGACCTATCTGATCAGCGCATCGCTCGGCCCGATCTCGAACCGGTCGCGCGCGCTGGTCGACGGCTACCTCGACGCGTGGGCCGACAAGGGCGCGCCCGACCACGTGTGGTTCGAGGACGTCTTCCCGCGCATGCTCTCGCTGAAGGACTCGTTCTCGCGCCTCGCGGGCTGCGATCCGGACGAGCTCGCGATCACGACGAACATCTCGATCGCCATCGCGACCGTCGCATCGGCCCTGGACTTCGGCGAGCGCAACAAGGTCGTCCTGTCCGAGCTCGACTTCCCGACCGACGGCCACGTGTGGTTGGCGCACCGGCGCCGGGGCGTCGAGATCGAGTGGCTCCGCTCCCCCGACGGGCTCACGATCCCGCTCGAGGAGTTCGATCGCGCGATCGACGACCGGACCGCCGTCGTCATGGTCAACCGCGTCCTGTACCGGTCGAGCGCGATCGTCGACGCGAAGGAGGTCTGCCGCATCGCCCGCGAGCGCGGCGCCCTCAGCTTCCTCGACGACTACCACGGGATCGGGATCGTCCCGCTCGACCTGCACGATCTCGGCTGCGACGTCTACGCCGCCGGCGTCCTGAAGTGGCTCTGCGGCGGCCCGGGCCTGGCGTTCCTCTACGTCCGCCGCGACGTCATCCCCTCCCTGGAGCCGGCCGTCACGGGATGGTTCGGGACCGCCGACCCGTTCTCGTTCGACACGCAGCACCTCGTGTACCACCCGACGGCCCGCCGGTTCGAGCACGGCACCCCGCCCGCGCCGGTCTTCTTCCTCGCGCAGGGAGGGCTCGACGTCATCGGCGAGGTCACGCCCGAGCGGATCCGCGCCCGCCAGGGCGAGCTCACCGACAAGGTCATCGCGCGGGCCGACGCGCTCGGGCTGCCGGTCCGCACGCCGCGCGAGCCCGCCGCGCGAGGCGGCGTGGTGAACGTCGGGGTGGGCCCGGAGGCGGGGAGGATCTGTCACGCGTTGCTGGAGCGGGACGTCTGCACGGACTTCCGGGGCGACGGGCTGCGGATCAGCCCGCACTTCTTCAACACGGAGGCGGACGTCGACCGCTGCTTCGAGGAGCTGCGCTCGATCCTTTGAGTCAGGGGCTCTCGGGTCGGTCCACGATGTGGCGGCGGAGCACGGGATCGCGGAACCGAGCCTGTTGGGTCGGTGCCTGCATGGGAGCCCCTCGAGAGCGGTCGCCGGTGGTCAAGATGCGTCGCGATCCCGGCCCGGGTTCGCCGGAGTCGCGCTCGCCAGCCGCTCAGGCCTGCGACACGATCCTGCCGGCGCGAAGGACCAGCCGCAGATCGCCGATGGCCTCCAGCCGCTCGAGCGGGTCGCCGGCGAGCCCGATCAGATCCGCTGGCGCGCCAGGCTCCAGCCGGGTCGCCGTCATCGCGACCAGCACCTCCTCCGGCGTCATCCGCACAGCCTCGTGGAGCAGGAGCGCCTCGCGGACGTCGATCCCGGGCGGGACCTCACCGTTGCCGAGATCGGTGCCGTAGACGACCGTCCCGCCCGCCATGCGAAAGCGGACGAGGTTGTCGCACGCCGTGCGCAGCTCCGGGGTGACGCGGCCGAACGAATGGATGTCCAACGTCGACACGATCCGCATGGACCGCGCCGCGGACTCGATGAGCGCGTCCGGCAGCCGCTCGGTCCACGGCGTGTGGGCGAACTCGTCGATGCCGGCCCCAACGGCCCGCTCGGCCTGCCCCGAACCCTGCACGTGCGCCGTCACCGGGAGGTCGCGCTCGTGCGCGGTCTCGACGATCGCGGCGAGCTCGGCGTCCGAGGGCGTCGGCCCCGCCTCGGAGTTGAGCGACACCTTGATCGCCGCGGCGCCGCGGCCGGCGAGCTCGGCCACGGCCTTGGCCGCGTGCTCCGGCCCCTCGAGCTCGAGGCCGGTCCCGGGCGGCCCCCACCCGGCGGCCGTCGGGTAGCCGCCGCGCCCGGTGAGCATCGGGCCGGCGGCCCGGATGAGCGGGCCATTGAAGCTCGGAAGCTCGGAGGCGTCCGCGAGCGGGAAGACGTCGTCGGCCGGCCACGCGAGGTCGCGGACCGCCGCCACGCCGCCGAGCAGGACCGCCCCCGGGTCCGCGAGCCGGATGTGGACGTGCCGGTCCGCCACCGCCGGCATCAGGAAGCCGTCGAGCTCGATCCGCTCGTCCGCACTCGGCGCTCCGGCCGAGTGGCCCGCGAAGGTGATGACGCCGCCCTCGCAGATCACCGCCGCGTGCCGGACGAGGGTGCCGGGCCCGAGCCAGACCACCGGCGCCTTGACCTTCAGCGAAGGGCTCACGCGCGAACGCTACCGCGCGGCGTGCGGATCGCTAGGACCCGACGCCGGCGGCGCGGAGCGCCTTCAGCTCCTTGCGGAGGTCGACGACCTCGTCGCGGATCCGCGCCGCGTACTCGAACCGCAGGTCGCGCGCCGCCTCGTGCATCTCCTCCTCGAGCTGCTGGATCAGGCGCTCGAGCTCCTCGGTGGGCATCTCCGGATGCTCGCGCTTTCGGCGGCGCTTCTCGGGCGTCGGCGCCTTCCCGGCGTCGACCGCCATCGTCAGCAGGATGTCCGAGACCTTCTTGCGGATCGTCTGCGGGTCGATGCCGTGCTCGCGGTTGAAGGCCATCTGGATCTTGCGGCGGCGCTGGGTTTCGGAGATCGCCTGCTTCATCGAGTCGGTGACCTCGTCGGCGTACATGATCACGGTGCCGTCCACGTTGCGCGCCGCCCGCCCGATCGTCTGGATCAGCGAGGTGTCCGAGCGCAGGAACCCCTCCTTGTCGGCGTCCAAGATCGCCACGAGCGAGACCTCGGGCAGGTCGAGCCCCTCGCGGAGCAGGTTGATGCCGACGAGCACGTCGAACTCGCCCAGGCGCAGGTCGCGGATGATCTCGATGCGCTGGATCGTGTCGACCTCCGAGTGCAGGTACCGGACGCGAACGCCCATCTCCAGGAGGTAGTCGGTCAGGTCCTCGGCCATCTTCTTGGTGAGCGTCGTGACGAGGACCCGCTGGCCGGCCTCGGCGCGCTGCCGGATCTCCTCGATCAGGTCGTCGACCTGCCCCTTCGTCGGGCGAACCTGCACCTCGGGATCCACCAGCCCCGTCGGCCGGACGATCTGCTCGGCGACGCGGGTCGACACGCGGAGCTCGTAGGGCCCGGGGGTCGCGGACATGTAGACCACCTGACCGACCTTCTTCGCGAACTCCTCGAACCGCAGCGGCCGGTTGTCGAGCGCCGACGGGAGACGGAAGCCGAACTCGACGAGGGTCTCCTTCCGGGTCTTGTCGCCCTCGTACATGCCGTGGATCTGCGGCACGGTCACGTGCGACTCGTCGATGACGCACAGCCAGTCCTCGGGGAAGTAGTCCAAGAGCGTGTACGGGGCCTCCCCGGGCTGCCGGCCGTCGATATGACGCGAGTAGTTCTCGATGCCCGAGCAGAAGCCCACCTCGCGGAGCATCTCGAGGTCGTAGGCCGTGCGCATCCGCAGGCGCTCCGCCTCGAGCAGCTTGTCGTTCGCCTCCAGATAGGCGAGCCGCTGCTGCAGCTCCTCCTCGATCGTGGCGACCGCTCGCTTCATCCGCCAGTCCGAGGCGACGTAGTGGGTGGCGGGGAAGACCGTGATCTCCTTGAGCTCGCCGATGATCTCCCCGGTGATGGGGTCGAAGCGCGTGATGCGCTCGATCTCGTCGCCCCACCACTCGACCCGGACGGCCGTCTCCTCGTAGGACGGGTGGACCTCGAGCACGTCGCCCTGCACGCGGAACTTGCCGCGCGCGAGGCTCATCTGGTTCCGCTGGTACTGAATGTCGACGAGCCGTTGCTTGGCCCACTCGAGGTCGGTCGCCACGCCCTTGTGGACCCGCAGAAGCTGTCCCTCGTACTCCTCCGGCGAGCCGAGGCCGTAGATGCACGACACGCTCGCGACGATGAGCACGTCTCGCCGGGTGAGCAGCGCCGCGGTGGCAGAGTGACGGAGCCGCTCGATCTCGTCGTTGACCGACGAGTCCTTCTCGATGTACGTGTCGGTCTGTGGGACGTAGGCCTCGGGCTGGTAGTAGTCGTAGTAGGAGACGAAATACTCCACGGCGTTCTCCGGGAAGACCTCGCGGAACTCGTTCGCGAGCTGCGCCCCGAGCGACTTGTTCGGCGCCATCACGAGCGTCGGGCGCTGGACCCGCTCGACGACGTTGGCGATCGTGAAGGTCTTGCCGGTGCCGGTCGCGCCCAGGAGCGTGAGGTGCGGCTCCCCCGCCTGGACGCCCTCGACGAGCCGGTCGATCGCCGTCGGCTGGTCGCCGGTCGGCCGGTGGTCGGCGTGGATCGTGAAGGGGGGCACCCATCGATGCTAGCGCGGCCCTCGGACGCGGGACCGCGAGCCGGAACGTCGCCGGTGGTCGCGGCGTCGAATCCCTTTCCACCCACGGGAGGTCCGGATGAGCAAGCGCCTGGCCGCGATCGTCGCCTTCGTCCTGATCCTCGATGCCGGGGCGGCCCCCGCCTCCGCCACTCGGCCACCGGCGGTTCGCGCCTACGAGGGCACGACCTCCGCCGGCGACGTGATCCGGATGTTCGCGGTGGCCCAGGGCGGCGAGGTCCGGTTCCAGGGGGTCGGCCTCGAGGGGGCCGCCGCCTGCGACGACGGCGCCGCGGCGCCGTTCGCCCACGGCATCGACGTCGGACCCGACGGGATCCCGCTCGAGGGCGGCGCGCTCGAGATCCACGACGTTGCCTTCTCCCAGGCCTCCTTCCTCTCCGGGACGCTCGGCGCAAAGGCGGGGAGCGGGACGATCACCCACCTGTTCGCGGCGCTCGACGCCGACGAGCAGGCGCAGCTCTGCACCACCGGCGAGGACACCTGGACCGTGGCCCGCGTCCCGCTCACCGGTGCCGGCACCCGATCGAGCGCCCTCCTCTCGCGCTCAGTCGGCGACGTCACCGAGACCGCGAGCCTCGATCCGCGGGCGGCGCGACCGGCCGCGGAGACCGCGGCGGCCCGCCTTCGGCTCCGGACGTACGAGGGGCGGACGTCGGCCGGCGCCCCGCTCTCGGTCGCGACGGGCAAGCGCGACGGTGACGTCCAGCTGTTCGATCTCGGGATCGGCTGGGACCTCGCGTGCGAGGACGCCTCGTCGATCACGATGGGGTTCTTCATCCTGTTCGCGGGGGAACCGCTCGATCCGGGCCGCCTCGACTACGACGTGTCCGCGCCGGAGCTCGCCCTCCACGTGAACGGGCGCCTCGCTCCCCACGCGGGCGAGGGCACCACCAGCGGCGTCGTCCCGGCGCTCACCGCCGACCTCGGCGCCCAGGCGTGCCGGTCCGGCGACCTCACGTGGCGGGCGTGGCGGATCGACCCCGGCGCGCTGGCCTGACCACCGGCCGATCCGCCTCGTCGAGGTACCCGAGCAGGCTCGGGTGATGCGCGTCGTCGTGCCGGAAGAGCCCGGCCGGGCCCCCGAGGATGCCGCCGAGACGGACGCCGAGCGGCTTGCGCCCGCGGGCGGTGACGGGGCCGTTCCAGCGGGCGTCGCTCATGCCCTCGATCGCGGCGATGAGCTCGGCGAAGGTGCGCTCGGACTCCCGGCGGACCCTCGAGACAGGCCACGGCGCCTTGCGCTCCACGTTCTGGCGGTTGATGCGCGACGTGCTGACCGAGCGCCACAGCGCGTCGATCGGCGCGCTCTCTTCCGCGTCCCACGCCGCGAGCGCGTCGAGCGCGAACTCCTCCCACGACGTGAGGTGCCCGAGCAGGTCCTTCGGCGACCACTCGCCGCCGCCGAGCCCCGGCCGGGTGAGCATCGCCCGCGGCAGCCGGTCGACGAGGTCGAACGTCTGCGCTCGCGAGCGCCGCAGGATCTGCACGGCGCGACGACGGGTCGGGTTCGGTTCCGGCACGGCCGAGATGCTACGGCGCCGCGGCCACGCTCCGATCCGCGGGCCGGCCTACGTCAGGAGCTCGAAGGAGTCCACGAAGCGCTCGCCCGCGGTCCGGTCGGCGGCTGGTGCGGAGGTCGGCACGACCGCCGCGACCTCGTAGAGCCGGGCGCCGCTCGTGAAGACCCGGACGTAGACCCAGCGGCCGCCGCTCTCCAGGCGCAGGCCGACGCCCGGATGCTCGCCGGCGCGCAGCAGGTCCTGTTCGTCGAGGACGCCGCCTAGATCCGCGACGAGGCCATTGGCCCACGCGCGCAGCAGATCGTCCTCGCTCCGGCCGGCGACCGCCGCGGGCGCGACGTCCACCCATTCCAGTCCCATCACCTGACCCTGCGGGGCCGCGAATTGAACCTCGTGCGCCGGTCCGATCTCGGAGTCGACCGCCGTGAGGCTCGGGCCCTGCGGCCCCACCACGGCGAACGTTCCGTCGGGGCCTCGGTATCGCGCCCAGCCCTCGGGGACGGAGGAGGTGGAGGTCGTCGGCGCAGGGCGCGCGAGCCAGGCGACCAGCAGCAGCGACGCGAGCGCCCCGGCGAGCGCGAACCACGGCCAGCGGCGCGGCGGTCGCCGGCGGTCGGCGAGGAGAACGGACATGTCGACGCCCATTCGACGCGCTTGCCCGGCCGGTTCCCCCGATTACATCCGGCCGGCTTCGATGATGCTCTGGAGGAATCGTTGGGTTCGCTCCTCGCGAGGAGACGTGAAGATCTGTTGCGGCGGGCCCTCCTCCAGGATGACCCCCTCGTCCAGGAAGCACACGCGGTTCGCGATGTCGCGCGCGAACCCCATTTCGTGCGTCGCGATGACCATCGTCATGCCGCCGGAAGCGAGCTCGCGGATGACGTTCAGCACCTCGGCGACGAGTTCGGGATCGAGGGCGCTCGTCACCTCGTCGAGCAGCAAGATGTCCGGTCTCATCGCGAGCGCGCGCACGATCGCCACTCGCTGCTGCTGTCCGCCCGAGAGCCGGTCCGGGTAGTCGTCGCGCTTGTCCGCGAGCCCGAATCGCGCGAGGAGCGCGGTCCCATTCGACTCGGCGTCCTCCTTCGACATCCCGCGTGCCTCCGTCGGGCCCAGCGTGACGTTGCGAATGACGGTCATGTGAGGGAACAGGTTGAACGCCTGGAACACGATCCCGACCCGCTGCCGGATCGAGTTCACATCGACGCCGCGGGCCGTGATCTCCTGTCCCTCGATCAGGACTCTGCCTCGGTCGATCGGCTCCAGCAGGTTGACGCATCGCAGAAGCGTCGACTTGCCCGAGCCCGACGCACCGATCAGGCAGACGACCTCGTGCTCGTCGACCACGAGATCGATGCCGCGGAGCACCTCGAGCTTGCCGAAGGACTTGTGCAGGCCCTCGACGACGAGCGCGGCCGCGGCGCTCATCACAGACCGCCTCCCGCCTGCCGTCGTTGCCGCTGCCGCTCGATGAGAACGTCCGTGAAGCGGGTCAAGGGGATCGTGATGATCAGGAAGCACAGGGCGACGCCGAGGAGCGGGGTGAAGTTGAAGTCCGCAGCCTGGTAGATCTGCCCTTGCTTGAAGGCCTCCGGGATGGCGACGACGAACGCGACGAGCGCTGTGTCCTTCTGCAGGCCGATGAAGTCGTTCAGAAGCGGCGGGATCACCCGACGGATGGCCTGCGGGATGATCACGAACCGCAGGCTCTTCCACCTCGACAGCCCGAGGGACCGCGCGGATGCGGCCTGACTCGGATGCACGGATTCGATCCCGGCCCGGTAGACCTCCGCGACGTAGGCCGAGTACGACAGGATCAGGCCCACGACGCCCCAGAACGCGGCGCTGTTCGGCACCCCAGGCAGCCCCAAGCTCGGGATGCCGAACCCGAGCAGATACACGACGAGCACCGTGGGGATTCCGCGGAACAGGTCCGTGTACCCGATGGCGAGCACGCGGAGCGGGAAGAAGACCGGGCCGGGGAGGCTCCGCAGCACGGCGAGCGCGAGCGCCCACGCGAGGATGAAGACCTCGGCGATCAGGAAGTACTTGATGTTTCGCAGGAACGCCCGCGCGATGTCCGGGAACGAGCGCTTGAACTCCTCGGGGTCGAAGAAGGCGTGCTTGACCTCCGGCCAGTTCGGCGACGAGGTGACGGCCCACACGATCACCGCGATGACGACGATCGTGCTCGCGACCGCGATCACGACTCCGCGGGCACCTTCCGAATGGAGCGGTCCTAGGATTCGCGAACTGCGGTCCCCGTCCGGCAGGCGCGGGTCCCCTGGTTGGTACTGGTAGAGCTCGGGAGCCCCGCCGCCTCCAGACGCCACCGGCCGCCGCCGCTTAGGACGTGAGCTCCGGCACCTCGCCGACGTTCGTCTTCTCGACGAGCCACTCCTGGTGGATCGCGTCGAGCGTGCCATCCCCCTTGATCTGATCGATCGCCCGGTTCACACACGCAACGAGCGGGTTCCCGGTGACGAACACGAGGCCGAAGTACTCCTGCGCGCCGGTCGTGGCGAGCAAGCCCACCACGACGCCGTCCTTCACCTCCTGCACGAACGGGTCCGCCAGGTAGTAGGCCGTCGGGGCGTCAACGACGATCGCGTCGACCTGACCGGCGTTCAACGCGGCCACGGTGTCCGACAACGTGGCGTACGAGCCCGCCTCGGCGTCCGGGATGTCGTTGACGATGGCGTCGTAGCTCGTCGTCCCGATCGGGGCCGCGATCGTGAGCCCGGCCAGATCCGCGACGCTGGTCGCATTGGCGGCCGGCGAGCCCTTCGCGGCGACCACCGCCTGCTGGGTGTCGTAGTAGCTCTCGCTGAAATCGACGGCCTCGTCGCGCTTGGCCGAGTACGAGATCTGCTCGATCGCGAAGTCGTAGTCCTTGTCCCCGGGCTTGTAGGTTTGGTTGAACGGGGCCACGACCCAGGTGACCTGATCCGCGGTGAAGCCGAGCGCCTCCGCCACGGCGTACGCGACGGCGGCCTCGTATCCCTTCCCCGTGTAGGGGTCGTTGAACTTCCAGTCGTGCTCCTTGGTCTCGCCGCCGGAGAACCACGGCGGGAACGCCGGGTTGTCCGTGCCGATCGTCAGCTGCCCTGGGTTGACGTAGGGCACCTCTTCGCCCGCCGCGCAGTCCGCCGGACCGGCGATCGGCTGGGACGGGGTCGGGCCGCTGGGGCCCGTTTCGCCCGTGGTCGCGCCGGTCCCCGGGAACGGGCCGCCGGTCGCGCCGGTGCCGCCGACGGTCGGCTCGTCGGACGCGCAGGCCGCGAGCAGCAGCCCCGTCGTCGCGAGGACCACGAACAGCTTGCGCATCTGGAACCCCCTCGTTCGAACGCGACGCGGGCGAGCGGCCCGGCGTGGCGCGGAGCCTAGCACGGCCCCTCCCGGATCGGACCCGGGCTAGCGGCGCGGCTCCCACGAGAAGAACATCGTCGCGGCCACCAGGCCCCCGATGCCCCACACCGCGACGACGAGGACGTCGGACCACTCGAACGCCGGGAATCCGAAGAACGAGCCCATCATCGCCTCGGCGAAGTGCTTCACCGGAAAGATGTTGCCGATCACCTTCATCCACTCGGGCGCGTTCACGCCGAGCGGGATGAAGATCCCCGACAGGAAGAGCAGCGGCAGGATGATCGCGTTCACGATCGGGGGTGCCGCCTCCGCGTTCGGGATGACCGCGGTGGTCGCGAGCCCGAGCGCGGAGAACGCCATGGCGCCGACGATCACCGTCGCCACGAATTCCCACAAGCGCGTCCCCGTCGGCACGTCGGCCTGATAGAAGAGAACCCCGAACGCGGTCGTGATCACGACGAGCAGCAGCGAGACGAGCACGGCGTGGATCACCCGGCCGCTGAGGTACAGGAACCCCGGCAGCGGCGTCCCGCGGGTGCGCTTGAGGATCCCGGCGTCGCGGGTGAACGTGATGCCGATGGCCAGGTTCGTGTACGTGGCCGAGATCACCGAGAAGGCCGCCATCGCCGCGACGTAGTAGCTGCTCTGGTTGATCTCGACGCCGGGCGCGACCTCGACCGTCCCGCTGCCCAGGAGCGCCGTGAAGATCACGAGGAACATCAGCGGGAACGCGAACGTGAAGAAGGCCGAGGCCGGGTTCCGCCAGAAGGCCCGGTTGGTGGCGCGGACCTGCGTGAGCAGCAGGGCCGAGTCGCTCACTCGACGCCCACCTCCCCGCCGGTGAGCTGCAGGTAGACGTCCTCGAGCGTGGGCCGCGTGACCTCGAGACCCTCCAGCTCGATCCCCTGCTCGAGCGCCCACCCGGTGAGCTCGTGCAGGGCGCGCGTGGGGTCGTCGACCAGCAACTCGTAACCGTCGCCCGAACGGAGGGACCCGTCGGCGATGGGGGGAAGGGTCCCGGCGCTCGGCGCCTGGAAGCGGATCCGCGTCCTCGCGACGTCGCGGCCGCCGAGCGTCGAGGGCGGCCCCTCGGCCACGATCTCGCCCTTGACGATGACGGCCACCCGGTTCGCGAGGCTCTGGGCCTCGTCCATGTAGTGGGTCGTGAGCAGCACGGTCTTGCCGAGCCCGGTGAGGTTCCGCACGATCTCCCACGCGTTGCGCCGGGCGCCCGGGTCGAACCCGGTCGTCGGCTCGTCAAGGAACAGGAGCTCCGGGTCCCCCGCCAGGGCGATCGCGACGTCCAGTCGCCGTTGCTGCCCGCCCGAGAGCTTGATCACGCGGGCGTCCCGCTTCTCGGTCAGCCCGACGACCTCCACCACCTCGTCGACGTCGCGAGGCTTCGGGTAGTAGGCGGCGTAGAGCGCGACGGTCTCGCGGACCGTCAGGTAGGGGTCGACGCCGGTCGACTGCAGGACGATGCCGATTCGCCGGCGGAGGTCGCGCTCGCGCTTCGCGGGGTCGTGGCCGAGGACCTGGACCTCGCCCGCCGAGCGGTCGCGGAACCCCTCGAGGATCTCGACGGTCGTCGTCTTGCCGGCGCCGTTCGGCCCGAGGAGTGCGAACACCTCGCCGGCCTCCACCGTGAGGTCGATACCGCGGACGGCCTCCAGGTCCCCGTAGGACTTCCGCAGGCCCTTGACCTCCACGACGCTCACGACGGCACGTACCCCAGTTCCTTGTCGACGACGTTTTTGAGCGGTCGCCCCGTAAGGTAGCGCGAGAGGTTCTCGACGAACAATTCGACGAGCATCTCCCGCCAGCCCGCGAAGTCCGCCGACATGTGTGGCGACACGATCACGTTCGGCAGGTCCCAGAGCGGGCTGTCCTCGGGCAGCGGCTCGCGCTCGAAGACGTCGAGCGCCGCCCCGGCGATTCGCCCCTCCTGGAGCGCGCGGACGAGCGCCGCCTCGTCCACCGTGCTCCCGCGGCCGACGTTCACGAAGCGCGCCGAGGGCTGCATGGCCGCGAAGACGGTGTCGTCGAACCGGTGGCGCGTTCCCGGCGTGCTCGGCAGGACGTTGACGACGACGTCCGCCCAGCCGCACGCCTCCTCGAGGTCCTCCGCGGTGTGCACGAGGGCGAAGACGTCGTCGCGGGTGCGGGCGCGGGTACCGACGCCACGCACCGTCATCCCGACCCCCTTGCAGCGTTTCCCGATTGCGTGACCGATCGACCCGACGCCCACGACGAGCACCCGCTTGCCGGCGAGCTGCTCCGAGTCTCGCGGGAACCACTCGCGGCGCCGCTGGCGCTCGAGGACGCCGGGCAGGCCCTTCGCGAACAACAGCAGGAGCCCGACCACGTACTCGGCCATCGCGTCGTCGAAGATCCCGCGCGCGTTCGTGAGGACCACCGGGCTCTTCACCATCTCCTCGAAGAGCAGGTCCTCGACGCCCGCCGAGGCGGACTGGATCCATCGCAGCGCGTCGGCGTGCTCCCACGTGGGACGCAGCAGCCCGGATCGCGGCCGCCAGGCGAACACCACGTCGGCGCCGGGGAGCGCCGCGGCCATGGAGGGCTCGGTATCGGCGAAGAGCAGCTCGATCGCGTCCGCGATCGCAGCGATTCCCGGAGGCGGCGACTCCTCGGTCGCTCCCATGACGACGACCCGGCTCACAACGGCCGCCGCCCGATGAAGCCGCTGTCGAGCTCGTGCCAATAGGCCACGCGATCCTCGCCGAGCCGCCAGCAGAGCCAGACGCGGCGGCCCTCGCGCTCGCCCGGGAAGTCGACGAGGCCCGTCTCGGGATCGCGCAGGACGATGTTCTCCTCGGCCAGGCGCTCGATCTCGGCGCGCAGTGCCTGCTGGGCGTCCCAGTACTCGCGCCCGCCGAACGCGCCCCCGCCGTCCGCCGCGACGCGCTCCTTCACGAGCTCCGCGCCCCGCAGCATGGCCTGGCGCGCGGAGCGCACCGTGGCCAGGCGATCTCGCAGCTCGGACAGCATCGCGTTGGCCTCGTCGACGGTGTACAGGCGCTCCTCATCCATCGCCGGGCTCCAGGCGGAGCACCCGGGGAAGGTCCGCCATCGAGGTGATCCGCGCCCCCGGCGCGTCCGGGTGGCGGTCGCGCCGGTCGATCAGGACCGGGAACATGCCGAGCGCCGCGGCCGGGTCGACGTCCATCTCCGGGTTGTCGCCCACGTATACGCTCGCGGCGGGCTCGACGCCCGCCCGCGCCATCGCGAGCTCGAAGATCCGGGGGTCGGGCTTCTCGACGCCCTCGACGCCGGAGATCACGCGCACCGCGAACGACGAGCGAACGCCGAGCGCCTCGAGGAGCTCCTCGAGCCAGGCCTCGAAGTTCGAGACGATGCCGAGCACCATGCCGGCTCGTCGCAGCCGCTCGAGCACCGGGGGCACGTCCGCGAACAGGGCGTAGTTCCCCAGATCGGTGAACTCGCGATACACGGTGTCGATCAGGCCGTTGCCGTCGGCGATGCCGAGGTCCCCGAGGAAGATCGCGTAGACGTCGTGCCAGAACCGCCGCGAGCGCTCGGGCGACGTCGTCCACAGCTCGTTGGTCTCCGCCGCCTGCCGGAACCGGTCGAACACGACGTGGGTTCGCGAACGGATCGTCTCCGGGTCGACGTCGTGCCCCTCACGGCGAAGAATCGACGCGAACAGGTCGGGGAACGTCGGCGCGGGGTGGACCAGGGTCTCTCCGGCGTCGAAGAAGACCGCGGCGTACGGCATCGGGTCAGGATACGAGGCGGGCCCGGAGCTCGTTCCACACCTCGTCGACCCGCTCGCGGAGGTCGGTGAGCGTCCCGTCGTTGTCAACGACCACGTCGGCGACGGCCACCTTCTCCTCGAGGGGCGCCTGCGCGGCGATGCGCGCGCGCACCTGGTCCTCGGACATGCCGCGGTCGCGCAGCAGCCGCTCGATCTGCGTCGGCTCCGGCGCCGAGACGACGACGAGGATCTGGAAGGCCGTGTGCATGCCGGTTTCGAGGAGCAGGGGGGCGCTGAACACGACGACGCGGTCCGAACCCTGATACGCCTCACACCCCTCGGCGAGCAGGCGGCGGACCTCCGGGTGCACGATGGCCTCGAGGTCACGCCGGGCGGCCGGGTCGGCGAAGACGATGCTCGCGAGCGCCTCCCGATCGAGCTCGCCGCCGGGCGCAAGGACGTTGGCGCCGAACCGCTCGACGACGGCGTCGTGGCCCGGCGTCCCCGGCCGCACGGCTTCTCGGGCGAGCGCGTCGGCGTCGAAGACCACGGCCCCCCGCTCCTCGAGCATCCGCGCGACGGTGGACTTGCCGGATCCGATCCCGCCGGTGAGGCCGACGAGCAGCACGAGCTACTCCGAACGGCCCTCGCGCCGCTTCAGGTCCTCGAGGATCGCCTCGAGGCTGACGTCCTCCTCCTCGGCCGCCGGTTCGGGCGTCTCCGGCTCGGTGCCTGCCGGCTCGGTGGTCGCGGGCGCGGCTCCGCCGGGGGAGGCTCCTCCGGCAGCGTCCGTGCTCGGTGCGGCTTCGGCCGTCGGAGAGCCCCCGGCGGCTTCCGCGCCTGCTCCCGGAACGGGGGCGGCGTCCACCGGTTCCGATGGCACGTCCGCCGCGGGGACGACGTCAGAGACCGTCTCGACGGCAGCGGCCGTGTCCGCGACCACGTCGTCCGCGGGTGCCGGGGTAGGCGCCTCCTCCTCGATCTCCGTCTCCTTCGGCGTCGGAAGCGCGCCGCCGACCTGGCGCATCGACAGGCTGATCCGCCGACGCGGGACGTCGACCTCGATCACCTTCACGCGCACCTGATCGCCGACCGAGAGCACCGACTCGGGCGATTCGATGTGCTGGTCGCTGATCTCGGAGATGTGCACGAGCCCCTCGATGCCCTGCGCCACGCGCACGAACGCGCCGAACGGCACGAGCTTCGTGACCTGACCGTCGATGATCTCGCCGGCCGAGTACTTTCGCTCGAACTCCTTCCAGGGATCCTCCTGGGTGGCCTTCAGGCTGAGGGACACGCGCTCGCGCTCGAGGTCGACGTCGAGGACCTCGACCTCCACCTCCTGGCCGACCGCGACGACCTCGCTCGGGTGGTCGACGTGCTTCCACGAGAGCTCGGAGACGTGCACGAGACCGTCGACGCCGCCGAGGTCGACGAAGGCGCCGAAGTTCACGATCGACGACACGCTGCCGGTGCGCCGCTCGCCCTTCTGCAGCGACTCGAGGAACTTCTTCCGCCCCTCGCTCTGCGACTCCTCGAGGAAGGCGCGGCGGGAAAGGACCACGTTGTTCCGGTTGCGGTCGAGCTCGATGATCTTGGCCTCGAGCTCGGTCCCGACGAACGGGTGCAGGTCTCGGACGCGGCGGAGGTCGACGAGCGAGGCCGGCAGGAACCCCCGCAGGCCGATGTCGAGGATCAGGCCGCCCTTGACGACCTCGATGACGGGCCCCTTGATCGTGCCGCCCGACTGCATGACCTCCTCGATCCGGCCCCACGCGCGCTCGTACTGAGCGCGCTTCTTGGACAGGATCAGCCGGCCCTCCTTGTCCTCCTTCTGAAGGACCAGGGCCTCGACGTGCTCGCCCACCTTCACGACCTCGTTGGGGTCGACGTCGTGGCGGATGGACAGCTCCTTGGCGGGGATGACCCCCTCGGACTTGTAGCCGATGTCCAGCAGGACCTCGTCGCGGTCGATCTTCACGATCACCCCGTCGACGATCTCGCCTTCCTTGAAGTCGCGGATCGAGGACTCGATCGCCTCGCGCAGCTCCTCCGGCGTCAGGTCGCGCTCGGGCACGGCCTTGGTCTCGCTCGTCGTCTCGATCAGGACCATCTCCTCCCGCCGCGCACGGCGCGCCCCCGGCGTTTGTGGATTTCGCCGGGCGCGAAGCTGCCCGCGCGGCCCAGGGATGGTAGTTGTCCTGCGGAAACGCCGTCAACGCGAGCCGGCAGGCCCCGCCGACAGAGCGCGTCCTGGGGGGTCCGAGTCCCCTAGTGCCCGGCGGGGACGGCCTCCGCCCAGTTGGGGCCCGAGCCGATGTCGGCGCGCAGCGGGACGTCGAGCTGGTACGCCGCCTCCATCTCCCGCTTGACGAGCGCCGAGGCCTCGTCGAGATGAGCCATCGCAACCTCGAAGACGAGCTCGTCGTGGACGGTGAGCAGCATCCGACAGCCGAGATCGACCGCGCGCAGGGCTTCGTCCACGCGGAGCATCCCGAGCTTGAACACGTCCGCCGCGCTCCCCTGGATCGGGGCGTTGAGCGCCATCCGCCGGCCCATGTCCCGGACCCGCGGGTTCGCCGCCTGGAGCTCGGGGATGTACCGGCGCCTGCCGAGGATCGTCTCCGTGAACCCCTCGGCGGCGGCCTTCGCGACCTGCCGGTCCAGATACTCGCGGATCTGGGGGAAGCTCGCGAAGTAGGCGTCGATGAACTCCTGCGCCTCGTCCGTGGTGATCTCCAACCGCGACGCGAGTCCCCACGCGTTCATGCCGTACGCGAGCCCGTAGTTGATGGCCTTCGCACGGGAGCGAGTGGCGGGATCGACCTGATCCTCGGGAAGCCCGAACACGCGGGCCGACGTCGCGGTGTGGATGTCCGCGCCGGACGCGAACGCCGCGCGCAGGCCCTCGTCCCCCGAGAGGTGCGCGAGGATTCGGAGCTCGATCTGCGAGTAGTCGGCGACCAGCAGGACATGCTCGCTCGCGCCGGGGACGAACGCTCGGCGGATCTGGCGCCCGAGCTCCCCGCGAACCGGGATGTTCTGCAGGTTCGGGTTCGAGCTCGACAGCCGGCCCGTCGCCGCGCCGGTCTGGTTGAAGGTCGTGTGCACGCGGCCGTCGCGCGGGTCGACCTGCCGCGGCAGCGCCTCGAGGTAGGTCGAGTTCAACTTGTCGAGCTCGCGCCACCGAAGGAGCGCGTCGACGATCGGGTGCGCGTCCCGCAGCTTCTCGAGCACGCTCGCGTCCGTCGAGAGCTGCCCCTTCGACGTGCGCTTGCCCGGCGCGAGCCCGAGGCGCTCATACAAGATCGCGCGCAGCTGTGGCGGCGAGTTGAGGTTGAACTCCTCGCCGGCCTGCCGGTAGATCTCGGCGCGCAGCGTCGCCATCTCGTCGCGAACGCCCTCGGCCATGCCGTTCAGGTATTCGACGTCGAGCGCGACGCCGGCCGCTTGCATGCGGGCGAGGACGGAGGAGAGCGGGAGCTCGACCTCGTCGAGGAGCCGTCGGAGCCCGGCCTTGTCCAGGCGCTCCGCCATGACCGGTGCGAGGAGCGCCACGGCCGCCGCCTCCGCGGCCGGGACATGCCAGCCGTCGCCGAAGAGCTGGTCCTCCGTCTCCTCCGTCGTCGAACCGAGGACGTCGGCACCGAGGTAGGTCTCGCCGAGCGCCGAGAGCTCGTAGCTCGGCGCCGCGGGGTCGAGCAGATAGGCCGCGAGCATCGTGTCGAACGCGATCCCGCCCAGGACCGCAGCGGCCGACAGGGCCGCGGTCTCGGTGTCCTTGGCGTCGTGGGTCCACTTGGGAGCGTCGCCCCCCAGAGCGTCGGCGATCTCGGCCGGCTTGCCGACCTCGGCGAACGCGGCCTGCCCCCCGCCGGCGGAGACGGCCACGCCGGTGATCCGGCCACCCTCCGAGCGGATTCGGACCGCCTTCGGCGCGTCGGATCGAAGGAGTGCGGCCACCTCCTTCGCGGGCGCCTCCCGCAGGTCCAGCTCGGCGAGCTCGACGGCGGGCTTCGCGCTCCGCCCGACCTCCTCCAGGCGCTCGAACAGCGTCCGGAACTCGAGCGAGGTGAACAGCTGACGGACGGCCTCGACGTCCCACTCCCCCATGACGCAGTCCTCGGGCCGGATCGCGACCGCGAGATCGGTCCGCAGCTCGGCGAGCTCCTTGTTGAGCGCGAGCTGCTCGCCCGCCGCCTCGATCGACTCGCGCAGCTTGCCCTTCAGCTCCGAGGTGCGCTGGAGCAGCTCCTCGATCGACCCGAAGTCCTGCACGAGCTTGGAGGCGGTCTTCTCCCCGACGCCCGGCACGCCCGGAATGTTGTCCGACGCATCGCCCTTCAGCGCCACGTAGTCGAGGTACTTGTCCGGCGGGAGGCCGAAACGCTCGGTCACGGCGTCGACGTCGTACCGGCGGATGTCGGAGATCCCCTTCACGTTGAACATGACGATGATCCCGGGGCGCACCAGCTGGAAGAAGTCCCGGTCGGCGGTCACGATGACGGCCTCGATGCCCTCTTCGTGGGCCTGCACGGCCAGGGTGGCGATCGCGTCGTCGGCCTCGTGGCCCTCCACGCCGATGACGGGGATCCGCAGCGTCTCCACGACCTCGACGATCAGGCCGAGCTGTTGGCGGAACTCGTCCGGCGTCTCGGGCCGGCCGGCCTTGTACTCCGCGTATTTCTCGAGCCGCACCGTGGGCTTCCCGATGTCGAACGCCACGGCGACCAGGTCCGGTCGCTCCTCGGCCAGGAGCTTGATGAGCATCGACGTGAAGCCGTAGACGGCGTTCGTGACCTGTCCCGTCGTCGTCGCGAGGCTCGGCGGGAGCGCAAAGAACGCGCGGTAGCTCAGGCTGTGGCCGTCGAGGAGGAAGAGTCGTTTCGGCGGATCGTTCACGCGAGGGGACACGTCGATCGGATCCTAGCGCGATCCACCGACGCGACCTCCGCCGGCTCGCGTCGACGCGGGCGCTCGCACGACGACACCGACGCGAAATCCCTTTGTCACTCTTTCTTCACGATGTTGACGACGCGTGCTACCTGCAGCGTCAACTCCGTCGCCTTGCGTGGCAAGGCGTTCGCCGCGTTGACACGCACTAGTCACATCGATACTGTTCGCCCCGGTCCCAAGCGGCCGCGGGACCGGAAGGCGGATGTGCCTCCGACGAGGAGGGCGGGACGGGGGGCGAAAGCCCAACGGACGGCCACCCGAAGCGGAGAACGCGCCGGCCGACCGGAAGCTCGGTTGCTTGGGGCCACCTTTTGACGGGTCGGGGAACCGAGTAGACAACGCTCGCGTATGGGGAAGGCGTGAGCGGCTCCAAAGGTTCCTCGGCCCGTCTTCATTTCCTTGTGGCCGAGCGGTTTGCGAAGGCCGGCGATGACGCCCCTCAGAGCACGGCGTCGATGAACCGCTTGGTCTCCGGATTCTTCGGGTTCCCCAGCACCTGCGACGGCGGTCCCTCTTCCAGGACGATCCCCTCGTGGAAGAACGCGACCCGGTTCGATACCTCGCGCGCGAAACCCATCTCGTGGGTCACCACCATCATCGTCATGTGGAGCTCGGTAGCGAGCGTCTTCATGACCTCCAGGACCTCGCCGATCAGCTCGGGATCCAGCGCCGACGTAGGTTCGTCGAAGAGCATGACCTCGGGCTCCATCGCGAGCGCCCGCGCGATCGCCACGCGTTGCTTCTGACCGCCGGAGAGCCGGATCGGGTACTCGTCGGCCTTGTCGGCGAGCCCGACGCGCTCGAGGAAGTGCGTCGCGAGACCCTCGGCCTCGCTCTCGCTCTTCTTCTTGACCGTCATGGGGCCCTCCATGACGTTGTGGCGCGCCGTCATGTGCGGGAACAGCTGGAAGTCCTGGAAGACCATCCCCGCCCGGATGCGGAGCTGCCGGATCTGTTCCCGCTTGCCGCGGCTGCGGTGTCCGCCCTCGAGCCGGATCCCGGCGACCTCGATCGACCCCGACGTCGGGTCCTCGAGGAAGTTCACGCACCGCAGCAAGGTGCTCTTGCCCGAGCCCGATCGCCCGAAGATCACGACGACCTCGCCCCGATGGACCTCCATGTCGATGCCCTTCAGCACCTCGAGGTGCCCGAACCTCTTGTGGAGGTTGCCCACCCGGACGACGACCTCGCCCGGGTCCATCATGGCTCGAGCCCGGGTTGTCCCTGTGGGTTGTCGGGCACGGGGCCGCCCTCCACGTCGCCAGGGGGCGGCCCGGCGCCGCCCTCGAGCTCGGGGATCTCGACCATCATGCCGCCGCCCCCGACGCCGCCCGCCGAGCTCCCCGAGAGCAGCTTGGACTTGGGCCTGGCCATGCTCTCCCCGCCGCGCACGTAGCCCTTCGACATGCGGTTCTCCAGGCGCCGCTGGAAGTACGAGAAGATCGCCGTCAGGATCCAGTAGAAAGCGGCGGCGATCAGGAACGCCTCCATGTTGCGGAAGTCGGCCTTCCCCGCGAGCTGGGCCCGCCGGAACATCTCCGCTCGCGCCGCGACGACGCCGAGCGTGGCCACCAGCGCGGTGTCCTTCATCATGGCGATGAACTCGTTGCCGGTCGGCGGGATGATCACGCGAATCGCCTGCGGGAGGACCACGCGCCGCATCTTCTGGCGGTAGCTCATCCCGAGCGCGTCGGCGGCCTCGGCCTGGCCGTGGCCGACCGACTGGATCCCGGCCCGGAAGATCTCCGTCATGTACGCGCCGTAGTTCAACCCCAGCCCGAGGATGCCCGTCTGGACGGCGGTGAGCGTGAACAGGGCGGTGAGGCGCGGACTGTTGAACGCCGACGCGATCTGCGGCAACGCGAGGTAGATCAGGAAGAGCTGGACCAAGAGCGGCGTCCCACGGAAGAACGACGTGTAGAACCCGGTGACGCCATACGCGATCGGATTCCTCGACAGCCGTCCGAGCGCTCCGAACAGGGCCAGGGTCACCGCAAGCGTGATCGCGCCGAGCGCGATGATGATCGTGTACGGGAGCCCCTTGAGGATGAAGGTCCAGTTATCGGCGATCCAGGCCCAGTCCAAGTCGGCGAGGGTCAGGAACACCGCGATGACGACGAAGATCGCGATCCAGACGAGCGTGAGCTTCACGCGCCACGGCACGCGGGCGCTCGCGAACGACATGCGCTCGAAGAACCCTTGGTCGGGCGGTTGCCGCCCGGCGGGGGGCCGTGCCGTTGCGGCCCCCGCCTGCTCGGTCTTCATGGCGCCGGCTCCCCCCTCGCATCAACCGCCGGTCGTCGTCAGGTCGGCTCCGTACCACTTCATCGAGAACTCGGTGAGCGTCCCGTCGGCGTGCATCTCGTCGATGATGGCGCCCACCGCGTCGACGAGGCTCGTCGGATCCAGCGCGGCGCCCTTGTCGAAGGCGACGGCGAGCGGCTCGTAGAAGATCGGATCGCCCACGACCTTGATCGGGCGTTCCTTCTCGATCGCCTTCTCGAGCGTCGGCAGCGCCGAGATCACGGCGTCGAGCCGGGCCCCGTCCCCCAGCGACAGGTCCTGGATGGCGGTCGAGTCCGTGTCGTACGTGACGATGTTCGCGTCATCGATCACGAAGTTGAAGGTGTAGCCGGGGATGTCGAGCGTCTTCTGCAGGAACAGGTCGTACGTGCATCCCCCGCACACGCCGATCGTCTTGCCGTCGAGGTCCGTCGTCACGTCGCTGATCGTGGTGTTGTCCGTGTGCACGGCCACCGACGCCGGCGTGTAGTAGTAGGCGGGCGAGAAGTCGAGCACCTGCGCGCGCTCGGTGGTCACGGTCATCGAGCCGACGCTCATGTCCCAGCGGTCGTTCCACCCGCCGGCCGTGATGAGCTCCCACGCCGGGGTCTCCCACGAGATGTCAACGCCGAGCCGCTTCGCGATCTCGGTCGCGACGTCGATGTCGAACCCCTCGTACTCGCCGGTGTCTTGGTTCAGCGATGACTGGGGCGGGTAGGCCGGGTCGGTGGACACGCGGATGACGCCGTCGGCCATGACCTTCGCGAGGAGGTCGTTCCCGGTGGTCCCGGAGCTCCCGGTCGGAAAAGCGCCGCCGGTCGCTCCTCCCTCGTTGCCGTTGTCGCTGCCGCAGGCGGCCGCGACCAACGCGAGCACGGCAAACAGCACGAGGATCGCACGCCAAGACTTGCGCATCTGCCCCTCCTTGCGGTCCGCGTTGCCGCGGACGTCGGCTGGTTCCCCGCCGCACTCTAGAGCAGGCCCTTGGGACGGGCAATGCAGGTCACGCCCGGGCCGAGGCCTCGATCCAGCGGCCCCCCTCCACCACGAAGCGGCGCGTGGCCGACTCCGGGTCGGCGAGCTCGCCGCCGGTGAAGGCGTACGAACCGCCGAGGCCGTCGTCCGAGGTCGTCGAAGCGAGGCCGGCCACGATCCCCGCGCGGGTCGGACCGTTCCCTCGCACCACCCGCAGGAGCAGGTGCGCCGCATCCCAGGCCTCCACCGCGAAGAGGCCGGGGGCCGCGCCGTACTGGGACTGGAAGTCCTGGATGAATCGCTGGGCGGCGAGATCGAGGGAGGTCGAGACGTCGGCGCAGGAGCAGAGGGCGGTCGCTCCTTCCGCGGCCGCCCCCGCGAGGTCCAGGAACCGAGGATCCCGAAGCGCCGGCCCGCCGACGAGTCGGACGCGATCGCCAACCGCGCGCGCGATCGCGGCACCCTCCACCGGACCGCCAGTCCAGACGACGACGCCGCAGGGCTCGGCCGGCAGATCGACGGGGTCGTCGACCTCGACGACCGCCTCCGACCGCGAGAGCAGACGCCGGACGTCGCGTGCGTAGGTGGATCCGTCGGGCGGGGCCGCGACCAGGCAGACGCCTCGGCGCGAGGCGCGCGTCTCGCCCACCGCGCCGACGAGCGCACGCGCTTGCGCGTCGACCGGCGCGACCAGTCGCAGCCAGGTTCCCGGAGGGGCATCGGCGATCGTGCCCCGGGCGGACAGGCTCAGCACGGGGACCCCGGCGGAGGTGAGCGGACCCGCGAGCCCGACCTGATCCGTGAGATCCGGCGCGACGATCGCGGCAACGAAGGTCGGATCGCCCGAGATCCGAGCGGCGATCTCGGGCAGGGTGGCGGGATCCCCCCGGGTGTCGAACGTGACGACGTCGACCGCCAGGGGATCGGCCTCAAGGGCGGCGGCCAGGAAGGCGAGCTGGACGGCCTCGAGGCTCGGGAGCGTCGCCTCCGGCGCTCCCTCGGGCGAGAGGTCCTGGACGAAGGCGACCGAGATCGCGGCGGTCGGCGTCGGGGATGCCGACGCGGGCGCCGGGTCCGAGGGGGAACCGGGGCCGGGGGCGGCCGGCGCCGACGCTTCGCACCCCGCGGCGAGGAGCGCGAACGTGATCCCGAGCAACAGCCACCGACGCGTCGTCGTCCTCCTTCGGGCGGGACGAACGGCGAGTCTACGCGGCGACACCGAAGCTCCGAGCCGCGAGGATGCGGGGCCGTACACTGCTCGCGACGCCGGGGTGGTGGAACGGCAGACACGATGGCCTCAAAAGCCATTGCGCGCAAGCGCGTGCGGGTTCAAATCCCGCCCCCGGCACCGCTAGACCACGTGACCCTCCCGCACGAGGTCTCCCGACGCGAAGCGCTCCAGACCGAGCCCCGAGATGTCCACGGTCCTCGCGGCGCCGTCCACGATCAGCTCGGCGAGGAGCTTGCCCACCACCGGCGCGTGCTGGAACCCGTGGCCGCTGAACCCGTTGGCCAGGATGAACCCCCGGACGCCGGGGGCCTCGCCGATGATCGGGTGCCGGTCGGGCGTCATCTCGTACAGGCCGACCCACGAGTGCTCGATCGAGGCCGCCTCGAGCGGCGGGAAGACGCGAACCGCCGTCGGCAGCAGCTCCTCGGCGACGAACCGCTCGTCCGGCGCGGTGTCGAAGCTCGGCCGCTCCGTCGGGCTGCCCATGCCCATGAGCACCCCGGCGCCCTCGCGGTGGAAGTAGAACGAGCTCACCGCGTCGATGACGAGCGTCCGGCGGTCGGGCATGCCCGGGAACGCCCCCGTGACGAGCACGTGGCGCGGGATCGGCTCCAATGGGAGCTCGACGCCCGCCGTCGCCGCGAGCCGCCCCGCCCACGGACCCGCGGCGTTCACGACGATCGGCGATTCCACCTGCCCGCCGGAGGTCCGGACACCGCGAACGGCCCCGTCGCGCACGAGCACCGACTCGACCTCGGCGTCGAGCTCGATCTCTGCTCCCGCGCGCCGCGCGAGCGTCGCGTATCCCTGCGTCAGCCCCGATGGGTCGGCGATCCCGTCCCTCGGGCCGTAGGCCGCTCCCACGATTCCCTCCCCCTCGATACCCGGCGCGAGCTCGGCCGCCTGCACCGGCGACAGGAGCTCCGCCTCGACGCCGAGCGCGCGCTGGAGCTCGTTGGCCGCCACGAACCCGGCCCACGCGTCCTCGTCGCGAACGAGGAACAGATAGCCGTCCTGCACGACGTCGAGCGGGAGCCCGTGCTCCCGCGTGAATCCGGTGATCATCGGGACACTCGCGAGCGACAGGCGGATGTTGACCTCGCTCGAGAACTGGCACCGGAACCCGCCCGCGCACGCGCCCGTCGAGCCGGCCGCCAGCCGATCCGCGCGCTCGAGCAGCAGCACGCGGCCGGCGCCGGCCGCCGCGAGGTGATACGCGCCGCTCGCGCCGACGACGCCGCCGCCGACCACGACGACGTCGGCGGTCCGGCTCATGCCCCGAGGCGGTCGACGGCAGCCCGGGCGACGATCAGGTCCTCGAAGGCGACGCCGACCGACTTGAACAACGTCACGTCGGCCTCCGATGTGCGGACGACGGTTCCGCCTACGACCTCCGCGAGGTCCGCGACCACGTGGTCGGGGCCGATCGCGCCCTCCGCCATGGCGAGCGCGAGGTCGCCGGCCTCCGCTGCGGCCGCGTCGCGGGTCTCGACGACGACGCGGGCCCTGCGCACCGCCTCGGCGTCGAGCTCGCGCATCGCCGTGGTGTAGGCGCCGACCGCGTTGACGTGGGCCCCTTCGGCGAGCGCCGAGCCCGCAACCACCGGGACCGTGCTCGTCGTGCAGGTGCAGACGAGGTCGGCGTCGCGCTCGGCGCCGGGCTCCCCCACCGACGCGCGCAGGCCTCGCCCCCCGGCGTCGGCCGCGAGGGCCTCGGCGCGCGCCCGGCCCCGGGACACGACGACGACCTCCTCGATCGGCCGCGTCGCGCACATCGCATCGAGATGAGCGCGCGCCTGAACCCCCGCGCCGTACAGCACGAGACGGCGTGCGTCCGCGCGCGCGAGGTATCGCGTGGCCAGGCCGCTCACCGCCGCCGTTCGCAGGGCGGTGAGCGCGGCGCCGTCGAGCATCGCGATCGGCGCCTGCGTCGAGGCGTCGAAGAGCGCGTACGTCGCCTGGACGAGGGGCAGCCCCCGGTCGGGGTTGTCCGGCGTCACCGTCACGAGCTTGACGCCGACGCCCTGTGGGCCGTGCGCCGGCATCAACAGGAGGGTTCCGCTCTCGGTCTCGACGTGGGCTCGCGGCGGCGCCTGCGGCAGCGGAACGGACACGAATGCCCGCTCCAGCGCATCGATCGCCGCGCCTATCGGGAGCAGCCGGGCGAGGGCGTCCGCGTCGATCACCGGGGCGGCCACTCACAGCTCCCCGAGGTAGGCCTCCCGCATGAGGGGGTTGTTGAGCAGGTTCTGCGCGCTGTCCGCGAGCACGACCTGCCCCGTCTGGATGACGTACCCGCGGTCGGCGATCGACAGGGCCATGTTGGCGTTCTGCTCGACGACGAACACGGTGCGGCCGAGGCTCCGGATCTGCTGGATGATCTCGAAGACTTGCTCGACGAGGATCGGCGCGAGCCCCATCGACGGCTCGTCCATGAGCAGCACCTTCGGGTCGGCCATGAGCGCGCGGCTCATCGCCACCATCTGCTGCTCGCCACCCGAGAGCGTCCCCGCCTTCTGCTTGAGGCGCTCACGGACCCGGGGGAACGTCTCGAGGACCTGCTCGCGGTCCTGGGCGATCTTGGCCTTGTCCCGGCGCTGATAGGCGCCGAGGTCGAGGTTCTCCGACACGGTCATGTTCGCGAACAGGCGACGGTTCTCCGGGACCATCGAGATCCCCCGCCCGACGATCTCGCTCGTCGGCAACCCGCTGACCGTCTCGCCGTCGAGGAACACCTCGCCCTCGGAGGGCTTCACGTAGCCGAGGATGGTCTTGAGCGTGGTCGTCTTGCCGCTGGCGTTCCCCCCGAGGAGGCAGACCATCTCGCCCGCGAAGATCTCGACGTTGACGTTGCGCAGGACCGAGACGAGGCCGTAGTGCGTGCTCACGTTGCGCATCTCGAGGATCGGCCGGTGATCGGTGCCGCCGTCCCCCGATAGGCCGGCCAGGATCGGAGCATCCTCGCCCCGGCGCTCGTCGCTCATCCGACGGCCTTCGTGCCCAAGTACGCCTCGATCACCTGCGGGTCGTTGGCGACGACCTCGTAGGAACCCTCGGCGATCTTCCGCCCGTAGTCGAGCGCGATCACCCGGTCGGAGACGCCCTTGACGACGCGCATGTCGTGCTCGATCACCAGGACGGTGAGGCCGAGCTCGTCCCGCATCCGCACGATGTGATCGCGAAGCTCGAGCGTCTCCCGCGGGTTCATCCCGGCCGTGGGCTCGTCCAGCATGACCAGCGCCGGGTCGGTCGCGAGCGCCCGGGCCATCTCCAGACGACGCCGATTCGCATACGACAGGACGAACGCCGGCTGGTCCTGCCGGTATCCGGCAAGCCGCGAACCGAAGAACTCCAGGCTCGCCCGTGCGCGCGTGCGGATCCGCTCCTCCTCTCGGCGCGTGCCCGGGAGGCGCAGCACCGCGCCCAGGACGCCCGAGCGGCCCCGGCAGTGCTGGCCGACCATCGCGTTCTCCAACACCGTCATGTTCGGGAAGAGATGGACGGTCTGGAATGTCCGCGCGATGCCGAGCCGCGTGATGCGGTTCGGGGCGAGACCGACGATGCTGTCGCCGCGGAACCGAACGTCGCCATCGTCGGGTGCGTACAGCCCGGTCACGACGTTGTACATCGTGCTCTTGCCAGCACCGTTCGGACCGATAACCGAGACGATCTCTCCCTCGTCGACGTACAGGTCAAGCCCCGACAGCGCGTAGAGACCGCCGAAGCTCTTGGCGACGCCGGCGAGCTCCAGCAGATGTGTGGGTTCGTTCACTCGAGGTCCTCCGGCTCTCCGCCGAGCGACCCGCCCGGCACCACGGCGGCCAAGGCCTCGGCCTCGCCCACGGCGTCCCTGCCCCACGCGTCCTGTGAACGTTCCTCGTCCGCGAGCTCGCGGCTCCTCCTGACGTTGGGCACGAGGCCCTGCGGGCGCAGGATCATGATCGCCACGAGGGCCGCGCCGTAGATCAGCAGCCGGTACTCCTCGAACTCCCGGAGGAGTCCCGGCAGACCGATCAGCACCAGGGCGCCGACAACCACCCCCGGAATGCTCCCGAGGCCGCCGAGGATGACCACCGCCAGCGCGGTGATGGAGATCAGGATCGTGAAGCTCGCCGGCGTGAGCGAGCCGATGTTCACGGCGAACAGCGCGCCTCCGAGGGATCCGATCGCGCCTCCCATAGCAAAGGCCAAGAGCTTGTACCGGATGGTGCTGATCCCCATCGCGTCGGCCACCTGCTCATCTTCGCGCATTGCATTCCAGGCACGTCCCACCCGCGAGACGGAGAGTCTCCAGGAGACGAACGCCGCGAGGAGCACGAACGCGAGCGCGAGATAGTAGAAGTGTTGCGGGTCTTTCTGAAAGTCGAGCCCGAAGAGTTCCGCGTTCGTCACGCCCCGCATCCCCTGGGGACCGCCGATAAGGGGCTGCGCCCATCTCGACGCGGTGATGATGCTGACGATCTCGCCAAGGCCAAGGGTAACGATCGCGAGGTAGTCCCCGCGTAGGCGCAGGACCGGAGCGCCGATCAAGAGTCCCAAGCCGGCGGCAAGCAGCGCAACGATCCACACCGCCACGTAGAAGCTCAGATGCGCGGAGAGCACGGGCTCGGCCGCTCCGGACGTGGTGTTCAACATCGCGCCGGTGAGAACGCCCGTTGCGTAGGCGCCGAAGGCGAAGAACGCCACGTACCCGAGGTCCAGGAGGCCCGCGTACCCCACAACGATGTTGAGCCCAAGGCCGAGCAGGATGAAGACCATGACCTGCCCGAGGACCTCGGAGATCACCGTGCCGAGGAGAAGGGGCAGCAACACCAGCACGGCGAGCGTCACGATCAGGAGGGCCATCTTGGTCGCGGGCTGCTCCTCGCATCTGTGCCCGCACCCGCCGGCGGGTACGATCGCCCCCCCGACGCCAAACGTAGTCGGCCGCGGCGGCGACCGCGAAGATCAGCGCTGCTCCGAGCCACGTGAGGCCCCTGGTCACCGGGCTGTACAGCCAGTCGGCCCCGATGCCGAGTTCGACGAGGATGATCGGCACGATCCGCTGCAGCAGCCCGAGAACGATCACGGCCGTGACTCCGACCGTCGCCGGCCTCCGGATCGCATTCGGAGCGGTTCGCGCGAAGCCACCGACCAGCCCTCCGGTCGCGCACGCCACGACGAGGGGCACCAGCCCGGCCGGGACGCCGCGGCCGAACGTGAGGAAATCGATCAACGGCTCCGTGACGTTGGTGAACACCTCGCGGATGCGGTCGACGCCGAACGCGTCCGCGAACCCCACCGCGGCGGCGAACCCGATCCCGACGATCGCCCCCGTGAGGGTCCCGGCGACGAGCCCATCGCCGAGAGACGGGGCGGACCGCTCCCCCGCCACGACCCGAGGGCGGGTTACCACGTACGCGGCGAGGATCGCGGGGGCGACGACCAGGATCCGGCTGAAGGTCACCGGTTCGCCGACCAGCTCGAGGTCCACGAATCGCGTAAACAGCCCGACCAACGCGAGGTAGACGCAGACGGCCGCCCCGATCAGCCCGGCGCGGACGACCGACACCCGAGGAGTCGCCATCGTCAGACCTTCTCGGCCTCGCCCGAGCCCAGGAGCCCGGCCGGACGGAAGATGAGCACCAGGACCAGGACCAGGAAGGTGAACGCGTCCTTGAGCTGGAAGGGGGACGGGATCTCGTATCCGGTCAGGATGAGCGCGGGGCCGAGCGACTGCATGAGCCCGAGCAAGATGCCGCCGAGGGCCGCTCCGCGGATGCTGCCGATGCCGCCGAGGACGGCGGCCGTGAAGGCGGCGATGCCCAGCCGGAAGCCCATCGTGTAGTTCACGACCTCGAACGTCATCCCGAACAACACGGCCGCGACCCCCGCGAGCAATCCACCGATCGCGAAGGTGGTGACGATCACGCGATCGACGTTGATCCCCATGAGGCTGGCGATCTCGTTGTCGGCCGCAACCGCCCGCATGGACTTCCCGGTCTTGGTTCGGGCGATGAACAGGGAGAGCAGCGCGACGAACGCCGCCACCGTCACCAAGACGACCACCTGCATCCGATCGATCGTGAGGCCCAGGATCGTCCACGACCCGTCGAGGGCGGCGGGCACGCCGAACCCACGAGTCTGGGCGCCGAAGAACCCGCGTGCGCTGTTCTGGAGGAACAGCGACGCGCCGATGGCGGTGATGAGCGGCACGAGGCGCGGCGCGTTGCGGAGTGGGCGGTAGGCGACCCGCTCGAGCAGGAGCGCCACGCCCATCGAGGTGAGCATCGCCACGAGGAACAGGATGGCGATCGCCTGGATCGGGTGCCGATCGAGAAAGCCGCTTGCCTCGTACGCGTCCGAGAAGAAGAACGCGGCGAAGGCGCCGAACATGAAGACCTCGCCGTGCGCGAAGTTGATCATCCGCAGGATGCCGTACACGAGGGTGTACCCGAGGGCAATGAGGGCGTAGATCGCACCCTGGGCGATGCCGAGGATGATGAAGTCCCGCCACGCGCCCGCCGAATACCGCTGGTCCACCGGCAGGGTCAGCGTCTTGAACGCGCCGATCGCGACCACCGCGACGATCAGGATCGACAACGTGACGAGGATGATGGTTCGCCACGGCAGTCGCTCGAACCGACCGAGCTGGGCCCCTCGTGCGGTTTGCGGGGTCGCCGTGCGCATCGCTTGCGGAGCCTAGTCCATCAGCACCAAACGGCGCTGTGGGTGGGCCGATGGCCCACCCACAGCTTCCCGTGAGTCTCTGAACTAGATGACGTCTGCCAGGCTCTTGGTGTCCGAATAGACCGGGTCGGTCGGATCCTGTCCGCCGTCGACCGGCCAGTTCGGGTACAGGAAGACGCCGATCGTGACGTCGGTGGCGCAGTCGCCGAGCGGGGTGCAGGTGATGACCCCGGTCATGCCCTGGTATCCGCTGGTCGCAAAGAGCGCGTCCTTCAGCGCGGTCCGGGGGATCGTCAGGTTGCCGCTGCCGTCGTCCACCGCCGTGGCCTCGATGGCGTCGAACAGGATGTTCGCCGCGTCGAACGCGTGGGCGTTGAACACCGACGTCTGCGTGCCGAACTGCTCCTTGTACGCGGGCGAGTACTCGTTCGCGTAGAAGTCCCCGCCCTGGAAGGCGGTCGTGTCCGGGGAGGACGCGTAGTAGTCCGCGGCCGGATCCCCCACCTGGTCGATGAAGGAGCTCTCCAAGCAGCCGTCCGAACCCAGGAAGACGGTGCCCGCCGGGAAGATGTCGGCACCCTGCAGCAGCGTCAGCCCGCACACCGGCGGGAAGTTCGGGCCGTAGACGGCCTGGGGCTTGCCCTGGGCGATGCTCGTGAGCACCGGACCGAGGTCGGTCTCGTCGCTAGTCACCTGCTCGATCGCGGTGATCGTTCCGCCGAGCGCCTCGAAGTTCTCGCGGAACGCGGTCGCGAGACCATCCGCATACGGGCTCTCGTCGTTGATCGTGGCCGCCGTGGTGAGCCCCAGCTCGTTGTAGACGAACTCGGCAACGATGGCGCCCTGGATCTTGTCGTTGTGGGCCGTCCGCGCGTAGAAGGGCTGGTGCGCCTCCTCCGACGTCAGACCCGGGTTCGTGTTCGACGGAGAGACCAGCAGGATCCCCTTGTCCGACAGGATCGTGTCGGCAACGCCCAGCGCCGCGCTCGAGCAACTGCTCCCGATCACCGCAACGACGTTCGGAACCGCCGCGATCGCCGTCGCCGCGGCCTGGCCGCCGTCGGCGGAGCAGACGCCGGTCGTACCGGTCTCGTCCTCCACCTGGAACTCGACGTCGTGCCCGAGCAGCTGGCCGGGCGTCGCGTCGAAGGTCTGGTCGAGGTAGTCGATCGCGAGCTCGACCCCGTGCTGGCTGTCGGTGCCCAGGTAGGCCGTGTCCTGGCTGATCGTCAGGATGCCCCCGAGCAGGATGGGCTCGCCGGCCGCGACCTCGACGCAGCCGAACTCGTCCGCGGCACAGTCGACGGCTCCGCCCGTGGCGCCCGTGGCGCTCGTCGTGCCCGTGGCGCCGGTCGTGCCCGCGCCCCCGTCCTCGTCGTTGCTGCACGCAGCGGCGACGAGGGTGAGTGCGGCGAGCATCGTGAACAGCGCGAAGAACCTGCGCTTCCTCATCGAATCCCCCCTCCGGTCCGTGGACCGTATAGACGTCGGCAGGCATCGGAGTCTGCGATGAGGCGGGCCCCCCTCCTGCCACGTACGGGTGGTTGGTACCACATCCGCCCGCCGCCAGTCACCTGCCCCATCGGTCAGTGTGTACGCAAGGCGGCCTCGCCCGAGATGCCTCAGGCGCGGATCGCCACGCGAAAGGCCCGGGCGAGCTCGAGCGCAACCTCCGGTTCGCCGGCCACGAGGTGCCGGACCAGGGCGCTCCCCACGATCACCCCGTCGGCGAAGGCGCAGGCCTGCCGGGCCTGCTCCGGGGTCCCGATCCCGACCCCGACGAGCAGCGGCAGGTCGGTCAGCGGCCGAAGGCCGGCGACCAGATCCTCGGCGCTGCCGGCCAGCGTCTCGCGCTCGCCGGTGACGCCGTAGGTCGCCACGCAGTACACGAACCCCCCGGCCGATGCCGCGATCGCCCGCAGCCGGGCCTCCGCGGACCCCGGGGCCGCGAGCAGGACGGCCGCGATCCCCGCGACCCGGCACGCCGCGACCATCTCGTCGGCCTCGTCCACGGGCAGGTCGGGGACGATGAGCCCCGACACGCCCGCGTCGAGCGCCTCCTCGAGGAACCTGCCCACGCCCCGGTGCAGCACCGGGTTGAAGTACGTCATCACCGCGACCGGCACCGGCACGGCCGCCTCCCGCACGATCGCGAGCACGTCCTCCGGCCGGGTGCCCGCCTCGAGCGCCAACCGGGAGGCTTCCTGGATGACCCCGCCGTCCATCACGGGATCGGAGAACGGGATCCCGACCTCGATCGCGTCGGCGCCGGCATCCGCGAGCCCCCGCAGCAGCTCGGCGTCCACGGCCTTCAGGCCGCCGGTCACGTAGGGGACGAAGGCGCGCCCGCCGGCGTCTCGGCGGGCCCGGAGCGCGGCCTCGAGCTCCGGCATCAGACTCCCGCGCCGGGTCCGAGCGCCGCCCGGACGGTCTCGAGGTCCTTGTCGCCGCGGCCCGACACGTTCACGACGACGATCGACCCCTCCGGCAACGGTCGGGAGAGCAGCCACCCGACGGCATGGGCCGGCTCGAGCGCCGGCAGGATCCCCTCGAGGAGCGCGAGCGCCCGGAACCCCGCGAGGGCTTCCTCGTCGGACGCCGCCACGTACTCGGCGAGCCCGGACTCCTTCAAGAAGGAGTGCTCGGGCCCGACGCCCGGATAGTCGAGCCCGGCCGAGATCGAGTGGGACCCGAGCACCTGTCCGTCGGCGTCCTGGAGCAGGTAGGAGAAGGAGCCGTGAAGGACCCCCGGCTCGCCGAGCGTGAGCGACCGGCAGTGCTCCCCGGGCGCGTCCCCGCGCCCTCCCGCCTCGACGCCGACGAGGCGAACCTCGGGCTCGCCGACGAAGGCCGCGAAGATGCCCATCGCGTTGCTGCCGCCCCCGACGCAGGCGACGACGGCGTCCGGGAGCCGGCCCTCGCGCTCGAGGAGCTGGGCCCTCGCCTCCTCCCCGATCACGCGCTGGAGCTCGCGGACCATCACCGGGAACGGGTGCGGCCCCGCGACGGAGCCGATGACGTAATGCGTGTCGCGAACCGTTGCCGCCCAGTCCCGCATCGCCTCGTTCATCGCGTCCTTCAGCGTCCGGCTGCCCGAGGTGACGGGGACCACCTCGGCGCCGAGCAGCTGCATCCGCGCGACGTTCGGCGCCTGGCGGACCGTGTCCTCCTCGCCCATGTAGACGACGCAGGGCAGGCCGAAGAGCGCGCACGCGGTGGCGGTGGCGACGCCGTGCATCCCGGCGCCGGTCTCCGCGATGATCCGGGCCTTGCCGAGCCGCCGGGCGAGCAGCACCTGACCGAGCGTGTTGTTGATCTTGTGGGCCCCCGTGTGGTTGAGGTCCTCGCGCTTGAGCCAGATCCGGTAGCCGAGCTCCTCCGACAACCGGGTGGCGAACGTGAGCGCCGATGGGCGGCCGACGTAGTCGCGAAGGAGCGCGTCGAGCTCACCCCGGAACCGCGGGTCGTCGCGAAGCTCCGTCCACGCGCCCGACAGCTCATCGAGCGCGGGGACGAGCACCTCCGGGACGTAGCGCCCGCCGAACCGGCCGAACCGGCCGCGCGCGTCCGGCCCGGCGACGAGCCGCGCGCTCACGACGGCTCCCCCCGAAGCGCGCGGAGGGCCGCCTCCGGGTCCGCGGCGCGCATGAGCGCCTCGCCGACCAGCACGGCCGTCGCTCCGGCGCCCGTCACGCGCTCGACGTCGTCGCGGGTGGCGATCCCGCTCTCGAAGACCCGGACGCGATCCGCCGGAACGCTGCCGAGCAGGGCCAGCCCGCGGCCGGGGTCGACCTCGAGCGTCTCGAGGTCGCGGGCGTTCACCCCGACGACCTCGGCCTCGGTGGCGAGTGCTTTGTCGAGATCGGCCTCCGAGTGCGTCTCGACCAGCGCGCCGAGGCCGAGATCGCCCGCCGCGGCGAGCATCGCCTTCAGCTCCGGCTCCGTCAGCGCCGCGGCGATGAGCAGGACGGCGTCCGCGCCGTGGACCCGGGACTCGATCACCTGGGAGGGGTGCACCAGGAAGTCCTTCCGCAGGACCGGGAGCTCGACGGCCAGGTGCACCGCGTGCAGGTCGGCGAGGCTCCCGTCGAAGTGCTCGGACTCCGTCAGGACGGACACGGCCACGGCGCCGCCGCGTTCGTAGGCGCGGGCCCGATCGACGGCGCTCACCTCCGCGATCCTGCCCGCCGACGGGGACGACCGCTTGACCTCCGCGACCACCGCCGGGGCCGGTGCCGAACGGAGCTTCTCCGCGAACGCGCGGGGGGGTGGGAGCCGCATCGCGAGGGCCATGAGCGCGGATTCGTCGAGCGGGGCCCGCTCGAGGCGGCCGCGAACGCGCTCGACGACCTCGGTGAGGAAGCCCATGGGAAGCGGAAGTCTACGCGGTGGCCCGGATCGCCTCGGCGAGGTCCAACCCCTCGACAAGGGCCCGCCCGATCGTCACGCCCTCCACCGTTCCGCCGAGCCTCGCGACCGCCCGGACGTCGTCCACAGACCGGATCCCGCCCGCCGCGACGACGGGTCGCTCCGTGTGCGTCGCGAGCGCCCAGATCCCGTCGAGGTCGGGACCCCCGAGCTCGCCCACCCGAGCGAGCTCCGTGAACAGGTAGCGCGGGACGTCGAGCGTGGCGAGCCATCCGAGCGTGTCCCAGAGCGAGAGCTCCGGCGATCCTGCAGCTCGCGGCCGGATCGCCGGGCCGTCCGCCTCTATCCCGACGACCACGTGCTCGCCGTGCTCGCGCAGGATCCGCTCGGTGGCCCCGCGATCGGCGAGCGCCGCCGACCCCACCACGACCCGTCCCGCTCCCGCCGACAGCAGCGCGGCGATCTGGTCCGGCGACGCGACGCCGCCGCTGGCCTGGACGGGGACCCCGAGCCCAGCGATCGACTCGAGGACCCCGAGGTTGTCCGGCCGCCCGGTCGCCGCGAGGTCGACGTCGACCACGTGCAACCGAGGCGCGCCGGCGTCCGCGTACGCCCTGGCCGCATCGAGCGGGCTGCCGCCGAACGTCTCGACCGGCACGCTCCCCGTCGCGGACATCCGGACGAGACGGCCGGCCGACACGTCGATCGCGGGGATGACCTCGAACGCCACGCCGTCAGCCTAGTCCGGCTAGGCGCGGGCCCCGGCCGGATCCGGGATGGCCACCACTCGCTCGCCCCGCCGGGACTCGGCGGTGAGCACCGTCGCCGCGTCGTGGCCGAGGAGCGTGCGGAGCTCCGACAGGAGCCCGGCCCCCGGGTCGACGCGGAAGGTGCCGACGTCGAGCGGGGTGACGCCCTGGGCGGCCAGGTACCGCACGCGGACCGGCGAACGCCCCGGGTGCGCACCGAGCAGCTCCTTCAGCTTCGCGATCGTCGCCCGCGTGCAGCTCGCCGCGGCGACGTCGACCTGCAGGACGGCGCTCGAGTCCCTGCCGCGCCCGGCGCCGAGGTCCGGCTCGCTCACCTCGACGGCGCGCAGTTGCAGCTCGCGGCCGCGAAGGTCGGCGCGCCCGACGACGAGGACGATCGCGTCGGTCTCGATGAGGTCGGGCACCTGCTCGTAGACGTTCGGGAACGCGATGACCGTGACGCCGCCGGTGAGGTCCTCGAGGCGGAACTGCGCGAAGGGGTCGCCCTTCTTCGTGAACTTCCGGGCCACCGACGCGACGATCCCCCCGACCCGGACGAGGTCCCCGTCGCCGAGGTTGCCGACGTCGGACAGCTCCATGTCGGTCTGCGCGGCGAGCGCGTCCTTCACCGCGAGGAGCGGATGGTCGGTCACGAACTGCCCGAGTACCTCCTTCTCCAGCCGCAGCAGCGTCGGCTTGTCGAACTCGTCGCCGCGCAGCACCGATTCGTCGACCTCCGTCGCGGCCTGGTCGCCGCCGCCGAACAGCGAGAACTGGCCCGCCGCCTCGGCCTTGCGCTCCGCCGAGATCGGCGCCGACACCTTGTCCTGGTTCTCGAGCAGGGCCCGCCGCCGGTAGTCGAGCGAGTCGAACGCACCGGCGGTGATGAGGCTCTCCAGGAGCCGCTTCGTCAGGACGCCGGGATCGACCTTGCGGCAGAAGTCCGCGTAGCCCAGGAAGGTGCCCTTCGCCGTCCGGGCGTCGAGGATCTGCTGCACGGCGCCGCCGCCCACGTTGCGCACGGCGGAGAGCCCGTAGCGGATCTTGGGCTCCCCGCTCGAGACCGGCGCGAAGTCCTGCTCGGACTCGTTCACGTCGGGCGGCAGCACCTCGAGCCCCATGAGCCGGCACGCGTTCAGATAGAAGGGTTTGCGGTCCTTGTCGTCCTTCACGCTCGTGAGGACGGCCGACATGTACTCCACCGGGTGGTGCGCCTTCAGGTACGCGGTCTGGTACGCCACGTAGCCGTACGCGCAAGCGTGCGAAGCGTTGAACCCGTAATCGGCGAACGGTTCCATCAGCTCGAAGATCTCCTTCGCGAGCTTGGCCTGGTAGCCGTTGTCGACGCAGCCCTGGATGAACGTCTCCTTGTGGACCATCAGCTTGGCTCGGATCTTCTTGCCCATCGCCTGCCGGAGCATGTCGGCCTCGGCCATCGAGTACCCGGCCATGCGAACCGCGATCTGCATGACCTGCTCCTGGTAGACCATGATCCCGTACGTCGCCTCCAGGATGTCGCGCAGGTCCTCGTGGGGAAACGCGACGGGCTTGCGACCGTGCTTGCGCTCCGCGTACTCCGTGTGCATCCCCGCGCTGAGCGGCCCCGGCCGGTAGAGCGCGACGAGCGCCATCATGTCCTCGAACCGGTCGGGCTCGAGCGCCTTGATCAGCTGGCGCATCCCCGGGGACTCCATCTGGAACACGCCGGTCGTGTCGGCGCGGCACAACATCGCGTACACGGCGGCGTCGTCGAGCGCCGCATGGTCGATGTCGAGCTCGATCCCGCGCCGCCGCAGGTGCCCGAGGGTGTCCTCGATGACCGAGAGCGTCCGCAGGCCGAGGAAGTCCATCTTCAGCAGGCCGAGCTTCTCGACGCCGTGCATGTCGAACTGCGTCACGATGCGCCGCGAGTCGTCGCGCGAGTCCTTCGAGAGCTTGAGCGGCAGGTAATTGACGAGGGGGGCGTCGCCGATCACGACGCCGGCGGCGTGCACCGAGTCCTCGCGCCGAAGGCCCTCGAGCGCCCGGGCCGTGTCGACGATCTCGCGGGACTCCGGCTCCTTCTCGTAGGCGTCGCGCAGCTCCGGGGAGAGCTTCAGCGACTCCTCGATCGGGTGTTCGCGCCCGAGGACGGCCGGCGGATACATCTTGCAGAGGCGGTCCCCCACCGACGCCGGGAACCCGAGCACCCGGGCGGCGTCGCGGATCCCCTGCTTCCCCTTGATCGTCTGGAACGTGATGATCTGGGCCACGTGGTCCGAGCCGTACTTCGAGGCCACGTACCGGATCACCTCGTCCCGGCGGCGCTCGTCGAAGTCCATGTCGATGTCCGGCATCTGGATGCGGCCGGGGTTCAGGAACCGCTCGAAGATGAGCCCGTAACGCAGCGGGTCGAGGTCGGTGATCCGCAGCGCGTAGGAGACCACCGATCCCGCGGCCGAGCCGCGTCCGGGGCCGACGCGGATGCCGTTTTCCCGCGCGAAGCGGATGAGGTCCCACACGATCAGGAAGTAGCCGGAGAAGCCCATCGACACAATGACGTCCAGCTCGTGGGCGACCCGTTCCCGGACCGCCTCCGTCCCGGCGCCGTACCGCTCGCGCACGCCGAGCTCGACCAGCTGCCGCAGGTAGGCGTCGCGATCCATCCCGTCCGGCGGCTCGAAGCGCGGCACGTGGAACCGCTGTTCGGGGGGCAGGTCGTCCCCGTAGGCGAGGCGCAGGTCGCACATCTCGGCGATCGCGAGCGTCGCGTCGCAGGCGTGCGGGAGCTCGCGGAAGACCTCGCGCATCTCCTCCGCGGTCTTCAGGTAGAACTGGTCGGAGTCGAACTTCAGCCGGTTGGTGTCCGTCTGCACCTTCTGCTGCTGGATGCAGAGCAACACGTCGTGCGGCTTGGCGTCGGCGCGCTCCGTGTAGTGCAGGTCGTTCGTCGCGACCAGCGGCAGGCCGGTCCGGCGCCCGAGCTCGACGAGCCCCGGCAGGATCTTTCGCTGCTCCGCGAGCCCGTGGTCCTGGACCTCGAGGAAGAAGTTGCCGGGTCCGAACACGTCCGCGTAGCCGGCGGCGGCCTCCTCGGCCTTGGCGTCCTGTCCGCCGAGGAGCAGCTGCGAGACCTCCGAGGCCAGGCACCCCGAGAGCCCGATCAGCCCCTCGGCGCGCTCGGCGAGCAGCTCCTTGTCGATCCGCGGCCGGTGATAGAAGCCCTCGAGGTGGGCATCGGTGACGAGGCGGAGCAGGTTGCGGTAGCCCGTCTCGTCGCGGGCGAGGATCGTGAGATGCCGGTACTTCTCCTCGCTCTCGCCCGGCGCCCGCTCGAAGCGGGACGACGGCGCGACGTAGGTCTCCACCCCGACGATCGGCTTCACCCCGGCCCGCAGCCCGGCCTCGTAGAAGCCGAGGGCACCGAACATCGCCCCGTGGTCGGTGATCGCGAGGGCGGGCATCTCCTCCTCGGCCGCGCGCGCGAACAGCGCGTCGATCCGCGATGCGCCATCCAGCAGCGAGTACTCGGTATGCGTGTGGAGGTGGACGAAACCTCGACCGCTCAACGAAACCCTCGGCCCCTCTGGGGAAATCCTGTGGAGTACTTACATGCTTGTGATTCCCGGACCTCGAAGGATAGACTCGCCGCACCCAGGAGGCAACCGCCGAGGTCGCGAACCCGCGCGGGAGAGGAACGATGCGGCTCTCGTACTCGTCGATCAACACCTACGAAACCTGTCCGGCCAAGTTCAAGTTCCAGTACGAGGACCGCGTCCCGCAGTCGCGCTCCCCCGCGCTCGCGTTCGGCGACTCCCTTCACCGGGCGCTCCACCTGTTCCACAACCGGCCCGTGCCCGTTCCCCCATCGCTCGAGGAGCTGCACGAGCTGCTCGACCTCTCCTGGGTCTCCGAGGGCTTCGCCGACGCGTCCGAGGAGCGGATGTATCGCGACCACGGGCACCAGGTGCTCGCCGAGTACCACCGGGAGAACGCGCCCGCGTACCGGATCCCCGCGGCGCTCGAGTTCCGGTTCACGATCCAGGTCGAAGGCGTCGAGCTCTCCGGCGTCATCGACCGGATGGACCGGATCCCCGGCGGCGGCTACGAGATCATCGATTACAAGACCAACCGCCGGCTGCCGCCGCAGGCCCGGATCGACCGCGACCTCCAGCTCTCCGTCTATCACCTGGCGGCCAAGGAGGTCTGGGGCATCGAGCCCGAGCGGCTGACCTTGTACTACCTCCTGCCCGGCCAGCGGATGACCACCACCCGGACCGCGGCCGACGTCGACGAGCTGCGTCGGCGCATCGCGACCGTCGCCGAGCGGATCGCCGCCGGCAAGTTCGAGCCGCGACAGAACCCGCTCTGCGACTGGTGTGAGTACCAGGCGCTCTGCCCGCTCTTCCGTCACCAGCACGAGAAGGCCCAGGGCGATCCCACGCCGCGAATGACGGAGATCGTCGACGAGTGGATCGCGCTCAAGAGGCAGACGCGCGCTACGTACAGGCGATTCGACGAGCTCACCCCGCTCATCAACGCCTTCGCGGACGAGCACGGGTACCGGCGCCTATTCGGCAGCGACGGCGCGGCGATCGACCGGCGACCGCAACACGTGACGGCGCCGATCGAGGACCAGGTGCGCGCGATCCTCGAGCCGCTCGGGCTCTGGGACCAGGTTCGGTCGATCGACCCGGCCAAGCTCAACGCCCTCATCGAGTCGCGGACCCTGCCGCCCGACGTCGAGGACCGGCTGCTCGCCTCGCGCGAGGAGGTCCGCACCCAGCACGCGCTCTACCTCAAGGAAGGAGAGCGCGCGCGGCGCTGAGCCGCTAGGCGGTCCCGCGAAGCCGGCCCAGGGCGTCCTCCAGGTCCGTCGGCAACGGCTCCTCGAGCTCGATCCGCGCGCCCGTCGCCGGGTGGTCGAAGCCGATCCGCCACGCGTGCAGGAAGGGGCGCTCCAACCCCAGCGCCCGGGCGTCGTCGCCCCCGCCGCCGTAGCGGCGATCGCCGAGGATCGGATGGCCCACCGAGGCAAGGTGGACCCGGATCTGATGCGTTCGGCCCGTCCGGGGTACCGCCTCGAGCAGGCTCGCGCCGGCGAACCGCTCGCGCACCTCGAAGGCCGTAGCCGCCGCGCGGCCCCCCGTCGCGTCCACCCGGATCCGTGCGCCTCGCCGGCCGAGCGGGGCGTCGACCTCGAACCGGTCGTGGGCGACGCGGCCGCGAACGAGCGCCAGGTACCGGCGGTCGGCGCCGTGCTCCGCGAACACCTTCGCCAGCGCCGAGAGCGTCTCGTCGTCGCTCGCGACGACGATCAAGCCCGAGGTGCCGGCGTCGAGCCGGTGCACGATGCCGGGTCGCAACGGGCCGCCGGCGGGCGCGAGCGGGATCCCCATCCCGAGCAGCCGGTTGACGAGAGTCCCGGTGCGCCGGTTCTCCGTCGGGTGGGTCGGCAGGTTCGGCGGCTTCGCGACCACGACGAGATGCCGGTCGCGAAAGCGCACGGGGACGGGGGGTCCCTCGGCGGGGATCTCGACGGCGCTCGACAGGTCGACGCGGACGCGCTCGCCGCCGGCGAGGCGGAAGGACTTCGGACGCGCCGAGCCGTCGACCGTGACGGCGCCCGCGGCGATCGCGCGCTGGACCTCGGCCCGGGTCACGCGCAGCCGGCCGGCGACCACGGCGTCGAGCCGCCCGGGGCCGGCCTCGAAGGTCTCGGCCAGCCCTCAGCCCTCCCCGGCCGGCCCCTCGCGCTCGTCGGCCGTGCCGGTGGCGATGGCAAGGACGATCGCGCCGATCACGATGGCGCTGTCCGCGAGGTTGAACACCGGCCAGACGCGGAAGTCGATGAAGTCGGTTACGTGGCCGGAGAGCCCGGTCCCGTTCACCGCGCGGTCGGTGAGGTTGCCGAGCGCCCCGCCGAGAACCAGCCCGAGCCCGATCGCGACGATCGGTCGCGTCTGCCGAAACGACACCGCGACGATCACGATCGAGACCCCGATCGACGCCGCCGCGAACAGCCACGGCGCGCTCCGCCCCAGTCCGAAGGCGCCCCCCGAGTTCGTCGTGTAGTCGAAGGACAGGACGCCGGGAATGACCACGAGCGGGGGCTCCCCGGCGAGCGTTCGCTCGACCCAGATCTTGGTCCCGCGATCCAGGAGGTACGCGCCCGCGGCGGCCGCGAACAGCCACAGCGCGAGCGTGCGGGCTCGGCCGGTCACGACGCTACCGCCGCGACTGCGCCTGCGCGTCCTTGAGACAGAGGTCGACGTAGGGAAGCGCCTTCAGGCGGGCCCGCTCGATGGGCTTGCCGCATCGCGCACAGAGCCCGTAGGTGCCGTCGTCCATCTTGGCGAGCGCGCGGTCGATCTTCCCCATGAGGTCGCGCACGTTGTTCTCGATGGACAGGTCCCGCTCGCGCTCGAAGGTGAACGTCCCGGCGTCCGCATTCTCCTCGTCGAAGGAGACCTCGCCAGACAGATCCGACTGCGAGGTCGCGAACGACTGCTCCTCGATGGTCGTGAGCTGCTCCTGCAGCTCCGCGCGCTCCGTGACCAGGCGCTCGCGCAGCTCGTCGAGCTCCTTCTTCGAGTAGGCGGTCCGGCTGGGCATGGTGCGCGGGACCGTAGCATCCGCAAGCAAGCCCGGCAACGGATCGCTCAGCCTCCCGCCAGGCGTCGGTCCAGCTCCGCGACGGCGACCCCCTCCACCTCGAAGACCTTGGTCCGCGTACGGCCGCCCGTACGCAGCCGGACGGCGCTCGCGGGGACGCCGAGGGCCTCGGCGAGGGTCCGGCGGGCCTCCTCGGTCGCCCTGCCCGCCTCCGCGGGGGCACGAACGCGGACCACGAGGCCGTCCGGCCCGGCCTCGACCGCCGAGCGCCTCGAGCGCGGAATCACCCGGACGGTGACCGACGCCATCGTGCCGTGTAGCATCCCCCCTACAGGCGCCGACGGGAACGAGTACCGAGGGCGGCCACCCGAAGCGAGCCGGGGACGGTGGGAGCCCGGTGGCAGGGCCCTCGCGAACATCCTCCCCGAGCCGCCGCCCGAACCGGGCGCCGAACGACGCTCGCAGTAGACGCGGCCGGGTCCGCCCGTGACAGCGGATGGCCGTGTCGGCGGCCGAGGAGCGGCCGGCGCCCGCGAGGGCTCCGGCAAGCGGGGTGGTACCGCGGGGCTCGCGCCTCGTCCCTGCACCGAGGGACGGGGCGTTTTCGCGTCTTCGGGCGCGAACCGAAGGAGGAGGTGGACGCGGTGCCGTTCGAACCGGTCGACGCGAACGTCAGCTTCCCCGAGCTCGAGCGGCGCATCCTCGCGTTCTGGCGCGAGGCCGACGTCTTCCACCGCCAGCTCGAGCAGCGCAAGGACGGGTCGCTCTGGGTCTTCTACGAGGGCCCGCCCACCGCGAACGGCCGGCCGGGGATCCATCACGTCGAGCCGCGCACCTTCAAGGACGTCTACCCGCGGTTCAAGGCGATGACCGGCCATCACGTCCCGCGCAAGGGCGGCTGGGACTGCCACGGCCTGCCGGTCGAACTCGAGGTCGAGCGCGAGATCGGCACGAAGACCAAGCGCGACATCGAGGCGTTCGGCATCGCGGAGTTCAACCGCTTGTGCCGCGAGTCGGTCGGGCGGTACGTCGAGGACTTCGAGCGCCTGACGGAGCGGATCGGCTTCTGGATCGACGTCGACGACGCGTACCGGACGATGGACACCGAGTACATCGAGAGCGTCTGGTGGTCGCTGAAGCGCCTGCACGAGCGCGGGCTCCTCACGCAGGACGACCGCATCACGACGTACTGCCCGCGCTGCGGGACGCCGCTGTCCGACGCTGAGGTCGCGATGGGCTACGCCGAGGTCGAGGACCCGAGCGTGTTCGTGAAGTTCACGGTCACCGAGTCTCGGCATGCGGACCTCGTCGGCGCGCACCTGCTCGGGTGGACGACCACGCCCTGGACGCTGATCTCCAACGAGGGCCTGGCGGTCGCGGCGAATGCGCGGTACGTCATGGTCGAGCAGGAAGGCGAACGGTACGTCCTCGCAGACAAGCTGAAGGAGGCGGTGCTGCCCGACGCGAGCCCGGCCCGGTGGGCCGCGAACGGCGCGATGCTCGTCGGCTCGAGGTACGCGCCCCTGTATCCGAACGTCGAGGGCGCGCATCGCGTCGTCGCCGCCGAGTTCGTCTCGCTCGAGGACGGGACGGGGATAGTCCACATGGCGCCCGCCTTCGGTCCCGAGGACCTCGAGGTCGGGCGCCGCGAGGGCTGGCCGGTGTTCAAGCCGCTCGACGGCGAGGGCCGGTTCACCGACGAGGCGCCCGAGTTCGTGCGTGGCCTCTTCTTCAAGGACGCCGACCCTCCCATCACCGAGGACCTGCTCTCGCGCGGGCTGCTGCTGCGCGCCGGGACGATCCGGCACATGTACCCGCTCTGCTGGCGCTGCAGCACGCCGCTCGTCTACGTCGCGAGGACATCCTGGTACGTCCGCACCACGGCGGTGCGCGACCGGCTCCTCGAGGTGAACGAGCAGGTCAACTGGTACCCCGACCACATCAAGCACGGACGGTACGGGGACTGGCTCGAGAACAACGTGGACTGGGCCCTGTCCCGCGAGCGCTACTGGGGGACCCCCCTGCCGATCTGGCGGTGCGCCGAGGGCCACGACACGCCGATCGGTTCGCTCGCCGAGCTCTCGGAGCGCGCAGGTCGCGACGTGACGGGCATCGACCCGCACCGGCCGGCCATCGACGAGATCGCGTTCACGTGCCCCGAGTGCGGCGCGAACGCCACCCGCGTCCCCGAGGTCATCGACACCTGGTACGACTCGGGCGCGATGCCCTACGCGCAGTGGGGCTACCACCCGGATCTCCAGCGCGGCCTCGACCGGTTCACGGAGCGCTTCCCGGCCGACTTCATCAGCGAGGCGATCGATCAGACGCGCGGCTGGTTCTACACGCTGATGGCGGAGGGGGTCCTGCACTTCGACGAGATCTGCTATCGCAACGTGGTCTGCCTCGGCCACATCGTGGACGAGCAGGGCCGCAAGATGAGCAAGTCGCTCGGCAACAGCCTCGACCCGTTCGAGGTCCTGGACCGCCAGGGCGCCGACGCGCTCCGGTGGTACCTGCTCACCAGCGGCTCGCCCTGGGCGTCACGTCGCATCGGCATGACGATCCTCGACGAGGTCGTGCGGCAGTTCCTCCTCACGCTGTGGAACGTGCACGCGTTCTTCGTCACCTACGCGAACGCGAGCGGCGTCGAGCTCGGCGGCGCGCCGCCGGCGGCGGCGCGGCCCGTGCTGGACCGGTGGATCCTTTCGCAGCTCGCGGCGACGGTCCGAACCGCCCGCGACGGACTCGAGGCCTACGACGCCACCGGCGCCGGGCGCAGGATCCAGGCGTTCGTCGACGACCTCTCCAACTGGTACGTCCGCCGAGCGCGGCGCCGGTTCTGGGATCCGGGTGGAGAGGGCGGCGGGGACGGCGCGGCCGCCTTCGCGACGCTGCACGAGTGCCTGGTCACGCTGTCCCGACTCCTGGCCCCGTTCACGCCGTTCGTAGCCGAGGCCCTGTGGCGAAGCCTCGCCTCCGGCCGGGACGGAGCGCCCGACTCGGTCCACCTCACCGACTACCCCCTCGCCGACGAAGCCGGGGTCGACGCGTCCCTCGACGACGCGATGGGGGCGGCCCGTGCCATCGTCGAGCTCGGCCGGCGGGTCCGGGCGGAGACCAAGGTGCGGGTCCGTCAGCCGCTCTCGGAGGCCGTCGTCCACTACCCGGGTGACCACGGCGAGCTCGAGCCGTTGCTCGATCTGGTGAGCGACGAGCTGAACGTCAAGCGCGTGGCGTTCGCCGAGAGCGCGGAGCAGCTCGGCCGATGGCGGGCGAGGCCGAACTTCAAGGCCCTCGGCCCACGGCTCGGCACCCGCGTGAAGGAGGTGGCGGCCGCGCTCGAGGACGACGACGGTGCCCTCGCCGCGGCGCTCGCCGGCGGCGGGGGCGTCGAGCTCTCGCTCCCCTCGGGCCCGGTCACGCTCGGGCCGAACGACGTCGAGCTCGTGCAGGAGACCGTGGAGGGCTGGGGCGTCGCGAGCGACGGCGGCATCACGGTCGCCCTCGAGCTCGAGCTCACCCCCGAACTCCGGCGCGAAGGCCTTGCGCGCGAGCTCGTCCGGTTGATCCAGGATGCGCGCAAGGCCGCGGGGCTCGAGGTGAGCGACCGGATCGCGCTCGGGGTCCTCGCGACGGGCGCGGTGGCCGCCACGTTGCTCGAGCACGAGTCGTACGTGGCGGCGGAGACCCTCGCGACGGACCTGCGCGATGACGTCCTCGCGGATTCGACCTATCGGCAGGACGCCGAGGTGGACGGGTCGCCGGTCACGATCTCGCTGCGGCGCTCCTGAGCGGACCGGCGATCAGTCGTCGCCCCAGAAGAGCTCGCGGAGCGAGCGCTCGCGCCCCTCGCCCGCCGGCGCGCCCTCCGAGCTGTACGCGGGCTCGGTCGCGAGGTCGATCACGCGCTCGGGCTGCGCCCGCTCGTCGGGGCGAGGTTCGGACTCGGGCTCGCCGAGGCGCTCGCGGATCTCCTTCGCGGAGGCCGCGTCCGAGGGGACCGGCCGGGAGTCCGGCGGCGCGCCGTCGGCGGTCCCGTCGCCGCCGTCCGCCTCCACGATGCGGGGGGCCTCGGGCAGCGCTTCCGCGCGGGCCCGCAGCGCGAGCACCATCTGCTTGACCTCCTCGGCGTGGCCCTGCACGAGCGCGCCGAGGCTCTGGAGGAACTCGCGCTCGGTGTTCAGGAACGGGGCGACCGCTGCCCGTGCGTCGCCCGGAGCGGCGCCGGCGGCCGTGACCGAGGCGGCGGCCTTTCGCTGCGCGGCGCGCACGATCTCGTCGGCCTCCCGCCGGGCCCGATCCAGGATCGCCGCCGCTTCGGCCTCGGCGGCGGCGACGTCGCCCGTCGGGGCGCCCGCGACCGCGGCGACGGGCGCAGAGCGAAGGCGCTCGACCTCCTCGCCGTACCAGGCGAGGTCCTCGGTCACCCGGTCCAAGAAGGCGTCGACGTCTCGCTCGTTGTACCCGCGGAACGCGAGGCGGAACTCGATCTGCTGCACGTCGGCGGGCGTGACCCGCCCGCCGGGCGCCGGACTCTGCTTCTCGGACCCCTTCTTTCGCATGCCCTCCCCCCCGTCAGCAGTTCAGCGCGACGCGCAGAACGGCAAGGATAACGAACGCCACGAGGATGGACAGGTCCAACCCGACCCCACCCGCTCGAACCGGTGGGATCAGGGCCCGCAGCGGCCGGAGCACCGGCTCGGTGACGTCCTCCAGCAGATCGAGGATCTTCCGGAACGGGCCCGAGATCGGGGTCCGCATCCCGAACAACGACGCCCACGACACGATCACGCGGGCGAACAGGACGATCGTGTAGATGGTCAGGACGATGCAGAGGAGATCGAGGGCGGGATTGCTCGCCTGCGTCATGCCTCGGCGCGACGTTCGTTAGAACTGGTTGTAGAGATCGCCGCCCGCGATCCGCTCGCGGTCCTCGGCCGAGACGTCGACGTTGGCCGGCGTCAGGAGATAGACGCGGTTCGCGACCATCTCGATCTTGCCGTCGAGCCCGTACACGAGGCCCGATGCGAAGTCCACGAGCCGGCGGGCGATCGTGTCGTCGGTGCTCTGCAGGTTCATGATCACGGGGATCCCGTCCTTGAACCGGTCGGCGATGTCCCGCGCCTCGTTGAAGCGGCGCGGCTCCGACTTGTGGATCGAGCCCGCGGTCGCCGAGCGCGACGACGGGATGGTCCGGACGATGCCCTCGTGCTCGGGCTCGAGCGCGACCTCGCGGACCGCCTGCGGCCGCTGGAAGCGACGGATCTCGGCTTGCTCCGGCCTCGCGGAGACCTCGTCGAGCTCCTCGAGCTCGTCGTCCTCGACCAGCCCCAGGTACGTGAGCGTCTTCTTCCACACGCCTGGCATCACGTCCTCCCGTTACGTCGAGGGCCGCGCCCCGAAGAGCGCGGTCCCGATCCGGACCATGGTAGCGCCTTCCTCCACGGCCACCTCGTAATCGAGCGACATTCCCATGGAGAGCTCCACCGCCTCGGGGTGGCGCTCCACGACCGGGCCGAGGAGCTCGCGGAGCCGCCGGAAGTACGGGCGTGCACCCTCGGCGGTCGGCGTCGGCGGCGGCAGCGTCATCAGCCCCCGCAGCTCCAGCCCCTCCGTCGCGGCCACCTGCTCGCACGCCGGGACGACGTCGTCGGGACGCACCCCCGTCCGCTCGCCGGTGAAGTCCACCTCCACGAGCGAGTAGAGCGCGCGGCGGCGCTCGCTCGCGCGGCGAGCCAACCGCGCCATCGCGCGCCCGGGCACGACGGTCTCGACGACGTCCGCGAGCTCGGCGACGTGGTGCGCCCCGCTCTCCTGGAGGGTGCCGACGAAGTGCCACGTCGCCTCCGGGATGCGGGCGCGCTTGGCTCTCAACTCGCGGACGTAGTTCTCGCCGAGGTCCCGGATGCCCGCGTCGTGGACCCAGGCAAGGGCCTCCGGCTCGACGGTCTTCCCGATGGCCACCAGCCGGACCGACGCAGGGTCCCGCTCGGCCCGCTCGCAGGCGCGGGCGAGCCGCTCACGGATCGTTGCGAGGTTGCCGAGGACCGCCTGCCGGGAACGCTGCATGGGGGCCCGAAAGGTAACAGAAAGCACCAACGGATAACAGGAACAACAGGAGAAACGCCGGGAAGGTCCCGCGGAACGAAGAAGGGGGCGAAGCCCCGGCCCAGAGGCGGGGGAAGGGCGCCTCTCGGCCTGTACGGGCTCCGCCCCACGACCCGTTCGTCGCGAGGACCCCGAAGGTCCTAGCTCTTCAAGAAGTCCGGGATGTCCAGGTCCTCCTCCGCGTCGAAGGACACGGTCTCGGTCGCGGGCCGGAAGATCTCGTCCTCGTCCTCGACCAGGATGGAGACCGACGCCGGTTCCTCCTCGGTCTCGCGCTCCTTGACCGCCACCTCGTCCCGATGCGGCTCCGGCTCCTCGAGCAGCCGCGAGAGCCGGCTCTCGAACTGCGAGGCCGCGGGCGCGGCCGCGAGCTTGTCGAACCCAGCGGCGATCACCGTCACGCGGACCTCCTCCCCGAGCGCGTCGTCGACGACCGCGCCGAAGATGATGTTCGCGTCCGGGTGCGCGACCCTCGTGATGTGGTCGGCGGCCTTGTTCACCTCGTGCAGCGTCAGGTCGGTCGGTCCCGAGACGGACAGCAGCACGCCGCGCGCACCCTCGATCGAGGACTCGAGCAACGGCGAGCTGATCGCCGCGCGTGCGGCCTCCTCCGCCCGGTCCTCCCCGGCGCCGTGGCCGATGCCCATCAGCGCCGAGCCGGCGCCGGTCATGACCGACTTCACGTCCGCGAAGTCGAGGTTGATGAGGCCCGGCGTCGTGATGAGCGAAGTGATCCCGTCGACGCCCTGATACAGGACCTGGTCGGCCATCCGGAACGCGTCGACCATCGGCGTGTGCGGCTCCGAGACCTGGAGCAGGCGGTCGTTCGGCACCACGATCAACGTGTCGACGGCCTTCTTCAGGTCGCTGATCCCCACGTCCGCCTGCGTGGCGCGCTTGCGCCCCTCGAACCCGAACGGGCGCGTCACGACGCCGATCGTGAGGGCGCCGATGTTGCGGGCGATCTCGGCGACGATGGGCGCCGCACCGGTGCCCGTGCCGCCGCCCTCGCCGGCGGTGATGAACACCATGTCCGCGCCCTTGAGGATCTCCTCGATCTCGTCGGCGTGCTCGTCGGCCGCGCGGCGACCGACCTCCGGATCGGAGCCCGCTCCGAGGCCGCGTGTCGTCTCGCGGCCGATGTCGAGCTTCACCTCGGCGTCGGACATGAGCAGGGTCTGCGCGTCCGTGTTCACCGCGATGAACTCGACGCCGCGCAGCCCAGCCTCGATCATGCGATTGACCGCGTTGACGCCCCCGCCGCCGATGCCGATGACCTTGATGACGGCGAGGTAGTTCTGAGGAGAATCCATCACCTGCGACCTCCGCTCCCCGGGTCGTGATCCCCCCGGCCTACCTGGGGAAACGCCGTACCTGTCTCCCTGACAGTCAGTCGTGAACGATGGTGCACTCGTGCTCGAACTATCAACGTCAACTCGAAGTTCATTGTTATATCTACCTCACGTTGACCGCGCAACGCTACTCGCAAAGCCCAGGTCCGTCAACACATCGGTCCCACGAGTTGCGCGATGCCGTGACAGTTCCGCGCTTCAGCTCGCGAGCCGCACGGCCGGCAGATCCGGCGCCACGACGTTCACCGTCCCGAGGATCGCGCCCTCCTGCTTCGCCCACGTCAGGATCTCTCGCAGCGCGGCCGCCTTGCGCCGAACGTCCGACGCAGACCCGTAGCGAATCACCACCCCGCCGTGCAGTCGCATCGCGAGCGTGCCGTCGGCGTTCACCGTGAGGTTCGCTATCTGCGAGCGCAGGTCGGCGTCCATCGAGCCGATGGCCCGAGCCGCCGCGGCGGGCGAGGTGAAGAGCCCCTCGAAGACCGGCGCCGCCGGGAGCCTGATCCTCGGCAGCGCGCCCGCCCGGACCGCCGGCCCGAGCGCGGTCCCGTCGCCGGCCACGAGGGTCTCGCGCGCCCCGTCGACCGCGACGGCCACCGGTGTCCGCTCGACGATCGTGATCTGGATGGTCCACGCGAAGGACAGGCCGACGTCCGCGGACGCGATCCAGGGCTCCGCCTCCAGGCGAGCCTCCGCGGCATCCTGGTCGAACCACAGGACGTTGGTCCCCTGGGAGACACCGGCCGTCCCGACGACCTCGGCGGGAGACAGGTGCGCCGCCCCCGCGACCTCGATGCCGCGGGCATGGAAGACCGACGAACGGGAAACGTAGAGACCGCCGAGCAGGACCGCCGCGATCGCCACGACCGGCAGGGCGAGCAGGAGCCATCGTCTCGGCCCACCCGGCCGGGACGAACGTCTATCGGGATGCGAGGTCGAGGTCGCCAACGAGATGCACCTCCGGTTCGAGTCGAACGCCCGACCGCGCGGCCACGAGCTCCTGCACCGCGCGGATCAGCTCGAGGACGTCGGCGGCCCGGGCCCCCTCCGTCGTGACGATGAAGTTGGCGTGCTTCGTCGAGATCGAGGCGCCGTCCACCGCGAGGCCCTTGGCCCCCGCCTCGTCGATCAGCCGGCCGGCGGAGTCGCCGGCAGGATTCTTGAACACGCTCCCGCAGTTGGACTCGGCCAGCGGTTGCGTCCGGCGCCGGTACTCCCGCGCTTCGTCCATGGCCGCCCGGATCTTCGCCGGGTCTCCGGGGGCGAGCCGCACGGTGGCCGCGACTACCACGGCGTCTTGCGGAAGCGCCGAGCGCCGGTAGGTGAAGCCCGCCTCGGCGGCCGGGACCCCCCGGGCCGCCCCCCGCCGCAGCTCGAAGACGTCGACCCGCTCCAGCGTCTGCGCGAGATCCCGCCCGTGCGCGCCCGCGTTCATCCGCACGGCGCCGCCAACGGTGGCCGGGATCGCGACGCCGAACTCGAGCCCCGTCAGCCCGTGGTTCAACGCCACGCCCGCGAGGGCGGGCAGCGGCATCGCGGCGCCGGACCGCAGGCGGTCGCCATCGCGGGCCGCCCACCGGTACCCGCGCCCGAGACGAAGGACCAGGCCGGGGAACCCCTCGTCGGCGACGAGGACGTTGGACCCCTTGCCGAGGATGACGAACGGGATGCCGGTCTGGCGGATCGCCTCGCCGACCGCCACGAGATCGCCCTCGGATTCGGGCTCGAGGAACAGCGCCGCCGGCCCTCCGATCCGAAACGTCGTGAGGGGGGCCAGTCGAAATCGCGTCCGGACGCGATCGCCGCACGCCGCACGCAGAATGGCCTCCGCGCCGCGAACCGCGTCGCTCACGCCGCACCGTCCCCGATGCGTTCCAGCGCGGCGTCGCCAAGCATCCAGACGTCGCCGCACCCCATCGTGATCACCAGGTCCCCGACCCGGACCTCCTGGTCCAGGAACTCGACGACGTCGCGACGGTGCGGGAGGTAGACGACCCGCTTGCCCGGCGCGGCCTCCGCGACGCCCCGGACGACGAGCTTGCCCGTCACGCCGGGAATCGGATCCTGGGCGGCGCCGTAGACGTCGGTCACCACGACGAGATCCGCCTCCACCAGGCTCGCGCCCAGCTCGCGCCACAGAGCCTGGGTCCGCGAGTATCGATGCGGCTGGAAGACGGCGACGAGCCGCGCGGGCTCCGTTCGCCTCGCCACGTCGAGCGTCACCGCGAGCTCGGTCGGGACGTGGCCGTAGTCGTCGTAGAAGACTGCGCCGCGCACCGAGCCTCGGCGCTCGAAGCGTCGGTGGACGCCGCCGAACTCCGCCAGCGCGGCCACGGCCGACCCGACCGGGACCCCGACCCGGCCCGCGGCCGCGACGGCCGCGGCCGCGTTCACGAGGTTGTGGGCGCCGTCCACGGGGAGGCGGAGCGCATGGCGTTCGCCGCCCACGACGAGCGACCCCGACGCGCCGTTCGGGCCGACGCTTTCGATCTCGACGCGCACGTCCGCGTCGGGGGCGATCCCGTACCGCGTCGTCGGTCGGTCGGCTCGCTCGACGGCGCGGACCGCACCCTCGTCGTCCGCGCAGACGACGACGTGCTCGCAACGTTCCGCGAAGGCGGCGAAGGCGGATTCGATCTCCGCGCGACCCCCCGGGTAGAAGTCCACGTGGTCGACCTCGACGTTCGTCACGATCCCGACCGCGGGGCGCATCAACAGGAACGAGCCGTCGCTCTCGTCGGCCTCGGCCACGAAGACCGAACCCGCGCCCGAGCGGGCGCCGCTGCCGGTCTCGTTCGGGTCGCCGCCGATCACGTAGGTGGGGTCGAGCCCGGCGCGCTCCAGGACGAGCGCCACCATCGACGTCGTGGTCGTTTTCCCGTGGGTGCCGGCGACGGCGATCGCCCGATGGTCGGCGGCTGCCGCGGCGAGCGCCTGGGCGCGCATCCACACCGGGATGCCCCGCCGGCGCGCCTCCGCGAGCTCCGCGTTGTTCTCGCGGATCGCGCTCGAGATCACGAGCGCGTCCGCGTCGCCCAGGTGCTCCGGGGCGTGACCGACCGACACCGCAGCGCCGGCCTCCGCGAGCTCGACCAACCCCTTGGACTCCTTCAGGTCCGACCCGCTCACCGCGATCCCCCGGGCCAGGAACAGGCGGGCGAGATTTCGCATCCCGGCGCCGCCGATGCCGACCATGTGGATCCGTCGCGTGCGGGCGAGATCGGGAACCTCGAGCGTGGGGATCGTCCCCGGCCGCGGCCGATACGCGTTCACGTCGCGCTCCCCGCGTCCAGCACGAGGTCGGCGACGGACTCCGCGGCATCGGGCCGGGACCAGGTGAAGGCCCGACTCGCCATGGCGGCGAGCCTCGTCGGATCTCCGAGAATCGCCTCGATCCGCTCCGCGAGGACGGGACCGTCCAGCTCGTCGTCGAGCAGGACCGAGGCGCCGCCGGCCCGGGCGAGCGCCCGGGCATTCGCCTCCTGGTGCCTGCCGGTCGCGTAGGGATACGGGACGAGGACGGAGGGGATGCCGCACGCCGAGACCTCCGCGATGGTGGTCGCGCCGGCCCGCGTCACCGCGAGATCGGCGACCGCGAACGCAAGGTCCATCCGGGCGAGGAAGGGCAGCACGCGAACCGGCCGGCGCGGCGACTCCCCGACGGCCGCGCGGATCGCCGACGCGTGCGCGTCGCCCGCGAGCAGCACGAACTGCACGTCCTCGAGCCGGATCCGCGAGAGCGCGTCCACGAACGCGCGATTGAGATGCAGCGCGCCCTGGCTGCCGCCGAACACGAGCACGGTCCGTCGCGCGGGATCGAGGTCGAGCTCCTCCACCGCCTCCTTCGACAGACGCTCGCGATCGGTCCGCACCGCGAGGATCTCCTCGCGAACGGGGTTCCCCGTCACGACCGTTCGCGCCCGTCGGGGAAGGCCCCGGACGGCCTCGGCGAAGGAGACGGCGACCGTTCGGGCCGCCCGCGCCAGCGATCGATTCGCGAGCCCCGGCACGGCGTTCTGCTCGTGGAGCACGAGGGGCCGCCGCCCGCGCAGCGCGGCGATCGCCACCGGGAGACTGACGTAGCCGCCCATGCCGAGCACGACATCGGCCGCCGCCACGACCCCGCGACACCTCCCAACCGATCGCACGGTCACGACCGGCGCGACCGTGGCCCGCAGCGAGACCTTTCGCACGAACGGGCTGGCCTCCACCTCCGCGAAGTCGAACCCGTCGGCCGGGACGAGCCGGGCCTCGGGACCGGACGCGGTGCCGGCGAAGCGCACCGCGTGCCCCCGATCGCGGAGGCATCGCGCGACGGCGAGCGCGGGAAAGACATGGCCCGCCGTTCCCCCACCGGCGATCAGGATCCTCACGCCGCTCGCGCCTTCTTCCTGTTTCGCGATGCGGCCGCGCGGGCTGCCTCGCGCGCGGGCGCGTTCGCGATGTTGACGAGCACCCCCACGCCGGCCAGCGAGACGACGAGCGAGGACCCGCCGTAGGAGACGAACGGGAGCGGCACACCCGTGATCGGCAGCAGCCCCGTCACGGCGCCGAGGTTCACGAGCGTCTGCAGCCCGAGCCACGAGACGATCCCCGCGGCGAGCAGCCGTCCGAACACGTCCTTGGCCTGCGCGGCGATCCGGATGCCCGCGTAGACGAGCGCCCCGAAGGCCACCAGCACGACGATCTCGCCGATCAGCCCCAGCTCCTCGCCGAGGATCGAGAAGATGAAGTCGGTGTGCGCGTTCGGGACGTACTGCCACTTCTGGCGGGATGCGCCCAGCCCGACGCCGGTGAGCCCTCCGGATCCCAGGGCGATCAGCGACTGCACGAGCTGGTACCCGCTGTTCTTCGCGTCCTGCCACGGATGCAGGAAGGACAGGAACCGGACGCGTCGGTAGTCGGCGCTCATGATCAGGCCGAGTCCGACCGCCGATCCGACGATCGCCGACACGAACAGGTAGCGAAGCCGCACCCCCGCCGCGAACAACATCAGCAGGACGGTCCCGGAGATGATCACGGTCGTCCCGAGGTCCGGCTGGATCATCACCATGCCGCAGACGAGCAGCCCGACCGGCAGCAGCGGCACCACGAGGTGGCCGACCTCGTCGAGCTTGCCCCACTTGCGAGTGAGCACGACCGCGGCGAACACGACCATGGCGAGCTTCGCGATCTCCGACGGCTGCACGGTGAGCGGGCCGAGCTCGAACCAGCGCGACGCGCCGTAGGCCTCGACGCCCGCGGACGGGGACAGCACCAGCGCCAGCATGCCGATCGTCAACACGAGGAACGGGATGGAGAGCTTGCGCCAGACCTCGTAGCGCATGCGCGACGTGAGCCAGAGCGCGCCGACACCCACCACGGCGTACGCCGCCTGACGCTGCAGGTATCGGAACGAGTCGCCGCTTTGCGCGAAAGAGGAGACCGAGCTGGCGGACAGCACCATGATCAGGCCCACCACCACGAGGAACCCCGTGGAGCCGAGGAGCAGCGCCACCGTGCGCCGGGCGGAGGCCCGGCTCCCGGTCCGCGACGGGACGAGCCGCTCGGCGTCCACCAGGCGCAGGTGGCGAGCCCTCGACGGCGCCACGACCCCGCCGCTCACGATCCCGACCCCGCGATCGCCCGGGCGGCCGCCGCGAAGCGCTCGCCGCGCTCCCGGTAGTCGCGGAACATGTCCCAGCTGGCACACGCCGGGGCGAGGACCACTGCGCCCACGGGCGGGGCCAGCTCGAACGCGGTCCGGACGGCCTCCTCGATCGAGCCGGCCTTGCGCGTCGGGATCCGCCCCTCGAACAGCCGCACGATCTCGTCGGCCGCGGCGCCGATGGCGACGACGCCGGCGAGCCGGTCCGCGAGCGCGCCGATCGGCGAGAGGTCCACGCCCTTCGCGTCCCCCCCGGCGACGAGCACAACATCGTCGGCGGACCCCACGGCGGCGAGCGTCGCGTGGGGGTTGGTCGCCTTGGAGTTGTCGACGAACCGGACGCCACCCGCCCTCGCGACCGTCTCGCCCCGGTGCGGTTCCGGCGCGAAGGCCGCGAGCCCCGCGCGGATCGCGTCGGTCGACACCCCGAACGCGAGCGATGCCGCGGCGGCGGCGGCCGCGTCGGCGCGCATCGCGTCGGTGTCCGGTTCCACGGGCCCGAGTCGCTCGGGGACGTCCCACGAGGACGCCAGGTCGTCGTCCACCCAGCCGACCTCGCCCTCGGCCGGCTCCCCGAGCGTGAACCAGCGCGTCTCGCACCGCGCCGTCCTCGAGACGTCCGCCGCGAGCTCGTCGTCGCGATTGCCGACGTGCGTGTCGCCGGCGCGCTGGTGCTCGAAGATCCTCGCCTTGGAGGCCGCGTAGGCGGCCATCGACCCGTGCCAGTCGAGATGGTCGGGCGCGAGGTTCAGCAGCACCGAGACCCGCGGGCGGAAGGACTCCTGGAACTCGAGCTGGAAGGACGAGCACTCGACGACCAGCGCGTCGCGTCCCTCGCGCGCCGCGAGCGGGAACGGGTGGCCGATGTTGCCGCAGGCCGCCGCGTCGAGCCCGCCGGCGCGAAGGCACGCCGCGATCATCCCGGTCGTCGTCGTCTTGCCGTTCGTGCCGGTCACGGCGACGATCGGCGCCTCCGCGATGCGCGCGCCGAGCTCGAGCTCGCCCCACACCGGGAGGTCGCGCTCGCGAGCCCAGGCCACCACCGGCGACACTGGCGTGACGCCGGGGCTGACGACCACGAGCGAGGCGCCGTCGAGGTGCGCGGGCTCGTGTCCGCCGAACCGGAACTGGATATCGTCCGCGCGAAGGTCCTCGGGGACGTCAACGTCCGGCCGCGCCTCGGAGACCACCACGGTGGCGCCCTCCTCGAGCAACACGCGGGCCGCCGCCTGGCCGGCGACGCCGAACCCCACCACGACCGCCCGCTCCCCCGCGAAGGCGCCGCTCACCCGACGCCCCCGCGCGCGACGAAGTCCGCGTAGAACAGCCCGATCCCGATCGCGACGCAGAGCCCGGTGACGATCCAGAATCGAACGATGACGGTGGTCTCGGGCCACCCGCCGAGCTCGAAGTGGTGGTGGATCGGCGACATCCGGAACACTCGGCGCCCGAACCCCCGGAACGCGATCACCTGCACGATGACCGACGTGACCTCGATGACGAACAGCCCGCCGAGGACCACCAGCAGGAGCTGCGTGCTCGTCACGATCGCGAGCGCGCCCATCAATCCGCCGAGCGCGAGCGCGCCGGTGTCGCCCATGAAGATGCGCGCCGGCGCCGCGTTCCACCACAGGAACCCCGCCGCGGCGCCGACCGCCGCGCCGGCCACGATCGCGACGTCGAGCGCGGCGTTCACGTCAACCGGGTAGCAGGCGTCGACCTGGCCGAGGGCACACGAGTGCCGGTACTGCCAGAACGCGATGTAGACGTACGCCGAGAGCACGAGGATCGAGGATCCCGAGGCGAGCCCGTCGAGCCCGTCGGTCAGGTTCACCCCGTTGGACGAGGCGGCGAGGATCACGAACACCCACACGTAGAAGAAGACGCCGAGGTCGAGGCCCGTCTCGCGGACGAAGGAGATGCTGGTGGAGACGTCGGCCCCGTGGATCGCGACCGCGCCGAACACCACGGCAACGACCGCCTGCCCGGCGAACTTCGCGGTCTTCGACAGGCCGAGCGACCGACGCCGGCGGACCTTGATGTAGTCGTCGACGAAGCCGACGAGGCCGAGCAGCAGCGTCGCGAGCAGGACCGCGAGCCCCGCCGCGGTCACCGTGGTGAAGACGAGCCGGGTGACGACGTAGCCCGCGACGATCCCGAGAAGCATGACGGTGCCGCCCATCGTCGGGGTCCCCATCTTCTCCAGGTGGGTGTGGGGTCCGTCCTCGCGGATCCGCTGGCCCCACCCCCACAGCCGGAAGGCCCGGATCGCGAGCGGGGTGCCGAGCAGCGTGACCGCGAGGCCGACGGCCGCAGCGATGAGGATCTGCCTCACCGCAGCGCCTCCGCGACCCGCTCGAGGCCGGCGACGCGCGAGCCCTTGACGAGGATCACGTCGCCGGACCGCGCCCACGCGCGGACGTCCTCGGCCGCTCGCGCCGCGTCCTCGTAGCTCGCGACGTCCTCGGGGAGCAGGCCCTCGCGCACCGCGGCCCGGGCGATACCGGTCGCGAGCTCGCCGACGGTGATGAGCCGCTCGACGCCGATCCGCACGAGGAGCTCGCCAAGCCGTTCGTGCTCTTCGAACGCGATCGGCCCGAGCTCGGCCATGTGTCCGAGCACCGCCGCGAGCCGCCCGCGCCGCGCCATCCATCGGGCCGTCTTCAGCCCCGCCGCCATCGACTCCGGGTTGGCGTTGTACGCGTCGTTCAGAACGATCGCGCCCGAGGGCGTCGTGAACGTCTCCATGCGCCACGCGGAGACCCGCGAGCCCTTCAGCGCCGCCGCGCACTCGGCGATCGAAAGGCCCAGCTCGAGGCCGGCCGCCACCGCCGCCAGGGCGTTCGGCACCATGTGCTCGCCCGGGACCGCGAGCTCGATTCGCTCGCGGTCGCCGCGCGCCCGCACGACGAAGCTCGCGCGCCCGTCGTCGTCGAGCTCGACGTCGGACGCGCACACGTCGGCGTCGGCCTCGACGCCGAAGGTGACGACCCGGGCGCTCGACGATGCGGCGTAGGCCCGGACGACCGGGTCGTCCGCGTTCAGGATCGCGATCCCGTCCGGCTCGAGCGCGCGAACCGGCTCGGCTCCCGATCTGACGATCGCCTCCCACGACCCGAAGAACTCGAGGTGCGCCAGGCCGACGTTCGTGACGATCGCGAGCTCGGGCCGCGCGATCTCGCACAGCATCGCGACGTCGCCCTCGCGACGAGCCCCCAGCTCGGCGACGATCAGCTCGGTGCCCGGCTCCGCTCCGAGCAGCGTGAGCGGCAGGCCGATCTCGTTGTTGAACGACGCCGGGCTCGCGTGCGTCCGGTACCGGGTGCCGAGGATCGCGGCCGTCAGGTCCTTCGTCGAGGTCTTGCCGTTCGCGCCGGTGATCGCGACCAGGCGGGCATCGGGGTTCCGGCGCCGCTCGTCGGCGCCGAGGTCCAGGAGCGCGCGAGCGGTGTCGGCCACCTCGACGACCGGGATGCGCCCGTCGCTGTGGAGAGCGACGGCCCCCGCCGCCCCGCGCCCGAGCGCGTCGGCGACGTACGCGTCGCCGTCGTCGCGCTCGCCGACGAGGGCGACGAACAGCGCGCCGGTCCTCGCCTCGCGGCTGTCCGTGACGACCGAGGTGACCGTCGCGTCCTCCCCCACGAGCCGACCGCCGACCGCCGCGGCGATCTCCGAGAGCGACCTCGGGATCACGCGGAGCTCCCGCCCAGCGCGCGGAGCTCCTCCGCGGCCACCTCCCGGTCGTCGAACGGGATCGTGCGATCGGCGAACTCCTGATAAGTCTCGTGGCCCTTGCCGGCGATCACCACGACGTCGCCGGGGCGGGCCCGCGTCAGGGCGAGCCGGATCGCCGCCCGGCGATCGGGCTCGACGACGAACTCGCCGCCACCGTCGTGCGCGCCCGCGACCATCTCGTCGAGGATCGCGAGCGGATCCTCGCTCCGGGGGTTGTCGCTCGTGAACACCGCGAGATCCGCGAACGCCGTCGCCGCCTTGCCCATCAGCGGTCGCTTGCTTCGATCGCGATCGCCGCCGCAGCCGAGGACGACGATGAGCGAGCCCGAGGTGAGCGGTCGCGCGGTTCGCAGGACGTTCTCGACCCCGTCGGGCTTGTGGGCGTAGTCGACCACCACGAGGAAGTCCTGACCGCCCTCGACCGCCTCGAGTCGTCCGGGCACGCCCGACACGGAGCCGATGGCCTCCGCCGCGACGTCGTCGTCGATCCCGAGCGTCCGGGCGGTCGCGATGGCCGCGAGGCAGTTCTCGACGTTGAACAGCCCCTGCAACGACGAGCGGAGGGGAATGCCGTCGACGCGAAAGCCGATGCCGCGTGGCGTCGTCTCGACGTCGGTGGCTCGCACGTCCGCGCCGGCGCCGATCCCGAAGGTGAGCGTGGGAATGCGTCCGGCGAGCGCCCGCCCCTCGGGGCTGTCGTGGTTCACGACCGCGCGATCCGCGAGCTCGGGCGTGAACAGCATCGCCTTCGCGGCGAGGTACTCGGCCATCGAGCCGTGGTAATCGAGGTGATCCAGCGAGAGGTTGGTGAAGACCGCGACGCCGAACCGCAGCCCGCCGACACGGCGCTGGTCGAGCCCGTGGGAGGAGACTTCCATCGCGACCGCCCGGACGCCCGCGGCGCCCATCGTCGCGAGGAGGCCGTGCAGGTCGGGCGCCTCGGGGGTCGTTCGCGCGAGGGGCAGCGGGCGCCCGTCGAGCCGGACGCCGGTCGTCCCGATCACGCCGGGGGTCCACCCCGCCGAGCGGAACACGGCCTCGAGCAGGTACGTCACGGTGGTCTTGCCGCTCGTGCCGGTGACGCCCACGAGCGTCATCCGGTCGCCCGGGCGGTCGTGGAACGCCGCGGAGACGGGCCCCATCGCCTCGCGGACCGAGGGCACGCGAACCTGGGCGACCGGGAGCGGCATCCAGCGCTCGACGACCAGGGCCACGGCGCCCCGGGCGACGGCATCGGCGGCGAAGTCGTGTCCGTCGCGCCGAGAGCCCGGCACGCAGAAGAACAGCTCGCCCCGCTCGACCTCGTCCGACCGATAGCCGATGGCGCCGATGGGCGTGGAGCGATCGCCGCGGACCTCGGCGGTGGGAAGGTCCGCGAGCAGATCGTTCAGCAGCTTGATGGGGGGAGCCGGGGCCACGGCCACCGAGCGTACCGCCTGGTCAGCGCCCCCCGGAGCCCGCCGGTTCATTGGAGACGCAACGCGTGGGGCGGCAGGGGGAGGGGCGCGACGGGCGTGATGCCGAGGCGGGCGATCGCGGCGCGAGCCACCCGCTGGAACAGCGGGGCGGCGGCGAGTCCTCCATACCCCTGCGCGGGCCGGTCGAGGATCGCGGCGATCACGACCTTCGGGTCGCCCGCCGGCAGGAATCCGATGAACGACGCGATGTACTGCCCCTCCAGGTACCCGGGGTGATCCTTCAGCGGGATGCGCGCGGTGCCGGTCTTGCCCGCCACCTGATAGCCGCCGATCTGCGCGTACGTCCCGGTCCCGTACTCGACGGCGTAGCAGAGCATCCGGCTCACCATCTCGGCGCTCGCGGGCGAGATGACCCGTCGGGTCGGCGAGGCGGGCGCCTCGTGCCGGGTCCCGTCCGCATCGATCGTCGCCTGGACCAATCGCGGGCGGACCCACTTCCCCTGGTTCGCGATGGTGGCGTACACCGAGATCATCTGCAGCGGCGTCGCGGCGAGACCCTGTCCGTACGCCGCAGTGGCGAGCGTGGTGTCGGTCCACTCGTGCAGCGGGAGCGTCAGCCCGCTCGCCTCGCCCGGAAACCCGATCCCCGTCGCCGTCCCGAGGCCGAACCGGCCGAGGTAGGTGGCCATGGCCCCCGCGCCGACTCGGTTGGCGATCTGGACCGCCCCGATGTTGCTCGACTCGGCGATGATGTCCCCGAGGGTCATCTGCATGACGCCGTGCGGGTGGGAGTCGTGGATCGTGTACTCGCCGACGCGCATGGTCCACGGGACCGAGAGCCGCCGGTCCAGCGGCACGGCGTGCTCCTGCACCGCGGCGGCCGCCGTGATCACCTTGTTCGTCGACCCGGGCTCGAACATGTCGGTGACCGCCCGGTTGCGATAGGCGGCGGGGTCGGCCTCGGCGAACGCGTTGGGGTCGAACCACGGATAGCTCACCATCGCCAGGATGTCGCCGGTCCGCGGGTCCATGACGACCACCGTGCCCCCCCGGGCCTGCTGTGACTCCACCGCGTCGCGCAGCGCCGCCTGGGCCTGGAACTGGATGTCGCGGTCGATCGTGGTCTCGAGCGAGGATCCGGGAACGGGTGGCACCTCCACGTCGACGCCGCCCACGATCGGCTGACCGTACGGATCCAGCTCCTGGGTCCGCTCCCCCGCCCGGCCGGCCAGCAGCTCCTGGTACTGGAGCTCGAGCCCGGCGATGCCCTTGCCGTCCACGTCGACGAACCCGAGCACCTGACCGGCGAGCGAGTTGGCCGGGTAGTACCGCTTGCTGACCGGCAGGAAGCCGATGCCCGGCAGGCCCAGCTTCGCGATCTGATCGGCCACGTCCAGGTCGACCTGCCGTGCCAGGAAGACGAACGTGGTGTCCTGCGAGAGCTCCCGGGCGAGGTCCTCGGGGCGAAGCCCGAGCACCGGCGCGAGCCGCGCCGCGGTCCCGGCCGGGTCCGTCACGTATCGAGGGTCCGCGTAGACGTCGCGTGCGGGCACCGACAGCGCGAGCTGCTCGCCCGAGCGATCCAGGATCTGCCCTCGCTGGGCGGGGAGCGCGACGGTCCGCACCCGCTGCTGCTCGGCCCGGTCGCGGAAGGCCGCGGCCTGGCTCACCTGCAGCACCGTCAGCCGGACGAAGATGACCCCGAGCGACAGCGACAACACGCAGAGCAGCGCGACGAGACGCCCGATCGGCGGCCGCTTCATCGGCTACGCCGGGTCCTCGGCGGAGGTGTCCGCCCCGGCCGGATCGTCGCGACCTTCCGGTGCGCGGAGGATCCGGATGTCGTCGGGGAGACGCATGCCGTGCCGGTTGGCCCAAACGGCGATCCGGCCGGGAGCGGACAGGGTCGCCCGCTCGCGCACGAGCTCGAGGTGATCCTGGCCGAGGACCTCGAGGCGTTGCTCCGTCTCGTCGATGCGAAACGACTGCTGCGCGAGCAGGACGTGCAGGACCACGATCGCGAAGACCATCAGGCCCACGAGGGTGGACGCGAGAACCACGAAGCCGAGGTGGTGCGGACGCCGCCGGCTCGCCCTTCGAGCCGGAGCCGATTTGCTTCCGGAGGGGCGCTTCGCTCCGTCGACCCGCTTCGCGGGCCGGCGAGCCCCCGGTCCGCGAATCGGCTCCGGCGTTCGACGTGCGGGTACCGGCGCTTGTCGCGGAACCTTGCGGGCCGGGGTGCTCACGCGGCCTCCGTCTTCTCAGCGGCGCGGAGCTTGGCGGCGCGCGAGCGGGGGTTGCGGGCCCGCTCCGCGTTCGACGGCGTGAGCGGCTTCTTCGTGAGGACGGTCAGGTCCTCCCGCTCGTTCAGGAACCGCTTGACGATCCGGTCCTCGAGCGAGTGGTAGCTGATCGCCACCAGGCGGCCACCGGGGGCGAGGAGCTCGGCCGCCCGAGGCAGGGTGGCGGCGAGCTCCTCGAGCTCCCGGTTGACCGCGATGCGGAGCGCCTGGAACGTCCGGCGGGCGGGGTGGGGGCCGCCCCGCCGCGCCCCCAGGGCGCCCGCGACCACGCGAGCGAGCTCGTCGGTCGTCTCGATCGGCGCCCGAGACCGGGCGCGAACGACGGCGGCGGCGACGCGACGGGAGCGATGCTCCTCGCCGAACTCGAAGAAGATCCGCGCGAGCTCTTCCTCCGAGGCCGAGTTCACGATCTCCATCGCCGACTCGCCCTCCGACTCCATCCGCATGTCCAGCGGACCCGTGTTGCGGTAGGAGAAGCCGCGCTCTGGCCGGTCGAGCTGCAGGGAGCTCACGCCGAGATCCAGCAGGACGCCGTCGACCCGGTTCTCCGCGGGCATGCTCGAGAACCGGGTCCGCACGGCGCGAACGCGATCGCCGAACCGGGCGAGTCGGGCCTCGGCGAGATCGATGGCCTCGGGGTCGCGGTCGACGCCGATCAGCCGGCCGACCCCCGACTCCAGCAGGGCCTCGGCGTGGCCCCCGGCGCCGAGCGTGAGATCGATCACGATCCCCCTGCCGGCGAGGAAGCGCAGGACCTCGGCGACCATGACCGGCTCGTGCGGGGCCGCGGCCACGACCCGCCCCTCATTCGAAGACCCGGATGGCCAGCAGGCCGAGGCCGAGGTAGACGGCCATCGACACGGCGGTCAACAGGATCAGCGAGAGGCTCTGGCGAACCTCATGGTCGAGCGAACCCCTACTCATATCCCCGCTCCCCCCTTCGGGCCCGGCGCGAGCGACCCGGTCTGGTAGGCGCCGCCGTGACCGGCCTCGTAGCGCTCCTGCGCCTGCCGGTCCCAGATCTCCATCCGATCGAAGACCCCGAGGACGACGGCGTCCTTCTTGATGCCGACCTCGGTGCGCAGGCGCTGCGGGACGAGGAGCCGGCCCTGGGAGTCGAGCTCGACGGCCTCGGCCTTGCCGAAGAACATGCGCGCGTACGCGCGGCCCTCCGCGTCGGAGAGGGGGAGGTTGCGGACCTCTGCCGCCCGGGTCTCCCATTCGGCCCTGGGGAAGCAGAAGAGGCACCCGTCCTGCCCGAGCGTCAGCACCGCCCCGTCGGCGAACGCCTCACGGAAGCGGGCGGGCAGGCTGATGCGCCCCTTCGGGTCGAGCTGATAGCTGTGCGTGCCGAGCAGTTCGGCCACGCGTCCTCCCCTTCTCCTCCACTGCGCTCCACTCTTATGCCACCTGCACTCCACTCAGTCAAGGCAGGTTCGCGCAAAAAGAAGAAGGGCGAGCAGTCCGAGCGATTGCCGACCCGGGGGCGGGCGCTCAGGCGAGATAAGGCTCCCACTCGGGCTCGAGGCGCCCGAGCGAGAGCCGGAACCCGTCGGGCGGTGCGACCGGCCGACGGGCGAGGCGGAGGCCGGCGTCCTCGATCAGCCGGTTCTCCTTGCGCGAGTTGCATCGTCGACACGCCGCGACGACGTTGTCCCACGTGTGGCTGCCGCCCCTGGACTTGGGGACGACGTGATCCAGGTTCTCGGCGGCCGCCCCGCAGTACTGACACGACCAGCCGTCGCGGGCGAACACCGCCCGGCGGGTGAGCGGGGCCGTGGCGCGATACGGGACCCGCACGAACTGGCGAAGTCGCAGCACGGACGGCGCGTCCATCGAGATGCGCTCGGATCGAAACAGCTGCCCGTTGGGGACGAGGACCTCGGCCTTCTCCTTCAGCACGAGCACCACCGCCCTCCGCGCAGACACGACCGCCAGAGGTTGGTGCGACGCGTTGAGCACCAAAGCTCGTCCCATAGGGTCCTGGCGAGTGTAGCGCAGGCACCCGAAGTTCCCCGGCGAGGTGCTTGATGCGTTCGAATCCCGATGTTGTGATTCGAGCGGCGGCGGTGGGCCGCGCTCGATGGACGCCTGGAACAGCGAACAAGGGGCCGCGCGGGGCGTCCAGCAAATCGGGTTGCGTCCACCGCCGCCTCGTCGTCCTCGAACCCGCGCGAGGGGGAACGCTGGAACGGCCGGCCGCGGTCGAAAGGGCCGGATGTCGCAAGGAACCGAGGCCCGAGCCGGTGCGTACTCCTCGGTAAGATGATCGAGCCCCGATCCCCGGAGGTCCCGTTGGCGGCCCCAGAGCGAACGAGCTCCGACTGGAGGCGCTTCGCCGAGCGCTTCGTCCAGATCGAGCAGAACGTCGAGAAGGTCGTCCAAGGCAAGCACCGCGAGATCCGCCTCGCCCTGTCGGCGGTCGTCGCCGAAGGCCACGTCCTCATCGAGGACGTGCCGGGCGTCGGCAAGACGATGCTCGCCAAGGCCATCGCCCGCTCGATCGACTGCTCCTTCCGGCGCATCCAGTTCACGCCGGACCTGTTGCCCACGGACGTGACGGGTGTGAACGTGTTCAACCAGGAGCGGGGGGACTTCGAGTTCAAGCCGGGCGCCATCTTCGCGAACATCGTCCTCGGCGACGAGATCAACCGCGCCAGCCCCAAGACGCAGTCGGCCCTGCTCGAGTGCATGGAGGAGCGCCAGATCACGGTCGACACCGAGACCTACCATCTCGGGACGCCGTTCATGGTGATCGCGACCCAGAACCCCATCGAGCACGAGGGGACCTACCCGCTTCCCGAGGCGCAGCTCGACCGGTTCATGATGCGCATCGGGATCGGCTACCCGTCCCCCGACGTCGAGGCCGAGATCCTCGCCACGCACGGCGTGCACTCGACGCTCGGCGACATCGAGGCCGTGGCGGACGCGACGACCGTGCGCGAGATGATCGAGCAGGCCCGCCAGGTGCACGTCGCGCCCGGCGTTCGCCGGTACATCGTCGACCTGGTCGAGGCGACGCGGCGACACCCCGACGTCTATCTCGGCGCCAGCCCGCGGGCCTCGATCATGCTGCTGCGCGCCGCGCGGGCCCACGCCGCGGCCGAGGAGCGCGACTACGTAATCCCGGACGACATCAAGTCGCTGACGCTGCCCGTCCTCTCGCACCGCGTGATCGTCACCGCCGACGCCGTGATGGGGGGCCGCACCCCGCAGTCGGTGCTCGAGGAGCTCGTCGCCGAGGTGCCGGTGCCGGTGGCCGGGACGGCCTGACGTGCCCTCCGGCCGCGGCGCCCTCGTCTTCGCCGCCGCGATCGGATTCTGGGCGGCCGGCCGGGTGCTCGGCTCGGCCACGCTGCACATGGTGGCCGTCGGGCTCGTCGTGCTCCCCTTCGGCGCGGCCCTGGCCGCCCGATGGAGCCGTCAGCGCCTGCGGATCCGCCGGCGGCTGTCGGATGCGCGGATCCAGCCGGGCCAGCGGGTCTACGTCGAGCTCGAGATCGAGAACCAGTCGCCGACCCAGACCTCGTACCTGCTCCTGGAGGATCGCCTTCCTGCCGCGCTCGGTCGGTCGGCCCGATTGGTCGTCGCCTCGGTGCCCGGACGGGATCGCCAGCGCGTCCGGTACTCGCTCACGCCACGCCGGCGCGGGCGCTACACGCTCGGCCCGCTCTCGGTCGACCTGTCCGATCCCTTCGCCCTCACCAAGCTCCGCGTCGAGTTCGACGAGCGCGAGGACGTCGTGGTCGCGCCCGAGGTGGAGAGCCTCACGGGCGGACCCGACTCGCCGTTCGGCCTGACGAGCGGGCTGGCGCTCGCCAAGCACCTGTTCCGAACGGGCGACGAGTTCTACACCATGCGCCCATACGTGGAGGGCGACGACCTGCGCCGGATCCACTGGCCGAGCGTCGCTCGCAGCGGCGAGCTGATGATCCGCCAGGACGAGTCGAGCCGGCGCTCGACGGCCGTCGTCTTCGTCGACACCCGGGACTCCGCGGTGGGACAGACGCACGCCCCCTGCTTCGAGAAGGTCGTCTCGTGCGCCGCCTCCGTGGGCGTGCTCCTGATGCGGTACGGCTTCTCGGTCAAGCTCGCGACGACCCAGCTCCCGCCGCAACGCGTCGGGGAGGAGCAGCTGCTCGAGGCGCTCGCGAGCATCTCCCACCACAGCTCACGGGCGATGTCGACGGGGCTCGCGCGCCTGCGCATGGTCGCGGCGAGCGACACCACCCTGGTGGTCGTCGGCTCGCCGCCCGCGCCGACCGAGCTCGCCTCCCTGATTCGGACCGGCGCCACCTTCGGACCGAAGGTGGCCGTGCTCGTCCACCCGACCGACCCCGAGACGCTCCCCCCGGACCGACGCGCTCCGCTCGAGGCCCGGGCGTCGCAGGCACAGCTGTCCCTGTCCCGTTCGGGGTGGGAGGTCGTCGTCCTGCCCCCCTCCGCACGATTGCGAGACGTATGGCACGCCAACAGGACCCGTCCGCTGGTCGTCAGCGGCTCCTAGCGCTCGCGGCCGTCGCCGCCCTGTGCGCGGTGACGTCGCTCGCGTTCGGGCGCATCTTCGTCGGGCGGGCTCCGACGCTCCAGCTGCTCGCCGCCACGCTCGCCTCCGTGGCGATCGCCGGCATGCTGGAGCGTCGCGGGCTCGTGCTCGCGCTCCTTGCGAGCGCGGTGGGGCTCCTGTTCGCCCTCACCTGGATCGTCGTGCCCCAGACGGCCTGGTACGGGCTGCCGACGCTCCGGACGCTCCGAGCTCTCGGGCGGTGCCTCGAGTTCGTGACCCAGCAGGCGCGCGTCCAGGTCGCGCCGACGCCGGCGTTCGCGCCCCTCATGCTCGCCGCGGTCACCGCCTCCTGGACGGCCGCGTTCTCGACGCACGCCCTCGCCATCCGCGCCGGAAGCCCGCTGCTCGCGATCCTTCCCTCGCTCGCGCTCGTCGGGTTCGCCGACACCGTGCTCGAGGACGGCGCCCGTCCCCTGTACGCCATCGCCTTCCTGCTCGCCGCGCTCGCCGTCGTGTTCGTCGACGGCCTTCGCCGCGTGCGCCAGTGGGGACCGATCTGGTCCGCGCCCCGCGGGCACCGGCTCGGCGCCGTCGCGTGGCGCGGTGCGCGACCCGTCGCGCTCACGGTGCTGGTCGCCGCCCTGCTCGTGCCGGGCCTGCTCCCCGGCTTTCGCTCCGACGCCCTGGTCGACTTCTCCACCAACGGCGGCGACGGCATCCGCCTCGACCCGTTCGTCTCGATCCAGGCACAGCTCGAGCGCAAGGACCCGATCGACCTGTTCGAGGTGACCGCCACCACCGGGGCCGCCTACTCGCGCCTGTACTCGCTCGACCAGTTCGACGGCACGACCTGGACCAGCTCGGACCCCTATGCCGAGAGCGGCCAGGTGTTCAGCTCACCGGCGGAGCTTCCGCTCACGGTTCCGCTCCCCTCCTCGTCCGAGACGTTGACCGAGCGATTCCGGGTCCTGCACGACATCGACGACCCCTGGCTCCCGATGGCCTACCCGCCCGAGGGCGTCACGGTGCCCTTGGACACCTTCCGGTACGACCCGGAGCTCGGCACCGCGTTCGTCGACGGCGGCCTCGACACGGGAATGGAATACACGGTGCGGTCGCGGATCGTGGCGCCCACCCCGAGCGAGCTCGACCTCGTCCGGTTCGAGCCCGCGAGCGACTACGGGCGGTACACGTTCGTCCCCGCGACCGTGAGCCCCCAGATCAAGGATCTCGCCGAACGCTGGGCCGCCCGGTTCACGACCCCCTACCGGCAGATCCTCGCGATCCAGGACCAGTTCCGCGACGGCTCCTTCGAGTACGACCAGGAGGTGGAGCCGGTGGCCGACGCGGACGCCCTCCTGGACTTTCTGACCGTCTCGAAGACCGGGTTCTGCCAGCAGTTCGCGACGGCCATGGCGGTCCTCGTGCGAGAGCTCGGCTTCCCGGCCCGCGTCGCCGTCGGATTTCGCAACGAGCCCCCGGAGGGCGACACCTACGTGGTCAAGAGCCGGGACGCGCACGCCTGGGTGGAGGTCTACTTCCCCGGCGTCGGATGGCTCCCCTTCGAGCCCACCCCGGGACGCGCGAACCCCATCGCGACGGCCGGCACCTACCTCAACCCCCTCCCGGAGGATCGGCCCGGCGCCCAGCTCCCGGGCGGGGTCGACTCGGCCCTGGGCGGGCCCGCGGGCGACGGCGCGTGTACGACCGCCGAGGGGGGGACGCTGCCACCGCTGCTGTGCCGGGACGCCGAGAACGCCGGCCGGGTCCGCGGGGCCGGGGGGGCGCTGCCGCCCGGGTTCCTCGGCGGGATCGATCCCCCGGACCCGGCGAGCGACGAGGGCGGCTACTCGATCCCCTATCGATGGATCCTGCTCGCCCTCGCGGCCATCGCCGCCCTGCTGATCGTCGTCATCCCGATCGCGAAGTGGGTCGCGCGCCGGCGGACGTTGCGCCGCGGCCGCGCGCCGCGCGAGCTGGTCCTGGCCGCCTATCGCGTGTTCGACGGGCGCGCGGCGGACCTCGGACTCGGTCGGCGCGACGGCGAGACGCTCGAGGAGTATCGGGACCGGCTCTCGACCAGCGTCGCCTTTACCGACGGGCACCTGTCACGGCTGACGATCGTCGTGGCCCGGGCCGCCTACGCTCCCGAGCCGCCCACCGAGCAGCAGGCGCGGGACGCCGTTCGTGACGGCCAAACGGCGATCGGGGATCTCAGGCGCGACGCGGGAATCCTGCGGCGCGTCGTCGGAACGTACCGGCCGGGAGTCTGAGCGAGCCCGACTAGGAACCGGTCTGAGCGTGGGCCGCGGCCTCGCGGAGCGCTCGGACGAAGCGGTCGCGATCATCGCGGAACTGTCCCACCTTCGCTTCCACGCCCGTCGCGATCTCGTCGATCGCGACGAAGAAGGCCAGCTGACCGTCGCGCAGGGCGTCGATGATCTCGCCGTTGCGCCGGGCGACCTTGAAGATGCTCACGCCGTCCGTGATGAGCTTGACCTCGGAAAGGTGCCGATCCAGGTGGGCGCGGCGGTTGAGGTACTCCCAGGCCCGGCGGACGCGCTGAAGCGACATCCCGCTGTCGAGCAGCGACTTCACGACCTTCAGGGCCACCAGATCGCGAAAGGAGTAGAGCCGCGGGACCCCGGGACGCCCGCCCGTGCCCTGAACGGAGGGGCGCACCAGTCCGATCTGATCCCAGTACCGGAGCTGCCGGGGGGTGCAGCTCGTGAACTTCGTGGCCTGATGTGCCGTGAACCCCTCCATCGAAACGCGCGCCCTCCCGGATCGACTCGTCATGCACACGACCGGCCGTCACACGGCGTCGAGGGAAGGATCGATGCGGTTGACGGTCACGCCCCCGGGGAAGGTGACGCATGTTGTACTGCGTCCGACTCACACCTGGCAAGCTCGCAGCGAGTGATGCCGAACGATTTCTCTCGTCGTCGCCCGACGGAGAAACACCGATCGAACCTCCCGGAGCTAACCCTCGGGAGGCTGAGGCGGTTGCGACGGACGGTCGCGAAAGCGGCCCGCGAGTCGCGCGAGCAGGCCTGCGAGCGACAGGCGACCCGACTCCTGCTGCATGGCGCGGATCTGATCGCGGCCGAGCTGCTTCAGGTATCGGTAGACGAGCAACGACGACGCGAGCATGACGCCGAAGCCGATGGCGGCGACGAGCAGCGATGCCCAGAACAGCATCACCATCACGAATCCCGCCAGGAAGGCGAGCAGGGACCAGCGGATCCGCCTCGCGAGATGGGTGTAGAGCGAGGTCCGGCTGACCTGCTCGGCCAACCGGGGGTCCTCCTCGGAGAGGCGCTGCTCGATCTCCTCGAGGATCCGCTGCTCGTCCGGTGACAGTGGCATGTGGGTCCGGTTTCCCTCCGGTCGCTGCCGTCCGGTTCGATTATAGGAATGGGTACGGGTTGGGGAAGAGCCCGCTACCGTTCTCGCCCTCGCTCGAGCAGGGTGGCGGGCATCGCGCTCCCACGCCCGAACCGCCGATCGATGCGATCCATCGCCCGCTCGACCTGGCCCCATCGCTCGCCCCGAAGCAGCGCCAGCTGCTCCTCGCCTGCCGTGACCAGGCCCGTTCCGGCGACGCCGAGGAGCCGGATCCGCCTTCGGCTTCCCGGAAGCGCCCGGAAAAGGCCCGACGTGAGCCGGTACAGATCGGCGGCGACGTCGGTCGGCGGATCGATCGTCCGCGAGCGGGTGAGCGTCGTGAAGTTCGCGAGGCGAACCTTCAGCGTCACGGTCCGGGCTCGATACCCGTCCCGTCGAAGCCGGGCCCCGACCCGCTGCGACAACGCGAGGACCTCCCGCAGCAGCTCACGTTCGTCGTCCAGATCGCGGTCGAACGTCTCCTCGTGACTCACCGACTTCGGCGGCTCGTACGGCACGACCGGCCGGTCGTCCAGCCCTCGCGCGAGGTCGTGCAGGTCTCGGGCATGCTGCTCGCCGAGCAGGCGCCCGAGCACCACCGGGGGCATCCTGGCGAGGTCGCCCACGGTCTTCACCCCGAGGCGCGACAGGACCTGCATGGTCTTCTCGCCCACGCCCCAGAGCGCCCTCGCGGAGAGCGGGTCAAGGAACGCGTCCACCTCGTCCGCGCGAACCGCGAGCAGGCCGTCGGGCTTGGCCCCGCGCGAGGCGAGCTTCGCGACGAGCTTCGTCGGCCCGACCCCGACCGAACACGAGACGCCCACGGCCTCGCGCACCTGCGCCCGGACGCGTTCGCCGATGGTCGTCGGGTCGCCGAACAGCAGGACCGCGCCCGTGACGTCGAGGAAGGCCTCGTCCAGCGCGATCGGCTCGACGAGGGGCGTCACGCCGAGCAGCACCTCCCGGAACCGGTTCGAGTGGGCCTGGTAGGACTCGAAGTCGGGCGGGACGAAGACGGCGTCGGGGCACAGGCGTCGAGCTCGGACGGCCGGCATCGCGTTGCGGATCCCGAACGCGCGGGCTTCGTAGGAGGCCGACATCACCACGCCGCGCGTGCCGGAGCCGCCGACGGCGAGCGGCCTGCCGGCAAGGCTCGGATCCTTCAGCGACTCCACCGAGGCGTAGAAGGCGTCGAGGTCGACGTGCAGGATCGGCTCGGACACGCGCGCCCGGTGCATCGTGGCCGAGCGTACTCCCCGGGTCCGGCACGCCGCGCTCATCGCCCCGACGAGCCGGGGCTCGAATGCCAGATCTTGTGCGGGACCGCGACGGTCGCCGCTGGCCCCTCGTGCGCCAGGGCATCGGACAGGCGACCGGCGAGACGAGCCCGGTGGAGCTCGACGAGGTCCCACACGTCGTCGGCGACCACGGACACGCCCTTGCGACCGGTGCGCCGCACGGTCCCGGCGACCGCGAGCACGAACGAATGGAACACCGTCTTCGCGACCCGCGGCTGCACGCTCTCGAACACCGTGACGTCGACCGGTCCGGTGGCGTCGTCCAGTGTCAGGAAGATGATTCGCTGGCCGCTTCGGATCGCCGGCGTCTGCGAGGCAACCTTCACGCCGACGACCCGCACGCGATCGTCCGTGCGGCATCGCCAGAGGTCACGCGAACGCGTCGCGCCGAGATCGCGAAGGAGCGGCTCGAAGAAGCTCACGAGATGGCGGCTGGCGTCCAGGCCGAGCACCTCGAGCTCGGCGCGCACCCGTTCGGCGTCGGTGTAGTCGGGAAGAGAGAAGTCGGCCGGGGAACGCGGGTTGGCGGGCTCCGCAGGGGGCGCTTCGCTCCATCTCCTCGCTGCGCTCGTCGATGAGCCCCTGCTCCGCCCGCCAACCCGCGCTTGCGTGTCCGCACCACGCTTCGCGGACGAGGTCGTCGCGTGGAGGTCGAACGCGAGCTGATCGCCCTCGCGTTGCGGCGCGGTCGTCATCGCGGAGTAGAGAAGGTCGCGCCGGGTGCCACGGCCGATCGCGTCGAACGCACCCGCGTGCGCCAGCGCCTCGACGACCGGCCGGGAGACGGTCGTGCGCCGCAGGAAGTCGCCGACGTCGCGAAACGGACGCCCCGCTCGGGCCTGCAGGATCGACCGGATCTCCGCGCCCGAGATCCCGTGCACGTCCTGCAAGGCGAGCCGGATCCCGTACCGAGGCGCAGTCGAAGCGCCGGACGCAGTGTCCACCAGCTCCACCACGTACTCGGGCTCGGACGCGTTCACGTCGAGCGGCAGGATCGGGATGCCGTGCAGCCGCGCGTCCTCGAGGATCAGCCGCCGCGGGTACATACCCGGATCGTGCGTGAGGATCCCCGCCAGGAAGTGCGCCGGATAGTGCGTCTTCAGCCAGGCCGACTGGTAGGTCGGGACGGCGAAGGCCGCCGCGTGGGCCTTGCAGAACCCGAAGCTCGCGAACTCGGCCACGTCGTTCCAGGTGCTCGCGGCCACGTCCGCCGGCACGCCTCGAGCCGCGGCCCGGGCGAGGAAGTCCTCGCGGAGCCTCGGAACCATCTCGTCGCGGTCGAGATGACGGCGGATGTAGTCGGCCTCGGTGAGGGTGTAGCCGGCGATCGCGGCGAGGGTTCGCATGACCTGCTCGTGGTAGACGATCACGCCGAACGTCTCCCGGAGCGCCGGCCGAAGCGCGGGATGAGCGCAGGTTGGCCGCTCCATCCCGTGGCGGCGCCGCAGGTACGGGTTGATCATGTCCGACTTCACCGGCCCGGGCCGAAACAGCGAGATGTCGACGATCAGGTCCTCCCAGCGCGCCGGCTGGAGCTTCTGCAGGAGCTCGCGCTGGCCCGGGCTCTCGATCTGGAAGCACCCGAGGGTGTCCGAGGCGCGGATGAGCTCGAACGTGGGCTCGTCGTCGAGCGGGATCGCGTCCAGGTCGACCTTCACGTGCTCGGTGCGGGCGACCTCGTCCAGGCAGTGGCGCATCGACGAGAGCATCCGCACCCCGAGCACGTCGAGCTTCAAGTAGCCGAGGAGCTCGACGTCGTCCTTGTCGGCCTGGATCACCCGGTAGCCCTGGAACGAGCGCTCGAGCGGCACCCGCGCCACGAGATCGTCGCCCGAGAGCACGATGCCCGAGGGATGCAGGGCGATGTGCCGCGGGAAGCCGTCGAGGCGCTCGGCCACCCGGAACAGCTGCTCGAGCTGGCCCGCGTTCAGGTTGGAGCCCGCGAGCTCGGGCAGGCGTTCGATCGCGACGCGCAGGTCGTCCGCGCCGATGTGCGGGAACGACTTGGCGACCACGTCGACCTCGGCCTCGGGCATGCCGAGGGCCTTGCCGACCTCGCGAACCGCCGCGCGGGCGCGGTACGTGTCCACCATGGCGACGCACGCGCATCGGTCGTCGCCGTAGCGCGAGAGCACCATGTCGTAGACGTCCTCGCGCCGGGCGGACTCGACGTCGACGTCGATGTCCGGCAGCTCGTCGCGCATCGGGTTCAGGAACCGCTCGAACGCGAGGTCGTGCCGGACGGCGTCGACGTCGGAGATCCCCGTCAGGTAGCAGACGAGCGAGCCGGCGGCGCTCCCCCGGCAGGCGCACCGGATCCCCATCGCGCGCACGTCGGCCACGATGTCGGCGACCGTCAGGAAGTAGGCCGAGTAGCCCATGCGATGGATGAGCGCGAGCTCGTCGTTCAGGCGATCTCGCACCGCACCGGTCGGCTTCAGGTCCCGGCGCTCGAGGCCCCGCCAGCAACGCTCGGCGAGGACGGAGGAGGCGCTTCGTCCCCGCGGCGTCGGGAACTCAGGGAAGCGCACCGTCCGAAGGTTCAGGTCGAACGCGCACGACCCGGCGATCTCCAGGGTGGCCGCGACGAGGTCGGCGCGCTCGGCGAAGAGCGCCCGCATCTCGCGCGCCGGCTTCAGCCACCCCTCGGCGTTTCGGCGCGAGACGTTCGTGCGGTTGACCGGCACGAGCTCGCGCATGCACTCGAGCGCGTCGGCGAGGAACGCGTCCTCGGGGACGAGGTACCGGACCGGGTTGGTCGCGACCGCGCGGGCGCTCGAGCGCTCGGCGAGGCGAAGCAGCGCCCGGATCTCCCGGGTCGAGTCCTGCTCGAGGCGGTGCTGGACCGCGACGAACAGGCGATCGCCGAACGCCTCCCGATACGGATCCAGCGCCGCGGTCGCGGCCTCGAGCCGACCGGCGATCGCGAGCGCCCCCGGCGGCGACGCCGGCCCGAGCAGGGCGACGAGCCCCGACGCGTGCGCGCAGACCTGCTCGGGAGTGAGCGAGGGGTCGCCGCGCTCCCCGACCAGGTGGGCGTCGCTGATCAGCCGGCACAGGTTCGCGTAGCCGGCGGCATCGCGCGCGAGCAGGAGCACGCTCGCGTCGTGGGGCCTGCGCCCGGTTCTCGACAGGGGCAGCGTCCCGGCCGCGCGCACGGTGAGCGACGCGCCGAGGATCGGCCGGACGCCCTCACGTTCGCACGCGGCGACGAACCGGGCGGCGCCGTACAGGCCGTCGCGATCGGCGAGGGCGACCGCCGGCATGCCGAGCTCGGCCGCGCGCCGCGCGAGCGACTCCGGCGAGAACGCCCCCTCCTTCAGGGAGAAGAAGGAGCGGACGTCGAGGTGGGCGAAGGGAGGGTGGCCATCCATCTCAGTCCCACAGCCGCTCCAGGTGCCACCGGCCGGCGAGCCGATCGTGATACAGGTCCCAGACCGCGCCCCCGCGCGCCTCGACCCGCCAGTACTCGCGGTCGCGGCCGTCGGCCCACCACCGACCCTCGATCCGCCAGCGACCGATCACGTCCGCGACCTCGTAGCGTCGCCCGCGCCAGACGAACGCCGCGGGCATGCCGGCGTCCTGCTCGACCCGGACCTCGACCTCCTCGTCGTAGCGCTTCGCCATGTCCGTCCCGCCGGCCGTCGTCCCTCGGGAATCGAACATATGTTCGAGAGGGATCCGAACCGTACACCCGGGCTCCGACGGGGGTCAAGCCGGGGTTTCGTCGCTCAGGCGCCGCGGTTCCACACGGCCGGGTCGTGCGCGAAGTGCACGCGGACCGGGTCGAACGAGCGCAGGCGCTCGACCGAGCTCGCGTAGCCGGGATCCTTCGCGGTCGAGGCGCCGGACGCCGCCGGCTCGGTCGCGCCCTCCCACTCGGCGCGCGACTGCACCGCCTGGCCGGCCAGCACCACCGCGCCGTCGGGCGCGTCGACGACGAGCGACTGGTGCCCGGCCGTGTGCCCGGGGGTCGGGATCAGCCGCAGGCCCGGGGCGACCTCGTGCTCGCCCTCCAGGAGCTCGTACGTCGTGCCGGGGGCGTCGATCCACTCGGGCACCGTGTAGTCGGGCTCGTGCACCTTGGCCCACTCGGCGCGCTGGACGAAGATCGGAACGCCCCTCGGCAGCCGGACGTTCTGGCCGCTGTGGTCGAAGTGCAGGTGGCAGTTGGCCGCGCCCGTCACGTCCGCGAGCGAGATCCCGTGCTCGGCGAGCGCGTCCTCGATCGGTCGCACGCGCGGGGTGAACGTCGCCTCGATCTCGACGTTGCCGATCCCGGCGCCGTTGTCGAACAGGAAGACGCCGTCGCGATGGACGACGGCGTGCGCGTACGAGGGCCACCACTCCCGCCCGAGCAGCTCCTGCTCCTCCGGCGGAAGGCGGAGCTCGGAGACCAGGAACGCGACGATCTCGGGATCCGCCGCCACGAGCGCATCCTACCCGGGCTCCCCGACCGCTAGGCTTCGCGTCGACATGGATCCGGACGCCCTCGTCGTGTGCGTGCCGAACTTCAGCGAGGGCCGCCGCGCCGAGGTGATCGACGCGATCTGCGACGCGCTCGCGAGCGTTCCGGGCGCGCGCCTCGTCTACCGCCAGGCCGACGCCGAGCACCATCGCCTCGATACCACCGTCGTCGGGTCCGCCGACGCCGTGCGCGCGAGCGCCTTCGCGGGCGCCGCGAAGGCGGTCGAGCTGATCGACATGAACCAGCATCACGGGGCCCATCCGCGGATGGGCGCCGCGGACGTGATCCCGTTCGTGCCGCTGCGCGGGATCGCGATGGAGGAGGTGGTCGAGCTCGCGCGCGGGTTCGCGAAGGAGCTCGCCGACGCACTCGACCTGCCCGTGTACCTCTACGGCCGGGCGGCGACGATGCCCGAGCGCGAGAACCTCGCCGAGGTGCGGCGCGGCGAGCTCGAGGGCCTGCGCGAGGCCGTCGAGCGCGACGAGCGCCTGCCGGACTTCGGCCCGCACCGGATCGGCCGGGCCGGCGCCACCGCCGTCGGGGCCCGGAAGCCGTTGGTGGCCTTCAACGTCTACCTCGCCGGGTCAGAGAGCGACGCGAAGGACGTTGCGAGGTCGGTGCGCGAGTCCTCCGGCGGCCTGCGCGCCGTTCGCGCGATCGGGTTCGCGGTGCCCGAGCGCGGCGGCGTCACGGTCTCGATGAACCTCGTCGACGTCGAGGTGACGGGGATCGCGGCGGCGTTCGACGCCGTCGAGCGGCTCGCGGCCGAGCGCGGCATGTCGGTCACGTCATCGGAGATCGTCGGCCTGGTCCCGGCGGCGGCGCTCACGCCGGGCCTCGAGGAGCATGTGCGACTGGAGGCGTTCGATGATGCGACGCAGGTGTTGGAGCGGCTCGTGAGCGAGATGGGTGACGCGTGAGCGGCGTGATCGCAGGACAGCCGATCGCGGAGTTCCTCGACGCGCTCGCCTCGGACGACCCCACTCCGGGCGGCGGCGCGGTCGCGGCGCTCTGCGGGGCGGCCGGGGCGGCGCTCGTCTCGATGGTATGCCGCCTCACGATCGACAAGGCCGGCTACGAGGAGGCGCAGAACCGGGTGCGCGCGATCCTGCCGGAGGCGGATCGGGCGCGGGCGACGTTCCTCGAGCTCGCCGATCGCGACGCGAGCGCCTTCGACGGCGTGATGACCGCGTTCCGCATGCCGAAGGACACGGACGCCGAGCGGGCGGCGCGCTCGCAGGCCATCCAGGTCGGCTACGAGTCCGCCGCGACGACGCCGCTCGAGATCGCACGGCTCGCCGCCTCGCTGCTCGAGCCCGCGCGCGAGGTGACGGAGATCGGCAACGTCAACGCCGCCTCGGACGGAGCCTGCGGCGCGCGGGCGCTCTGGACCGCGGTGTGGAGCGCGACCGACAACGTCGCGATCAACGCCGCCGCGCTGAAGGACCCGGCGAAGGCACAAGCGCTCCGCGACGAGATCTCGGCGCTCCGGCTGAACGCGGGGCTCGTCCTGGACGCCGCCGACGCCGCGTTCGCCGCCCGCGTCGGGTAGCGTGGCGGCCTTCGCGACCGGCGAGGGCATCGCGCTCCGCAACCTCTGGCGCGGCGCGATCGTCTCGGCACGCCCGGCCGTCGTGGTGCGCGATGAACCGTCGGCGACGATGCTGTACGTCCCGCCGGACGTCGAGTGGTGGTCGCCCGTTCGCGCGGACGGGGTCGGGGTGCGCATCCCTTCCGGCGAGTGGTCGCTTCGCGCGCGGCGATGGGACGACACGCACGTGCTCTCGTTCTCCTGGCCCGGCGAGCCAAACGCCGTCCTGTTGTTCTGGGACGGGGACTGGCGACCCCGGCACTGGTACGTGAACCTCGAGGATCCGCTGCGCCGCACCGCGATCGGCTTCGACTACCGCGACCTGCTGCTCGACGTGGTCCTGGCGCCGGATCGCTCGACCTGGGAGTGGAAGGACGAGGACGAGCTCGCCGACGCCGTCGCGCCTGGGGCTCGTCCCCGCCGACGACGTCTCCCGCCTGCGCGAGGAGGCCGAGGGCCTGGTGCGCCGGATCACCGGGCGCGAACCTCCGTTCGATCGCGACTGGTGGGGCTGGCGTCCCGACCCCGACTGGGCGCACCCCACGCTTCCCGACGGGTGGGATCGCCCGAGCGTGGCGTAAGCGCGAGTTGCCGGCTGCCCGTCGCGCAAGCTCTCGCGCGTGAGCACCCCGGATCGCTTCTCCGTTCGATCTCGATTCCCGGCGCTCGCGAGGGAGCTCGACGGCCGTCCGGTGGTGTTCGTCGACGCCCCCGGTGGGTCGCAGGTCCCGGGCACGGTGATCGAGGCGATGGCGGAGTACCTGCGTCGAAGCAACGCGAACACCCACGGCGCGTTCGCGACGAGCCAGGAGACGGACGACCTCGTCGCCGAGGCGCATCGCGCGGCCGCGGACCTGCTGAACGCCGACCCCGACGAGGTGATCTTCGGGCCGAACGCCACCACGCTGCTGTTCGCGATCTCGCGCTCCGTCGGCCGGACGCTCCAGCCCGGCGACGAGGTGGTGGTCACCCGGCTCGACCACGACGCGAACGTCCGGCCGTGGACGCTCGCGGCCGAGGACGCCGGCGCGACGGTGCGGTGGGTCGACCTCGTGGACGACGACGTGACGCTGGACGCGGCCTCGTTCGCCGACGCGCTCTCGGAGCGGACGAAGGTGGTGGCGTTCACGCTCGCCTCGAACGCCGTCGGGACGATCACGCCGGCCGCCGAGCTCGTCCGCATCGTTCGCGAGCGCACCGACGCCGTCGTCGTCTGCGACGGCGTCCACCTCGCGCAGCATCGCCGGATCGACGTTCGCGCGATCGGCGCCGATCTCGTGGCGTGCTCCCCGTACAAGATCTTCGGGCCCCATCTCGGGATCCTGTTCGGCCGGCGCGAGCTCCTGTCCTCGCTGCACCCGTACAAGGTCCGGCCCGCCAGCGACGCCCGCCCGTTCGCGTTCGAGACCGGGACGCAGAACCACGAGGGCTTCGCCGGGTGGATCGCCGCCGTCGACTACCTCGCGAGCCTCGCGCCGGCGCCCGAGCGCCGCGCCGCGATCGACGCCGCGTTCGCGGACGTCATCGCTCCCTTGGGAGGCCGAGCTCTCGCGGCGGTTCCTCGACGGGATCCGCGAGCTGCCGGGGATCACCCTGTTCGGCATCGCGAGCACCGACCGCGTCGCCGAGCGGACGCCGACGTTCGCGATCCGGGTGCGGGACCAGCACCCGACCGAGACGGCGAAGGCCCTCGCCGAGCGCGGGCGTCTTCGTCTGGGACGGGCACTACTACGCGCTCGAGCTGATGGAGCGGCTCGGCCTCCAGGAGACCGGCGGCGCGGTCCGCGTCGGGTTCACGCACTATCACACGCCCGACGAGGTCGACCGGGTCCTCGAGGAGCTCGCCGCCCTCTCCTGACCGGGCGTTCCCGCAGGTCAGGACCCTGCGTTGCTAGGATGACGCCCGCTCCCCCGACCCGGAGAGAGGACGTTCATGCGCATCATGATCCTGGGCGGCGACGGCTACCTCGGCTGGGCGACGTCGATGCACTTCGCCCGCCTCGGGCACGAGGTGCACGCCGTCGACAACTACCTTCGCCGCCGCGCGCACGTCGAGGCCGGCACCGACTCCCTGACGCCGATCGGCCCCTCGCTGCCGGCGCGCGCGCAGGCATTCCGCGACGTCACCGGCCTGGAGATCGGCGTGACCGAGGGGGACCTGATGGACTGGGAGGTGGTCGAGCGGCTGATCCGCGACCACCAGCCCGAGGCGATCGTCCACTACGGCGAGATGCCGAGCGCGCCCTACTCGATGATCGACCGCGAGCACGCGGTGTTCACGCAGACCAACAACGTGATCGGCACGCTGAACGTGCTCTACGCGATGGCCGAGTTCGCGCCCGAGGCCCACCTCGTCAAGCTCGGCACGATGGGCGAGTACGGGACGCCGAACATCGACATCGAGGAGGGCTTCCTCGAGGTCAACCACAACGGCCGCACCGACGTGCTGCCCTTCCCGAAGCTGCCAGGCTCCATGTACCACCTCACCAAGGTCCACGACTCCCACAACATCCACTTCGCCTGCCGCATCTGGGGGCTGCGCTCGACGGACCTCAACCAGGGCGTCGTCTACGGCGTCGACACCGAGGACACCGCACTCGACGAGCGGCTCCACACGCGGTTCGACTACGACGAGGTGTTCGGCACGGCGCTGAACCGCTTCTGCCTCCAGGCGGTGATCGGCCACCCGCTCACGGTCTACGGCAAGGGCGGCCAGACGCGCGGGTACCTGAACATCGTCGACACGATCCAGTGCGTCGAGCTCGCGGTCCTGAACCCGCCCGAGCCGGGCGAGTACCGCGTGTTCAACCAGTTCACGGAGCAGTTCTCGGTGATGGAGCTCGCCGAGCACGTCCGGCGGGCCGGCGCCGAGGTCGGCATCGAGGTTCGCGTGGACCACCTCGACAACCCGCGCGTGGAGCTCGAGGAGCACTACTACCGCGCCTCGCACACGAAGCTCCTCGACCTCGGCCTGCGGCCGCACCTGCTGTCGGAGACCCTGATCGAGTCGATGCTCGCGACGATCCAGCGGTACCGCGACCGCGTGATCCTCGATCACATCATGCCGGCGACCCGCTGGCGCGGGGTCCGCGAGGGCTCCGCGCGGTAGCGACCGGCCGTGCTCGCACTCCGCGTCATCGGCGCCCTGTTCGCGATCGGGTTCTTCGCGCTCGCGGTCGGCCGATACCGCCGGCGGCGGATCAGCCGGCTCAGCCTGATCATCTCGGGCGCGATCTCGCTCGGGATCGTCCTGCTGGCGCTCGTGCCCGACCTGTTCAACCCGATCTTCGAGACCTTCAACTTCGAGCCGGGCACCGGGCAGCGACTCACCGCGGTCCTTCTGGTCGCGGTCGTCGTGCTGTTCCTCCTGGTGATCCGCATGCAGTCCTACGTCGACACCAACGAGCGGAGCATCCGGCTGCTGGTGGAATCGCTCGCGCAGACCTCGTTCGACTGGGACGAGGCGGCGCGGCTCCCGCAGGGCAAGCGCATCGTCGTGATCTCGCCGGCGTACAACGAGGCCGAGAACGTGGGCGCCGTGATCCACGCGATGCCCTCGGAGATCGAGGGCTATCGCGTCGTGACGATCCTGGTCGACGACTGCTCCGACGACGGGACCGCCGAGGTCGCTCGCGGCGCGGGCGCGCTGGTGACGAGCCTGCCGGTCCGGCGCGGGGGCGGGCTCGCGCTGCGGGTGGGCTACGACATCGCGCTGAAGCTCGACGCCGACATCGTCGTGTCGATGGACGCCGACGGCCAGCACCAGCCGGAGGAGCTGCCGATCCTCGTCAAGCCGATCCTGGAAGGCCAGGCCGATCACGTGAACGGCTCGAGGATGCTCGGCGACTTCGAGCGTGGGCCGCTGGTCCGCCACCTCGGCGTCCACTTCTTCTCCTGGATCGTCACGGTGCTCACCGGCCAGCGCGTGACGGACATCTCGAGCGGCTATCGCGCCACGCGTGCCGACACCTTGCGCAAGCTCGTCCTGGAGCAGGACCAGTTCTGGAGCTCCGAGGTCACGATCGAGGCGCTGCGCCAGCACGCGCGAATCGTCGAGGTGCCGGTGACCTTCCTCACGCGACGGGGCGGCGAGTCCAAGAAGCCGAAGTCGCTTCGCTACGGCTGGAACTTCACCAAGGCGATCGCGAAGACCTGGCTGCGCTAGATCCTGCGGCGAGGTCCTCGGTCGTCGAGGCGCTACCCCGTGGCCGCGCGGGCGCTCGCCACGGCCACGTCCGCCGCCAGCCTCGCGTTGGACTCGAGCAGGGCGAGATTGGCCTCGACGCTCGCGCCGCCCGTTCGCTCGGCGAGGCACGCGAGGAGGAAGGGCGTGACATCCTTGCCGCGCACCGCTTTCCGTGTCGCGGCTTCCTCGCACTCGCGGACCGCCGCCGCGACGTCCTCCGCGTCCAAGGCCCGCTCGGCGGGGACGGGGTTGCAGAGCACGATGGCCGATCGCGCCGCGAGCCGCTGTGCCGCAGCCAGCAGCGCGGCGGCCGACACGGGGTCGTCGACCCGGTGCTCGAGCGCGACGTCGGCCGCCGCCGCCACGAAGAACGGCAGCCGGTCGCAGCGATAGCCCACGAGCGTCACGCCGAGCTCCTCGAGCCGTTCCGCCGTCGCCGCCGGATCCACGATCGACTTCGGCCCCGAGCAGACGAGCAGGATCCGGGTGCGCGCGAGCTCGAGCAGGTCCGCCGAGACGTCCCCCGTCCCCGGATGCACGCCCCCGATGCCGCCCGTCGCCGCGACCGAGATCCCGGCGCGGGCCGCGGCCCAGATCGTCGCCGAAACCGTGAACGCGCCGAGTCCGCCGCCCGCGACCGCGACGGGGAGGTCGCGCCGGGCGACCTTGGACGCCCGCCCCGGCTCGGCGAAGGCCTCGAGCTCGCCCGGCGCGAGGCCGACGCGGACCTCGCCGTGCGCGACGCCGATCCAGGCGGGCACCGCCCCGGCGGAGCGGATCTCGCCCGACATGCGTTCGACACTCTCGGCGTTGCGCGGCGGCGCGAGTCCCTGGGCGACGACGCTCGTCTCGAGGGCGACGACCGCGCGCCCGTCGCGAAGGGCCTCGGTCACCTCCTCGGACGCGACGACGCTCATCCGGGAGACGGCCGCCGCTCCGGCCAGGTCTCGTAGCTCGCCGCGACGCGCGCGCCCGCTCGGCACGCGGCGTGCAGGGCGTCCCCGGGCGAGCGCCCCGCCGCGAGCTGTGCGAGGAAGACCCCGTCGAACGCGTCGCCGGCGCCGGTGGGGTCGAGCTCGCGGACGGGTTCGCCCCCGTAGCGGACCACCAGGCCCTCCCACGACATGACGGCCCCGGCCTCGCCGAGCTTCACGCAGACGACCGGGAAGCGGTCCGCGAGCGCGTCCGCGGCCTCCTCGCCCCGGCCACCGGTGAGGACCTCGGCCTCGCGCTCGTTCAGCAGCAGGACGTTCGCGCGGGCCGTCACGTCGAAGAACCTGTCGACGCCGAAGTCGCGGAGCATCGGCCACGACGCGGCGTCGACGGCGAGGTAGCGGGCCGACGCCCGCTCCAGCGCGGCGGCGGCGGCCGGAAACGCCGGCTCGAACAGGAGCGCGTACCCGGACACGAGCACCGCCTTCGCCTCGATGCGGTCGGGGAGGTCCTGCGGGGCGAGCCGTCCGTTCGCGCCGCGATCCGCGACCATCGAGCGCTCGCCCGGCTCGTGCACGACCAGCATCGTGCCCGTCTGCGCCTGTCGGTCGACGACGAGAGCCGGCTCGACGCCCCGATGGATCAACTCGTCGCGCAACAGCGCGCCCGCGGTGTCCGAGCCGACGCGCCCGTGCACCCGCGCCGTCGCCCCGGCCTCGGCCGCCCACACCGCCGCGTTGCAGGCGCTCCCGCCCGGGCGCACCAGCACGCGGCCGTGGACGTCGCCTCCCTCCTCGAGCGCGTCGGCCTCCACGCGGACGTCGAGCATCACGTCGCCGACGGTCGCCAGGTCCACGCACCCCACCCTAGCGGGTACGGTGTCGCCGATGTCAGCCACGCGCCCGCGCCCCGACGTTCGCCTGCGCGCCGCGCGCCCGGACGACGTCACCGAGTTCCTGCAGCGCGTCCGCGCGAGCCGGTCGCTGCACCGGCCGTGGGCCTACCCGCCGGACACGCCGGACGGGGTCCGGGAGCTGCTCGCCGCGGCGGCGGCTCCGACCGAGGCCCTGTTCCTCGTCGTTCGCTCCGAGGACGGGGTCATCGCCGGCTACGCGAGGCTCAGCCAGATCTTCCTCGACGGATTCCGATCCGCCTACCTCGGCTACGCCGCCTTCGCCGGGTTCGAGGGCCGCGGCTACATGACCGAGGGGCTACGCCTCGTGCTGCGCGAGGCCTTCGGCGCGATCGGGTTGCACCGCGTCGAGGCGAACGTGCAACCGGAGAACCTGCGCTCGATCGCGCTCCTCGAGCGCCTCGGATTCCGGCGCGAGGGGTTCTCGCCCCGCTACCTCAAGATCGGCGGTCGCTGGCGCGACCACGTGCGGTTCGCGATCCTCGCCGAGGAGTTCCTCAGCCGGCCTCGGTGATCCCCGCGGCCTCCGCGGCCCAGCGGCCGAACGCGCCCCAGAACGGGTCGAGGCCCGGATGCTCGAGCGGCCGTTCTCCTTCCGCGGTGACGAGCACGCGACCGGCCGAAGGCTCGGTCATCTCTCCGACGTCCGCTGCCTCGATGCCGGCGCCGGCGAGCGCGCCCAGGAACGCCGCCGCTCGCGAGCGCACGACCGTCGCGATCAGGGTGCCCTCGGAGATCGCCGTGTACGGGTCCATCCCCGTGTGCTCGCACACGGCCGAGACCTCCGGGCGCACCGGGATGCGCTCGCGCTCGATCCGCATGCCCGCGCCCGAGGCCTCGGCCACCTCGGCGAGCCCGCCGACGCACACCGCCCTCCGTGGCGTCGTGCATGGACGTGACGCCGCGGTCCCGGAGCCCGAACTCGCGCGCGACGGTGGCCTCGGGGACGACGGTCATCCGCTCGAACAGCGCGTCCGCGGCCCGGACGACGTCCTCGCCCACGCCCCGCGACAGCCGATCGGGGAACGTGGCGGCGAACAGCGCGGTCGCCTCGATCGCGGCCCCCTTCGTCACGATCACGCGGTCGCCGGGCCTCGCCATCTGCGGCGTCACGAACCGGTCCTCGGAGCCGCACGCCAGACACACGGCGCCGCCCACCATCGGCCACGCGCAACCGTCGTAGCGCGCGGTGTGCCCGGTGACCACCGCGACGCCGATCCCCTCGCACGCGCGGTGGAACGCGTCCCAGAGCGCCGCGAGCTCGTCGTCGGTGATCTCGGGGGGCAGGTTGAGGTCGACGGCCATCCACCGAAGCGGAAGGCCGCTGGTCGCGGCGTCGGACGCGAGGATGTGGACCGCGAACCACGCCGCCCGCTCCCAGCCGTACGCCGGCACGATGAACACGGGATCGGCCGTGAGCGCCATCGCGACGCCGTCGGCCACGTGCACGACGCCGACGTCGACGCCGTGATGGGGGCCGACCAGCACGTCGCGGTCGGCCGCGCCGAGACGGCGCAGGATGACCCGCTCGAACAGCTCGGGGGTGGCCTTGCCCGTTCGCTGCTCGCTCATCCCTGCCCCGCCCGGACGCGCTCGACGACCTCGACGAGCCTTCGGGTCGCCGCGACCGGGTCCGCCGCTGCGCCGACGGCCGACACGACCGCGATGCCGCTCGCCCCGCCCTCCTCGAGGACCTCGCGCGCGTTCGTCGCGTCGATGCCGCCGATGGCGACCACGGGGAGCGCGGTCGCGTCCGCCAACGCCCGCAGGCCGTCGATCCCCTTCGGCTCGGCGCCCGGCTTGGTCCCGGTGGCCCAGACGGTGACGCCGAGGTAGTCGGCGCCGACGCCCTCGGCCACGCGCGCCTCCTCGAGGCTCGAGACGCTGATGCCGAGCACCGACCGGGGCCCGAGCAGCGTTCGCGCCGCCCGGGGGTCGTCACCCTGGCCGACGTGGGCCCCGGCGCCGACCGCCGCCGCCACGTCGACGCGGTCGTTGACCAGGAACAGGACGCCGGCGTCGCGGCATCGTCGCTGGAGCTCCTCGGCGAGGGGGCGGAGCTCGGCCGCGGACAGCTCGGGCGCGCGCAGCTGCACCGCCGTCGCGCCGCCCTCGATGGCCGCCCGCGCCACGTCGCGATGTTCCCGGCCGGGCACCAGCCCGCCGGACGTGACGACGTAGACCCTCAGCGAGCCGGGATCGAGCGCAGCCATCGTCTCCCTCCGCCGGCGTTACCCGGTTCAGGTTCATCGGGTCGCCGTCGCCGGTCGCGGCGTGTTCGCCGGACCATGACGGCCTCTCAGCCCGGTCGCCCGAGCTCCCCGGTGACGCGGTCGAAGGATAGCCGACGAGGCCTCAGCGGTTCGACGCCTGCAGGCGGGCGAACCGCCGCTCGCGCTTGACGCGCATCCAGTCGCTCGAGCGGACCGAGTACCGAACGTCGAACGCGACCTGCGCCACGCCGAAGGCCACCAGGATCCATGCCGCCCAGGCGGGGGCGCCGCTCGCCGGCCAGAACGCGAGCGCGAGGAAGGGGGCGAGCTTCGATGCGATCGCGCCCGACGCGTGCATCCACGCCCGAGCGCCCGGCGAGGTCCGCAGGTAGGTCGCGTAGTCGACCTTCAGGCCCGGCCGCGGGGGGAACGACCAGGCGATGAAGTAGGCGAGGAACCGGATCCCAACCAGGCGGCCGGCGATCCAGTGCGCGGGGTCGTGCCACACCGTCGTCCAGATGCCGGCGGCGAGGATGAGCGCGAGGCCGGCCGCGACGCTCGAGCTCGTCACGAGCGCGAACCCGATCGCCGCCGCCCCCACGGCGGCACCGGCGAGCAGCACGGCGTTGCCGAGCCAGACGGGGAACCGCCGGCGGACGCGGGCCTCGAAGACCTTGCGGTCGATCCGCCCCGCGACCTCGGCCCAGTGGTGGGACAGCGCCTCGTCGGCCTTGACCTTCGCCAGCAGCCGCCAGAACCCGAGCGCCGACAGGTCGGTGCTCCCGGCGTCGACGGCGGACTCGATGCGCGCGAAGGCCTCCTGGTAGTCACCGTCGTCGGAAGGACCGTCCACGCGCGCCTACCTCGTTTCCCGCACGCCATGGCCTAGGATGGTCGATCGGACGCGCCTTCGGCCCCTGACCGTCCGCCCGTAACGGCCACGCACCATCTGGAGGCGACCATCTCGAGGAGCACGATCCCCGAGCGGCCGACCGGCCGCTTCGCGCTGACCACCCTGGACGGCCGCTACCACGTGGTCGATCGTATCGCCGCCGGTGGGATGGGCGAGGTCTTTCGCGCACGCGACGCCGTGCTGGATCGCGAGGTCGCGATCAAGGTTCTGCACCGGCAGCTCGCCGGGGACACCGGCTTCGTCGAGCGCTTCCGGCGGGAGGCACGCGCCGCCGCCGGGCTGTCGCATCCGAACATCGTGGCCGTCCACGACTGGGGCGCCGTCGACGGCATCTACTTCATGGTGATGGAGTACGTCCGCGGCCAGAGCGCGCGCGAGATCCTGAACGCCGAGGGCCTGCTCGCGCCGGCGCAGGCGGTCGAGGTCCTGCTGCCGACGCTGTCGGCGCTCGATCACGCGCACCGCCAGGGCATCGTGCATCGCGACGTGAAGCCCGAGAACGTGATGATCACGCGCGAGGGGATCATCAAGGTGGCCGACTTCGGGCTCGCGCGCGCCTATGCGGACGCGCAGATCACCGAGGCGGGGACGGTGACGGGGACGGTGCAGTACCTGGCGCCCGAGCAGTTGCAGGGCGAGCCGGCCGACCCGCGCACCGACCTCTACGCGCTCGGCGTCGTCGCGTACGAGCTCCTCACCGGGCGGCTCCCGTTCACCGGCGAGACGCCGATGGCGATCGCCTACAAGCACCTGCACGACCCGCTCCCGCCCCCCTCCGCCCGGAACCCGGCGGTGCCCACGGGCCTGGACGGCTGGGTCGCCTCGATGACCGAGAAGAGCCGGGAGCTGCGGCCGGAGTCGGCGGCGGAGGCCCGCCGGGACCTCGAGGAGGAACTGCGATCGCTCCCGGCGGCGGCCGGCGTCGGGACGCTCGTCCCCGAGATCACGGTGCTGCCCGTCGCGGCGGGCCCCGAGCGCGCCGCGACGGTGACGATCCCGCGAACCGCCGGCACCCGCCGCGAGCGCGGCCGTCGACGGCGGATCTGGGGCGTCCTCGGCGTCCTGCTCGCGATCGCGGCGCTCGCGGCCGGGGCCTGGGCGGCGTGGACGTACCTCGTCCCCCATCGCGTCGACGTGCCCGCGGTCGTCGGGCTCCCGGTCGCCGAGGCCCAGGGACTGCTCGAGAACGCGAACCTCGAGGTCCGGATCGCCGACGGCGAGTACTCCAAGCGCATCGCGGAAGGAGACGTGCTTCGGGTCCAGCCCGCCGAGGGAACGCGACTCCAGCAGGGGGATCGCGTCACGCTCGTCCCCTCGCTCGGACCGCCGCCGGTGTCGGTCCCTGATCTCGTCGGGAAGACCGTCCCGAAGGCGCGCGACCTGCTCCGGCAGGCGAACCTCGACATGGGCAAGTTGACGAAGCGGTACGACGAGTCGGTCGCCGCCGGGCTCGTGATCGAACAGAGCGTCGCGGCCGACGATCAGGCGCCGTTCGGCAGCGAGATCGACGTGGTCGTGAGCCGGGGCCCGAGTCCCGTGCCCGTCCCGCGGGTCACGAGGCTGACCGAGGAGGAGGCGACGAGCGTCCTCACGGACGCCGGGTTCCTCGTTGCGGTGCAGGAGGACGTTTCCGACACGGTACCGCGGGGCGAGGTCATCTCGCAGGACCCGCCGAAGGGGACCGAGGTCCAGCCGGGCAATACGGTCACGATCGTCGTCTCGCAGGGCCCGCCCGCGTTCCCGATGCCGGACGTGAGCGGCATGGCAAAGGACGCCGCCGTCGCCCGGCTCACCGACCTCGGCCTGGAGGTCGACGTCGTCGTCGTCCGCGGGCCCGGCGCGACCGTCGTCTACCAGGATCCCGCCGTCGGGGCCACCGTCCACCCCGGCGACGTCGTCCACATCTACGTGGCGTGAGGATCGGCGCGCACCTCCGGACGCCCGGGGGCCTGCGCACGGCGATCGAAACCGCCCGCGAGGTCGGCGCGGAGTGCGCGCAGCTGTTCATCTCGAACCCGCGGGCCTGGTCGGGCCCTCGGCCGGAGACGGCCGAGGCGTTCGGCGCCGAGTGGCGGGCCGCCGGGATCGGGCCGCTGTTCGTTCACGCCCCCTATCTCGTGAACATCGCGTCGCCGAACCCCGAGTTCCTCGAGAAGTCGCTCGAGCTCTGCGTCCGCTCGGTTCGCGCGTGCGGGATCCTCGAGGCCGGCGGCTTCGTCGTCCACGCCGGCGCCGGCGGTCCGGCGGAGCCGCGCGAGGCCGTCGCGCGCGCCGCCGCGATCCTGCGCGCCGTCCTCGCCGAGACCCCCGACGAGACGCGACTGCTCGTCGAGCTGATGGCCGCGACGAGCGGCGCGGTCGCCTCCACCGTCGACGAGGCGCGACGACTGTTCGACGCCGTGGAGGACGAGCGGCTCGGTCTCGTGCTCGACACGTGTCACCTATTCGCGGCCGGCGTCGCGCTCGACGAGCCCGCGGGCGTCGACGCGCTGTTCGCCGAGCTGGGCGCGAGCGGGCTCGCGACTCGGATCGCGCTGATCCACCTGAACGACGCGAAGTTCGAGCGCGGCTCCCGGCGCGACCGCCATGAGGTGGTCGGGCTGGGTCGCATCGGCGCCGCCGGGTTCACGGCCCTGCTCCGACGGCCCGAGCTGCGCGATCTGTCCCTCGTCGTCGAGACGCCCGCGGCCGGCGAGGCCCGCCGGGCCGAGCTCGAGCGGATCCGCTCGTTCGCGTCCTAGACGCAGTCGGCGTGCCCCGCGTCCTCGTAGGGGTCCTCGCCGGGCGCCGGCACGAACGCCCAGTCGTAGCCGCCGTCCAGCAACGTCATCTGCAGCACGCCGAAGGATCGGTCCTGTCCCGCCTCCCGGTTGGCTGCGGCCTCGCCCTGCGGGAGATCCTCGTAGGTGCTGCCGCCCGTCCCGACGACGAACTGGCGGATCCCGTCGGGGTCCGATCGCCCGAACGCGTCCATCGGCGCGAACCGCTGGTAGTCGTGCATGTGGCCCGCGAGGACGACGTCGACGCCCTTGCTCGTCGAGCAGCTCGTAGAGGGGCTGGAGCTGATAGAGCATCACGCCCTGCGGATACGGCTCGATGCCGAACAGCGGGTGATGCAGGTAGGCGAGCGTGCACGCCGCCGGGTGCGTGACCAGGTCGCGCTTGAGCCACTCGTACTCGGGCGTTCCGGGCCCGCACCCCTCGTCGATCGCCGGGCTCTTCGTGATCGGCGCGCGCTGGCCGAGCTCGGGCGTCCACGTCGACCCCTTGCAGAGCTGCGAGTTGAGCGCCACGAGGTGCCAGCTTCCGAGATCGAAGGAGTACCACCCGCCCGGCGGAGCGGCGCGGTCGCCGAAGTACCCGTAGTACCCCTCGGCGTACAGCGTGTACGTCTCGTGGTTGCCCGGCACCGGGTACGTGATCGGCTTCAGGTCCCCGAAGTACCGGTCGTAGTACGCGAGGAAGTCCTCGGCGGCGCCGTGCAGGTACTGGAGGTCGCCGAGCGCCAGGTAGGCGTCGGGGTCGATCTGGCGGATCGCCTCGGCCACCCGGTCGTACCGGCAACGCCGCTCGTGGGCGGACGGCAACGAGTTGCACGCGACGTCGCCCACGGCGGCGATCACCGGGGCGCCGGCCGCCGCCTCGGCTTCGTCCCCCGGCCGCTCGCCGCACGCCGCCGCGACCAGGCCCAGCACGAGCAGCAACGCGGTTCCGCGACGCGCCACGCCGACCTCCCGGGAGCTCAGGGACGGCTATCGAATCCGAGCGCGACGGGGGCGGTCAAACCGGCGGACCTACGCCTCCGACTCGGCCCGGGGTCCCTCCTGGTAGCTGTACCGCTCCTCGCGCCACGGATCGGCGTGGACGTGGTAGCCCCGGACCTCCCAGAACCCGCGCGTGTTCTGCCTCGCGAACTCGAGCCCGCGCAGCCACTTCGCGCTCTTCCAGGCGTAGCGCTGCGGCACCACGAGCCGCAGCGGGTACCCGTGCTCGGGCGTCAGGTCCTGGCCGCCGTGCGCCCAGGCGACGAGCACGTCGTCGTCCATCATCGCCTCGAGCGACAGGTCGGACGTGTAGCCGTACTCGCAGTGCGCGATGACCCACCTCGCGTCGGGGGTCGGCCTCGCGCGCTCGGCGAGGACGCGGAACGGGATCCCGGTCCACGCGTTGTCGAGCGTCGACCAGCCGGTGACGCAGTGCATGTCGGCCTGCACGTCGACCGGACCGAGCGCCTTCAGTTCGTCGTAGGAAAGGGTGAAGGGCTCTTCCACGAGCCCGGAGACCTCGAGGCTCCAGTTCGAGCCGTCCGAGGTCGGGATGGGACCGTAGTGCAGGACCGGCCAGGTCTTCACCAGGCGCTGCCCCGGCGGCACGCGCTTGGCGACCTCCTCGGGGTACCGCGGGCCGAACAGCTTCACGAACGACTCCTCCTCAGTGGGCGACCGCGACCCGCCAGGCCGCGATCGCCGTCTCGACGTCCTCGTCGGAGATGTCGAGGTGGGTGAGCATCCGGACCTTCCCGGACACCAGGGTGGCACCCACGCCCTCCCGCTCGAGCCGTCGAACGGCCTCCACCGGAGTCATCCCCACCGGCTCGGTGTCGACGAACACCATGTTCGTTTCAACCGCGGCGGGATCGATCCCTCCGCCGACGATCTCGGCGACGCCTTCCGCGAGGCGCCGCGCGCGCCCGTGGTCCTCGTGCAGGCGCCCTGGGCCCTCCTCGAGCGCGACCAGGCCCGCCGCGGCCACGATGCCGGCCTGCCGCCAGGCCCCGCCGAACAGGATCTTCATCCGGCGCGCCTCCGCCATCAGCTCCGCGGGGCCGCACAGCAGGGAGCCGATGGGGGCTCCCAGGCCCTTGGAGACGCAGAACATCATCGTGTCGACCTCGCGAGTCCACTCGGTGACGTCGATGCCCGCCGCCACCGCGGCGTTGAAGATCCGCGCGCCGTCGAGGTGGATCGGCAACCCCGCCTCGTCGGCGACCTTCCGGATCGCGCGCAGCTCCTCGACCGGGAACACGGTGCCGCCGCGCCCGTGGGTGTTCTCTGCGCAGACGAGGTCCGCGACCTCGACGCCGTAGATCTCGTCCGGCTCGAGCGCGGCGCGCACCTGGTCGGCGGTGATGCGGCCGCGGCCGTCGCCCTCGATCGTCTTGTACGCGACGCCCGACAGGGCCGCGGCGCTCATCACCTCCGTGGAGGCGACGTGCGAGCTCCCCTCGGCCACGACGAAGTGCCCGGTGCCGCGGACGTGCAGGCGGAGCCCGATCTGGTTGGCCATCGTCCCCGACGGCACGAAGAGCGCGGCCTCCATGCCCACCACCTCGGCCGCGCGCTCCTGGAGACGGTTCACGGTAGGGTCGTCGCCGAACCAGTCGTCGCCGACCTCGGCCTCGGCCATCGCCCGGCGCATGGCGGCCGAGGGCTTCGTCACGGTGTCCGAACGAAGGTCGACCCGGTAGGCGCTCACGGTCCGCAAAGTATAGGAGGCGCGCCCCGAAGACCCGGTCCTCAGTAGAGGAACATCGGCTTGCCGTCGACGTGGCGGATCTTCGGCCGGTAGGCGTCGACGTCGTACAGCGCCCCCACGTCGACGCGCTTCACGCCCTGCCGGGTCACCTCGACCGGGACGTTCACGTAGTTGCCGTTGCGAAGGGCGACCAGCCGTCCGCTCTGCCCCTGCACGAGCAGGTCGGCGGCCATCACCGCGTAGTTGATCGCGACCATGAGGTCGAGCGAGTCGGGGGAGCCCGAGCGCATCAGGTAGCCGAGCTGCTGGTTGATGATCCCCTCGCCGGTGATCTCGTGCAGGAGCTCTCCCGTGCGCTCGCCGATCCCGCCGAGCTTGCGATGGCCGAACGCGTCCTCCTTGCCGCCCATGACCATCTCGCCGCCGACCACGGTCGCGCCCTCGGAGATCGTCATCATCGCGTAGCCGCTCGGGTTGCGGCGCTTGTCTTCGAGCAGGAGCGACGCGAGCCGCTCGATGTCGAAGGGAACCTCGGAGATCACGGCGCGCTCGACGCCCGACAGATACGCGGACACGAGCGAGGTCTCCCCGCTGTAGCGTCCGAAGACCTCCACGACCGCCAGGCGCTCGTGGGAGCCGGCGCTCGTCCGCAGCTGGTGGATGAAGTTGACCGAGCGCGTGACCGCGGTGGAAAAGCCGATGCAGTAGTCGGTCCCGTGGACGTCGTTGTCCATCGTCTTGGGGATCGCCACGACCGGCACGCCCTCGTCGTGGAGTCGCAGCGCGAACGACAGCGTGTCGTCGCCGCCGATCGCGATCATCGCGTCGATCCCGACGGCGCTCAGCACCTTCAGCACGTGGTCCGTGTGGTCGCGCGGCTCGTCGTCCTCGCCACCCGCGGCGAGGAACGGCGGCTCCTCGGACGGGCGCACGCGGGCGGGGTTGGTCCTCGACGTGTGGAGCACCGTTCCCCCCGTGCGATCGATCGTCCGAACCGCGGCGGGGTCGAGCTTGACGATGTTCGCCGCCACCGACTCCACGTCGTCGGGGTCGCACCAAAGGAGCCCGGCCCACCCGCGGCGGATACCGACGACCTCGTGCCCCTCCTCGATGGCGCGAAGGGTCGCGGCCTTGATGCACGCGTTCAGCCCGGGGACGTCGCCGCCGCCGGTCAGGATCCCGACCTTCATCTCCCGGACCTCCCCCTCACAGCGCGAGCACCTCGGCCACGCGAAGCAGCTCCTCGGGGACCGGCCGCACCTTCGCCGCCTCCGCGAGCCCCACGTCCTCGACGTCCTCGCCGCGCAACGCCACCATCCTCCCCCAGCCGTCGCGCGCCGCGAGATCCACGGCGGCCGCGCCGAAGCGGGTCGCGAGGATCCGATCGGCCGCGACGGGGCTGCCGCCTCGCTGCACGTGGCCGAGCACGGTGACGCGGGCCTCCCATCCGGTCTCGCGCTCGAGGAGGGGCGCGAGCGCCTGCGCCACGCCGCCGAAGCGCGGGAACCCCCGCTCGTCCAGCGGGTACTCGGGCAGGGTCATCGACCCCTCGACCGGGACGCAGCCCTCGGCGACCACGACGATCGAGAACGACCGGCCCTTGCGGTGTCGCCGGCGAAGGTGGGCGGCGACCTCGCCGGGATCGAACGGCCGCTCCGGGACCAGGATCACGTCGGCGCCACCGGCGATGCCGGACGCGAGCGCGATCCATCCGGAGCTGCGGCCCATCACCTCCACGAGCATCAGCCGGTCGTGGCTCTCGGCCGTGGAGTGGAGCCGGTCGATCGCGTCGGTCGCCACCTGCACCGCCGTCGCGAACCCGATGCACGCGTCGGTTCCCGACAGGTCGTTGTCGATCGTCTTCGGGATCCCGATGACTCGAATGCCGTCCTCGACCAGGCGGGCGGCCGCGCCGAGCGTCCCCTCCCCCCCGATCGCGACGATCCCGTCCAGACCGAGGTCGTCGAGCGCGGCCCGGACCCGATCGACCCCGCCCTCGTCATAGGGGTTCGAGCCGCTGCTTCCGAGGATCGTCCCTCCCCGGTGCAGGATCCCCGCGACCGAGTCGAAGGTGAGCTCGAGGACGTCGCCGGCCATCACGCCGCGCCAGCCGTCCCGGAAGCCGAGGACCTCCCATCCCTGCTCGCCGACGGCCTTGCGAACGACCGCGCGGATGGCCGCGTTCAGCCCGGGACAGTCGCCCCCGCCGGTCAGGATGCCGATCCGCCTCACGGTCGTCTGCCGACCTTTCGTCTCGGGATGCGCGGGGCTCAAGCCGTCCTCCCCACAGGTCGAGGTCGATTCTAGCGGCCGGCTTCCGGGCCCCGGCCGGGAGCGACGGCGTGCGTGCGCTGAGAGCCTCGATCGCGTTCCTGACGGCGGTGGTCGCGACCCTCGTCACGATGCCTGCCGGCGCCGTCGACATCGACCGGCTCGTCCGCAAGGACGGCGATCTGCCCGAGGTCCGGCGACTCGTCGAGCTCCACGACGAGCTCGAGGCGATGCTGCGGCGGTACGGGGCGCTCGAGGCCGAGGCCGGGCGGGCGTGGCTCGCCGCGGCGGAGGCGGCCGGCGACGTGGACGAGGCCGAGCGCGCGGCCGACGCCGCGAAGGCGCGCCTGGACGCCCGCATGCGGACGGCCTATCAGCTCGGGCCCGCCAGCTCGCTCGAGGCGCTCCTCGGCGCGGCGACGTTGGCCGACCTCTCGCTCGTGTCCGAGTACGCCTCGAGGACCATCGCGAGGGACGACGCCGCCCTGCGCGACGCGCTCGTCGCCGGCGTCGTGCTCTCGGCGCGGCGCGGACGGGCCGAGGCCGCGCGCGAGTCGATCACGCCGCGGCTCGAGCACCTGCGCTCGATGCTGCGCGTCCTGCAGGACAAGGTCCGCGAGGCCGCGAAGCTCGCCCGCCGGGCGCACCTCGAGGCGGTGATCGCCGAGCAGCAGCGGCAGATCGCCGAGGCGGCCGCGCGGGCCGGGAGCTGGGACCTCGGCGTCATCGACTACGGGCAGGATCAGAGCCACCTGCTCTCGCTGCTCGGGCCGACCGGCGGGCGGACCTGCGACACGCCCGAGGGCCTGGTGGAGACCGGGCAGTCGTTCGACGGCTACGCGAGCTGGTACGGCTGGGAGTTCGGCGGACAGCCGACGGCGACGGGCGCCATCTTCGACCCCCGGCTGTTCACGGCCGCGAACCGCTGGCTGCCGTTCGGGACCTTCCTGCGCGTCCACCAGGGCGACCGCTGCGCGATCGTCCTCATCAACGACCGCGGTCCCTACGGCCGTCTCGAGCGGGTGATCGACCTGTCGGAGGCGACCGCCGAGTACCTCGGCGTCGGCGTGTCCTGGGTGAACGCGGAGATCCTGATCCCGGTCGAGGGCCTGCCCGCCTGAGCGGTAGCATGCCGGCGTGCTGGCAAAATGGGGCCTCCTCGAGTGGACGTTCGTCGCGATCCTGGTCGGGCTCACCGGCGCCGTCGGGATCGCGTTCCTCTACATGGTGGGGTCGCTGTTCGTGAACCCCGGCCGGCGCAAGCGATCGACCTGATCGCGACGCGATGACCTCGCCCGCGGTGCGCCAGGGGGCGGAGGCCTTCTCGCTCGGCGACGGACGCGCCGGCGTCTTGATGATTCACGGCTTCACGGGGTCGCCGGCCTCCATGCGTCCGATCGGCGAGTGGCTCGCGTCGCGGGGACTGTCGGTCGAGGGCGTCCGGCTTCCGGGCCACGGGACGAGCGCCGAGGACCTGCGGGCGCGACGCTGGACCGAGTGGGTCGACGAAGCCGCACGCGGGCTCGATGCGCTGCGGGCACGCGCGCGAACCGTCCTCGTCTTCGCGCAGTCCATGGGGGCGTCGGTGGCGCTCGTGCTCACCGAGTCGCGAACGACCGAGATCGACGGCCTCGCGCTCGCGAACCCCTACGTCTTCGACGCGCGGCTCCTGGTGGCGCCGGTCGGACGGCTGGTGCTCAGCGAGGTGAAGGGCATCGACAACGACATCGCCAAGCCGGGCCAGGACGAGAACGCCGACAAGCGGATGCCGGTCCCGGCGATCGTGGAGATGGCATCCCTGTTGCGGCGGGCCCGCGCGGCGCTCCCGTCGATCCGTCAGCCGGTGGTCGTCTTCCAATCGGCAACGGACCACGTCATCCCCGCCGCGAACGCACGCAAGGTGCTCGAGCGGATCGGCTCGGAGCGTAAGGAGCTCGTGCCCTGCCCGCACTCGTACCACGTGGTCACGCTCGACCACGACGCGGCGCTCGTGCGTGAGCGGGTCCGGTCCTTCGCCGACGAGCTCGACCGAGCGCGCGCGGGCTAGGGATCGAGCTCCAGCAGCCGGAGCTCCGCCACGACCGGGCGGTGGTCCGACGCGCGGCGAACCTCGGGGAGCGGCGGCACGATGACGCGGTCCACGCGGATGCCGTCGGACACGAACAGGTAGTCGATGCGCGCCGTCGGCTCGTCGGCCGGGAAGGTCTCGCCCCCCGCGTCGCCGCCGAGCAGCCATGCGTCGCCGTAGCGATCGCCGAGGGCCTTCGCCGCGCCCCGGTCCGGGAGCTCGTTCAGGTCGCCCCCGACCACCAGCGGCTCGCGGTCGCCGAGGGCGTTCACGAGCTCCTGCACGTGGCGGCGGCGCTCCGACGGGTTCAGGCCGAGGTGCACGGCGGCCGCCCAGACCTCGGCGCCGGGGCGGTCGACGTGCGCGACGAGCGCACCGCGCGGGTAGAACCGCGCCGACCCGGCGAAGCGGACGAGCCGGTGATCGCGGACCCGCCACGGCGAGCGAACGAGGACGGCGTTCTTCACGCGCCGGCGGAGCGGGGACCAGGGGTCGTCGGCGACCTGCAGGTCGGCGACCCGCGCGAGCCGTCGCAGTCGCCGGCGCGCCCCGCTCTCGGTCAGCAGGACGAGGTCGGGCGCGAACCGGCGAACGACGGCGGCGACCCGGTCGAGCCCGTCCCGAAAGCCCCGCACGTTGTAGACGACGACCCGGACGCGCACACCCGCACGGTACCCGCGACGCTACGGCCCCGCGATCGTGGTCCCGGCGGTCCCCGCGAGCACCGCCACGGCCTCGTCGAGGTCGCCGATCGCGGCGCGGGCCCCGCCGCTCTCCACGAACCGGACCGCGGACTCCACCTTCGGTCCCATCGACCCTGCCCCGAACTCGCCCGCGTCCGCGAGGCCCCGCGCCTCGGCCGGCGTCAGGCGCTCCAGCTCCTCGGCGCGGTCGGTGCCGAAGCCGCGTTGCACCCGTCGGACGTCGGTGAGGATCAGCAGCGTCGTCGCCTCCACCTCGCGGGCCAGGATCGCCGCCGCATGGTCCTTGTCGACCACGCCCTCGACGCCCACGAGCCGCGGTCCCTCCTCGATCACCGGCACCCCGCCGCCGCCGGAAGCGATCACGATCACGCCGTCGCCCACCAGGCCACGGATGATCGGGGCCTCGACGATCGAGTACGGCGTCGGCGAGGGGACGACGCGGCGGAAGCCGCCGTGGGAGTCGGGCTTCAGCGTCCACCCCTGCTCCGCCGCGAGCGCGTCGGCCTCCGCCCGCTCGTAGAACGGTCCGATCGGCTTCGTCGGGTCGGCGAACGCGGGATCGCCGGCGGGGACGCGAGTGAGCGTCAGCACGGTCGCGACCGGCCGCTCCATCCCTCGCTCGAAGAACGCGTCGCCGATCGTGACCTGGAGCAGGTAGCCGATCTGCCCCTGGCTCTGCGCGCCGCACACGTCGAGGGGCATCGGGTGCACCCACTTGCGGGCCGCCTCCTGCTGGAGCAGGATCCGGCCGACCTGCGGGCCGTTGCCGTGGGTGACGACGACCTCCCAACCCGCCGTCGCGATGTCGGCGATCCGCTCGGCCGCGAGCCGAGAGGATCGGTACATGTTCTCGAACGTGTCCTCCTCGCCCCGCCGGAGCAGGGCGTTGCCCCCGAGCGCGACGACGACGCGGTCCATCGGCTACCGGACCGGCCGAAGGACGTCGGCGAGGGACGGGGAGTCCGGGAGCACCTCGAGGTCGTAGCGCACCTGCACCGCGGGCTTTCGAATGTCGATCACGCGTCTCAGGTCGATCGGCGTCCCGATCACCACGAGGTCGGCTTCGGCCGCGTCGATGATCTTCTGCATCTCCTCGAGCTGGTCCTCCGAGTAGCCCATCGCGGGGAGCACCGGCCCCACGTCGTACTTGCGCAGCGTCTCCTCGATCGTTCCCATGGCCCACGGCCGCGGGTCGACGATCTCGGCGGCGCCGTTGGAGCGGGCCGCGACGACGCCCGCGCCGAACTTCATCTCTCCGTGCGTGAGCGTCGGCCCGTCCTCGACGACGAGGACCCGCCTGCCGGCGATGGACTCCGCGTCGTCGACGGTCACGCGGCTGTTCGCTCGGACGATCGTCGCGCCCGGGTTCGTCCGGCCGATCGTCTCGGTGAGTTGCCGGACCTGCTCGGGCGAGGCCGAGTCCATCTTGTTGATCACGATGACGTCGGCCATGCGCAGGTTGGTCTCGCCGGGGTGGTAGCTCGTCTCGTGCCCGGCGCGCAGCGGATCGGCCACCACGACGTGCACGTCGGGGGCGTAGAAGGGGAGGTCGTTGTTCCCGCCGTCCCACAGCAGCACGTCGCATTCCGCCTGGGCCTGCTCGAGGATCTCGCCGTAGTCGACGCCGGCGTAGATCACGGTTCCGCTCGTGATGTGGGGCTCGTACTCCTCGCGCTCCTCGATCGTCGTGTCGTAGCGGTCGAGATCCTCCAACGTCGCGTACCGCTGCACGCGCTGGGCCTCCAGGTTTCCGTACGGCATCGGATGCCGAACCGCGACGACGCGCTTGCCCCACTCCTTCAACGTCTGCGCGATCGCCCGCGTGGTCTGGCTCTTGCCCGACCCCGTTCGCACGGCACAGACGGCGACGACCGGGACCTTGGCCTTCAGCATCGTCTCGCGGGGACCGAGGAGCACGAAGTTCGCGCCGGCCGCGAGCGCCTCGCTGGCCTTGTGCATCACGTGCTCGTGACTGACGTCGGAGTAGCTGAACACGACGTCGTCCACCTCGAGCTCGCGAACGAGCCGCGTCAGCTCGTCCTCGTCGTGGATGGGGATCCCCTCCGGATAGCCCTCGCCGGCGAGCGACGCCGGGTACGTCCGCTCGTCGATGAAGGGGATCTGCGTCGCGGTGAACGCGACGACCCGCGTCCGCCGATCGCCTCGATACGCGACGTTGAAGTTGTGGAAGTCCCGTCCGGCAGCACCCATGATCAGCACGCGACGAGGCATGCGACGTCCTTTCGCGAAGGGGTTTGATGCGCGGGAAGGCCGGGCGGCCCCGCTCTTCGCCCCGGAATCTACCCCGGGATCGAGCCTCCCTGCATCCGCCCTTCGGTCATCGGCTCGGACCGCCACCCCGTGGGTTCCACGCGGCCGAACGGCCTCGCGAAGTGGGAGACGGCCACGAGCCATCCCGCCTCACGTGCCTCCCGGACCAGGCGAGCGCGCGAACGGCACGCCTCCTCGGGATCGACGTCGTGGCTCGACGGGGAGCCGGGCATGGCGACCTGGATGGGGACGTGGAGCAGGTCGCCCGTGAGCAGCAGGGTCTCCTCCCCCACGTCGAACAGCGCCGCCCGGTGCCCGGGCGTGTGACCCGGTGCATGCACGACTCGGATGCCCGGGCTCACCACGTGATCCTCTTCCGTGAGGTCGAGCATGCCGAGCCGCTCCAGCTCGCCCATCGGGCCTCGGGCCGTGTACCCGCCGATCCGCTCGGGCTCCCCGAAGAACGCCCAGTCGGCCGGGTGGACGTGGTGCATCGCGTTCGGGAATCGCGGCCGCCCTTCGACGACCGAGCCGCCCGCGTGGTCGGCGTGCAGATGGGTGTGGATCACGACGCTCACGTCCTCCGGGTCGATCCCGGCGGCGGCGAGCGCATCGTCCCGTTCGACCTGCTCGGCCCACGGCTGGATGGGAGGGAACGTCCCGAGCCCGGTGTCGACGAGAACGACCCCGTTGGGGGTCGGCAGGACGAAAGCATGGACGTGCCACGCCCAGTTCGCCGGGTCGTGGAAGGCCCACGGGAAGGACGCGCGCTCGGTGGTCCAATCGACCTCGACGCCCGGCATCTCGTCGCCGAGGTCGAGCGGGACGGACCCCTCGCACACCACGGCGACCTCGACGTCGCCGACCCACACCCAGCCCGCGGTCACCCTCTCAGGCTACGCGGGACGATCGCTCGACGCTCCACGAGCGCCTTCGCGCGCACGATGTCGAGGTCGCGGGGATCGAGCGGGAGGATCTCGTCCGGCCTCCTCGGCCTCGACTGGACCTTGCGGTGGATCCGTTCTCTCCGCACGAGATCACCTCACGAGAACGGTTCGTGCCGTCGAATCCCTTAGATCGGCCCCGGCCCGGCGCCAAGCGCCGGCCGGTTCCCGAACGCCGAGGGACCCGGCCTTCGCGCCGGGTCCGATCGGCCTTTTCCTTCGACTGGAGCCACCCGTTCGTACGTTTGCTCCTCTCGGCGTCGTTCGATGTGAAGGAAGGTAGGCCAGGGCGCGGCAACCTCCGGCCAAGCCAGGGCCAGGAATCGGACAACCCCTCGTCGCGTCAGGCCTCGAGGTCGGCCGGCAGGTCCACGTCGAACAGCGTGCGCCCTTGCGGGTCGAGCGTCCGCCACACGGGTTCCGCGACGACCTCGGCCCTCAGATCCTCGAGCAGGTCGCGCAGGCGGCGGCGCCCGGCCCCCAGCAGCCGGGCCGCGGCCTCCGCGGCCGGCTCCGTCCGCACGACGCACGGGAGCGGGCGCGGGCGGCCGCCGTCCTCGAGCGCGACGGCGGCCGCCGAGCTCGTCGCGGCGATGCGAAGCAACGCGACCAGCACCGCCGGCTGAAGCTCGGGCATGTCGCCGGCGGCGACGAGGGCGAGCGCGGTTCGGACGACGCCGAGGCCCGCCGAGAGCCCGGCCAATGGGCCCTCGCCCTCGGTCGGGTCGCGGGCGAACCGGACGGGGATCCCCTCGGGAACCGGCGGCTCCGCCGCGGCCGGCGCGAGCACGATCACCACGTCGTCGCAGACCGTCGCGACCCGGTCGACGACGCGGTGCAGCATCGGGACGCCCCGGTAGGGCTCGAGCAGCTTGTCGCGGCCGAACCGGGTCGACCGCCCCCCGGCGAGAACGACGGCGGTGGCCTCGGCCGGACCCGTCACCCGGGCGGCGGTGGAGGCAGCGCGAGCTCACCCGAGTCGTCGGCCGAGCCCTCACGAGCCGGCGCGCGGTTCTGGACGAACGAGTACCCGAACCGGCCCTTGATGCAGAGGTGGCCGCTCGTGACGGAGTGATCCGCGGGAGAGGTGACCCTCACAATCTCGTTGTCTTGCACGTGCACCTCGAGGTCGCACCCGACGCCGCAGTAGGGGCAGATCGTTTCGGTCACCGTCTGCCGAGATTCATCCCACGCGCCGGCCTCGCGCATCCCGTGCTCGCTGCGGAACATCAGCGCGCCTGTTGGGCACACGCCGATGCAGTTGCCGCAGTACACGCACGCGGAGTCCGGAAGCACGACGTCGAACTCGGTGGAGATGCGCGCGTCGAACCCGCGACCGGCCACCGCGATCGCGAACGTGTTCTGCGCGTCGACGCCGCAGGCCTCGACGCACTTGTAGCAGAGGATGCACCGCGAGTAGTCGCGCACGTACAGGTCGTTGTCGACCTTCACGGGCTGGGCCACGGTCTCGGCGACTGCTGGATCGGGCTCGCCGTGGTGACCGGCGTGACGGCCGTCGCGATCTCCCGCCGCCGCGGGCTCTCCTTCCGGCCCGTACCGGGACGGATCTGCCTCGTACGCCTCCATCCAGCGCCGCACGGCATCGCTCGCGAGGCTGAGGTCGACCGAGCTCCCGAGGAACTCGAGCACCATCCGGCGCGCGTGCCGCACGCGCTCGGTGTCCGTTCGCACCGTCATCCCCGCCTCCGCCTTGCGGGCGCACGACGGGACCAGGACCCGCGAGCCCTCGACCTCCACCACGCAGACCCGGCACGCGTTCACTGGCGTGAGATTCTCGGCGTAGCAGAGCGTCGGCGTGTCGACGCCGCGTTGGCGCAGCGCATCGAGGATCGTGGACCCCTCGGCCACCCGGATCGCGTCGCCGTCGACCTCGAGGTCGAGGAGCCGCCGCGGTGGCGAGAGCGGGACGACCGTCATCGCGGCGCCTCCGCGTCGAAGACCCCGAGGCCCGCGATCGCCGACTCGACCGCGTTCGCGGCGAGCTGCCCGAGCCCGCAGATCGAGGCGTCGCGCATCACCTGACCGATCTCGCCGATCAGCGCGAGCTCGTCCGCACGGGAGCCGATCGGGCGATCGGCGACGAGCCGGTGCAGCGCCTCCTCCTGCCGCACGGTCCCCACCCGGCACGGCACGCACTGGCCGCACGACTCGTCGCGGAAGAAGGCGGCGATGCGCAGCACGATCTCGGCAAGGTTCACGGTGTCGTCGAACAGCATCACGACGCCGGAGCCGAGCGTCGCGCCCGCCGCGCGCGCGTCCTCGAAGGTGAGCCGAAGGTCCCTCGCGTCCGGGCCGACGAAGGTGCCGGCCGCGCCGCCGAGAAGCACCGCCTTCAGCTCGCGGCCGCCCTTCACGCCCCCCGCGAGCGCGATCAGCCCGCCGAGCGTGACGCCGTGCTCGACCTCGTAGACGCCGGGGCGCTCGACGCACCCGCTCAGACAGAACAGGCGCGTGCCGGTCGACTCGGGCGTGCCGAGCCCCGCGTACTCGAGCCCGCTCATCGCGAGGACCTCGAGGACGTTCACGAGCGTCTCCACGTTGTTGATCCCCGTGGGCTTGCCGAGCAGCCCCTTCTCGACGGGGAACGGCGGCTTGTTCCGCGGCTCGCCGCGCTTGCCCTCGATCGAGTTGAACAGCGACGTCTCCTCCCCGCAGATGTAGGCGCCGGCGCCGCGACGCAGCTCGACGTCGAAGGCGAACCCCTCCCCCATGACGTCGTCGCCGAGGAACCCCCGCGAGCGCGCCAGCTCGATCGCGTTCGCGAGCGCCTCGGTCGCGCGCGGGTACTCGCCCCGGACGTACAGATACCCGCTCGCCGAGCCCGTGGCGAACCCCGCGATCGTGAGCGCCTCGATCACCGCGAACGGGTCGTGCTCCATCAGCACGCGGTCCTTGAAGGTGCCCGGCTCGGACTCGTCGGCGTTGCACACAAAGTAGTGCGGGCGCATCGACTGCCGAGCGACCGCCTCCCACTTCACGCCGGCAGGGAACGCGGCGCCGCCGCGGCCCAGGAGCTTGGCGTCCTTCAGCTCACGGATCACGCCGTCCGGTCCGAGCTCGACCGCGCGGCGCAGGGCCTCGTAGCCGCCGTGCGCCCGGTAGTCGTCGAGCGAGCTCGGATCGACGACCCCCACCCGGCGCAGCAGCCGGAGCCCCGCCCGCGCATCGGCGTCACCGGTCTGCGGCGCCGACGGGACTCCCGGGCCGCTCGGGGCGGCCTCGACCTCGACGCGCTCGAACAGCAGGCCGCCAAGCCCTTCCGCCGTCACGGGGGCGACGGCCTGGTCCCGGGCCGCCGTGCCGACCGCCTGCAGCAGCGCGGCCGGCGCCCGCTCGCACATTCCCAGGCACGGGCTTCGGACCAGCCGGTCGGCCCGCTCGGGGCCGATCTCGGCGGCGACCTCCCGGATGAGCGACTCCGCGCCCGCGACCCGGCAGGCGATGTCATCGCACACGTGCACGACGCCGTGGGGCCTGGGCTCCATCGAGAACATCGCGTAGAAGCTCGCGACCCCGAACGCCTCGGCGGGCGGGACGGTCAACCGCTGCGAGACGTACCCGAGTCCGCCCTCGCTGATCCATCCGACGCGAGCCTGCAGCGCGTGCAGCGCGGGAAGGAGCAGATGTCGCTCGTCGCGAGCGGCGCGCCCCCCGTGGGCGACGTGATCGTCGAGCGCCCGGCGTTCGCCCCCGGCCCACCCGGTCTGGGGAGGCCCGATCACCTCGTCGACGGCCTCGCGCTCCTCCTCGGTCGGCTCGGCCGTCAGTAGGCGGAGGTCCACGCCACCTCCGTCACTCGGACCCGCCGGCGACGACCGGCGCCTCGAGCGGCTCGATCCGCACGGCGGTCGCCTTGAACTCGGCGGTCCCCGACTTCGGATCGGTCGCGTCGATCGTGAGCACGTTCGTCTCGACCTGCTCGGGGAAGTGCAGGGTCATGAAGACGAGGCCCGCCCGAAGCCCGCGATCCACGCGCACGGGCGCCTCGATCGATCCCCGTCGCGAGGTGATCCGGACGACCTCGCCCTCCGCGACGCCCAGGCGCTCGGCATCCTCGGGTGAGACGTCGATCGTCTCGCCGCGCCGCATCGGCGACGCGTACCCACCCGACTGCACGCCCGTGTTGTACGAGTCGAGCCGGCGGCCGGTCGTGAGGCGGAGCGGGTAGTTCTCGTCGAGCGCGTCCACCGGTGGCTCGTGCACGACGACGCTGAACGGGGCCGGCGCGCCGCGCCGCCGCGGGTCCTCCTCCCACAGGCGCGCGTGCAGGAACGTCGTGCCGGGGTGGGACTCGTCGGGGCACGGCCACTGGATCCCACCGAGCTCCTCGAGGCGCTCCCAGGACATCCCGGCGTGCATCGGCGAGAGCGTCCGGAGCTCGTCCCAGGCCTGGCGGGGCGAGAGCTCGCCCCAGTCCTGCCCGAGCCGCTTCGCGAGCTCGGCGATGATCCAGATGTCGTCCCGCGCGTCGCCGGGCGGCTCGAGCGCCTTGCGCACGCGCTGGACGCGCCGCTCGCTGTTGGTCACCGTCCCCTCGGACTCGAAGGTGGAGTTCGCAGCCGGGAGCACCACGTCGGCCATCTCCGCGGTCTTCGTCAGAAAGATGTCCTGCACGATCAGCGTGTCGAGGTTCGCGAGCAGCTTCTTCGCGTGATGCGCATCGGCCTCCGAACTCGCGGGGTTCTCGCCGATGCAGTACACCGCGGTGAGCTCGCCCCGCTCCATCGCATCGAACATCCCCGTGAGGTGCCAGCCTCGCTTGGGCGGGATCGGCCGGCCCCACGCTCGCTCGAACCGGGCGCGGGCCTCGACGTCGTCCTCGACGTCCTGGAACCCGGGAAGCTTGTTCGGGATCGCGCCCATGTCGCCGCCGCCCTGGACGTTGTTCTGTCCGCGGAGCGGGTTCAGCCCGCTCCCGTACCGACCGACGTGCCCGCAGAGCAGTCCCAGGTTGATGAGGGCGAGCACGTTGTCGACGGCGTTGTGATGCTCGGTGATGCCGAGCGTCCAGCAGATCATCGCGCGGTCCGCCTTCGCGTAGCCGTGGGCGAGCTCGCGGATGGCCTCGGCGGGCACGCCGGTCTCGCGCTCTCCTCGCTCGAGCGTCCACTCCTGCACGGAGTCCCGGTAGGCCGCGAATCCCTCGGTCCCGCGCGCGATGAAGGCATCGTTCTGGAGGCCGTTCGCGAGGATCTCGCGCGCCATCGTGTTCGAGAGCGCGATGTCCGAGCCGACGTCGATCCCGAGCCACAGGTCCGCCCATTCGGCCGAGGTCGTCCTGCGCGGGTCGACCACGATCAGCTTCGCGCCATTTCGGACGCCCTTGAGGACGTGGTGGAAGAAGATCGGATGCGTCTCGCGCGCATTCGACCCCCAGAGCACGATGAGATCGGTGTGCTCGATCTCCTCGTAGGAGCTGGTTCCCCCACCCGCCCCGAACACCGTCGCCAGACCGACGACCGAAGGGGCGTGTCAGGTGCGGTTGCAGCTGTCGATGTTGTTGCTGCCGAGGACCTGACGGGCGAACTTCTGCGCGACGAAGTTCATCTCGTTCGTGGCCTTCGAGCAGCTGAACAGGCCGACCCCCCAGCCCGGGTTCCGCTCGTTCGCCGCCCGCAGCCCGGCCGCGGCCCGGTCCAAGGCCTCGTCCCAGGTCGCCGGCCGCAGGCCGCCGTTCGAGCGAATCATCGGCTCGGTGAGCCGCACGAGCCCGTTCTTCATCGAGGCGTGCTCCTTTCCGCCGAGAACGATCGATTCTAAGCCGCCGCTCGCCTCGTTCGAGATCGTGCCCTGATCGCGGCGGGGACCCTCGATCACACGCTCAGTCGAGTCGGATGCGGTCGGGGTGGGAGTAGACGTTGCACCGTCCCTCGCGCACGAATCCGACGAGGGTCATGCCGAGACGCTCGGCCGCCTCCACCGCGAGCGACGAGGGGGCGCCCACCGCGCTCACGACGGGGATCCCCGCGACGGCCGCCTTCTGCACGATCTCGAAGGATGCGCGGCCGCTCACCTGGAGCACCGTGTCCGCGGCCGGCAGCGCCTCGGCGAGGTAGCGGTCGCCGATCACCTTGTCGACCGCGTTGTGGCGGCCGACGTCCTCGCGCACCGAGATCGCCTCGCCCTGGGGCGTGAACAGGCCGGCCCCGTGCAGCCCGCCCGTGCGCTCGAACACCTTCTGCGCCGCGCGGAGCCGGTCCGGCAGGCCGAGGAGCACGTCGAGCTCGACCTCGGGACCCGACGCGACCCGCTCGCAGCGGACCTCGACGTCCTCGAGGGCCGCCTTCCCGCACACCCCGCACGAGGAGTTCGCGAAGAAGTTCCGCCGCAGCCGATCGGCGTCGAAGGGGCGGTCGAGGGTGACCGAGACGACGTTGTACCGCTGGTCCTCACCCGGCAGGTTGTCGCAGTAGGCGACGCGCCGGACCTCGTCGGGCACGATCAGGCCCTCGCTGAACAGGAACCCGACCGCGAGCTCGAAGTCGCCCCCGGGGGTGCGCATCGTCACGGCGACCTGCACCTGGTCCTGCGCCGGCCCCTGCACGCGGATCTCGAGCGGCTCCTCGGTGGCCAGGACGTCGGTGCGCTCGGACGGCACCCCGTCGTGCACGGCGACCACTCGCGTCGGGGTCACGTTGCTGCGGAGAGGCTCGGAGACGGCCACGAGTCCAGTATCCGGCGGGGAGGGGCCCGGGGTCCACGTCGGCGGCGCGCCCCGTCCGTCCGGGTATCCTCCCGCCGGCGGCAGCGGAGGTCGACACGCAGATGAAGAGCGGTCTCGAGATCGCGCAGGAGGCGACGCTGCGCCCGATCGCGGACGTGGCGGCCGAGGTGGGGATCGAGGAGTCCGAGCTCGAGCCGTACGGCCGCTACCGGGCGAAGGTCGCGATCTCGATCCTGGACCGTCTGGCCGACCGGCCCGACGGCAAGCTCGTCATCACCACCGCGATCACCCCGACGAAGGCCGGGGAGGGCAAGACGACGACGTCGATCTCGCTCACGCAGGGGCTCGGCCGGATCGGCAGGCGCCCGATGCTCTGCCTTCGCGAGCCGTCGATGGGGCCCGTCTTCGGGATCAAGGGCGGCGGCACCGGCGGCGGGTACGCGCAGGTCGTGCCGATGGAGGAGATCAACCTCCATCTGAACGGCGACTTCCACGCCGTGACGGCGGCGCATAACCTCCTCGCGGCCGCGCTTGACGCGTCGTTGCTCCACGGCAACCCGCTCGGCGTCGACCCCTCGTCGATCACCTGGCCGCGCACGCTCGACGTCAACGATCGCGAGCTCCGATACACGGTCGTCGGGCTCGGCGGCAAGGTGCACGGGATCCCGCGCGAGAACCAGTTCGTCATCACGGCCGCCTCGGAGATCATGGCCGTGTTCGCGCTGGCGACCGATCTCGCGGACCTGCGCCGGCGCCTGGGAAGGATCGTCGTCGCCCAGACCGGCGCCGGCGACCCCGTCACCGCCGACGACCTGCGGGTCGCCGGCGCGATGACGGTGATCATGAAGGACGCCCTGGCCCCCAACCTCGTGCAGACGCTGGAGGGGCAGCCTGTCCTCGTGCACGCGGGGCCGTTCGGCAACATCGCCCACGGCAACAACTCGCTCATCGAGGACCGCGTGGCGCTCAAGCTCGCCGACTACGTCGTGACCGAGGCCGGGTTCGGCGCCGACCTCGGCTTCCAGAAGTTCTGCGACATCGTCTGCCCCCTCGGCGGCTTCGCGCCCGATGCCGGCGTGTTGGTCACCACCGTGCGCGCGACCAAGTCGCACGGCGGGATGGACTTCGAGGAGCTCGGCCGCCCCGACCTCGACGCGCTCGAGGGCGGCATGGGCAACCTCGAGGCACACATCGGGATCGTGCGCACGTACGGCGTTCCCTGCGTCGTGGCGATCAACCGGTTCCCAACCGACACCGACGCCGAGCTCGAGCTCGTCGCCCGGCTTGCCAAGCAGGCCGGGGCGGAGAACGTCGTCGTGAACGACGGGTTCTCGCGCGGCGGGGAGGGCGCGGTCGACCTCGCGAACGCCGTCGTCCAGGCGTGCGACCAGCCGAACCGGTTCACGCGGCTCACGCCGGACGGCACGCCGATCGCCGAGCAGATCGACGCGATCGCGCGCCGCGTCTACGGCGCCGACGGCGTCGACTATCTCCCCCAGGCCGAGCGCGATCTCGCGCGGATGGCGGCGCTGGGAATGGGCGACGCTCCGGTGTGCATGGCGAAGACCCACCTCTCGCTCTCGCACGATCCGTTGCTGCGCAACCGGCCGAAGGGGTTCCGGCTCCCCGTGCGCGGACTGGTTCCGAGCGCCGGGGCAGGGTTTGTCGTGGTGCTCTGCGGGGACATGCAGCGGATGCCGGGGCTCGGGAAGACGCCCAACTTCATGGGTGTCGACGTCGACGAGCACGGGCGGACCGTCGGCCTGTTCTGAGTCCGCGCCGCTCAGTCGATGAGCGCTATGGCCTCCACCTCGACGAGCTGACCCCGATACCCGAGCGTCGGAACCCCGACGAGCGTGCTCGGGGCGGCGCCGATCGGCGAGGAGCGGACGACCTGCCAGACCGAGGACTGGGTGTCGTGGCTCGCGCCCGCGACGTAGACGGTCGTCTTCGCGACGTCGGCGGGACCCGCCCCGCCCGCCTCGAGTGCCTCGAGCAGGTTCCCGATCACCCGTTCGGTCTGCGCGAGGGCATCGCCCTCGCCGACCAGGTTCCCCTCGGGGTCGAGAGGAACGGCGCCCGCCGTGAAGACCATCGTTCCCCCGCGCGCGATCGCCACGTGGGCATAGCCCGGCGGGGGCGCGAGCGTGCCGACGGTTCGAAGCTGCACCGTCACGCGATCACCCGGCGATCAGCGCCGGGCCCTCGACCTGGATCCACTCGGCCCGGGTGACGGCCTCGCTCCGGTCGAAGTCGAACACGTCGTTCCAGGGCACGGCCTCCCAGGTCGCCCCGCAGTCCGGGCAGACCCAGAGGGACCGGGTCTTCGGCTCCCGTCCTGACGGCGGCGCGCAAGTGTGCAGCGGCATGCAGCCTCCTCCCCGATCCGGCTCGAATCACACGCGTGTGATTCGCGCAGGAGTGTACCGCGCCGCGGCGACGCCCGCGAGCCGGACCTCAGGCGCGGGGGCGCTCCTTGACGGGGTCCAGGATCGAGAGCGGCTCCACGGTCGCGGGGGCCGCGCCCCCGTCCGTCGTGACCTCGACCTTCTCCCCCTCGCCCGCGGCCCCGGCGTCCAGGATCGCGAGGGCGATGGTGCCGACCCGGGGGCTCACCGCCCGCGAGGTCACGACCCCGACCCCGGCGCCGCCCGCCGACACCGCCGCCCCGGCCTCTGGCGCCGTGTCCGACTCGATGCGCAACGTCTTGAACCGCTTCGGCGGCGCCGCGCCGCGCTCGGCGAGCGCCGCCGCCCCGACACATTCGTTGTCCGTCTTGATGAACCGGTCCATCGACAGGTCCCACGGCGAGAGCTCGCCCGGCTGGTAGTCGACCCCGATGATCACGAGGCCGACCTCGATCCGCGCGAGATCGATGGCCGTGAGGCCGAACGGCACGCCTCCCGCCTCGACGAGCGCCTCCCACACGCGAAGGGCGTCCTCGATGGTCGTCACCACCTCGTAGCCGTGCTCGCCCGAGAAGCCCGTGCGGAACACCCACGCGTCGGATCCGGCCACGGTCGTCTGCTCCGGCCAGAAGCGGAAGTACGAGAGCTCGGAGAGGTCGCGCCCGACGAGGGGCTGGAGGGTCTCCTCGCTCGAGGGACCCTGCACCGCGATCATCGCGAGGTCGTCGGTGCGGTGCGCGACCTGCGCGTCGAGCCCGTCCGCCGTCTCGCGGAACCAGTCGTCGATGCCGGCGCTGTTGATCATCAGCCAGAAGCGATCGTCCGCGAACCGATAGACGTTGCCGTCGTCCACCATCAGGCCATCGTCGTTGACGAACGCTCCGTACCGCACCTGCCCCGGCGACATCTGCCCCACGGCGTTCGTGAAGCGGCGCTGAACCAGCCGCGCGGCGTCGGGGCCCGTCACCTCGTACTTGCACGTGGAGAACAGGTCCCAGATCCCCGTGGCCGTCCGGATGGCCTCGTACTCGGCCATCGGATCCCCGCCCTCGTGCATCGTCCAGGGGTACCCGTCCTCCCAAATCACCTCGGCCCCGTGCGCGACGTGCCAGTCGTGCAGCGGCGAGCGCTTGTCCTCGGTCACGTGTCTTCCTTTCCGTTGATGCCTCGGGCTCGGGTCACGCCCGCGGGCGCAGTTTGTTCGTGTCGTAGAGCGGCAGGACGTCGACGATCGCCGGCGCCGTCTCGTCGCCGACCGCGACCTCGACGGCCGTGCCCGGCATCGCGTGCCCGCTCCGCAGGACGGCGAGCCCGATCCTTCCGTACCGAGGGCTGTCGGTCGGACTCGTCAGCACGCCGATCTCCTCGCCGTCCCTCGTCACCGGCGCCCCGTACTCGGGAAGGGCGTCGCCCTCGAGCTTCAGCGTGACGAACCGGTTCGGCGGATCGGCGGCGACCGCGCGAAGGCGATCCTTGCCCACGAAGTCCACATCCCGGTCGAGCGCCACCAGCCGGTCCAGCCCGAAGTCGTACGGCGTGCGCTGGTGGGCCTCGTAGTCGTAGTCGGTCACGATCAACCCCGCCTCGATCCGCAGGATCTCGATCGCCTCCACGCCGAAGGGCGTCGCGCCGGCGCCGACCACCGCGTTCCACAGCTCCGCGGCGTTCGCGGGATCGGTCAGGAAGAGCTCGTACCCGAGCTCGCCGCCGAAGCCCGTTCGCGAAAGGTGCACCTCGACGCCGCCGACCGTCACCGGCCCCAGTAGGAAGCGGAAGTACCGCAGGGCCTCGACGTCGGCGTCGGTCAGCTTCTGCACCACCTCGCGCGAGCGCGGACCGATGATCCCGAGGTGCGGCATCCGCGGCGCGATCCACTCGACCTCGACGTCGAGGCCCCGCAGGAGTGCGCCGAAGTACTCCTGATGGTCCTTCCCGTTGGTCATGACCCAACAATGGCCCTCGGCCGCCGTGCGGAACACCGTCCCGTCGTCGACCATAAGCCCGTCTTCATCGAGGAAGGCCCCGTAGCGCGCCTGTCCCACCTCGAGGCCCATCGCGTCGTTGCTGAACACGCGCTGGGCGGCGCGCAGCGCGTCGGGGCCGCGGAAGTCCCACTTGTTGAGTGGCGAAACGTCCCAGACGGCGACGTCGTCGCGCACGGCCGCGTACTCCTTCGCGAGATCGCCGAACCCCTCGAGCCACAGCCAGCCGCCGTCGGCGACGTGGCCGCCGCCCTGGGACTCGGTCACCTCGTGGAACGCGGTCTTGATCGCCTCGCCGTCGCTCATGGGTCGCTCCTTCGACGCGTGTGACCGGACGCCTGGCCATCCTCCCACGGTGTTGACTCGCCGTTCAACTCGACCCCGCCGGGCGGGTCAGCCGTAGGTAGCTGCGCACCGAGCCGAACCCGCGCTCCTGCAGGCGCGACGCGAGGACCAGGAACAGCTGGGCGGTCACGAGCGCGTCGTCGAACGCCTCGTGCGGGCTCGAGACGGGCACCCCGTAGTGCTCCGCCGTGGCCGACAGGCCGAACCGCACGCCCGGTTCGGCCCGCTCCACCTCCATCGCCAGCCGCAGGACGTCGACGGTGCGGCGGCGCCACGCCCCGGCGCGTCCCCCAAACGTCTTCTGCAGGAACGCGAGCTCGACGTCGGCGTACCAGGTGAGCAGGAACCGGCGGTCGAGCGCGGCGCGAAGGGTCCGTCGCGCGTCGTCGGGCGACTGCGCCAGCTCCAGGTCGCGGGGCAGGATCTGGTGGATCCGCATCGAGGCGCTGCTGGAGGGGACGGCGGGGGCGACGAACTCGTGCAGTCCCTCCCCCACCACGACCCGCCCCGCACGGACCGGCACCAGGCCGAAGGAGACGACGGCGTCCCGGCCGTAGTCCAGGCCCGTGGTCTCGAAGTCGAGCGCCACGAAGGGCGCATCTCGCCACTGCGCGCGGCGGAGCGCGCGAGGCGGCCGGGCCGGCGGCCTCACGGGCTCGGACATCGGATCACCTCGTCCTCGGTCACGACCGCGTCGACGCGCCGGTCCATGCGCCCCTGGGGAACAGCGTCGACGACCTGCAACGCGAACCCGATCGCGATCGCCGCGGCGTCGGGCCGGGTGCGCGACAGGAAGCGATCGTAGAAGCCGCCCCCGTAGCCCACTCGCCCGCCGCGCCGGTCGAACGCCACCCCGGGCACGACCACGAGGTCGATCGCCTCGGGCTCGACGACGCCGTCGCCGCTCGGCTCCATAGCCCCGAAGCCCGCCGGCGACACGGGATCTCCGGGGACGTACGCGACCGCCACGAGATCCCCGGTGCCCGTCGTCGGCAGCGCGACTCGCACGTCCGCGTCGCGGAAGTGCCGGATGACCGGCTCGGTGTCGACCTCGGACCCGAACGACCAGTACGCGAGGACGGTGGTCGCGGCGCGCGCCTCGGGAAGGGCGAGGAGCCGATCCGCGATCCGACCGCTCCGCTCTGCGCGCTCGGCGGGCTCGAGCGCATCGCGGCGGCCGCTGATCTCGCGGCGCAGGGCCCGCTTGGCCTGCTTCAGTCGATGCGCCGGGACGTCGCTCATGACGCGCGTCCGGCCACCCGGGGGAGCACACGCTCGCCGATTAGCTCCATCCGTTCCGCGCCACCGGCCGCGAGCAGGATCGCCCAGCTCGCCCCCGCACCCGCGAGTGCGTCCAGCCACGCGCACGCCGCGTCCACGTCCCCGGTGAAGGCGTCGCCCGGCAGCCCGCGTTCTCGCCGGCTCCGCGAGAGCCGCGCGGCGTCGGCCGCACCGGTGCCGACGGCGGCGGCGCCACCCCACGTCGCCTCGACCGGCCGATCGCCGGCCTCGGCGTGCAGCAACGCGGCGCGCGCAGCGAAGGTGGGCACGTCGAGCGCCCAGCCGTTCCAGCCGTCCGCCTCCCGGGCGGCGGACCGGACCGCGCCCTCGGAGGCGCCGCCGATCCAGACCGGCGGCCCGCCGGGCCTGTCCGCCGAGAGCAACGGGCCGCGGATCGCCGGCACGTGCTCGCCGCCCGGATAGGCCTCGCCGCGAACGAGCGCGCGGACCGCCCGCACCGTCTCGATCATCTGCGCCCGCCGTGCCGCCGGACCGAGGTACGGCAGGCCGAACGCCTCGTGCTCGGCGCGGCTGAGCTCGTCGCCCGTGCCGATCCCCAGGACGAATCGCCCGGCGCTCACGTCCTCGAGCGCGACGGCCTGCCGCGCGAGCAGCCCGGCCGGCCGCAGCGACGCCCGGGCGACGAGCGTGCCGACCCGCACGCGGTTCGTCGACGCGGCCACGGCCGCGAGGGTGGTGAAGGCCTCGAGCGACGGCCGGTCCGGCGGCCCTCCGGGTGCGAAGAGGTGATCGAAGGCGAACAGCCCGTCGAACCCGAGGTCTTCGGCCCGCCGGGCGAACGACAGGATGCGTGCGGGATCGCTCGAGGACATCGGCAGGACGAGCCCGATGCGCAGGCGGCTCACGTGGGCATGCGCCCGAGCTCCTCCAGGGCGAGCGTCGCCGCCCCGACGGCCCCGGCGTCGTTGCCGAGCTGCGCCGCAACGATCGGAACGTGCGGCCGGTGCTCGAACCCCTCCACCGCCGCCGTGAACGAGGCGCGTGCGGGCTCCAGCAGGTGCTCGCCGGCGTGGATGGCGCCGCCTCCCACGACCACGATCTGCGGGTCGAGCACGTTCACCAGGCCCGCGATCCCGACGCCCAGGCTCCGACCGACCTCGGCAAGGATCGCGAGGGCCGCCCCGTCCCCCGCGCTCGCCGCCTGCGACACGATGCGGCCGTCGACCCGCTCGGGATCGCCGCCCGCCATCTCGGCCAGGAGCGACCCGGGTCGCGACCGCGCGGCCGCCCGGCCGGCACGGTCGATCGCGCGGCCGGCCGCCACCTGCTCCCAGCAGCCGCGGTTGCCGCACCCGCAGGGCGGCCCCTGCGGGTCAACGACGATGTGGCCGATCTCGGCCGCGAACCCGTGCGCGCCGCGGAACAGTCGGCCGTCGGAGACGATGCCGCCGCCGATCCCGGTGCCGACGGCAACCAGCAACAGGTGCCGGTAACCGCGCCCGGCTCCGAACCGGAACTCGCCGTAGGCGGCCACCGTCGCGTCGTTGTCGAGCTGGCACGGCAGGCCGAGGGCCTCGCGCATGCGCGCCGCGATCGAGAGCTCGCGCCACGCGAGGTTCGGGGCGAACCGGAGCACGCCCTCGGCCACGTCCACGAGCCCGGCGGCGCCCACGCCGATCGCCAGGACGTCGTCGGTGAGCATCGCGCGGGCGACGTCGATCATCGCCGCGAGCGTGGCGGCCGGGTCCTCCGCGGGCGTGGGCACGTGCTTGCGATCGAGGATCTCGCCGTCCCGGGCGACGCGCAGCGCGTTGATCTTCGTCCCGCCGACGTCGAGACCGACCGCCTCCCCGCCGGTCACCGCCGGAGCCATCGAGCGGTCCGGCTCATGCGATGTCGATCTTCTCCAACCGGGTGGGCCCGGCGGGCCGCTCGCCCGCGAGGTGGTCGGCGCGGACGTCCATGATGGCTCGCGCCGCGAAGAAGAACTCCCGCGCCGCCTTCAGCAGGTGCTCGACCGTCTCCGGCGCCGCCCCCTGGGCCGCCGTGACGACCATGCAGATCGGACAGAACGCGACGTTGCACACGGTCTGCTCCGTCGCGCCGTCGCCGTTGGCGGCCGCCCCCGCCGCGGCACCCGCGGCCTTGCCGGCGCTCGAGGAACGGCTCTTGGTGCGGGTCTCAGCCACGCTTCTTCCTCCTCCCCGTGTCCGGCACGTCGGCCGACGCCCGGGCGAACGCGATCTCCAGATGGTTCCCCACGAAGCTCGCACCTCGCACCTCGAGCCGCTGTAGCGACTGCGGCAGCACGAGGTTGCGCTTGTAGCTGCCGACGCGGACGAACAGCTCGTCGCCGCGCCGGTGGATGTCCATGTCCTCGCGCGAGACGAACGGAAGGCGCATCACGAGGACGTACCCGGTCCCCCGCCGGCGAACGCGGATCGGATGGTCGCGGAACAGGACCTCGGTCGGCGAGCTGCTCCCGTACACCTCGCGCCCCATATCCTCGAGCAGCGCGACGCCGACCATCTCGCGGTCGAACAGCCGGGCGGTCAGGATCGGCACGGGCTCGAAGGACTCGTGCACGGTCCGCAGGTGCTCCGCCTGGATGTCCTTCCACTTCGCGAAGTACGGATCGCTCACGTCGTCGGGGATGATCCGGTTCACGATGACGGCGTCGACGCGGTAGCCGAACAGGCCGAGATACGTGTAGGTGCGACGCGCCTCGGCGATGACCATCTTCTCCGGGTTGACCACGAGGCGAACGGTCGACGACGCCTCGTCGGTCAGGATCCGGTGCACGGCGTCCAGGTTGCGGTGCAAACGCTCCACCGCGGCGAAGAATCGGTCGCCGGCGATCGGGAGCGAGGTCATCTTCGACACGATCGGCCGGACGCCCTTGACGACGCGCCGCTGGACCGGGAAGACCCGCTCGATGTACCAGCTCATGACCTCGGGCAGCGAAAGCAGGCGCAGCGTCTCCGCGGTGGGCGCGCAGTCGATGACGAGCAGGTCGTACTTGCCGCCCTCGACGTGGGTCTTCACGTCGATCAGGCTGAAGATCTCGTCGAGCCCGGGGATCACCGAGAGCTCCTCGGCCTGGATGGTGTCGACCCCGGCCCAGTTCATCAGCTGGATGAAGTAGTCCTGGATCTCGCGCCAGTTCGTCTCCAGGCGGCTCTGCGCGTCGATCTGCTCGGCCCAAAGGTTCTTGGTGACCAGCGTGGCGGCCTCGCCGATCTCGACGTCGAACGAGTCGCCGAGCGAGTGGGCGGGGTCGGTGCTCATCACGAGAACCCGTTGCCCGGCGGCGGCCGCCCGAACGGCCGTCGCTGCGGCGACCGTCGTCTTGCCGACGCCGCCCTTGCCCGTGAACAGGAGGACCCGCATGTGGCTCGACAGCCTATCGGGAACGCCCGGCGGGCTCCGCGCGGGGCGCCGGTCAGCCCAGCTCGACCCGCCGCTTCAGCCCCTCGAGCGCGTTCTGGATCACGCGCTTCTCGCCCTGGGTGCGCACGAAGCCCGGGAGCAGGACGCCGAGCTCGACCGCGAGCCGGTAGATCACCTTCGTCTCGTCCTCGTCGATCTCGGTGAGCAGATACTCGCCGGAGATGTCGGAGACGGCACCGCGGGCCTCGGTCGAGACCCACGACATCCCGCCGTCAGCCGGCGCGTACCGATAGGCGAGCGTGTAGTTGGCCCGGCCGAGGACCGGGACCTCCACCTCGAACGCGACCCGGGTTCCCACGCCACCCTCGCCGCGCTCGAGCACGCTGACGCTCTTCACGTCGGCCCACTCGGGGTAGGCCTCGAAGTCCGTGAGGACGTCCATGATCTCGGCCGCGGAGGCCTCGACGACGATCTGCCCCTCGGTCTGCTCGGTCATGTGCGAAAGATGCTACCCACGAGTGACGGGCAAGGTGACGAGCGTCGCCAACGCGATCGAGGCGAGCACGAGCGCCGCCGAGGCCCAGAGCAGGACGCGCGAGGACACCATCGGCTCCCGACCCTCGGCCGCGCGATAGGCGTCGATCGCGGACAGCACGTAGATCCCCGACGCCGATCCGAGGTACAGGACGAACAGGGACAGCGAGGACCCGAAGCCCGACCCCGATCGCGAGGCGAAGACCACCAACACCGTCCCGAGCGTCCAGGCGAACAGCACCATCCGCGCCACGCCGTCGGGCCGCTGGCCCACCTTCCAATGCCCGAGCCCGGCGAACGCGAGCGACCACAGCGCGGCGGTGCGCGGCTCGATCCTCGGGTGCTCCTGCGGGTTCTCGAACAGTCGGCCGAACGGCGTCTGACACGCGCCGCACCGGTCCGCCTCGATCGAGTTGCGCTCGCCGCACACGGGGCAGTCCCAGCTCGCCTTGCCCTCGGCGACCTCGACGGCGCCGCCGCCCGGCGTGGCCACCGTGGCTGCGGCTGCGGCCGCGGCCGCCCGATGCGTCCCGGCCGTCTCGTCGCCCGGGCGCGTCGCCCGATCCCTCGGCTCGGCCGTCACCGGGGCGAAGCACTGCCCGCACCACTCGGCGTTCGGCGCGATCAGACCGCCGCAGGTCGTGCAGCGGGGCTCGGCCGTGCCCGTGGCCGCATCGCGCCCTCGCTCCGGCGCGCCGGGGAACGCATCAGGCTCCACCATGGCTCGTTCGGCCCGACCGGCTCTCAGCTTGAGGCCCCCGGGTACGCCTCGCGGGTCAGGCCCCCTGCGCCGCCTGCCGGAGCCACCCGGCGAGCTGGTCGGCGGCGCGGGGCCACGTGAAATGGCGCTCGACACGCTCGCGCCCGGCCGTGCCCATCGCCCGGGCGCGCGCCGGGTCCTCGAGCAGCGACGCCACCGCGTCGGCCACCGCCTCGACGCTCCCGCCGTCGACGAGCAGGCCCGTCGCCCCGTCGACGAGCGCCTCGCGAGCCCCGCCGGAGTCGCCCACGACGACGGGGCGACCGCACGCGGCCGCCTCGATGAAGACGTTGCCCCAGCCCTCGACCTCGAGCCCGCCGCGGCGCGTCCGACAGGGCATCGCGAAGACCTCGCCGGCTCGGTAGTACCGTGGTAGGTCGGCCTCGGAGACCTGACCGGCGAACACCACCGCGCCCGCGGGCTCGCTCGCGGCCATCGCCTCGAGCCGCCGCCGGTAGGGGCCGCCCCCGACGAGGAGCAGCGCGGCCTCCGGCACCCGCGCCCGGATGCGGGGCATCGCCTGGATCAGGACGTCCTGTCCCTTGCGCGGCACGAGTCGCGAGACGCAGGCGATCACCCGGCGATCGGCCAGGCCGTGCCGTTCGAGCACCTCCTCGACGGCCAGGTCGGGTCGGAACGCGTCGACGTCCGCCCCCGGGTACAGCACCGAGACCGGGACGTGGTCGGGGACGGCGGTCCGCACCACGCGCCCGATGAAGTCGCTGCACATCACCGGGACGCGCGATGCCCGCGACGTCGCCCGCCGAAGGAGCGCGTGGGTCCCGGGCGCGATCGAGAGCCAGTACTCGAAGCCGTGCGCCGCCGACAGGTACGCCGTCCCGTCCCGGGCGAGTCCCGGGCCGAGGCTCGCGAGGGGGTAGGTCGCGCCGAACAGGACGACCTCCGCGCCGAAGTCCTCCATCGCCGAGCGGACGCGACGGGCGACGCCGGGGGTGGGCCACAGGAACCGCTCGGGCTGGCGGGCGATCCGATACGCGAAGCTCGCGTCGAACGCGTCCGACCCCTCCCAGGCGGGGCACAACACGGCGACGCGTTCGGCCGGGAACTGTCGCACGAGGGCCTCGAGGGTCCGCTGTATGCCGCCGACGCGCGGGGGGTAGTCGTTCGTGACGACGAGCGTCTTCGGCACGTCCACGGACGCCTATCCTCTCAAAGGTGCGCACCACTCCCCTGGCGCCGTCGGTTCGCGCCCTCGACGAGGGTCGGGGCTTCGCCGAGCTCGACGACCGCTCGATCACGCTGGTCTCCGGGGCGGACGCCCGGGCATGGCTCCACGATCTCGTGACGGCCGACGTCGCATCGCTCGAGCGGTTCGCGTCGCGCCCCTCGCTCCTGCTCTCGCCAACGGGCAGGATCCGCGCGAGCTTCCACGTCCTCGGCCTCGGCGAGCGGGACCTCGCGATCGTCCAGGCCGACGACCAGCCCTCGCCGATCGCCACCCTGCTCGCGCCGTACGTGCTCTCGTCCGACGTGACGCTGTCGGCGTCTCGCCTCCGACTCTTCGCGATCCCCGGGGCATCGGAGCCGCCCGGGTGGGCGGCGAACGCCTGGCGGCCGTCGGTGCTCGGCGACGGCGCTGATCTCCTCGTCGGCTCGAGCGACGACGAGGCGCTCGCCGACGTTCGCGCCCGACTGCGGGCCGATGGTCTCGAGCCCGTCGATCGCGGCGCCGTCGAGTCGCGGAGGATTCGGCGCGGCGAGCCGCGGTTCCCCGTCGACCTCGACGCCGACTCGCTCCCCGCCGAGGCGGCGTGGGACGGGCCGCCGGTCACCGATCGCACGAAGGGGTGCTTCCTCGGTCAGGAGTCGATCGCCAAGGTGGGAGATCGGGGCCATCCCACCCGCGTCGTGGTCCCCGTCGCGCTCGCCGGCGCGGCGGCGGTGGGCGAGCCCGTCCTGCTCGGCGGCACCACCGTCGGCCTCCTGACCAGCGCCTCGGGCGGCGACGCCATCGCCCGGGTGGCATGGAGCGCGCGCGGGGGACCCTGGGTGACCGGGTCGGGGGATCCGATTTGGCCCCGTTGATCTAGCCCACCTACTCCACCGCTCACGAGTTTTCAAGACTGTTTTCCACGGTTCGGGGGTTGCTACAACCCGGAGTGGCCCGACGGCCGCCAGACGGCCAGGGGAAATCGGACCTCCCGAGGCAGGAGCGACTGGGTGACAAAGGAGCGGATTGCCGGCATCGACCTGAGAGCCCTTCCCCCCAACCCTTCCCCGCCAGACATGTGGCAGGACAAGGCTGCCTGTCACGGCATCGATCCCGACGTGTTCTTCCCCACCTCCGAGGAGGAGGCGGGCCCCGCGCTCGCCTACTGCGGAGCGTGCGGCCTGCGCGAAACGTGCCTCGCCTGGGCGCTCAAGAACGGCGAGCGCTACGGCGTCTGGGGTGGCCTCACGGAGCAACAGCGCCGCCGGGTCGTCCGGTTCGTGGCCTGACGCAGCGGCGCCCCGAACGCGCTCCGCGGTTGGTCACGCTCGGCGCCGCACGCCCATACTGGGCGGGCCGATGACCGACCCAACCGTCCGAGCGACCGCGCCGCTTCGGATCAGCTTCGTCGGCGGCGGCACCGATTTTCCCCACTACTTCGCGCGCCACGGCGGCGCGGTGCTGTCCGCGACGATCGATCACAGCGTCCACGTCGACGTCGTTCCTCGCGACGACCGCCAGGTCACGATCCGCTCGCTCGACCTCGGTCATCTCGTCGAGTACCACCTCGAGCAGGCGCCCGCATACGACGGCCTCATGGACCTCGCGAAGGCGACGATCGCCCGGTTCGGCGCCGCCCGGGGCATCGACGTCGACGTCGCGTCCGACGCGCCGCCCGGCAGCGGCCTCGGCGGTTCGAGCGCGCTCGTCACGGCCTGCGTGGGCGCGCTCGCGGCGCTCGAGAGGCGTCGCATGTCGGCGCTCGACGTCGCGCGGCTCGCCTACGAGATCGAGCGCCGAGACCTCGCCATCGCCGGCGGCTGGCAGGATCAGTACGCCGCCGCCTTCGGGGGCTTCAACCTCCTCGAGTTCACCTCGGACGGCGTGACGGTCACGCCGGTCGCGCTCGAGGACGGAGCGCTCGCCGAGCTCCGCTCCCACCTCCTCCTGTGCTACACGGGCCACGTCCGAACCGACCTCGGCCTCATCGAGGCCCAGATCCGCCTGTACGCGGAGGGCCGGGAGGAGACCATCGTCGGCATGAAGCAGCTCCACGAGATGGCCTACGAGATGCGCGACGCGATCGTGGCGGGAGACCTCGGCTCGCTCGGAGGGCTGCTGCGCGAGGCGTACGAGAGCAAGCGGCGCATGAACCCCCACATTGCCGAGGGCACGCCGATCGACCGGCTGCTCGAGGTGGCTCGCGCCGCGGGCGCATCCGGCGGCAAGATCTGCGGCGCGGGCGGCGGCGGCTACCTGCTGCTCGCGTGCGAGCCGGCCAGGCAGGCGGACGTGCGCGCGGCCCTCGCGTCGCTCGGCGGCCAGCCCGCCGACTTCGCGTTCCGCGCGCACGGCGTCGAGGCGCGAACGGGCGACCGCGTGTGGAGGCCCTCGTGAGCCGGCGCTTCGTCCTGCTCGATCGCGACGGCACGATCAACGAGGAGATCGGGTACGTGCTGTCGCCCGCCGAGCTCCGGCTGATCCCCGGGGCCGCCGAAGGCATCCGCCGGCTCCGCGAGCTCGACCTCGGGCTCGTGGTCGTGACGAACCAGTCGCCGGTCGGGCGCGGGTGGATCACCGAGGAACAGCTCGCCGCGGTCCACGACCGGTTGCGCGAGCTCCTTCGCGCGGAGGGCGTCGACGTGGACGCCATCGAGCACTGTCCGCACGCCCCGCACACCGGCTGCCGGTGCCGCAAGCCCGCGACGGGCATGGTCGAGCGCGCCGCGGCGGCGCTCGGCTTCGACCCCGCTGCCTCGTTCGTCGTCGGCGATCACGCAGGGGACATGGCGATGGGCAGGGCCGTCGGCGCCCGCACCGTCTTCGTGATGACCGGCCACGGCGCCGAGGAGCTCCCGGCGGCGGAGCCGTTCGCCGACCACGTCGTCGGCGACCTGCTCGCGGCCGCGGCGATCATCCGCGGCGAGGTCCTGGCCGGGGCGGGCCGATGAGCGTCGAGCGCGTCCGCGCCTACCTGCTCGAGACCGCGCACACGGCCTCGGCCACCGCCGACGCCTGCGCGGAGGACGTCGTCGCCGCGGCCGCGCTCGTCGTGGAGTCGGCTCGTCGCGGCGGCACGTTGCTGATCTGCGGCAACGGCGGCAGCGCCGGCGACGCGCAGCACCTCGCCACCGAGTTCGTCAGCACGCTGACGCTCGACCGGCGCCGCGCGGCGATGCGCGCGATCGCGCTGACCACCGACACGTCGCTGCTCACCGCGATCGCGAACGACTTCGGGTTCGAGGGGGTGTTCGCGCGCCAGGTCGAGGCGCTCGGGCGCGAGGGCGACGTGCTCCTCGCGATCTCGACGAGCGGGAGCTCCGAGAACGTGGTCCGCGCGATCGAGCAGGCTCGGACCCAGGGCCTGCGGACGATCGCCCTGACCGGCGGCTCGGGGGGCAAGGTCGCGTCGCTCGTCGACGTGGAGGTCCGCGTCCCGGCCGAGGAGACCTCGCACATCCAGGAGGCGCACATCGCCGTCGGGCAGCTCATCGCCTTCCTCGTGGAGGACGAGCTGCACCCGAGCGCGTCGCCGGCGTGACGTCCGCGGTCGACGTCGCCGTCTCGGCCTTCGGCACGATGCCCGGCGGCCGAACCGTCGAGCGGTACACGCTCACCAACGCCGCCGGGATCGAGGCGTCGATCCTCACGTACGGCGGCATCGTTCGATCCCTCCTGGTCCCCGACCGCCATGGCGAGCGCGTCAACGTGGTCCTTGGACTGCCCGACCTCGACGGGTACCTGCGACGCAACCCGTACCTCGGCTGCATCACCGGTCGGTACGCCAACCGGATCGCCGGCGGGCGCTTCGTCCTCGCCGGCGTCGAGCACCGTCTCGCGATCAACGACCCGCCGAACCACCTGCACGGCGGGACGGTCGGGTTCGACAAGGTGCTGTGGACGGCGACGGAGCTACGCGACGAGCTCGGCGCGGGGGTCCGGCTCGCGCACACAAGCCCCGACGGGGACGAGGGCTATCCGGGCACGCTCGAGGTCGAGGTGGACTACCGGCTGACGGCCGGAAACGAGCTCCGGATCGACTACCGGGCGACCACGGACGCCCCCACGATCGTGAACCTGACGAACCATTCGCTGTTCAACCTCGCCGGCGAGGGCGCCGGCGAGGTCTCCGCACATCGCCTGTCGATCGCCGCCGGGCGATTCCTGCCGGTCGACGCCACCCAGATCCCGACCGGCGAGCTCGCGGCGGTGGACGGGACGCCCATGGACTTCCGGACGCCGAGGCCGATCGGCGACGACGCCGGCGAATCCGGGTTCGACCAGCTCTCCGTCGGCCGCGGGTACGACCACACCTTCGTGCTGGACCGGGCGGGATCGGGGCTCGCCCCGGCGGCCCGCGTCGTCGAGCCGGCGAGCGGCCGCACCCTCGAGGTCCGGACCACCGAGCCCGGCGTCCAGCTCTACGTCGGGAACCTGTTCGACGGCACGATCATCGGCACCGGAGGTCGCGCCTACCGGCGCGGCGCCGGCTTCGCCCTCGAGACCCAGCACCTGCCCGACTCCCCGAACCACCCGGAGTTCCCCTCGACCGTCCTGCGGCCGGGCGATCGATACGCGAGCACCACCGTCTACGCCTTCGGCGCCGGCGACTGATCCGTGCCCGAGCGCTGCTTGACCTTCGAACAGACGTTCGGATAGGGTCGGTGCCCCTCGCGGCCCCGGGAGGGAACCGGTGCTCGCCGAGGCCGTCCAGACGACGCTCACGGACGGCGTCGCCCTGTCCGAGGTCGAGTTCGTGGTCGTCGACCTCGAGACCACCGGCGGCTCCCCGACGGACTCGCGGATCACCGAGATCGGGGCCGTCCGGCTGCGGGGCGGCGAGCGACTCGGCACGTTCCAGACGCTCGTTCACCCCGGCGTCCCGATCCCCCGCACGATCACGCGCCTCACGGGCATCGACGACGCCCTGGTCGGCGGGGCGCCGCCGATCGAGTGGGTCCTCCCCTCCTTCGCCGAGTTCGCCCGCGGCGCCGTCTTCGTCGCGCACAACGCCACGTTCGACTTCACGTTCCTGAACGTCGCGCTCGGGCGGCTCGACTACGAACCGCTCCCGTCGCCGCCGGTCTGCACGGCGCGGCTCGCCCGCCGGGTCGTCTGGCCCGACGTGCCGAACGTGCGCCTGCAGACCCTCGCGCAGTACTTCCGCACGGCGACCCGGCCCTCGCATCGTGCGCTCCCCGACGCCGAGGCCTGCGCCGAGGTCCTGCACGGCCTGCTCGAGCTCGGCGGACGGCTCGGGATCGGCACGCTCGGCGAGCTCCACGCGGCCGTGCGGGCTCGCGGACGGCCGAACTACGGCAAGATCCGCCTCGCGGAGCACCTGCCGCGGACGCCGGGCGTCTACCTGTTCCGCGGTCGCGACGGCAGGGTGCTGTACGTCGGCAAGTCCAAGGACCTGCGGGCGCGCGTGAAGAGCTACTTCTACGGCGACGCGCGCAAGCAGGTCGAGGACCTGCTCGCCGAGGTGGTCGCGGTCGACGGGATCGCGTGCGGATCCGAGATCGAGTCCCTCGTGCTCGAGGCGCGACTGATCCGCCGGCACGAGCCGAAGTACAACCGCCGCGGCAAGACGTGGCGCCGCTACGCGTACCTCCGCATCGATCCCGCCGAGGCCTTCCCCCGGTTCCGCGTCGTCCGTGAGCCGAAGGGCCCCGGCTCCTACCTCGGTCCGTTCTCCTCCTCGCGGCAGGCGCGCCTCGTCAAGGACGCGCTCGAAGACGTCGTCCCGATCCGCCGCTGCACCAGGCCGATGCGCGCGTCCACGCGCTTCGCGCCGTGCGCGCTCGCCGAGATGGGCCGGTGCGTCGCCCCGTGCGACGGCCGCGTCGACCCCGAGGAGTACGGGCGCGTCGTGCGCTCGCTGATCGACGCGCTGGCGTCGCCGGGCGAGCTCCTCGGCACGCTCGAGTCGCGGATGGTCCGGCTCGCGGACGAGGAGCGGTTCGAGGAGGCGGCGCTCGCTCGCGACCGGCTCGACGCGCTCGCCGAGGCGCTCTGGCGATCGCGCGTCGACGCCTGGCTCCGGTCCTCGTCCGACCTGGTCCTGCGCGACGCGGGCGGTGCCCGACTGCGCGTGCGGGCCGGTGCGCTCGTGCGCGAACCCGACGAGGCGCCGATGCCCGATCCCTGTCCGCGCGAGCGGGCCGACGAGCTCGCCGCGCTTCGCGCGTGGGTCGTGCGGCACGCCCCGAGGCTCGAGTCCTCCGACGCGCCGCTCGCCGAGTCCGTCGACGGCGGCGCGGCGTTGCACCGCGTCCTCACGCGTCTGCGCGGGACGCGCGCGACGCGATCGGACGACGGCGAGAGCTCGGCGGGGGTGAGCGGCGACCGCCGCTAGACTGGCTCGCATGGAGCGCGCGGTCGTCCTCGAGGGTGCGCGGACGCCGATCGGCCGGTTCCTCGGTGCGTTCACCGACGTCCCGGCGGTCGAGCTCGGCGTCCTCGCCGCGACCGAGGCGTTGCGCCGCGCGAACGTCGAGCCCGACCAGGTGGACCAGACGATCCTCGGCCACGCGCGGCAGGCCGGCAACGGGCCCAACACCGGCCGCCAGGTGAGCGTGCGCGCGGGCGTTCCGGTCGAGGTCTCGGCCTACAACGTGAACATCGCCTGCGGCTCAGGGATGAAGGCCGTGCAGCTCGGCGCGCAGCAGATCCAGCTCGGCGACGCCGAGGTGGTGCTCACCGGCGGGATGGAGAACATGTCCCGCGTCCCGTTCCTCCTGGACCGGATGCGCACCGGCTACCGGATGGGCGACGCGCAGGTGTACGACGCGATGTACCGCGACGGCCTCCTGGACCCGCTCTGCGGCCTGATCATGGGCGAGACCGCCGAGAACCTCGTCGACCGCTACGACATCTCGCGCGCCGAGCAGGACGAGTTCGCCCTCGAGTCCCAGCGCAGGGCGCAGGCGACGACCGCCCTTCGCGCGCGCGAGCTCTTCCCCGTGGACCTGCCGGGCGATCGGACCGTCGCCGCCGACGAGCACCCGCGCCCCGACGCCACGATCGAGGCGCTCGCGAAGCTGCCGCCCGTCTTTCGCGAGGGTGGCAGCGTCACGGCCGGCAACTCGAGCGGGATCACCGACGGGGCCGCGGCGCTCGTGCTCATGAGCGAGTCGCGCGCCCGAACCGAGGGTCGCGAGCCGATCGCGCGGATCCTCGGGATGTCGTGGGCCGGCGTGCCGCCGGAGATCATGGGGATCGGCCCGGTGCCGGCGACCCGCAAGGTCCTCGAGCGCACGGGCCTGTCGCTCGCCGATCTCGACCTGATCGAGATCAACGAGGCGTTCGCCGCCCAGGTGATCGCGTGCGAGCGTGAGCTGAAGTTCGACCGCGACCGCCTGAACGTGCGCGGGGGCGGGATCTCGCTCGGGCACCCGATCGGGATGAGCGGCGCCCGGCTGATCCTGTCGCTCGCCGACCAGCTGCGGGAGACGGGCGCGGCCCTCGGGCTCGCGACGCTCTGCATCTCCGGCGGGCAGGGGCTCGCCGTGGTCCTCGAACGAGCGTAGGGTGCGCACGTGACCGTCCACGCCGTCGTCTTGATCCAGTGCGAGATCGACGAGATCCCCGAGGCCGCGCAGGCCATCGCGGACATCGACGGGATCTCGGAGGTGTACTCAGTTGCGGGCGAGTTCGACCTCGTCGCCATCGTCCGGGTGGCCGACCACGACGACCTCGCGACGGTCATTCCCGGCGGCATCGCGAAGGTGGAGGGCGTCGCGCGGACCGCGACCCTCATCGCGTTCCAGGTCTACTCGAAGCACGACCTCGAGCGGCTGTTCTCGATCGGCTTCGACGACCGCTAGCCGGCCGGCAGCTCGATCGCCACGGGGAGCGCCGTCCGGCGCCACTCGTCCAGGTCGCCCGAGTACCGCGACGCGTACTTCTCGACGAGGAGCCGGCGCGCGAGCTCGTCCTCCTCCGGATCCTGCACCACCCGGGCCCGGCAGATCAGGTCGCGATCGCCGATGCGCACCCCGACCGTCGGGTTCGCCGTGAGGTTCTTCACCCAGTCGCTGCCCTCGCCGCCCCCCGAGAGCAGGTACAGCCGGTCGTCCTCGAGCGCGAACCAGATCTCGATCGTGTGCGGCGACCCCGAGCGCCGCCCGGTGGTGGTGACGAAGCAGAAGTCGAGGGCCGCGAGCTCCGCGTCGTCCACTACCGGATGGCCCAGACGACCAGCGCGACGATCACCACGACGGCGGCGAGCAGGTACAGGAGGTCGCCGCGCTTGACCTTGCCGGGGCGCATCGCGTTGAAGCCCACGTCACGCGCCGTCCTCGGGGAGCCGGTAATACGAGCGGAAGACCGGCTCCGAGAGCCACTCGACGTGCTGGCGGACCGTGGAGGCAAAGGTGCGCGCCTCGACCTCGTCGCGGCAGGCGCGGGAGGAGACCTCGAGCCCATCCGGGTCGACGATCACCACGCGCCATCCCTCGTCGTCGCGACGCGCGTGGACGCCGTAGCGGTTCGGCGCGTCAGGAGCCGTGGCCGCCGTGGGTACGCTCCAGGCGCTCGAGGTGCTCGCGGATCTGGCCGATCACCGTGTCCGCGTGCAGGACGAACTCGGGCTCGAGGTCGGCGACCTTCTCGAGCGCGTTCTCCAGCGTGTTGCCGGAGCTCTCCGCCTCGCGCAAGGCGTCCACGAGCACCGCCGCGTAGTCCGGCTGAAACGGCTTGCCGTCCCAGGGGCACGCCCCGCCGCTCTCGAGCACCTGCTCGACGAGGAACTCCCGGCCGCAGCGGCGGCACGTTCCCTTGATCTTCATGCCGTCTCCTTCTCGGTCCGCCCCTCGACGAGCTCCAACAGCCGGTCCGCGACCTCGAACGGGTCGACCGGCTTCACGAACCACGCGTCGGCGCCGGACCACCGGGCGAGCCACGCGTCCTGGCGCCGTTCCAGCACGATCACGATCGTGCCCCGATAGGGGTCGGGGTCGCCCCGCACGGCCCGCGCGAGCGCGAAGGCGCCGGCGCGGGAGGCGATCTCGTCCACGACCACCGCGTCCGGGCGCTCGCGCAGCGCGACCGTCGCGCCCTCCTCGCCGTTCGACGCCTCGAGGAAGCGAAGGGGCGATCCGATCGCGCGCTCGATGCTCCGAACCACGAGCCGCATCGTTTCGCGCGCTTCGGGGTCGGGCGACACGAGCAGCACGTCCATCGGGCGCGATACTACCAACGCGCTATGGTGCCACGATGAGCGAGACCTACCTGGACCACGCGTCGGCGACCCCCCTGGACCCGCGAGCGCGCGAGGCGTTCGTCGCCGCGCTGGACGCGTTCGGGGACCCGCTGCGCCTGCACCGGAACGGACTCGCGGCGCGTCGCCTGCTCGAGGAGGCGCGCGCCGGAATCGCCGACGCGATCCGGGCGCAGCCGGACGAGATCGTGTTCACGAGCGGGGGCACCGAGTCGGTCGCCCTCGCGATCTGGGGCGGCGTGCGGCCGGTGCGCGAGATCGGCAACCGCATCGTGACGACCACCGTCGAGCATCCGGCCGTCGGCGGCGTGCTCCACACGCTCGAGACCGACGGCTTCGAGTCCTCCCTCGTCGAGGTGGACGCGGACGGGCGCGTGGACCTCGATCGGTTCGCCGCCGAGGTGCGCAGGCCGGAGACCCTGCTCGCGTCGGTGCAGCACGCCAACCACGAGGTGGGGACCATCCAGCAGATCGCCGAGGCCGCGCTTCTGTGCCGGGAGGCGAAGATCCTGTTCCACACCGACGCCTGCCAGACGGTGGGTCGGCTGCCCGTGGACGTGCATCTGCTCGACGTCGACCTCCTGTCGATGTCGGCCCACAAGTTCGGTGGGCCGCCCGGCGTCGGCGCGCTCTACGTGCGGCGGGGCGTTCCGATCGCGGCGTATCCGTGCGGCGACGATCGCGAGCGCCGCCGGCGCTCGGGGATGGAGAACGTCCCGGGCGTCGCGGCGATGGCGGCGGCCCTGTCGGCGTGGCTCGCCGACGTCGCGGACCGCTCGGCCAGGCAATGGGCGCTCACGGACCGTCTTCGCGCGGGGATCTCGGAGCGGGTCCCCGAGGCCCGGGTCCACGGACATCCGACGCAGCGCGTCCCGCACCTCGTCGCGTTCTCGGTGCCGGACCTCGACGCGGAGATCCTCAGCATGGCCCTGGACGACCGCGGGTTCCGCCTCGCGGCCGGGTCGAACTGCTCCGGCGCACCGGGAGACGCCTCCCCCGTGCTCGAGCACCTCGGCTACCCCGCGACGCCGAGCTTTCGCATCGGCATCGGGGCCGACACGACCCAGGCCGACGTGGATCGGCTCCTCCAGGTCCTGCCGGCGCTCGTGCGCGAGCTGCGCGAGGTGGGCTCGGCCGCCGAGAAGGCGATGGCCCGCTACGGCACTCGCTAGCTCAACGGCGGTCGGGCGCCGGGAAGGTCAGGAGACCGTCCACGTGTCGCCCGAGTGCAGCAGCTTGTCGAGGCTGCCCCGGCCCAGGCGCTCGGTCGCCGCGACGAGCTGGGCCATCATCGCCTCCCCGTAGACGGGGCGCTCCACCTCGCGGAAGACGCCGATGCACGTCGGGTCCTGCGGTCCGCGCGCGAGCTGTGCGAGCGCGAACGCCAGCGACGGGCGCCCGTGGACGTCGTGCACGACGATCGCGCTCTCCTCGACCTCGCCGACGTTCGCGATCACGAGCCGGCCGTTCTCGCCAACGGCGACGCACCGCGTTCCCTCGTCGAACACGATCGGCTGTCCGTGCTCGAGCCGGATCTGGTTGTGGACGCCCTGAGGCTTCTCGCGGAGCAGGTCGAAGGCGCCGTCGTTGAACACGTTGCAGTTCTGGTAGATCTCGACGAACGCGGTGCCGCGATGCTGCGCCGCCTGCCGCAGCACCTGCGAAAGATGGTGGCGGTCGTTGTCCATCGTCCGCGCGACGAAGCTCGCCTCGGCGCCGAGCGCCAGCGCGATGGGGTTGAACGGGTGGTCGACCGAGCCGAACGGCGTCGACTTCGTGACCTTGCCCTCCTCCGACGTCGGCGAGTACTGCCCCTTCGTCAGCCCGTAGATCTGGTTGTTGAACAGCAGGATCTTCAGGTTCACGTTGCGCCGGAGCGCGTGGATGAGGTGGTTGCCGCCGATCGACAGGCCGTCGCCGTCGCCGGTCACCACCCAGACCGAGAGCTCCGGCCTCGCCGCGGCGATGCCGGTCGCGATGGCGGGCGCGCGCCCGTGGATGCCGTGCACGCCGTACGTGTCCATGTAGTAGGTGAACCGACCCGAGCAGCCGATCCCCGAGACGAACACCGTGTCGTCGGGTTCGATGCCCAGCTCGGGCATGAACGCCTGGACGGTGGCCAGGATGGCGTAGTCGCCGCAGCCCGGGCACCAGCGGACCTCCTGGTCGCTGGTGAAGTCCTTCTTCGTCAGCGTCCCGACCGCGGCGCCGCCGTTCCCGTTGCCGTCGGCCGCGGGGGTCTCCTGCTCGCTCATTCGTCCATCACCTTCAGGATCTCGCTCTCCAGGTCCTCGGCGAAGATCGGCTGCCCCTGCACCTTCGAGAGGCTCCGGGCGTCCACGAGGTACCGGCCGCGGATCAGCAGCGCGAGCTGGCCGAGGTTCAGCTCGGGGATCAGCACCTTCGGATAGCGGCGCACCAGTTCCTCCGTGTTCGGGGGGAACGGGTTCAGGTGCACGAGGTGCGCCGTCGCGACCTTGCGGCCGCCCTCGCGGACGCGGCGGGCGGCGGCGCGGACCGTCCCGTAGGTCGATCCCCACCCCAGCACGAGGACCTCGGCGTCGCCGTCGGGGTCGTCGGCCTCGAGGGGCGCCAGATCCTCGGCCACCTTCGCGACCTTGGCGGCGCGCAGCGCGGTCATCCGCTCGTGGTTCTCCGCGTCGTAGCTGATGTCGCCCGTGCCGTCCTCCTTCTCGAGCCCGCCGATCCGGTGGCGCAGGCCCCGCGTCCCCGGGATCGCCCAGGGCCGCGCGAGGTGCTCGTCCCGCAGGTACGGGAGGAACTCCTGGCCGGCGTTCGGTCCGGTCGCGAAGTTGGGGTCGATCGTCGGCAGCGCGTCGACGTCGGGGATCGGCCACGGCTCGGAGGAGTTCCCGAGGAACGTGTCGGAGAGCAGGATCACCGGCGTCCGATATTTCACGGCGATCCGCGCGGCCTCGAGCGCCGCGTCGAAGCAATGGCCCGGCGACCGGGCGGCGACGACCGGCATCGGCGACTCGCCGTGCCGCCCGAACAGCGACAGCAGCAGGTCGCTCTGCTCGGTCTTGGTGGGCATCCCGGTCGAGGGGCCGGCCCGTTGGACGTCGACGATCACCATCGGGAGCTCGAGCACCACGGCCAGGCCGAGGGTCTCGGCCTTCAGGTCCATGCCCGGGCCGCTCGTGCCCGTGACGCCGAGGTCCCCCGCGAACGCGGCGCCGAGCGCCACGTTCGCCGCGGCGATCTCGTCCTCCGCCTGCAGGGTCACGACGCCGAAGTTCTTCAATCGCGACAGCTCGTGCAGGAGCTCGGAGGCCGGCGTGATCGGGTAGCTCGCGTAGAACAGGCGGAGCCCGCTGCGCTCGGCCGCGGCCACCAGGCCCCAGGCGAGCGCGGTCGCGCCCGAGATGTTCCGATACGTGCCGGCCTCGGCCGGCGCGGGCTTGACGACGTACGAGGTGGCGAACAGCTCCGTCGTCTCGCCGAAGTTGTACCCCGCCTTGAACGCTGCGGCGTTCGCGTCGAAGACCTGCGGCTTGTCGGCGAACTTCTTGTGCAGCCAGTTCAGGGTGACGTCGGTGGGCCGGCCGTACATCCAGGACAGCAGGCCGAGCGCGAACATGTTCTTCGAGCGCTCCGCCTCCTTCCGGGTGAGCCCGAGCTCCTCGACCGCGCGAACGGTGATCGAGGTCATCGGCACCCGGAAGACCTGGTACCCGTCCAGGGTGCCGTCCGAAAGGGGGTCCGCCGCGTATCCGGCCTTCTGGATGTTGCGCTCGGTGAAAGCGTCCTCGTTGACGATGATCGTCCCGCCCTTCTCCACCAGGGCGAGCTCGGCTTGAAGCGCGGCGGGGTTCATGGCCACGAGGACGTTCGGATGGTCCCCGGGCGTGAGGATGTCGGTGGAGGCGAACTGGATCTGGAACGCGGAGACACCGTGGACGGTCCCTGCGGGAGCCCGGATCTCGGCCGGGAAGTCCGGCATGGTGGCGAGGTCGTTGCCGAGCACGGCCGTCGCGTTCGTGAAGCGGTCGCCGGTCAACTGCATGCCGTCGCCGGAGTCCCCGGCGAACCGAACGACGACGCGCTGTTTCTCCTCGACCTGCTTGGTCATTGCCTGCCGGGCGCGGCCCGGCCTTCCTCCTTCGGCTCTTGCTCGCGACGTCGATGCACTGGCACCAACGCCATCTAGCGTACCGCGCACCCGCGAACCGGACAGCCGCGGACGATACATTTGGCCCGTCCGGCCCGGGTGAGAAGCAGGCGAGGAGGACCGATGAGAACGAGCAGGCTCGGATCGCAGGGCCCGGAGCTGTCCGTCGTGGGCTTCGGCGCCTGGGAGGCGGGGGGCGGTCGCGAGTGGGGCGAGGCGCCACCGGTCGAGCAAACCGTCGATGCGATCCGGGCCGTGTTCGACACCGGCATCAACTGGATCGACACGGCCGAGGTCTACGGCTCGGGCCGCTCCGAGGAGCTGGTCGCGGAGGCGATCGCGAGCCGTCGCGACGAGGTGCTGATCGCCACGAAGGTCGGCCCTCGGCCCGAGGGCACGGGATTTCGGCCCGAGGAGGTCCGGGAGGCCTGCACCGGCAGCCTGCGGCGGCTGCGGACCGACCGGCTGGACCTGTACCAGCTCCACTGGCCGGACGAGACCGGCGTCCCGATCGAGGACACGTGGGACGCGATGGCGGGTCTCGTGGACGAGGGCCTGGTCCGGTTCGCGGGGGTCTCGAACTTCGACCGCGAGCTGATCGAGCGCTGCGAGGCGATCCGGCATGTGGACTCGCTCCAGCAGGAGTTCTCGATGGTCGTGCTCCAGGATCGCGACCTCATCCGGTGGTGCGGGGAGCACGGGACCGGCGTCGTCACCTACGGCCCGCTCGGCTACGGCCTGCTCACCGGCGCGATCACCACCGAGACCACCTTCGCGCGCGGGGACCATCGCGGATACCGCGGCGGGTTGTTCTCGGGATCGAACCGCACGCGGGCGCTCGCGCTCGTCGACGCGATGCGGCCGATCGCCGAGCGCGTCGGCGTGTCGCTCGCGCAGCTCGCCATCGCGTGGAACGTCCGGCAGGCCGGCGTCAGCGCGGCGATCGCGGGCAGCCGCGACGCCGCGCACGTCCGCGCCAACGCCGAGGCCGGGGACGTCGACCTCGACGACTCGACCCTCGCCGAGCTCGACGCGATACTCTCCCTCGGCCCCGAGCCCGCGTAGCCCGTCGAGCCGGGAACCGAAACGGAGCGCCCGCATGGCCTACAAGCGCATCTTGCTCGCCACCGACGGCTCGCCGTCCGCCGAGACCGCCGAGCGCGTCGCCGCCGCCCTCGCGGCGTCGACCAAGGGCTCGATCACGGTGGCCCACGCGTACGCCGACCCGGACCGGGCCGAGGAGGCCGTCGCGCGCGCCCTGCGGATCGCCGAGGCCGAGGGCGTCCGCACGGAGGTCGCGCTCTCGCCCGACGAGCCGGCCGAGGCCCTGGTCCACGTCGCGGAAGAGCGGGACGCCGAGGTGATCGTGACCGGCAGCCGGGGGCTGTTCCACGCCGAGCAGCTCATCGGCAGCGTCGTCCGCAAGGTGGTCACGCACGCGCCGTGCGACGTCCTCCTCACCCGGGCCCGCGCCTCAACCGAGCACCTCCCCGGCACGCCCCCCTACCGCCGCATCCTGCTCGCGACCGACGGCTCCGCGACGGCCGACCGCGCCGCCCGCAAGGCCTACGCGCTCGCCAAGCGCCTCGGCGCCTCGATGACGCTCCTGTTCATCGGGCACCCGAAGACCGGCGAGCTCGTGCTGCGGGACACCGCCGCGACGATCGGCGAGGGTGAGCCCGTAGGGTTGCTGATCCTGGAGGGCGACCCGGCCGAGCAGATCACGGCGACGGCCGCGCACGAGGGGTTCGACCTCGTCGTGGTCGGCAACCGCGGGATGACGGGCGCCAAGGCCGCGCTCCTCGGCTCGGTGCCGCGCGACGTCGCAGAGAACGCGCCCTGCGACGTGTTGGTCGCGCGCACAATCGCGCAGACCCTGTCGGAGATCGAGCCGGGCGAGGGCGGGATCGTCGCGACCGGCGACCACAAGGTGGCCGTCTACCGCGATGAGAAGGGCAATGCGACGACGATCTCCGCCAAGTGCACGCACATGGGGTGCACGGTCAAGTGGAACGCGGCCGCCAAGACCTGGGACTGTCCGTGCCACGGGTCGCGATTCGCCCCGACCGGCGAGGTGGTGAACGGCCCGGCGGAGCGGCCGCTCGCGCCGACCGACCTCTAGGGATCGCTAGAGCACCTGGAACGGCTTGAAGATCATCAGCCAGGTGATCACGACGAGCGCGCCGAAGCCGATCACCGCGTTCCACGTCGACACCCGCGACCGCAGGATGAGCTCGAGCTCCTCGTCGCTTCGACGGGGCACCCCCGAGGGGCGAACCTCGACGGCCTCCTTCACCCGCTGGTAGTAGGGGCGAGCGACCATGCCCATCTCCGCCCCGACGAGCACCAGGATGGCCACGGCGATCCAGAACCAGCCGTCGTTCCAGTAGAGCCCCTTGATCGCGGCCACGACGCCGAACACGACGAGCCAGACGAGCGAGACGTACATCGCCTGGATCGAGGATCCCGAGAACTGAAGGAGCGCCGCGATGCGGCCACGATCGCGCTCCTTCCGCAAACGCAGGCCGACGACCGCCGACACGCCGTGGAACATCACGAAAGCGACCACGCCGATCACATGGAGGAACTTCCACCAGTTGTACGAGATCGCGAGGCCGAGCATCAGCTGCTGATCGAGCGCTCCGCGTCGCGCAGCCGGCGCGCGACCACGCCCAGGATCTTGGCGGCGACCGTCGGCTCCTGGGCGACGACCTTGTCGAAGGATCGCTTGAAGACCCGGATGGCCTTCACGGGCGTCTCGGCCGTGACCGTTGCCGTTCGCGGCCCGCCGTCGAGCAGCGAGATCTCGCCGAAGAAGTCTCCCGGGTCGAGCCGGCTGAGGGTCTTCGTGCCGCGCGTCACCCTGGCCTCGCCCTCGAGGATCACGTAGAAGGTCCCGCCGGGCTGACCGGTCTTGACGATCGTCTCCCGAGGCCGGAACGAGACCAGGTCCGCGTGCTCCGCGAGCTGCTTCAGGTGCCGGCGGGAGAGCCCGGAGAACAGCGGAACCTGCGCGAGCAGGTCGATCCCCTGCTTGCCGAGCGGCCGATCCGAGCGGCGCCCGCCGGGGGCGCGCCGCTGGCTCACGCCGCCGGACGCGATCGAGCGCGGCACGACCTCGGTGAACCCCACGAACGTGTCCTTCGCCACCGGTGCGTCCTCCGAACGCCGCCTCGAACGAGCGGAGCCTACCCCACCGCCGCGGACGCGCGGGCCGCGACCCTGGTCACGCTCGGTTTCGGCCGGTAGCGTTTCGTCATGCGAGACCGGCTCGACGCCCTGCTCGCCGAGCGAATCCTCGTCCTGGACGGGGCCTACGGCACCGCGATCCAGGACCGGGGCCTGTCCGACGCCGACTACCGCGGCGACCGCTTCCGCGATCACCCGCGCGACGTCAAGGGCGACCCGGACCTCCTCAACCTCACGCGCCCGGACCTCGTCGAGGAGGTCCACCGCGGCTACCTCGAGGCAGGGGCCGACATCGTCACGACCAACACGTTCACCTCGACCGCCGTGTCCCAGGCCGACTACGGTCTCGAGGACTTCGTCTACGAGATGAACCGCGCAGGCGCCGAGATCGCGCGGCGCGCGGTCGACGCCTTCGGACCCGACCGGTTCGTCGCCGGCTCGATCGGGCCAACGAACCAGACGCTCTCGCTCTCGCCCCACGTGAACGACCCGTCCTATCGGGCGCTCACGTTCGACGAGCTGTGCGAGGCGTACGCGGAGCAGGCCCGCGGCCTCGTCGACGGCGGCGTCGACCTCCTACTCGTCGAGACCATCTTCGACACCCTGAACGCGAAGGCGGCGATCGCGGCGATCGGCGACGTCGCGCCCGACGTCCCCCTCATGATCTCGGTCACGATCACCGATCGGAGCGGACGGACGCTGTCGGGGCAGACCGTCGACGCCTTCTGGCTCTCGGTGCGGCACGCCGAGCCCTTCAGCGTGGGCGTCAACTGCGCCCTCGGCGCCGCCGACATGCGCCCCTACCTCGAGGTCCTCGCGCGCACGGCGCCGGTCTGGACCTCGTGCCACCCGAACGCGGGTCTGCCGAACGCGTTCGGCGGATACGACGAGCGCCCGGAGACCACGTCGAAGTACCTGCGCGAGTACGCGGAGAGCGGACTCGGGAACATCCTGGGCGGCTGCTGCGGGACCACCGCCGACCACACGCGCGCGATCGCGAGCGCGATCGAGGGGCTGCCGCCCCGACGTCCCCCGGCGCCGCGGACGCTCACGTCGTTCAGCGGCCTCGAGCCCTTCGCCATCGCGCCCGAGACCGGGTTCGTGGTCGTCGGCGAGCGGCAGAACGTGACCGGATCGGCGCGGTTCCGGCGGCTGATCGAGTCCGGCGACTACCAGGCGGCGGTCCAGATCGCCGCGGACCAGGTGCGCAGCGGCGCCAACCTGCTCGACGTCAACATGGACGCCGACCTGCTCGACGGCGTCAAGGCGATGACCACCTTCCTCAACCTGATCGCCACGGAGCCCGAGATCGCGCGCGTCCCGGTCATGGTGGACTCCTCGAAGTGGGAGGTGATCGAGGCGGGCCTGAAGTGCCTGCAGGGGAAGGGTGTCGTGAACTCCATCAGCCTCAAGGAGGGGCAGGACGAGTTCCTGGCGAAGGCGAATCGCATCAAGCGCTACGGAGCGGCGGTCGTGGTCATGGCCTTCGACGAGCGCGGGCAGGCCGACACCGTCGAGCGCAAGGTCGAGATCCTCGAGCGCGCGTATCGCCTGCTGATCGACCGCGCCGGCTACCTGCCCGAGGACATCATCTTCGACCCCTGCATCCTCGCGATCGCCACCGGGATCGAGGAGCATGCAGAGTACGGCAAGGCCTTCATCGAGGCGACGCGGATCCTGAAGGAACGATGCCCGGGGGCGAAGATCTCCGGCGGCGTTTCGAACCTGTCGTTCAGCTTCCGCGGGAACGACCGGGTGCGCGAGGCGATCCACTCGGCGTTCCTGTACCACGCCATCCGCGCCGGCCTCGACATGGCGATCGTCAACGCGGGACAGATCGCGCTCTACGAGGACATCCCCGCCGACCTGCTCGAGCACGTCGAGGACATCGTCTTCGACCGCCGGCCCGACGCGACCGAGCGGATGGTCTCCTTCGCCGAGACCGTCCGCGGTGAGGGGACGAAGAAGGAGCTCGACCTCTCGTGGCGAGAGGCGACGGTCGAGGAACGGCTGGGACACGCGCTCGTCCACGGGATCGACGAGTTCATCGTCGCGGACACCGAGGAGGCCCGGCTCGCGTACGACCGACCGCTCGACGTGATCGAGGGCCCGCTGATGGACGGGATGAAGATCGTCGGCGACCTGTTCGGCGCCGGCAAGATGTTCCTGCCCCAGGTGGTGAAGAGCGCACGCGCGATGAAGAAGGCCGTCGCGCACCTCGAGCCCTTCATGGAGGAGGAGAAGCTCCGGCTGGGTCCGGCCGCCGATCGCGCCAACGGCAAGGTGGTGCTCTGCACGGTCAAGGGCGACGTCCACGACATCGGCAAGAACATCGTCGGCGTGGTGCTCGGCTGCAACAACTACGAGGTCATCGACCTCGGCGTGATGGTGCCGGCGGACGTCCTGCTCGACACGGCGCAGCAGGAGGGCTGCGACATCGTCGGGTGCTCGGGGTTGATCACGCCCTCGCTCGGCGAGATGGAGAACGTCGCCCGCGAGATGGAACGCCGGGGACTGGACCTGCCGCTGCTCATCGGCGGCGCGACGACGTCCCGCCAGCACACCGCCGTGCGGATCGCGCCCGAGTACACGCCTCCCGTCCTGCACGTCATCGACGCCTCCCGCGTGGTGGGCGTGGTCTCCGACCTCCTCGAGCCCGAGCGCCGCGAGAAGCTCGACCGCGAGAACCGGCGGGAGCAGCAGCGCCTGCGCGAGCTCCACGCCGAGCGCGTGGCCCAGCCGCTCCTTCCCTACCGGATCGCGACCGAGCGCCGGACGCCGATCGCGTGGCACGCGGAGGACCTCGTGACGCCTCCGTTCCTGGGGACGCGGACGGTCGAGCCCGAGCTCGCGACGCTCCGCGAGTACATCGACTGGACGTTCTTCTTCACGGCGTGGGAGCTCAAGGGCCGGTACCCGCAGATCCTGGACCATCCGCAGCACGGGGAAGCGGCCCGCGAGCTGTTCGAGCACGCGAACGAGCTCCTTGACCGCATCGTCGAGGACCGCTCGCTCCGGGCGCGAGCGGTGTACGGGTACTGGCCGGCCCGCGTGCGGGACGACGTCGTCGAGCTCGGGGACGGCGGGCGCTTCCCGATGCTCCGCCAGCAGGTGGACCACGGGGACGACCGCCCGAACCGCTCGCTCGCCGACTTCGTCGCGCCGGAGGACTCGGGCCTCGACGGACCACGTGGGCGCCTTCGCGTGCACGGCCGGGATCGGAGCCGACGAGCTCGCCGCGGGGTTCGAAGCCGAGAACGACGACTACTCCGCGATCACCGTCAAGGCGCTCGCCGACCGGCTCGCCGAGGCGTGCGCGGAGTGGCTGCACGAGACCGTCCGCCGCGAGTGGTACGAGACCGGGCCGCGGATGCGCAACGAGGAGCTGGTCGAGGAGCGGTACCGGGGGATCCGCCCGGCCTTCGGCTACCCGGCGTGCCCCGACCACTCGCGAAAGCGCGACCTGTTCGAGATCCTGGACGCCGGGTCGATCGGGATGGCCCTCACCGAGACCTGCGCGATGACGCCGGCGGCGAGCGTCTCGGGCCTGTACCTCGCGCATCCGGCGGCCCGCTACTTCAACGTCGGGCGGATTGGCCGCGACCAGGTCGAGGAGTACGCCGAGCGCTGCGGCATGGACCGCCGCGAGGCGGAGTCCTGGCTCCGCCCGAACCTGGCCTACGACCCGGTCTAGGAGCGCTGGGTCGGCAGCTGCGGGATGAGCCAGGCGACGAACCCGCTCGGGCTTCGCGTCTGCATCCACACCCGTCCCGGGCCGGTGAGCTTCACCACCAGCCCTTCGCCCGAGAGGAGGGTCGACTTCCAGCCCGCGACCTTCTGCACCTCGTAGCCGGTCCCCTCGCTGAAGGCCACCATATGGCCGGTGTCCATCGTGTGGGTCTGGCCCTGCGCGAGGTCAAGGGTCTTCACCGCCCCGTAGGACGACACGATCAGGTCGCCGCTCCCCGAGCACTTGAGCAGGAACAGGCCTTCGCTCGAGAAGAAGGTCTTCGCGCCTCCCCACTTCGTGTCGACCTCGATCCCGGTACCGCAGGCGAGGTACGAGCCGGATTGCACGAACACCGTGTGCCCGGCGAGCGGCAGGTGGATCACGTCCCCGGGGAGCGACGGCCCCACGGTGATCTCCGCGGGACCGCCGAGCGCCGTGTACGTGTTGATGAAGAAGCTCTCGCCGCCGAGCGCCATCCGCTTCAGGCCGCTCATGAGCCCGCCCTGGACCTTGGTCTCCATCCCGATGTTCGAGGACATCGCGATCATGGCGCCCGCCTCGGCACGGACGGCCTCGCCGGCGTCGAGCCCGAGGTTGGCGATCGCGAACGCCGGGCTGTACTCGATGTCGACCTTCATCCTCCGCTCCCTTCCTTCTCGGCGGACGGTGACTTCGCCCACGAAGTCACCGTCCGGGGCTACCGCTTCGCTCCTTGAGACCGCGTCCGGCGCGAGTGTAGGTCGGCCGCTGGTAGCGTCGGGGGACGTGACGCGGTTCTGGCACTCGTTCGCGGACATGGCCGCCCTGGAGGCCGGCGGCGAGCTCGTCATCGACCGCGGCGAGGGCGTCCACGTCTGGGACGAGCGCGGCAAGCGCTACCTCGACGCCACCGCTGCGCTCTGGTACTGCAACGTCGGGTACGGGCGCACCGAGATCGCGGACGCCGTCGCCGAGCAGATTCGCCGTCTCCCGGCCTACTCGACGTTCGGCGACCTCTCGAACCGCCCGGCGATCGAGCTCGCGGAGCGCGTCGGGGCGCTCGCGCCGGTCCCGGACAGCAAGGTCTTCTTCACGAGCGGCGGGTCGGACTCGATCGACACCGCCGCGAAGATGGCCCGGCGCTACTGGCACCTCCTCGGGCGGTCCGACCGCACGCTCTTCGTGACCCGCGAGCGTGCGTATCACGGCATGCACGTCGCCGGGACGAGCCTCGCCGGCATCGAGGCGAACGCGACGGGCCACGGCCCGCTCGTCGACGACGTGATCCGCGTCGCGTGGGACTCCGCCGATGCCCTGCGGAGTGCGCTCTCCGCCGCGGGCCCCGACCGCGTCGCGGCGTTCTTCTGCGAGCCCGTGCTCGGGGCCGGCGGCGTGTTCGCCCCCCCGCCCGGCTATCTCGACGAGGTGCGCGCGATCTGCCGCGAGGCCGGCGTCCTGTTCGTGGCGGATGAGGTCATCACGGGGTTCGGAAGGGTCGGCGACTGGTTCGCGAGCTCCCGCTGGAACCTCGAGCCGGACCTCGTCACGTGCGCCAAGGGCATCACCAGCGGCTACCTGCCGATGGGCGGCGTCATCGCCGCGCCCTGGGTGGCCGAGCCGTTCTGGCAGCCCGGCGCCGGGATGTGGCGCCACGGGTACACGTACTCGGGACACGCGGCCGCGGCGGCCGCGGCGCTCGTGAACCTCGACATCATGGAGCGCGAGGCGCTGCCCGCCCGCGCGCTCGAGCTCGAGACCGCCCTCGCCGACGCCCTGGCTCCCCTCGCCTCGCACCCGCTGGTCGAGGAGGTGCGGAGCGGGACGGGCGTGCTCGCGGCCGTTCAGCTCTCCCCCGCCGCGATCGAGGCCGACGCGACGCTTCCGGCAAGGATCGTCTCGAGCTGTCGAGAGCACGGGATCCTCACCCGCGCCCTCGCGCCGGGCGCCCTCCAGGTGTCACCGCCGCTCGTGCTCGACGAGAGCGGGCTGCGGGAGCTACGGGACGGGCTCGGCGCGGGTCTCGAGCTCGCGGCGGCGGCGTAGGTCCGCTCGGCGGCCGAATCCGCGTCGCGACCCCGGTCAGCGAGGCGAGCGACCGCTCAGTGGAACGAGTTCCCGCAGGCGCAGGAACCCTGCGCAACGGGGTTGTCGATCGTGAACCCGGAGGCCTCGAGGCTGTCGACGAAGTCGATCTTGGCCTCGGAGAGGTAGGGCACGCTCATCTTGTCGATCACGATCCGGACGCCGAACTGCTCCTCCGCCACGTCCTTCTCGGACAGCTGGTCGTCCAGGTACATGGCGTAACGGAGCCCGGAGCATCCCCCCGGCTGGACGGCCACGCGGAGCGCGATGTCGTTGCGGCCCTCCTCGGCGAGCAGCTCCTTCACCTTGCCGGCGGCATTCTCGGTCAGCTGGATCATCGGTCCTCCGGTCGCGCGGGCGTTTCATCGATTGTAGCCGGTCGAAGGGCTGAATCCGACCCCCGGAGTCAAGTCTGCCGGAGGTCGACGACCTCCGCGAGTGCGGTGCGACGGAGCTCGGCCGGGGTGGTCCGGAAGACCGCGTCGGACGTCCCGGCGGCCGCCCACACCTCCTCGTAGCCGAGCAGATCCCGGTCCAGGAACGTGCGAACGCGTTCGGGATGACCGAACGGCGGCGTGCCCCCCACCGCGAAGCCGGTCGCCTCGCGGGCCTCCTCCGGGCTCGCCCGCCGCACGCCTCCCGCCCCGGCGAGTGCGGCGAGCCGGCCCGTGTCCACGCGGTTCGCCCCGCTCGTCAGGGCCAGGACCGGGCGGTCGTCGGCCACGAAGACCAGGGACTTGACGATCTGGCCGACCTCGCAGCCGATCGCCCGCGCGGCGTCCTCGGCGGTCTTCGTGCCCTCCGGGAAGCGCCGGACCTCGAGCTCGTGGCCGAGCACGCGCGCCGCCTCGAGGAAGCGATCGATCGCCTTGCTCACGCCGGGGACGATAGCCCGCCGAGCTCACTCGCGGCGGCGGCCGCAAGCTCCTCGAGCGCCGGGCGAGGCTCCTCCAGCGCCCGTCGCTCGCCGACGAGGTCGACCAGCGCGCCGATCCACGTCCCCTCCGGGCGGACCTCGGCCCGGCCGCAGAAGACCCCGGAGGCGACTCCGGCCCGCGACGCCGACGCGAGCACCCCGGCGGCCACCTTCCCGCCGAGCGTCGTCGCGTCGAAGCTGCCCTCGCCGGTGAGCACCAGGTCCGCCCTCGCGATCCGGTCGTCGAGGCCGACGGACTCCATGACGACGTCCACGCCGCGCCGAAGGTGCGCGCCGAGCAGGGCGAGGAGCCCGGCGCCGGTGCCCCCGCCCGCACCCGCGCCCGCGGCCTCGCGCACGTCGATCCCGAGATCGCGATGCAGCACGGCCGCGTAGTGCCCGAGGGCGCGGTCGAGGAGCCGAACGTCCTCGGGCGAGGCGCCCTTCTGCGGGGCGAACACCGCGGCGGCGCCGTTCGGGCCCACGAGCGGGTTGTCGACGTCGGCCGCCGCCACCACGCGGATGGCTCGCAGAGCGGGCTCGAGCCCGCGGACGTCGACGCGGCCGAGCCGCAGGAGCCCGGCCCCGCCGTCGGGGATCGGGGATCCCGTCGCATCGAGCAGCCGCACGCCGAGCGCCGACCCGAGCCCGCCTCCCCCGTCGGTCCCCGCGCTCCCGCCGACGCAGACGATCAGCTCGGCCGGGTGTTCCGCGAGCGCCGCCCGGATCAGCTCGCCGGTGCCTCGAGAAGATGCGCGCAGCGGATCACGATGCGTCTCGCGCACGAGCTGCAGACCCGACGCGCGGGCTAGCTCCACGACGACCGTCCGCCCGCCCTCGCCCTGGACGACCCCGTACGCGGCGTCGACCGGAGCGCCGAGCGGGCCCGAGACCCGCGCCGGCCGGATCGTCCCGCCCAGGGCCGCCACCAGGATCTCGAGCGAGCCCTCGCCGCCGTCGGCCATCGGGAGCTCGTCGAGCTCGTCGTTCGGACGCGCACGGCGCCATCCCGCCGCGATCGCCCGGGCCGCCTCGGACGCCGTCAGCGTCCCCTTGAACTTGTCGGGCGCCACGAGGACGCGCATCCGGCGAGGGTACAATCCGCCGCGATCCGGCCTGGCGAAAGGACCGTGACGTGGATCGAACGAGGCTGCTCGGCATCACGCGCGCGGAGCGCGAGCGCCTGGGCCGCACGATCCAGTACGCACCGCCCTCGACCTGGGAGGCCGACAGCGTCTGCGCGGGATGGCGCAATCGGGACCTGATCGCGCACCTCGCGGCCCAGGACACGGCCGCCGCGCAGCTCGTCGTCGGCGAACCCGCGGTCGAGTTCGACGCGTTCCGCGAGGCCAACGGCGGCGACCTGTGGGTGAACGGCTTCAACGAGTGGGCGGTCCGGGTTCGCGCCGAACGCCCGGAGCGTGAGGTGATCACCGACTGGGGGACGGCGGCCGACGCCTTCCTCACGCTGCTGGGACGGCTGTCGCCGGAGGAGTGGGACCGGACGCGAGTCGACTGGGTCGCCGGCGAGATCGGCGTGCGCTACCTCGTGCAGTCGCGAGCGATCGAGTGGTGGCTCCACGGCGAGGACCTGCGCGAGAGCGTGGGCCTCGAGGAGAACCCGCAGCACTGGCCCGTCTACCTGGCGAACGACCTCGCGATCCGGATGCTCCCCTACTCGCTCGGTCAGGCGGGACTGTCGTTCCCGGGCCGCAGCGTGCGGGTCGACCTCGAGGGTGTCGGCGAGGGGTCCTGGCACTGGGGGCTCGCCCCCCGCGAGACGCCCCCCAGCGGAAAGGCCGCCGACGCCTACGTGGACGGCCGCGGGCTCGCGTTCGCGCTCGTCGCGGGTCGGCGGCACGATGCCTCCGCCTTCCTCGACGAGGGCACCCTGGTCGTCGGGGGCGATGAGGATCTCGCGCTGGCGATCCTCGACAACCTCCACGCCTTCGTCGAGTAGGTCCCGGGGCAAAGCCGATCGCGGCCGCTGTCCGTACACCCTGCGGTAGCGTGCTGACCGTGAGCTCGAGGACCCCGGGCAACGACGCCGCGCTGATGCGCGCGTTCTCCGAGCGCGAGCCCTCGGCGGCGGGCGAGCTCTACGACCGTTTCGCCTCCCGGGTCTACGGGTTGGGGATCGTGATGCTGGGCGGCGACGCCGCCGCCCAGGACCTGGTGCAGGACACGTTCGTGAAGCTTTGGCGAAGCGCCGCCCGGTACGACCCGGCGCGTGGGAAGCTCGAGACGTGGGTGCTCCTGGTGGCCAGGAGCCTCGCGATCGACTCCTTGCGACGGCGCGTGCTCGAGTCCCGCGTGCTCGAGCGCAGCGCTCCGCCACGGGAGATCTCGGACGAGCCGAGCCCGGACCAGGTGGCCGAGACGGCCGACCTCACCGAGCGGGCTCGCCGGGCGATGGGCAAGCTCACCGCCGGGCAGCGCGCGGCCCTCGAGCTCGCTTACTTCGGCGGCAAGACGAGCGCGGAGGTGGCCGAGCTGGAAGGGATCCCGCTCGGGACGGCGAAGACTCGGATCCGAACCGCGTTGCTGAAGCTGCGCGAGGCCCTGGAGGAGCACACCCGTGAAGTGTGAAGAGGTACGCGAGCAGCTCGCCGAGCACCTGCTCGGCACGCTCGACGAGCACGTCGACGCCGAGGTGCGCGATCACCTGCGCGGCTGTTCCGCCTGCCGCGGCGAGATGGCGGCCCTGGCCGAGGGCGTGAGCACGTTCGCGGCGGCGGCGCACGACCTGGATCCGCCCGAGGAGGTCCGCGACCGGGTGCTCGCCGTGCTCCAGGAGGAATGGGCCGAGAAGGAGCCGGTGGTCGTCGCCTCTCGTTCGACCTCCTGGGTCTGGCGCGCGGTGGCGATCGCCGCGCTCGTGGCGGCCCTGGCCTGGGGCGGGTTCGCGACGCTGCACGCCTCCCACCTCGAGGAGTCCGCCGAGAAGTACGAGACCCTCCTCGGCGTGCTGGGCGGCGAGGACGTGCGGGTCGGCGAGCTGCGCGCGGCGGGATCGCAGGAGCTGCAAGGCAGCGTCGTGATCTACGACTCGAAGGTGGGACAGTCGTGGGTGCTCGTGTTGGTGCGGGCCCCCGGCTGGGAAGGCACCGCGAACGTCACGATGCTCGCGGACGGCAGCAAGACGATCGACCTGCACGAGATGGAGTTCGGCGCGGGGGGCGAGGCCTCGACGTGGCTCGTCACGGCGTCGGACCTGACCGGCTACGACCGGGTGAACGTCTGGGACGAGAGCGGTCTCATCGCGAGCGCGGACGTTCGCCGGGCCTGATCCCCTCAGAGCGCGTCACGAGGATCCGCCGCAGCGTTCGCGGCTCGGCGCCGAACCGGTACTTGTAGGGGTAGTCGCCCTTCAACAGGTCGAACGCCGAGCACCCCGCCTCGATCGCGATGCGGATGTCCTCCGCGACGAGGACCATCCCCGGCGACACCGCCTCGAACGCGCGATCGAACGCCGAGTTGTACAGGGAGGACGTCCCCTCGAACCGGAACCCGATCGTGCCGGCCAGCTTGCGATGGCCCTCCAGCTCGATGAACGTGAGGTTGAACATGCCGCGCGGCAGGAACGCCTCGCCGAGCCGCCGGAAGAAGATCTCCATCCCCGGCTGCAGGAAGACGCCCTTCGGCCCCTCGCTCGTGTGATGCAGCTCCACGAAGCGGTCGAGGAACTCCTCGAGGTTCTCTCGAGTGGCGAGGCAGAGGTGCCACGGCCCCGCCTCGGCCTCGAGCTTTCGCGCCTTCCGCTTGATCTCGTGACGGAGCTTGACGGGGAGCCGCTCGAGGTACTCCTCATAGGAGCCGGGAAGGGAAAGGAACGGTGCGACGCCGTTCGGCTCCTCCGCCACCTCGACGCCGAACCCCTGCGCCTCGGCCGCCTCGGTCAGCAGCGCCAGCCACGGGCGGTCCTCGGGCAGCCCCCGCAGGTCCGCGTCGGTCCAGCCGTCGAGCCGGGCGAGCGCCGCGAACAGCTCCTTCGCGACCGTCTGCCGGGCCTCGGGCAGCGCGACCGGCCCGAGGTAGTCGGTGACCTCGGTCCCGCCGAGGAACCGGAGCGTCGTCCCGGCCAGCTCGAACGCGGCGGCGCCGACGGGGTCGCCGTCCTCCTCCGCGAAGGCCAGCAGCAGGTGGTCGGGCTCGGCGCCGAACTCCTCCCAGTAGAGCTTCAGGTACTGGGGCGTGTGGAAGAACGTGCCCGCGGGGTCCGCGGTGACGAGCGGCGACCAGTCTCGCCGGGCGAAGTCGCGCGGGTCCTCGGAGAAGACGATGTCCACGATGGTGTCGGTCCGGTCGGTCGCCCGACCCTACCAGGAGCCCCCGCCGCCACCGCCACCGCCACCGCCCGAGAACCCACCCCCGCCGAACCCGCTACCGCCCGAGCCCGACGGCGTCGACGCGATGACGCCGCTCGTCGTCACCGTGAACGAGTCCAGGCTGTCGGCGAAGCTCGCGTAGACGAACGGGCGGCTGCTCACGTACCAGCTCATGTCCGAGGGCTGTTGCGCGAGGCCCTCGAAGGCCTTCGCCCACTTGTCGGTCACCCCGAACACGATCGCGTACGGCAGGTAGCGCGTGAACACGTTCTCCTGCTCGGCCCACTTCGCCGTGTACTCCTCGGCCGTCTCGATGACCCGGCGAAACCCGTTCAGTCGCCGCGTGACGGCGGTGCCCCTGGCGGTCCTGCGCGGCATTCGCTTCGCGCCGATCACCAGCAACAGCCCGCCGACGACGAGGGGCACGCCCAGCAGCCCCGAGTGGGTGAAGAGCGCGAGAGCGACGAGGGCGCCGATCCCCAGCACGAGCGCGGCGGCGCCGATGCCGGCCCACATCTGCCGCACCTTGTCCGGGCGGCGCACGAACCACTTCCGCTTGACGAGGTCCTGGTAGAGCTGGTCCTTCACCTTCTGCAGCCGCGCAGCGAACTTCTTCCGCAGGTCGGAGAGCTCGACCTCGCCGCCGTCCTCGAACAGGCCGTCCAGCAGCGTCCGCTCGTAGGGGAGCAGCTCGGCGGCGTCGCGGTCCAGGCGGGTGAGCTTCCAGTCGGCCTTGCCGAGCGCCCACTTCTTCGGGAGCTCCTCGATCACGAGGTACTTGCGGACGGCAAGGTCCACGATCGTGGCCGAGACGTCGAGCGTGTTCGCCTCCTCGTCGACGAGCGTGCCGACCTGGCCCGGACGCAGATCCTCGGGCGGGGCGAACTCGACCGGGCCCTCCCCCTTCTCGAACATCGGGACCGCCTGCGTCCCGGTGCCGTCCGGCGCGCCCATCACCTGGTCGACCGGCGAGCCGACGAAGCGGAGGTCTCGGCCACGTCTCCACACGAGCCACGAGAACCCGCCGATCACGAGGAATAGCAGGCCGGCGGATCCGCCCACGGTTCCCGGCGTGCGCTCGAACGCGCGACCGAGGCTCCACCGCTCCTCCAGGATCGGGGCCGTGCTCGAGACGGTCCCCGCGGGCAACGCGACGACGACCGACATCGCCGTGTACGCGCCGAGGTCCTCCTGCCGGAACACGCCGGCGCCGTCCTTGATCTGCGACCGAGTGCAGCCGAACGTGGAGCCGAACGGGCCCTGGAAGCAGGCGACCCGCGTCACGGCGGCCGGCGCCTCGACGCGGACGCGCATGTCGGCGATCGGCTGTTCCCAGTCCGTCCCGATCGCGTTCCAGTACAGCTCCTGGTGATCCTCGAACCCGTTCATCGCGCCGGAGACCCGGTACACGATCGTGTAGGTGTGCTGCCCGGTGATCGTCCGGTCGGGGTCGCCGATGCGGATCACGAAGTTGCCGTTCTCCTCGCTCGTCTCCACGTCGTCGGGCGTGTCCGGCGACGTCGTGACCGAGACGAGGTCGATCGGGTACACGCGGTCGTAGCGATCGTCGTAGCGGAGCCGGTTGGGGATGTACCGGTAGATCCCGTGCCGCGGGGTGTCGCCGAAGTCCTGGTCGATGGTCTCGGTCACGACGAGGGACCCGCCCGCCTCGATCACGATCCGGACGTCGAACCGCGGCGTCGACTCGAACGCGAACCCCTGCCCCGACGCCGGAGCTCCCGGCGCGAGGAGCGCCACCGCGACCGTCAGGAACACGAGCGCAATGACGTGCCTCACCGAGCCGCCACGAAGCACCGCGGGATCGCCCACGCCGAGCAGCGTAGAGCCTCGCCCGCGTCGCACGATGGAGCCGCCGCCTCCTAAGCTTCCCGGCGATGGGCGTCCCGAAGCTGTACGCGGAGTACGCCGACTGGTGGCCGCTGCTCTCCGCGCCGGAGGAGTACGTGGAGGAGGCCGAGACCTATCGGCGCCTCCTTCGCGAGTCCGCGAGCCTCCCGGTGCGCGAGGTCCTCGAGCTCGGCTCCGGCGGCGGGAACAACGCGTCGCACCTCAAGCGCGACTTCGGCATGACGCTGGTCGACCGCTCCCCGGGGATGCTCGCCGTGAGCCGCGGCCTGAACCCGGAGCTCGAGCACGTCGAGGGGGACATGCGGTCGGTTCGCCTCGGCCGGACCTTCGACGCGGTCTTCGTCCACGACGCGATCGCCTACCTGACGACGGCGGAGGACCTGGCGGCCACCTTCGCGACCGCGTTCGCGCACTGCCGGCCGGGCGGGATCGCGCTCTTCGTCCCCGACTACGTCACCGAGACCTTCCGCCCAATCACCGATCACGGCGGCCACGACGGCCCCGATCGCTCGCTCCGCTACCTCGAGTGGACCTGGGACCCGGACCCGGACGACACCACCCATCGGATGGATCTCACCTACGTGTTCCACGAGCCCGACGGCACCGTCCACGTCGAGCTGGACGAGCACGAGTGCGGCCTGTTCCCCCGCGCCACGTGGCTCGAGCTGATCGCGGAGGCGGGGTTCGAGCCCGAGCGCGTCGAGCTTCCCGCCGACCCGTGGCCGCTCGGCGCCGAGGCGTTCCTCGGACGACGCTCCGCCTAGTGCGACGAGGTGCCGGCGGCGGCGCCCTCGCCCGCGAGCGCCTCCTGCAGGACGTCCCACGCGAGCACGGCGCACTTCACGCGGACCGGGTACTTCACGACGCCCTTGAGGGCAACGAGCTCGCCGAACGTGTCCTCGTCGGGCTCGAGGTCGCCGCTCAACATGGCGCGCACGCGCTCCGAGAGCGCCGCGACCTCCTCGACCGTCTTGCCGCTCACCGCCTCGGTCATCATCGAGGCCGAGCTCTGGCTGATCGAGCAGCCCTGTCCGACGAACGAGACGTCGAGGACCTTGCCGTCCTCCTCGTGCACGTACACGGTGATCTCGTCCCCGCAGAGCGGGTTGTTCTTCGAGCAGGTCCGCTCGGCGTCGGGCATCTCCCGCTTGTTCCGCGGGTTCTTGTAGTGGTCGAGGATGACTTCCTTGTAGATCTCGTCGAGCGCCACGAGCTTCTCCCTACGTCCCTTAGAACCCGAACACGCCCTCGGCCTTGGCGAGGGCCTCGATCAGCGCGTCGACCTCGTCCTTCGTGTTGTACACGTAGAAGCTGGCGCGGGCGGTCGCCGGCACGCCGAACCGCCGCATGACGAGTTGGTTGCAGTGGTGGCCCGCCCGGATCGCGACCCCCTCCTCGTTGAGGATCGTCGCGAGATCGTGCGGGTGGACCTCCTTGTACCAGAACGAGACCGCGCCCCCGCGGACGCTCACGTCTCGCGGGCCGTACACCGTGGCGCCGGCCTCGAGCAGCCGGTCGATCGCGTACGCGCTCAGCTCCTCCTCGTGCTCGCGCACGGCGTCCATACCGAGCACCTCGAGATAGTCGATCGCGGCGCCGAGGCCGACCTCCTGCGCGATGTTCATCGTGCCGGCCTCGAACTTGTAGGGCACCACGTTCCAGGTCGACCGGTCGTGGAAGACCTCGTCGATCATGTGGCCGCCGCCGAGAAACGCGTCCATGGCCTCGAGGTGCTCGAGCTTGCCGTACAGCCCGCCCGAGGCCGTGGGGCCGAGCATCTTGTGCCCGCTGATCGTGAGGAAGTCGCAATCGAGCTCGGCGACGTTCACGGGCACGTGGGGCACGAGCTGGGCCCCGTCGACGAGCACCAGCGCCCCGACCGCGTGTGCGGCCTCCACCAGCTCCCGCAGCGGCGGCAGCGTGCCGAGGGAGTTCGACATCCCCGTGACCGCGAGGAGCTTCGTGCGCTCGGTGAGCAGCGAGTCGAGGTCGGCGAGCTCGAGCAGGCCGTCGTCGGTGAGCGGCACGTACTTGAGGACCGCCCCGGTGTCGCGCGCGGCGAGCTGCCAGGGAACGATGTTCGAGTGGTGCTCCATGTCCGTGAGGAGGATCTCGTCGCCCTCCTTCAAGAATCGCCGGGCCCAGGCGTACGCGACGAGGTTCGTCGACTCCGTCGTGCCGCGCGTGAAGACGATGCTCTCGGGCTGCGGGGCCCCGATGAACCGGGCCAGCTTGGCGCGGGACTGCTCGTAGAGCTCGGTGGCCTCCTCGGCGAGCAGGTACAGGCCGCGATGGGCGTTCGCGTTGTGATAGCGGTAGAAGTCGGCCTCGGCGTCGATGACCTGTCGCGGCTTCTGCGATGTCGCCGCGGAGTCGAGGTAGATGATCGGCCGGCCGTCCGGCATCGAGCGCTCCAGGATCGGGAAGTCGGCGCGGACCCGGCCGACGTCCAGGCGGTCCGAGCGACGTTCCTGCGTCACCGACATGCCGCGCTCGCCTCCCCGTCCGTCACGTGGCGTTCACGGACTCCTCGAGCCCGAGCTCCGTGCGAATGCCCTCGTACCCCTTGGCCTCGAGCTCGCGCGCCAGCTCCTTGCCGCCGGACTGCACGATACGCCCGTCGATCATCACGTGGACGAAGTCGGGCTCGATGTAGTCCAGGATCCGCTGGTAATGCGTGATGAGCAGGACGCCGAGGTTCGGCCCGATCAGCTCGGCGATCCCGGTCGCCACCTCGCGAAGCGAGTCGATGTCGAGGCCGGAGTCGGTCTCGTCCAGGACGGCGATCTCGGGCTCGAGGACCGCGAGCTGGAGCACCTCGGACTTCTTCTTCTCGCCGCCGGAGAACCCCTGGTTGACGTAGCGCTGCACCATCGCGTCCTCGACGCCGAGCAGGTTCATCTTCTCCTTCATGTGCTTGCGGAACGCGAGCGCGTTGATCTCCTCGCCCTTCACGTTCTTGTAGGCGGTTCGAAGGAAGTTCACGACCGAGACCCCGGGGATCTCGACCGGGTACTGCATCGCGAGGAACAGACCGCGCTCGGCGCGCTTGTCGGGCGTGAGCTTCGTGATGTCCTCGCCCTTGAACAGGACCTTTCCCGCAGTGAGCCGGTAGCCCGGCCGGCCCATCAGCACGTTCGCGAGCGTCGACTTTCCGGACCCGTTGGGGCCCATGAGCGCGTGGGTCTCCCCCTGGCGCACGATGAGGTCGATCCCCTTCAGGATCGGCTTGTCCTCCACGGAGGCCTCGAGCCCCCGGATCTCCAGCGTCGCGGGTTGGGTCATCGTCTCCTCACACCTCGATCAGGACGTCGTCGTTCTCCACCTTCGCCGCGAACGCGTCGACCGGCTGGATCGCCGGGAGGCTTCGCGGCCTGCCCGTGTTCAGGTCGAAGGTCGAGCCGTGCTTCGGACACTCGATCGTCTCGAGGTCCGCGTCCACCTCGCCCTCGTCCAGGAAGTAGTGCGCGTGCGAGCAGATCGCGTCGAGCACGCGGAAACCCTCGTCGCCGAGGTTCACCACCGCGTAGGGACGGTGGTCGAGCTCGAACCGGCGGGCCTCCCCCACCGGCACGTCCGCCACGCCGCAGATCCGCACGAGGGCCATCACGCTCCCCTCGCGAGCTCGTCCTCGATGGCCGAGACCAGGCCCTCCCGGATCTCGGGGATCTCGACCCGGTCCAGCACCTCGTTGAAGAAGCCGAACACGACCAGGCGCTCGGCCTCCTCGCGCGGGATCCCGCGGCTCATGAGGTAGAAGAGCTCGTCCTCGCCGACCGGACCGACGCTCGCCGCGTGGCCGCAGCGCGTGGGGTCGTTCGTGAGGATCTCGAGGTTCGGCACGGAGTGCGCGCGCGCCGCCTCCGACAACAGGATGTTGCGGTTCGTCTGATACGCGTCGCACCGGTGGGCGCCCGGCTCGATGATCACCGTGCCGGTGTAGATCGCGTTTGACTGATCGCGCATCGCGCCCTTGAAAAGGAGATCGCTCGAGGTCCTCGAGCCGACGTGATCCTGGATGGAGCGGTGGTCGATGTGCTGGTCGCCGTCGCCGAAGTACACGCCGAGCATCTCGCTCGAGCCGCCGTCGCCCTCCAGGACCGTCTCGACCTCGGCGCGGGCGAGCGTGGCGCCGAACGCCACCCCGAGCGTACGCAGGCTCGCGTCGCCTCCCACGCGAGCCCGCTGGACGGACAGGTGCGTCACCCCGTCGCCGTACTCCTGCAACGCGACGTATCGCACCCGGGCGCCGTCCCCGACCACGATCTCGACGATCGAGTCGGACAGGGTGCGCTCGAGCGTCGGCGAGACGTACCGGTCGATGAAGGTGACCTCCGCGCCCTCCTCGGCGACGAGCAGGGTCCGCGGGAAGATCGCGGCGCCGTCGGCGTCGACGTACGTGAGGGTCTGAATGGGCAGCTCGACCCGAACGTCCCGCGGGACGTACAGGAGGGTCCCCCCCGTGCGAAACGCGGCGTGCAGGGCCGTGAAGGTGGAGCGGTCGGTCGCGACGAGGTCGTGCAGGTGCGGCTCCACGAGCTCCGGGCGCTCGGCCGCGGCGACGTCCAGGTCGCCGAACCACACGCCCCTGGCCGCGAGGTCCGGCAGGAGATGCGTGACGGTGACCTCGGAGTTCCGCTGGATCTGCAGGCCGGCGCGCTCCCCCACGGCACCGGCGGCCGCGAGCACGTCCTCGGGCACCTCGTCGAGGTTGTCGGCCCTGCCCCCCGGAGAGAACGACGCCAGGTCGAGGTCGAGATCCTCGAGGTCGGTGTAGCGCCACTCCTCGGTCTCCTGCGAGGGAAGCGGGAGCGCGACGAACTCCTGGAACGCCTGCTTGCGAATCGCCTCGACGAAGGGTGCGGTCGGCGGGAGCGCGCCGAGCGCCTCCTCGTCGAACCCCGTCTTCGCCGGCATGAGCGAAAGTCTACCCGACAGGTCGGATTCGCCGGCTGACCTGGCATTTCGTCGGCTCGGACGCCGGTGGTCTCCTCGCGAGCCGCTTGACGGCCTTCGGGGCGTGGCGAAGGATCCTTCGAACTCTCGGACACCAAGGAGATCGACGTGATCGACGCCGACCATCAGCGCGACGAGCTCGTGCAGCGATTGTTCTCGGCCGGGCTCGGCATGGCCGAGGTGTTGACCGTCTACCTCGGCGACACGCTCGGGTTCTATCGGGCGCTCGAGCGGACCGGGCCGATGACCTCCGTGGAGCTCGCGGGCGAGACGGGGACGTTCGAGCGGTTCGCGAGGGAGTGGCTCGAGCAGCAGGCCGCGGCGGGGATCCTCGTCGTCGACGACGTGACGGCGGAGGCGAGCGACCGCCGGTACGCGCTCCCGCCGGGTCACGTCGAGCCGCTGCTCGATCCCGACAGCCCCTACTCGATCGCCCCGTTCTGCAAGTCGTTCGTCGCCGTGTCCGGCGCCATTCCGGACCTCGTCGCGGCGTTCCGCTCCGGCGGGTCGGTCCCCTGGAGCGCGTTCGGACGCGACATGGTCGAGGCCCAGGGAGACTTCAACCGGCCGTGGCTCGTCGGATCCCTCGGCACCGAGTACCTCCCCTCGATCGCCGACCTGCACGAGCGCCTCTCGAGCCCCGGGGCGAGGGTCGCCGACGTCGCCTGCGGCGTCGGGTGGGCCGCCATCGCGCTCGTGCGCGCCTACCCCGACCTCACGGTCGACGGGTTCGACCTCGATGCCGTGTCGATCGAGATCGCCCGGCAGAACGCGGAGGCGGCCGGCGTCGCCGATCGGGTCCACTTCGAGGTGCGCGACGCCGCCGATCCCGCGCTCGAGGGTAGGTACGACCTCGCGATCGTGGTCGAGTCGATCCACGACATGTCCCAGCCGGTCGCGGCGATGCGCGGCATCCGGCAGATGCTCAAGCCCGGCGGCACGCTCATCGTCGCCGACGAGCGAACCGAGGACGCGTTTATGGCGCCCGCGAGCGAGACCGAGCGGATGTTCTACGCGTACAGCGTCCTGTGCTGTTTGCCGTCCGCGATGGACGACCACACGTCGGCGGCGACCGGGACGGTCATGCGGGCGGCCACGTTCGAGGGGTACGCGAACCAGGCGGGGTTCGGCGAGGTCGAGGTCCTGCCGATCGAGCACGACTTCCTGCGTTTCTACCGGCTCGACCACGCGGGCTGAAGGCGGCCTAGGGCCGCTAGCCGATCGCGCCCTCCATCTGGAGCTCGATCAGCCGGTTGAGCTCGACCGCGTACTCCATCGGCAGCTCTCGGGTGATCGGTTCGATGAACCCGTTCACGATCATCGCGGAGGCCTCGGTCTCCGAGAGCCCGCGGCTCATCAGGTAGAAAAGCTGGTCCTCGCCGATGCGCGCGACCGTCGCCTCGTGGCCGAGCTGCGCGGTCTGCTCCTCGACCTCGACGTACGGGTAGGTGTCCGAGCGGGAGATCTCGTCCAGGATCAGCGCGTCGCAGCGGACCATCGACTTCGCGTGGTGGGCTCCCGGCTCGACCCGCACCAGGCCTCGGTACCCGGTTCGGCCGCCGTCCTTGCTCACCGACTTCGAGTTGATGATCGACGTGGTGTACGGCGCGGCGTGGATCGCCTTGCCGCCTGCGTCCGTGTGCTGTCCCTTGCCGGCGAACGCTACCGAGAGCACCTCGCCGCGCGCGCCCTTGCCGAGCAGGTAGATCGAGGGGTACTTCATCGTGACCTTCGAGCCGATGTTGCCGTCGATCCACTCCATGACGGAGTCCTCGTAGGCGGCGGCGCGCTTGGTCACGAGGTTGTACACGTTGTTCGACCAGTTCTGGATCGTCGTGTACCGGACGCGGGCGCCCTTCTTCACGATGATCTCGACGACGGCCGAGTGCAGCGAGTCGCGCGTGTAGATCGGCGCCGAGCAGCCCTCGACGTAGTGCACGTAGCTGCCCTCGTCGGCGATGATCAGCGTCCGCTCGAACTGCCCCATCGCCTCCGCGTTGATGCGGAAGTACGCCTGGAGCGGGATGTCGACGTGAACGCCCGGCGGGACGTAGATGAACGAACCGCCGGACCACACCGCCGAGTTCAGCGCCGCGAACTTGTTGTCGTTGGGGGGGATGATCGTCCCGAAGTACTCCTTCACGATCTCGGCGTGCTCTCGAAGCGCCGTGTCCATGTCCGTGAACAGGACCCCGAGGTCGTCGAGCTCCTTCTTGATCTTGTGGTACACGACCTCGGACTCGTACTGCGCGGAGACGCCCCCGAGGTACTTCTTCTCGGCCTCGGGGATCCCCAGCTTGTCCCAGGTGCCCTTGATGTCCTCGGGCAGGTCGTCCCAGCTATCGGCCTGCTTCTCGGTCGACCGGATGAAGTAGTAGATGTCGTCGAAGTCGATCCCCGACAGGTCGGCGCCCCACCACGGCATCGGGCGGCGCTCGAAGTGCTTCAGCGCCTTCAGCCGGAACGTCCGCATCCAGTCCGGCTCGTCCTTGAGCGCCGAGATCTCCTCGACCACACCCGCGCTCAGACCCTTCTTCGGCGTGAAGACCGAATGCGAGGGGTCCTTCCAGTCGAAGCGGTAGCCCTTGGAGAGTTCCTGGAGGTGCTCTTCCTGGGTGACGGCCATGACGTCCTTCCCGTGGGTGGCGTCCGCCCAACGAATCGAGGATACCCACGGGTTCGCGCAAAGTCCACCCGAGCGGTCGGAATAGCCGCTCGAGCCCCGATCGCGCTGGTCGACGGCCGGATCCGAGGGCGGGCGCCGTCCGCGCCCGCCCTCGGAGACGATCACGCACCTCAGACGGGAACGACCTCGCGGAGCGACCCCGTTCGCACGTCGTAGACGTGTCCGGAGACCGAAACGCCGTCGGGGAGCGTCTTCAGGCTGCGGATCCGTTCGACGTCGTCGCGCACGCTCTGATCCACGTCGGAGAACGTCAGGAACTCCTGGTCCGACACGTCCAGGCCGGTGGCCTCCTCGATCATTCCGGCGAGCACGTCGTCGGTGAACTTCGCCATCCCGCAATCCGTGTGGTGGATGACCAGGTACTCGCGGGTGCCGAGCAGCCAGCTCGAGATCAGCAACGACCGGATGGCGTCGTCGCTGGCACGCCCGCCGGCGTTGCGGATCACATGCGCGTCGCCGATCTCGAGCCCGAGCATCCGGGCAGGGTCCACCCGGGCATCGATGCACGTGAGGATCACCACGTGCTTGGCCGGCGGGATCTCCAGGTCGCCCTGGTCGAAGCCCGCCGCGAAGGCTCGGTTGGCCTCCAGCAGGTCCGCCCGGGCGGCCACTAGCCCTTCTCCACCGGGACGCCGACGAGCGAGCCGTACTCGGTCCACGAGCCGTCGTAGTTCTGGACGTCGCCGTAGCCGAGCAGCTCGGTCAGCGCGAACCAGGTGTGCGAGCTCCGCTCGCCGATCCGGCAGTACGCGATGACCTGCCCCTCGCCGGTCACACCCTCGGCGTCGTAGAGGGCCTTCAGCTCATCCGCCGACTTGAACGTCCCGTCGTCGTTGGCGGCCTTGGCCCAGGGAACGTTCGCGGCCCCCGGGATGTGTCCCGGCACCTGCGCCTGCTCCTGCGGCAGGTGATCCGGCGCAAGCTTCTCGCCACGGAACTCCTCGGGGGAGCGAACGTCGACGAACCGGGACGCTCCGACCTGACCGAGGACGTCGTCGCGAAGCGCCCGGATCCCGGGCCGCTCGGCCGCGGCGATCGTGATTCCCGTGGTCGCGTGGCTCGGCACCTCCTGCGTGAGCTCGCGGCTCTCGAGCTCCCACTTCTTCCGGCCGCCGTTCAGGAGCTTGACGTTGTCGAATCCCCGGAGCTTCAGGATCCAGTACGCGTAGGCGGCGAACCAGTTGTTGTTGCCCCCGTACAGGATCACGGTCGTGTCCGGGCCGGCGCCGGCACGCGACAGGAGCTCGGCGAGCTCGGATTGGCTCACGTAGTCCCGGCCCACCTCCGTGTGGAGGTCGGTCGTCCAGTTCCATCCGACGGCGCCGCGGATGTGGCCCTTCTCGTAGGCCTCGGTGTCCTCGTCGACCTCGATCACGCGAATGCTCGCGTCGTCGACGTGCTCTTCGAGCCAGTCGGTGTCGACCAGCGCGTTGGGGTTCGCGTACTCCGCCATGCCTCCTCCTTTGCCTCCCGTCCGTGGGCGGGACTCGACGACGAAAAAGGGAGCCGCCGCCGCGGCTCCCTCGATGACCTTCGAACCGGGTGGTACCGCTCGGCGACCCTAGGCGCCCTCCCGGGGGCGCGGCGCGGACGGACAGCACAGCCGGGACGGGATCATCGCCCCGACCAACCCCCGGCAGCGTGTGCGGATCACGGGATTCCTACTCCACAGCTCGGATTTGCAGGTGCAAGTCAACCGAGGCGGCCGAGAACTGTCAAGGGGCGAGGGCGAGCCCGGCTAGAAGTACCCGAGGGCGGCCTTGGCCTCCTCGGACATCATCTCGGGGCTCCAGGGTGGGCGAAGGACCATCTCCGCGTCGAACTGGGACACGCCGGGGACGCCCTCGAGCAGCGATTGCATCTGGTGCTCGATCAGCGGCCCGATCGGGCAGCCCATCGTCGTGAGCGTGTACTCCACATGCACCACGCCTTCCGGGCTGATGTCGATGTCGTAGACGAGCCCCAGATCCACGATGTTGATCCCCAGCTCGGGGTCGACGACGTGCCTGAGGGCATCTCGGACGTGTTCCTCGGTGAGCGGCCCGCCCGAGGCGGGCGACACCGTGTCCGACACCTCGGGGTCGGGAGTCACACTCGAAAGGGGCGGGTCGGTTCGGGTTTCATCCATTGTTCGATGCTAGTTCCTTCGGGGAAGACCAGCCTCTATCCTAAGGGCCTTGCGGCCGATACCTATTCCATGAGCGAACCCAGCCCGATCCGGATCCTGATCGTCGACGACCACCCGGTCACACGGGAGGGACTGCACGCCGCCCTCGATCTGGCCAACGACGTGATCGTGATCGGCGAGGCCGACAGCGGCGAGGACGCCGTCGAGAAGGTCGGCCAGCTCACCCCCGATATCGTGTTCATGGACGTCCGGATGCCCGGCATGAGCGGGATCGAGGCGACCAAGGCGATCCGGCAGACCTCGCCCGACACCCGAGTGATCCTGTTCACCGTGGACGAGTCGCGCGCCTCGATCTCCGAGGCCATCCAGGCCGGGGTGTCCGGCTACCTCCTCAAGGACGCGTCGGCGGACGAGCTCGTGAACGCGGCCCGCCTCGCGCTCGAGGGCAAGGCCGTGATCCACCCGCAGCTCACGCGGGCGTTCATCGAAGAGGTCCAGATCGCGGAGAAGCGCGTCGACTCGCCGCCCCTGTCCAAGCGCGAGAAGGAGATCCTCCAGAAGGTCGCGTACGGCGCCACGACCAAGGAGGTCGCGCACGACCTCGGCATCTCCCCCCACACGGTGAAGACGCATCTCGAGCGGATCTTCGAGAAGCTCGGCGCCAACGACCGCGCGCAGGCGGTCGCGATCGCGATTCGCAGCGGCCTGGTGGAGTAGCCCACCGGGGGGACGGGGCGGTCCCCCGCTCCCTCAACCCGCCCCGCCGAACGCCGATACCTTCGATGTGCCGACGAAGGTCCTGCTCTGCGACACCGCGGACGGCCTCGCGCAGCTCCAGTACGTGCTCCTGAAGTCCGGGGCGAACATGGAGATCGAGGTCGTGACCGACGGCTTTCGCGCCGTCGAGGTCGCGGCGCGCACCCAGCCCTCGATCGTCGTCGCCGAGATCGGGCTCGAGGGGCTGTCCGGCACCGACCTCGTTCGGCGGCTCCTCGCGATCGTCCCGGAGACCTCCGTCGTCTGCTGGACCAACGTGTCCTCCCCCGTGCTTGCGGCGCAGATGCTCCACTCGGGCGCGTCCGCGTACCTGCTGAAGGAGGACGGCCCGGAGGCGGTCCTGCGCGCGATCCGCGCGGTGATCGACGGCAACGTGGCGCTCAGCCATCGGGTGGGAGCCCAGCTCGCCGATCGTCTGGTCGGCGAGTCGACGCAGCGACGCGACCTCGAGATCGCGCTCGGAGAGGTGTCCGAACGGCTCGAGTCGCTCACGACCGCGAAGGCCGACTTCCTCGCCAACATCTCGCACGAGCTCCGCACGCCGGTGACCGTCGCGAAGGGGATCGCGTACGTCCTGAAGAACCGCGGGCTTCCCGAGGAGGAGCAGCAGGAGTTCCTCGGCCAGCTCGAGGCATCGCTCGAGAAGCTGATGATGCTGATCGACGAGATGCTCACGATCGCCGACCTCGACCGCGGCACGCTCACGCTCAAGCTCACCGAGGTGGACCTCGCGCCGATCCTCGCGCACGTCGCCGACGAGATCGCTCGCCAGTATCCGAACGTCGAGATCCTCCGCGACGTCCCCGACCGGCTGGTCGGCCCCGCCGACCCCGTCCGGGTCGCCGAGGTCGTCCGCCAGCTGCTCGACAACGCGTGTCGCTACTCCCCCGAAGGTCAGTCCGTCCTGCTGAAGGGACGCGGCATGACGGAGGGGGTGGTGGTCTCGGTCACCGACCACGGCGAGGGCATCCGGCGCGACGTCGTAGCGAAGGCCTTCAACGAGCCCTTCACAGCCGGAGAGGACATCCTGCGCAAGGAACGTGCGGGCGCCGGCGTCGGCCTGCACATGGCTCGACAGATCGTCCTGCAGCACGGTGGGATCATGTGGGCCGACCCGGTCCCCGCCGGGGGTACGCGCGTCTCGTTCGTGATCCCCGCCCACGTCGGCGAGACGCTGACCGCGCCCCCGATGCTCGCCGAGGTCGAGGCGCCCGACGCCGGCGTCCCCAACGCGGCCGAAACCATCGCCGAGCCCAGGGTCGGCGACAACGTCGTCCCGTTCACTCAGCGGACGGGGACCGGGACCTCCTCGTAGCGCTCGACGACGGTCGAGACCCCGCGAAGCTCCGACCACAGCCGCGTCGCCTCGCCGCCGGTGAAGTCCCGCTCCGGCATCGGGGTCTGCTCGACCACGTACGTCGGCACGCCGGCGCGCGCCGCCTCGAGCGCGAGTCGCAGGTTCGCCACGTTGCCCGGGCCGAACGGCGCGTCGCACACGACGAGCAGGTCGGCGTCGCGGATCAGCTCCCGGCAGGCGCCCTCAGCCTCCGGATCGATGTGCGAGAACGGCGGAACGCTCACCCGCACGAGGTTCAGGCGCTCGGCGATCTGCGCGTCGGTGTCGGAGGCGTGCAGCACGCCGGCGCTCACCTGGTAGCCCGCCTCGACGAGGCGCCGCATCACGCCCGCGCCGCGGCCCGCGCCGCCCACGACGTGCGCCCGACGGCCGAGCGGCGCCACCGTCGCCGGCGGTGGTCCGACGCGCACGCTCGGCCTTCCCGTCAGCTCGTCGGCGACGACCTCGGCCTCGACGCCGTAGACCTCGCGCAAGAGGTCCGGGGTCACGACCGCCTCGGGCGGGCCCTCGGCGACGACCCGCCCCCGGTGCAGCACGACCAGCCGGTCGCAGGTCGAGGCCGCGAGGTTCAGGTCGTGCAGGATCGCGAGGACGGCCGTCCCGCCGCCCACCGCGAGCCCCCGAACGATCCCGAGCAGATCGAGCACGTGGCGAACGTCGAGATGGGTCGTCGGCTCGTCGAGCAGCAGCACCGGCGCGTCCTGTGCAAGCGCCTGCGCGAGGATCACGCGGCGGCGCTCCCCGCCCGACAGCTCCTCGACCCGGCGATCGGCGAGGTGGTGGACCTCGGTGGCCGCCATCGCCGCGCGGGCCCGCGCCCAGTCCTGCGGCCCGCCACCCCCCCATCGCGAGAGGTAGGGGCTGCGGCCCATCAGGACGATCTCGAGCGCGGTGAACGAGAACGCGGGCGCGAGATCCTGCGGGACGACCGCGACGAGCCGGGCGGCCTCCCGCGCGCTCATCGCGTGCAGATCCGAGCCGTCCACCTCGACCCGGCCCTGCATCGGCCGGAGCGCCCGGGACGCCACGCGTACGAGCGTCGTCTTGCCCGAGCCGTTGGGTCCGACGAGCCCGACGACCTGGCCGGGTCGAACCTCGAGCCGGACGTCGCGGAGCGCCGGAACGGCCGAGTACCCGGCGGTGACGGCGTGGACCGCCAGTCCCCGCTCAGACCCGGGCACCGGCGCTCCTTCCCTCCCGCCGCAGGAGATACAGGAAGAACGGCCCGCCGAGCAGCGCGGTCACCACCCCGACCGGGAGCTCGGAGGGGGCGATGACGGTTCGGGCCACCAGGTCGGCCAGCACCAGCAGGGTCGCGCCGCCGAGCAGCGACGCGGGCAGCAGCCGCCGGTGGTCGGCGCCGACGACCGGACGAAGCAGGTGCGGCGTCATGAGCCCCACGAACCCGATCACGCCCGCCACCGAGACGGCGGCCGCGGCGAGCAACGCCCCGACGGCGATCGCGCGCCGCTTGAGGCGGTCGACCTCCACGCCGAGCTGCGCCGCCCGCTCCTCGCCGAGCGCCACGAGGTTGAGCTCGTGCGCGACGAGCGCCGCGCCCGCGACGCCCACCGCGACCACGGGGAGCACGATGGCCACCGATCGCCAGCCCTCGGCGACGAGCCCGCCGAGCAGCCAGGCGTAGATGTCCCGGACCTCCTCGCCCGAGAACGACATCACGAGCGACATGAGGCTGGAGATCACCGCGGCGATCGCGATGCCGGCGAGGAGCAGCGTCGCCACGTGCACCGTCGGGCCGATCCGCGCGAGCCGGTACACCGCGAACGCGGTCGCCATCGCGCCGAGGAAGGCCGCGAGCGGCAGCGCCAGCGCCCCCATCGATCCGGCACCGATCGTGACGATCACCAGCACCGCCGCGAGCGCCGCGCCCGAGGACACTCCGATGATCGCGGGGTCGGCGAGCGCGTTGCGAAACAGCCCCTGGAACACGGTGCCCGACGCGGCGAGCGCCGCCCCGACGATCGCGGCGAGCAGGACCCGGGGGAGGCGGAGCTGGAACACGATCACCTCGGCGGATCGCGCGACGCCCTCGGGATGTTCGGTGAGCCCGAGCTTCCACGCGACGAGCCGAAGCGTCGTCAGGGGCGAGACCCACACGGCGCCGACGGCGACGCCGACGAGCACCGCGGCGACGAGCGCGGCCGCGAGCGCGCCGAGGACCCGCCGGTACCGAGCCGCCGTCTGCATCGCTACGCGAAGGCCTCCGGGTGCAGCGCTTCGGCGATCTGGCGGAGCCCTTGCACGATCCGGGGACCGGGCCGTTCGGCGAGGTCGGACTCGATGGGGATCACCCGGCCGGCCTGGACCGCGGCGATCGCGTCGAAGCCGGTGCGACGCACGACGGCCTTCGGGGTGGCGCCGGACTCGGAGGAGACGAGGTACACCGTGGGGCTCTCGGCGACGAGGTCCTCGACCGACCATTCCGGGTACTGCTGGCTCGCGGACGACGTTACGGGATCGCACCCCGCGCGCTCGAGCAAGTCGTAGATGAACGTGCCGGGCCCGACCGTATACAGCGGCGGGTAGAAGGTCTCGTAGAAGCACTTCACCGGCGCGACGCCGGCCAGGGCGTCCTCGACCTCCGACGCCTGCGATGCGAGATCGTCGACGAGCGCCTCCGCCTCCACCGTCGCGCCGGTGATGCGCCCGGCGTCCGCGATGTCGCCGAGCAGGTCGTCGAGATCGGTCGCGTCCAGCGTGACGACCGGAACGCCGAGCTCGCGCAGGCGCGACTTCCACTGGTCCCCGCCCTTGATCGTGAGGAACAGGTCCGGCTCCAGGGCGACGACGGCCTCGACGTTGGGGTCGACGCCGAAGTCGCCGGCGCCCCCGATCTGCTCGATCTGGGTGGCCTCCTCCGGGTAGTCGTCGTACGGGCCCGAGACGCCGACGAGCCGGTCACCCAGCCCCAGCGCGAACGCGATCTCGGTCGCCGACGGCGCGAACGTCACGATCCGCTGCGGCTCGGACTCGATCGTCACCGAGACCCCGTCGTCGTCGGTGAACGTGAAGGGGAAGGTGGCTTCGGGCATCGCGTCGGTCTGCCCCACCGGGCCGGTGAAGGCGGTGGGTCCGGTGGCGGTGGAGCCGGTCGCCGCGCCGCCGGCGGCGGTGCTCGGCGCCGACTCGGCGCAGGCGGTAAGCGCCAGGACGACCGAGAGCAGGAGTCCGATACGGGTGCGAGTGGGCCTCACGCGCGTCTCCTTTCGTGCGAAGGACGACCCGTGCGTTCCCTCGAGGCAGGTCTCCTGGCTCCCGGATCCTCGCTTCCCCGACCCTTCCCGGGCCAAAGGCCCAGTGGCTTCGTCGGGTTCGCTCCCCGGTCACAGTGGCGCGACCGCGCCGGATTCTCACCGGCTTCCCTCTTCGGCGGTACGAGATCCGCTCGTCCCGCCTTCGGCCGGGCCTTGCGGCCCGGCGCACCTCGAGGGCACGACCTTGTGCAGTTGTGGGGCGGATCCTACCTCCTGGCCCGATCCGGCGGATCCGCCGGGGACCTTCGGCCTCGGCCGGCGGATCGACGAACGGAGGTGGCAAGGAGCCGCAAGCCCGGGCTATGCTCCCGCCGGGTATCGGCTGAGTGCCAAAGATCGTCTGCCTCTGCGTGGTCGCGCTCATCGCCGCGGGGTGCCGCGGCGCGGTGGCCGCACCCCCCTCGGAACAGGTGCCCACGCTCCTCATCACCCAATCGCCCAGCCCGCGCTTCCAGGAGGTCACGACCGGCTCGGTCACGGCCGTCCTGCCCGAGGCGTGGAGCGCCCGGCTCGCCGGCTCGAGCGACGACCCGCGGCAGGGTCTCGTCGCGGGTCCGCGCCCGAACGTGTGGGGCGGCAACCGGCCGCCCGCTGAGGGCTTCGCCGCGATGTGGGTGGACGGCACCCGCGTCGGCGTGCCGTCCGACTACTACTATCTCGCGGCGACCGGGCCGGCGCTGGGCGTGATCACCGGCTCCTCCGAGTGCAGCGCGACGAGCGAGCGCGTGTTCGTCGACCACCGGCCGTCGTTCGCATCGGGCGACCCCGACTCGCCCGGCGACTACGTCGCGACCGGCCGCGGGACGTGCACGGTCGGGCGTCAACCGATCCGCTGGGCGTACTTCGTCGCCGCCCCGGGCTACGGCCCCGTTCGCGCGCTCGGCATCCCGAGCTCGGGGCTGTACGTGGTGGTGGCCGTGATGCCGGACTCGCCGCGCGCGGTGCACAAGCTCGGCCTGCTTCTCGAGAGGACCCGGTTCGGGGAGGCGAGCGTCGCCGACCTGATCGAGGCGGCTCGGCCGGTGTCCTTCCAGGTCTCCGGCCCGATCTGATCGGGCACTCGCGCCGGCGGGAACGATCGGATCGGGACCCGCGGTAGCATGGTCGCTCGGATGTCCGACGCCTATGACGTAGTCGTGGTCGGCGCGGGGACGGGAGGCTACTCCTGCGCCCTGCGGCTGGCCCAACTCGGCAAGCGCGTCGCCCTCGTCGAGCGCGACGAGCGACTCGGCGGCACGTGTCTGCTCCGCGGCTGCATCCCCACGAAGGCCCTCCTACAGTCCGCCGCCGTGATGGACACCGTCAATCGCTCCCGCGAGTGGGGCATCGTCGCCGAGGGCAAGCCCGACTGGCCGGCGATCCAGGCGTTCGAGAACAAGGTGGTCGACAAGCTCGTCACCGGCCTCACCCACCTCGTCATCGCCCGCGAGATCGACGTTATCGCCACGACGGCCACCATCAAGGCCGGACCGGCGGTCGAGGTCGGCGGACGGACGCTCGCGGCGACCGATGTCGTGATCGCCACCGGCTCCACGCCCAAGCTCCTGCCCGGCATCGAACGCTCCGAACGCGTGATCACCAGCGACGAGGCGCTGTGGTACCGATCGATTCCGTCCTCGGCCGTCATCATCGGCGCCGGGGCGATCGGCCTCGAGTTCGCGAGCTTCTATCGCTCGATGGGCGCCGAGGTCACGCTCGTCGAGGCGCTGCCGCGGATCGCCCCCCTCGAGGACGAGGACGTCTCCAAGGAGATCGCGCGCGGCCTCCGCAAGCGCGGCATCACCGCGTACGCCGGCGCCTCGGTCACGCAGGTGAGCGACCTCGGCGATCGCGTCGAGGTCGCGTTCGAGGCGGCGGGCACGAGCCGGACGGCGAGCGCGGACGTCTGCCTCGTGGCGGTCGGTCGCGGGCCCGTGACCGAAGGGCTCGGGCTCGAGGAGGCGGGCATCGAGACCGATCGCGGTTTCGTGAAGGTCGACGACCAGCTCCAGACGACGGCGTCCCACGTGTGGGCCATCGGCGACGTCGCCGCCACCCCCTTGCAGCTCGCCCACGTCTCGTTCACCGAGGGGTATGCGGTCGCGGAGCGGATCGCCGGCATCGACGTCCCGGCGATCGACTACGCGGGCATCCCGCGCGTCACGTACTGCTCGCCCGAGATCGCTTCCGTCGGCCTGACCGAGGCGCAGGCGATCGAGCGCGGCCACGAGGTCGACGTCGAGCGGCTGAGCCTGCAGGGCATCGGGAAGGCGAACATCGTGGGCGAGGGCGGACTCGTCAAGATCGTGGCGGAGAAGGACGGCGGGCCGGTCCTCGGCGTCCACATGGTCGGTCCGCACGTCACCGACCTGATCTCCGAATCGATGCTGATCGTGAACTGGGAGGCGGTGCCGGCCGAGGTCGCCGCCCTGATCCACCCCCACCCGACCCTGTCCGAGGGCGTCGGCGAGGCGTTCCTCGCACTCGCGGGCAAGCCCCTGCACGGAGCGTGAGGATGGCGACCAAGGTGTCCGACAAGAAGCTCGCGGCCGAGGACTGGCGGGCCGGCCGATCCGACGACGAGCTCCGCGCCATGCTCCACATGCTGAAGCTCTGTCGCTACTTCGACGAGCGCATGGAGGCGCTGTATCGGCAGGGTCGCCTTCCCGGCGCGATCTACTCGGGTCGCGGGCAGGAGGGCACGCACGTCGGGGTGGTCTCCGCCCTGCGCGAGGACGACTCGCTCTTCCCGACGCACCGCGACCTGTCCGCGCAGCTCACGAAGGGCCTCGAGCTGCGCCGCGTGATGGCGCAGTTCTGGGGCCGGATCGACGGCTACACGCGCGGCCGCGACGGGAACAGCCACATCGGCGACTGGTTCGGCAACCGCACGTGGACCGTCATGTCCCACCTGCCGATCGCGTACCCGGTCGCCTGCGGGGCGGCGCTCGCGTACCAGCGCCGGGGCGAGTCCCGCGTCGCGATGGCCATCTGCGGCGACGGATCCACCTCCAACGGCCGCTGGCATGAGGCGCTCAACGTGTCGTCGATCCACCGGCTGCCGGTCGTCTGGGTCGTCAACAACAACCAGTACGCGTACTCGACGCCGAACCCGCTCGAGTTCCACGTCCCGACGATCGCCGAGCGAGCGGTGGCCTACGGCATGCCGGGGGTCCGGGTGGACGGCGCGAACGTGCTCGAGGTGTACGCGGCGGCCCGCGACGCCGTCGAGCGCGCGCGCGGCGGAGGCGGGCCCACGCTGATCGAGAGCGTGTCGCTTCGCTGGCGCGGCCATGCGGGGCACGACCCCGCGAAGTACGTGCCGAAGGAGCTCCTCGAGGAGTACATGCAGAACAAGGATCCGGTCAAACGCTTCGAGGAGCTGCTCCGCGTACACGAGGTCGTCGACGACCCGTTCGTGAAGGAGCTGGACGAGCGCATCGGCAGGGAGTTCGACGAGGGCTACGAGTACGCGCAGAGCTCGCCGCTGCCCGAGCCGGGCGACGTGACCAAGGGCCTGTGGGTCGAGGACGGGTACTGGACCTCCGAGCCCGGCCGCGACGGCGGCACGGGATCCTGATGGCGACGAAGACGCTCGAGGCGGGGGCGGCGGGCCACGGAGCCGAGCCGCGCGGCAAGCGCTCGGAGAGCGGCGAGGCCACCTACCTGGTCGCGATCGCCGAGGCGCTCTGGGAGGAGATGGAGCGGGACGAGCGGGTCTTCCTGCTCGGCGAGGACATCGGCGTCTACGGCGGGGCGTTCAAGGTCACCGAGGGGTTCATCGAGCGCTTCGGTCCCGAGCGCGTGATGGACACGCCGATCGCGGAGGAGACGATCGTCGGGATGGCGCTCGGCGCCGCGATGGAGGGTCTGCGCCCGGTCGCCGAGTTCCAGTACGCGGACTTCATGTCAAGCGGGTTCGACGAGATCACGACCGCCCTCGGCCGGTACCACTACCGCAGCGGCGTCCCGGCGCCGGTCGTGCTCCGCGGGCCGTCCGGAGGCGGGGTCCGCGCGTCGAGCTTCCACTCGTTCAACCCCGAGCCGTGGTTCGCGCACTCTCCGGGCCTGAAGGTCCTCACGCCGGCCTTCCCGAGCGATGCCAAGGGGTTGCTGAAATCGGCGATCCGCGACGACAACCCCGTCGTGTTCCTCGAGCACAAGTGGATCTACCGGCGGATCAAGGAGCAGGTGCCCGAGGACCCTGACTTCTTGGTCCCGATCGGCAAGGCCGACGTGAAGCGCGAGGGCATCGACGTGACGATCGTGGCCACGGGCATGATGGTCCACCAGGCGCTCGACGCCGCCGACGCGCTCGCGCAGGAAGGGATCCAGGTCGAGGTGCTCGACCTGCGCTCGATCGTCCCGCTCGACACCGAGGCGATCCTTTCCTCCGTCGCGAAGACCAGCCGCGCCATCGTGCTGTACGAGAGCCACCGGTTCCTCGGCATCGGCGCCGAGATCGCGAGCGTCATCGCGGAGGAGTGCTTCGAGTCGCTCGACGCGCCGGTCGTGCGCCTCGCGCCGCCGAACGTCCCGGTGCCGTTCTCCCCCGCGCTCGAGGACGCCTATCTGCCGCAGATCGCCGACATCGAGGACGCGGTCCGCAAGCTCTCCGCCTGGTGACGGGAGGGGCTCAACGGAACGAAGCGATAGCCCCGACGAGGAGGAACCCGATGCAGGTCAAGATGCCGCAGCTCGGCGAGACCGTCGTCGAGGGAACGATCCTGAAGTGGCTCAAGCAGGAGGGCGAGGAGATCGCCCAGGACGAGCCGCTGTTCGAGATCTCGACCGACAAGGTCGACACCGAGGTCCCCTCGCCCGCCGCGGGGACGCTCACGAAGATTCTCGTGCCCGAGGGGCAGACCGTCGCCGTCGGGACCGAGCTCGCGGAGATCTCCGGCGCTGACGAGGGTGCCGCCGGGGCCGCGCCTCCGGGGGCTCCGTCGCAGCTCGCTTCGGCGCCCGCCGCGAACGCTCCGGCGGGGGACGGTTCCGCTGGGGGCGACGAGGCCCCCTCCGGCGCGGCCCCGGCGGCGGTCGCCGCTTCTGTCGCGCCCGCGGCCTCGGCCGCTCCGATTCCCGATCGCGGGCCTCGGAGCCAGATCCTGTCGCCGCTCGTGCGCAAGCTCGCGGCCGAGCACCAGGTCGACCTCTCCCGGGTGACCGGGACGGGCACCGGAGGCCGCATCACCAAGGGCGACGTGCTGGCGTACGTCGCCGCGGGCGGATCACCGGCGGCACCGGCAGCGGCGGCGGGCGCCGCGATACCCGAGGCGCCTCCCGCTCCCCCACCGGCGGCCATGCCCGCCGCGGTCGCCGGCCAGGGAGAGGAGCTCGTCCCCATCACGCACATCCGGCGGGCGATCGCGGAGCACATGGTCGGGTCGATCCAGACGACGGCCCGCGCCTGGACGATGGTCGAGGTCAACGTCGATCACCTCGTGAAGCTGCGCGATCGCGCCAAGGACGCCTTCCGCGAGAAGTACGGGGTCAACCTCACGTACCTGCCGTTCGTCGTCCGGGCGACCGTGGACGCACTGCTCGAGCACCCCGACGTGAACGCGCGCCTCGACGGCGACACCATCGTGCGCCATCGCTACGTGAACATGGGCATCGCCGTCTCCTACGACGCGGGCCTCATCGTTCCGGTGATCAAGGGCGCCGACGGAATGAACTCGGTGGGTATCGCGCGCGCGATCGCCGACCTCGCGAGCCGGGCCCGCGCCCATCAGCTCAAGCCCGACGAGGTGCAGGGCTCCACCTTCACGATCACCAACCCCGGCCCGTACGGCTCGGTCGCCTCGGTCCCGATCATCAGCACGCCGAACACGGGGATTCTGTCGCTCGACGCGATCGTCAAGCGGCCGGTCGTGATCGACGACGCGATCGCGGTGCGCTCGATGGTCAACGTCTCGATGTCCTGGGACCACCGGGTGATCGACGGCGAGGTGGCGACGAAGTTCCTCGCTCGCGTGAAGCAGAACCTCGAGTCCTGGGACTTCGCCGAGGACCTCGGCGTCTAGCGGATGCCTCGCCGCGGCCGCCTGATCCGACCGGCGGGGCTCGTCGACTACGACGACGCGAACGCCGCGATGCACGAGCTCGCGGAGGCGCGGCTGGACGGGTCGGAGCCCGAGGACGCCCTGATCCTCCTCGAGCACCCGGCGGTGTTCACGGCCGGCCGGCGCTGGCGGCCCGAGCACCTCGTCTGGCCGGACGACCGGATCCGAGCCGCGGGGGCCGAGCTCCGCTTCATCGACCGGGGCGGCTCGATGACGTTCCACGGCCCCGGGCAGCTCGTCGGCTATCCGGTGCTCGACCTCGGCGCTCGGCCCGACGCCATCCGGTTCGTGCGCGACCTCGAGGAGGTCGTGATCCGGGCCGCCGCCGACGTCGGCGTGGCGCTCCACCGCAGCGACGTCCAGACCGGCGTCTGGTCCGGCGACCGCAAGGTCTGCGCGATCGGAGTCCGCCTGATGCGCATGCGCGTGTCGCTGCACGGGTTCGCGATCAACTGCACGACGGAGCTCTCCTGGTACGACGCCATCGTGCCCTGTGGCCTGGCCGAGGAGGGGGTAACCTCGCTCACCGAGCTGGCCGGGCGAGCGGTGACCGTCTCGGAGATGGCGCCGATCGTCGCCCGGCGGTTCGCGGAGGTCTTCGACCTCGAGCTGTCGGACGAGGAGACGCCGTGGCCGTCGCGCAGGGCATCGACCGCCGTCGCATCGGCGAGCTGACCGAGCGCGAGCTCACCCGCTTCCTCGACGATCGCCCGCGCAACGCCGCCCTGCTCGAGCGGGCGCGCGCGTCGATGCCCCTCGGCGTGCCGATGGCGTGGATGGCCTCGCTGCACGGACACCCGCCGCTGTACCTCGAGCGTGGGGAGGGCGCCCACCTGTACGACGTGGACGGTCACCGGCTGCTCGACATGAACATCGCCGACACCTCGATGTTCTGCGGTTACGGACCCGAGCCGGTCGTGCGGGCCGTGAGCGAGCGGATCCGGCTCGGCGCGCAGTTCCTGATGCCGAGCGAGGACGCGATCGCGGTCGCCGAGGAGCTCGCGCGCCGGTGGGGGCTCCCCAAGTGGCAGTTCACGCTCTCGGCGACGTTCGCGAACACGGAGGCGATCCGGCTCGCGCGGTACGCCACCGGCCGGCCCGCGATCGTGACCTTCGACGGCAAGTACCACGGCCACGCCGACGAGCTGCTCGTCGCACTCGAGGACGGGCGGCCGGTACCCGAGCTCCGGGGCCTGCCGCCGGGCGTCGAAGCCCATGTGCGCGTCGCGCCCTACAACGACCTCGAGGCCGTGGCGCGAGCGCTCGAACCGGGCGACGTCGCATGCGTGCTCGTCGAACCGGCCCTCACCAACATTGGGGTCGTGCAGCCGGACGAGGGCTTCCACGCGACCCTTCGCTCGATGACGCGCGATGCGGGCACCGTGCTCGTGGTCGACGAGACGCATACGCTGATCTGCGGGCCGGGCGGGCTCGTCCGCCGTTGGGGGCTCGACCCGGACGTCGTCGTCCTCGGCAAGTCGATCGGCGGCGGCGTGCCGATCGGCGCGTACGGGATGAGCGAGGAGATCGCTTCGCATCTGCGTGCGATCGAGGAGTACGGGGGACCCGGCGCCCTGGAGGACGAGGTCGCGACCGGCGGGACGCTGTTCGGCAACCCGCTGCAGATGGCCGCCGCCCGCGCCACGCTCCTCGAGGTCTTGACCGACGGGGCCTACGAGCGCACGGCTCGGCTCGGCGCCCGCCTCGCCGACGGGATCGAGGCCGCCGCTTCCGAGGTGGGCCTGCCGTGGCGGGCGCACAGGCTCTTCCCTCGCTCGGGGTACGCGTTCGACGGCGCGCTCGCGCGAACGGGGGCCGGCGCCCGCGCGGCCCACGACGGCGAGCTCTGGCGCCTGCTGCGACTGTGGATGGGCAACCGCGGGGTTTGGGAGGCGATGGAGTGGGCCGGGCCGGCGATCTCGGTCGCCGCGACGGACGCCGACGTGGATCACTACCTCGGCGTGCTCGGGGAGCTGGTGGCGGAGCTCTCGGCGTGACGGACCATCGGATCCACGAGGCAGCCGCGCGCGGGTTCGAGGCGGCGGTCGAGCGCTACGAGCGCGGGCGACCCGGGTATCCCGACGACGCGGTCTCCTACCTCGTCCACGAGCTGGGGATCGCGGTCGGTCGCGCGGTCGTCGAGCTCGGAGCCGGGACGGGCAAGTTCACGGAGCTCATCGCGCTCAGTGGGGCGGAGATCACGGCGATCGAGCCGGTGGCGGCGATGCGCGAGGCCCTCCAGCGCAACTGCCCCACCGTGACGGTCCTCGACGGCACGGCCGAGGCGATCCCCGTCGACGACGCGAGCGCCGACGCCGTGGTGGCCGCCCAGGCCTTCCACTGGTTCGACGCGGATCGCGCGCTCGCCGAGGTCGCGCGGGTCCTGCGGCCCGACGGCCGGCTCGGGCTGATCTGGAACGCGCGCGACGAGGCGAGCGACTGGTCGGAGAGGCTGACGGCGATCTTCGACCGGCTTTCGGGCGACGGGCCCCGCTATCGCGACATGCGATGGCGGGACGCGTTCGCGCGCTCCGAGGGGTTCGCCCCCCTGCACCACCAGGTCGCCTACCACGTGCACGAGGTGACGCGCGAGGGGTTCCTGGATCGCGTGCTCTCGGTGAGCTACGTGGCGAGCGCTCCCGAGCCCGAGCGCGAGCGGGTCGTCGCCGATGTGACCGAGCTCCTCGACACCGACCCCGAGCTCGCCGGCCGGGACCTGATCGTCATGCCGTACCGAACGGACGTCTTCTGGACGCAGCGCCGCTGAGCTACCCGTCGTCCGCGACCAGCACATAGCGCGGGCGATGCTCGAGCCAGCCGAGCGGACGGCCCTCGTGGAGGCGGGCGGCCCACTCCACATCGCGGAGTCGCTTGACCCGAACGGCCCTCCAGCCGGCCTCGTAGACCGCCGCGATCACCGGCCCCGGCGAGGACCGGCGAGCGAGCGGAAGCTCGGCCAGAACCTCCTCCGGGTACGGCGCGTGATGGTCGGGTGGGGTGCGCATCGCCGTGCGGAGCAGATGTGCCGCCCGGTCCTTGATGCGCGCGACGAGGTCGGTCTCCCCCCAGAGCCCTTCGAAGAGCACGAGACGGCTCGCGACGCCCCGCCACGCGCGGAGCGCGCCGACGGGATCCGGCAGCGTCCACAGGACGTGACGCTCCATCACCGCGTCGAACGGCCCGCCCGGGGGCTCGGTCGCCGAGCCGACGACGAACGTCATCCGCGAGCGCAGGTCGCGCTCGACCGCCTTACGCTCCGCCCGCGCGAGCATCCCGGGCGACAGGTCGAGGGCGGTCACCTCGAACCCGAGCTCGGCCACGAGCAGCGACAGCGCGCCGGTTCCCGCCCCGACGTCGAGCACACGAGCGCCGGCCGGCGGGAGCGCGTCCTCGAGCGCCCGACGCCACGCGGCGGCCTCGAGCGGGTCGGAGACCGCGTGCGATCTCGCCGAGTCGTACGTGTGGGCGTCGTCGTCCCAGAACTCGCGGATGCGATCGTGGACGTCGGTCATCGGCGAACCCTCAGAAGAGCGCGTTCGCGAGCTTGCGGCGGTACTCGACGACCAGCGGGTCGTCGTCGCCGAGCACGGCGAAGACCTCGAGCATGGCCTGCCGGGCCTCGGGATCGTCGCGCAGCGCCCCGAGCATCCCGTCGAGCGCTTCCCTGCTCCGCCCCAGCGCGGCGAGCCGCTTCGAGCTCGCCAGCGTGCCGACGTCCTCGAGCGCGGCCCAGGATCGCACCTCGATCCCCGACAGCACGCGCTCGGCGTCCGGGTCGGGAAGCAGCGGCATGAGCGTGGAACGCGCCTCGTCGTCGCGGCCGGTCTCGGCCAGGACGCGGCCGAGTCCCAGGCGCGCCTCGCGGTTGCCGGCGTCGGCCTCGAGCGCCTCGCGATACCGGGCCTCCGCCTCGGCCAGGTCGCCCTCGAGCTCCTCCTCGAGCGCGGCCTCCGCCTCGCGGTCCGCCTCGGAGGGCAGGATGCGGTCGACGAACTCGTTCACCATCGGCTCGGGGATGGCGCCGACGAACCCGTCGACGGGCTTTCCGTCCTTGAACGCGACGACGGTGGGGATGCTCTGCACCCCGAACTGCCCGGCCGTGTAGGGATTGGCGTCGACGTCGAGCTTGGCGAGCAGGAACTCGCCCCCCCGCTCGCCCGCGACCTTCTCCAGGATCGGGCCGAGCGTGCGACAGGGACCGCACCAGGACGCCCACAGGTCGACGACCACCGGCCGCCGCTTGGACTCCTCCACGACGGTCTCGAGGAAGTTCTGATCGGTCGCCTCGATGACGACCGGCTCGCGCTCCTCCAGTTGCACCTCGCCGCCCCTTCGCTCCGTCGCCACCAAGGGTACCCGCATCGTCGGAACGCCCGGCCGGGACGGACCCCGATGCTAGGATGCCCGGACGAGGAGGACGGTGTGGCGACCCGGGTGACGACGGAGACTTCGCACGAGGGCCTCGGCCTCGGACCCGACGATCTCCTCTCGATGTATCGCACGATGCTCACGGCTCGCCTCGTCGACGAGGCCGCCTTTCGGCTCAACCGCCAAGGCAAGGCGCCGTTCGTCGTCCCGGTCTCCGGCCACGAGGGCTGCCAGGTCGGCACGGCGTGGGCGCTGCGGCCCGGCTCGGACGTCTGGGTCCCCTACTACCGCGACGTGGCCGTGGTGCTCGTCGCGGGCCTCACCCCGTACGAGATCTTCCTCGGCCTGTTCGCCAAGGCCGACGATCCCTGTTCGGGCGGCCGGCAGATGCCGAGCCACTGGGGCTCGCGCAGGCTCGGGATCATCAGCCACTCGTCGCCGATCGCCACGCAGGTGCCGCACGCCGCCGGGGTCGCGTACGCGGCGACCTATCGGGGCGAGGACACGGTCGTGGGCTGCTGGTTCGGGGAGGGCGCAACCTCGGAGGGCGCATGGCACGAGGGCCTGAACTTCGCCGGCATCCACAAGCTGCCCGTGATCTTCGTGTGCGAGAACAACTACTACGCGATCTCGGTCGCGCAGACGAAGCAGATGGCGATCGACAACGTTGCCGATCGCGCTGCGGCCTACGGATTTCCCGGCGTGGTCGTGGACGGCAACGACGTGCTCGCGTGCTACGGCGCGATGAAGACGGCGGTGGAGCGGGCCCGGGCCGGCGAGGGGCCGACCCTCATCGAGGCGAAGACGTACCGCTTCTACCCCCACACCTCCGACGACGACGACCGCTCCTACCGCAGCCGCGAGGAGGTCGAGGAAGCCAAGCACCACGACCCGATCCACCAGTTCGAGCATCGTCTGCGCGAGGTCGGGATCCTCGACAAGGACGGCGCCGAGGCGATCGCGACCGAGATCAAGGCCGACGTCGACGCCCAGATCGACCGGGCTTGGAACGCCCCCGACCCCGAGCCCGAAAGCCTCCTCCGGCACCTCTACGCCGAGGACCACACAACGTGACCGAGAAGAACGTCGTCACCGCGATCCACGACGCGCTCCACGAGCAGATGGTCGCGGACGACCGCGTGGTGGTCCTCGGCGAGGACATCGCCACTCGAGGAGGCGTGTTCCGCGTGACGCAGGGGTTCCTCGACGAGTTCGGGGAGCGACGCGTCATCGACACGCCGCTCGCCGAGGGCGCCATCGTGGGAGTCGCGGTGGGAATGGCGCTGCACGGCCTGCTCCCCGTGGCCGAGATCGAGTTCGCCGACTTCATCCACCCCGCGTTCGACCAGATCGTGTCCGAGGTGGCGCGGATGCGCTACCGGACCAACGGCGACTTCGGCCTGCCGCTGGTCATCCGCGCGCCGTACGGCGGCGGCGTGCACGGCGCCCTCTATCACTCGCAATCGATCGAGGCCTTCTACGGACACGTGCCCGGGATCAAGGTGGTCGTTCCTTCGACCCCGCACGACGCCGCGGGCATGCTTCGCGCGGCGATCGCCGACCCCGATCCCGTGCTGTTCCTCGAGCACAAGCGCACGTACCGGCTGATCAAGGCCGACGTGCCGGACGACCCGTTCGTCGTTCCCATCGGCCGAGCCGACGTGAAACGCGAAGGCGAGGACCTCACCGTCATCGCCTACGGGCTCATGCTGCACCTGTGCCTGGAGGCCGCCGCGCGCCTGCAGGATCTCGAGGGCGTGTCGGTCGAGGTCGTGGACGTCCGCACGATCAGCCCGCTCGACACGGAGACGATCCTCGCCTCGGTGCGCAAGACCGGCAAGGCGATGGTCGTCTACGAGGACAACCGGACCTACGGCGCCGGCGCCGAGATCGTCGCCATGATCGCGGAGCAGGCCATGTTCGAGCTCGACGGCCCCATCGTGCGGATCGGCGGCCCGGACGTCCCGGCGATGGGGTTCGCCACCAACCTCGAGCACGCGTTCATGCCGGACTCGGACCGGATCGCGGCGCAGATGCTCGAGCTCGCCCGCTTCTGATCTGCGACATCCTGCGGTCGCCGCCGCCATCCCCCGGCGCCGCTCAGGTGTTCCCCCGAAGGACCGATAACTCCCACGAGGGAACGCCTGCCTGATGAGAGACCCGGAGTCGCAGCCTCGCCGTGGATGGGTGGCGCTGCGAGATCTGTTGCTGATCTCGCTCGCCATCGTCGGCGTGCTCTGGTTCGCCGCAACGACCGACGTCTTCGAGGGCACACAAGCCTGGCTCCAACGCCGCTACGGCTTCGCCGTGGACGAGATCCTGCTCGGTTCGATCCTGGCCGGCATGGGCCTCGCGCTCTTCGCCTTCCTCCAGTGGCGAACGGCCTCGCGCGAGGGCGCCGCGCGGGAGCGCGCCGAGATCCGGTTCCGCTCGCTCGTCGAGAAGATGCCGGCGGTCACCTACACCTGGGACCCACGCGAGCCCGCCGGCACCATCCCCCCGCCGTACGTGAGCCCTCAGGTCGAGCCGATCCTCGGATTCTCGGTCGAGGAGTGGAAGGCCGATCCTCGCCTGTGGATCGAGCAGATCCATCCCGATGACCGCGACCGCGTGGTCAAGGCCTCCAACCGCGCGGACAGGACCGGCGAGCCCTTCAGCATCGAGTACCGCCACCGCAAGCGCGACGGCTCGGTGATCTGGGTCCGCGAGGAGGCCATCGTCGTGCAGCGCGACGACGAGGGACGCCCCTCGCTCGTCCAGGGCCTCATGTTCGACGTGACCGAGCGCAAGCGTGCCGAGGAACAGGTGGCGCAGGCCGAGGCCCGGTACCGAACCCTCGTCGAGCGCGTCCCAGCGGTCACGTACACGCTCGACGGCAGCTACCGCATCGGCGAGGCACCGGCCGCCTACATCAGCCCGCAGGTCCAGCAGCTGCTCGGATACGGGCAGGAGGACTTCCGCGATGCGGAGCTCTGGTCGCGGCTCGTGCATGCCGAGGACCTCGCCCGCGTGCGCGAAGAGTGGGCCAGGAGCGAGCGTGGCGACGCGCCGTTCCGCTCCGAGTACCGCTTGCAGACGCGCGACGGCGGCTACGTCTGGGTTCGCGACGAGGCCGTCTCGGTCGGGCGTGACGATCGCGGTCATCCGATCTTCCAGGGCGTCATGTTCGACATCACCGAACGCAAGACGGCCGAGTACAAGACGCGCGAGGCGGAGGAGCGCTATCGCTCGCTCGTCGATCACATGCCGGTCGTCACCTACCTGAACGACAACCGCACCGAGCCCGGTCGTCGGTACATCTCGCCGGGCATCAGCTCGCTGCTCGGCTACACGGAGCAGGAGTGGCTGGCGGACCCCGAGATCTGGCGGCGAACCGTGCATCCGGAGGATCGGGAGCTCGCCCTCGAGCAGATCCGCCTCGCGGAGCGCACCGGGGAGCCGCGCAGCCTCGAGTACCGGATGATCGCGAAGGACGGGCGGGTCGTCTGGGTGCACGACGCTGCACGCATCGTCGAGCGCGGCGCGAGCCCCGATCGCAGCGTCTGGCAGGGCGTCTGCGTCGACATCACCGCGCGCAAGGAGGCCGAGATCCAGCTCCGCGAGGCCGAGGAGCGGTACCGCACGCTCGTCGAGCAGCTCCCGGTCGTCGTCTACCAGGACGCGATCGACGACGTGAGCACCGGCCTGTACATCAGCCCCCAGTACGAGCGGATGTTCGGGTACCCGCCCGAGGCCCGGCTCGCCGACCCCGAGTTCTGGGTGGATCACCTGCATCCGGATGACCGCGAGCGCGTGCTCGAGGAGTCCCGCCGGACCAACGAGACCGGCGACCCCTTCTCCATCGAGTATCGGTTCCTCGGCCGGGACGGCGTGGTGTGGGTCCGCGACGAGGCCGTCGTGCTCCGCGATCCGCAGGGCAGGCCGAAGCACTGGCAGGGAGTCCTCATCGACGTCACCCAGACCAAGGTCGTCGAGGAGACGCTCTCGCGCCGCGACGCCGTGCTGGAGGCGACCGGCTTCGCGGCCGAGCGCTTCCTGAAGAGCCTGGAGTGGGAGGCCGAGCTGCCGGAGGTCCTCGAGCGACTCGGGCGGGCGTCGGGCGCCAGCCGCGTCTACGTCTTCGAGAACCGAGCCGTGGAGGACGGCTCGCTCGAGATGGCGCTCCTTCGCGAGTGGCTGGGCGACGGCGCTCCAGAGCTCGACCCGAGCGCCGGCGACGGCATCGCGTACGAGAAGGGGTACGTTCGCTGGCAGGCCACCCTCTCGGCCGGCCGGACGATCCACGGTCGCGGCGACGACTTCCCGGCCGGGGAGCGCGTCGGCCGGCTGAACGAAGGGGTGCGGTCCCGGGTGCTCATCCCGGTGTTCGTCGGCGACGCGTGGTGGGGCTTCCTCGGGCTCGACGACTGCGAGCGCGAGCGGGAGTGGCCGGCCCCCGAGATCGACGCCCTCAAGACGGCGACCGACACCCTCGGCGCGGCGATCGGGCGAGCGCGGGCCGAGGAGCTTCGCGCCGAGGCCGAGCTTCGCTACCGCCGGCTCGTCGAGACGATCCCCGCCGTCACCTACATCCAGGACGTCGGGCCGGACGGGCACGTCTCGTACATGAGCCCCCAGCTGGAGGACCTCATCGGCTACACCGTCGAGGAGTGGCAGCCCCCGAGCTTCGAACGGTGGCTCCAGAGCATCCACCCGGACGACCGCGAGCGCATCACCGAGGCGGACGAGCGCGCGGAGCGGACCGGCGAGCCCTTCGTCGTGGAGTACCGCCAACGCCATCGCAGCGGACACTGGGTCTGGGTCCACGACGAGGCGGTGCTGATCCACGACGCGGACGGTCTCCCCCTCTACTGGCAGGGCATCCGCTTCGACATCACGGCGCAGCGCACGGCGGAACAGCAGGTCCGCGAGGCCGAGCAGCGATACCGATCTCTCGTCGAGAGCATGCCGGGCGTGACCTACGTGGACACGATCGACGAGCCGTGGACCACGGTCTACGTGAGCCCGCAGATCGAGACGCTGTTCGGCTACTCGCAGGACGAGTGGCGCGACCCGGCCGTGTGGAGAGGCGCGCTGCACCCAGAGGATCGCGACGACGTGATCGCCGCCGTCGAGCGACACAATCGCGAGGGCACCCCGTACGACATGGAGTATCGGCTCCGCGCCAAGGACGGCAGGTGGACCTGGGTGACCGACCACGCCACGGTCGTCCCGCACGAGGATGGGAGCGTCCGCTTCTCGCAGGGGGTCATGCTCGACATCACCGAGCGCCGGCAGGCGGAGGAGCAGCTGCGCGAGGCCGAGGCCCGCTATCGCGCGATCGTCGAGCACGTGCCGGCCGCGATCTACGTCGACCGGCCGGACGGAACGATGAAGACCGTTTACGTGAGCCCGCAGATCGAGGAGATCATGGGCGTCTCGCCGCAGCGCTACCTCGACGAGCCGGAGCTCTGGCTCGACCTGATGGCGCCGCAGTTCCGCGAGGAGATTCGCGCGAGCTACCTCGCGGCCGTCGAGGACGGCCGCCCCTGGCGGGGCGAGTACCAGATCGTCACTCCAGACGGGCGCGAGGTCTGGGTGCACGACGAGACGGCGTTCGTCACCGACGACGAGGGCGACCCCCTGTTCCTACAGGGGGTCCTGTTCGACGTGACCGAGCGACGGCTCGCCGAGCAGGCCCTGCGAGACAGCGAACGGCGCGAGCGCGACGCCGCGGAGCGACTACGCGCGCTCGACGAGATGAAGAACACGTTCCTCGCGGCCGTCTCGCACGAGCTCCGGAGCCCGCTCACGTCGATCCTGGGCCTCTCGCTCACGCTCGAGCAGCAACGGCTCTCCGTCGCGGACCGCCGGGACCTCACACGGCGCGTCGCCCAGAACGCCCGCAAGCTCGACCGGCTCCTGAAGGACCTGCTCGACATCGATCGGCTCTCTCGCGGCAACGTCACGCCGCAGCTGCGGCCGACGGACGTCGGCGCGCTCGTGCGGGGCACGGTCGGCTCCCTCGAGCTCGGCGAGCGACACGTGACGGTCGAGGCCGAGTCGGTGCTCATCTCCCTCGACGGTCCGAAGGTGGAGCGCATCGTCGAGAACCTCGTCATGAACGCCGTGCGGCACACGGAACCGGACGTCTCGATCTGGGTCCGGGTCTGGGCGGGCGGCGGCGGGGCGTTCCTTGCGGTCGAGGACGACGGGCCGGGGGTCCCCAAGCACCTCCAGGCGGCCATCTTCGAGGCGTTCCGGCAGGGCCCGACCGCGTCGCCGCACTCCCCCGGAACCGGGATCGGCCTGTCCCTCGTGGCGATGTTCTCCGACCTGCACGGCGGCCGCGCGTGGGTCGAGGACCGGGAAGGGGGCGGCGCGTCGTTCCGCGTGTTCCTTCCCGGTGAGCCGCCGGAGGGCGATCCGGCCGAGCACACCGTCTCGCGCCGGCGCAAGGCCGCGAGCCTTGACGCCGCGAGGTCGGGCTAGACTGGTCGCGATGTCCGACCGGGACCACAACCCGCATCGCCGCCGACTGCACCTGCCGATCGTCTCGACGAACGGCGCTCCCGCCTCCGACGGGCGCAAACCCCCGTGGCTGAAGGTGCGCCTGCAGACCGGGCCGAACTTCTCGGAGCTGAAGGGCATCATGCGCGGCCTCTCGCTGCACACGGTCTGCGAGGAGGCCATGTGTCCCAACATCAACGAGTGCTGGGAGGAGCGCGAGGCCACGTTCCTGCTTCTCGGCGACACCTGCACGCGACGCTGTGGGTTCTGCGACGTGACGACGGGCAAGCCAGGAGCCGTGGACGAGGACGAGCCGCGCCGGGTCGCCGAGGCCGTCGGGGCGATGGGACTGCGCTTCGTCGTCCTGACCGGCGTCGCGCGCGACGACCTGCCCGACGGCGGGGCTCGGATCTGGGCCGCGGCGATCCGCGCGGTCCGAGAAGCCGTGCCCGGGTGCGGCGTCGAGGTGCTCCCGACGGACTTCAAGGGCGGCGAGCGCGACATCGCCACGGTGATCGAGGCCGGCCCGGACGTGTTCGCCCACAACCTCGAGACCGTGCGCCGGCTCCACGACCGCATCCGTCCCGCGTTCGGCTACGACCGATCGCTCGAGGTGCTCCGCATCGCCGAGCGGCTCCGACCCGGGCAGGTCACGAAGTCGAACCTGATCCTCGGGATGGGCGAACGCCCCGAGGAGATCCCCGAGGCGCTGCGCGACTTGGCCGAGGCGGGGGCGGCCATCGTGACGATGGGCCAGTACCTGCGCCCGACCGAGTTCCATCTCCCCGTCGACCGCTGGGTGACCCCCGACGAGTTCGCGCGGTGGAAGGCCGTCGGCGAGTCGCTCGGGATCCGGCACGTCGAGGCGGGGCCCCTCGTCCGCTCGAGCTATCACGCCGGCACGCAGCTGCGGCGGGCGCTCGACGTCGCTCCCGCGCTCGCGCGGGTAGGCGGAGGAGCCGACCTGTAAGCCGGGTTCTGTGCGACGGTCTTTCGACCGCCCGGCGACCATCTCTCTGGGCCCCTCGCGGGGCCCCGGGGCCGAGGCCCTCGTGCGGCCGACCCGGGAGCTCGGACGGGCCGCCCTTCTCGCCGGGACCGAGGCCCCGACGAACGCTCCCTGCTTGGCCTTGCTCCGGGTGGGGCTTGCCGAGCCGAACCGGTCACCCGGCCCGCTGGTGAGCTCTTACCTCACCGTTTCACCCTTACCGCGTGCGCGGCGGACTGTTCTCTGTGGCGCTTTCCGCGGGTCGCCCCGCCTGGGTGTTACCCAGCACCCTGCCCTTCGGAGCCCGGACTTTCCTCGAGCGTTGCCGCCCGCGGCCGCCCGGCCGGCTCCTCCGAGCGGAGTATAGGCGGGACCCGGCCGTATCATCGGGCGGCCATGCGACGAGCCCCGTTGATCGCGCTCATGCTCGTCGCCGGCGCCTGCACCCCGCAGCCCGAGGGTCCCGCGGATCCCATCGCGATCGAGCAGTTCACGGCCGGCACCGCGCTCGACGCCTCAGCCTCGCGACAAGCCGTCGTCGACTTCGTGGCCGCGTACGCGGCCTCCCCGACGGAGGGAGCGGGCCCACTCGCGGAGCTCGTGGCCGGGCCCAAGCTCGCCTCTTGGGTTCGCTGGCTGAACGTGCAGCATCGGGAGTTCACCGGCACGATCTCTGCCTCCACGGACATTCGCGACGTCGAGTTCGTCGGCGAGGTCACGCAGCGCGAGACGATGGCGGCGCAGGTCGGCCTCTCGGCGTCCGTCACGTTCCAGTTCGCCCCGGACGGGGCGGCCGCCTTCGATCGCGCGAGGATCCTCGACGGCCCGGTGACGCTCGTGCGGGCGGACACCGGCGCGTATCTCGTCTACGACCTGTCGCGCGACGGCGTCCCGATGTCGGACGGGATCCAGCTGTTCAAGAACGAGGTCGCGAAGCAGGGCCACGTGCGCGTCCTTCTCGACTCGCTGTTCATGTTCGCGCCGAACTGGCAGTTCAACATCGTGATCCAGAACCCGGGGAGCGAGCCGCTCACGCTGGACCCGGACGGGCTCGGCCTGTTCGTCGGGTCGAGCCGGGTCGACGGCGTCCTCACCGGCTCGCTGGCGAAGATCCCGCCGGGCGCGACGGTGGACGGCATCGTGGCGTTCCCGGTTCAGGACTCCGCAGACGGACGGGTCCTGACGCTCGTCTACCAGAGCGGCGGGGAAACGTTGCGGTTCGAGTTCCCGCTCGAGGGGCTCGTCACGGTGATCCCGCCCGCCGCGCCGCCCGAACAGAGTTCGGCGCTCACCGGAGCGACCGCCTAGCGGCCATCCGCCAGCCACGCGTCGACGCCGCGGTTCGCCAGACGGTCCGCCTCGGCGTTGCGCTCCCTCGGGACGTGCTCGAACCGAACCTCCTCGAACTCCGAGGCGAGCGAGCGAGCGCGGGCGTGCAGGCGTTGCAACGCCGCGTTCTTCACCTTGAAACGCCCGGCGAGCTGCTCGACGAGGAGGCGGCTGTCGGAGCGCAGGAGCACGCGCGAGGCATCGAGCTCGCGAGCGCGCTCGAGCCCGCGGATCGCCGCGGTGTACTCGGCGACGTTGTTGGTCGCGAGGCCGATCCCCTCCGCGATCTCGGCGACGAGCTCGCCGTCGGGGCCGGTGATCACCACGCCGATGCCGGCCGGCCCCGGGTTGCCGCGGGACGCGCCGTCGCAGGCGACGGTCAGGCGAAGACGACGATCCGCCGGCAGTACTCACACCTCTTGACGCCGTCCGTGTGCTTCAGCTTGTCGAGCTCGACGGCCGAGAGCTGCTCGTGACACGCCTGGCAGACGCCGTCGACGATGGCCGCCGCGCCGATGCCCCTCTTCTGCGCCCGGAGGTCCTCGTAGAGCTCGAGGAGCTCCTCGTCGATCGCGCCGACGATCGCCTCGCGCGCGGTGGCCCGCTCGGCCAGGAGCTCGACGACCTCGTCGAGCTCCCTCGACGCGTCTCCGCCGACCGTCTCGACGCGTTGCCGCGCCGCCGCGACCTCGGCCTCGGATCCGGCGACGCGAGCCTCGAGCTCCTCGCGGCGGACCATTACGTCGAGGAGATCGTCCTCGGTGCGCGATCGACGATCCTTCAGGCTCTCGATCTCGTGCTGCAGCGCCTCGAGCTCCTTCGCGTTCGCGATCGTGCCGTCGTACATCCGCTTCTCCTCGGCGGCGAGCTTGGAGCCCATCGTGTCGATCTCGTGCTCGAGGCGCCGCTGCTCCACCCCGACCGCGTCGATCCCGAGCCGCAGCTCTCCGAGCCCGGCCTCGGCCTCCTCCGACGCCTTCCGGGCGGTCGAGAGCTCCTCCCCCGCCTCGAGCTGCTCGCGACGGTGCCCCAGGCGATCGGTCGTCGCGTCCAGCTCCTGGAGCTCGAGGATTCGGTCCATGCCGCGCATCGAGCAAGAGGGTAGCCGACCCTCGGCTACGGTTCCGGCCGCCACTTCGGCTCGGAGGCGTTCAGCCCGAAGGTGTACACCGGTCCGCCGTCCGCGTTGACCAGGTAGAGAGGCGAGATCAAGTTGCCGGCGCCGGCCCAGACACCCGCAGCCGCGACCCACTGCCCATCGGGCGACCACGAAGGAACGAGGATGTCGGCGTCCGGGAACGCGGGGCTGAAGGGCCGTAGCCCGGAGCCGTCCGGCCGCATCGTGAGAAGCGTCCCGCCGCCACGGCCGTCGTCCCCCCAGAACACGATCTTGCTGCCGTCTGGCGTCCAGACGGGCGCGGGCTGCGCGACCTCCTGGTCGGGCGCGAGCTTCTCCAGGTTGGCCCCGTCGGCGTCGACGACGTAGACCGCCTTGTCGATCGTGAACGCGATCCGCGACCCGTCGGGCGACCAGGATGGGTGACGGATCGCCGAGATCTGGCGCGAGACCAGCGTGACTGCCGGCGAGCCGGCGGTCGGAAACGCGAGGATCTTCAGCGCGGACCTGCTCGACCTGTCGGTCGTCGCCTCCACATGCGAGACGAACGCGATCGCGCCGCCGTCGGGCGACCAAGCGGGATCCCACTCGTTGCCGGGGTCGCTCGTGATCGGAATCACGTTCGAACCGTCCGGGTCCATCACGTACAGGTCGAAGCTCGAGTCGGGGTCGGGCCGGTTGCTGCTGAAGACGATGCGGCTGCCGTCCGGGGACCACGCGGGCTGCACGTTCTCGATCAGCGGCGTGTTCGTGAGGTCCGTCGCCGTGAACTGGTCGACGCTCTCCCGCACGAGGTTCCCATACTGCCCGAAGACAATCTCGCCGGCCGGCCCCGGCCGCCACGGCTCGTTCGTGGTCGGCCACGGTCCTGTGGGGCACTCGGCGCCCTCGGCTTCGACGAACGTCCAGCGGACGCCCCCATCCGGGGCCTCCTTCCAGCGATAGGTTGCGGACCCTTCTACGCAGCTTTGCAGTGGTGCCCTCGTGATCGTGAACACGACGCTCGGGCCCTTCGTCAGGACATAGGTGCCCTCTTCGGCGTAGTAGGCCGGGCCGTTGTACGTGACCCGGTAGTTCCCGTCCGCGAGCGTGATGCCGAGCGTCACCGACAGGCGGCCCGAGACGCCGAGCTTCCTCAGGTCCTGCTCGTTCGTCACATCCGCGAGGAACGGCCCTTGGGGGAACGACACGACCGATGCCGCACCGTCCTTCCCCACGGGCGTGTCCGCGTCGATCGGACCCGCCGAGATCCACCATTCATACAGGGAAAGGTCGCCGAGATCTTCGCGCGTGGCGTGTCCGAGCACGAGCAGGTTCTCGTCCGTCCACGCGATCATGGAGCGAGCGGCCGCCCTGTCCTGAGTGCACATGACGCGCCCGCGATCTTCGCCGCCGTTGGTGTAGACGTTCTGGGCCTCGTGGTCGGTGGCGCAGTCCCCTCCGAAGGCGTCCGCGTCGTTTACGCGGTTGCCGAAGGCGATGTCCATCGCGTCGCGGCTCCCGAACAGCTCGTACAGGGCTTCGGTCGCCCCGTCGTCGCATACCACCGCGCCGAGTACACCCTCATCCGGGTCGATCCGTGGAGCACGTGGCTCTGCGGGTTCACACGAGGTTCGAATGGTCTCCGGGATCAGCGCGAGCAGGCGCTGCTCGTTCCCGGTCGGGGCTCGATCGAGGGCGGTGAAGTACGGCCCTCCCGTCGGCGACGCGGACGGTGACGGCGACTCGCCGTCACCCGCCACCGCCGAGGGCGCGTCCGATCGCCCGAGCGAGAGCCCGACGATCGCGAGGGCGGCTACCACGAACGCCGCGACCACCCCTGCGATGGCGAGCGACCGACGTCGCGCAGGTGACGGCGCGGCGGTCTCTGGCGGCGCGAGCGCCTCGTTTGCCGCGGCGGCGAGCTCGCCGCAGGTCGGATAGCGGTCTGTCGGATCCTTCGCCAGCGCCTTCCCCGCGGCGGCGGCGAGCGGGGGCGGAAGGTCGGGCCGCGCGTCTTCGAGCCTCGGGATGTCGTCCGACAGATGGGCGTACAGCGTCGCCACCTCGGTCTCGCGGGCGTGCGGGGGCTTGCCCGCCAGACACTCGAACAACACGCAGCCGAGGGAGTAGACGTCCGTCCGGGCGTCGATGGTCTTGCCCTCGATCTGCTCGGGCGCCACGTAGTCGACGGTCCCGACGAACTGCCCCGTCCGAGTGAGCGCGCCGCTCTCGCCCTCCAAGCGCTTGGTGAGCCCGAAGTCGGACAGGTAGACGAGGTCGCGGCCGCGACTCCCGGCGCCCTCGACGATCAGGATGTTGCCGGGCTTCACGTCGCGGTGGACGAGGCCCTCCGCGTGCGCGGCGTCGAGCGCCTCGGCCACCAGCGACACGATGCGTACGGCGCGCTCCGGCTCGAGCGCGCCCGTCTCCGAGAGCAGCCTCCCGAGATCCGTGCCGCGCACGTACCGCATCGCGATGTAGAGAACTCCGCCCTCGGCCTCGCCCGCCTCGTAGATCGGGACGATGCCCGGATGCTCGATGCCGGCGGCGATCTGCGACTCGCGCACGAACCGCTCGCGAAAGCCCGGGTGCTGCGCGAGCTCGGGCGACAGGATCTTGAGCGCGATCCGCCGGCGCAGCCGCAGGTCTTCCGCGAGGTACACGGTGCTCATCCCGCCCCGACCCAGCAGGTCCTCGATGCGGTACCCGGCGATCTGGGTGTCGGGCGCGAGCTCGCCGGGGAGCGGCGCGGGCCGCACGACCGGCATCGGCCTCGAGGCCATCGAGAGCGCCGGGTCCTGCCCGAGGATCTGCTCGTGCAGGCGCCGGAGCCGCCGCGAGGGGTCGATGCCGAGCTGCTCGGCCAGGATCTCCCGGGCGCGGCCGTACGCGTCGAGCGCGTCCGCCTGACGGCCCGAGCGATAGAGCGCGAGCATCAGGTCCCCCCACAGGCGCTCGCGAAGCGGGTGCTCGCGCGTCAGCGACTCGAGCTCCCCGACGACCACCGTGTGATGCCCGAGTGCGAGCTCGGCCGAGATGCGGTCCTCGATAGCCGAGAGCCGGAGCTGCTCGAGGCGCGCGATCTCCCCCGCGAGCGAGGGTTCCGCGGCGAGATCGGACAGCGCGGGTCCCCGCCAGATCGCGAGCGCCTCCTGCAGGACGCGAACCGCGGACCCCGGATCCTCGGCCAGATCCGCTCGAGCGTCCGCGACGAGCGACTCGAAGTGCGCCGCGTCGAGCTCCCCCGGCTCCACGCGAATCACGTAGCCGGGCGGGCGGGTCTCGATCCGATCGCCGATCAGCCCTCGCAGGCGCGACACGTGGGTCTGGAGCGCGTTGCGGGCGTCCTCGGGCAGCTCCTCTCCCCACAGCTCGTCGATCAGGAGCTCTGCCGGAACCACCCGATTGGCGCGGATGAGCAGGTGCGCGAGGACGGCGCGCGGCTTCAGCCCCCCGAGGCGAAGCGGGCCCTCCTCCACGTCCACCTCGAGCGGCCCGAGGATCCGGAAGTTCATCGGGCGGAACGCTACGTCCCGATCGCCCTTCATGGGAAGGCTCTCGAGCACGAGCCGAGGTGACGCCCGTCACCTGACAGCGACCTGCAAGCGGCCGGAACCGGGACCGCAAGGCGCGCGGCGCAGCTTCGCCCCATGGACACCACGACGAACCGACGGTCACACCCGATCCGCCGCATCATCGCCCTCGCCCTGCTCGCCTCGACCCTCGGGATGCGCTCGGCCGAGGCACCGGCCACCACGGTCCGCGAGGCCACGCCGCGCGAGCGGGCCCTCACGACCTGGGTGCTCGCGCGGTACCGGAGCGCGGGGCTCGAGCTGCCGGCGGTCGAGATCGAGTTCCACCCCACCGGGGCCGGGTGCCGGGACAACTCCGGCTTCTACCGGGACTTCCACCTGGACATGTGCATCGCCGATCAGCCCGACGAGTACGCGCGGCGGGTCATGGTGCACGAGCTCGCCCACGCCTGGAGCGAGGCGAACCTCTCGCCCGCGGACCGCGCTCGCTTCCTGCGACTGCGCGGCCTCCAGACGTGGAACTCCTGGGACCAGCCGTGGGGGCTCCGGGGGTTCGAGCAGGCGGCCGAGGTGCTCACCTGGGGGATCGGCGACGGCGCGACGCGAATCCTGCTCCCGGACCGCGACGACGCGGACGGCCTGACCGCCGCGTACGAGTCGCTCACCGGTCGCCGGCCGCTCGAGCGAACGGCAGTTTGAACGATCAGGCGAGCGTGAGCTGCTCGCCGGCGCGATCCGGCCCCGGCGTCTTGTGGCCCCACCGCTCAGGAGGGGGGGCGGACGGCCGGGTCCCGCCCAGGGCCCGCACGATGCCGCCGACGGTCGCCCCGAGCGCCGCTCGATCGGAGGACGGCGCGTACGGCTTCGCGTACATCCGCTCGTACCGCTCGACGAGCTCCGGGTACTGCTCGGCGAGCCACGGCAGGAACTCCTCGCGGACCCCCGGCCGCAGATGGAGCAGGATCGGCGAGACGTGGGTCGCCCCGGCGTCGATCGCCGCCCGCGCGACCTCGCGAAGCTGTCTCGGGTCGTCCGTGATGCCCGGCAGGATCGGCGCCATCAGCACCCCGCAGGGCACGCCCGCGGCGTTCAGGGCGGCCACGGCCTCGATGCGCTTGCGGGGGTGCGGCGTGCCGGGCTCGCTTCGTCGCCAGGCCTCCTCGTCGAGCGTGCCGATCGAGAAGGCCGTCGCGACGTCCGCCACGCGGGCGGCGCCGACCAGCAGGTCGAGTTCGCGAAGGATGAGCGTGCCCTTCGTGAGGATCGAGAAGGGGTTCCGGTAGTCGGACAGCGCGCGGATGATCCGGGGCATGAGCCGGTAGCGACCCTCGGCCCGCTGATAGGGATCGGTGTTGGTCCCCATCGCAATGCCCTCGCCCTTCCAGCGCTTTGCGCCGAGCTGACGCCGCAGCACCTCGGGCGCGTTCACCTTCACGACGATCTTCGTCTCGAAATCGCGACCGGCGTCCATGTCGAGGAACGTGTGGGTGGGACGAGCGAAGCAATACACACAAGCATGCGAGCAACCTCTGTACGGATTGATGCTCCATCGGAACGGGAGGAGGTTGCCCGGAACGCTGTTGATGATCGTCTTGCACTCGGCCTCGATGAACTCGATCCCGCGGAACTCGGGGGTGTCGAACGTCCGCCGGGCGACCTCGAAGAGCTGGTCCTTCACCCGCCGCACACTAGAACATATGTTCGAGTGCGGTCAACCCGCAGCACCGCCCGGGATAGCATCCCGCCGTGGGTTGCCTGCTCGTCCTGTTCGCGCTCATCACGCCCCGCTTCATCCTGTTCGTGCTCTGGCTGTTCTCCGACTACCTGAACGCGGCCTTCTCGAGCGGTTGGTGGGGCATCCTGGGGTTCATCTTCCTGCCCACCACCACCATCGCCTACGCGATCGCGCAGAACGAGTTCACCACGCTCCGCGGCGGGATCCAGGCCGCGGGGATCATCGTCATCGTGCTCGGCGTGGTGATCGACCTCGGCTTGCTGAGCGGTTCGGGCCGAGGCATCGGCAAGCGCCAATAGCGGCGACCCAAGCTCGGCACGCCATGCCTGTCACTGGATCGTCCACGCGCAACACTTCGTAGCCCGACTGACCGATCGAGCCTGCCCTACAAGAGCTAGCCCTGATGGGTAGCTGTGCCCGACGAATGCATCGGCTATACATGAAGCGGCCGAGCGCTGTTGACCGTGCGCGGAAACAGGAGCGATGAAGAGAGGCACGTCTCGTCGATCCGCCGTCGTTGGGGACCGCCGCCCACTAGAGCGGAACCTCGCGCGTTTCCTCCTTGAGGAGCGAGGCTTCGCCGTGGCCACGGAGGCCGCGACCGCCGCCGACGTGGCGAAGGCCGTCGCCGACCTTCGTCCCGACGTGCTCCTCGTGCACGAGGACGTCGCCCGCGAGGGCGGCGAGTCGATCGTTCCGGGCATCCGATCCTCGTCGCCCAAGACACGCATCATCGTCCTCACCTCCGACCGCGCTACCGCCAACCCCGCGCTCGTCGCCGCCGCGGACGCGGTCGTGGAGGAAGGATCCGGGCTGACGGAGCTCGAGGGGGCTCTCGTCGGCCGTCGCACGGCGCGGGCGGCCGCCGGTCCCATCGCGTTCGCCGCCGCCGCCGCCGCGCGCCCGCGAGCGGGGCTTCGCGAGCGCGGCTGGGTCGAACGGCTCCAAGGTGCGGCGGCGGCGTCGATCATCGTGCTCGCGGTCGTGCTCGCGCGCGGCCTCGGACCCGGGGCTCCCACCGACGAGCTATCGGGGACCGCGCGCGTCCACCTCGTGGCGGCCCAGGCGGCGCTCGACGACCTGGCCGAGAAGCTACCGAACGCGAGCCCCGCGGAGGCCGCCGAGCTCGCCGCGATGCTGCTCGGGGAACGCGCCGCGGCCAACGCGGCCGGAGCGGACACCACCGAGCTCGACGCGCAGATCGCCGAGACGATCGGCCCGCTCCTCGACACGCTGCCGCCGGAGGTGGCCTCCGCGGTGGTCCAGATGCTCGGGGACCTGGTCACGGGCGGGGCTCCTCCGCCGACGCCGTCGCCCGAGCCGAGCTCGTCGCCGCAGCCTCCGCCGGAGACCACTCCCACCCCCGAGCCGGAGCCGAGCGAAGGTCCGGTCGTGACGGCCGTCGAGGCCAGCCCGTCGCCCACGGAGGCCGAGAGCCCGTCGCCGACCGAGACCGAGACCGAGTCGCCGAGCCCGACCGAGACCGAGAGCCCGTCGCCGACCGAGACGGAGTCGCCCTCGCCGACCGAGACCGAGTCGCCCTCTCCCACGGAGACGGAATCACCGAGCCCGACCGAGACCGAGAGCCCGTCGCCGACCGAGACCGAGTCGCCGAGCCCGACCGAGACCGAGAGCCCGTCGCCGACCGAGACCGAGTCGCCCTCGCCGACCGAGACCGAGTCGCCGAGCCCGACCGAGACGGAGTCGCCGAGCCCGACGGACACCGAGGGCCCGTGTCCCGAGGGAGGGACGGCGCCGTCGCACCACTGCGAGCCGTCCGAGAGCCCGTGCCCCGACGGGCTCGCCCCCGAGCACCACTGCGGCGACGCGGCCGACGGGCTCGCGGAGGACGGCGGCCGAACCGCCGCCGGGACGATCTACGTGGTGCCGCCCGGGATCGTCCTGCTCCTCGCGACGTCGGGCCTGGCACGACGTCGCCTGCGGCGCCGCACGCAGGGCCGCTGACCGCGATTCCCCTTCGCCCCTCGGGCGACCGCAAGATCTCGCAACCCACTCGAGAACCCCGGGAGCCCGACGGAACGTAGGGTCTCGTTGATGGGTCGGACGCTCACCAAGCCGCCCGCCGTAGCACCCGCGCGTCGCCGACGGGGGGACGCGCTCTGGCGCGCTTCTCCGTTCCTCCTGTTGCGCTTTCGTGCGCTGTTCGCGGCGATCGGGATCGGGGCCCTGCTCCTTGCGCTCGCGGTGGCGGCCTATCCGCTGTTCACGGCCGCCTCCGCCAGCCAGCTCTTCCGCAACGCGGTGGATCGGCCGAGCATCACCCGGTACGCCGCCGGCCTTACCTTCACGTTCCGAGACCTTCCCCTGCAGCCGGTGCAGCTGGAGCGACGGTTCCGCTCCCCCGCCGTCGGCGCCCTCGACGAGCCCTTCCGCGAGCTCGCCGCCGCCAGCCCGATCCTCGGCGAGCCGATCCGGGCGATCCTCGGCGACGACCTGGAGGTCACGGCGTCCGGACATCGGGTGACCCAGACCGGTCGGCTGTTCAGCGGGACGGGGGCGCTCCAGCAGGTCGAGGTGGTCGCCGGCAACGACGGCGACGGGGTCTGGATCCCCGATCTCATCGCGAACGACCTCCACGTCGGACCGGGCGACACGATCCGCCTGCACGACGCCGACGGGGGGCCGACGGTTTCGGTCGACGTGGACGGGGTGTATCGGGGGTTCTACCCGAACCCCGAGGGCTACTGGTTCCCGTGGTCGAACGAGTTCCGCCTCACGTCGTGCTTTGACTGCGCGCCACCGCCGCAGCCGATCATCGGCGACCCGGACCAGGTGCTCGCGCTGTTGGGCGAGCTCGACCAGCGATCCGCGACGTTTCGCTGGCAGGCGCCGATCGCCGACCCGGGACGGGTCAGCATCGAGCAGGCGCGCGGACTCGAGGCCTACCAGCGTGAGGTCGGGAGTCGCATCCGGGATCGCGAGGATCTCGGCGACCAGTTCCTGTGCTGCCAGCGATGGTTCTACGGCGGGTTCGCGAACGGCGTGCCCGCGAACCCCGGATCCTCGCTCACGGTGTTCTCCTCCTCGATCGGCTACGCGGTCGACGACGCCGAGAAGCACATCGTCGCGGTGGAGGGACCGGCCCGCGTGCTCGGGATCGCGGGCGTCGCGGTGGCGCTCGTGGTCATCGCGGCGGCGGGTGCGTACTCGATCCGCGCTCGGCGGGTCGAGGCGTCCTGGTTGTTCGCGCGCGGGACGTCCGCGAGCGCCGTCGGCCTCAAGACCGCCCTCGAGTCCGTCCTGCCCTGCGTCGTCGGCGGGGTGATCGGGTTCGGGCTTGCGGGGCTCGCCGTGGCCGCGCTCGGCCCGAACGGGCGCGTGGACCCCGAGGAGTTCCGGCGCGCCTCGATCGCGACGGCGGTCGCGGTGGCCGGCGCCGTCGCGCTCATCTCCGTGGTCGCGGCGTGGACGTACGTCCGGGTCGTCGATCCGCACGGCCGCCGGTTCGCCCGCTTCGCCTCGCTGATCCCCTGGGAGCTCGCCATCATCGCGCTCGCCTTCTTCGCGCTCGCGCGGCTCCGCTCGGGCGGCGCGTTCGTGGAGGATCCGCAGCTCAACGTGGTCCGCCCGAGCCTCGCGCTCGTCGCGTTCCCCTTCCTGCTCCTGTTGGGCTTCGCCATCCTGGCCGCGCGGCTCGCCCGCATGGGCTTCGCGTGGCTGCGGGGTCCGACCGCCGCAGCGCGTCCCGCTCCCTACCTCGCCACCCGGCGCCTCGCCGGGGGCGGCACCTTCACGATGCTGCTCCTCGGCGCCGCGGGGCTCTGCCTCGGAACGTTCCTGCACGCGCAGATCGTCTCGGCCTCGCTCGCGACCACCGTGGACGCCAAGGCGAAGGTCTTCGTCGGCAGCGACGTCGGCGCGCGGGTTCCCTGGACCCGCCCCATCCCCGAGGCCTTCCCGTATCCGGTGACCCGTGCGGTCGAGGTGGACGGGGGCGCGCGGGTGCCGGGGCAGTCCTACGACCTGCTCGCCGTCGACTCCGCCACGCTCGCCGGCGCGGCGTACTGGAACGACGAGTTCTCCAACCTGTCGATCGAGGAGATCGCCAGGCGGCTCGGGGAGGCCGGCGACGGCCCGATGCCCATCGTGGTCGCGGCGGGGCCGAGGGTGAACCCCCAGGAGATCCAGATCGGCACGGCACACGTGCCCGTCCGGGTCGTCGGGAGGGCGACGTCGTTTCCCGGCCTCCGGTCGCAGAACCCCATGATCGTCGCCGACGAGGCGGCCGTGGGCCGGGCGCTCGACGAGGCCGGCGCGCTGCTCGATCCCTTCAGGCAGACCGGATCGAGCACCGAGCTCTGGATCCGCGGCGACCCGCAGGGCGTGCAGGCGGCGCTCGCGGACGCGAGCGTCCCGACCTATCTCATCGTGACCGCGGAGCAGGTGCAGGACATCCCGCAGGTCGCCGCAGTCCTGGACACGTTCGTGGTGCTGAACGTCCTCGGGATCATCGCGGCCGCGCTCACCTTCGTCGGGATCCTGATGTACCTGCAGGCGCGCGAGCGGTCGGGGGTCGTCTCGTACGCGCTGTCCACGCGGATGGGGATGTCGCACGGCCAGCACCGCCGGGCCCTGGTGCTCGAGCTCGGCGCGATGCTGCTGTTCGCGGTCGCCGTCGGCGCCGTGCTCGCCGTGGCCGCGGCGTGGTTCACGGTGCCCTTGCTCGACCCGATCGAGACGATCCCGCCGGGGCCGCTGCTGGTCGTCCCGAGCGGGTTGCTCGCGCTCACGGGGCTGCTGGCGGCCGGTTTCGCATGGCTTGGGGCGGCGGCGACCAACCGCCGCGCCCAGCGCGTCGACCTCGGGGAGGTGATGCGCGTTGCCGAGTGAGGACGGCGTCGTCCACTTCGAGGACCTCGTCAAGACCTATCGGACGGCGACCGGCGAGGTGCGCGCGCTCCGCGGCGTGAGCGCCTCGTTCCCCTCCGCAGCTCTCGTGGCCGTCGCGGGTCCGAGCGGAAGCGGCAAGTCCTCGTTGCTGCGGCTGATCGCCGGCATGGACCGGCCGAGCTCGGGAACCGTGATCGTCGCCGGGACGACCATCGGCCGCGCGTCGTCTCGGGCCCGGCGGCGGATGCGCCGGCACACCGTCGGGTACGTCTTCCAGCGTCCCTCGGACAACTTCCTGCCGCACCTCACCGTCGGCGAGCACCTGGACCGCGTCGCCACCGACGGCCAGGTGGACCGGGTGGTCGAGGCCCTGGGCATCGCGGACCGCGTGGAGCACCGGGCCGCCGAGCTCTCGGGCGGCGAGCAGCAACGGGCGGCGTTCGCGCAGGCCCTGGTCAGCGGCGCGAGGATCGTCGTGGCGGACGAGCCGACGGCCGAGCTCGACACCGCCTCGGCCGAGGCCGTGATCGACGCGATTCGCGAGCTGCGCGGCGACGGGGTCACGTTCGTGCTCGCGACGCACGACCCGGCGGTCATGCGCGCCGCCGACGTGCTGCTGCGATTGGACCACGGCGAGGTCGTCGAGCCCCGCCGGGCGGCATCCGACGGGATCGTCGGCCTCGACTTCGCGGACGAGCTCGATCGCGGGGTGCCCGCGGCGCTCGAGCTCGAGGACGTCGTGAAGACGTTCGAGCGCGGCGGCGACGCGGTCCACGCCGTCGACCACGTGTCGTTCGCGGTGCGCGAGGGCGAGATGGTCGGCCTGGTCGGGCGGTCGGGATCGGGCAAGACCACGCTGCTGAACGTCGTGGCCGGATGGGAGCGCGCGGATCACGGGCGGATCGAAGGGGTCGGCCCCGCGCCGGGGTGGAAGGAGCTCGCGGTGGTTCCGCAGAAGCTCGGGCTGATCGACGAGCTCACGGTCCGGGAGAACGTCGCGTACCCGGCCAAGCTCGAGGGCTCGCTCGCCGAGCACGAGGAGCGGATCGAACTGCTGCTCGAGGAACTCGGGCTCGCGCATCTCGCGGAGCGGCGGCCGCTCGAGACCTCGGTCGGCGAGCAGCAGCGCACCGCCATCGTCCGCGCGCTCCTGCTCCGGCCTCGGCTCCTGGTGGCCGACGAGGCGACGGGCCACCAGGACCGCGGATGGACCGAGAAGGTGTTCGCCGCGCTTCGCGCGCATTGCGACGAGGGGACGGCCTGCCTCGTCGCGACGCACGACGAGACCTCGAAGCGGTTCCTCAACCGAACACTCGCGATGCGTGACGGGAGGATCGAGGCCTCGGGATGAAGACTCGGCTGGCGTTCGTGATCGGCGCGACGCTCGCGCTGGCCGCGTGCGCGGACCGGGCGGAGGTGACCACCGACACCCCGCTCCCCGAAGTCGCGACCATCGTGTGCGACGCGAGCGGCACGACCGTCGAGACGCCCTCCGTGCGGCCACAGCCGGACGGGCTGCACCTCGTCATCGACAATCGCACGGACGTGGACCCCGGCTTCTCGGTCGAGTTCGATCACGGCGGCCTCGGCGACAACGCCCCGCCCGGAACGAGCGAGCACGTGCTCGACGTCCCACCGGGAACCGTTCGGATCGGCTGCTATCCGAACGACCGGGCGATCGGCGATCCGGACCTACGGGAGCTCGAGGTCGTCGACGTCGAGGGCATCTACCGCTCGACAGCGCTCGACTGCACCGCGTCCTCGGTCGGCGTGTCCGACTACGCGCCCGGCGCCGAGGGCGAGCGCGGCGACCCCGTCGACCTCGCCCGCGCCATCTTGGAGTCGGCAACCGGTGGGCTCGGGGCGCAGGACGTCGTCGAGCGCGCCGGCTACCCGGATTGGGACGAGCCCGTCGTGCGGCTCGTCAGGGCCGGCGAGGTGATGGCGACCGTCGAGTTTCGCACGGCCGACGGCGGGGGATGGTTGCAGGACACCGTGTCGATGTGCGGCGGGCTCTCGTCCGGCTGACGCGAACCGCCCCGCCGACTCGTCCATACTGCCTCCAGGGAGCCGAGGGGGTCTCGTGGAGAAGCCGACCAGCGAACAGGCGCGCGCGCCGAGCGCTCATCCAGACCCTCGTCGCCGTCATGGGCGACGACGTGACCGTGACGCTGCAGACCGACCTCGAGGGGGCGATCGCGCACCTTCCCGAGGACCGACGAGGCGACATGGAGGAGTGCCTCGCGGCCTCGGGACTGGACGGGAGCGCCGTCCGGCTGCACGAGCTCTTCCGGACCGACCCCGACCTGGGGTAGCGCCCCTTCGCAGCGCCGGCGCGCCTAGCCCTCGACGGCCTCGCCCGCCGGCGAGACCACGTACCAGACGTCGCCGACCTCCTGCCCGTTGGTGTCGCCGGGCTGCTGATCTCCGGCGAAGTAATACAGCGGGTGGCCGTTGTACGTGACCTGCGTCGTTCCGTCGGTGCGATCGACGGTGCCGAGGAGCGAAGCGTCGACGCCGTCCCCGGCCGCGAGCTCGCCCGTGGCCTCGAACGCCGGCCAGTTGGACGCGCAGTCCGCGTAGCACGTGCTCTCGCCGTTCGCGTCGTTCTCGAACACGTACAGCGTGTTGCCGTCCTTGTCGGTCAGGATCGTGCCGAGCGACGAGTCCTCGGCCTCGACCTCCGTCTGGCCGCCGGACGCCTGATCGCCGCCGGACTCGCCTCCGCTCTCGACCGCCTCCCCCGTCGGTGAGATCGTGTACCACACGTCGCCGATCTCCTGGCCGTTCGTGTCGCCCGGCTGCTGGTCGCCACCGAAGTAGTACAGCGGGTGGTCGGCGTAGGTGACCTGCACGGTTCCGTCGGTCCGCTCGGTCGTCCCGAGCATGGAGGCGTCCGCCCCCTGCCCGGCCACCGGGTCACCGTCAGTGGCGAACGCCGGCCAGTTGGAGGCGCAGTCCTCGTAGCAGGTGCTCTCGCCGTTTGCGTCGTTCTCGAACAGGTACAGCGTGTTGCCGTCCTTGTCGGTCAGGATCGTCCCGAGATCGGAGGACGACGTGGCCACCTCCGAACCGCCCGAGGCCTGCCTGGCGGGCGAGGGAGACGAGCCCGTCCCGCCCGCCGCGTCGTCGTTGCCGTTCGAGCAGGCGGACAGGACGAGGGCCATCGCCGCTCCCAGAAGGAAAAGCTTCGCTCCGCGCATGGTGAACCCCCTCGTGGACGTGCGCCGGCTCGGCGCGTCGGACTCGAGCGATGCGCTCGTTTTCCGGGTGTACGGACGAGGTCCGAGCAGGGTTCGCGTCGAATGCGGATCGACGGTTCGAGCGCCTACGTTCGGCGCGGAGCGAACTCGTTGCAGGTGTCACCCGCGTGGATCACGCCGCGAACGAACCGGCACCCGCCGACCGCGAGCCTCGGGAACATGAACGTGCACTGCTTGCAGCTGTACTTCGGGTCGGACGCGGGGCGGTAGTTCGCCGCCTTCTTGGAAAGCCCCTGCACCTTCGGCATCGCCACGTCTCCCTTCTCGATGCTCCTCGCGCCTGTGCTCAGCCTCGGGAGCCGGAAGCCGGCGATACCGCCCGCCGGAGCTCGCCCCGCCGATCGATCACCCCACCGGGGCGACGGCGCAGCTTGCGAAGGTTCATCTCGGCTCCCGCCCGATGTCGGACGAGCATCGTGTCACCCGGGCGAGCGCGGGCGCAACGACGCCGGAAAGAGACTGATCGAGGAGAGGGGGGCCCGAATGCTCAGTCGCCGGGCGTGCCGAGCCGCGCGCAGAGCGCCGCCCACTCGGCGAAGTCGGGACCCTCGCGGAACTCTCCGGACTCCCAGCGGCGGGAGAAGTCTGCGGACTCCATTCTGTACTTCTCCTCAAAGTACTTCTCCTCAAACATCCTGAGGCGATCCCACAGGTCCTTGTCCTCGTACAGGGTGGGCATGCGTTCATCCTCCCGCGCCCGCTCGGGCGATGCTCCCCACCTACGGCGGTCAAAGGAAGCGAGGTCACGCGGGCCCCTGCCCGGCTGGGGACGGGCAGGAACCCACGCATCCCGATCCTACGAACGCGCACCGACACCCGGCTCGGCGCGGGGAGGGTGTGCCTCTGCCGGGCACGGTCCCTCCGAGGGCCGCGGCGGGAAGCGCCCCTGCCCCTACGCCACGAAGCGACCGACGAACTTCAGGGCGGTCTCGGCGACCTCCTGCCAGTTGTCGTCGATGACCAGGGCGTGGCCGCGATCGGCCATCTCGATCATCTCCGTGACGCCCTCGTTGTCCTCCTCGTGCTTGAACGAGGACTTCGAGATGGACACGGGGACCGTGTGGTCCTTGCCGCCGGCCACGATCAGCATCGGCCCGCGGTCGGGGTTCTTCGCGTCCACCTTCGCCTCGGACCACGGGTTGAGGTTCGCCGCCGCGGCCTGGAAGAGCGGCTCGCCGGGCGCCGGGACGCAGAACTGCTCGAAGAGCCGCTTTGCCTGCTCCTCGTCGACGGCGTTCGCGAACGAATAGCGGAACTGCTCGTAGGTGAGCGGCACCGCCCGATGCCGGTTCGCCGGGTTGCGGAGCACCGGCGAGGCCGAGCGCAGTGCCGAGATCGGGAGCGGGAGCACGCCCCGGAACGGCGCCGGGCTGATGGCCACCGACGCCGCCGCGAGCCCGCGACCCGCAAGGATCTCGGTCAGCAGCCCGCCGAAGGAGTGCCCGATCACGACCGGCTTCTTCGACAGGCCTGAGATGACCTCCTCGAAGTGATCGGCCACCTCGCCGATCGACTTGCCCGCGAACACCTCGGGGTGCTCCTTCGCCTCCTCGACGGTGGCGGGGTCGTCGGGCCAGCCGGGGGTGAGCGACGCGTATCCCGCGTTGTCAAAGAGCTCCGCCCAGCGGTCCCAGCTGCTCGGCAGCAGCCAAAGGCCGTGCACGAACACAACCGGGTTTCGGCCCGACTCGTTCGCCTCGCGGACCTGCGTCGCCTCGTCCTGGGTGATCGTCGATTCCGTCTTCGTCTCCTCGGCCACGATGTCCTCCTTTCTGTTCCAGAGCTCCTACCTCGCCCACACCCCGACCGGCGTGTAGCGGTCGGGCACCTCGATGAGGATGAGCTCGGTCTCCTCGAGCGCGCTCAGGCGGATGCGCTCGGGTCCGAAGGCCTTGATCGCGTCGCCCGTGCCCAGCTTCTCGTCGCCGTCCAGCAGGGCCGCGCCGTCGATCAGGTACAGGTAGCCGGCCCTGCCGGCCGCGAACTCGTGCTCGACATTGACGCCGGGCTCGAGCGCGGCGACGTCGACGGAGACGTCCTGGTGCACGGTCACGACGTCGTCGCCGGATCCGACCACGCGGAGCAACCGGTTGCGACGATCCTCCCGCGTGAACTGGCGTTGCTCGAGGCTCGGGGGAAGCGAGGGCTCATCCGGCAGGATCCAGAACTGCAGGAACCGCATCGGCTCCGTCTTCGACCCGTTTCGCTCCGAGTGCAGCGCGCCGGAGCCGAGCGTCATGCGCTGCACGCCCCCCGGCCGCAGCGTGCTGCCGTTGCCGAGGGAGTCCGCATGCTCGAAGGTGCCCTCGACCACGTACGTGATGCCCTCGACGTCTGCATGGGGGTGCATCGGCCAGTCGGCGCCTGGCACGAGCCGGTCGTCGTTGAACACCCGCAGCGGCCCGATCCCCATCTGCCGCGGATCCCGGTACCGGTCGAAGGAGAAGTGCCAGCGCGCGCGGAACCACCCTCCGTCCTCGGCGTGGATCTCCGCGTCCCGCCTGATCTCCCGCATGTCGCGTCCCCCGGCGCCGTTCTCGAAGCGGACACCCTACGACGTCCGTCTCGTACCGAGGAGGCACGGCAGCGAGGGGCGAACATGAACGTTCTGGAACAGCCAGGAAGGAGCCCGGGATCCGCCCTTCCACGGGCGCGCCACGCGGCCCGAGGCCTCTTGCCGTAGGTTCTCCGGATGGCCGACTGGACGACCGTTGCCTCCCTCGCGACCGCCGCGGGCACGTTGATGCACGCCGAGCCGCAGGACTTCCGCCCGCAGACCCGGGATCTCTACGTCCTGGGCGGTGAGGTGGGGTTCTGGCAGGCGGCCATCCGCGATCGCGACGATCCCGAGTACCCGGGGGCGCCGAGACCATCGGGGCGCGCCGGCGGTTCGCCGTCGAGCTGCTGTACTCCGATCACGAAGGCGGTCAGCGCTCTATCGGGATGTTCTCCATCGCGTCGATCGGGGGCGAGAAGTGGCTGTGCGCGATGGTTCGCCACTGGAACCTCGACCGGCTGGACCCCTGCTAGCCTCGAGGCCGACCATGAGGGCCGCCGTTCTCACTCGGTACGGACCGCCGGAGGTGGTTCGGATCGCCGAAGTTACTCGGCCGTCTGTCGGCGACCACGACGTCCTGGTGAAGGTTCACGCGACGACGGTGAATCGAACCGACTGCGGCTTCCGGGCGGCCAAGCCGTTCTTCGTTCGCGTCTTCAGCGGACTGCTCAAGCCGAAGGCGACGGTCCTCGGGTGTGAGTTCGCGGGAGTCGTCGAGAAGATCGGCAGAGACGTCACGTCCTTCGAGGTCGGCGAGAAGGTGTTCGGGTTCAGCGAATGGCGATTCGGGGCGCACGCCGAGTTCCTGTCGGTCCCCGATGACGGTCCGCTGGTAACCATGCCGGCGAACGTGACCTACGAGGAGGCCGCCCCCAGCACCGAGGGCTCCCACTACGCTCGTTCCCTCATCGACCGGGCGAAGATCCGCGGCGGGCAGCACGTACTCGTGAACGGCGCAACCGGTGCGATCGGCTCGGCGGCTGTCCAACTCCTGAAGCGACGCGGTGCCGTCGTGACCGCGGTCTGCGACACGGAGCACATGGAGATGGTCCGCGGCTTGGGCGCCGACCGGGTGATCGACTACACCGCCGAGGACTTCACGAAGGACGAGCAGACCTACGACGCGGTCATCGACGCGGTCGGCAAGAGCTCGTTCGGCCGATGCAAGCCGCTGCTGAAGCCACGGGGGATCTATCTCTCGTCGGACCTCGGCCCGCTCTCCATGAATCCGATCCTGGCGCTCGTGACCTCGTTCCTCGGCGGGAGGCGGGTCATGTTTCCCATCCCGCCGAGGTACGACCAGGCGAGGATGAGACATCTCAAGGAGATGATCGAGTCCGGAGACTTCAAGCCGGTCGTCGACCGACGGTATCGCCTGGACCAGATCGTCGAGGCCTACCGGTACGTCGAAACGGGGCGGAAGATCGGCAACGTCGTCATCGCGGTAGATTCCGCGAGCTAGTCGCGCCACCCATCGCCGGCACCCCACTGCGGAAGGGAGTGCCGCCCGGGTCCTATACCGGTGGAGCCTCGAAGCCGATACGCGAAGGGATGAGGACCGCCGTTCCGAGCACGCCGCCCCGCGGTTCGTTGGCACGCGTGAGCCTCGCGCTCGTATGTGCGCTCACGGTCCTGCTCGTGCTCGCCCCTGCCGCCGCGGCGGGCAGCCTCGAGGACGCGCGCGCACGCCTGGCCGAGCTGGAGCGGCAGATCGCGCTCGAGCAGGCCTCGCTCGATGCCGCGCACGAGCGGCTCGAGGCGCTGGGGGCGCAGATCGCCGACCTGCAAACCGCCCACGACCAGACGCAGGCCCGGCTTGTGGCGACGCAACGGGCCCTGGCCGACGTGAACGATCGGTACCAGGAGTTGCTGGACGGGCTGAACTCCGCGGCGGTGACCGCCTACCAATGGGGGCCGATGGCCCCCGTCGCGCTCGCGCTCGGGGCGTCCTCGCTCGGCGACTTCGCGGACCGGTTGCAGTACTTCGACAACATCGCGAGGGCGAACGCCGAGGCGGCGGATGCGGTGGCGGCCCACGCCAAACGGTTGGTCGCCATCCGGGTGAGCCTCGAGGCCCTGTCCAAGCACCAGGCAAACCTCGACCTCGATCTGCGCGTCTCGCACGCGGAGCTCACTTCCGCGTTCCTCGCGCAGGACGAGCAGCTCGCACAGCTCGCGGCCGCGCGGGAAGAGGCCGCCGCGCTCGTGCAGCGCCTCGGGATCGCGGCCGACCCGAACGTGACGGGCGCCGGTGTGAGCTTCGGACGATGGGCCGAGCTGCTGCTGTCGCGGCTCGGCGCGCCGATCTGCGGGGACAACCTCATCGCGGTCGTCGCGTGGGAATCCGCCGAGGGCACGGCGGCCGCGTACAACCCGCTTGCCACCACGCACGACTTCCCCGGGGCGACGGACTTCAACGCCGTCGGCGTGAAGAACTACCCCTCGCTCGGCGACGGGATCCAGGCCACGATCGACACGCTCGTGCTCGGGAGCCCGACCTACGGGTACGGAGCCGTGATCGCGAGCCTCGCGGCGTGTGCTCCCGCCGAGTCGACCGCTGCGGTGATCAACGCCTCGGCGTGGTGTCGAGGCTGCGCCGGAGGCCTGTACGTGCTGAACGTCGTGCCGCTCGTGCGCGCCGACTACGAACGGTTCGCCACACGCTGATCCTGCACTGATCCACGACGCCCCGGATGAATCGGGATCCCAATTTGTCGGGCTAAGGCAATTGCCGAGTCACACCGATATCCGGGGTGTGGATCACGACCACACGGGCGCCAGCCTGCCGCTCCCGCCACCTCCGCCCCACAGCCAGGAGGTTCCTGGGGTTCCTCCGGCCGCCGGGTGGCGGAAGACGCTCGCGGTGATCGGCGTGGCGTTCCTGTTCCCCTTCTTGCTCACCCTTCCCGGGTGGTGGGGCCTGCAACGCTACCGCGAATGGCGCGACGGAAAACGGGGCACGCCGCGCTTTCTGATTGCGTGGGGAATCGTCGGGCCGCTCGTCCTCGTGGCGGTCACGATACTGAGCAGCGCGGTCATGACGACCGCTCCCCCAGTCGGCGACGCTGCTGAGACCTCGCTCGACAGCGAGGTTGCCGTGAACACCCCGGGCGTAGCCCTTCCAGACGCGAGTGGATCCTCCAGCGACATCGGCCAAGACCAGTTGCTCACCGACGTGGGCGACTGCGCCAGGGTGACGGAAAGGGACACCGGCGACTTCATAACGGTGACCGACTGCAGCTCGCCCAATGCCTCCCTGGTCGCGGTCAAGGTCATCAGCTTCCTCAGGTCTGACGTCCCCTCGAAGGAGGACAACCACAAGCGGATCAAAGCCGTCGCGGCGGCCGCTCTTCAGAGCTGTCCACATCAAACACTCGGCTGGACCGACGAAGGACTGCAGATCGTGTGCTGGGCGTCGTGGTAGTCGCCCGTCCGACACTCTCTTCGTGATCGGAATCTTCGACCTCCTGATCCGCGCATGGGAGATGCTCACAAGCCGGAGGGTCAGGCGCGGAACGAGCTCACGCTTCGTGGCTACGTGGCTGCCCTGACGGTGGGTCCAACGCGCTCGACGCCCCGGCGCTCCCAACTCCGTTACTCCGACCGGTGTGCGTGGAGCGTTGACGGCGGATCGAAAGGGCTCATGGAGATCCTCAGCGGTATCGTCCAGCGATGATCCGACCACTCGACCCTAGCGACGGCACCGCCTGTGATGCGATCGTCGCGTCGCTGCCCGACTGGTTCGGCCTAGAGGAGGGTATCCGGGAGTGCGCGGAAGCGGTGCGAACCCAACCGGGGCTCATCGCGGAGGTCGACGGCGAGGTGAGGGGCTTCTTGACCATTGCTCGCCCATATCCTCAGACCCCGGAGATCTCATGGCTGGCGGTCCATGCTCGCGCTCGTCGACGGGGCATCGGCCGAGCGCTGATCGCGGCGCTGAGCGACCAGCTCCGAACCCACGGCGACCGACTCGTGCTAGTGAAGACCCTCTCTGATCGAACCGACCCGGGGCCGGAATACGCTGAGACGCGCGCCTTCTACCTCGCGATGGATTTCGTGCCAGTGGCAGAGCTGGATCTTGATCCTCCTGATCCTGAGAACCCAATCCAGCTGCTGGCTCTGCCTCTCTGAGGCTACGGCCCACGAGTTTGAAGTGCCGGACGGTGCACGCATTTGGAACTCCGTCCGCGGTCTAACAGGGTGCGGTGTGTAGCGTGGAATTGGCCTCAGGATCGGAGTCCCGTCATGCGGTTTGCGCTAGTGGCGATCGGAGTGTCTCTGGTCCTAGCATCGTGCGTTGGTTCAACCGACGAACACAATCACACGGGAGCGGGCACCAATCACGACCCCGCAGGATGGTCGGCGGAGATACCGAGAGGGTGGGTGGTCCTGCCTTTCCAGACATCTCAGGGTGGCGCCTCGGCGGTCGGGACGCAAGTCTCGAACGTCGAGCTGCCCGCACCCGAGATCGAACCCGGCCTGCCAATCCAGACCAGCGGGGTCGTGCTGCCATCCAGCGGCGTCTCGCTCATCATCTCGACGGACAACGATCCCCAGAACGTTCAGGCCCCTCCTGACTCCCCACCATCGCCGCCGTTGTCGCTCGATGACTTCGCGCAAGGGAGCGCCACGGGTAGGGGACCTACGTTCTCGTTCCTGTGGTTCGAGGTGAGCGGGAAACTCCTCTTCGCCTCGATCAAGGCGGGTCCGCAAGCGGACCTAGGCGCCCTCGCGACCCTCGTGGAGTCGATCCGCGAGACCGGCTAGCCGCACGCGCCCCTCCCTCGTTCGTTGCTGGTGTAGGCCTAAAGAGCCTTGTCCGCGGATCAAGAGGGGTGGAGAGCGCAGGCACGAAGACTGTCGCTCGAGACTCAATTGTCCCATTCAGGCCAAGACCATGCCTTCGTCGGAGCCCGATGGCTTCGGATCAGACAGTCGCATCATCCGGAACGACGTGATCAACCCGAAGAGCGCGGCGAGCAGCGGCACGAGCAATGCGACCTGAAGCGCGAACGGTCGCGCTTCCGTGTTGATGCGAATGATCTCAGCTTGGACGTCCGCGGGCTGATCGACGAGCAGCTCCTCGAGCGCCGTGTTGCTCATCACTTCCGCGTCGTCCTCGAGTCCCGTCGCCACCTGTTGCTGCTCGCTGGGCGAGAGCACCGCGCTGTTCTGAGCCATGTCGGTGAAGGTGATCGAGAGCGTCGCCAGCATGATCGCGCCGGCGAACGCCAGCCCGAACGAGAGGCCGAACGATCCGCCGGCAGAGTTCACGCCGGCGGCCTCGCTGACCCGCTCGTCCGAGATCGGGGAGAGGGTGTAGTTGTTGAGCTGCGACACCAGCAGACCCAGCCCGGCCCCTGCGATCAGCAGCGGGACGGAGAGATACCAGCCAGAGTCGGCGCGAGGCACGACCCAGATCAGCATCACCATGCCGATCGAAAGGAGCGTGAACCCGGCTCGGATGATCTTGCTCGGGCGCCGCGACCCCGACCGCTTCCCGGCAAGGACCGCCACTCCGAACATCGTGAGCGAGAGCGGCGCGAGAGCCACACCCGTCTGCATCGCGTTGTACTCGAGCACCATCTGCAGGAAGATCGGCAGCGCGATCATGGCCCCTCCCAGGGCGATGTTCTGGAGCATCTGTCCGGAGATCCCGAACCGGAACATCTTCGATCGGAACAGGTCCGGGTCGAGCAGGACGGGCTTCCTCTGGCGCTTGCGTCGCAGGAGCCAGTAGGCGAGGGACGCGAGGCCGACCGCCCCGACCGCCAGGAGTTCGGCGACGGCATCCCCGCCTTCCTGCCAAGCCAGGATCCCCAACACGATGCCGCCCATGCCGAGGACGGAAAGGACCGCACCGATCACGTCGACCTGCCGAGGGCCCGTGTACGGTACGTCGCGGACACGCCCGACGCCGGACAGCACGATGGCGATGATCAGCACCTCGAGCAGGAAACCAGCGCGCCACGACAGGAACGTCGTGATGAAGCCGCCGAGCAGTGGACCGATCGCGGCGGCGATCGCCGCCGCGGCGCCGACCAACGCGTAGACCTTCTTCTGCGCGGCCCCCTGGAAGTTGCCGTGGATCAGGGACTGCATCGCGGGCATCAGGAGCGACGCGCCCAGGCCGCCGATCAGGGCCCAGAACACGAGGATGGCGATCACGCTCTGGGCGACCGTCATCGCGAGCGCGCCCACGGCGTACGCGAGCAGGCCGATGACGTAGGCTCGCTTGCGACCGATCAGGTCGCCGACCTTGCTGCCGATAAGGATGAACGCGGCGGAAACGAGCGCCTCGAGAGCGATCGCCGCTTGGACGCTGCTCACGGTGGTCTTCAGGTCGTTGACCACCGATGAGATCGACACGTTCATCAGCGATGTGTCGAACACGAGCACGAACATCGCCATCGCGAGCAGGAAGGCGAGCCGCTGGTCGAACGCAGGCTCCTGGACTGTATCCTTCGTTCCGCCTCGCACTCGCGACTCTCCAAACTCCGCGTTGTGATGGACCGCGGCTCCATCGAGACAGTAGTCGAACGAAACCGTATCCGCGGGAGGGAGGGAAAGGCGGGAGCCGATAGCCCCTTCTAGGGTGGGCCACCGGCCACCGACCCGAAGGAGCTCGACGACGAGCCGCTCGGCTAGCTTCGCGAGTCCATCACCAGATGGCGGGCAGATGGTGAAGGCCTAGAGGCGCTGCGTGCCGAGGTACGCGAACAGATGGTGCGGCCCGCTCAGACCTTTGAGCTCATGGGAACCGCGATCTTCGAACGACAGGTCGGTGGGCGCCGTGAGCGCTCGAGCGATCTCCGATGCCAGGATCTCGTCGGGGTTTGCGGCACCCATGACTCGCGCGGCCTCGTGCACCGCGACGCCACGGATATCGCTTCCTGAGGACTCGACCTCGCCGACGTGGACCCCGGCACGGATCTGAAGGCCCAGTTTGTTGGCCGCGGCTCTGATTTCGGCGGCGCATCGAAGAGCCGAGGCGGGGCCTTCGAAGACCGCAAGCAGACCGTCGCCCGTGGTCTTCACCTCCCGACCGTGAGCGCCCTCCAGCTCGGCCCGGACGATCTGCTCGTAGTGGGCGAGGAGCTCCGTCCATCCGGTATCGCCGAGCTCGGAGGCCTTCGCCGTGGATCCAACGATGTCCGTGAACAGGATCGTCGCGAGGAACCGTTCGGGGAGCAGGGCCTTCGAAGCGAAGAACCGCCTCAACCCTGCCCAGTTCAGCGTGACGCAGGGCTCGTCTCCAATGGTCCAGCTGTCGTGCCCGGCCGGGACCTCGAAGACGTCGCCGGGGCGGAACTCGAGGGTCCTCCCATCCTTCAGAACCACGCCCCACCGTCCCGACAGGGTGAGGCCGACATGGTGAGCCTCGCACCACTCGCCACCGACGACGGGTTTCGTGTCCTTGGACCAGCGCCATCCAGGTTCGACGACCTCGCGACCGACCACGAACCCACCGACCTCGACGACTTCCTCGAGGAGGCCGGGAAGCTCGACGGTCTCATCCGGGTCGTCGAAGTTCTTGGCCGACAACTCCATGCGCCATCATCGGCAGCCTCTCGACAGTGGGTCAACTCGGGCAGCAAGCGCCCCGCTCCCCGTTCGCGAGCGCAGATGTACGCCCAAGGAGCGTTGTCCGCGATCGAGAGGGTGCGCCGCGCGCTGGTACGAGTCACTTCTACGGAGCTGAAGTCGGTAGCCGCTCGTGGATGGAACAAGGCGACAAGGACGGGCGAGGCGCGGGCGCGGCGGATCTGGTCGGTGTCGCCAGTACTCCGCCGGCGCCGAGGCCGGACTCCTGTCGATCAAGCTCGTTGCGCGCGCGGTCTTTCCAGCGGTCGCCGTCGGCCTGTCGCTCGGCTTCCAGCACGAGCGCCTCGTCGCGAATCAGTGGGCGGGAGTCGCGCTGATGATCGTGGGGCTACACTGCTCGGCCTTGGCTGATCCGCGGCCGCGAGCCCGCCCGGGGCGTTCTTCTTAAGGAACCGGCCGCCAGGCCAGGTTTCCGTCCCCACCTTCGGCCACCCGCCGCAGCCCGGTGCCGTCCGAGTTCATCACGTAGAGCCCGTCCGCCCCCTCTTCCAGCCCAATGATGAACAGCGCCATGCTGGTCCCGTCGGGGGACCAGGTGAGGCCCGGAGTGAAGCCGAGGCAGTAACAGGTCCCGGCTTCGACAAGCTCCGTCGGGTTGGAACCGTCGGCGTCCACGACCTCGACGCGGAGCCGCCAGTGGTCGGCCTCGGTCCACTGTGTGGAGGCGATGTACGCGATCTTCGATCCGTCCGGCGACCATGCCGGAGACCAGTAGCCGATGGAGTCGCGCGGCGCCGGACCGAGCAGATCGGTGAGGTCGGACCCATCGCGATCGATGACGTAGAGCGATCGCTCATCGGAGACGACCTGGAACGCGATCCGCTCTCCGTCCGGAGACCACGTGGGCTGGTCGATCCCAGGGAGCTCCACCAGCGTCGACCTGTTGCCGCCCTCGGGGTCGATCAACTCGAGCATACCGTCGTGGGCGACCGCGATGCGGGAGCCATCCGGCGCCCACGACAGCGAGCACAAGTAGTGGGTCGCGCGGGTCCCGCAGCTCATGATTTCTCGCGATGCCCCGGTCGCCACGTCCACCACCTGCAGGCCGCCGCGCGCCACGTACGCCAAGTCCATCCCGTCAGGCGACCACGCGAAGTCGGACACCGACAGAGCCACCGGGAGCTCCACGCCGTTTCCCGTGACGACGTTCCCCGTGACGGGGTCGATCTGCGTGAACGCGCCATCCTTGAGCATGAGGATCTCGCCGTTGTGGTGATATCCGGGCGTCGCCGTGGGGCTCGGCGCGGCCGGCACGCTTCGGCTCGAGCGGAAGGCCTCGACCAGGAAGCCGACGGCGATCGCGGCGACGACGATGGCAAGGACTGCCGAGCCCATCCGTCGATTCCGGCGCCTCCGATCCCGTCGACGGATGAGCGAATCCATGAAGTCGGCCGGCGGTGTGTACTGGCGCCGGGCCTGCTGGAGCAGCTCTTTCGTTTCACTCATCCGACTCACCCGCGTTCCGTTTGAGTGCCGCCCGCCCCTGAGAGGCGAGGACCCGCACCGTGGCGGCCTTGATCCCCATCAGGCGGGCCGCCTCCTCCGAGCTGTAGTCGAGGAGGTCGACCAGCACCACGCTCGCCCGCTGTCGTGGGGTGAGGGCGGCCAGGGCGCGCACGACAGCGTCACGGTCCTCCACTTCCGCCATCTGGTCCCGGCCCGGCCCCAAGCGGACCGCTCGCCGCATCGCCAGCGCGACCCGGCGGGTCCGCTTCCGGAACAGGTTCATCGCGGTTCGGTACAGGTACCCAGTGGGGTCGTCCATCGCCCCGACTCGATCCCAGCGCTCCCAGACTCTGAGGAACGCCTCCTGCATGATGTCCTCCGCCTCCGAACGATCCCTCGTAATCAGGCAGAGGGCGCCGAAGAGGTCGGCGTGCTGGGCCTCGACCAGATCCTCGAAGTCCGTAGCTCGCGCTACCGTCACCCGTGCCTCGGGAGTCAGTTCGGGCACGAGGCCGAGTGGCTCGTTCATGGTGCTTGCATGAACCCCCCGGGCGCGGAAGTTGATTATGTGCCGGTCGTGGAGTTGGCGTTCGGCGCTGCCTGTCGCCGGCGCGGGAGGCCGCGCGACGCCGACCGGGCGGGTCTTTCGTCTCTGACGTCACCCACGAAGCGACCTACTGCACCACTCGGTACAGGTGCCAGCGGTCGCTAACACCTTGGACAGAACCGGGCCACAATCGCGCGCCCACCGGCGTAGCGAAGGGGCGTCGCACACCACCGAGGTCATCGTCGATGGGCCCGATGACGCGTACAGGTCTGAGGGAGCCTCCTCCCGAAACCCGAGCGCGCCGGCGTGCGTGTCGCCCGCCCCTGGTTCAGGTCGCGACGGCCTCGATCAGCCGGTCGACGCCGGCGACGGTCAGCGGTCGATCGATAACCTCACCGACCGTCTCCGAGAGGCGTTCACGTTCGACCCCGGGCTCGGTGCCAAGCCACCGTTGGAGGGCCCACTGTCCAATGTGGCCGAGCTGCGCGATGAGCATCGAGAAGGTGCCGCGGTCGCGGATCCGTCCGGGGCCGCCCGCGTTCACATATGCCCGGTACAGGTTGTGCGCCCGCCCGTCATCGGCATCCCCGAACTCGAAGAGCAGAAGGGCGAGCTCCTGGCTCGGGTCGGCGAGGCCCCCGTTCTCCCAGTCGATCACGCAGACCGATCCATCGGGCGTCGCCCGCAAGTTATCGGCCCACAGGTCACGGTGGCATGTAATCAGGTCGAGTGGAGGCTCTAGCAGTGTCTCCAATGCCACGAGCTCGTCCTGGTATGCGGCGAGAGCCTCAGCGAACGGTGCGCCGGCGGCGACGACGGCATCGACCAGCACATCCCATTGTGCGGCGCCGACGGGGTCGACGTACCAGGGGTCGACGGGGTTCGTGCCTTCGTACCCGAGCCGGTGGAGCGACGCGACGAGCGAGCCGACGGCGACGGGGTCGAGCCCCGGGTCACGCTCGAGCAGATCCACCCATCCATAGGTACGGACCTGAGTGCCTTCGACGTCGAGGAGGACAGCGCCTTCGGTGGTGCGTACGATCGCCGGCGCCGGGATGCCGCTCGCGCGCGCGGCGTCCTGGAACCGGGCGTCGTCGCCGACCTCGCTCTCGGTCGCCCGCTCGAACAGCGCCTTGACCGCATACCGGCCCGAGGCGGTCCGGAGCTCCCAGATCAGCCCTTGCTCACCGCCAGCGACCGGCCCCGCGAGCCTCTCGGCGGTGCCGAGCCCGAAGGCGGCAGCCACCACCTCTGCGGACCCAGGGTCGAGCACCGACGGAGCGTACCGTCACCTATCCGGTGGGAGTGCCCCACCCCCCGTTCGACTCCCTGATGGCCTTCAGATCCTCGACCCCGTCCGGGATATCGAACGGCCCATCCGGCGGCCGCGAGGCGCCATGCCCTGGGATGTCTCAAGAGAAGGAGAGTCGCGTCCGCGTGCGCGGTATCTCCGTGGACGAGGGCGAGGGCAACCTCAGCTCGATCTACTGGAAACCCGGGGGCGATCAAGCCGCTGAGGTAGCAGGTGTCGTCGGCCGGCCGAGTACCTCCGGAACGCAGGTGTGTAGCTTGTCGACATGGTCGACGATCTGCTGCGCACGAAGGGGCTCTCGCTCCGGTATCCGGGCGGCACCCTCGCGCTCGATGAGCTGACCGTCGACGTGCCCCGCGGCTCCGTGGGGCTGGTCGGCGCCAACGGCGCCGGCAAGACGACGCTGCTGCGCCTGGCGCTGGGCCAGTTGCGCCCCACCGCGGGAACGATCGAGGTCGCGGGCAGGGCCGTGGCCGACGATCCGGTCGGGGTGCGAGCCCGCATCGGCTTCATGCCCGAGCACGACTGCCTTCCTCCCGACCAGACCGCCGCCGACGTCGTCGCCACCCTCGGCGAGCTCGCCGGCCTGCCGCCCCGCGCCGCCCGCCAGCGCGCCTCGGAGGTGCTCGACCTCGTCGGCCTGGACGAGGCTCGGTTCCGGCCGATCGGCGGCTTCTCGACGGGCATGCGCCAGCGCACGAAGCTGGCTCAGGCCATCGTCGCCGACCCGGAGGTCGTGCTGCTCGACGAGCCCACTGCCGGCCTCGACCCGATCGGCCGCGAGGAGATGCTCGCCCTCGTCGGCCGGCTCGCCGGCTTCGGCATCTCGGCGCTCGTGGCCACTCACCTGCTCGACGACGTGCAGCGGGTGTGCGACCAGGTGGTGATGATCGACGGCGGCAAGCTGCGGCATGCCGGCGCCACGCAGGCCCTCCTGCACCGCACCGGCGCCGTGCGGGTCGAGGTGAGCGACGGCGCCGGACGCCTCGCCGACATCCTCGGCGCCGCCGGCGTGGCCGTCACCGTCGTCGACGACGCGACGCTCGACGTCCGGGTCGACGGTGACGGGGGCCGGGTGCTCGACCTCATCCGCGACGGCGCGGACGACCTCGGCCTCGCCCTGCACGCCCTGACCACCCGGCGCACCTCCCTCGACGAGCTGTTCGTGGACCAACCCCAATGAGCGCGCCGCTGCTGCCTCCCGCCGGCGCCGTCTACGACCGTGGCTACCGCCCCTACGAGGGCAAGCTCGGGGGCCGGGGGGCATCCCGTGCCGCCCTCGTGCGCGTCTCGATCCGCCGGGCCCTCGGCCTGCGCCGGTCGTGGCGTCAGAAGGTCCTGCCGTGGTCGCTCCTCGCGATCGCCACGATCCCGGCCGTCGTGAACGTCGGCGTGAAGTACATCACCCGCAACACTCCGGCCGCCGACATCGACCTGATCACCTTCCGCGACTACGTGGGCGTGTCCACCACGCTGCTGCTCTTCGTCGCGATCACGGCGCCGGACATGGTGTGTCCCGACCGGCGCAACCGCGTCCTGCCGCTGATCTTCGCCCGTCCGCTCACGGGCAACGACTACGTGCTCGCCAAGGTCGGAGCCCTCACCGCCATCCTCTTCGGCTTCAGCTTCCTGCCCCAGGTCGTGCTGTTCGTCGGCCAGATGCTCGTCGTGCAGGAGGGCGCGCTCGACTTCCTCACCGAGAACGCCGACGTACTGTGGCAGGTGCCGGTGGCCGTCGTCCTGTTCTCCCTGTACTGGGCGTCGCTGGCGCTGGCCATCTCGGCCACGACCACCCGCCGGGTCGTCGGCGGTGTGGCCCTGCTCGCTACGGTCCTCGTGTCGGGGGCGGTGGCTGGGATCCTCGTCTCCGCCGGCGGCGCCGACACCGAACGGATCTTCGAGAACGGCAGCCTGTGGGGGCTGCTCAGCGCGATCGACCTCCCGCTGCGGATCAGCGACCTCGTGTTCCTCGGCCACGTCGACCCGACGTCTCTCGTCGGCGGTGCCGAAGGGGCGGGGATCGGCGTGGTCCTTGTCTACGTTGCCGTCGTCGCCGGCTCACTCGGCTTCCTCGTCTACCGCTACCGCCAGGTCCCATGAGCGCCATTCCGGACTTGCCCGCGCCCCCGAACGACCCGGCCTTCGCCGAGGATGCGACGGTCGTCGTGAGCGGCGCGTCGGTGTGGTTCGGCCCGAAGGTCGCGCTCAACGAGGTGTCCTGCTCGTTCGGCCCCGGGGTGACGGGCCTCATCGGCCCGAACGGCGCGGGCAAGACCACGCTCATGCGGGCGATCTGCGGGATGCTGCCCCTCAACGTCGGCACCGTCCGCGTGGGCGAGCTCGACCCCCGCACGCGGCGCGAGGCCCAGAGCGCCCTCGCCCTCGTCCCGGAGGAGGACGCGAGCCCGGGCGTGGTCTCGGCCCGCCAGCTGGTGCGGTACACCGCAGCCCTCCACGGGGTGCGCGACCGCGCGGCGCCCGAGCGAGCCCTGGCGGCCGTCGACCTCCTCGACGAGGCCGACCGCAAGGTTGGCGGCTTCAGCAAGGGGATGCGGCAGCGCACGAGGGTGGCCGCCGCCCTCGTGGGCAACCCCACGATCCTCGTGCTCGACGAGCCGCTCAACGGCGCCGACCCCGTCCAGCGGGTGGCCCTCATCGAGCTCTTCCACCGCCTGGGCGACGAGGGCCGCACGGTGATCGTGAGCTCCCACGTGCTGCACGAGGTCGAGCGCCTGGCCCGCCGCCAGATCGTGCTCGTGCGCGGCCGGCTCGCCGCCGCCGGCGATCACCACGCCATTCGCAGCGCGATCGCCGACCGCCCCCGGCAGGTGCTCCTGCGCTCGTCCGATCCCCGCCGCCTGGCCGCCGCCCTCGTGGGCGTCGAGGCGGTGAGCGGGGTCGGCATCGACGGGGGCGACGTGGTGGTGTCGTCGCTGCGCGCCCTCGACCTCGCCCACGCGCTGCCGGGGCTCGCCCGCCGGGCAAACGTCCGCCTCCTCGAGGTGCGCCCGCTCGACGACTCGCTGGAGTCGGCCTTCCGGGAGCTTGTCCGGTGACCGCCCCCGCCGCCGAGCGCGCCTTGCCCAAGCCCTTCGCCGCCGCCTTCGTGTACGCGCTGCGGATCTGCGTGCCGCCCAAGCGAGCGGCCCTGCTGGCGCTGCCGTGCGCGGGCGCCGTGCTCTTCGGGCTCCTCGCCCGAACCGTGGACGATCCGACGCCCGCCGGCCGGTTCAACACGATCAGCGGCGCGCTCTTCGGGCTGATCCTGCCCCTCGCCTGCCTGGTGGTCGGCGACGCGGTGCTGGGCGCCGAGGTGCGAGCCGGGACGTTCGGCCTCACGTGGCTGTCACCCGTGCGCTTCTCCACGATCGTCCTGGCCCGGTGGTCGGCCGGCTGGCTCGTGGCCGCCGCTGCTCTGGTCCCGGCCCTGGCCCTGTCGGCGGCCATCGCCGGCGTGCCGGAGGCCATCGGCCCGATCGTGCTCGCGGCGATCGCCGGGAGCGCCGCCTACCTGGCGCTGTTCGTGTTCATCGGCGCCACCTTCCGGCGGGCGGCGTGGTGGTCGCTCGCGATCGTCCTGCTCGGCGAGCGCCTCCTCGGCGCCGTGCTGACCGGCATCGCGCAACTCTCGCCGCAGTGGCTGGCCACGATGGTCTACGCCGGGCTCGTTCCGGATGCCGGCGGGCTCGAGCGCGCGGGCATGCCCACCGGGGGCGCCGCAGTCGGGCGCCTCGCCCTGCTCACCGTCGTGTTCGTCCTGCTCGCCGTGCGCCAGATCCGCCGGCTCCGGCTCACGGGCGTCGGCGAGTAGCAGCGGCGGCTTCCGCCGCAGAGAAGGGCCGGCTGAACCAGGATGGTCGGAACAGGGGACGCGACGATCGTCGCCGGTTCCTTCACCAGCTCAGGGGCTCACTCCGACGAGGTACGTCCCGGAACGAACGCGGATCCGGGCGAGACATTCCTTCCTCGCTGCCGCGAGCGAGCAGAACGGCGACGACCTCAGGCTCGACGCCCTTCGAGGTCCGCGGACCGAGGGGCCCGACAACGATGCGATGAGCGCCCTCGTGGCCTTTGCTAGGCGGTCTTCGTCGAATCGGAGGCCGTCGAGGCGGCGTCCTTGGTGGCGCCGACGACCTTCGAGGCGGCGTCCTTGGTGGCGTCGACGACCTTCGAGGCGGCGTCCTTCGCCGTCTGGGAGACCTTCGCGGCCTGATCCCTCGCCGTCTCGGAGACGGTCGACGCGCGTGCGGGCGACTCCTCCACGAACGCATCCCAATCATCGGCGCTCGAGCCGGAGCGGCGCTTCATCACCATTGCGATTGCGGCGATCACGCCGCCGACGATCAGCAGGCCGATCACGAACTTCCTCACCGGAATCACCTCCGAGAGAGCAGCCCTTCTACCCTATGCCCGTCGGGAGCCCGGTGGCCACCTCACGCTGGGACCTCGTTAGCTGGCTGGATGATCGCCAGCGTGGCAGGGTTCGCGGATGGTGCCGTTTCGGGTGATCCTGCTTCCGGGCAGCGTGCTTCCGGCCGAACTCGCGTACGGCTCGTTGCTGGCGGCTCTCGGCTCGGATGCCGAGGTGATGGCGAAGGAGCTGGAGGTCTACGCGACCGCCGAGGCTCCGCCTGCCTACGGCTTGGATCTCGAGGTCGCCGGCGTGCTGCGCGATGCCGATGCGCGCGGATGGGAGCGGTTCCATCTGGTCGGCTATTCCGGTGGTGGCGCGGCATCACTGGCGGTCGCGGCTCGTCATCCGGAGCGGTTGTCGAGCCTCGCCTTGCTGGAGCCGGCCTGGGCCGGGCGCTGGGATCTCAGCCCGGCCGAGCAGACCCTTTGGCGCGAGTACGACCGGCTCGAGGCACTCCCCCCGGACCAGCTCCTGCCCGCGTTCATGAGACTCAACGTCAAACCGGGAGTCGAACTGCCTCCACCACCGCCGGGTGAACCTCCGCCCTGGATGGCGAAACGGCCCGGAGGGATCCGCGCGTTCATGGAGACGTTCAGGACGTACGAGCTCGACCGCGGTGCGCTGGCACGCTTCGATCGCCCCGTCTACTTCGCGCTTGGCGGGCTGAGCAACCCCGACCAGTACGGCGAGATCGCCGCCCGGCTCAGCGGGGTCTTTCCAGACTTCGAACTCGAGGTGTTCGAGGAGCGACACCACTTCGACCCGCCCCATCGGATCGAACCCGAGCGGCTTGCAGAGTCACTGAGAGTGCTCTGGCGTCGAGCCGACCAAGCAGCGCCGACCCCGTAACACTCGGTCGAGCGAGACGAGCGCATCGGCCCGACAGCGCAGCCGTGCGAGAATCCATCGATGCCCGAAACCGATGCCATCGACGAGGACATCCTCCGCAGCTCGTGCACGCGCTTCCTGTCCTGGCACGGGGCGCGTCGGCCGGCCGACCTCCTCGCCGAGCTGCCCGACGACATCGCCCCCGACCGGTACGGGGACGGCGGCGCGGTCACGGAGCTCGAGGCGGAGGTGTCGTCGCTTCTCGGGAAGCCGGCCGCGGCGTTCCTTCCCAGCGGCACCATGGCCCAGCAGGTGACGCTGAGGGTGCATGCGGACGCAAGAGGACGGCGGGTCGTGCTCTTCCATCCCGCGTGCCACATCGACACTCACGAGGGCGGCGGGTACCAGCGGCTGCATCAGCTCGTCGGCCGGCGGGTCGGAGACGAGCACCGGTTGGTCACGCTCGAGGATCTGCGCGGCGTTGCCGAGCCGCCCGCCGCCCTGCTCCTCGAGCTTCCGCAGCGGGACCTGGGTGGACAGCTCCCCGCGTGGGAGGACCTCGTCGAGCAGGTCGAGTGGGCCCGCGAGCGCGGCGCCGCGGCACACATGGACGGCGCTCGCCTCTGGGGATGCGAGCCCTTCTACGGGCGGACCCTCTCGCAGATCGCCGACCTGTTCGACACCGTCTACGTCTCGCTCTACAAACAGCTGGGGGGCATCACCGGCTGCTGTCTCGCCGGCCCGGAGGACGTCGTGGCCGAGGTACGCGAGTGGCGCAGGCGGCACGGCGGCACGCTCTATGCCCTGTGGCCGTATGCAGCCTCCGGGCTCGCGGGACTTCGCAAGCGGCTGCCGCGCATGCCCGCGTATCAGGAGCACGCCCTGGCCATCGCCTCAGCGGTCCAAGAGCTCCCGGGCGTCGAGGTCGTGCCCGACCCGCCGCACACGCCGATGATGCACCTGCTCCTGCGAACGGGAGCCGACGATCTTCGCGCGGCCGCGCTCAGGATGGCCGAACACGAGCGGATCTGGACCTGGCCGCGTCCCATGCCGACGGGCTCGCCCCACGTCCAGCGAGTCGAGCTCGAGGTCGGCGATGCCACCCTAGAGTTCACGCCGGAGGAGTTCCGGGACGTGCTTCGACGCCTCTTGCCCGATGAGCAGGCGCTCGCCGACTCCTAGGATCGAGACCCGACGTCGGCCCACCTTGCCGATCGATGATGGGCACTGTCGATCTCAGGGTGCGCCGAACCAGCCGGAGAGCGCTTCTCGCAGCGCGGGCGCGGCCGTGTCGGCGGGCTCGTCGATGATTGCTGCCCAGGCGATGTGGGCGTCCGGACGGATCAGGAGGGCGTCGGCGGGTCGGTGATCGGTTTCGGCGGTGTGGACGTCGATGCGATGCTGCCAGTCCCGGGCGATCTCGCGGAGGTCTGGGCGGCCGGCGAGGTCGAGGAAGATGGGCCGTGCGGTGTGCATGAGCTCCGCGACGCTGGTTGTGCGCCCGTCGGTGCGGAGTGCGAGGTCGGGTGCGAAGGTCCCGATCAAGGCGTGGTGGTCGTGGCCGGGTAACGGGTAGCGGATGTCGGAGCCGGCCATGAGGGCTCCGATCCGGCGCAGGGGCTGCTCGTCGACGAGCAGTTCCTGAAAGAGCTCCCGGAGCGCTTCGGCGGCCGGGTCGTGGCCGCGCCGGATCGCCACCTGGGCCTGCGTGTGCAGCATGGTCCGTGCGGCGGCGAGGTGGCGTTCGTCGTGGTACGTGTCCAGCAGGCCGGCCGGCGCCCAGCCGTGGATGTCGGCGGCCAGCTTCCAGGCGAGGTTGACGGTGTCGAGGAGGCCGGCACCCAGTGCGACGCCTGGGGCGGGGAACAGGTGTGCGGCATCGCCGGCCAGCAGGATCCGCCCGTCGCGGTATCGCTCGACCTGTCGAGCGTGGAAGGTGAAGCGAACCAGACGGGTCGGTTCTCCCAAGGGCAGGTCCACGCCGAGCACGCGGCGGATGCTGTCCCGGAGCTCGGTCACGGTCATCGGCTCGTCGTCGTCGTAGGTGGCTGACTCCTCCTCGCTGGTGTAGAGCCCCATGAGCGCGGGGTTGGTCGACCCGAGGGCGAACTCACCGCGTTCGGTTCGTGTGAAGCCGAAGCTGATCCTGCCCACCCCCGCGACCTCGATGTCGCCGTTCTCGAGCACGGTCACCGACTCGGGCACGGTGACCTGGGCGAGCCGCTGGACCTCTGGATAGGTGATGCCGGGGAACGGGATGCCGGCCAGGTCGCGCACCCGGCTGCTCGCGCCGTCGCAGCCCACGAGGTAGCGGGCGGTCACCCGATGCTGACCGTCCGGCCCGCGCACGTCCGCGCTCACCGTGGCCTCGTCCTGGCTCAGCCCGACCACCTCCTGTCCGCGGCGGACCTCGGCGCCGCGCTCGCCGGCGAGCTCCGCGAGCACGCCCTCAAGTCGCGGTTGTGGGAGCGGCAGCGCCTGCATCGGGGGATCGGCCAGCTGTGTGAAGTCCACATGCATCCCGCCCCACGGGAACCGGCCTGATGCCGGCCGGGGAGCGGTGCTGGCTCCTTCGAATCGCTCGAGCAGGCCTCGGTAGCGCAACAGTTCTAGGATCTGCCCGCTGAGACCGCCGGCCTTCGGGATGTCTCGGATCTGCGGCAGCCGCTCGAGCACCAGCGGTCGCACGCCGGCCACGCTCAGTTCACCTGCCAGCATCAGACCGGTCGGGCCGGCGCCCACGATGATCACGTCGGCGTCCATCACTGGCCACTCCCCTCGCGGTCCTTCCTCGCGTTCCCGCGCGACCCACACGTCGTCAACAACAGACGCATTTCACGACTCCATTTCCGTAGGTTCTGGCTTCGGCCGGCGATTATGCGGGGCGACCCGGGACTTGCCGCAAGCCCACCCTGTGCCATAGATTTGAAGTGGAAAGGAGTGGGTACCCTCCTTTCCGGTCATCGTCCGACGTGGACCGACGACCTCTTCGCGAAGCGGCGGCACGCGGTTCCGTTGGCCCGGTGGGAGCGCTGAGGGACTCGAACCCCCGGCCTCTTCCTTGTAAGGGAAGGCTGATGCAAGGTCGTGACCAGCTGCTTACACAGGTGAGGGGCGGTTTCGGAGGTCACAGGAGTACCGTTCACTATCTTCTGGTTCCGTCGGCTCCTTGACCAGGTGTTGACCACGAGGCGCTCGAACGGTGTCTCCGCGCACGCCTTCGTCTGCGCGTTTGGTGTTGGTCCACGTCAGCACGAGGACTGCACGAATGGCTTCTCGACACCGAGCCCCACGTGGATCGAATGTCGGCCATTCGAGCGGCCTGGCGCCCTCCACCCCGCGGTCTGTCTCGCCACGTGTCCCGTGGCCTCACGGGACGTGGGGAAGGCCAACGGGCTCGGTTTCTAGGCGGAGACCGAGTCCTCTCGGCTACCTCAGGTCGTCATCACGGTCACGCCATACGCATCGACTCCTAAGGGCAACTATCCATGTGAAGGTACTGGCGGCACTCCTCGTCGGTGAGGGGCCTCGGGACCTCCCGGCGGGCGATCTCGAGGAGGTCGTCGATGTCGAGGGCCCAGATCCGTAGACCGCCGCACGGGCTGGTCGTCGCGAGCCTCGCGCCGTCCGGACTGAAGGCCACTCTGGAGACGCTGCACCCAAATCCTGGCAGAACGAACTGTTGTGCGCCCGTGTCCGCGTCGAACAGCCGAACCGTGCCATCGGTATGCGGTACGGCGACGCGCGATCCGTCGGGGCTGAACGCGATACCGGTAACGCCCCCCGGGGGCCCGTGAAGCACAACCACGCGCGATCCAGTCTCCACATCACTGATCTCCACGAGTCCACTCGGACCGACAGTCGCGATCCGGGGGCCGGTGGGATCGAAGGCCACGCCGCCTGCGTCGTTGATCGTGCGGACGACAGCATCTCGCTCCCAGTCCCAGATCGTCACGCGGCTCGGCGCGGATTCGGCGAAGGCCTGGATAGCCACCAGGCTCCCATCGGCGCTGAACTGGGCCGATGCCAGAGCGAACCCACCCTCAGCCCACCCGACGACTTCCTGGAAGACGCGGATGACGCGGCCGGAGCCATCAACGATCTTCGCCGTTCCGTCCCAGCTCGCAGTTACGAGATACTTGCCATCCGGGCTGAAGGAGACTTCGTTGACATCGAGGTCGTGCCCGATCCGGTAAAGCTCCTCGCCGGTCGACGTATCCCACGCCCTTGCCGCTGCCGCACCGCCGTAGGGGAGCCTGCTCCAGCCGCCAAGTGCGATCGAGGTGCCGTCCGGGTTCACGTCGAAGGTCTGGAACACGAAATAGTCAGTCGCCGGTCCGAGCGTTCGAAGGTCCCGCCCCGCTTCCAGGTCCCAGATCGTCACCGCGTCCGCGAACTCGGGGCTCGTCACTAGGCGCCGGCCGTCCGGCATGAACTCCACCTGGGATGCGCCACGGGCAGGAAGGTTCGCCCACTCGGCGTCGCCGGTCGGTCCGAGGTCCCAGATCTTCACGACGGAGTTCCCGTCATCGGCAGCCATCACTCGGGTCCCATCAGGCGAGAAAGCCACTCCCACGATCCAGCTGCCCGTCTCTTGAGCCGGCAGCGACCATAGCTCTCTGACACCCCTGTCCCGGATCTCCCACACTCTCGCGATGCCATCTGTACCTCCCGTGACCAGTCGTGAGGAGTCCGGGCTCCAGGCGACGCTGAGGACGAACCCCTCTTGACCGGGCAGCGTGTGGAGGAGGGTTTCCGTTTCCGCATCCCACACGTGCGTGGCGTCCTCGCTCCCCGCGGCGATATATCGGCCGTCAGGACTCCAGGAGACCCCCCGGAACCTCACGGTGCTGCAACAGTTGGGCGCGCTCAGTCGGAACGCTTCCTCACCGGTCCCCAGGTCGAAGACGACACCATCCTGTTCCTTCAGGTCATCAGACGTATAGTCCGTCGCTACGGCGAGAAGTGTCCCGTCAGGACTGAGGGCGGTGTCATTCGGGCGTCCCACGCGCACGGTCGAGACCACCCGGTCCGTGGACAGGTCCAGGACTCGGACGTCCCCCTCGCGCCAGGCCGCGGCAACGAGCGAATCGTGGGCGCCGAAGGAAGGGCCCAATGCAGCGCCATCGCCCGACAGGCTCGAGACGAGCCGCCCTGTCGAGGGGTCCCACACCTTGAGCATGCCGTCATCCCCGGTGGTGGCAAGCCTCGAGCCGTCTGAGCTGAACGCGACGTCGTTGACGTCCCCGTCGTGCCCCCGAAACGACAGGACGCTCTCTCCGGTCTCGCCGTCCCTGATGTCGATCATGCCCGAGTCCTCGGGCCCCTCGGTCACAAAGACTCCCGTAGGGCTCCAGGCGAGGCGTCCTCCCACACTAGGCACCTCCAACTCCAGTCTTGACGCCACGACGGCGCGGTGGAGCGCCTCCTCCGCTTCCGGGAGGACCGTCCCGTCCGACGCCCGCGTGGTCTGGACGGCCTGGATCGCCAGCAAGACGCTGAGCTCGGGGTCGACCTCGAGGTTCGCCAACGCGGCCGCGGCGAGCTCCCTTCCGGTCGCGGTCCGGGCCTCGCGCTCTGCCCTGTCGCTCTGCTTCGTCGCGACGACGGTGAGCGATCCGGCGATGAGGGCCGCGGCTGCGAAGACGGCGACCAGACCCCGCAGCCGGCGCGCCGACCTCCGCTCGATCTGCGCCTCGCGCGTTCGTCGCCGCTCCTCTTCCTCCCGCTCTTGATCGCGCCGATCGACGCTCGCCTTCAGGTAGGCGCGCTCGGGTCCCCCGATCGCCAGTTCCGTGGTCGCGGACCACGTCTCGAGCTGTTCGAGGCGGGCACCCCGCAAGAGGAAGCTGCTGTCGCCGTTGGAGCCTCGCCACTCAGCAGCCGCCCTGGACAGGCCTCGCTCCTGACGGAGGTCTTCCCTCGCGTCGTCGATCCACGTTCGCAACCGTCCCCAGGCGCTCAGCAGCGCCTCGTGTGCGATCTCCACCGTGGGCTCCCGGGTGGAGGGCTCCCGATCGAAGGTGAGGAGCCGGTGGCGCCCGAAGGTGTCCAGGACGTTGTCGATCGCCCCCCGTTCCACCTCGAGGGCGTCGAGCTCGCTCCGGGCGACGCGGCGCCGCGTGTCCTGCCGTCCCTCTCCCAGGGTGACCAAGCGCAGGAAGCTCTGTTTCGTAGCCCGGCGGCCTTGTTGGTCGGTCGCCTCGAAGATGCGTTCGGCTCGCGCGGACAAGGCGCCCGCGATCCCGCCGAGCTCCTGATAGGCGGTGAGGGTCAATCGGTCCTCGTCCCGACGTTCGAAGAGCTCCATGAGGGCGTACTGCAGGAGCGGGAGGGCGCCGGGTTGGTGGGCGACGTCGGCGATCATCTCCGCCACCAGCCCGGGCTCGGGCCGGACTCCGACCCGTTCGACCGGGCCTCGGATCGCCTGCTCGAGCTCGTCGGGTGTGAGGGGAGGAACCGCTTCGGTCCGTTCGGCGAGCAGCTCTCCGAAGCGCGGGTAGATGAGTGGGCGGTCGTAGAAGTCCGCCCGAAGGGTCACGATGACGCGGAGCCGGCTCTCGGGGTCGGCGGTGGCGACGCGGAGCGACTCGAGGAACCGTTCCCGCTCACGCTCCTCTGTGGTGAGGGTGAAGACCTCCTCGAACTGATCGACCACGAGCACGACCTCCGCCTGGGCGGGCGCAACCAGATCCAGCGCCTCGAGCAGGCCTCGAGATCCCGATTCGAGCCGGTCGCGCAGGCGAGGCACAGGACGCACCGCGATGCGAAGGAGCGCGGCCTCCAGCTCGTCGAGGGGGTGTGCTCCAGGAAACATCTCGGCGATGAAGGGATCCTCCTGGCCCTCCAACGCCCCCTGTCTGATCGCCGGAACCAGCCCCGCACGGACCACGGAAGACTTCCCGCCCCCACTCGGGCCGACGACGGCGAGGAACCTTGATCCGCGCCCCGCCTCGCTGAGCTTGGTGACGAGACGCCGGGTGAGCGCCCCCCGCCCGAAGAAGTCGTGGGCGTCGGCCTCGGTAAACGCCCGGAGGCCCTTGTAGGGGTTTCGCTCCTCGGCGCGTCGAGGAGCGATGATCGCCGTGGGTTCGAGGGCCGTCCGGGCCGCCACGGCGAACGCCTCCGCCTCGGGTGCACTCGTCCCGAGCGCAGCGCTCCCGGCGAGCTCACCGAACGAGGACTCGCCGGGCAGCAAGTGCTCGACGAACCGGGCGAGCGCCCGGACATCCTCCGAGGGGTCAGGCGGCGGGCCGCCCCTGATCAGGAAGTCACCGAGATAGGCGTTCCCCTCCGCGTCGAAGAGGATGTTGGACGATCCAACGTTCCCGTGGGCGACCCCTTGTCGGTGGGCGAACGCGAGTGCCAAGGCGACTTGTTCGACAACGCGAAAGAGCCGCTCTCGCTCCAGCGGTTCCCCTCTCTCCTCCATGGCTCGAAGGCTGCCGCCGCGGAGGTATCGAGAGACGACGTACGCACGACCCGGCTCCCGCCAGTAGTCGTAGATAGGGGCGATGTGCGGATGCTCCAGAGACGCAATGGCTTGGGCGTCTGGATCGAAGCGTCGGACGAATTCCGGGTCGGAGGCGATACCTTCATGGAACACCTTGACGGCCACGTCGCGCTCGACGTGAGGTTGGATCGCTCGGAACACGACGCCGGTGGGTCCGGCGTCGACCTTCTCCAGGAGCCGGTAGCCGCGCAGGGGCTCTCCCCGCAGCTCGAGTCCGGGATCGTGCTTCAGGATCCGTTCGTGCAGCCTCAGGAGCTCCGGCGATGGATCGATCCCGAGCTCGTCGGCGAGGATCTCTCGCGCTCGCTGAAAGGCGTTGAGGGCCTCGGCTTGACGCCCATCCCGATAGAGGACCAGCATCAGGAGGCCCCAGAGCCGTTCCCTCCACGGGTGGTGTGCGAGCAGGGCCTCCAATTCGCCGATCGCGTTGGCCTCGGCGCCGCTCGCCATCAACCCCTCGACCCTGACCTCTTGAGCCTCGAGTCGAAGCTCATCGAGCCGCGCGGCCTCGGCCAGCAGCGAGGGCTGGTCCGCGAGATCGGCGAGCGCCGGCCCTCGCCACAAGGCCAGGGCATCGTCGAGCGTGCCGACGGCGATGTTCGGATCCGCGGAGAGGGCCTTCTTCGCGTCTCTCAAGAGCCCGTCGAACCGAGTGGCATCCAGCTCGGAGTGATCGAGCCTGAGGAGATAGCCGGGCGCGAGACTCTGGATCCGATCGCGGCCGACAGCCTTGCGGAGATGCGAGACGTAGGTCTGCAGGACGTTGCGAGCTCTCTCGGGCGGCTCGTCGCCCCAGATCCCGTCGACCAGGGTGTCGGCGGGCACGAGCTGGTTCGCACGGATGAGGAGATGTGCAAGGACCGCGCGCTGCTTCGGCCCGCCGAGCGGGATGGGGCCCCCTCCCGCGTCCACCTCAATCGGTCCCAGAACGCGGAAATGCATCCTCCCCCCGTACACGGGACGCACCGGCCGGGTGGGTAAGAGTGAACGGATCTGCTCCGCGACGTCGCTTCCTTCAGAGGCGATCGCGAGGACGCGGACGGGATCAGAGAGTCCCTTGAGGTGCAGCTCGCCGCGATCCACGTACTGAACGCCCTCGACCGCGCGGGCCAGGTGCACCAGGCCTTGACTGCCGAGAACCTCGCCGGGCCCCGCCTCGCTGCAGAGCCGGGCCGCGAGGTTCAAGGCGCCGCCTCGGAACCCGCTCTCGACCGGCACCGCCTCGCCGGCGTCCAGCCCGATCCCGACGGGAAGCGGCAAATCCGGCGCGGCCCTCGTTGCCTGAAGAAGCCCCGTCTGCAGCTCGACCGCCGCCCTGATGGCCTGGCGGGGGGAGCGGAACACCGCGAGGGCTTCGTCCCCCCGCAGCTCGATCACGGACCCGTCCCGGGCCTCGACGTGCTCGCGGACGACGCCTGCGAACCTCGCCGTCAGCAGGGCAGCCGCTTCATCGCCCCGCTCCTGGGTGAACGTGGTGTATCCGCGGACATCCGCGACCAGGAAGGCATTGATCTCCCCGGCCGTCTCTTCCGGCGTCTTGGCTTCGGGGTCACGCCTCGTTCCGGATGGGTGGAGGGGCTCGCCGACCTGTCGCATGCGGCCCAGTCTCGACCTTCGGCCTTCAGGCCGCCAGGCCCCGACACCTTCTGGTGGGTTGCTCATGGGCCCAGCCTCCAGCGAGAGGCTTGAGAACGGCTTGAGAGGCCTCCAGCCGTTCTCAAGCCCCATCCGCCAGGCTCACTTCACGGTCCAGATGAGAGTGCCAGCTGAGAGGGAGGAACCTGGAATGAGCGCCTCGCGAATGATCAGCATCGAGAGACCAACGCGACGAATTTTCTGGGGGCTCCTGGCGACGGTGGCGAGCCTTGTGCTCACGGCGGCCGCATGCAGCGGGGAGGCGGGGGTCGCGAACCCCACGACCCCAGCGTCAGGGGGACCGTCGCCGGTGACGTCCCCGACGCCCTCGCCCGCGTCCGAGGCCAACGAGATCGGGATCTCGGAGGTCGGCGGCTGGATCGCATACGGGAACGACGAAGGGATCTGGGCGGTGAACCCGACGCCGCGAGGTACGCCGGCGGAGCCGATCCAGCTGAGCGAACGTCCAGGCGAACCTCTCGCCTGGTCGAGCGACGGCTCGAAGCTGCTCATCAACCGAGGTGGCGGTTCCTTCCTTGGTCCAGGCGACCTCGTGGTGCTGAACTCCGATGGAACCGAGACGCTCCTCGTCCGTGGCGGCATGTATGACGGATTCTCGGGAGGCTCGTTCACCCCCGACGGATCGAAGGTCATCTACGGAGTCACGAACTGGCCTCCTGAGGAGGAGTGGCAGTCCGCCATCTACGTGGTCGAAGCGGACGGCGGTTCGCGCCGGCTCGTACTCGCCGCCACTCGCAACTATCCGGACCACACCTTCCGCACGGCGTTGTTCTGCCCGACCTTCTCCCCCGATGGGGCGCAGATCGCGTACTTCGACGGCATGGGAGATTGGGGCAACAGCCTCCGGGTCATGAAGGCGGACGGGACCGGCGTTCGGGTGCTGATCGAGCAGGAGTTCGGGCATGTCAACGATCTCGCCTGGTCACCCGACGGCTCGCGCCTTGCATTCCATGCCCTTTACGGCGGTGGTATCTGGATCGTCGGCCTCGATGGCTCTGGACTCACGGAGGTGTCCCAAGGGGGGGCCGCCCCACGATGGTCGCCGACAGGCCGGCAGCTCGCGTTCCAGTCTGCAGGCGGGATCTGGGTCATCAACAGCGATGGCTCCGGACTCCGGCAGGTAGCCCCGGTCGGAGGAAAGCCCGTTTGGTCTCCCGACGGCTCCCGCATCGCGTACGAGCGGTCCCCCGGCACGCTCGAGACGGTCCGGTGGAACGGGTCGGACGTGCAGACGATCGGCGTCGCCGAATCAGGTCCCTGGACCGAATCCGGTCCGTGGAACCCCTCTGCCGCCATCGGCGCCCAGTGCACCTTATTCAACTAGGCGAGTGCGATGCGCTCGTCCGCACGGAGCGGAAGCTGAGAGGGAGGGAACCAGAATGACCAGGGCGAGTTCGATGCGCTCACACGGGCTTCGCACCACCGTTACGGCAGCGACGGCGGCTCTGCTCGCCGCGTGCGGCGCCAATCCGGGATCAAGCGCCACACCGGCGGAGCCCACCTCGAATGCGGTCGAGCTCGGGATTTTCGAGCCGATCGCCGGCCGGATCGTCTACGAATCCGACTGCATCACACGAACCTGCACGATGGTGGAAGAGGAGGACGAGTCGATCTGGGGCATCGACCCCGCCGCGACCGAACCGACGCCGACGCAGCTGCCCGGGCAGGTCGGCACACCCGTGGGATGGTCCAGTGACGGCACCGAGCTACTCGTGATCTCGCCCGCGGGAGACCTGATCATCCTGCACGCGGACGGGACGAAGACCCGGCTGCCGGGACCGAAGCTGCCGGAATTGTTCGGCGCAGCGATCTCCCCTGACGCGTCGCGAGTGGTATACGCGGCGTTGACCGAGGACAGACTATCGACCAACCTGTACGCGATCGACGTCGACAGCGGTCGCACTGCGCTGCTGGTCGAACCGAGCGGGTTGATGGTGCACCAGCCCAGCTTCTCTCCGGACGGGACCCAGATCGCCTATGTGGACGGCGGGGGGGACCATAGCCACAGCGTCTGGGTGGTGAACGCAGACGGAAGCGATCCGCACATGATCGTCGAGAACGAGGTGATCTCGGAGATGATCCCGGGTCACGTCTACGGACTCGCGTGGTCTCCGACCGGAGATCGGATCGCGCTCGGGCTGCAGGTAGATGCCGGCGCCGCCATCTACACGTTCGCACCCAACGGCACGGGCTTCACGCGACTGATCCGCGACGCCGTGTCGCCGTCGTGGTCACCTGATGGGTCGCAGATCGCGTACAAGAGCTTGATCATGCACCCGTGCCCAGAGGATCCGGAGAATTGCTGGAGCGAGGACCTCTCAGGCGGCCTTGGAGTCGTCGATGCCGATGGATCGCAGCCGCACACGTTCGGCCTCGGCGGGTCGGGGCCGTGGCATCCCGCGTAGGAGACGCGGACAACGACCGAGCTGCCGCTGCGTTTCTCGGTGGGCGCTGAGGGACTCGAACCCCCGGCCTCTTCCTTGTAAGGGAAGGCTCGCGCAATGCTGTGACCAGGGCTTCCGCAGGTCAGAGCCGATAGTGAGAGTCACACGAGTACGGTCCAGTACCGCCTGGTTCCGTCGGCTCCTTGACCAGGTGTTGACCACGATCGTTGAGTACGAGCTGAGCTCCGTCGCCTCTGGAGATGCTCGTCCAGCCCACTGGGCATCGCCGCGGTCACGACGATATGGTTGCCTTCCTCAGCGGCGTCCCCGGCCGGGACGGGACGTGCTCCTCCCGGGCTTCGTCATGGTGAAGACCCGTAGTTCGCGCCTTCCTCGGGCCAGAAGACCTCCGGCCGTTGTTCAGATGCCCTGCTTCGGGATGCCGGGGCGTGAAGTAATCCGCCGTCCATTCCCCATACGTTGCCCGCGACGTCGAACAGGCCGTAGCCGTTCGGCGGAAACAACTTCACCGGCGAGGTCCGCTCATAGCCGTCGGTCAGGAGGTTCTGCCACGGGAACTCGCCCTGCCACGTATTCGCCATCATCTTGCCCTTCGGGGCGAACTCGTCGCCCCAGGCGAACGTCGCAGTCATCGGTCCCCGGCCCACCGTGTGCGATGTCCACCCCAGGGTCTTCCTTTAGAGTGTCTCCCCGGGCGAGTTGTCTCTCGGGCTGCTGGTGCTCGCGTGCGGCCCGACGCGAATCCGTCATGCACGAACCCCCTTCGACGCAACCCCCCTACCGGAACGAAAAGCGCCGCACTCGCCGGACCGGCTCTGCAAACAGGTCGGCGCTGCTAGCCACCAGGCCAGCATGATCCTTCGCCCAGTCGTCGTAACGCGCAAGCTCCTCATCAGGGACCTGTGGGCGTACGCGATCCACCGCGTTGGCCAGCGTTATCATTGGCGTGATCGCTTCCTCTAGTTCGCGGCTCAGGGCAGTCCACAATGCCGGCAGTCCATCAGTGAGCGCGAGGAGGAACCCAACCGCCTCCTCATACTGGGGTGAGCCCACATTGGGTGGAACCGGCAACGCGTTCAGCAACTGGTACACGTTCACGAAACGTTTGATCGAGCGTGGAGTAGCACCTAGGAGCGGAGCGAGTTCGTCCAGAAATGTCAGCTCGCCCGGTGTGACGCTGAGAGTGGCCGTCTGCATACGCACGACACGCCGTCGGTCAAACATCGCTCGGACCATGGTCTCGGAATCGCCCGAATAGTCGAGCGGTTCAACGGTGCCAGCGGGCACTCCCCTGTCAGGAGCCGCAACCACGTTCCCTTGAAGCAAGCCGCGGACGAGTGTTCTACGTGCTGTCTTCTCGAGCGGATCGATCCAGAAAGGCACTTGGAAGATCTTCTCCAGGTAATCCGATGGTGTCGCATGCAACTCGTCCCCGTTGTGTGAGGAAAGGGTGGGGGTCCTAGCACGTACCGAACTGGCCAGGGCCGGGTAGTGGCTCGCGAGCGAATAAGCTAACCAACGCGAGTCAACAGCCACTACCACCACGAACAGCGGGAACGCAAGCAGCAAGTGCACAGCCTGGAGGACCCGGATAACCTGCTGCGGCTCACAGCGATCAAGGTCGTCGATGTAGAGGATGATGCGGTTGAGGGTTTCAGGACCTGGTGGCCTATCGCCCTTATCAGTCGCCAAGAACTCCTCGTTTTGCTCCTCGATTAGCCTCGACAGCTCATCGAAATCTCGTTGAATCAGCGCGGCCGTCCCTAAGAGCTTGCGGTAATCGGTCGAGCCCATCCGCTCGGCCACGAACTCCCCCAGGATCCTGCCCGAAGTCAACGACTTCGCCTCTGCCTCCAACTCCGCAATCTCATCTTCGATCGCGCCATTCTTGGCGGAGAGCTGCTCTACCTGGGCATCGGCCTCGGCGACCTTCTCAGCCGCAGCCTGAACGGCGACCTCGAGCGCCTTCCGTTGCCGATCGATATCCGCCTTGACCGCCGCCTCCGCTGACTCGAGTTCATCCAGTTGTTTCTTGGCCCAAGAGGTGACCGATCTGAGGGCGACCGCAACCAGTCCGAGGGCGGCGCTTACCCCGGCGAAGACCTGTGCAGTAGCAGGGATGGATTCGAGCTGGGCCAGCACAAAGACCAGAACGGGCACGGCGAGCAAGGCTCCCAGACTTGCAATCTTCTTGCCTGTGCTCCACGGGTAGGCTCCGAGGGCTACCGTGCCTCGTTGAAGCTGGGCGCGAGCGTCGCTAATGGCAGCGAGGGTTTCGCTGGCCGTACCATCGGTCATCTGGTCGACAAAGCCGGACAGCGCTTTCTTCGCTGTGTTCTTCGAATTGGCTAGGAGCAGGTCCGAGACCGCCCTTTCTTGTGCCTTCTCGAGCTCCCGCTCCTCGACCCGCTTCCGCTCCTCCGCGATGTCAAGCTCGCTCTGCGCCTCTGTCTGCGCCTGCCTCTTCTCGGCGATCTGATCGATGACGTCCGTTCGCTCACGTCGCTTCGCCTCAATCTGGGCAAGCCAGTGCTTCTGCCTCTTGGCCAGCTCGCTGAACCCCTTGTCACCCGAGACGCGCAGCTCGGAGAACACGTGCTCAACAAGGCTGGCCCACAGGTCGCCCTCAACGTAGTGCCAAGCGTTGAAGTCGATCTGCACGATCTGCTTCCAGAACGGCAGTGCGTTCTGGGGCGTTTCAAGAACCTCCTTGCTCCGCACCAGTTGCCCGATCCGGTTTCGCACCGACTCCATGAAATAGGTCTTGCCTGAGCCCCAAAAGCCGAAGAGCCCCACCGCAAGAGGAGGTTTGAGGCTTCTCGAAGCAAGCAGGTACGCGAATGCGTCGACCTCCGCCCGAATATCGACCAAATCGTCCCCGATTGCGGCCTTGTCGGCTTTGTAGTCGGGGATCTCGACGGGTTTAGCACTAAAGGGGTGGGCTTGGGCAAGGAAGGCCGCATAATCAGACGATCCGGCATCCATGTAGCTCCGGTAGCTCTCGAACACGCCCGAGAGCCCCACCTCCCCAAGCACTTTGCCAATGGCGGAGGCGACCAAGTTCGACCCGTTGATGAGTCCGCCGAACAAAGCCCCAAGCTCGATTACTCCGTCGCCACCGCGGCGGAACTCACCAGCGATTTGGATGGCCTGAATGACTGCGTCGGTGAGCGCCGGGGAGCGATCCCCGGGAACTTCGCTGCTGTAGCGCTCAAGCTCCTTTCCTGGCATGGGGTAGTCGGGCGGTAGGACATCGACGGCCGAAGCACCCACATGGTCGAGGAGCTGGCGAGCCTCGCTATCACCAGGGTGGGAGAGCATGATGCCGGTGAGCAGGTCGAACTCGTTGGCCTCCACCTCCTCGACGGGAAGGCCGGCTCGATCCGCCCGGGAGCGCGCCATCGCCGCCGCCCACCGCAGCGCCTTCTTCGAAGACACCGACAATTCGGCCCAAGTCGCTTCCTGCATCTCCAAGGCCGCCCCCTCGGTCAGGCCCGGCAGGAGGCATCATGACCTGCCGGTTACGCCGCCCTGCATCGGGTGGATGTCCTACAGCGGCTCTGTTTGGGCATCGGCTGGTTCCATTTCTCACGAATGGTCAGCGGTCACGATTCACACCCGATCTCAGCGAAGTGAAGTTGCGAACGCAGCCTGCCGCGAGCGCGTTGTCGACCACCGAATGAAGGAAGGCGAACACTGCCAATGGCCGCCAGGCTATTGACCATGCGGAACCTGAGGAGTAGGGATGAGCCAGCGCCGCGAGCGCGGAGGGCGAACGGCGAACCCGGCTGGGGGAAGGGGCCGTGGTCGACGACATCCTGCTGTTCCCCCACTGCGACCTGCACGTCTCGCTCGCCCACGCGCCGCAACTGAATCTTCGGGTCTTCCACCGGGGGGATCCGGCGAACCCTGGCGGCCCGTACGCGCTCTCCGAGATCACCAGCGCCTGCAAGTTCGACTTCTTCGCGCCGGACCTCGCGGCCGGGCACAGGTTCGACAACGTGCCGCAGGTCGACCCGGCCACAGGGCGGGTCACGGCGACGACCACGGGGCGCTACCTGTTCCTGGTTCGGTTCACCACGGGGCCGCCGCCAAACGATTTCACGCGCAGCATCGTCGGTAGCCTGCAGGTGCACGCCGACGTGTTGGAATGGTGGTTCGGGAACACGTCCATCACCACCGCGCTCGACCCGACGATCGGCCACTCCCTGCCGTCGGTCTACGCGAGGTTCAGCGACGATCGGATCGGGGCGGACCTGGTCGGGACGGACCTAGTCGGCGACATAACCGGTCACGGCTACGTGCCGCTAACGTCGGCGGACACCGGTCGGGTGCAAGTGATGCCCAACGGGAGGTTGCGTGGCATCACCGAGGGCTCGACCACAGTGTCCGGCTCCTTCCTCGGCGTCACAAACACACTGCCGGTGCGGGTCGTCGACTACAGCAGGCCGGACAAGAGCCTGTTTCCGATCCAGACACCGAACGTCGCGGACTTCGCGAAGATGCACAACGTCGTCTTCCTGGCGGAGGGCTTCCGGGCGGAGGACCAGGGACGCTTCGACGATCTCGTCACCAAGACGGTCCACCAGCTGTACAACACTGCCCGCCACCAGCCCTACCCGATGCTGGAGGGCCACTTCAACAACTTTAAGGTCTTCTCGGCGTCCCGGGAGCACGCTCTCACAGTCGGCTATCGGGTCACCGGCCAGGACATCGGCAACCTGTCCAAGGGGTCACCGATCCCTTGCGAGCGTCGCGTGAGCACGAACGCCTCGGTGTACACCCCGGCCGTGCTCGTGGCCAAGGTCGGACTCCCCAAGCGCGGGGAGGCCAGGACCCGCGCCGATCTGATCAGCGAGTGGCGCGCGAAGAACCTGATCCAGACCACCGACGAGCCAAGGATCGACGATGCACTGATCACCGTCTGGGAGGGCCAGCGCAGCCAGAGCATCCTCGACGCCCGCGACACGTTCTTCGGCATGATTCTGGGCGGACGGCCGGGCGACCTACTCTCGACGTCAGCGGCCCACGCGACACCTCCGCCGGGACCGCCGGCGACCGACAGCCCCGGGCCGGTTCTCGACGCCTTCGTCGCTCGCCTCTACGAGTACTTCAGGTTCCCCGCGGCACGGAATTTCGAACTCGACCCACGACGCCACCCGCCCGAGGTGTACGTCGGGTGGCGCGAGGCCAACCCGCAGAACTCGATCATTCGGTTCGTGGCGGCACAGTCCTACACGTACCCGCCGTTCCACCCCATCGGCCCGGAGTGGACACCCGACCCGGCGAACTTCAAGGCCAGCCGCGGCCTAGTGGCCCTGGTCGGAAACGACCGCCTCGTCGGCGGCGAGAACATCAACGACTTCACGATCACCGCACAGACGATCGGCAATGGAGAAGTCCTCAACTTCGTGCCCGGGACGGGCGGGGCCGTGAGGACTCAGCGGGACCCGCCGACTTTCGATCCAGAGCCACAGATACTGGTCGACACGGTGGCGCACGAATTCGGCCACTCGTTCGCCCTGTTCGACGAGTACGAGGTCAACGACGGCGATGACCCACGCGCCCTCACGCCGGTGGACTACGGGTTCGACAACGTCACGAAGCTGAGCACCATCCATTTCACGGGAGGTGGCCCACGGGACATAGACCCGGCCAAGGTCAAGTGGCTCGGGCTGCCAAGGATGTCTGCCTGTGACCGGATCCGCTCGGCCTCGGTGGCTCATCCGGACGGTTACGACATTCTCACCGATCGGCACGTCGTCGGCGTGTGGAAGCAGGCCATGAAGAAGAACAAGGAGGTGGTGCTGCGAGCGATCGAGCTAGGGCCGACCGGCAAGCAGCTCCCCCTCCCGACCGGTTCGTCGCACGTGCTGACCAACCTGCGGGTGCTCCAGGTGGAGGAGTTCACCGGCTTGCTGCGCGTGGGCGGGCCGGGGTACCCGGCCGCTAACCCGCCGAGCTTCGCCGAGGGATCGCTCCTCTACATCCCGAAGATCGCCGATGGGTTCGCGCAGACGCTGGGTCAGCGGCGCGTGATCGGCTTCATCAGCGGCAACCACCAACCCCTCAATGTCGACACTGACCACGTGATGCGCAAGGACGGGCTCGACAATCCGGTCTCCATCCCCGACTTCAGCGCGCCCTGCACCAGCTCGCGGCTGATCGGCGTGTACGAGGGGGCCTTCCAGTTCGCTGGCGCGGCCTACCGACCGGCCGGCCAGTGCAAGATGCGCAGCTCGACCGAGCACGACGGTTTTGGCGAGGGCGAGTTCTGCCACGTCTGCAAGTGGCTGATCGTAAACAACGTCGACCCGGGCATGCACGCCATTCTGGACAAGCTCTTCTACCCGGGGTCGAAGAAGAATGGCTGAGCGCGGCACGTTCGAGACACTCCTGGCCGAGGTCGGGCAGGCGCTCCTCCCCCTGCGCGAGGCCCTTGCCTCGCCCGAGGCCTTCGTCGGCTTCCTGACCAAGCTCGGATGGCGCGCCGAGGACATCCCGCAGCCGCTGCGCCAGGTCGGGGAGAGCACCGAGGTCCTCTACGACCTGCTCCGAAAGATCCTCGGCGACGGCGGATTGAACGTCGGCGGCGCGGTCTCGGGGTACACGGACGACGGCGCTGCGTTGGCGATCGACGTGTCGCTCGACGACATCCAGCGCGGGATCCAGGCCGTGACCGATGTGATCGAGGGCATCCGGGCCATCGAGACAGCTCCCGCCGGGGCGATCCCGGCACAGCTGTTGGCGGATGGCTTCGCGACCGAGTTCCCGACCCAGTTGCTCGACCACCTGGTCATCACCTACCTCACCCGCTTCCATCCCCGCATCGGGTTCGGGCTCAAGGCACTGGGGGTCGTGAAGAGCGGGTACGCCGCGTCCGCGGGCAACCGGCCGGCGTACGTGCACCAAACGCTCGACCTCTCGGACCTCCCACAGCTGCTCGATGACCCCTCGATCGTCCTGAAGAACGCCTTCGGGTGGGGTGAGCCCACCTTCGACGCCGGCGCCCTACTGCGGGAGGTCGACAACCTGCTCACCAGCTTGGGTCTGTCCGTGCACATTGAGAGCCAGCGCACCGGTGCCGTCCGAGTACTCACCGGCGCCGAGCCCGCCCTCGGCGCGACGCCCATCAGCGGGCTGGCGGCCATCATCTTTGAGCGGGTTCGGGCCTCCGGCCGGATGGCCGCGGAGCTGCGGCTCGTGGGTCTCCCTGCTAGCGGCCCAGCCCTGCCCGGCCTCGCTCTGTTCCCGACCTTCAACGGCGCCCTGGACTTTACCTGGCAGCTGGACGAGGACATCTCGCTAACCGTGCGCAGCGACTTGAACGTCGCCGGCGGTCTCGGCCTGAAAGTGCGCCCGGGGACAAGCATCGAGCTGGTCGTCGGCTTCGAGGACGGTGACGCGCCGGTTGGCGCCAGCGGATCGGTCGACATCAAGGTCGCCCGCGGAATCACCGACGGCCCGCCTCAGATCATCCTCGGCTCTCCCGGCGAGACCCGCCTCCAGTACCGCACGATCGCCGGCGTCGGCGGAATCCGATTGGCCAACGGGGCTGACCTCGACGTGTTCCTCGAACTCGACCTGAAGGGCCTCGAGTTCGTCATCGACGCCGGCGAGGCCGACGGCTTCATCGCGAAGCTGCTGCCGGAGGACGGCATCACGTTCGGCAGCGACCTGGCCGTCGGGATCTCCCATCGCCAGGGCTTCTACTTCCGAGGCACCTCGAACCTGGAGCTCTCCGTGCCCGCCCACGTCCAGATCGGCCCGGTGGAGATCCAGAGTCTGTTGATCAGCGCCATCCCCGCCGACGGAAAGCTGCCGATCAAGCTGGGTGCGACCTTCAAGGCAGCCCTGGGGCCAGTACAGGCCGTGGTAGAGGGAATCGGCCTGGAGGCCACCCTCGCGTTCCCGGCGAACCGGGACGGCAACCTCGGACCTATCAACCTTGACCTTGACTTCCTGCCGCCGCGCGGCGTCGGGCTGTCGGTGGACGCTGGCGTGGTCAAGGGCGGCGGGTACCTCGTGGTCGACGCAGCACGAGGCGAGTACGCCGGGGCGCTCGAGCTCACCTTCGCGAACCTGGTCTCGATCAAGGCGATCGGCATCATCACCACCAAGGCGCCGGACGGTTCGCCTGGGTTCTCTCTGCTCATCATCATGTCTGTCGAGTTCGGCACGGGCATCCAGCTCGGCTTCGGGTTCACGCTTCTGGCGCTCGGCGGCCTGGTTGGCCTGAACCGGACAATGAACCTGCAGGCGCTCACCGACGGCGTTCGCAGCGGCTCCCTGACCAGCGTGATGTTCCCGCGCGACATCGTCGCCAACGCGCCGAAGATCATCTCCGACCTGCGGACGTTCTTCCCCGCGCACGATGGCACGTTCCTCATCGGTCCGATGATCAAACTGGGCTGGGGCACGCCTACTCTGGTCTCACTGTCCGTGGGTGTCGTCATCGAGATCCCCGGCAACATCGCCATCCTCGGCGTCCTCAAGGTCGCGCTCCCCGCCGAAGAAGCGCCCGTCATCCAGCTGAAGGTTCAGTTCGTTGGCGCCATCGAGCTCGACAAGAAGCGGTTGTGGTTCTTCGCCTCCCTTTACGACTCCCGGGTCGTCTTCATCACGCTCGACGGCGAGATGGGGCTGCTGGTGGCCTGGGGCGACGACGCGAACTTCGTGGTCAGCGTGGGCGGCTTCCACCCGCGGTTCAGTCCACCGCCGCTGCCCTTCCCCTCCCCCCGGCGGCTCTCGATCCCGCTTCTCAACAACCCGCTCTCCAAGCTGACCGTTGAGGGCTACTTCGCGGTCACGTCCAACACGGCGCAGTTCGGCGCCCGGGTCGAGGCGCAGTTCGGCCTGTCGGATCTGAACGTCTCCGGCCAGCTGGCGTTCGACGCGCTATTCCAATTCGCGCCCTTCCATTTCGTGATCGAGATCTCGGCCTCGCTGTCCGTGCGCGTGTTCGGCGTGGGGCTGTTCAGCGTCGGCATCGGTGGCACCCTCGAAGGCCCGACTCCCTGGCACGTCCTGGGCCACGGCTCGATTTCCCTGCTGTTCTGGGACATCGACGTCGACTTCGAGACGACGTGGGGCGACTCGAGGACTGACCAACTGGAACCCGTGAAGGTGATGGAGCTTGTCACCGAGGAGCTTGGCAAGCCCGGAGCGTGGAAGGCTGTGCTGCTCGACGCGAGCAAACTTATGGTGACGCTCCGCGAGCTGCCGGGTGAGACCGCCGAGCTGATCCTGCACCCGACGGGGCTTCTGCGCGTGTCGCAGTTAGCCGTCCCGTTCGACCTCAAGCTGGACAAGGTCGGCAACCGAGCCCCTAGCGATGTGAACCGGGTCACCGTCAGCCCGCCCGCGACAGGGCTCACTCGCAGCGACGACGCCTACGAGCTCTTCGCCCCCGCGCAGTACCGCAACTTCTCCGACGCCGAGAAGCTCTCGCAGCCCGCGTTCGGCCGCGAGAAGTCCGGCCTGATACTCACCGCGGGCGACCAGGACTCGAAGACCAGCGGGATGGTCAAGCGGGTGGTCCGCTACGAGGAGATCATCATCGACAACGAGTTCAAGCGTCACCAGTCCAGCTACGTGTCGATACTCCCGAACCTGTTCCTCTTCTTCATGAACGCGAACGCCGCGGCCAAGATGTCGATCTCGGCCGGCGCGAAGAAGCTTCTCGACGCCTTCGAGGACAAGGTGGTGGTGTCCGAGCAGACGTACGCCGTAGCGCTCCAGGCGACCAACCAGGCCTTCAGCGCCGAGACCACGACGTTCCAAAGCGCCGCCAGCGCCCACGGCTTCGTCGCCCAGCTGCTCGCGGACGACCCGACGCTCGTCGACACCGTGCACATCATCCCGACCGTCGAGGTGTTCTCCGGATGACGGCCATCAGCACCTACTCCTTCGTCCCGTGGCTGCGCCAGGGACTCGGCAATCTGATCACGACCGCCGACGGCGACCCGCTGGTCCTGCTGCGGCCCCACATCGAAGTGAAGCTCGGGCTCACCGGCAACCGCGTCTCCGGCACTGGGACCGACCCCGGGGAGGTCAAGAAGCCGGTCGACCTCTACGGCCCCGGAGACGTCATCGGCATCGACAGCCGCTCCATTGTGCGCACTGAGCCACGGGCCGGCGTCACCAACTTCGAGCCGAACTACTTCGCCCACCTGGAGTTCTACGCCGAGGAATTCCTGTGGCGGTATACGCCGGCGGCGCCCGACGCCGGCGGAATGCTGCGCCCGTGGCTCACCCTCGCGGTGCTGAAAGAGGGCGAGTTCGGCGAACCGCCGATGGCGAAGGGCCAGCCGCTCGCCGCCATCGAGGTTACGAACCTGGCCGCGCTTCCGATCCCCAGCCAGCTCGCCTGGTGGGCGCACGTGCACGTCAATCGGGACCTCGGGGCAACCGACACCGAGCTCGTCTCCACCGACGGCATCGCCGTAGCCGGACGACTCGCCGCTGTGCTTCGGGAGAACCCTGACCTGGGCTACTCCCGCCTGGTTTGCTCGCGACGGCTGGCGCCAGACACCGCGTACACCGCCTTCGTGATCCCGGCCTTCGAGGTAGGACGCCTGGCCGGGCTGGGCCTCGACCTCGACACCGCGCCTGTCCCAGCCTCGCGCTCGGCGTGGGGCACCACCACGCCGGGACCGCAACCGAACCAGTTCCCCGTCTACTTCCGCTGGTCCTTCCGAACCGGTGCGAGCGGCGACTTCGAGACACTGGTGCGTCTGTTGCGACCTGAGCCCGTCGACCGCCGTGTGGGTACCAGGGAGATGGACGTCAAGCACCCCGGCCCAGGCGTTAGCGGCCTAACGAACCCCGCCCTCGACGGGTACCTGATGCTCGGCGGCGCCCTCCGCCCGCCAACGCTGGTGCCTCCGCCACCGCCGACAGTGCATGAGGCCTGGGAGGACCAGCCCGGCTTCCCATTCCCGCAGCAGGTGCAACAGGACATCGCGGAGCAGGTCAACTGGCCGGACGAGTACAGCCGGGCCGGTGTCGCCGACCCCGTCATCGCTCCGCCGCTATACGGCCGCTGGCACGCCCTCGTCTCGCGCGTCCTCCACGACGAGGACGGCGACCTGATCGAGCCGCGGGACGGATGGGTCCAGCGGCTCAACCGCGACCCACGCTACCGCGTCGCCGCGGGCCTGGGCACCCGCGTGGTCCAGGACCAACAGGAGCGCTACATGGACGCCGCCTGGGACCAGATTGGCGCGGTCCTGGAGGCTCAACGGCTGATCCGCCTGGGGCAGTTCGGTGTCCACGTCAGCCGGTGCTGGTTCGACCGTCACGTGCAGCCGGCCCTGCTGGCCTCACCCGACCGTGGCCTTACCCTGGCCGCGCCAGTCGGCAAGCGGGTCATGCTCGCAGAGACGACCGTGTGGTTCGCCCAGAAGCAGACCCTCGTCCGGCCCGCGCTCACGTCCGCTCCTCTGCGCCGGATCGTCCGCCCCCGGGGCAGGCTCGTCCGCGCTCTCCCATTCGACAGCACGCGGCCGCCAGGCCGGCTCGTCGATAGGGTGAACGAGCGGCTGGCTACCGCCGCACCCGCCGTGCAGGTACCGGCGGCGGTAGTGACGCCGGATGAGTACGCGGAGGCGCTCACGCCTGACCTGCCGGGGTGGCTCCGCGGCTGGCTCCGGCGCACTCCGTCCGCGTCGGTCATCGCCCTGGTCGTCGCCCTCGTGCTCGCACTGCTCCTCCTGCTCCTCGCCCTGGTGGCGATGCCGACGCTGTTCATGCTGCTGGCCGGACTGGCCGCCGGCGCCGGTGTAGCCGCCTTCGCCGTCCTGCGCCGCTGGCAGCGCGCCCTCGCCGTGGCGACCGCCGCGCAAGAGGGCGCGCAGACCCCGGAGGCGGTGGACGCGATGCCGCCGGCGGGAGGGTTTGAGGTCGTCCGGCCGGGCCAGGCCGTCACCCTGACTCCGGGGCCGGACAGCCCCGAGGCCGCTCGCCTGAAGGACGCGCTCCGCGACACGTTCCGCTTCCGGGTGGCCGCCCAGGAAGCCGGGAAGACGCCGGACCGGGGCGAGCTGGGACTCGGCGACGCCGTGGAGGCGTACCAGCACGGACTGATGCCCGACCGGACCATCCGCAAGCGCGTGGAGGCGCTGATCAGCCTACCGGAGCGCATCACGGCCGAGACCGAGAACGCCTTCGTCGAGCCGATGGCCTACCCCGTCATCGACGAGCCGATGTATCTACCGCTCAGTAAGCTCGGCTCGGAGCTGTTCCTGCCCAACATCAACCTCATAGGCTTCAACACCGTCACGCTGGTAGAGACGCACCAGGAGTTCATCGAGTCCTACCTGGTCGGGGTCAACCACGAATTCGCGCGCGAGCTGCTGTGGCGGGAGTACCCAACCGACCAGCGCGGCACGCCGTTCCGCCAGTTTTGGGACGTGCGGGGCAGCCTCGACGTCGCTGGCGGTACGGCCGAGGAGCAGCGCGAGCGGCTGCGCGACATCCCGCCCCTGCACGAGTGGGAGTCCGACTCCCCGCTGGGCGCGCACGATTACCGCGAGCAGGGGATGGAGCAGGAAAGCGAACTGATCCTGGTCATCCGGGGCGAGCTGCTCAAGCGGTACCCAACGGCTGTCGTCTACGCGCACCGGGCGCGCTGGCAGCGGCGACCGGAGCCCGACGGCCCCGTCGACCTGAGCAAGGAGCGCAGATTCGTCGAGATCCCGGCGGTTGCGGCCGAGAAACCGCCTCGCGACCTGCTTCAGACACCGCTCTACGAGGCGAAGATCGAGCCCGACATCTACCTATTCGGCTTCGACCTCACCGCGAAGCAGGCCCTCGGCGGCAACGGGTCGGACCCCGAGGACGCCGGATGGTTCTTCGTCATCAAGGAGCGGCCGGGCGAACCTCGGCTAGGCCTCGACACCGACAAGCAGCCGGTGCTCCAGACCTGGAACGACCTGTCGTGGGAGGACTTCCCCGCAGTGCCGGTAGATGCCCACCTCGACATCCAGGCCGCCCCCGCGCAGTTCCCCCTTTCGGTCCCGACAGGGCCGGACGAGGAGAAGCGCCAGCAGCACGACGACGACGTCAAGGTCCTCTGGAGCCACACCATGAGCTCCGGCCACCTGGCGTACATCCTCTTCCAGGCACCCGTGCTGGTAGGCGTGCACGCCTCCGAGATGCTCCCGAAGGGCTGAGCCGATGGTGCGACGAGGCGGCGGGCACGCCGATGGACGAGAACGTGAACGACGCGAGTCGCCCGAGCCGCCCGACCCGCGCGACGGCATCGGTGCACTGGGGGACTCCACCCCCATCCTGATGTTCCCGGTGCGGATCGAGACACGGTTTACCGCGTCCGGTGACGAGCTGATGCTGCGGATGTACCCCGACGACTGCCTGATCGACACCTTCGACCCGACGCTGACGACTACCGAAGTGACCAACGCCCAGGCCTATTGGGCGGCGATCTGGGACGCCGCGGGCGACGAGGACGCCGAGCGGGCGGCGTGGGCCGCCCTCGTCCGCGCCCACGGCGCCGGCCGCGCCCGGTGGATCGTGGAGTCTTACCGGCCGGCGAACGCCAACCAGCAGCCGACCGTGCCCGACACGGGCGCGGTCCCAACGTTCGACGCGGTGCCGACGAAGGACCAGGCCTGGTCCGCCCCTGCGCGCGTGCGGTTGCTCCCCGAGCGGTTCGTGTTCATCGGCTACACGGCGGGGGCCGAGCCGCTGGTCCGGGTCGGTCCGCCAGTGCCCGCCGACCTGCAAGCGGGACCCGACCCCACGGCCTTCGGCGGCGACGCGTTGCGGCACGACGACGACGGGAAGCTCGAGGTGCCCGAGCCGCTGCGCTGGATCACTGACTTCGAGGCGGCCTTCGACGTCGGCATGGGCATGAGAATCGGGCTCGACCCGCCGTACCAGGCCGGGTTCGACCGCGTCCTCGTCCTCGGCGTCCGGCTCGGAAGCGATCCCACGACGAGCGCCTCCCTCCTCGCCGAGTTGCTCGACCACCACGGCTACGGCCGGCGCGGCCTGGCTGTTGTCCCCCAGGGGACGCCGACCAACAACACCGAGCAGTCCTCGTCGGGACACGGCCGCAGCGATGACGCCGATGGGACCTTCGACCTCGCGACACCACAGTACGCCGTGACGTCCGAGCCGGAGGCGCGGAGGGACGGCCAGCGGCTGGCCGAGGCCCTCGGCCTCCCCGCCGATTTCTTCGCGCACACGACGGGAGCGGGGTCGACCGACCAGATGACCGCGCGGGCAATGAACCGGGCGCTATTCCCGGCCACGATCGGCTACTGGATGGAAACCATGCTATCGCCGGTCTTCGACCACGACACGGTCGCTCGCACCCGGGACTTTATGCACAACAACGTGATCGCCTCCGGCCCGGTGCCCGCCATCCGTATCGGGAGCCAGCCGTACGGCATCCTCCCGACCACGGCCACGACACGGATGACCTGGTTCGCCGAGCGCGAGGTTGTCGCCGCCGGCGTCCGGGACACCGGCGAGGCGGCGTACCTCCGCCACCTCGACGCGCTAATCAAGGCCGTGCGCGCGGACTGGTCCGGCCCCGCGGCCGAGGTCTCTCATGTAGCCAAGGACGGGGACCCTTATGAGCTGCTGCTGGACATCCTCGGCCTGCACCCCGGCTCGGTGGAATGGACTCAGCGGTACGCCGAGCACGTCGACGTCCTCTACAACCGGCTCACCATGCAAGGCTTCGTCGGGCTGCTCGTCCCCCTCGCCATGATCTTCGAGCGCGGGCAGGCCTTCGACCTGGTCGAGCAGCTCGGTGGCGGCACCTTCAGCCAAGATGATGGGGACGACGCCCCGACTTTGCTGAACCTCCTCTTCTCCGGCAGGCACAACCTGCTCCAGGGCGGGGTCGTCGACGACCGGCCGCTGTCCGAGATAGACCTGGTGCGCGCGTACACCGACGACGACCGCAACTACTTGACCTGGCTCGCGGACGCGGCCCGCGCCGGGATCGACGAGCTCTACCAGCAGGAGGGCTTCACCAGGGACGAACCGCCGAAGGCGCTGCTCTACCTGATGCTGCGGCACGCGCTCCAGCTCGGCTACCACGACGTGAGCGTCCGTCTGCACTTCGCCGAGGGCCTCTACACAGCGGCACAGGCGACCCAGGCCAAGCTCGATGACCCCTTCCTGCACATCCGCACGAACGTCTCCATCAGCGAAAGCAGGTACCAGCCGCTCTATGTCACCGAACCGCTGATCACCGGGAGTCCTACCACGACCGTCGGCCAGTTCATCGCGGCCGGCCTGGCGACCATCAGGCACGCGTCGGTGCTGCATGAGCAGATCCGCGCCCTGGAGCTGCTGGCAGACCGGCCGACGGCCCAGCTGGAGCGGTGCTTCGCCGACCACATAGACCTCGCGTCGTACCGGCTCGACGCCTGGCTGCTCGGCATCGTGAACCGTCAGCTCGACCTGATGCGCGGTCGCGAAGGCCAGGAGTCGGGCGGCGTGCACCTCGGCGCCTACGCCTGGGTAGAGAACCTGCGCCCGGACCCAGGGAAGCGGACGCCGTTCACACCTCCGGACGACCTGCTCGAGGACTTCGCGGATCCGAACGACCCTCCGCTCACCATGGACCAGAACAACGGCGGATACATCCACGCGCCATCGCTCAATCATGCGGTCGCCGCTGCCGTGCTCCGCAACGGGTACCTGTCGCACCGGGACCCGGCGCACGACGACGCGCTCGCCGTGAACCTCACCTCCGAGCGGGTCCGAGTGGCTCTCGGAGTGCTGGAAGGGATCCGCGCCGGACAGGGCCTTTCCGATTTGCTCGGCTACCAGCTGGAGCGCGGTCTCCACGAGCGGCACGGAACGCTCGAACTCGACGGGTTCATCTACGAGCTGCGGCAGGCCTTCCCTCTCCAGGCGGGGCGACTGGCGTCGACGAAGCCGCCCGAGGGCGTCTCCCTCGAGGCCATCGCGGCCAGCAACGTGGTCGACGGCCTCGCGCTCGTCGAACAGATGCGTAAGGGCGGGGAGACCTACCCCTTCGGCCTCGACGCCACCCTTCCGGACGGGACGCCGGACCAAAGGGCCGCACTCACGGTGGAGGCGAAGCGCCTGCTCGATACTCACGACGCGGTCTCCGACCTTGCGCTCGCCGAGGGCGTCTACCAGGCGGTGGTCGGCAACTACGACCGCGTCGCTTCCACGTACGACGCGTACGCGCATGGTGCCTTCCCTCCCGAGCCGGATATCGTCCGCACGCCCCGCCGCGGCCTGGGGCTCACCCACCGGCTGGCCCTGCACCTCGAGCCCGGGCTGCCGGCGCCCGGCACGCCGCCTGGGTCGGCCCCGCCCACGCCGCGGTGCTTCGGCGAACCGGCCGTGGCCGAGTTCGTTGCCGACAACTTGCCTCCCTTGGCGTCGATCGGCTGCGTCGTGGAGTTCACCCGGGCCGCCGACGGCGCCCCCGACAGCGACACGGTCACCCTCCGCCAGCTGGGCTGGCGGCCCGTCGACGTCGTGTCCGTCGTCGGCAACTCGCTTGACGCGATGGCAGAGCTCGACGAGCGCGTCGTGGAACGGATCCGGACCGTGCACGACATCCGGCCCGACAGTCCCGTCACCATCAGCTACCTCGTCCGCGGTTCAGCTCCGACCAGCGTGTTCGAGGTGATGCCGCTGCTGCGCGCCCTGCGTCGACTGGTCATCAGCGGGCGACCGCTTGCCCCGACCGACCTAACGCCTGCGAACGACGCGATCGTCCCGGACGACGCCGCTCCCGTTACCGACCGGACCCGCGTGGAGGCTGTCATGAACCAGCTCGACACCCTCCACGGCGACCTCACGACGTTCGTAGCCGGATTGACACCGCTGCTCGACGACCCGGTGACTCAGCGACCCGTGCTGCTGTCCGGGGGCGAGACGCGGATCGACGACTGCGTGGACCTGCTGCGGCGGTCCGCCCTCTTCGGGCTCCCGCAGACCGGACGAGGCGTGCTCTACGACGGGGTGAAGGCGGCGTTCACGGCCCTGCTAGACGCGGTCGCCGACCGCGTCGGTCGTTGGGACGGGCGCGTGGCAGAGTTCGCGGCCGCCCTGGTGGAGGACGACGACCGACCCTTGGACGCTTCAGACGACGAGCGTTTCCGGATCCTCGGCCGGGCGGAGCGAGCCGTCTCGACCGTGCCGATCGACCCTCGACCGGCGCTCCCGGACGACTACCGCTCGGTCCTGGTGACGACGACGCTGGTGGCCTTCCGCGACCGGCATGACGACCTTCGCGCCGTTGGGCAGACGACCGCGACCACCTGTCACGCGCTCCGCGCGGAGATCCTCGCGCTGCTACCGATCGACGGCTTCGACGTCACCCCTTTCTCGCTCACTGAGGCGGAAGACCTGCTCATCGACGTCGTCCGCACGGCCCGGGACGTCGCGGTCACAGTCGCCGCCGCCGCGGAACGCCGGCTCGCCGAGGCCGGCGACCACCTCACCGCCGCCACCGCCGCGTCTACCGCCCGGGAGCGGGTCGACCATCTGACCCGTGCCGCGAAGGCGCTGCTGGGAGAGGAGTTTGTGATCGTGCCGGAGTTCGAGCTGAAGCCGGCCGTGGCGGGCGTCGTGGCCGCGGCCGCAGCGGCCAGTGCGAGCGGCGACATCTTCGACCACCTCGACAGCCTGGGTGTCGACTTCCCCGTGGACACCTGGCTGCACGGACTGGCCAGGGTGCGCGAGCCTGCGGCCGCGTGGGAGCAGATGCAGCTCTTTAGCGACGCGTGGGGACTCCCGGAGCCGACCCTGACGGCGATGCAGCTGCCGCACGTCGCCGGCGAGCAGTGGTGGGCCTTGGAGGTGCCCGAGGGGAAGCGTCCGGAGTCGGACCGCCTGCTCTACACCGCCCACCTCCCGGGCGGGTTCGACCCCACCCAGCCAATGTGCGGCCTGCTTCTCGACGAGTGGTCGGAGGTGATCCCGGGCGACGACGTCGACACCGGCCTCGCGTTCCACTTCGACCGGCCCAGCACGGAAGCGCCGCAGACGATGCTGCTGGTGACGCCGACAGACTTCCGGGGCGGCTGGCGCTGGGAAGATCTCGTGGACGCGCTCAACGACACCCTCGACCTCGCCAAGCTGCGCGCGATCGAGCCGAGGCACGTGGACTCGTTGCCATACGGCTGGCTGCTGCCCGCGACCGTGCTGGCCTCCCAGGTCAGTCAGCTGACCATCGCCGCGGACCTCGCCCTCAACAACCCCATCGCGATTGGGGGGAACTGACGTGGCCGGCTTCATTACACAGGCCCTCGCCACCGTCATCGCGGAGCGATTGCTACCCGGCATCACCGTGTGGAACCGCCTGGAGGGCAGGCCGCGCACCGAGGACTTCGACCGGGCCCTGCGCACCGAGGTGCGCGACGCGCTCTGGATGCTCACTCGGCAGTGGCAGATCGGCGAGTTCCAGGGGGATGACGCCGCCTCGCCGATCCTGGTGCGCGCCCGTGTCGACACCACGCGGATCCGCTCCTTCCAGGCGGGTATGGAGGAACCGGAGCCCTTCGACGACGCCACGCCCCTGGAGGCAGAGGTCGAGCGGCTGCCGGTGATCCCCACCCTCGACCTGCGGCTGGTGATCGGCCGGCACTGGCTGAAGCTGGTGGCCGACCTCGGGTCCGCGGTCCGCGACAGCTACATCGCGGCGTACCCAGTCGTCTCCCCCAGCGCCGAAGACGAGGCGGGCGCCGGTGTCACGGCCCACGCCGAGGCCTGGTCGGCGTACTCTGCGGCGGCCGGGCGGCTGATGGACGGGTACGCCTTGTACGCGCATATCCGCGGCGGCGGGCAGGCGGCCGACGGGATCGCGTCAGTGGCCGGTCAGCAGGCGGTCGTGAACCAGCGTGGCGACCGGCTGGTCGCCTGGTTCAACCGACTGATCTACGACGCCGGCGGCTCGCCGGCCTGGCAGCCATCGAGCCTCGAGTACCAGTTCGCTGCGGCCGCGCCGAGCGGTGCCGAGCTGGAGGACGGTTCCGCCGAGCAGAAGGTGATGGTGGCGCGTGAGTATTATCAGGGGCACCTCGACTGGTACAGCCTGGACGTCGACGCCACCGACCACCAGCTCGATCCGGCGGCTACGACGGACGGCGTGGGTAAGCCACTGACGGTAACGATGATCCCCACGTCCGTGACGTTCAACGGGATGCCCAACACGCGGTGGTGGGCCTTCGAGGACGGCCGGACAAACTTCGCTGATATCAAACCCGATACCACCGACCTCGCCAAGCTGCTGCTCATCGACTTCGGCCTCGTCTACGCAAACGACTGGTTCCTCGTCCCCTTCACCATCCCCGCGGGGACGATCGCCACGGTCCGCGGCGTGGCTGTCACCGACGTCTTCGGTGAGCGGACGTGGGTCGAGGCTGCGGGCCGGGGGGCCGCGGACGACTGGAAGCGTTGGGGCCTGTTCCTCATGAGCACGCTGCACGGCGCCGACGGCGTCCCCGCCGACCTCAGCCTCGCCATCCTCCCGACGGCCCAGAAGGTGCTAGAGGGACGCCCGCTCGACGAGGTCGCCCTGATCCGCGACGAGATGGCGAACGTGGTCTGGGGCATCGAGAAGACTGTGCCCCTCGCGTCCGGAGGCACCAAGTACGGCGCCGAGGCCGCGCGCGAGACGCGGGCGTGGTTCGAGCGCGCATTCGAGCGCGCGCACGGTCAGCCGCCGGCCGAGCCCTCGCCCGCGAACGACGCTCACGTGCGGTACCAGCTGATGGGCAGCGTGCCAGAGCACTGGATCCCGTTCGTCGCAATGCACCTCGACGGCGACGACCGCGAGGTCCGGCTCCGCCGCGCCGCCATGCCGCGCGTCCTCGCCGGCGAGACGGACACTCCGCCGCTCGTGCGGCCGCGCACCTGGCTGATGCGCACGGGCCTCGACCAGCCCCCAGAGGCGCCGTACGACCTCAACGAGGAGGAGGTGCCACGCGCCGGCGCCCGAGTGACGCGGTGCTACCAGCGCACCCGGTGGCGCGACGGACGTGTCTGGATCTGGATGGGCGCCCGCAAGCAGACCGGACGAGGCGAAGGCTCCAGCGGCCTGGCCTTCGACCGGCTCATCGACCTCTAACGGCGTACTCCTGGTTGAAGCGCGCCACTAGGAGAGATTCCATCGAGGACGATCGCGGCGTTCTCATGCATGAAGCTCGGCCTCGGCCGCTGCTTCCGCGTCAAGGACCTGGAATGCATCAAGGCAGAGAGAGAAACTCCGAGGATTCATGAGATCCGGGAGGTGTTCCGCATGGCGACGCGAAGGTACGGGGTTGGTGGCCCGACGGCGCCGGATCGCATATGGGGGGCTCGCCGCAAACTCGGGCACACGAGATCTACCTCGTTGACGTGGCGTCCGGCGAGACGAACCTAACTACCCAGGAGCGGCGGGACCTGGATTTGCGGTATCCGGCTCAGCCGTCGTGGTCCAGGATGGGCAGACGATCGTCTTACAGACCGGGGGCCCACCAGTCCTCCGCAGCGTCGCCACCGCGACCGAATGACGTCGACGATCGTCGAGGATGCAGACGAACGTCTACGTCTACGAGCGCCGGCGACGATGAGCCGGCCACCCTCGACGAGAGAAGGTTCTCCGGAGGCCCCGAGGGCCGGCAGATGCAGATCGGGATCCAGTCGCCCGATAGCTCGGCCCCGAGCCTGCTCTTCGAGTCACCGGCACCCCCCGACCTGGCCGGGGGCAATCCGGTCTGGTCACCCGACGGCGCACAATCGCATTTGAACACACCCCAACCGACGGAGAGACGGTCTGGCTCGTCAAGAATGTGGACGGAACCGGAGACGCCAGCGAGATCGACGAGCTCCACTATCTGAGCTGGCGGGGAGGTTGGTACTTCTGCCAGTGTTACGGATAGTGCAGCGTCCCCGCTGGGGGCGCGCGCCGCCGCTGCGTTTCTCCGTGGGCGCTGAGGGACTCGAACCCCCGGCCTCTTCCTTGTAAGGGAAGGTTCGGGCAACCCTCTGACCAGCACTTTCGCAGGTCGAAGGTGGTTCCGGCCGTCACAGGAGTACCGTCCAGTGCCGCCTGGTTCAGTCGGCTCCTTGACCAGGTGTTGACCGGTTGATCCGATTCGCGCACTTCCCCACCCATCAGCTCTCGCCCGCTCGTGGTGCTCCGTGCTTTGCATGTATGTCGCCGCAGAACGGATCCTTGCGACACACCCAGCCCCTGTTCGGCCGGCCCTTACTGCACCCAGAGCTGGTCCAGGAGGATCCCCCACTGTGCGCTGTACTGGTAGTTGCCGACGCGAGCCGAGACGAAGTCCAAGCCGACCGGGTTGACAAGGAACACCCACGGGGACAGGTCTACGAGCATCTGGTCGGCGGCGGTCCATAGCTCTCCCGCCAACTGGGGGTCCGTGGACTGCGCACGCTCGGCGCGCTCGATGGCCGCGTCCAGCTCCCGATCGCAGAAGGCCGCGGAGAACGGATTGTATCGTGACCCGCATCGGGGCGCGCCGAGGAAGAAGTCCGAGGCCGACGGGTAATCCGAGTTCCGCCGGACCGAGGCCTGGACCCGATCGGGGGACCTGCTCACGGCGGCGGTAAACTCGTCGTCATCCTCCACGAACCGTGACTCGATACCCAAGCTCCTCGAACAGGCCGACGACGTAATGCCCTGCGACTCTGTGAACTGTTCCGGAGGCCAGAAGACCACCGTATCCCCGGTCGTGCCCGAGGCCTCGATCAGCGCCCGGGCCCGGTCCATATCCGGGGCGCTCCATTGTCCGGCCGGATTCGGATCCGACGTATACGGGCAGTACTGTTCATACCCCGGGAGGTTGGGCGGGAGGAACTGGCACGTGGCTCTGACGCGCTGGGGTCCTCCGCCCAGATCGACGAACTCGGATCGATCCAGCGCGTAGTTGACGGCCCGACGCGCGTCGATGTCGTCGAATGGTGGCATCGACGTGTTGAGGGCGAGGAAGAACGTGACCTGCTCAGGGTACGGGTGCACTCGGCCGGCGTACTGCGTGACCAGGGTTTCGATGGTCTCGCCGGAGAGGGCGAACGAGTCGGTCATCCAGTCGGCGCTCCCACTCTCCACGGCGGTCGTCTGCTCGATGGTAGAGAGCCCGAGGGTCACCTCGATCCGGTCGGGATAGCCGTTCGGCTGGGCGGGCGCATACCACGCATGGAACTCCGGGTTCCGCACGAGGACGAGTTGCTCGCCTTCTGCATATCGATCGACCATGTACGGCCCCGTGGCAGGCACCGGCGTCGACCCCATGTCGGTGGACGGGGTGCCGGCCGGCACAGCGAACGCGGGCGGAAGGGCGAGCTTGTAGAGGAAGGCTGGGTCTGGCTCGGTGAGGTGGAAGGTGATCGTTCCCGCGGCATCGTCGATCTCGATACCCTCGGAGAGATCACAGGTCGCGGGAGCCTCCGTGCACTCGGCGGCACCGACGATGGCGGCGAACGTGCTGTAGCTTTGAAAGTAGGAGTCTTCGATCCGGAAGCCTCGCTCGAGCGCTTGCAGAAAGTCGCTCGCTCGGACGGGATCGCCGGTGGAGTATCGGAGATCCTCTCTGAGCTGGAAACGGTAGGTCCTCCCGTCATCGGCGGGCGTGGGCAGGGAGACGGCGAGGTCCGGCACGAGGGTCTGGCCGGCCTGACCTCCCACCCGCTTGAAGCCGACGAGCCCATCGTTGGTGTTGATGAGGATCCACCAGCTCGTCGAGACTGCGGGATCGATCGAGTCGCTGGACTCCGCGCCGCCACCCGGTCCGAATCGCTGCAAGCTGCCTGCTGCGACTCGCAGCGTGCCTCCCCGGTGGCTCGTTGCGGCTCCTCGGACTGAGATCCACAGCTCCTCCCCCACGGCGGCCGCCCCGCGCGGGGCGCTGATCGTGCTGATCGTCTCGGGCTCGCCACTGGCGCCGATGTTCACTCGAGACATCGTTCCGTCGAACTCGTTGGCCACCCATACGGCATCCCCGGCGAAGGCGATCGCCGACGGGCCGAGGCCCGACCGGGATCTTGTTGGTCTCCACGCCCGTACCGGGATCGACGCGAGAGACCGTCCCATCCAGGTGTTGCTCACCCACACCCCGTCCGGGCCGACAGCGACCGCCCCGGGCTGGTTCCCGACATGCACGAAGGCGTGCCGACGTCGTTCGTGGCGGGATCGATGCGAACGACGGTGCCGTCATCCGAGTTCGCCACCCAGACCCCGTCATCGTCCGCGGCGATGCCGGTCGGGGCGTCGCCGACCGGGATCGCGGTCACCTCATCGGTTGCCAGATCGAGCCGGGAGACCGTACCGTCGAGCCGGTTGGTGACCCACACGGCGCCGGCCGTCACGGCCACCCCGACCGGCCCGTTGCCGACGGTGATCGTGTCGACCTCCTCGTTCGTGTCCGGGCTGACGCGGATCAGGGATGGGCCGGCACTGTCCACCACCCACACCGCTCCCTCGCCCACAGCGATGCCGGCCGGGGCGCTTCCAACTGGAGTCGAATCGACCACCGCCTCGGTCTGCACGTCGATCCGCATGACCTTCCCGTCGTCGGGGGCCGTGACCCAGACCGCGCCCTCCCCCTCGGCCATGCTCCCCGGGGCGTACGGGAGCTCGATCGAGCGGAGGATGTCCCCGGTCGCGGGATCGATCACGCCTACCGAGTTCGGCGCCACGCCGGTCAGATCAGACTCGCCTCCGAACAGCACGATGGGGACGGTCACGGCCACCGCCACCACCACGAACGCGAGGGAGGCAACCAGCAGCCGCCGTCGCATACGTGATCGGGGCGACGGGGCGGGCGTGGATGGTTCCCGTTTCGCCATGAATGGTGCGAGTCGGGCGGCGGCGGGGGCCGCCTCGGACGAGACTTCGATCACCGTGACCGGCTCGGCCAGCCCCTTGAGGCTTACCTCTCCCCGATCCGTGTACCTGATGCCTTCCACCCGCCGCGCCAGGTGGGCGATCTCCCGGCTGGCCACGATCTCTCCCGGACCGGCCTGCCCGCACAGTCGGGCGGCGAGGTTCAGTGCCCCGCCTCGGTAGCCGCCCTCGACCGGGACCGCCTCGCCCGCGTCGAGGCCGATGCCCACCGCGAGAGGGAGTGTCGGGTCGGCGAGGGTCTCCTCCACGAACCGGTCCTGGAGCTCGACCGCGGCCCGGATCGCCTGGCGAGGCGAGGCGAAGACGCACAGCGCCTCATCGCCGCGAAGCTCGATCACCTCACCGTCTCGAGCCTCCACCCCCTCCCGTGCGACGTGCGCGAACTTCGCAGCGAGCTTCGCGGCCGCCTCGTCACCCCGCTCCTGAGTGAAGAGGGTGTACCCGCGCACGTCGGCGATCAGGAAGGCTCGGATGTCTGCGGGAACGTCCTTCGAGCCCTCGGTGCTGCCTGGATCGTTGCGATCGGTCACTCGGCACCTTTCCGGCGCCAAGTATCAAGTGCGGGCGGAGGAAGCGCCAGGTCTCGCTCAGGCCAGCACTCTGAGTTCGACGGACGAAGAATTGAGTCTGAGAAGGGCGGGCGAACCTCGGAGCGGCTCGTCAGTCGCTCCACGTGGTGACTCCGTCGTGCTCGGCGCCACGGACGGAGCAAAGAGCTCAAACAGTTCTCATTCTCGGGTCGGCGGATTCGAAGATGAGGTCTGTCGACGCCGGTTGAAGACTGGACACCTCTCGCCGGTTGAAACCTGGACGCTCTTCCGGAGCGAAGCCCAGGTTCCGACCGATGCTCGGGTCGATCCGGCGACCCGAGGAGGAAGAGGTGTTCGGAGTGCAGGACTGGGCTGAGGTTCACCGCCTCGACCGCGAGGGCGTCCCGAAGCGAGCGATCGCTCGGCGCCTGCGCATGAGCCACACGACCGTGCACCGCCTGCTCGGCCTTTCGGAGCCGCCTCGCTACGAGCGACGGGGGACGTCCTCGCTCGTGGATCCGTTCGCGGGCCAGATCGCAGCGATGCTGGACGCCGACCCGAAGGTGCCGGCGACCGTGGTGCTCCAGCACCTTCGCCGGGACGGCTACTCCGGCGGGATCACGATCCTCAAGGAGCACCTGGCCAAGGTGCGTCCGTCGTTCCTTGCGGCCCGGGCGTTCCAGCGCACCAGCTATCTGCCCGACAGGGATGCCCCGAAGCTCTCGCCGTTGGCGTGGATTCCCATGACCGAGGTGGAGGCCAGGGTGATGTCCCCTGTGGTGAGGTCTTTCACGTAGATATCGGACCCAAAGGGTGCGGTGTCAGCCGGATCTAGGTTGGAGGCGAACGATATGAAAGCCACCCTTGTCCCGTCGGCCGACACGGCCGTGGCGATGCTCGCACCGTTGCCCTTGACCCCAGAGTCAGACGTGGAAGCAAGGATGATGCCTCCAGGTGCAGCGAACGCGCCTGGCGCCCCCGCCAGCGTCCTGAAACAAGCACAAGCGCAAGCGTTGCGGCGCGTCTCCTGAACGTCCTCATCGCTGCCCTCCCCTACCGCGGTGACATTGCGGGCAGACCCAGCCTTGCAGACCGAAGACGCGAGATCTCGCCGAGAGGCTACATACCGAGTTGTAGGAGTCCATCATCAATCGGCCGTCGCCCATCTACACTCAGGTGAGTCGCACGCTGCCGCTATGCGCATTCGTCTGGGCTCCAAGAAGCCCTAGGAGCGACCGAACGTGGGTAGCACCGGGCCGAGTTTGTCGTGGGGGCATCGCGTTCGGCGCGTGGCTTGAGGAGCGCGAGCAAGGCCGACGGCGTCGTCGTGCAACGTGAGCCGGAGCGCGCGCATCGTGCTCGACATCGGCAACGTTATGCCACTCTGATTGCCGAAGCTCCGATGACGGAGCCGCGCCCAGATTCGGACGCGAGGACACACCGCGCACACTCGAAGATCGGACCCTCGTGGACGAAGGCATGCCGGACGTCACGTCGAGATGGTGCCCGCGACCACCGAGGGCGTGAGCGGACGCTCCTAGGCTGCCGTCAACGGACAGCCACACGAGGAGGATGCCATGAGCACCGGATCCGGAGCACTGAGGGTCTCTCGAGGGATCCCGACGCGCACCTGGCTCGCGATCGTAGCGGCCATCGTCGTGGCGGCGGTCGCGATCACCCTCTGGGTCGCGTTCACCGGCCAGGACGAGACCGGCGCAACGAGCACCGTCGAGTCCGGGCAGCAGATCGAGGACTCGGGCCGCGCGAACCCGGGACGCGAGCCCGCGGGTTCTCCGACGACCGACGGCGGAACGGCCGGCGGCTGGGAACCAACACACGGCCGTAACCCGCTGCCCTGATCGAGCGTTTCACCCCCACCCCGAGGGGCGGCCCCGCCACAGGGCCGCCCCCTCAACCCGTTAGGAGATCGGGATCGTTCAGGCCACGGCGCCATGGCACCTCTTGTACTTCTTGCCGCTGCCGCACGGGCAGGGGCGTTGCGCGGCACCTTGTCGAGGTCGCCTGGGCCGAAGCGACCAGGCCCACTCGTGGGTCGGGACTCGAACCTCTCTCTTTGGACTCGTTTCATGTAGAGCCGGTTCGCACGCATCATTTGAACGTTCCTCTTACTCCCCGGCGACAACGTCAACACGGTCGGCGGGGGCGGATTCGGCCGTCTACCCGGTCTGTTTCGATTGGTGGGCGCTGAGGGACTCGAACCCCCGGCCTCTTCCTTGTAAGGGAAGCGCTCTTCCAGCTGAGCTAAGCGCCCGTCGTCCACGAGAGCTCGACGGGATCGCCACGGACGTGGCCGCACGCCCGGCACACGACCTTGCCGAGCATCGCGGACAGCCGCGTCGCTCCGCAGACCTCGCACCGGTCGAGCTGCACCGCCCAATCCGGCCGCTCCTCCTGGCACCGAGGACAGACCAGCACCTGCCTGCCTCCCGCGGTCGCACGCACCCACGGCCGCTCCTTCTTGTCGGGGTCGTAGGTGGGGCGTCCGCACAGGAAGCACGTCGGGCGCCGTCCCGGCGCGACCGGATCCTCCGTCGAGCTCACGCCGAACAAGGATAGCCCGGCTCGAGGCGCTCAGGCCGGCGTCGAGAACACCTCGCCGGCCGGGACCCGCCGCGTCGTCCCGTCCAGCCGAAACGTGACGCTCCCGAGCCCGAACACGCGCCAGTCGGCGCCGTCGCCGAGGATCGCGGTCCGCTCGTCGATCCCCGCGAACCACCCCCCGCCCGCCTTCGCCGTCGCGAACGCCCGCAGGCCCGGGATGTGCCGGGCCCTGTCCCAGTGCGGGAGGAAGGAGCCGCCCGGCACGAGACTCAGCCCGGCCGCCCACGCAGCCCCGAACCGCGGCCGCGCGTCGGGGCTGCGGCTCGCGACCATCGCGCCGGCGCTGCAGCCCGCGTAGACCGTCCCCGCGTCGAGCCGTTCGACGAGGGCCTCCCAGAACGGCGTCGTGGCGATGGTGTCGGCGAGGTACCGGGGATTGCCGCCGGAGAAGAAGACCATCGCGGCCTTCTCGATCGACGCCGCCGACGCGGGGTCCTCGGCGTCGGCTCGCGTCCGAAGCGGGACCACCTCGGCCGGCACGCCCATCGCGGCGTAGTGCTCGAGCCCCATGCCCGCCCACCGCTCGAAGACCTCGTCGCCCTCCGGGGCGCTCGCCGTCGGGCAGATGGCGACGTGGCCCGCCCGGCCGCCGAGCGCCTCGCGCTCCACCTCCTCCGACCAGGGCTCGAACTCGCCCGAGCCGAGCAGCAGGAAGGTCCGGTTCGCGCTCACCGGCCGAGCGTACCTACGATGTCGCCCGGAGGTGACTCGGATGGACGAGCGCGAGGAGCACGGGAGGGTCGTCGGGACGCTGGAGGCGGCGGGCGACGTGACGATGGAGCGATCGCTGATCGGGGCGATCTCGGCCCACAATGTCCGGCTGGAACAGGCGGCGGCCGGACCGATGATGACCACGGGCGACGTGGCGATCACCAACGGGCTCTGCGGGCCGGTGATGTGCTCGGGCGACGTGTCGATCCACAACGGCGGGTGCGGGCCGGTGCTCGCGCGCGGGACCGTCTCGTTCACCAACGGCGGGACGCAGTCGGTGATCGCGGGCGAGGCGCAGATTCGCAGCGGCGCCTTCGTGGGGATGGTGCTCGCTCCCCGGGTGACGATCGAGGACGGCGCGCGCGTGCTGATGTCGACGAAGCAGGCGGCGGTGTTCGGCGCGGTGTTCGGCGCGCTCGTCGGGCTGCTTCGCCCTGCTCCGACGGCGCTCCTAGACCCTCGCGTCGGTTGCGGCGAGCCGGCGGGCGAGCACGGGCAGCATCGCGACCGCGATGCGCGGCTCCTCGCGCAGGAGCGCGTCGAACGTCGCGCGGTCGATGGCGAGCCCGCGGACCGGCGTCGTCGGCCGCACGCGTGCCAGGCGCGGCAGGTCGGTGAGGAGCGAGAGCTCGCCGACGAACTCCCCAGGGCCGAGGACGACGGGCGGCCCGCCCGAGACCTCGATCTCCACGCTGCCGTCGAGGATCACGAACATGCCCGAGCCCGGCTGCCCGCGCTCGGCGAGCACGTAGCCGGCGTCGACGTCGAACTCGGTGCTCATCGCCGCGATCCGCTCGAGGTGCTCGTCGTCGAGCTCGGCGAACAGCGGTACCGCGCGGAGGTCGGCCTCGCTCATATCCCGGTCCCCTCCTCCCCCATCGCGCGCTCGGTGATCATCGGCTCGGGGACCGCCTCCTCGGTGAGGACGACCACCGGCTCGGGCTGCATCTTCCCACCCGGGCGGTGCCGGCCCCCGACCCGGCGGGCGCGCCAGCTCGCCACGAGCGTGGCCCCGAGTCCGAGCACCGCGCCCACGAACCACACGAATCCGCCGACGTACGGGATCGCCGAGAGCCCGGCGACGATCACCCACCCGAACAGGAGCGCGAGCCATCGCGAGCGCGGCTCGCGCCAGATGCTCCGGCCGACCGTGTAGACGCTCCACGCGAACCCCACCGAGTACAGGAGCGCGAGCGCGAGCAGGAGTGCGAGGCCGAGCGGCAGGCCCACGAGGGACACGACCCCGAGCAGCGCGAGGACCGGCAGCCCGACGAACGTGAGCAGCCCGAACCCACCCGAGGCGAGCGCCGAGCCCGTCGCGGCGGCGGCGACGGCATCGGCGCCGCGTGGCGCGAGCAGCACGAGCAGCGCGCCGAGCACCAGCGTCGAGATCGCGATCGCGAACCACGCGGCGAACGGCCCGAAGACGTCGATCGACGTCCGCCACGTGAACGCGGCCCCCTCGTGCACCGTCGCCGTCGATCCGGGCGCCCTCGGCGATCAGCAGCCGGTCGCGGGCGAGCACGTCGCCGAGGATCTGGGCGTTCGGCCCGATCGTGACCGACCCGCTGATCGCGACGACGCTGCCGCTCACCTGGCCGGTGACCTCGATCCGGCCGTCGAGGACGACCACGTCGCCGTGCACGACGCCGGCCACGACCGCCGTGCCGTGCAGGACCACGACCTCCCCGACGTCCTCGCCCCGATGCACGTTCACGTCGCCCGAGAGCACGATCTGGTCGCGCGGCTCCGAGCCCGGCGCCTCGGACTGGGCGAGCGCCGGCGCGGCGGCCAGCAGCGCGCCGGCCACCAGGGCGGACGCGAACGCCAGGCGGGCACGGGGCATGGTTCGCATCCTACCGGCGGCCCCGAGCGTGTCCGCGGGGCGCGGTACCGTGTGCGCCGTGAGCCTCGAGCGGTTCTCCGCGCCGGTCCGGGCGTGGTTCGACGCCACCTTCGAGGCGCCTACTCTGGCCCAGGACCGCGGCTGGCCCGCCATCGCCGAGGGCTCCCACACGCTGATCCTCGCGCCCACCGGGTCGGGCAAGACGCTCGCGGCGTTCCTGTGGGCGCTCGACCGGCTCACCTCGGATCCGCCCCCCCGGGCCGAGGAGCGCTGCCGCGTCCTGTACATCTCGCCGCTCCGGGCGCTCGCCGTCGACGTCGAGAAGAACCTGCGGGCGCCGCTCACCGGCATCGGCCTGGCCGCGGAGCGCCTCGGGGTCCAGCTGCACCTGCCGACCGTCGGCATGCGGACCGGCGACACGCCGGCCAACGAGCGCCGGCGCATCGCCACGAGGCCGCCCGACATCCTGATCACGACGCCCGAGTCGCTCTACCTGATGCTCACCTCCCGCACGCGCGAGATCCTGCGCAGCGTCCGCTGGGTCATCGTCGACGAGATCCATGCGCTCGCGGGCTCCAAGCGCGGGGCGCACCTCGCGCTCTCGCTCGAGCGGCTCGAGGCCATCGCGCACGAGCCGCCGCAACGGATCGGCCTGTCGGCGACGCAGCGGCCGCTCGAGGAGATCGCGCGGTTCCTCGGCGGGCAGACGTCCGCCGAACCGCGGCCGGTCACGATCGTCGATGCCGGGCACCGCAAGCCGATGGAGGTCGAGGTCGTCGTCCCGATCGAGGACATGTCCGAGCTCGGCACGGTCGTCCAGGAGCCGCAGTCGATCGCCCCCGGCGCCGCGCCGGAGCGGATGAGCATCTGGCCGGCGATCCACCCGCGCCTGCTCGAGCTGATCCGGGCTCACCGGTCGACGATCGTGTTCGTGAACGCCCGGCGCCTGGCCGAGCGGCTCGCGGCCCGCCTGAACGAGCTCGCGGGCGAGGACCTCGTCGCGGCCCACCATGGCTCGATCGCGCGCGAGCAGCGCCTGGACATCGAGGACCGGCTCAAGCGCGGGATGCTGCGGGCGATCGTCGCGACGAGCTCGCTCGAGCTCGGCATCGACATGGGCGCGGTCGACCTCGTCGTCCAGGTCGAGTCCCCCGGGTCGGTGAGCCGAGGGCTCCAGCGGATCGGCCGCGCCGGCCACAAGGTCGGCGAGCCCTCCCGCGGGAAGCTCTTCCCGAAGTACCGCGGCGACCTGCTCGAGGCCGCGGTCGTCGTGAAGCGGATGCTCGAGGGGCTGATCGAGGAGACCCGCTACCCACGGAACCCGCTCGATGTGCTCGCGCAGCAGATCGTTGCGATGTGCGCGGTCGACGAGTGGACGGTCGACGAGCTCGGACGGGTGGTGCGAAGCGCCGCGAACTTCGCCGAGCTCTCGGACGAGCTCCTGCGCAACGTGCTCGACCTGCTTGCCGGCCGATATCCGTCGGACGAGTTCGCGGAGCTCCGCGCCCGGATCGTGTGGGACCGGCGGACCGACGTCATCCGCGCGCGCGAGGGCGCCGGGCGCATCGCGATCGCGAGCGGCGGCACGATCCCGGACCGTGGGCTGTTCGGCGTGTTCACGCAGGACGGGCGCCGGGTCGGCGAGCTCGACGAGGAGATGGTCTA